>CAVQGX010000030.1:0-234855 GCA_963712115.1 uncultured delta proteobacterium | reverse complement strand
CTGCTAGCTGCAAGCTGCCTGCCGGACTTGCCGATTGAGCGAACAAAGATTGAATTCATCACTAAGATCCTGTTGACAATATTCTCTCTGCTCGGGTTCTGGCCTGGTGGAAAGGATCAAGTTCCATTTGTTCCTCTTGTTTCTCCCCAAAATCGGCGAAAACAACAAAATAGACAGACTGGACCAGAAAGAACATCCACACCGCCACTCCCCAGGTTATGGTGGAATGGGGGGTGAAAAAGACCACCAGCGCTCCCGCTCCAAGGGAGAGGGCAACTTCAGTAACAAGTGACTTCAGCAAACCTCCCTGGAAGCAAATACCGCTTCGCACCCAGCTGAGAACTCCCAGCGCCAGAAAGAGGAAAGCGCTATTTGTGTCTCCCCAAAACACCAGGAGTAGCAGAAGCAGGAGTGGAAACAGTATAGAAAGCAAGCTTACCCTTCCCCACCTGGTCAGAATAACCAGGTATCCAGCCAGGACAAGCCAGATTGTTAACCTGAAGGCCGCAGTCCAATGGAGAAGGCTACTCATCACCATTACCATCGGGATGAAGGACGTGCCTGCCAGTAATCCATAGATGATGGTTGTAAACATTGGTCTCCTTGATATATTCATTGCTATTCACCTCCCTTGACTGCTTCCTTGCGTTTGAGCAACTCCAGTTCAACCTCTTCTTCGCTTGGCTCCCCGGACGGAGGAGAAGGAATGGTTGAGGCTATGGTCATTTCCCATTTTTCTCGCTCTTCCCTATGGAAGTATTCCTTTGCCCTGAGCTCGAGTTGTTCATATTGGAGGCGTTGCTCTTCAATCAGTCCGTGAAACTGGGTTATCTCCCTACCCAGATTCTGAATGTGACGAGTGAGTTCATCCCGGTGAGAGGTCATGGGTTTGAGCTTCTTGATGAGCAGGCGAGCAATGTCATCCTTGCCCTTTTTGAGGGCAGATTCGATATCTGCATCCAGTTTTTTACATTCGCCCGAATACTTGTCACAATCCTGTTGAAGTTTATCCCTGGACACTACCAGTTTTCTCAGTCTGGCCTCTTTTTGACCAAGCTCCTCCTCCATGTCCCTGAGGTATTGCTTGAGAAGAAGGCCCTTGTCCTCCAGTTGATCCATAACACCGTGAATATCTGCCTTGCATAACCTCATAAATCTCGTCATGATGCCCATTTTTTCCTCCTTTTCGTCAGAGCGCAGAGCGCATAGCGTTGACACCATGCGCACTGCAAATATCTCTCTGCGGTTGGAAACTTTTTGGTTGTTTATCTCCTTCGGTTCGGTGCCTAGTGCTTAGTGCATAGTGCCTAGTCACTCTTACTCCTTCTTCCCCTGTAGCCTTCGTACTGGAGGGACTTGGAGTTTTTCTTTTGTTTAATCTCCACCTCCTGGGGCTCTCCCTGGAAGGTCTCATTTACCACTCCACGAAGCTCCTCGAGGTCTCTTTCCAGGCTGGTAGCCACCTTGGGCGAAGCAACCACCGCATTGACCGACTGTTGTTCCTTGTAGTACTCATCAATTCGTTTCATGGCCTGATCCTGCTTACCCTTTTTGATCTCAGCCGCCACTTCCTCTCTGAGTTTGTTGAAGTCATCCTTGAGCACCTTCTCTTCCCATTCGTTTTTATCGATTGATCCATAGACCTGCTGCTGATCTTTCACACAGGCGAGCTGGAATCCCTCAGCCAGGCTAACCTCATAGGGTTTCCCCTCGTACCTGTAGCGAGCATTGATTCCCTTTATTTCAAATGTTTGCTCCCTGTGGGTAGGAACTCTTAGAGTAAGAAAAAGCTTTTTGCTCTGACCGGAGAGCAAATTGCCCGGCTGAATTACTGCCTGACCATTTTTGATTTGGATGGGGTATCCGGATGCATCTACAACCGTAAGACCATCCTTCAGTGGTATGCGCACCTCCACTGAAGTTGCAGCTGCAGCTCTGGTGATTTTGAACTCTTTGAGAAATACCTCAGCAAAGAGGTTGGGGTTTTCCAAATAGTAATAGTTACCTGCACCACGGTCAGCAATGTAGGTCATCAAGTGCTCGTTGAAATCGGAGCCTACTCCCACAGTACTGACAGCAAACTCACTTTCCACAGAAATGGTGGCCATGTTTCCCAGGGAAACCGGGTCAGTAATTCCCCTGTTGGCAAGACCGTCTGAAATGAGAATGACTCTGCGGATGTTACCCATCTTTCGGGCTGAGAGCAGGAGATCAATTCCTTCCTGCAGGCCGGCCCCGAGATTTGTTGCTCCGCCGGCTGATATACTTCTGATGATTGATTCCAGCCGTTTGCGGTTGTCAGGTGTGACCTTGATCAAGTTCGACCGTCTTTGGACACCATCAGAGTAGGTCACCAGTCCAAACCGATCAGCTGAAGTTAAATTGGACAGAAGATTCAGGGCGGCCATTTTGGCATCTGCGATCTTTTTGCCGCCCATGGAACCACTGCGGTCCAGAACGATCACCATATCCACATGGTTAGCTTCTCCCAGATCCAGATCTAGAACTTCATCAGCACTCAAAGTCAGTGCCAATGCTGCTGTGCCGTCTCCACCATAGAGAACTTTGTTCTGGGTGAGATTGCCGGAGAGAGTAACGATGCCGTTTTTCCCTGAGATCACCGGGGGCGACCATATATGGAATGGACCTCCTTTGCTAGCATAAACTAGCGCTGCACAGGTGATGGTTAACAAGCATCCCACCAAGATTAACGGTTTCAGTTTATTCCTTTTCATGGTTTTACTCCTTTCTGTTCAAAATTGGGTGACGCGCGTCTTACTTCCCATGGTAGCGGAATGAAACTGAAACACAATTCAAAGAAGTGCAAATAAACACTGGGATTTTTTTACATAACTTTTGCTTGCAACCTGGAACAATTCTTGTATTGAATAAGCATGGAGCATAGAGAAGCGAGACGGGCGAGACGATAAGTTGAAACGTGAAGTTTGGCCATGTGGGAGCAGACCATCACTTAACTTATGAAGTGTGCATACACAGTCGGGTGATCGGATCAACATGACAGTGCGGGCCGTGTTCTTTCCAGTCAGATATATGAGTCTGTTTTTCCTGAGAGGAAAATGACTAGGGTCACATTGGGTATAAAGGCCGGGGGCCTATCCAGAGGTCGAGCCTGTCGCCCCGAAGCATCGGGGGTGGCTAGACGTCTATTGATCGAGACTCACCCGGCAACCCGGATCCGCCGGACTGGTCTGCGCACTTCAGTCCAGTTAATGGTGCTGTCTCCTTTAGACAACGTTCATCTGTGGCGAATCCAGGAACAGTTCAGGCCTATAGGCATCTCCTCTTTTCCACATGCCGTACATGACGGCAATGATCTTTCGCTGGGTATTGAGTCTGGCATGGACATGGCTTAGAGTCTGCCGCAAGGAGCGTGAGTAAAACTTTCTAACCTCGTTATCGCCTCCCATGGCACCAAGCCATGCTCGATAGCTCAAGGCTTTGAGTTCTGAGACACCGGATCTGTCCAGCCGTTTAAATCCCAGCGGTTTACCGTCGCTGGAGCGATCGGTGATCCCTAAGCGGCAATAGCGCCAGAGTTTACGCTTATGAGCAAAGCGGTGGGGAGTTTGAATGAAGGCATCGAAAATATGGGAAAGAATCTCCCCTATGCCAGGCATCTTTTCGAATTCTTTGATCTCAGGATATTTACGCCCGAGTTGCTTCATTGCCTTAAGAGCTCTTTTTTGCATGGACTCGGTTTCATCCATTAGACAATAGAGACGATGAAGTTGATTGCGAATATGAAGATGCTTCACCCTTTGCAGATAATCATCACGGCTGGTGCCATAGACGGCTTGGCCTGTTACCTCAATAACACCCCAGTGACGGTACATAGCTTTAATCTTGTTCTTCAACACCACCTGCTGATCGCGAAGATCTATATAGTGTTGAACCGCCGACTTAAATATGGCGCGGTCATCATTTTCAGCACGAGGTCGACGACAGATGACAATCTTCCTGTGAGCTGTGAGCTATCAGCTGTGAGCTAACGACTTGACGACTTTTACGATTTCTACGGTTTTTACGATTTACCGCTTACTGCTTACTGCTGGATGAGGTAAATAGGACCCGATGAAGAGACCTAAGGCGAGCATACTTGTGGTAGAAGACGATACGGCAATCCTCCAGGGGCTTGTCGACGTTCTTGTGTTCAACGGTTACCAAGCCGCAGGCGTGGAAGATGGTGGCGAGGGGTTGGAGAAGGCTTTGGAAGAGAGACACGATTTGATCATCCTGGATGTGATGCTTCCTACCCTGGATGGTTTCAGTATTTGCAAACAAATTCGGAAAGAAAAGCCAAATCAGCCAATCATTATCCTTACAGCTAAAGGCTCAGAGGACGACATAGTGAGCGGTTTCAAGGCCGGCGCAGACGATTACGTGAGTAAACCCTTCTCACTCAGAGAACTGATGGTCCGGGTTGAGGCAGTGCT
The DNA here is from genome assembly GCA_963712115.1 of uncultured delta proteobacterium. Lineage (GTDB taxonomy): Bacteria > Desulfobacterota > Syntrophobacteria > BM002 > BM002 > BM002. The sequence continues at coordinate 230,401 of CAVQGX010000030.1, read as the reverse complement.
GAGGAGAGCTGGAAAGAATCTGGGGGATGAGCAGATCAATTCTCATGGTATTTTTTTTGACGGCAAGACACTCATAGCCTCTTATAACGAACGCGTCATAGAGCTGACGAGAAGAGAGATGGACATCATTCTTTATTTGCATCGCAAAAGGGACCAGATTGTTTCCAAGAAAGAACTCCTCACCGAGGTTTGGAACTATGCAGACCCGGACATTGAGACCCGAACCGTTGACATCCACATGCTCAAATTAAGAAAAAAAATCAGCAGTCTTATAGACGATATTCCCTTCATCCTCACTGTCCGGGGTGAAGGATACCGTTTGGAGCCTGAACATTGAAAAAACTTAAGATACTAATACTTATTTTTTGCGTGGCCCTGTCGATCCCACTCGGCTATTTCGTCCTGCGAACCTACTGGAGTCTGGAGCAGGAGGAAATCTCAGAGCTTCGCTATTTTGCCGTGACCCTCTTCGACCAGATGGAGGAAGAGCTTGCCTCTTTTGTTCTGGAGGAGGAAGCTAGGCCTGTCGACCAGTACCGCTACTATTACGCCCCCTCACAGGAAATATCTGCTCCCCAGGACCTTATACCCTCACCCCTTTCTCAGCCCTCCAAGAAAGCCTATATTCTCGGTTATCTCCAAAACGACCCGGATGGATCATTTCAAACGCCTCTTTTGAAGAGTGACGAAGCCATTCCACCGGAGCGGACCCAACTGGTGGCTCAATTAAATGAAGCAAACAAGATCTTCAATCAAAAAAGAACTACGGTGGCCGAGCCCGCAGAAGCCAAATCTGCTGAAATACTGGCAAAGAGGGAGAAAGAACAAGTTTCAACCTTTGCCGACAAGTATCTTGATCTTTCCCGATCCAAAAAAAGCTCGAGAGCTTCTCTTGGTCAGGAAAAATCACGAGTTGAGGAGATCACGCCCGACCAGGCGGTCAACCTTGCCCGAAGAGATCAGGAGCAGCCGGCAACTCAGAGATGGCAACAACCAGAGACACAAGCCGAAGAAGAGGCACCGAAGGAGGCCCTCTCTGAAGTAGGTGTTCGCACATCCGGCGAACCGATCAAGGATAAAGGGGTTGTGCCTGAGGGCAGATATGGAGCTGCCCCTATCCGACCTTCAGCCCCTTCCCCTTTAATGGATTCAGCAAAGCTCCAGGTTGAAGTGGACCCCCTGCAAGCCGTTTTCATTAATGACCGGCAGATTTTTATCTTCAGACGTATTGTGATTAATAACCAGATATTTCGCCAGGGGTTCGTTTTACTGGTAAACGAGTTTCTAGCCCACCTGGCAGAAGAGTACTTTTCTAGGCAGCCCATGGCGGCCTTTGCCAATCTACGCTTGTCAGTAATAGACCGGGGCGAAGAAACAACCTCACATCAGTCTGGTGCCACTGTCCAACATGCTAACTTCTCCCTTGAACGGACCTTTCCCCGCCCCTTCTCTTTCCTCCGGGCAACCCTCACTTGCGACCGCATACCAAGATCGGTGGGCCGGAGCACTTTGAACATAATGATGGTTGTCCTTGCCTTTATTGTCCTAATGGGACTTTTCGCCATCTATCAAAGTGCCAGGGGAGTGATGGCTTTGTCAGAGCGCCGTTCCAGATTCGTCTCATCAGTTACCCACGAGTTGAAAACTCCACTGACAAACATTCGAATGTACATAGAAATGCTGGAGCAAGGAATAGCCCGTGACCCAGAGCGGGAGCAAGAGTACTTCAGGATATTGGGGTCAGAGAGTTCCCGTTTGTCTCGTTTAATAAACAATGTTCTGGAGTTTTCCAAATTCGAGAAGCAACAGACCCGTCTAGACCTTAGAGAGGGCACCTTGGAAGAGGTCATTCAAGAAGTAAAAGAGGTCATGCAGGAAAAACTTCGGCAGGAAGGATTCAGCCTGAAGGTGGAAATGGAAGAGTTACCACCATTCAAGTATGACCGGGAAGCAATGATTCAAATCCTCATCAATCTGATCGACAACAGCATGAAGTTCGGCAAGTCCATGCCCAGTCGCGAAATTACCATCAAGGTTTATTCCGAGCCGGATATGGCGAAGATCAGCGTATCCGACACCGGACCGGGCATACCTCGTCATGATCTAAAAAAAGTTTTCGATGATTTCTATCGGGTGGACAGTGACGTCACCCGAACCACCGGGGGAACCGGCATAGGGCTGGCCTTGGTGAATAAACTTGTCACTCTTATGGGAGGCTCGGTCAAAGCGGACAACAACCACGGTCCAGGGTGCACCATCACTATTTCGCTTCCAGCGAAGTCAGCTTAGGGTCAATTAGGTAATTTGTTAATTAGTCAAATCGTTTAAATCGTCTATCATAGAGGTCAGAAGTCGGAGGTCAGAGATCAGTTTTAACCATGTCCACTGACCTCTGACTTCCGACCTCCGATTTCTGCGTTCTGCCAGTTGCCCGCTGCCAGCTGTTTTGTCCTCTGTCCTAGGGCTTCTCCTTAGGAGCCACCACCTTGACTTTCATCTCGACCCGTTCGATAGGATTGTCTCTCTGGTCCTTTGCTTGAGAGACGATCTTGTCCACCACATCCATCCCCTCGACGACCTCACCGAAGATCGTATATTCACCATCCAGAAATGGTGCATCAGCAACGCAAATGAAGAATTGCGAGCCGGCACTGTCAGGATGTGCAGCTCTCGCCATGGAAAGGCTACCTCTCTTATGAGGTAATTTACTGAATTCTGCCTTCAGGGTGAAGCCGGGACCGCCCATGCCGTGTCTTGACCTGTCGTCGCTCTTTGTATTGGGGTCACCCCCTTGGATGACAAACCCAGGAACAATTCTGTGAAAGGTGGTACCATCGTAAAAGCCATCGCTTGCCAATTTGATAAAACTGTTCACGTGGTTAGGAGCAACTTCGGGAAAAAATTTCAAAGTGATCTCGCCGAATTTTGTTTCAATTGTGGCCGTTGTCTGTTCCATGATCTGAATCTCCTGTTTGTTGAAGGTTCGGTATCTGGCATTTTCAAAAAAGGCATGAGAGTTATCTGCCAGAAAAAGTACTGCCCAGGACTAATAGTGCAAACTGCATAATCCACAGAGCATAGGTCCGAATCGAGCTCATAGTACCTCCCTGACAAGGTTGTTATGACCTGGGGCAACAAAAAAGGCTTCCATATCTGAAGCCTCAATTTTTACTGGAGCGGGAAGTGGGATTCCCGGAAAAGTTGTTTGGAGTCTAACCCATTCTGCAACTTAGAGGCAACCTTTTTCCCCTTTTGCAAGTAGTGTTGAAAGCTGGTAGATTGACTCGGTGATACCTATACTCAGAGTGGAAAAATGCCAGAAATCTTTTATTGCAGCAAAGAGCAGCTCTATCCTAGATTTGGCTACGCCGTGCCCTCAAAACAGGTAGCCTACGTTAGAGATGACCTGCCAGGATTTGTCAAAGAATTTGTAACCGCTCACGAACTTTACCATTTAGGGGATAAGGCCAAGTGGTGGGTATGGAGAGAAATAAAGGCTAATACCGCTGGTGCCTTCAGGCATCCCATGGGCTTCGCCATCTGTGCGTTCATGAGCTTGGCACCTTATCGATTATGGTATTACTGGAAAAGGATCACCGGCAAGGCTGAATAAAATGAAGCCAGCAACACTTACTCAAGGGAGGAGGATTTACTAATACTTTCTTAGGTTACTTCGGCGACCTTTCTTTTGCGAAGGCATCCCAAGCAGGATGCTAGAAAATACCCCTTACTGTTTAGGGTTTGCCGCTAGATATTCGTTGACAAACTTATCTATCAGTTCTTGTTCCTGCCGTCTGACATCTGATAATGAATGAGTCACACCAAATTTTCCAGTAGTCCATGTGCTCGTAAAAACCTCCATACCAGGATGTCTCACCAAACTCACTGCCTCCCGTAACTCGACTCGAATGTGCGCCGCATAATTTCCTGTGGCAGTACCTAAAACCTTGACCATTATGTGAAGGTGTGGGCTTCCTGGCGTTGTCATTGACTCTTTTTCTGATTGAACCTTGATTCCAGCCATCTTAAGTTTATTCACAGCGTCCGTTCTTAAGTGGTCTGTAGTTAGGCCCTCCCGTTCAAGTTTAAAATCTAGATCTTCTACCTCTACGAACACCTCTTTGAGACCACGAAGAAGGGGAATCTCAGTATCACCAGCACGGATTGTAGTAGCCATCCCACCAAACAAGCTAATGGATAGGGCCAGAGCCATTATTAAGCTAAACTGCTTCCCCGTCATCTCCTCCCCCTTCTCCTTATAGGTTCCCTGCCCACTATCTCAACTGTAAAAGTTTATACTACATCACTCTATACGAAATAACCGCCATTTTCAGCCAACAAAAAAGCGCCCGAGGATCAGGCGCTTCTAAGCAATGGAGCGGGAAACGGGATTTGAACCCGCGACTTCAACCTTGGCAAGGTTGCACTCTACCCCTGAGTTATTCCCGCTTAATTTTAGTAAAAGTTAGCTTAGCAAAGATGACGTATTTGTCAAGAATAAACTTAGGTCGTTCAAAACGTTCAAGTCGTTCAAGTGGTTGAAATCGTTCAAACCTAAAGTGAGCGGTAAGCAGTAAGCGGTGAGCAGTAAATCGTAAAAACCGTAGAAATCGTAAAAGTCGTTCAAGTCGTTAAAACCGTTAGTTCGTTAATTCGTCGATTGGTCGATTGGTCAAATCGTTAATTCGTCATTAAGGCGATTCATAACCATTTGACTATTCGACAAGTTGACGATTTGACTTGCTGACCTCTGACCTCTGACCTCTGACTTCTTACTTTAGCAGCCTGCTAGCTGTCGGCTAAGTCGCTCTCGTTCTCCTCAAGCACATCCCAAAACCTGCGGAAGTAATTGAACCCTGACCAGAGTGTCAGCACCACCGCCAGCCACAGAAAAAACATGCCGATGGCGTGGAAATTGATCCCGAAGTATTCATAATGGAGGAGTAAGCCAAGAATAGCGACGATCTGAAAAACCATCTTCTTTTTTCCCAGTTCGTCGGCACTGATCACCTTCCCTTCCGACAAGGCCATAGAGCGCAGTCCTGTTATTGCCAACTCCCTACCCACAATCACCACAACCATCCAGGCGGGGGCCCGGCCAAGAGGAATGAGCATGATCAGGGCTGCCGAAACCACGAGCTTGTCAGCCATGGGATCAAGGAACTTGCCGAAGGTTGTGACTAACTGCTGACGGCGAGCAAGAAACCCGTCAAGAAGGTCAGAAAGAGAGGCCAGTCCAAACACCAGCGCCGCTAGGAAGCTTGTAGCCTTGTGGGGAAAAAACAAGAGAAGAACGAGGACAGGTATACAAGCTATTCTGAAGAGGGTTAGTGAATTGGGCAGGTTGAAAATAGATTTCTTCCCTTCTGCACTCATACTCCCACCCAAATTTTATAGGACTAGGATAATGGCTTGCTGTTCGCAGAAGTATAACTCAAAGAATGGCTAAAGTGTCAGTGTTTATTTTGCCCCTGAAGATTAAACTCGTCCCAGTAACGGAGAACCCGATCAACAAAGGTCCTGGTTTCTTTGTATGGTGGAATACGGTGCCCGTATCTGCGTACGGCATTCTCGCCGGCATTGTAAGCCGCCAGGGCTAAAGAAACGTCGTTTTGGAAATTCTTCAGCTGCCTCTTCAAATAACGGACGCCGGCATGGATATTTTCCTTGGGATCGAAGGAATCTTCGACCTCCAGCTCTTTGGCGGTCTCGGGCATGAGCTGCATCAACCCTTGCGCCCCCTTACTGGAGACCGCATGTTTATCAAAGTCCGACTCAGCCCTGATCACTGCCTTTATTAGGGAAGAGTCTACCCCGTGTTTTCGGGCAGCTTGTCTTATTATTTTGTCGTAGCGATCGAAGTAGGCCTGATAGTCCATGTTTCCATCGCTAATGTAGAGACGATACCGATAGTGGTTGGGGACATTGGAGAAATGAATTACTCCGTCTTCATCTACGTAGCGATAGATATCTGCGCAAACGGGCCTGGCGAAGGGAGCCAGCAGCACTAGTGCCAAAAGCCATTTAAGCCTTGAATTTCGCAGAAGCCAAAGTGACATCTTGGTCATCAGCCTATTCGTAGAGAAGTCATGCCCTTGCCAAGTCGAACTTAATAGTTCCTATTTAGGTCGAATCCACCTTTTTCCAGTCATCTAGAAATTGTTTCATACCGATATCAGTGAGTGGATGTTTCGCTAGCTGGGAGATCACCTTAAACGGAATAGTAGCCACGTCAGCCCCCATTTGGGCCGCCTCAAGCACGTGCAAGGGATTTCGAATGCTGGCCACTAGTACCTCGGTGTCAAATATGTAGTTTTGATATATTTCTAGTATTTGCGCCACCAGTTCCATCCCTGTTTGGGAGATATCGTCCAGCCGTCCTACGAAAGGACTCACATAAGTTGCGCCAGCTTTGGCTGCCAAAAGGGCTTGCAGGGGAGAAAAAACCAGGGTGACATTGATCTTGATACCTGCCTCTGCCAATTGGTGTGTCGCTTTAAGCCCATCAGTAATCATCGGAATCTTGACCACCACATGCTCATGAATTTCGGCAAGCTCCCTGGCTTCCTTCACCATGCCATCCACGTCTGTGCTTACCACCTCGGCGCTCACGGGACCCTGAACAACTTCACAAATCTCGTAAATGAGCTTCTTGAAATCTCCTCTATTCTTACACCCTTCCTTGGCCACCAACGTGGGGTTGGTAGTTACCCCGTCAATCATGCCAAGTTCTTTGGCCTCTCTAATCTCGTCGAGGTTGGCAGTATCAATGAAAAACTTCATTCACAGCCTCCTGTTTCTGCGTTTCGGTTGTCCCCAACTAACGAAGAAGGGGAAGCTCTACACTATTGTTTGAATTGCACCGGACAAACCCGCAAAGCCTTCCCTTGCTGCAGGGCAACCGCATGCTATTCCGATGCAATTCTTGTTCCCCATCTCAGGGTGTCAGGTGTCAGGTTTCAGCAAAAAGAAAAATAAAGGGTAAAACCTGAAACCTGAACACTGAAACCTCAGTAACGGTGCTTTTTTATTTGGAATTTTCAGTTACTCCAATACTCCAGTATCCGAAAACAGCTCCTCATCTTTATAGTCCCTAAATTCCGCAATATTATATCGTCTGAAGATATGGATAGACTTGAGCTAGGGATATGCTAACTCAGCCAGTCTTGTCGTTTGACTTCTCTGATTGCCCCAGAAGGTATTTATCTTTGCAGCTTTCACTGCAGAAATGGAAGGTCTTGCCCCCCATTCTGGCGCTAACTCCCTGCGCCGGAAGAATGTAAGCACCGCATTGGGGGTCTTGGATCAAATCTGCTGCGATTCGATCACCAGAGACCTCTTGTTTGTCTGAAGCACCAAAACCTTTTAGCAAACCACTCAACAGCTTGTAAACAACAATCACCAGAAAAACAAAGACAGCAAGGCGAATCATCAGATTTTGAGTACCTCCACCCGCTGATCCCCGTCATTCAGCTCATGCCGAAGATCAGCCACGCTTTTCCCCAAACAAGGATGGCGGAAATTGGGAGCGACTTCATTAAGCGGTTCAAGCACAAAGCGCCGCTCATGGAGTAAGGGGTGGGGCACAGATAGCTCGGGTGTGTTGATTATCTGATCGTCAAAAAAGAGCAGGTCCAGATCAATTGATCGGGGACCCCATTTGAGAGTACGAATTCTGCCGAAGGTTTTTTCGATTTCCACCATTTGGCGTAAGAGCCAATGGGCATCCTCAGCTGTCTCCAGCAGAACTACCCCGTTGATGAAGGCTGGCTGTTCCACCAAGCCAACTGGTGAAGTTTCATAGAATGACGAGGTTTTGAGCAGAGTGCAAAAAGGCAGTGCTGCCAAGGCTCCGATAGCATTCCTGCAGTTGCTCAAACGATTACCCAGGTTGGAGCCGAATCCAATGTAGGCCTGATGTCTTTGCATTTGGTCGATTAGTCAATTAGTTGATTAGTCAAGTCGTTCAAATCGTTGAAGCCGTTCAAATCGTTCAAGTCGTAAATGGTAAACGGTGAACGGTAAATCGTTAGCGCGTTGCTTATTTATACTAATCTTCTAGTTCTTTAATTCTCTAATTAACTACCTGCTCGCTGTCTGCTGCCTGCTGTTTATTTCAGTCCCAGAACATTCTGCATGTCGTAAATCCCGGGGGGTTGATTCACAATCCACCTCGCGGCTTTTACCGCACCGCGAGCGAAATTATCCCGACTGTGAGCTCTGTGCGTCAACTCGAGTCGCTCACCGACTCCTGCAAAAAGCACAGTGTGCTCTCCGACAATGTCACCTCCCCGAATGGTCTGGATTCCAATCTCCTCTGGTCGCCGTTCGCCTATCATGCCATGTCTTTTATAAACCCCTACCTCCTCAAGGTTTCGTCCTAGGGCAGCGGCAAGATTCTCGGCAAGCTTCACCGCAGTCCCGCTCGGGGCATCTTTTTTGTGATGGTGGTGAGCCTCAATAATCTCCACGTCGAATCCATCACCTAAGGCCTTGGCCATATCTTGCACAACTTTGAACATCAAATTGACACCCATACTCATATTGGGTGCTTGAACACAAGGTGTTTCCCTGGCCAACTTGCCTATGATTTCCAATTCATCACCAGTAAATCCGGTAGTCCCGATTACCACAGGTTTTCTGGCAGCCGCTGCCAGGCGAAGATGTCCTACCGAAGCCTCATGGTGAGTAAAATCTATTAACACATCCCCTGCGTTCAGGACCGACTGCAGGTCAGGAGCAATCTTCAATCCCTTCGCTCCCAGGCCGATTACCTCGCCAACATCAGAACCTACACAAGGATGATCTGCCCGCTCAAAAGCAGCGGCAAGTGTAATTCCCTCCGTGGCTTCAATGGTATGGATAATTCGGCCACCCATCCTTCCCGCTGCCCCCGCTACTATTGCTCTAATCATGGCTATTACCCCCCATTGTTCGAAAACGGACGCGGAGAAACGGTGATGCGGAGATGAGACGATGTCGAACTAATCGCAGCAATATCTCCGTCTCGCCCCTCCTCCGTGTCGTTTCTTCCCTGTGCGCTATGCGGTCTGCAAGCGGCAGACTAGAGTACCCCGTAATCTCTTAAAGCCTTGCGAAGTTTCGCCAGATTATCGTCCGACATTTGGGCCAGAGGCAATCGCACCTCCGCAGAGGAAATCTTACCCATCATCGCAAGGGCCGCTTTCACCGGTGCCGGGTTGGTCTCGATGAACATAGAGTGGCAGAGAGGAAGAAGACGATAGTAAAGCTCACGGCCTTTGTCGAAATCGCCAGCCAAGAGAAGGTTGCACAAGTCAGACATGTCTCGCGGCACAATATTCGCCACCACGCAAATAACCCCTTTGCCGCCCACGGCCATCAAGGGATAGGTAAGAAAGTCCTCACCGGAAAGAACGGTAAACTCAGGTCCACAAAGCCGTATAATATCGGTAATTTGTTTCATTGAACCGCTAGCCTCTTTAACCCCGACAATATTTTTAAACTCTGCGAGGCGAGCAAAAGTAGTGGGCTCAATGTTGCTGGCCGTACGTCCCGGGATGTTATAAATGATGATGGGAATATCTACCTCTTCAGCCACTTTCTTGTAGTGCTGATAAATGCCCTCCTGGGTAGGCTTGTTGTAGTAAGGGCTGATCATTAACGCGCCGTTAGCCCCAGCTTTTTTGGCATGGGCCGTCAATCTTACGGCCTCTGCGGTATTGTTGGAACCGGTCCCGGCGACTACTGGAACTCGTCCCTTCACTTGCTCCACCGTGATTTCCACCACCCTCTCATGTTCCTCGTGTGAGAGCGTAGCCGACTCACCGGTGGTACCGCAGGGAACAATACCGTGAACTCCATCTTCGATCTGAAATTCGATCAATTGTCGCAGACCTTCTTCGTCCACTTCACCGTTTTTAAAAGGGGTGACAATGGCGGGCAATACTCCGGAAAACATGGTAACCTCCTTCGCTTTTCTATCCTTTGAAAGTTGTACCTTGCTCTTGTTTCCAAGTTACTGGATGCTAGATGCTGGACTGGATAATGGATACTCGATACTGGATTGTGATAGCTAAATGAAAGAATCTACTAATTTGTGGAGAATTGTCAATAAGAACTGGTGTATCCTACAACCTAATTTTGGAGAAACCGCGGCGAGCAATCAACTCTACAATGTAATCTGGACAGCTTCTTCCGAGAGTCTTCCCTGGTAGATCACCCTAGTCTCACCCTCCATGTAAACCTCCTGTGGCAGTTCCTTCCTAGGATCAAAGTAAATGGTGAGAGTCTCTCCGCTTTTCGTCTGGACATCCACAGGAGGTTTTACCATCCCCTTTGCCGCACCAACCAGGGCAACGGCTGTGGCGCCCGTACCACACGCAAGGGTCTCGTCCTCCACCCCCCGTTCGTAAGTCCGAATGGCAAGCTCCTGCTCGCCGAGCACGGCAACGAAGTTTACGTTGGTTCCGGCAGGTGCAAATTGGGAGTGATACCGAACCTTGCGACCCTGTCCCACAACTTCCTGTTGCGCAAGGATTTCAGGCCCGTCAAGGATAAAAACCGTGTGGGGTACGCCGGTATTGACGAAATGGGTATTAAACCTCTGTCCGTTGACTTCTAGCTCCAGGTCGAGCCTCAGATCGCGAGGTTCGGTCATTTGCAGCTTCACCCGCCTTCCTGAGACCTCTGCCCGGATGATCCCGGCAAGGGTCCGGAAGGAGAGACTTGAGCCACAAATACCCAACATGTTAGCGAGCCTGGCCACGCACCTTCCCCCATTGCCGCACATCTCTGCCTTACTCCCGTCTGCATTGAAAAAATTCCAACTGAAGTCAACTTCATCATCATTCTCAATGAGGATAAGACCGTCAGCCCCCACAGATACCTTCCTTCTACAAAGTTTACGGGCCAATTCAGGGGCCACCGCTGCTTCAATTAGGTTGGCGCGATTGTCAACGAGAATAAAGTCGTTGCCGCTGCCGCTCATCTTGTAAAAATCAATTGCTCTTTCCATTGGATTCATAAACGGAGAAAATCGGGCAGCCGCTCTCCCTTTAATAGGTCGTCGTAGGTTTCCCTCGAGCGTATTACTTCGAACTTGTCATCCCGGACCAAAATCTCTGCCGGTCTGGGCCTAGAGTTGTAGTTGGAAGACATGGCAAAACCATATGCGCCTGCGCTCATCACAGCCAGCAGTTCTCCGGGTTCAACCTGTGGGAGGCTGCGATCACGAGCGAGAAAGTCACCGGTTTCGCAGATAGGCCCCACCACATCAGCAGTCAGTTGCGGTCGCCTATGGTCAACCACTGGTTGGATGTGGTGATAGGAGCCGTATAGGCTGGGTCGAACCAGGTCATTCATGCCGGCATCAACCACAAGAAAATTTTTGACCGGCCCTGCTTTTGTGTATAAAACCCGGGTGATTAGAGTGCCAGCGTTACCCACAATAACGCGGCCCGGTTCAAAAATCAAGGTACAATCAATGCCATCGACCTCCGCCAGGAGCGACCTAGCGTACTCCCTTGGGTGGGGAGGAGCTTCCTCAGAGTAGGTGATGCCCAAGCCGCCGCCAAGGTCGAGATATCTAATGTTTACGTCCTGCTTTCTTAGCCGATCGATTAGTAGCCTCAACCGCTTAATAGTGTCCAGAAAAGGGGAAACCTCTGTGAGCTGTGAACCAATGTGGCAGCCAACCCCAATCACCTCCAAATTGGACATTTCTTTGGCCTGGGCATACATGGATTCAGACATATCAAGGTCGATGCCGAATTTGTTTTCCCTCAAACCAGTGGAAATATAAGGATGGGTTTTGGGATCCACATCCGGATTCACCCGGATGGCAATGGGGGCACGGCGACCCAAGCGGGCAGCACAGTCGTTCAAAAAGAACATCTCTTGGGGTGATTCCAGGTTAAACATCAAGATGCCGCTCTCGAGCCCGTAAACTAGTTCATCTTCGGTCTTACCTACCCCGGAAAAAACAATCTTTTCAGCGGGTACACCTGCTTTCAAAGCCCGGTAGAGTTCGCCTCCGGAGACGATGTCCATGCCCGCCCCCATGGAAGCAAAAAGATTGAGTATGGCGATATTCGAACAAGATTTGACCGAGAAACAGGTGAGATGATCAACTTCGGCGAAGGCGCTGTCAAAGGCGCGAAAGTGACGACTCAGAGTGGCGTGGCTGTAACAATAGAAGGGTGTGCCTACTTCTCTGGCAATGGTTTCAATGGAAACTTGTTCGCAGTAAAGCCTTCCTTCTCGATATTCGAAGTGATGCATTTCTAGTCCTTCAAATAGTTCGCAGGGCGAGTAATTCGTGACTTCAAGTTGTTAAGAAGCCGCTGATCGCAAAGCGGGGTAAGCGGTAAGCAGTGAGCAGTAAGCAGTCTTGTTGCTTCGTAATAACCGCTTACCGTTTACTGCTTACTGCTTACTCGTAAAAACGCAAGGCGCTATTCAATAAAAACCCTGGACTCATTGGAATCGGGTCCGGGACGATCCTGTTTGTCGAAGGGTGTTACCTTGTAATAGAACCTACCCTTGCCCTCGACATATTGATCAACTAATTGAAAGCGGGTCTCACCCGATTTCACTCTGATAGTGGCGATAACCTCAAAGTCCCGTGTGCAGCCCGGACAGTCGCTTATTTCTGGCAGGACCTTGCTGCGATAAACGTTAAATCCGGCCGCGTCCTCATCGCTTGAGTCCATGGTCCAGGTCAGTTTAACCCCTGTATCAACAGCAACTGCCTGAAGATTATTCACTTTCGGCAGTTCCTCTTGGCGCGGCGGTTTGGGTGGCCCCTTTTTCCCGCAACCACCCAATAATAGTCCAAGGCAACACAAGACAATGAAAACCGATGAATGCGGCCACAGCCTCCTTCTTGTCATGAACTCAGCTCTTCCTCTGCACGGGTGATTGCTTCCCGCACCTGCTGCAGCGAGGTACCTCCCACGGAGTTCCGGCTGTCCACAGAATTTTTCAAGTTCAATATATTATAGATATCCTCGGAGATCACTGAGGCAAATCCCTTGAACTCCTGTAGAGTCATTTCCTCCAGTTCCTTGCTCTCCTCCAGACAGTATCGCACCATTTTTCCTACTACCCTATGTGCTTGGCGAAACCCCATTCCTCTGATCACCAGGTATTCGGCCACATCGGTGGCCAAGGTGAACCCGGAGGATGCCATCTTTTCCATCCGCTCTTTGTTTAGTGTAACGTGTTCCCAAAGTCGCGCTAAAATTCTCAGGCTCTGACGCACTGTATCCACTGTATCAAACAGCGGTTCCTTGTCTTCCTGGAGATCACGATTGTAAGCCAGGGGCAATCCCTTCATCACCGTAAGCAAGCTCATCAGGTGGCCGTAGACCCTGCCGCTTTTTCCCCTAACCAGCTCAGGAACATCCGGATTCTTCTTCTGAGGCATAATGCTGGAACCCGTGCAGAAACTCTCCGAAAGCTCGATATAGTCGAACTCTGTAGAACACCATAGAATAAGCTCTTCACACATTCGGCTCAAGTGCATCATGATCAGGGCAGCAGCTGAGGTAAATTCGATTATGAAATCTCTGTCGCTCACTGCATCGATGCTGTTGCGGCTTAGGGCCGGAAAAGCAAGCAACTCAGCGGTTATCTTGCTGTCGATGGGAAGAGAAGTCCCCGCCAGGGCAGCACTGCCAAGGGGAGAGACATCAACCCTGCCCAAACAAGCAGAAAGCCTCTGCCGATCTCGTCTGAGCATTTCATAGTAAGCCATAAGGTGATGGGAAAAGAGCACCGGTTGGGCATGCTGCAGATGGGTGAATCCGGGCATGACTGTACCTAAATTGGCCTTGGCCTGTTCAACCAGGCTGCCTTGCAGATCCTTTATGTCCTCGTCGGCACCCTTAATTTCGTCTCTGAGAAAGAGGCGGATATCCAGTGCTACCTGATCGTTTCGACTGCGGCCTGTGTGGAGCTTACCTCCAACTTCACCTACTTTCTCAATGAGAAGTTGCTCAATGGCCATGTGCACGTCTTCCTGGGCCTCGTCGAAAACGAAACTACCACGCTCGATCTCCCGTAGGATTTCCCCCAGACCTTGAATGAGGGTATCTTCCTCTTCACGACTTAGAAGCCCCTGCCGGGACAACATCCTGCAATGAGCCATACTACCTTCGATATCGTAACGGTAGAGACGCTGGTCGAACCTGATGGAGGCGGTAAAACTTTCAACCAGCTTGCTGGTCCCTTCTCGAAACCGACCCTGCCATAGCTTTCCAGCCATTATTGCATCCTATTTATTTAATTGTGAGCTACACAAGCAATTTGCGAGACGGGCGAGAAGAGCGAGACGAAAATCATAGAATCCTTTTAACCCACGACCTCCCGTCTCGCACGACCTCTCCTCTCGCTGCGCAAAGCGCTATGCGCCTTGCGCTTTGCGCTGTAGAGCCTGTAAGCGCAACCGTAGTCCCAGGAGTTTTATAAAACCGTCTGCGTCGCTTTGATCGTAGACCGTATCCTCCTCAAAAGTCGCGTATTCAGGCTGATAAAGAGATCGGGAAGATTTTCTACCCACCACTTGGCACGAGCCCTTGTAAAGCTTGAGTCGTGCCCTACCCCATACATTTTCCTGGGCAGCATCCATAGTTTCCTGAAGTAATTGCATCTCTGGTGAAAACCAGAAGCCGTTGTAGATCATACTCGAATATCTGGGAACTAGACTGTCACGCAGATGCAGCACCTCGCGATCCATGGTGATGGATTCAACTGCCTGGTGCGCCATCCGAAGAATTGTACCCCCTGGCGTCTCATAAACTCCCCGCGACTTGATCCCCACAAACCGATTTTCCACGAGATCCACCCTGCCAATGCCGTTGGCCCCGCCAAGTTCATTTAGAGCAGCAAGGATATCCGCGCAGGCAAGAGGCTTGCCATCCACGGCTACAGGATTGCCCCGCTCAAAATCGATCTCCACATATCGAGGTTCGTCTGGAGCAGCTTCCGGAGCGACTGTCATCATGAACATCTCCGGTTCCGGCTCGAGCCAGGGGTCTTCTAGCACACCACCTTCGTATGAAAGGTGGAGGAGATTCCCGTCCATGCTGTAAGGTTTCTCAGGCGTCACTGGTACCTGGATGCCATGTTTTTGCGCGAATTCCAGCAAATCCTGGCGGGATTTGAGCTGCCATTGCCGCCAGGGCGCGATAATCTTGAGCTTTGGATTGAGGGCAGCGTAACTAAGCTCGAATCTTACCTGGTCATTACCTTTGCCGGTTGCTCCATGACTTACAGCATCTGCCCCTTCAGCCTCAGCCAGCGCCACCTGCCTTTTGGCGATAAGGGGACGAGCAAGGGAGGTGCCCAGGAGGTAATGTCCCTCATAGATGGCATTGGCCCTGAAGGCCGGAAACACGTAGTCCCGAACGAATTCCTCTCGCAGATCCTCGACAACTACTTTACTGGCCCCCGTGGCCAAGGCCTTTTGCCTGACGGTTGCGAGATCGTCCCCCTGGCCCAAATCGGCGGCAAAGGCTATGACTTCGCATTCGTACTCTTCTAATAGCCACTTGAGGATTATAGAGGTATCCAAGCCACCCGAGTAGGCTAGAACTACCTTTCGTACTTTTTCAGACAATTTTATTTCCTCCACACTGCAGTTATTGGGCAATTAGTCGAATCGTCAATTAGTATAGTAAATTGGTCAAATCGTCGATTGTATAGTTGGGCACATTGTGAGACGGATCGACTATTTGACTATTCGACCAATCGACCACTCGACAATTTGACCGACTGACCAATTGAGGATTTGACTACTATGCACGCAGCAGCCAATCGAGAAGGGCCCGCTGCAAGTGCATGCGGTTCTCTGCTTGATCAAATATAGCCGAGTTTGGCCCGTCCATCACCTCATCAGTGATTTCTTCGCCGCGGTGGGCAGGTAAACAGTGCAAAACGATAGCGTCGGACTTGGCATTTCTCAGTAGATCGCCATTGATTTGGTAGCCTTGAAAAGCAGCCAACCGCTCTCGTCTTTCCTCATCCTGCCCCATACTTGTCCAAACGTCTGTGTTTATAACATCTGCATCTCTCACCGCCTCCAGTGGATCATTTCCGCAAATTATTCTTTCTCCGGCCAATTTTTTCGCCGTTTCCAGAATCTCTTTTTTTGGTTCATATCCCGGTGGACAAGCAAGAGATAATTTGAAAGGCAAGCGGGCCGCAGCATTTATCCAAGAGTGTGCCACGTTGTTGCCATCACCCACCCAAGCTATTCGCAGTGATTTGAGGTCACCCTTTTTCTCCTGTATGGTCAGGATGTCACCCATTACCTGACAGGGATGGTAGAGGTCGGTGAGACCGTTAATAACTGGGATCTCGGCATGTCTTGCCAGTTCCTGTAAATCAGCATCCTCAAAGGTTCGAACTACCAAACCGTCTATATAGCGGGAAAGAACCAAGGCGGTATCCCGCAGAGGCTCGTCCCGGGAAAGCTGAGTGTCATGCGAACTCATAAAAATTACCCTGCCGCCCAGTTGGTACATGGCAACCTCAAAGGATACTCTGGTGCGGGTCGAGGGCTTGTCAAAAATAAGCCCCAAGGTTTTCCCCCTTAGCGTGGGTTTGAGCACGTCCTTTCTTAAATCTTCCTTAAGAGTTGACGCCCGTCTCAAGAGAGCGTCAATTTCCTCGAAGCTTAAGTCCAGGATGGTTAAGAAATCTCTTTTCATGGCTACTTACCGAGTTCGCCTAGCGCATAGCGCGTGCGTTTCGTAATACTTGCCTCTTGTGCTTCTTGTCTTTGAAACAAAGAAGACGCTTAACTCAACGTCACCAATAGGTTTCTCTCTAAATCTGGGTGTCAGACAAAATTAATGCTTCTGCCTGAAAATGCTTTCCATGGTCTCAATTAGACGATCCACTTCTGTGGAGGTCACTATCAGTGGAGGCAAAAAACGGAGTACTTTTTCTGCGGTGCAATTAATCAGAACACCTCTCTCCTGACATTGGGCCACAACCTCACTCCCCGGGAAATCAAGTTCGATCCCCAAAATGAGTCCGCGGCCTCTTACCTCTCTAATAAAAGGATACTTTTCCTGAAGGGCCAGCAAGCGCTCCTGGAAGTACTCCCCAACACTCCGAACCTCTTCCAGAAAAGATGCAGCACTGATTTGCCGAAAGACCTCTAAACCCACTGCCGTAACCAATGGTGTACCCCCGAAAGTACTGGCGTGACTACCCGGGCCGAAGGCCTCTGCCACTTTATCAATGGTGAGCATTGCGCCAATTGGCATGCCATTCGCCAGTGCTTTGGCCAAAGTCATGATGTCCGGGGTTACACCTTCGTGCTGGTGAGAGAAGAGCTTTCCCGTTCTTCCCATTCCCACTTGAATTTCGTCGTAAATGAGGAGCAGGTCATGCCTTGTACAGAGTTCTCGCAGACCTTCTAAATACTTCCCGTGGGGAACGCGGACTCCCCCTTCTCCTTGAATGGGTTCAACCAGCACTGCACAGACTGTTTTATCAATGGCTTCAGCCACCGCATTTACGCTATCGAAATCCACGTAGCGAAAGCCGTCAACCAAAGGTTCGAATCCTTCCTGAATCTTTTGCTGCCCGGTGGCAGAAAGCGTGGCCAGGGTGCGTCCATGGAAGGAATTCTTCATGGTGATGATACCGTAGCGGCCAGGGCCATAACCTTTCCGCGAGTATTTCCGTGCCAGCTTGATAGCTGCCTCATTAGCCTCGGCCCCACTGTTACAAAAAAATACTTTATCTGCAAAACAACTGCCAGTAAGGGCTTCGGCCAATCTGACCTGGGGTTCCGTGTAGTAAAGGTTTGAGACGTGCACCAACTGCTGCGCCTGCTCATACATCACCCGGGAAATCTCCATCGGGCAGTGTCCCAGATTGCACACGGCAATGCCAGCAACGAAGTCTAGATATTCTCGGCCTTCCTGGTCCCATAGATAGCAGCCGCTTCCACGGGCAATGGCCAGGTTGTAGCGATTATAGGTCTGGCAAATATGATTTTGCGATTGATGCATGAGATTTTGTCTGTCCATAGGTACCTTTGAACTCCGCATAGCGCCTATTCGTTTTCGTAAGCGGTAAGCGGTAAGCAGTAAATCGTTGAAATCGCTGAAATCGTTCAAATCGTTAGAACCGTTAGTTCGTTAATTCGTCGATTGGTCGATTGGTCAAATCGTTAATTCGTCATTAAGGCGATTCATAACCATTTGACTATTCGACAAGTTGACGATTTGACTTGCTGACCTCTGACGTCCGACTTCCGATCTCTGAGTGCTTCTCCCCGCCTCGCCGTGTCTTTCGATTACTGCTCGCTGGCAATTATCTCCGTCCCTATACCGCGGTCCATGAAAACCTCCAGGAGCACAGCATGCTGAATCCTGCCGTCAATGATGTGAGCCTTATCCACTCCTTCTTTAACTGCCTCGATGGCGTAGCGGACTTTAGGAATCATTCCCCCCTTGAGGACTCCCTCTTTGATGAGTTTTTCCGCCTGGATCGTGTCCAAGCTCGATATGAGATTGCCGTCGGCGTCTAATACTCCCGGCACATCGGTGAGCAGAATCAGTTTTACTGCCTTGAGGGCCGGGGCTAGCTTACCAGCCACAAGATCGGCGTTTATGTTATAGGTCTCACCCTGAGATCCTACGCCCACAGGAGCTATGACTGGAATGAACCGGCTTGCCTCCAGGGTCTTAATTACTCCAGCCTGAATGGCCTCCACCTCTCCCACCATTCCCAAATCGATGAGCTCGGGAGGTTTGTCCGCTTCTTGGTTGCGATAAAGCTGTAGCTTTCGGGCCTGGATCAAGCACCCGTCTTTGCCGCTAAGCCCCACGGCCTGACCACCATGCTGGTTGATGAGGGAGACTATTTCTTTATTGACTTTGCCCACCAGCACCATTTCAACCACATCCATGGTTTCTCTGTCGGTAACCCGCATACCGTCAAGGAAGTCAGACTTTTTCCCTAGCCTTTCCAGAATTTGACCAATCTGTGGCCCTCCCCCATGAACCACTACCGGATTGATGCCAACATACTTGAGCAGCACAATGTCTTGAGCAAAACTGTCTTTAAGGCGCTCGTCCACCATTGCATGTCCGCCATACTTGATTACAATGGTTCTCTGAAAAAACTGGCGCATCCATGGCAGTGCTTCGATAAGAATGTTAGCTTTTTCGATTAATTTTTCCATTGCTTTTCGTCAAATTGTTAATTGGTCAAATGGTTCAATCGTTAATCGGTAAGCACGCTATTGCTAAAAAACAAACTGCAACAGTTATGTGACCTTTTTCCTTTACCACAAAGAACACAAATCCTCACCCTTTCACGAATTGACGAATCGACCATTTGACTGATAACTACAGGATGTACCGGCTCAGATCTTCGTCCTTGACGATTTCCTGAAGTTTTTCCTGTACATACTTTCTGGTTATCAGGATCTGCTGCCCCTTCAACTCGTGGGCGTTAAAGGAAACCTCATCCAGGAGTCGCTCCATCACCGTGTGAAGCCGCCTGGCCCCAATGTTCTCTGTGCGAGAGTTGACGTCATGGGCTATTTGGGCAAGCTCATCGATAGCATCCTCCTGGAAAATGAGCTCAATACCTTCTGTGTCCATTAACGCTTCATACTGTATGGTCAAAGCATTTTCCGGCTCTTTCAAAATGCGGACAAATTCCTCCTTTCCCAATGGATCCAGTTCCACTCTAATGGGGAATCGTCCCTGAAGTTCTGGAATAAGATCTGCTGGTTTGGAGGCGTGAAATGCCCCGGAAGCAATAAAGAGAATGTGATCGGTTCGTACCATTCCGTACTTGGTGTTGACCGTTGAACCCTCCACAATGGGCAGCAGATCACGCTGGACTCCTTCCCGCGAGACGTCAGGACCCCTAGTACTCTCCCTGGAAGCTATTTTGTCTATTTCATCGAGAAAGATAATGCCCGAATGTTCTACCCTTTCAATGGCCAATTTGATTACTTTGTCCATGTCGATCAACCGCTGGGCTTCTTCCTGGGTCAAAATTTCCAGCGCCTCAGGGACTTTAACCTTGCGTCGCTTGGTGCGGCGAGGCATCACGTTACCCAACATTTCCCGCAAGTTGATGTCCATTTCCTCCAGCCCCGCACTACTGAAGATTTCGATCATGGGGTGACTTCTATCGCTCACCTCCAAGTCAACAAAACGTTGGTCAAACCGCCCTTCCCGCAACAGCCGGCGAAGTTTCTCCCGAGTTCCTGAAACAGTTTTCGCCTCAACTTGATCAGTTTGGGCAGCCGTATTAAAACCAGCCTCGGCTGGGTACTCTTGGTCTCTTTCGCCCGGAAGTAAAATATCTAGGGTCTTTTCTTCCGCGATCTCAGCCGCCCTGGCCATCACCTGTTCTTGTTCTTCACCCCTGACCATATTGACTGAAAGTTCGCAGAGATCACGAATCATGGACTCTACGTCACGTCCCACATATCCCACTTCGGTAAATTTGGAGGCTTCAACTTTGAGAAAAGGTGAATTGGCCAGCGAAGCTAGACGCCGGGCAATTTCAGTTTTACCCACGCCTGTCGGGCCAATCATGATGATATTTTTAGGGGCAATCTCGTCCCTTAGATGTTCTGGCACCTGCTGCCGCCGCCAGCGGTTTCTTAGGGCGATGGCTACAGACCGCTTGGCGTCATTCTGGCCAACAATATATTTGTCTAGTTCCTTGACTATTTCAGGTGGAATTAGTTCCATCGTTGCCTTCTGCGAGCTCCTCAAAAACAAAATGGTCGTTGGTGTAAACACAGATTTCAGCTGTGATCTCCATTGCCGCTTGGGCAATTTGCCGAGCACTGAGGTCGGTGTGTCTCGACAGAGCACGGGCCGCGGCCAGTGCTTGCGGGCCTCCCGAACCAATGGCCAGTATACCGTCATCCGGTTCTATGACGTCGCCGTTCCCCGAGATAACCAGGGAGTTGTCCTGGTCCACCGCGGCTAGCAAGGCCTCGAGGCGACGAAGCATTCTGTCTGTACGCCAGTCTTTGGCCAGTTCAACTGCAGCTCTGCGCAAATTGCCACTGTATTGTTCCAGTTTGGCTTCAAATCGCTCGAAAAGTGTAAAGGCATCTGCGGTAGTACCGGCGAATCCGGCTATAACCTTTCCCTGGTAAAGGCGGCGCACCTTACGGGCATGGTGTTTTAAAACCGTATCTCCCACAGTAACCTGTCCATCGCCTGCAACCACCACTTGGGATCCACGACGAACTACCAAAATGGTTGTACCCTTCATGACCAAATCCCCTTGTAAAGCGATTTTCCCGTCTACCACTAGGCACTAGGGACTAAGCACTAGGCACTACAACTTGGAACGGGGAGCGCTCAATATCAAATTCGAAATCCTAAGCACTTGCCCTGTGAAATCCTACCGACTCATTTTTGCTGCCTAGTGTCTAGTGCTTACTGCCTAGTCGCAGCCGGCTGGCACTTTACTTTCGGTCTATGTCTGAAAAAATCTAATCTTCCCCTGTTTTTGGTTCCTTCACCTTCTGCAGCCGGCTGCGCGGGTGTGCCTTGTCGTACTCAGCCATGAGCTTGTCTACACTCAGATGAGTGTAACGCTGCGTGGTAGATAGACTGACGTGGCCCAACATTTCCTGCACGGCCCTAAGGTCGGCTCCCGCATCGAGCAAATGAGTAGCGAAGCTATGCCGGAGTCCGTGGGGACTCAGCGGCCTTCCTATATTACATCTCTGCATGTGTTTCTTCAGCAACCGAGCCACACTCCTGGAACTCAAGCGACCGCCACGATTGTTTAGAAATATTGCGCCGTGTTCCACCTGCATGCCCAGCAATTCCCCTCTTCTTTGCATATAGCCGGAAAGTGCCTCTATTGCTTTGCTGCCGACGGGTACTACCCTCTCCCTGCTTCCCTTGCCCATGACCCGAATAATTCCCAATTCGAGGTCAACATTATCCAAATTCAAGGCTGTCAGTTCACTGACCCTCAGGCCGCACGAATATAAGACTTCAAGAATGGCCCGGTCGCGACTTCCCAGCAAATTATCACCCTCTGGACCGTGCATGAGCTGGAAGGTTTCATCTACCTGCAAAAAATCGGGAATGGCCTTCCCCATCTTAGGGGCGGAGACCATGTCTGCGGGATTCTGTTTAATCTCCCCCTGTCTGACCAGGTAGGCAAAAAAAGATCTGAGTGCAGACAGCTTCCGCGCCACAGAACTTTTGGCATTTCGCCGGTAGAGTGAAGCCAGATAAGCACGAACATCTAAATGGCCTACCTGTTGCGGAACGATCCGATCTGATGAACTCTTCCGCTCGCTCCTATCGCCCAGGAAGCCGATAAACTGGTGAAGATCGCTCTCATAATTTCTCAAGGTGTGGCCAGAGTAATTTTTCTCCACCCTGAGGTATCTGAGAAAGTCCTGAAGTGCTTTCTTCACTGCGGCTATCTCCAGATAAATAGTGGAAAACTTGATATTTAGCACAGTGCCAGAAAAAGAATCAACGAAAAAGTGGGTGCCAAACTTTTTCTTGACTTTGATTTCTGCGCTGAGGTAATTTCATTTGTTACCTCTTTGCCACGCTTTGCCAGGCAAAACCTGTTTTGAAATGTGGTAACAACTCCTTATCAGTAGAAAGAAGTAAGGCGACATAAGACGGACCAGTTTACCTGTGAATACCCTTCCGTATTCAGAATCCAATCCCAAAGGCTCGTCAATCGCCCTAAAAAGCATACTCTAATATAAAATAGCGCCGGAGAGGAGTGTCCATGAGCAAAGACATAGCCAATCTGAGAACAGTAGGAATAATTTCCCATGGGGGTGCAGGAAAAACAAGCCTGGCAGAAGCGATGCTCTTTAACACGGGTGATACCAAACGGCTGGGCAAGGTGGACGACGGCACCTCCATATTAGACTACGAAGCCGAAGAGATTGCCAGGCAAATAACCATAAGTTCCTCCTTTTGTAGTTTCGTTTGGAAGAAGTCACCCATTACCATCATCGACACACCGGGAGATTTTAACTTCCTAGCGGACACCCAGACCTGCCTCAGTGGGGTTGACGGAGCGCTGGTAGTGATTGATGCCATTGATGGAGTAAAAGTCCAGACAGAAAAAGTCTGGGACTTTGCCGATGATTTCAATCTGCCCCGCATAATAGCGATAAATAAAATGGACCGGGAGCGCGCTGATTTCTTTAAAGTGTTCAATGAGATCAAGGAAATCTTCGGTGACAAGGCTACCCCGGTGCACCTCCCCATTGGTGCGGCCGAGACTTTCAAGGGTATTATAGATCTCCTCAGGGGAAAGGCCTATGAGTTCCAAGATGATGGAAGCGGCAAAACAAAAGAGATCAGTGTTCCGGACGATATGGCTGATTTGGTGGAAACTCACCGTGAACAGATAATTGAACGTATAGCCGAATCCGATGATGCCTTGCTGGAAAAGTACCTGGAAGGAGAAGAACTCACCGACCAAGAACTCCTCAACGGATTGCGCAGCGGCTGCATTGCCGGTGAGGTAGTTCCTATTACCTGTAGCTCAGCCACCAAGAACATGGGCACACAGATGGTATTGGACCTCATTGTCCGATGTCTTCCCAGCCCTCAGGAACGCGGCGAAAAAACGGGGATAAACCCCAAAAACAAAGAAGAAGAAATGCGTAAACCTGAGGCAGGAGGACCATTGAGCGCTCAAGTAATCAAAACAGTTAGCGATCCTTATGCCGGTCGGCTGACAGTCATGCGTATTTTTTCAGGCACCCTTTCAGCTGATAGCAATTTCTACAATGCCAACAAAGAGGTAAAAGAGCGGTTTGGTGCTCTACTGCTCATGAAGGGCAAGAACCAGGAAACCATCCAGAGTGCAGGACCAGGAGAGATTGTTGCTGTTGCCAAGTTGAAAGAGACTCTTACCGGCGACACCCTTTGTGATCCGAATAAACCTATCATTTACCCAGTTATCCGAACCATGGAGCCTATTGTCTCAATGGCGGTACAGCCAAAAAGTAGAGGGGATGAGGAGAAGATTTTTTCGTCTCTGGCTCGATTGATGGAAGAAGATCCTACTCTAAAGGTGCACCGTGAAGAGCAAACCAAGGAAACAATTCTCTCCGGTATGGGTGAAATTCACATTGAGGCTACCATGGATAAACTCAAGCGGAAGTTCGGTGTAGAGGTGAATCTCTCCCCCCCAAAGGTTCCATACCTCGAAACTATTAAAAAGCCAGCAAAGGGCATCGTTTATAGGCATAAGAAACAGACTGGCGGTCGGGGCCAGTTCGCAGAAGTTCATTTTGATCTCACTCCCCTCGATCGTGGCACGGGATTTGAATTCGAAAATGCCCTGGTGGGCATGAATGTGCCCCGCGGTTTTGTTCCTGCGGTAGAAAAGGGAATTGCGGAGGCCATGCAGACCGGAGTGCGAGCAGGCTATCCAGTGGTGGATTTCAAAGTGCGCTTCTACGATGGTAAATCCCATGAGGTTGACTCCTCAGAAATGGCCTTCAAGATTGCTGCGTCCATGTGCTTCAAGAAAGGAGTAGCAGAAGCTCAACCCACCTTGCTTGAGCCGGTTATGGAGGTGGAAGTGACGGTCCCGGATGAGAATATGGGTGATGTAATCGGCGACCTCAACTCCAGACGCGGTAAGGTACTGGGTATGGACTCCAAAGGAAAGAACCAGATAGTGAGAGCCCTCGTACCAATGGCGGAAGTACTTAAATATGCTCCTGACCTTCGCTCCAAAACCGGTGGCCGGGGCATGTTCACTATGAAGCTTTCCCATTATGATGAAGTGCCCGCTCACTTGCAGGAACAGTTGATAGCAGAGGCTCAAAACGAGAAAGAAGACTAGTAGTTTCCCTTCATAAATACCGTTTTTATCTGCTTCAGGCGGATCAATCGGTCCCGTTGTGGCGGGATGCGGTTGATCCGTTGCGGCTCCGCCCAATCTTTTGGCTTAACGCCAAATGGGAACCCGCCGCCAAAGGATGAGACTGAGTCCCGCAGGGGACCCAGGAAATTGCTTATTTATGAATTGGAAACTTGGACTAGTGTCCACCCAGAGTTCCTGGATGGATCATGGTCCAGTCCAACCTGCAAAAGGGTGCGCTAATGGATGAGACGGGAAAGCCGGCGGCTAATGATAAAGCCCATTTAAGCGAAAGCCGGATCCAGCAGATCCTGGCTTTACCAGTTTCCGAAAAAATAGAATTGGCCCAAAAAACGGGCAACAGAGAGTTGCGCGCCCTTCTTGTCAGAGATAGTAATAGGCAGGTCCAGGAGGCGGTGATCGACAGCCCCCGGATCACTGAAGTGGAGATAGTGGCCTTTGCCAGGTCAGCTGAGATCGGCTCTGCTCTACTTAGCAAGATTGCATCTAACCGTGAATGGTTAAAGAATTATCAGGTCCGTCTGGCTTTGGTGAATAATCCCAAGACACCCCTTCCCCTTGCCCTCAAACTGGTAACCACCCTCCGGGACTTAGACCTCACAGACCTAGCCAAGAGCAAAGTGCTGCCTGAAGAGCTAGTAGTTGCTGCCGAGAGGACAATCGCTCAACGTGCCCCTACAACACCCAAGCAGGAAAAGGAGGAGAAAAGGGCCAAAAGCCGCTATCAAGAGATACAAGACCTACCGGTCCCCGAAAAGGTCAAGCTCGCCATGAGCGGCGACAAAGAGGCGCGAAGCATTCTCGTCAAGGACAGTAACAAACAGATTCAGGAGGCGGTACTGGACAGTCCACGGATAACAGAGCCCGAGATTGTCGCCATTGCCAACTCACGCAATGTGGGAGAGGAGCTACTTCGAAAGATTGCCGGTAACCGGGACTGGATGAAGAATTACCAAGTCCGCCTGGCTCTGGCAAATAATCCCAAAACGCCTCTTACCATTGGACTCAGAATTATCGGCACACTAATGATCTCAGATCTCAAAAGACTGTCAAAAAGCAAGGGTGTCTCAAGCGTGCTGACTGCTGCTACGAACAGATTTCTAATCAAAAAGGGTGTTAAGTAAAGTTTAGCGGAAAAATGGTGGGTATGCGGCGAGCGGCAATATTGACCATCAGTGACAAAGGGTTCAAAGGCGAGCGGGAGGACCGAAGTGGACCGGTGCTCAGGGAAATTCTGGACAAGGCAGGATTTTCCATAGCTAACTTGGAGATTCTGCCAGACGATCAGCCGTTGCTGGAACAACGACTCCGCCATCTAGCCGACGAATCCTGCCTCGATCTCGTGGTCACCACCGGTGGCACCGGCGTTAGTCCACGGGATGTTACACCGGATGCCACTCTTGCGGTCTTAGACCGCCAAGTGCCAGGTATGGCTGAAGCCATGAGGTCAAACAGCCTGGCCAAGACCCCTCATGCCATGCTTTCACGTGCCGTGGTGGGAATCAGAGGTCAAACACTTATTATAAACCTTCCTGGTAGCGTCAAAGGTGCAAAGGAAAACATGGAAGCACTTCTCCCGGCCCTCGAGCACGCTCTGGCCAAAATCCAGGGCGATCCCAGTGAATGTGGAGACATATCTGGATAAATCTGGAATGCTTAACTGGGAACATCCGGATAAATCCTAAATCCGAATATCTAAATCCGAAACAAATTCAAATTTTCCAAATCCAAATGACAAAAACCTC
Source organism: uncultured delta proteobacterium (assembly GCA_963712115.1). Taxonomy (GTDB): domain Bacteria; phylum Desulfobacterota; class Syntrophobacteria; order BM002; family BM002; genus BM002. The sequence goes on along the minus strand of CAVQGX010000030.1, from coordinate 203,777 downwards.
CTGTGAATGATTTTTGATTTGTATTGTTTCGAGAATTGGAACATTAGAATTTCGAATTTGTTTCGTGCTTCGTGCTTAGGATTTCGAATTTGATTTTGAGCTTTCCCCTTCAGCCTAGCTCTTGATTCCTTTCGGGCTAGATGTTTTATTTTTTAGTTTCTGAACCTTCTCCCTATAACGGTCTTTCCTCTCCTGCAAGCGAGATTTCAGCTCCTCTGTCTTCCGACTGCTCTCCTCAAGTACTTGCAGAATCTCCTTCACCTTGCTGTCTCCAGCCCAATCATTCTGACCGTCTTGATGCAACTTATGGATTCTTCGACCCATTTTCAACAATGATTTCTTTTCCCTAACCTTAAGAAGCCGACGACGGAATCGGATGCTACCACCCATTGCTACTTTGCTGAACCAATAGAAAGAAGCACGAAGCCAAGAGTACAGCCACAGCCAAAATTTATTCAATAGGTTTCCTGCCATAGACATTTTTGGCCTCCCTACAAATCAAGTGCCTAAAATGATCTAAAATGTCTAAAATTTGCAGAACAGGTAGTACCTAACCGCGATCCAGCATCGAATATCCTGATTCCATCATCCAGCATCCAGTATCTTTCTCAACTGTTGCCGCATTCTCACTGCATGACTCCCATGCCAGTATACCTTTCCGCAATCACTGCACCGATGAAACTCCTTTTGCCTCTGGTAGATGTAATCAGGTACCTCCTCACGGACTTCTTCTCTACTGACTGCGTCAAGAAAGCGATTACAGTTTAGGCAGCGACTGAAGATAGCACCACCCGACTCCGCCAACCTCAGACCCTTTACTACCTCGCGCAGCTGTATTTTGGGGTCATTGTCGTTTACCATGAAAACTCTACCCTTCCCTCGCCATAACCGTGCCCTACGGTTTCTTGTCAGCAGCGTCCGGCCCTCCTGAAGGTTCTCGAGAATTTCCTCCTCGGCAGCCGTTTTTAAATAGACTACATCATAGCCGAGAACTCTCAGCCACTTCGCTAATTTTCCCAGCATGCGATCGGCAACAAATCGCTGCATCAACTCTAGACAGCTACCTGCCCACTCTTTGAGGAGAGAGGACAGCCAAATAGTTTGGGTGTGGAACTACCAGGGAATGATCTCTACCCCTTCAGGGAGAGTAAGGTGAAAAACACTGTGATCCAGACTTTCATTGATAGCGATTTGCTCATAGCGGATAGTGACGCGGGTTTTGGCTCCCTCCATCACAATGCTTCTGGGATAAAACCATCCCTCGATGTCCATAAAGTCCGAAAATGTAGCCTCCAGCTCTAGTTTGCCACCTCGTATACGCTCGATTTTTGTGGCAACCAGGCTCTCGCCTTCAAGCCAAACCTTCTGTGTAAGCCGCGAAGAAGTGTCCTCCAATTGCAGCAGCATCCTCCCGTTATCCGGCAATTTGAAAAGCTTCTGTTCTACCTGGTACCAGGTAGGTACAAGGCCTGCCAAGAGTAGCACTGCCTCCTGATCATGCAGTGGAAATTTGATTAGGCGCGCCAAAGTCCCATGGGCAGCTAACCCTTGATAGGCACGGTTATTACCGGGCTCCCAGACAAGGAATTCGGAACCATCGCTCGCTGCATAAATGACTGGCTGTCCAAAAAAGCTCAACACCTCCAGCCGCAAAGAACTTGGAAGTTGGGCCAGGAAAAAGGCCCTGCCCGACCAGCGCTGTTTATCCCCCTTAACCTGAATCGAACCAACTGCACGAAAACTCCGGAGCTGTTCTTTTCCCTTTTCTAGATGTTCTACAACCACAGAGGCCGGCATATCTGCCGGCTCGAAGGTGGGTATTTCCCTAGCACAACCGATGAGAAGAAAGAGGAAGGAAGCGCATAGCAGCACCCTTCTGGGCACCACCGATACAATGTCCATATAATTTGACCAAAAGGGATCTGACTCTGGCTCCACGGCTCTCCTGTCTGGCAATAAACCAGGTCCCGGTTTACCGGGCCTTCTTATTGTTTGCTTTGCTTCTGCTTTTCTCTATTTTATTTTCTAATTGACCCGGATTTTCGTGACCCAACCGTAATGCCTTCTCATAAGCCTCCTGTGCTTCATGCCATTTGCCCAAAGCCATGTAGGTATCCCCGAGATGTTCCGTAATCAGGGGATCTTCTGGTAATTTCTCGAGAGCCTTCTGGATGTAAAGAAGCGCATCGTCATGGCGGCCCATTTTGAAATAAACCCAGCCCAGACTGTCAGTGATGTAGCCATCGTCCGGTCTCACTTCCAGGGCACGTTTAATAAGCTCCTCCGCCTCCTTTAGTCTGATTCCCAGCTCCGCCAAAGTGTATCCCAAGTAATTTAGAGCGTTGGCATGGTTGGGGTCCAGGGCTATTACTTTCTCCATCTCAGAAATGCTACCCTGACGTTCCCCCAATTTATCCAAAACCACTCCGAGACGGAAATGAAGCCGCTGTCGATCAGGAACCATCTCCAATCCCTGCCTGAGCACTGCCTCCGCTTCGGTAAATCGATCGAGCGTTTCATACATGTTCCCTAAATAAAGATAACCATCCTCTTCATCGGGGTAATCTGCCATCACTTGCTGGAGAGTGGCAATGGCCCCTTCTATATCCCCTTTCTTTTCCTGAATGAAGGCACGATGGATTCTGGATTTAACTCCATAAGGCCCGTCAGAAGGAATCGCTTCGAACTGTGCCAAAGCTTCCTCAATATCACCATTCTCTTCGTAGGCTATTGCCAGATAATATCTAATCTGCCCGTTATCGGGTTGTCCTGCCAGCAAAGCGCTGAATACTTCTATGGCCTGGTCATATTCTCCTAACTCCAAATGAATGAGGCCGATTTTGCTCCGCATCTCCAGGCCCTTTTCCGCAGGCTCAGTTATTCTTTGATACTCGGCCAAGGCCCCACGGTAGTTATTCTGCCGTAAGTACAGATCTCCCAGTCGCGAGTGAGCCTGCCTATTCTCTGGATCGAATGCAAGAATTTTCTTGTATGTTTTCTCGGCATCTTGATAACGGTTCTGCAATTCGTACAGGTAGGCTAAATCCATGAGAGCCATTTCGAGGTCCGGACGGATTTCCAGGGCCTTCATATAATAGCTTTCAGCTTCTTTATAATTCTTCAGCTCTAGCTCCATTCGGGCACGATAATAATTTGCCACCGGATTTTCGGGATCCAGTTCCACCAGTATTTTTAGGACATCTGCAGCTTCTGCATATTGACTCTCGGCGGCGTACAGGGAAGCGAGCCACAACAGAGCCTTTTGCTCTTTAGGATTCAGCTCGAGGACTCCTTTGTATTCTGCAATAGCAAGCTCCGGTTGGTTAAGACTGCTGTACAAGCCGGCAAGCATCATTCTTGCTTTGATTGAACTTGGATCTAGATTCCTCGCCCTCTCTGCCGCGGCCAGTGCTTTCGCATTCTCACCCTGGCGCAAGTAAAAGGATGCCAGCTCTGCAAAAAGGTATGGTGCCTCAGGGTCGGCCGCCGCAGCAAGTTCAAGTTCTGCCAGTGCCTCCTTCACCAGGTTCTGGTAAAGAAGTTGGCGTGATCGGATAAAATGGTAATAAGCTTCACTGCGGGAGGTGAGGTAGGATTCCATCTCTGGTTTTTCGGCTGCAACCTTATTTCCCACGGGAACATTTTGTCCATAATGGGCACAACTCCACACTAATGACAGGAGGATTGAGGCGATCAATTTGTAGTTTAAATTCCTAATCATAATAAGATGTCAAATAAGGTCCATTGAACAACCGTCCGGGAAATTATAGCTCAAGTTTATCTGGCTTTGAAGTTGAAGCCCGAAAAAGGATTATTCACACTGACGAGGCTGAACCTGGGCTAAGTGACTTATAATGTTGAAATAACACATTTTATTTGTGCAGTCAAACACTTTCCTTGTCCAAAAAAACATTGCTCCGTCTCCTCTTTTTCACTATACTCTACGTCCGTCTCAAAACGCTATGCGCTTTGCGATAATTGCTTTCCTTGTCTACTTTTTGGTGAGAAACTACCCCTTAGATATTGCCCCAAAGGAAGTCTGCCGGGTCTGAGGTTTTGTGAGCGGGGTAAGTCCATCACCAGCAGATTATAGCAATATTGAGGCCAATTGAAGAGATTTTCATGAGTGAAAAGTTGCCAAAATTGCGGAATCGTTTGGAAGCCATTCCTATTCGCCGTGGGCAAGAGTTATACATTGCCCTCCGGGACCTTGAGGGTCTCAATCCGGAGACTTTGATACTCAGTCCCCAGGCCTACTTTCTAGTAACCCTCATGGATGGATCAAACTCGGTAGTGGATATTCAAGCCGCCTACATGAGAAGGTTTGGAGGTATCCTTTACAGGGAAAACTTGGATGGTCTCCTGCAAAAACTGGATACCCACTTTTTTCTAGAAAATGAGAACAGCCGCGGCCGCATGCGGCAATTAACCGCCGAGTTTCATAATCAACCTACCCGTCCAGCCTATCACGCTGGACTCAGCTATGAGAATAACGGAGACGATCTTCGGGTTCAGCTAAAAAGTTTCTTTGCCCCTGAAAGCGGCGGGCCTGGCGACCCAAGTCCCATTGAACCTAGGAGAACTATAGCCGGACTGATTGCCCCCCATATCGATTTGCGCTCTGGTGGTCCCTGTTTCGCTTATGCTTACAAGGCATTAGTGGAGGCAAATGCTGTGCACACCTGCGTTGTCTTGGGCACCGGGCATGAACCTTTGCCCCATTACTTTGCTTTGTGTCGCAAGGACTTTGAAACCCCCTTAGGCATTGTGGTTGTGGACAAAGAATTCATCGGTGAATTATCCAGCCGTTGCAAGTTAGATCTTTTTGCAGACGAATTTGCTCATCGGCGTGAACACACAATTGAATTCCAAGCCCTTTTTCTTCGACTCCTGCTTCCTGAGGTTCGGATTGTGCCAATTCTTTGTTCATTTGGGGTTGAGGAGCTTGAGCAGCGTACCGATGACATTCAACATGCGGTGCAAGCGCTCAAGGAGACTATAGATAACTATCCCCATCCAGTTTGTCTCCTGTCCAGTGTAGATCTGGCTCATATCGGCCCTCGTTACGGAGATTCCTTTAGGCCTCACGCGGGAACTGTGCGTGAACACAAGGAGGCCGACCACAGGTTACTGGAGATTGTCTCTAATGCCGACGCTGAAACCTTCGCTACCACCTTGATACGGGAGCGCAATCGGCGCCGGATTTGTGGCTTACCTCCTCTCTACACCATGCTAAAAGCACTAGAGCGGACGGTGGAAGGAGAACTTCTACGCTACGACTATACCAGGGTAGACAACGAAGGTTCCTTTGTCACCTTCGCCAGCGTGGCCTTTTACAATAACGCACTGTGAGATCTTAATGGACGGAAAGTTCTTTGCTCATAGACAGGGCCAGTTTCTCATACAGCTTGAAGGTGTCAGGACCATCATAGCCTTGCCAGGCCCGAATAAAGGGATGGAGGCAGTCTGTGGGCTTCCCATGAGTTGAAACCACAATGGTTGGAATCTCTTTGACCTGACCCAAGGAGGTGAGTAGCGAACGGAAGTGACTCCGGATGATTATCAGGTCAGGCCTAGGTCTGCCTAGCCGCACATAGTAGGAAAAAACCTCTTCCCGTCGAAAAAGAATTAAATTTACCGGGAGATCTGCTTTTTCGCATGACCTTTCCACTTTTTTGATATCCAGGCCACAGTGTAGAATGAAAACGTTCGGTTGCTCAGACAAAGTCGAGTGGGGAACTCTTATGGATGGTTTCACAAGCAAACTTCCTTAACTGAATATGAAGTTCAATTGCTCAAGGGCGAATAACCGATTTCGGCTTTCCCGCTCTTAGCCCGGATGTTTCATGAATTGCTGTCGCGAGACCTTGAAGATGGGCGTGCCACCGGGTAACCGTCCCGCGGTACCGCGGGATTGGATCCGAGGCGTACCTGAATGGTACGTCGCAGGAGCCAACAGCCGAGGACACCCGGAAGGACGTCCATATCCGTGGTCGCAGCAAGCGATTCATCAAGTATCCGGGCTAGGTCGGCTGAGCTTAGTCTCGATTTGCTCCTCTGTCAATGGTAAACTGACCAGGAGTTTCCCAAAAATATTTTTGTGACATAGGCCACGGGAAGGCTACTCCACAACGATCATATTCGCGCCATTTATTGGCAGAGTTCCTGCTTAGGAAGCACCACATCTTCATGCAAGCCCTTTCAAGGCTGAGATTCGTAAAGATAGGTTGCTCAGATGCTCGTTGTTTCGCAGCCTTCCCTTCTGGCCTTTGCTGATGTTTCTTCTGAGTGACTGCGGAAGGTCTGTGCCACTTCCCTGGCTGTGGCTGGGGGAGCCCCTGGTCCGCCGAAGGCGGAAACAGGGAGAGGGCGCCTTCCCCCGGCCACAGCCAGGATAGAAGTGACTCCGCCGCAGGCGGATGAGCCCTGGCCTCCGGCCCATAGGGGCCTACGCCCCGGTGGGAACGATAGAAGAGACATCAGCAAATACACTTTCATTCGCACACCAGAATAAACTGGCAATAAGAGTTCGAGATGGCGCCTTTTTCCTTTGTCTACCATGAAGGATGTCTTACTCCCTACTATACTTCTACGGTTGAATGTCCCGAGCGAGTAAAAGCCGTTTATTTCAAGCTGAGAGATCGTTTCCCTTTAATTAGGCCGGAACCTGCAGTGCTCGAAGACATCTATAGAGTCCACTCTCGAGCTATGGTGGAGCGGGTACTACTGGAGGGCCGAGACACCTACCAAACAGCCCTTCTCGCCGCTGGCGGAGCCATCACTGCCTCAGAGGAGGCGGTTAGAAGGATACCAGCCCTAGCTCTCATTCGTCCACCTGGACATCACGCTGGCCCTGAACGCTACTGGGGTTATTGTTTTTTTAACAACATCGCGGTAGCCATCTCTAAATTGATAGCGAAAGGATCAGTTGCAAGTGTGTTGGTTTTAGACCTGGACTTACATTATGGTGACGGAACGGAGAATATCTTCAAGGACAATCAGGCAGTAACTGTGGTCAATATTCGTGGTAAGACAAGAAAAGCCTATCTTGATTCTTTGGAGGAAGAGCTGGAAAACTGCCGTGAGGTTGATCTCTTAGCTCTATCTGCAGGTTTCGACACCTATGTTCGGGATTGGGGAGGCATCTTGGAAACTGACGATTATCGGGCGATGGGTGCGGCTATAAGGAGTACAGCCCTGCGTCTATGTCAAGGGAGATTTTTTACTGTACTCGAGGGGGGTTACTACCTTCCCGACTTGGGCATTAATGTTCTGGCTTTCTGCGAAGGGTTGGCCGGAGAGTAAAGTGACTGGTCGGGAAACCTCTCTCCTCGGAGGTGATCATAGACACTAAAAGAAATGAACTGCCGGTCTTTCTCTGAGATTATGATGAAACGAACAGCAACTCCCTGAGGTGGGTCGTCGTCTTCAGAGCACTGAACATTGGTTCTTACCACCTCCGCTGTAATTTCCAGCTGAGCTCTTATGGGGGGCTTCATGGTGAGACGGACGATCTCATTTAATGAGAGTTGGTCCGGACAGTATAGCAATGCCCCGCTAGCACTGATATTGATTGTCCTGCCTTGCAGAACTTCAACCTCTTTAGATATTATAACGGGCCATACTATTTCTGCCCTGAGTTCCATGCGTTTTTTCTTCTCCTGCCTGTCGTAGTACTCATCTTTTGCCAGGAGAAGTAAAACGAAAACAATGAAGCCGCCTATTAAAATCCACCCTAAAGCCATGTTTCTTCTTAGCAGGACCCTGATATGATATAAAAGTCAACATAACCCTGGCTGAATACTCCACACCCTCCTATTGGAGTGCATGATCCATACCAAAGAACCAACCTAGCTCTCGCGGTTTTTAGAGTGATAGAGGTTTGGCATAATGCGGAAGAGTGGAAGGTTGGAAACATCCGGATTAGATGCGATTCAAAATCATTCTGCTGAGAAACTGTCGATCACTACCGGAAATCTCGGTGAATTGAACTCCCATACCACGGGGGGTAACAGAGTGATCTGCTCCAAGGCTGTTTATCCAGACCACTTCCGAATCGACTATCAGACGACGATCTGATCGTGGGATGTTGATGACCATTTTGAAAGTCTCTGCTGGCTCTAGAGGGTCCAAGCAGCGGATAAATGCGCCCTCGGTACTAATATCGTGTATTTCCGTGTTGATCACGCCTTGAGCGGTCTGCAAGGTAACAGCCCACTTGGCTCTTGCCCTAGGGTGCTTACGTCTTTCCCGAGAAATCACCATACATTGATCCCTTTGAAGGTATAATCTCTCAGTAGCATGGTGTTCTATGATTGTTGGGGACCAGGTCTGAGAACTAGACCTGGTTAGATTACAGCAGCAAGACCTAAGTGGCAAGAGAAAAGAGGTTGGGGATTTCGGATTGCGGATTGAAGTAAAGCTCAATCGAGCTGCTTGCTGCAAGCTGCCTGCTGCCTCCTGCATGGTGTCCTCTGAACTCGGACTTCCGACCTCTGATCTCTGCTCCCTGCCCTATGCCCCATGCTCAGTTCTACTGACTACTATCTACTGGATTCTTTGATGTCGTCTTGCCCAAGAGTCTAAGACCCTTTTCTAGGTTGCGTTGCGCTTCAGTGAAACTGGGGTTGATCCTTACTGCTTCGGAAAAATGGGCAATAGCCTCCTCGAGTTTTCCCTGCTCCGCAAGTGTTACCCCAATGTTGTTATGCGACTGTGCATCTCGGGGATTTATTCGCAATGCTTCCTTATAATGACGAATGGCCTCTTCATGCTTCCCCTGCCGATCCAGGGCGACGCCCAGGTTGCGGTGCGTTTTCCCCTGGCTGGAAATGATTCGCAAGGACTCTTTGTAGTGTCCAACTGCCCCGGCCAAGTTTCCTTCTAGGACCAAGGCATTACCGAGATTGTTGTGAACTTCCGCATGATTTGGCCTAATTCTCAATGCCTCCTTATATTGAGCCATTGCTCCAGCCAAGTTTCCTTGCAGGGCCAAAGCATTTCCCAAGGTATAGTGGGCTACATAGTTGTTGTTGGTTACCTTGATGGCATGTTCGAAAAGGCCAATGCTGTTCCGCCAAAGTCTTGCTTGCTGCCAACTGCATAGAGCCAACACCATTAAAACTGAAGTTACCGATACTATCAACAGAGTTAGTCTGCGGTGACTTTTTTTTCCTAAATCAGCAAGGCCCCAGGCAATGATAATGTAAAGCCCTATGAGAGGTACATAGGTGTAACGATCCGCCATGGCCTGTTCGCCAACCTGCACGAGACCAATTACCGGCACAAGAGTCCCCAGATACCACAGCCAGCCAACAAGACCGTACTTATAGCGAGCGGCTAGGCTAACAACCACAGTAGATAGAATTAACAAGAAGAGGCCAGCCAATACTACTTGCCAAATTGGCAGACTGTCTTGCGGATGGGGGTAGAATACCGCCAGGCCTCGGGGCCATATCATCTTTCCTATGTAGGACACATAGGATACCAGAGCATTTGCTATTCTCCACTTGAATGGCACTATCTCCAGTCCAGACATGGCCCCTGCTTTCTCTTGAGCCCACAGAGCGATAACACTGAATATTCCGGAAAGCATAAACATTGGCAGCTTTTCCGCTATCAACCTGGAGGGCGGCAACTTCTGGGTACTTGAATCAAGAGATCTAGCGCTCTTATTTTTCGCCGAACCGTAATCTCGCCTTAGTTGGAAACGGTTTAAGGGCCAGTAGTCCAACAGGAGCAATACAAATGGGAGTGTCACCAACATAGGTTTGGCTGCAAGGCCTAGGGTGAAAAGGACAAGGACCAGCAAGTAAGTTCTTCTTTTTGGACGTTTCGCATAATTGATGTAAGCCAAAATAGTTAAAAGCCAAAAAAAAGTGCTTATTACATCTTTGCGCTCAGCTACCCAGGCAACCGATTCGACGTGCAGCGGATGGATGGCAAATAAGCTGGCCACGAGAGCGCTTGGCCAGATAGTGGAGGTGGCCCATCTCAAAGCCAAGAACAGTAAAATGCTGTTTGTTATGTGTAAAAAGACGCTGGTTAGATGGTGTCCCCGGGGATTCAGACCAAACAGTCGGTAGTCCATCATGTGGGAGAGCCAGGTGAGAGGATGCCAATTTCCGGCCCGAGTTGTAGTAAAGGCCCAACCCGCGCTTTTGCTCGTCAATCCAGATTGCACGTGAGGGTTGTCGGTGATGTAGACATTATCGTCGTAGTCGATAAACTCATGATCCTTTACCTGCCAGTAAACAGCAAGGATAGATACAGCCAAAACCAAACATATAAGAGCTTCCCGTCTCATGGCGTGCATACCTTGCTGATCATTTACAGTTAAACAGAGAATCCAGGCCCGGTGGAACTGGCTTTAAGCTGGCTCCTGAGAAGACTTCAATGGTCTTTACCGCATGGGGGACTCTATTGGAGTGATGGAGTATTGCAAAATATCAAATTCCAAACACCAAATCTCAGGGCTTTAGGTGTCAGGTGTCAGCAAAAAGAAAAATAAAGGCTAGAACCTTAAACCTGAACACTGAAACCTGAAACCTTTCTTCATCTTTACCGGCAAAGCCATCTAGCTTTGACCTGGCCCAAAAGGACCAGGTTTACGGGACCCTAATGAAATATCTTCTTCCTCACATTTTTGGCCGTGCTCAGGTGGAACGTTAAGGAGGTTGGAATCAACCAGAGCATACATGGTAAAGACTGAAGAGGTAAACTGATTTTTGTCTGGATACTTTCTTCTTGCCACTTATCGTGTTATTTCTGTAATCTGTAAACACACTATGATCTATCCACGCAGGTAAGGGGTTCATGTGTTATAGAAAAATCCTATCTCTTTTGCTCTTCACAGCAATAGCCAGTCAAGGTTGCGCCTCCACCTATAAAGAACGCATTACTTCGGAGCCACCAGGTGCAGATATCTATTGGGGCTATTCTCAGTCAAATTTTGTAGACACCGACTATGTTACTCCTTTTGAAAGATCTATATACGGGCAAGCCTGGGAGGCACGCTGTTATCAAGTTCAAAAGAAGGGTTATTACGACTCAGAAGTTCTTTGCAGGTCGAGTGAGACCGGTGATCGCTTGATTCATTTCGATCTCAAGGCTAAAACTGTCGAGGAGGCTAAGGCTGCGGTAACTCTAGAATCAAATGAAAAGAAAACCTTGGCTATTAAACAGAAATACAGTGAAACTGGCCAAACCAGTAGTATCCTTCTCACAGCGGCAGTCAAAGAAACAACACCAACAGAGCAAGGACCTGCAGTCCAATACCTTGAAAAGTACCTAGAAGACAATGGTTACAAATGCTATGTGGAGATTTTTCATTCACGGAAACATCGAGGCAAGTTCGCAATCATGATAAACAGATATTCATCAGAAGTGAATTTCAATAAAGACAAATTTACTGAAGCTGCAATAATTGCTGCAGCTATTTTAGCTGAACATGTGAGTTGGCATCCTTCAGAATTATTCTTCGACTATTCTGCAATATTTGAAATAAAGAACAAGAGTGTCGGCTGGGCGATAATATCCGTCGAAGACTGTGTAGCAGCAAGAAATCTATTTATGTCTGCAAATAATATCGACAAATTTACTACCTTCTGGAAATCAAAAATACAATACATTTCGGATACGGATCCGCAACCGATACTTTAGTGATGGATTACTGGAGTGATAAAAATTCCAAACCTGTTTCGGTCATTTGGTATTGGAATTTGAGATTTGTTTGTAATTTGGTGCTTGGAGTTTCGGATTTCACAGACTCCTTCATCCGACCACTCGATTACACCAGCTGACTCCCCTGTGATTGAAAGACCCTTAGAGCCCACTTGGGGGCAGATCAAGGCCGGGTTTTTTTATTTTGGTGCCCCCGGCAGGACTCGAACCTGCGACGCCCGGATTAGGAATCCGGAGCTCTATCCGCCTGAGCTACGGGGGCATTTAGGCTGGCTTATTGAAGAGATGTTTGTCTAGAATCGTGAAAAATTCTTACACCAATGACCAATTGTTTGCAAGGGGTTTCTGTTTTCGCCCACAGAGCGCATTGCATGGCGCCAATTGGTCAAATAGTTGATTAGTTTTAGTAATTGGTAAGCGGTAAATAGTAGAAACCGTAGAAGTCGTAGAAATCGTCAGTTAGCTCACAGGAAGATTGTCCTCTGACTTCCGACCTCCGACCTCTGGCAGTTACCCGCCCCCTGCCAGCTGTCCTCTGAGTCCTGATCCCGTCTCGCTCGACCTCTCGTGAGTTTACCCTGAGCCTGTCGAAGGGCCCGTCTCGCCCGTATAATCCTATGCTCTATGCTTTCTCGCAACGGACCACGGACAACTGACAAAAAGTCTTTTGAGTACACTTGCATTCAAGTATGAATCTTGCTAGTTCTGTAACTTGTGTAGTTGGAGGCAGATGCTGTTCAACCCCTTCGGGGTGGTACATTTTTCTCTAGCCCGGATATTTCATGGATTTCCTTTTCTCTTTCAAATGGCAAGATGTTGTAGACATCTTGGTAATCAGCTTTCTTATCCACAGGCTGTTTCTCCTCTTCCGTGGAACTACGGCCTTACAAATACTCTTAGGCCTTCTATTCCTTTGGGTGTGTCACACCCTTGCCCAGGCAAGCGGCCTTATACTCACCAGCTGGTTTTTCCAGGGTTTAGGTGCTATTGCTGTGCTTGTCATCGTGGTGGTTTTCAGAAATGAAATCCGCGACGTTGTAATTCAGACCAGCCCCGCTCGTCTTTTCCTAGGTCGACCTTACCAACCTGGGACAATTGACCTGCCTGAGGTAGAGAGGACGGCCTTCAAGATGGCCAAGAACAGAATAGGTGCTATGCTTGTTTTCCAACAGCGAGACAGGTTGGCCGAACACTTGAGTGAAGGAATTACTCTCCAAGGCAAGTGGAGCCCTGAAATTATGGCCAGCATCTTCGCCAAAGAAAGTCCTCTGCATGACGGCGCGGCAATAATACAGGGAGACCGGATCAAGTTAGTTGGGGCATACTTGCCCTTAACTAAAAAAGAGGGTTTACCCCGACAATACGGGACCAGACACAGAGCCGCCATTGGTCTGAGTGAGATGACTGATGTGGTCATAGTAGTAGTATCCGAAGAGCGTGGCGAGGTCTCGGTGGTACATCGGGGTGAAGTGGAATTGGTCCCTAAACCGCCTCAACTCCAGATGGTGCTAGGTAGATTGCTCCTGGGGACTTACACAGCCGTAAAACCAAGAACCAGGGTGAGGGAGTTGCTTATTCAAGCTGGTGGCCTTCTACTAACCTTCCTGCTGGTTTCGGCCTCCTGGGGAATCTACTCGGGCAAGCAATTATCTCTGATTAATGTTACCACTGCGGTGGATTTTCGTAACATACCGGAGAGCCTAGAACTCAGGAGATCATCTGCCGAGAGAGTAGAAGTACAAATTACTGGTAAACGCAGGCTTGTTAGCGCTCTCAAACCAGAACAGGTGGGTGCTTTCTTGGATCTCAGTGCGATTGAAGCGGGATTTCACCGAATTGTGTTGAACGGAGACAATATCGAACTACCACTAGGTCTGGAGGTGGTACGTATAACCCCAGCGGCAATAAGATTAGAAATGGAAACTCGAGTAGAGAGAGAAATAGCGGTAGAGCCAAATATAGTTGGATCTCCCCCCCCCGGATATCTGATTGACAGAATAAGGGTCAGACCGGGTTCTGTAAGGGTAACCGGCCCATTATCAACGCTCAACAATATGCTTAGCCTAAAAACCGAGCCTATCAGTGTAGGCGACATAGAACCTCAAAGTGGAGAGAAAATCGTGGAAGTTCCAGTGGTACTCTCTCCGGCTTCTCTTAGACTGCTTCCCGGACAGAACAAAAAGGTCCTGGTCACTATTCAACTTAAGTCCAAACCCAACTCCGAAGATTCTCCAGAACAACTCTTTCCCTAGCCCTGATATTTCATGAATTACTGTTGCGAGACCGCGAAGATGGGCGTGCCAGCTGGCAACCGTCCCGCGGTACCGCGGGATTGGATCCGAGGCGTACCTGAAGGGTCCGTCGCAGGGATCGACACCCGAGGACGCCAGGAAGGACGGCCATATCTGTGGTCGCAGCAGGTGATTCATGAAATTATCCGGGCTAAATGTAAAGAAGAGATTCCATTTTATTGTAGTTCGCCTGCTACCCCCGCAGTCCCGCCCGGGCGAGACGGGGAATGCGCTCGCTGTAGCATTTTCAAAGATTTGTTTTGACAGTCGGTGTGTAGCCTGTTAATCTCTAGCTAATCTATATATATTGTATGTATTGGGGAGGCTTTATGAGACTCTCGACGCGCGGTAGATACGGTACTCGACTGATGGTTGATCTGGCTCAGCACTATGCTGATGGGCCTGTACCACTTGCTGAGATCGCCAAGCGACAGGATCTTTCCGCCAAGTATCTTGAGCAGCTAATCATCTTGCTAAGAGGGGCCGGTCTTATTCGAAGTGTTAGGGGGAGACGCGGTGGCTACATGCTGGCGAGAAAGCCTGAAGCGATAAGTGTGGGCGAGATAGTTGAGACACTCGAAGGAAAACTATCGGTCGTAGATTGTGTCTTGGAACCCGAGCTCTGTTATCGTGCTACCGAGTGTCCAACGAGGGAGATCTGGGTCGGAATGACGGATATGCTCAAGCAACAGCTTTTCTCCCTGAGCCTTGGAGATATACTCGAAAAAGCTACGCCAGTTGATGACCTGCTGCGAAGCTAGGATTAAATTAGGAGGAAATCATGGGTAAGGTTGTGCACAGTTCACAGATCACCATTACGAGAGAGAAGGGACCAACCAGGAAGGCCCTCATCAAAGGCTTTGGTGAACCGGTTTATTATGGCATCCACGGTGGAATAAAGGATTTTTACAAGGTAGAACCTGAACAAGAGCACGCCGCCACTTTGGATCACATCGTCGGCGCGGTGGGCGGCTGAATGATGGGCACACTGGCCGTGGTACTGGCCGGCAAAAAAATTCGAACCTTCGAACATCTATATGAGGCTGAGGTAACAGGTGATATTGAAGAGGTTGACAAAGTTCTGAAAATTACACGGATCAAAGTCCACTATACGCTCAAAGCCCCAGAGGAAAAATGGGAAGATGCCAGGGAAGCCCTGAATACTTACCTGCCCCTGTGTCCTGGGGCACAGAGCGTGATTGGCTGTATCGATATCAGTCACGAATTGACTTTGGAACCAATGCCGGAATGATTATCGTCCGTTGTTGGTTCACTGCGTTCACCGCCTGGAGCATGGAGCTTGGCGCATAGAGTTTTCCTTTTAGCCCTATGCCCCATGCCTTGCCACTGACTGCTGACCACTGACAACTCTAGTTGCCGGACTTGACCAGTGAGGGATATGAATCTTCGGGGGATTGAGAAATAAGCTCAACGTCGTCAACTTTCCGAGACATTATTATTCTGGCGTCAATCTGTGCGCCTGCGGCCATCTTGAGGACAGGCGCCTGAATTGTGCCTATGATTTTGGCAGACTCGTAGATTTCAAGTCTTTCCGAGCATCTTACTGTACCCGCGACAATTCCTGAAATGGCAACTTCCTTTGCCGATACCTCACCTTTAACCACCGCGTCCTTCCCCAAGACTATTAGGCCCTCGGAACTCAGGTTGCCTTCAACGGCGCCCTCCACGAGAAAATCTTCACTGCACTCAAGATTGCCCTTTATAATCGTGTTGCTGCCCACATAGGAGTGAAGTGTCATAGCTACCAGCCTTTCGCTATGCCCATAGCCTAGTAGTCAATTGGTCAATTCGTCAAATGGTCAAATCGTTAAAACCGTTGAAATCGTTCAAGTCGTTCAAATCGTTGAAACCGTAAAAGTCGTAGAAATCGTAGAAACCTTTAAAACAGCTCATAGGAACAAATCACCCGAAGAAGTAATAACGGATAACCACACTGCAAGCTGTCTTCTTTCGTCTGACCTCCGACCTCTGATCTCTGACCTCTTATTTCTGCCCGCTGCCTAGGTCAGCCACCTCTTACGGCGTTTGTAATATTTAACATCCCGGTAAGAGCGTTTAGTACCCACTTCAGTCAAGCCCAAATAAAATCGCTTCACGTCCTCATTGTCCCGCAGCTTTTCCACAGTATCATCCAGGACGATCCGTCCGTTCTCCATGATATAGCCGTAGTCAGATATGGTCAGAGCCAGTCGAGCGTTTTGCTCAACCAACAAAATTGTGGTCTTCTGTTCTTCGTTGATCTTCTTGATTATGTGGAAGATTTCACCCACCAACAGGGGGCTGAGTCCTAAGGACGGTTCATCCAGCAGCATAAGTTTTGGTTGGGCCATGAGTGCCCTGCCAATAACCAGCATCTGTTGTTCCCCGCCGCTCAAATAGCCGGCAAGAGCGTTTTGCCGTTCTTTGATCCTCGGGAAATAGGAATAAACCAATTCCTGTAACCCTTTAATCTTTTTTCGTCCCTTTTGTAGATGGGCCGCTGCTATCAGGTTTTCTTCTACGGTTAGATCCTCAAATACTCTCCTGCCTTCCATAACCTGAAAAATACCCCGCCGAACAATCTCCTCTGGTTCAAGACGATGAATGGGTTCGCCTTCAAACTCTATAACCCCATCGGTGACTTCCCCTTCCTCGGTCTTTAGCAATCCGGAAATAGCCTTGAGAGTGGAAGTCTTACCTGCTCCATTTGCACCTAGAAGTGAAACAATCTGTCCCTGGTTGACGCTCAAGGACAACCCTTTCAGTACCAGAATAACGTCGTTGTATATTACTTCGATGTTGTTTACGTTGAGCAAAGCCATCCACGAATCCTTTATCCGAAGTCAGCCTCAATCCACCTCTACTGATTTCAGATTTAAGATTTCGCATCAAAATCTTTTATTATTTCAATCTTCGACAAAAATCTTCAATCTGCAATCTACAATCTAAAATCATCAATCGTCTATGCTCCATTACTCCCCAAAAGGCGGATAGGAAAAGCCATGTCATAGCTTGATTTCCCCGCGAAACTCTCTGAGGAAATTGTTTACCAGATCTTGGTAATGATCGTCTGCTTGCAGAAAATCTTTCCTGGAGAGTCTTTCTCTTTCCTGCCCGAAAAAAATGAATGGCCCATCTGGTAGAGGGTAAAGTCCGTATAAATTGCTTATCTCTAAACAACCCACCTTACGAGTGAATTCGAAAGTCTTTTTTCCCCTATCCGTCTCATAAAAGATCATCCGGCGCGAGAGCTTCTCCTGCCGGATCAACAGTGGTTTGTACTGACTCCTCCTGTCTTTGGGTAATCCATTCAGAAAATCTCTGATGGCTCTCCGGGCATGGCGTGGGAAACTGCTTAACTTCGAGTGGTTTACAGAGCCTCTGTTCTCCAAGAAAAATACTTCCGATAGTCCATCCCCATAAGGTTGCACTTCGAAAAACTGCCGGTGAATAGTAACGGAACGCGAATTATTCAGTTCCAGGACTTGCCTGGCTCGACCCTCGCCGTTGACTGCCTCATAGCCCTTGGATAAAGTGATGTTAACCAACTCTTCCAGAAATCTGTCTTGACAATACTGAAGCCGTTCGCTCAGTTCTGCTGGCGTCAGGTGCGGCCGGAGGTAGGCGCAACTAACGGCTGTGAGCAAATAAACCAGGCAAAAGATATTCCCTATGGG
Organism: uncultured delta proteobacterium; assembly: GCA_963712115.1. Classification (GTDB taxonomy): domain Bacteria; phylum Desulfobacterota; class Syntrophobacteria; order BM002; family BM002; genus BM002. The sequence goes on along the minus strand of CAVQGX010000030.1, from coordinate 186,127 downwards.
AGAACAAACCGCATGAAAAGCGAGGCCGGAAGTCGGACGAAACCGGAGGTCGGGCGAGACGGGAGGTCGGGCGAGATGGGAACTAAAAGATCTGAGGGTAATTCCCATTATCACCGACTCTCGCTCGTCTCGCACATGGAAGCGCTATGCGCTTCTTGACTACCAGCCCAGGAAACGGTCTTCCCTTTCAATGGAGACAGCCTTCACCGGGACCAACTTGTTGTCGCTCATTTTAAAGATCCGCAGGGCAGTATTGGGACGATGGTCAGTCGGCGTAAAGGAAACAGTTGCAGTTAGTCCACCGGTATCAAAATTCTCAAGAGTCTCAAGAGCCGCCCTAAGTCCTGGTCCGTTCAGCTGGCCAGCCTTATCGGCGAGCTTGAGACCTTCCCACATGACCATCATTGCCGTCCATCCTTGAATGTAGCGCACAGTATAGCTGGCATCCGGAGAGCTCTTTTTTGCTGACTCCATGGCAGCTTTCATCCCGGGAACATCTTCCCCCCAAAAAGCGAAGGGTGCCATGCCGTAAATGCGCTCGTTGCCAGCGTCACCTGCAAGCTTGATAATATTTTCATCAAATCCCCAGACATTAGAGATGATCTTGGTCCGGAGATTAAGTTTGGCAGCGTCCTTCACCACTACAGAAGTGGAAGGAGTTGTGCCACCAACCCAGGCCCAGTCAGGATCAAACTCCTTCATGTGCAACAACTGGCTGGTGGCGTCGATCGCCCTCAATCCGACAATTTCATCTGGCCCCACTTCGATACCCAGCTCCTGAGCCATTGCCTTACCAGCAGGTATGGGAGCCTTGCCATAGGGGTGATCAGGGTAGATAAAAACTACCCGGGGAGCCCGATTCTTCGCATCCGGAAACATCTCATTAAAGGAGTCTTTGACAAACTTCATTGCAAGGCGGATGGCGTCCGAATAGCTGGTTCCGACATAAAAATTGTAGGGAGTCTTGGACGGATCGTTGAGGTTTGAGTCGTAAGACGCTGAAATATAAACAATCTTGTCATTATTAACCTGCTGTTTCAGCGCATTGGTGTCTCCCGTACCCCATCCCTGGATGACAAAAACCTTGTCCACGTCCTTGTATTGCTTGTAAAGGCTTACGGCTTCCGGAATCTTGTAGGCATAGTCATTGGCAATTAACTGAATCTTGCGGCCATTGATCCCGCCATTTTCGTTAATGTAACGTTCGGCATCTTTAGCGCCCTGAGCGTAGTCCTTACCCACTCCCGAGGTGGCGCCAGTGATGTCGAAGATGCCACCGATCTTGAGGGGTTCAGCCTCTTTCTTGCCACAGCCCCAGAACACCAGTCCAGTCACAAGCAATACCACGCAGGCCCATTGGAAAATCTTCATCCTTTTCATTATCTCCCTCCCCCTCTATTTTTCAGTTATCAGTAGGGTGGCAGCCACTTTGGCTCCATCCTTGTTGGCATTTTTTTACCCTGTAGGTCTTATTCCAGTCCTTTCTCACCTCCTCTCCTAACATCGGCGGACTGTATATTTTCGCACACTAGTAAGAAAAGGGCCACAACTTCCAATAGGCGCGTACAGTGTGCCAGCGCGCAGCCAGACCATCCGGTTCAAAAATCAAAAATAGAATAATAACCAGGCCAAACACCAGTTCTCTCAAGGTCCCGAAGATAGCAAAAATGTTGGGATAGATGTTGCTTAGTATCTCAGTTGGAATACGCAGCAATTCAGGGAGTAATACCATAAAGATGGTCCCGAAGATACCCCCCAAAACATGGCCCAAACCACCGATGATTACCATGGCCAAATAATGGATGGAAAGCCACATGGTAAAGTGCTCGTCACTGACAACCAGATTGTAGTGGGCAAAAAGCCCCCCAGCAACCCCTACGTAGAAGGAACTGATTCCGAAGGCAAGAAGCCGGTATTTGAACAGGTTAACCCCCATTATTTCAGCTGAAAGATAGCGGTCGCGAATGGCCACCATGGCCCGACCGGTCTTGGTGCGAAGTAAGTTTTTCAAAAATAAGGTGGAAAAAATGGCCAATACAAGGATTAAGTAGTAGTAACGCAGATCAGTATCTAGGGCAAAACCAAAAATGCTGGGGCGGTCTACGTTCAGACCACCGCTCCCTCCGGTAAGGGATGTCCAGTTACGCATGGCGTACCCAATGATAAACTGAGCAGCCATGGTGGCGATGGCCAGATAGAGCCCCCGGAGGCGCAAAGACGGAACTCCAAAGATCATACCCACTCCGGCGGTTACCAACCCTGCAGCCGGCAGGGAGAGCCAGAAGGGCCATCCAGCTTTCATAAAAAGAATCGCCGAGGTGAAAGCACCAACTCCCATAAAGGCCCCATGACCGAGGGAGATCTGACCGGTGAAGCCGGTGAGAAGATTAAGGCCGTGGGCGCCAATAATAAAAATACCGATCATGTTGGCCATATGTTGCACACTAAAGCCGAAAAAACCGCTCAAAGGAGAAGCAACAAAGGGGAAACCCACGAAAAGGAAAATGAGAAGAGCCCCCATCCAGATTCTTACCCAGAGAGTATGGAAGATCTTCTCGTCATCTTGGTATTTAGTATAAAACAGACCAGTAGGCATTGGCGCTGACCATCTTTCCCTTATCTCGTGAGCAAAATCTTTGTTCGAAAGAAAGTTAAAAACACAGAGAGCACAGAGAACACAGAGGAAGTTAGTACATTTAGTATTTTAACCAGTTCAGATGCTCAAACTAATTCTCTGTGGCCTCCGTGTGCTCTGTGGTTCATTTTCCCATGGTAAATAGTTCCGCCTTCCGCGTTCCGACTTCCCCGTTTGTCAGACTCTCTCTATTTCCACCGTGCCAAATAGGCCGTAAGGCTTGATCATAAGGATCACCACCAAAACCACGAAGGGAGCCACCTCCTTCACCCCACCGCCAAAATACATGTCAAGGTAGCCTCCCATGAGGTTTTCCAGAATGCCTATGGTTAAGCCACCAATGATTGCTCCCACAATACTGTCGAGACCTCCAAGGATAACTGCGGGAAATACCTTGAGGCCGAAATCTGCCAGGGTGACATTTATACCATTTATGTTGCCTATTAGAATGCCACCCACTCCGGAGACAACTGCGGCAATACACCAAGAGATAGCGAAAATCTTCTTGACGCTGATGCCCATTGATTGTGAAACCTGCTGGTCAGCAGCGGTGGCGCGCATGGCGATTCCAGCCCTGGAGTACTTGAAGAATACAGCGAAAATAGCCATAAAAAGAAGAGCGAACCCCAGGGTCCAGAGATAAACCTCCGAAATAACTATGCCCTGGAAGTTCAGAGGTTCCTGAGGAAAGATTGAAGGAAACACTTTTATCTGAGTTCCCCAGAAAAGGGTTACCGTGCTCCTGAGCACTGTAGCCAGCCCAATAGTTACCATGATTACAGTGATGATGGGCTCCCCTATGAGCGGTCTCAGAGTCAGCCGTTCCACCAACAGACCCAAGATTACCGAAAAAACCATAGTGAGGAAAAAAGCCCAAACAAAGGGAATTTGAAAACGCAATATGAGGTCGAGACAGATGTAAGCACCAACCAAAACAAATTCACCCTGGGCGAAGTTGATAACACTTGTGGCTTTATAGATGAGAACAAAACCAAGGGCCACGAGGGAATACACGCTGCCGATAACCAAGCCAGTAACCACTAACTGGGCGAAATGGAGAAATCCTGGACTCATCTGGCCTCCTCAAACTGTAAAGACCTTATTGCGCCGGGCAATAGCTCTTCGCTGAACCCAAGCAAATCGGCAAAAAATGGCGAGACGAGCGAGACGTGGAATTCTTTGGAATCAAACCTTGCTTTTACCCGACCTCCTGTCTCGCCCGCCCTCTCGCCTCGCTGGATAATGCGTTAAACATTATCCACCAAAAACCCTCTTCCACAGAGAAACCCGCTCTGTTGCTGCATACTCTTCAGGAGGCTTCACCGTCCGCACCTGCAGCGTGGTATTCAAGGTGGCCGTTTTGCCATCCTGGTAGCGGATGATTGACTCTATGTCCAAGCTTTGTTGATTGCTGTAAAGACCGTCGATCTCCTTGATATACTTCTCATTGATGAACTTGCGACGCACCTTCTTGGTCCGGGTGAGTTCTTCATCGTCCGGGTCCAATTCTTTATACAATAGAAGGAACTTCTGGATTCTAGCTCCTTCCGGCAGGCTGCGATTGACTCGCACCACCTCACGCTCAATCAGGTCATAGACTTCTGTTTTGCCAGCCAAATCTGTATAGGTAGTGTAACCTATGCGACGATCCTCTGCCCATTTGCCCGTGTGTTTAAAGTCTATGCAAATAATCGCTGTAACGTGGGGCTTCTCATGACCGAGCACCACTGCTTCAACAATGTACGGACAGAACTTCAATTTGTTTTCTATGTACATGGGAGAAAACTGAGTCCCGTCTTCCAGGCTCATCAGATCAGAGATGCGATCAATGCAGACCAGATGGCCATCCTCGTTTATGTAGCCGGCATCACCTGAATGCAGCCAGCCTTCCCGCAAAGTCTTCTTGGTTTCCTCAGGATTTTTGTAATACCCCTGAAATAGAGCTGGGCTCCGAGAGACAATTTCTCCAACTCCTGAGGGATCAGGGTTATGGATCTGGATTTCAGTCTCTGGAATGGGCTTTCCCACAGTGTCAAAATCAATATCCCCGTCACGATGGATACAAGAGATTCCCGAAATCTCCGTCTGACCGTAGATTTGTTTAAGGTTGACACCTAAGGCATGAAAGAAACGGAACACGTCAGGCCCCAAAGCGGCGCCACCGGTGGAAGCACTCCGTAATTGGGCGAATCCCAACCGATCCTTTAGCGCCCTGAATACCAACAGGTGCATTAGACCGTAGATAAGCCGCCAACCAAAGGGGGCTTTTGCTCTGGCAAACTTGAAGTCTGCCATCCGGTAGCCCACAGGCATGGCCAATTTGTAGAGCCTGCGCTTGAGCCAGCTGGCATCCAGATGCTTGACCATCACTGATCTGGAGATTCCTTCCCAGACACGGGGAGGTGAAAACATAACGTGGGGACCAATTTCGTAAAGATCGACGTTAGCAGTTTCAGGCTCCTCAGGAAAGTTTACCGTGAAACCAATGGCCAGGGCACTTGACACCGCCATCATCTGCTCGCCGATCCAGGGCAATGGCAGGAATGAGACAAATTCGTCCGACTCATGTTTGGGGTCCACCGCGTGCAGGTTGAGGGCCATTTGCAACATGTTGCGGTGAGTCAACAGGGAGCCTTTGGGAAATCCGGTGGTGCCCGAGGTATAAGAAATGAGGGCGATTTCCGAGTCTTTTAATGCCCCCAAACCATCTTCAAATTGCCCCGGGTGTTCACCCTCGTAGTCCTTACCGAGTTTCTCCAAATCTGGAAAGTAAAGGAGCTCATCCTCGTTATAGTGGCGCATACCCTTACGATCCGTGTACACGATCTTTTCGAGCAAGGGCAGTTCATCCTTCATCTCAAGGATCTTGTCCACCTGCTCCTGGTCTTCAGCAATAACTATTCGAGCTTCAGAATGATTTATAATGTAGGCTACTTCCGTCAGAATGGAATCCTGGTAGATACCAAGGGGAATGCCGCCAAGAGATTGTGCTGCCAACTCCGCATAAACCCATTCAGGTCGGTTGTCTCCGATAATCGCTAGCTTGTCATCTTTTCTGAAGCCTAAAGCCTTGAGACCTAGGGAAAAATACCTAACGTGATCATAATACCTTTGCCAGGTTACCGGTTGCCAAATGCCATATTCTTTCTCACGCAAGGCCACCCGGCTGTCGTTGTAGCGGAGTGCATTGCGTTGCAAGAGCACAGGAAGGGGCTTACCTTCAATATCTTTTCTTATCGCAGTCAACGAGTTTGTTACCAAGGTCTTAAATTCCCAATTTGGAAAATGCCGCATCCGAGCCGCCCAAATAGGCATTTATCACGTGTTCGTTATGCTGGATCTCTTCCGGCGGCCCTTCGGCAATTCTAGTGCCGAAATCAAGCACGAAAACCCGGTCTGAAATGTCCATGACCACGCCCATATCGTGTTCGATAAGAACTATAGTCACTCCCCTCTCTTCATTAATATCTAGTATAAAGCGAGCCATGTCCTCTGTTTCTTCCAAATTCATCCCTGCCATGGGTTCATCTAGAAGTAAAATCTTTGGCCTCATGGCCAGAGCACGGGCCAATTCTACTCGCTTCTGCAAGCCGTAAGGCAGAGTGCCAACGATTTTTTTGCGAATAGCCTGGATTTCCAACAAGTCAATGATCTGTTCCTCCACCTCCCGCCTGAGCTTTATCTCCTCTCTGCGAGCTTTACCCCAGTAAAAGCCGCCGGCGAGAAAACCAGATTGCAAGTGGACATGTGCCCCAAGCTTAATATTGTCCAACACAGTCATTCCCTGAAACAGTTCAATGTTCTGAAAAGTTCGGGCTATGCCCAATCCTGCTATCTTGTGGGGGGCAAAATTGGTGATTTCCTGGCCTTCAAAGGTAACGCTGCCCTGGTCCGGATGGTAGAACCTGCAAATACAATTCAGAATGCAGGTCTTACCAGCACCGTTGGGACCAATGATGGCAAAAATTTCACCTGAATGTACCGAAAGGCTAATGCCGTTGAGAGCGGTTAAGCCGCCAAAAATTAAGTGAAGATCTTGAACTTGCAACTGAGCCATATCAGCGGCTCCCTTACTGGCGATATTACCAGGTAGATTGTCTACGGGTAACTCCAAAAGGATTCGTGAATGACGCGGCTAGCTGAAGGTTCCTATTATTTCGTTTATTTAACCTGCTTTGTCAAGTGGTATCAAGGAGGGTATTCAATGGGTAATTCGGCCCGCCAATTAATTCTTGACAACCAGAAGAACGGAGCGATACCATCCTTTGAAACACTAGCCCGGATGTTTCATGAATGGCTTACTGCGACCACGGATATGACCGTCCTTCCGGGCGTCCTCGGGTGTTCCTTCGACGGGCTCAGGACAAGCTCACCCTGCGACGTACCGTTCAGGTGCGCCTCGGATCCAATCCCGCGGTACCGCGGGACGGTTGCCCGGTGGCACAGCCATCCTCGTGGTCTCGCCACAGCAATTCATGAAACATCCGGGCTAGGGGGACCGTTTCTTTAAGGATTGCATTAGTAATATCCATCCAGAGATTCTGGCTGGATAATATCTTCATATTGGAACAAGTAATGACAGATCCGGTCTCTCATATGACACCAGCTTGGTATGCCGTCTACGCCCAGGTTCGCCACGAGAGCAAGGTATACTCTCGTTTGCTGGCCAAGTCCTTCGACTGTCTCTTGCCGCAGATGGAGCGCTGGAGTAAACGGAGGGACCGACGCAAAAAGATCCAGATGCCGATTTTCCCTGGCTACCTCTTTGTGCGTGCCTCACTCGACAACTACGAACAATTGAAGATTTTGCAGACACCTGGAGTTGTCCGAATAGTTCGCAACGAGGACGGCCCCCTGCCAGTACCTGACAGTCAGATGAGCAGCCTGATAACACTTCTCAGCAACGCCACTGTGCTTACGGTTCATCCCTATTTAAAGGAAGGAATGCTAGTAAGGATTGTCAATGGCCCTCTCTATGGTTGTGAAGGGATTTTGGTTCGCAAGAAGCATGAGAAATCAAGATTGGTAGTGGCCATAGATATTATTCAACAGGCGGTTTCAGTAGAACTCAACGAGGACGATGTTGAGCCCATCTCTTTTTGAGGGCATAGAGCATAGCGCAAAGGGCATGGGGAAATACAGCTGGCAGCAGGTAGAGGTCAGAGCTAAAGCTGATCTCTGATCTCCGACTTCTGACCTCTGTGATGGACGGTTTCTACGATTTGAACGACTTCAACGATGTAAACGGTTTTATCGACACTAATTGGCGACCTGGTACTGGGCAAGTTTTCTTCTTGCTATGGGGTGTTCTCGGTTTTGAAATAGAATTTCTTGATAGGCATGCCGGGCAAGATCGGTCTGGCCCATCTCCTCTAGAATTCTAGCCCGGTGCAAAAGGGCAGCTTCATTCTTGGGCTCTAGGCCTAGACACTGGTCAAGATAGTGAAAGGCCATTTCCAAATTCCGAACATTTTTACCATTAGTGTAAAGCCACCCCAGCATATTGTAAATAACCGGCTTGTAATCCACCACGTCCAGCGCCTGTTGGGCAAGCTCCACTGCTTTGACATCGGCGTACTCGTCGCGACTTGAGGCCAACATGGAAATGTAAGAACGCAAGAGAACGATAAAAATCCACGGTTCGGGCATAGCATCTCGAACGGTGTTCTCCATCTTTTCCATGAGACCCTCTTGTAAGGGGGCGGGCATGGAGGGCAATATCTCGAAGTTGATAAAAGAAACAACCTCGTACACCGGTATTTTTTGGCCAAGACCCTTAAAAACCAGACTCCTCGGGTGGCTGAAAGCCACATTCATTCGTTTGTTTTGCTGACATCTCTTGTAGAGACTGGCACCGACCATGATCTGATAAACGTTGCCTTCCCGCGAGGCTGACTCTATACGCTTGGTCAGATTGATGGCGTAACCTTCAATATTTTGCCCCGCCTTGCCTATCTTCACCCGCCATGGCCTGACATCTTTTATCACCTTGCCGCAATTGATACCCACTCCGATACGAGATACCAGCCGCTGTTCGCTGAGCACTCTTTGGTTGAAGCCTGAAGACAGCCAGGCAAGTTTGATCTTGGTGGCTATCAGCAGGGCGCTGCGAATATCGAAATCCATGTTGTCGGAATAGAGGAAAACTCTAAGTTCGTCTCCAGAGATTGACCATTCCGAGTCCACGCCCTCCCCTTCATATCCAAAGTAATCCAGGTGGTGAGAAACCACCTCGAACATGGTGTTCTGAAAATCGACGAGCATGTCATCGTATTCCAGCAGGGTAAGGTTCTTGGCCAACTCCGTAGAATTCATGAGGTCGGCGAAAAGGATGGTAGCGTTGCTTTCTTTCATGGGCTATAGCTCAACGTCAATAATGCCGTCCCGGATGAAATCTTTTACTTTTTTGATTTCCTCTTTAAACCCTTCTACTTCTTTTGTCATTCTCTCGATCTCGTTCTTACCATCTTGGACCACTTGCCTTATGGCATCCTGGGAGGAATTAAATTTGGTAGTTGTTTCATCTATTGAAGATCTGAGGGGTCCTATTTGATCTTCCAACTCACGTCGGACCGCTTCATTTTTCTCGAGCATTATGCTGGCTTTCTTGGAGAGTTCATTGAGCTTGTTAGTCATGGGCTTTGTTTTCTCAAAGACTATTTCCTTTAATGCATTAGCCTTCTTTTCCAAGTTGGCGAACACCGCCGCCTGGACTTCCTCAGCTGCGGCGATTCGTTTCTCCAGCTCGCCAATTTTTTTCCTTGCTCTCTGCTGTGCGGCCATCTGATAGAACAGCACTAGCAGTACCACCAGCCCTAAAGCAATATCAATGTAAATTCCGCTAGAAGGCAGTTCACCGAGTGTCATTTAACACCTACTCCTCTCTGACCAGCTAAGTTCCACTCAAAATTCTTCTCCGCATCTTTAAAAGTCTTAGCCCGGATGTTTCATGAATTGCTGTCACGAGACCACGAAGATGGGCGTGCCACCGGGCAACCGTCCCGCGGTACCGCGGGATTGGATCCGAGGCGTACCTGAATGGTACGTCGCAGGGGCCAACACCCGAGGACGCACGGAAGGATGACCATATCCGTGGTCGTAGTAAGTAATTCATAAAACATCCGGGTTATAGTGCAGGGAGTAATACGTTCAAGAAACGTGCCAGCGTCAGAGAAGACTGATCAGCCATATCCTCTTCGCCTAAAGGAAAATTTATGGGGGATTTAGAGGCAGGCGGTGTGTTATTTCTAATACAAATTGGGGGCTTCTCGCAGACGGTGCAGCACTCTCTCTTTACCCACAGCTGCGAGCACCTCGAAAAGACCGGGCCCGGCAGCCTGCCCGGTAGCAGCAGCCCGTGCGCCATTTATGAGAATCCCTGCCTTGACATCCAACTCGGCAGCAAGGTCACGGATAACCTGCTCTATCAGATCGACGGTGAACTCTTCCAGTTCTTCTAGCCGGTCCGCCATCAAGGGCAGCCATTGTTTGAGATTTTCATGCTTCAAGATGTTCTTGCGCAGCACCTGGTCTTCAATTGGGAAGTCATCTGCAAAATAACATCGTCCCAGATTGACGAAATCTTTTGTGGTGTGGTAACGGCTGCGGATGAGGTCCACGGTGGAGGCAAACCAGGATTTTTTTTCGGAACCGAAGGCGGGATCCCACAACCCGGCTGCCTCCATTTCTGCTTGTACGTAAGGCAACAACTCTTCAACCTCAATAGTTCGTAAGTAATGGGCATTGATACTTATCGCCTTGGGATCGGTGAAGAACTTGGGGTCATCCTTGCGAATGTCGAATACGGAATTTGCCCGGTTGATGCCTTCCAAAGAAAAAGCCTCAATGAGTTGCGCCTGAGAAAAAATCTCCCGATTATCTGAAGTGGACCATCCCAGGAGAACAAGGAAATTAACCAGAGCCCAGGGCAAGAAGCCCCGCTCACGATAATACTGCACTGACACCACCTCACCGTGAGCCCTTTTGGAAATCTTGCGCTTTTGTGGATCCAGAGTAAGTGGCATGTGAGCGAATCGGGGCAACTTTTCTCCAAGGGCCTCATAAATCATTATTTGCTTGGGTGTGTTGGCCAGATGGTCTTGACCTCGAATCACATGGGTAATTCGATCGCGGATATCATCCACGGCGTTGGAAAGAACATAGAGGGGAGAACCATCGGAGCGAAGGATAACGAAGTCTTCAATATCCCTGTATTTCTTCTCTATCACTCCGTAAACCGCATCTTGAAAAACCACACCCCCTGGACCACGAACCACCCTGAAACGAATCACGTAGGGTCTGGCCTCAGCCTCCAATCGCTTTACTTCATCAACAGAAAGGTTTCGGCAGGTGCCGTCGTAATGATAGTCTTCCTTTCTCCTTTTTGCCTCTTGTCGCTTTCCTTCCAGTTCCTCTTGGGTACAGAAGCATTTGTAAGCATGACCGATCTCCACCAATTTCTGCGCCGCTCTCCGGTGATCATCCGCATAGGCCGATTGAAAATAAGGACCTTCGTCCCAGGTTATTCCAAGCCAGTCGAGCCCATCCACAATGCCCCTGATAGATTCTTTGGTGGACCGTTCAACATCAGTGTCCTCAATGCGGAGGATAAACTTTCCTCCTGTCTTTTGAGCAAAAAGCCAGTTATAGATAGCGGTTCTGGCTCCACCGATATGTAAGTATCCAGTGGGACTGGGCGGGAAACGAACTCTTACCTCTTCCATCTGCCTGTTCTCCTCTCTGGGCAATCAATAGAATAATTCCAAAGTGTCCGGCTTTGAGCTGCCCCCTGCGTCCATTGCAAAACTACAAATTCCAAGCACCAAATCTCAGGGTCTTAGGTGTCGGGTTTCGGGTTTCAGGTGTCAGGAAAAAGAAACATAAAAGCTGAAACCTGAACACTGAACACTGAAACCTTAAATATTTAAATAATAATACTAAATTGTCATTTTGTCAGAGGAATTACTTCTCAAAGCAAATAAGATCTCTTCTGCCAGTTTACTGCTGACCCCTGCAACCTCACTAATTTCCTCAACAGTGGCTTTAGCCAACTGCTTTACCGAGCCGAAATATTGAATCAAAGCGCGACGTCGTTTAGGTCCTATTCCACGAATATCATCCAGTCGGGAGTGAAGTGTGCTTTTGCGGTGACGTTTTTGATAATACTCTATGGCAAAACGATGGGCCTCATCGCGCAGGCGGCCAAGGAGAAATTGTAATGGCGGATCATTCTTAAGTAGCAAAGGAGTCTTTCTTCCCGCCAGATAAAGCCGGTCACTTTTACCTGGTTCAGCCTGCTCTGCTGGCCGTTGCTTCTTCGCCAGGGCCACCACCGGTACCATCCACTTCAAGTCGAGGTCATCAAGGATCGCCATGGTCTGGTTAAGTTGCGCCTTTCCACCGTCAACCACGAGAAGATCTGGCAACACTTTCGAGTCTCGTTCATCAGTGAACCTTCGTTTTATAACTTCAGCCATCATCGCTGGATCGTCTATCTGAACAACATCCCGGATACGATACCTGCGGTAGGCCGATTTGTCCGGCTCACCATCCTCAAAAACCACAAGCGAACCCACCGGAAACTGGCCGCGGAAATTGGATATGTCAACACACTCCAAGCGATGGGGAAAAGATTCCAACTCCAACCTTTGTTGTAATCGCTCCAACGCAGGAAGAGGATCGGTAGGCCTTGGCATTTCACTCATTACATAGTTCGCTGCATTTTGACAGGCCATGGTCAATAAGCGCCTACCCTCTCCTCTTTTAGGGACCCGAAGGGTGACCCGTTTCTCTTTAAGGTCTGATAGCCATTCCGCCAGTAAATCTTGTTCTAAGACAGATTCACTCATCAATATTTCTTCAGGGATCGACTTGCCCTTGTCGTAATATTGCAGAATAAAACCGCGCAATATCTCCGGCGCGCTGTTCTTACTGTCTTTGAAGACAAAGGCCCGACTCCCAACCATGCGGCCTTCTCTGATAAAGAGGATTGCCAGGCCAAGATTTTCTCCGGATTCATGCGTGCCAATCACATCCTGATCTCGAAAGCGGGAAGAAACCATTAGCTGCTTCTCCAGAGTCTTTTCCACCGCTTTCAGACGGTCTCGATACATAGCGGCCTTTTCAAACTCGAGCCCATCAGCAGCTCGCTCCATTTCCCGCCGCAATTTAATCTGCAGGTCCCGAGTGCGACCCCTCAAGAAAAGCACGGCCTGCTCAACTACCGGCGCATATTCCCCAGGTGTGACGGTGCCGGCGCACAATCCAAGGCAACGGCCCATCTGGTGATTCAAACAGGGGCGCTGGCGGCTCTTAAACTTGCGGCCACTGCACTGACGCAAAGGGAACATACCGTGTAACATCTTGAGAGTCTGCCTCACTGCATGGGCTGAAGCGTATGGGCCAAAGTAAAGGGCACCGTCTCTACGGATGCTCCGCACCAGGGTTAGCCTTGGATAATCTTCCTTCGGATCCAAGCGCAGGACCAGGTATCTCTTGTCATCCCGGAGGACTACGTTGTATCGGGGCCGGTGGTGTTTGATAAGATTTGACTCAAGAATAAGTGCCTCTTTCTCTGAACCTGTGATAATGAACTCTAAATCCGAGACCTTCTTGACCAGCACCCTGATTTTGGGAGAAGAGTGATCCTTTCCCTGGAAGTATGAAAGAACCCGCTTGCGCAGGTCCTTTCCTTTCCCCACGTAGAGAATTTTGCCCCGGGAGTCCTTCATAAGATAAACACCAGGGCTTGAGGGAAAGTTGTCCAGCTTTTCCTTAAGTTTGTTGGGTTTGGTCATGTTAGTGTGTCCAATTACCAACGACAGCAAATTGCGAGACGTGCGAGACTGGCAAGAGGTGCGAGACGGGGACATCAAATCGCTTTCCCCCCGACATCCAGTCTCGCTATTGACGCGCTAAGCGCGTCAATAAACCTCCAACCTCTGTTCTTTGAGATCCCTTATTTCATCTCGCAAACGGGCGGCTTCCTCGAATTCCAGGTTGGTGGCCGCCTCTTTCATCTGTTTTTCTAATCCTGCTATGTACTGATCCAATTCTTCAACTGTCTTATATTCTACAATTTCTTCCTCTACAGTCGGTACGGTTACATAGTCACACTCGTAAACGGAATCCAGGATATTATGAATTTCCTTCCTAATGCTTTCCGGGGTAATCCCATGTTTTCGATTATATTCTGCCTGCATCAGGCGTCTTCTGTTGGTCTCCTCCACTGCTCTGCTCATTGATCGGGTTACTTCGCTTCCATAGAGAATTACCTCGCCAGCCACATTCCGAGCTGCCCTGCCGCAAGTCTGAATTAGTGATCTTGCCGAACGCAAAAACCCCTCTTTGTCTGCATCCAGGATGGAGACCAATGAAACCTCCGGAATGTCAAGACCTTCTCGCAGTAGATTTATGCCGACCAACACATCAAAGCGCCCAAGTCTCAAATCGCGGATGATCTCCACTCGCTCGATGGTATTTATGTCAGAATGGAGATAGCGGACTTTTATGCCCATGTCTGTGAGATACTCGGTGAGATCCTCCGCCATTCTCTTGGTCAGAGTGGTGACAAGAATTCTTTCATTGCGCTCTGCACGGCGACGGATCTCGCCGATGAGGTCATCAACCTGATGCTCGGCCGGCCTCACGCTGATCTGCGGGTCCATAAGCCCTGTCGGCCGGATTATCTGCTCTACTACAACTCCCTGGGCCTTCCTCAGCTCATAATCTGCCGGGGTGGCCGACACATAAATAAGCTGCGGCACTACAACCTCAAATTCTTCAAAGGATAACGGCCGGTTGTCTAGGGCGGAAGGAAGACGGAATCCGTAATCCACCAGCGTAAGCTTTCTTGACCGGTCTCCACGATACATTCCCTGCAGCTGCGGCACGGCGATGTGGCTTTCATCGATAAAGAAAAGGCTGTCATCCGGATAGTAGTCCAGCAAGCAAGGCGGCGGTTCCCCTGGTGCCCGGCCCGTAAGGTGGCGCGAGTAGTTCTCAATCCCCGTACAGTACCCCAGCTCCTGGAGCATTTCCAAATCGAAACGGCATCGCTCTTCCAACCGCTGGGCCTCCAGTAGCTTTCCTTGCCCCCTTAATTCAACTAATCTTTCCTGGAGTTCAGCTTGTATATTCTTAATGGCCTGCTCTAACATTGGCCGCGTGGTAACATAGTGACTCGCTGGATAAACTGCCAGTCGGGACAGCTCCCCTACCGCCTTTCCCCATAGCGGGTCAATCTCGAGTATGCGCTCCACCTCGTTCCCGAAGAACTCAATCCGAACGGCCCGCTCTTCCTCGTGGGCGGGGAAGATTTCCACCACATCACCCCTGACCCTAAAGGTACCCCGGTGGAAATCCATATCACTGCGCTGATAATGGATTTCCACCAACTTTCTCAGTACTTTCTCCCGCTCAATTTGCTGTCCTCGATCAAGGTGGAGCAGTAGGCCCTGATAGGCCTCTGGGGAACCCAGTCCGTAAATACAAGAGACGCTAGCTACAATTATGACGTCACGCCGCTCGAGCAAGGAGCGGGTGGCCGAGTGTCGCATCTTGTCAATCTCTTCATTGATTGAGGCATCCTTGGCAATGTAGGTGTCCGTCTGGGGAACATAAGCTTCGGGTTGGTAGTAGTCGTAGTAAGAGACAAAGTAAGCCACCGCATTGTGGGGAAACAATCTCTTGAATTCCCCATAAAGCTGGGCCGCCAAGGTCTTGTTGGGAGCAATAACCAGGGTCGGTTTTTGAACTTTGGCGATGACATTTGCCATAGTAAAAGTTTTGCCTGAGCCGGTGACCCCTAGCAGCACTTGGTGCTTGAGCCCCTGCATTACACCGTCCGCTAGGGCTTCGATCGCCCCGGGCTGATCGCCCCGGGGCTCAAAGTCTGTAACCAGTTGGAAGGGCTTCATTCCGACTACACCGTCTCCTCAATAATCGGCTGACGCAGATTAGGGGTTATAGGTCATAGGCTAGAAACACGGGTTCATCCATCACCAATAACCTCTAACCTATCACCTATTATCCATATTGTCGCAAGCAGAGCTTTCTCCTACAAAAACCTTTGATGGGAATGGAAATTATAGGACTTGGTGAAGACGGTGGCAAGACCTGCCGCCTACTCCTTTTATCCATTGAATAGTATGCCACGGAGAAATATAATAACTTGTTTGTCATATTAATATTAATATTAAATTGAGAAAGCGAAAGGAGCCGCGATTATGGCTTTAACGGATCCTGCCCCTCCTACCCATTTCATTAAAAGAAACATCGAGGAGGACCTTAAAACAAACAAATACGATGGTCGAGTAATGACCCGCTTTCCTCCCGAGCCGAATGGCTACTTGCATATTGGACATGCCAAATCCATTTGTCTCAACTTTGGCCTCGCCGAAAGTTATGGTGGCCTCTGCAATCTGCGCTTTGATGACACCAACCCTACTAAAGAAGAAGTCGAATATGTGGAGTCAATCAAAGAAGATGTCCGCTGGCTAGGGTTCGATTGGGACGACCGCCTTTACTACGCCTCCGACTACTTTGAGCAGTTGTACGATTACGCAGTACAGCTCATTAAGAAAGGCAAGGCTTACGTGGACAGCTTGAGCGCGGAAGAGATCAAGGAATACCGCGGAACCCTGACAGAACCCGGTAAGGAGAGCCCATACCGGAACCGCTCAATTGAGGAGAACCTAGGTCTTTTTCAAGCTATGCGAGCGGGTGAGTTTCAAGACGGCACTCATGTGCTCCGGGCAAAAATCGACATGGCCTCGGGCAATCTGAACTTGCGGGACCCGGTAATGTACCGAATCCTGCATGCTGAGCATCATCGGACGGGCGATAAATGGTGTATCTACCCTATGTATGACTGGGCGCACGGTCTCTGCGATTCTATTGAAGGAATCACCCATTCAATTTGTACGCTGGAATTTGAAGACCATCGCCCCCTATACGACTGGTTCCTCAAGGAGCTAGGTGTCTATCAACCGCAACAGATAGAGTTCGCACGCCTGAATTTGACCCACACCGTTATGAGCAAAAGAAAACTGCTACGGCTGGTGGAAGAGGGGTATGTCCGTGGGTGGGACGATCCTCGGATGCCGACTATATCCGGTCTCCGTAGAAGGGGATATACGCCTGAGGCAATTAAAGATTTTTCTGAACGTATTGGGGTGGCAAAAAAAGACAGTATGGTCGATATAAAGTTGCTCGAGTGGTGCATTCGGGAAGATTTGAATAGACACGCTCCTCGCGTAATGGGTGTTTTACGGCCCCTCCGGGTGGTAATTGAGAATTATCCTGAAGACAAGGTGGAGGAACTGGAGGCTATAAACAATCCTGAAGACCCCACCATGGGAACACGCATGGTTCCCTTTTCCCGAGTCCTATACGTGGAACGGGATGACTTTCGAGAAGATGCCCCGAAAAAGTGGTTTCGTCTGGCCCCCGGGCGTGAAATAAGGCTACGCTATGGCTACTACATTACCTGTGTAAATGTGGTGAAGGATAAAAAAACCGGTGAGGTGGTTGAGCTCCACTGCACCTATGATCCCGCCACAAAAGGCGGCTGGTCACCGGACGGGCGCAAAGTAAGGGGGACTTTGCACTGGGTTTCAGCTGCCCACGCCATCGAGGCGGAAGTGCGGTTATACGATCATCTCTTCCTAAAGCCGAACCCCGAAGAAGTCGAGGACGGCAGCGACTTCAAAAGCAATGTGAATCCGAACTCTTTCGAGAGCTTGCAATATTGTCGTCTGGAGCCCTCCTTAGCTGGCGCCACCCCAAGAAGTCGCTATCAGTTTGAAAGACTCGGATACTTCTGCCTTGACCCGGATTCTTCCGATAATAAGTTGGTATTTAATCGGACGGTGACTTTACGCGACACCTGGGCCAAGATTGAGAAGAAGATGAAGGAAGGCAGGGGTCAGCAAGCAGCAGAAAGCTAGCAGCAGGCAGCAGATAGACCTAAGAGGTCAGAGATCAGATGTCGGAGGTCAGGGGTAAGGCTGATCTCTGATCTCCGACTTCTGACCTCTGTGGTTAACGATTTCAACGCCTTTCACGTATTGGCCTATCAACTAATTGACAAATTAACCTTAGGCGCTGGCCGTCTTGACCCGCCAGCGCGTGCCCTCAGGCTTATCTTCCAAGATAATGGACATCTCGGCCAGCTTGTCCCTTATCTCATCTGCACGAGCCCAGTTTTTCTCTTTCCTCGCCAGGGCTCTTTCTGCGATCAGCCCTTCGACCTCTTCCTGGCCGATACCCAGTATCGCCAGCGTCATCCGCCTGTGCTCTCGGAAGAATTCTTCGGGTGACCGCTGCAAAAGACCCAGAACGTTAGCACATTCACGTAAGCGGTGGACTCCCTGCGCAAGCAGCTTTTTCTCCTCAGCAGTTGGCTTCCGCGATCGGCTGTCTTGAAAACGATTCAGAGCCCTGCACAAATCAAACAGCTGTCCCAGTGCTGCTGCAGTGTTGAAATCGTCATCCATATCATCCTGAAATCTTGTCGGGATACTATCGATTTTATTCCGCAAGCTGCTGAATTCAGGGTCCTCAATAGTAGGTAACTGTGCTGAGCTGGGAAGGTCTCCTACAAGTTCACTCACCTGTTCTATGGTGTGATAAAACCTCTCGAGACCTCTTTCTGCCTCAGCCATGCTTTCGGGGGAAAAATCCACCGGACTTCGGTAATGGCTCGCGAGAAGAAACAAACGGAGGACCTCTGGTTGATAACGTTCATATACCTCCCGAATGGTGAAGAAATTGCCCAGAGACTTCGACATCTTTTCCTGGTTAATGTTAACGAAACCATTGTGTACCCAGTATCTAGCAAAGATTTTTCCAAAGGCTGCTTCAGATTGGGCAATCTCGTTTTCATGGTGGGGGAAAATGAGGTCTTTGCCTCCTCCGTGAATATCAAAAGTGCTGCCCAAATATTTGGTGCTCATGGCAGAACATTCTATGTGCCAGCCCGGACGTCCTTCTCCCCAAGGACTTGGCCATGCCGGCTCCCCTGGTTTGCTTGCTTTCCACAGAGCAAAATCCATGGGATTCTTTTTGCCGGGCTCCACTGCAACTCGAGCCCCGGCAATCATCTCATCCAGCTTGCGTTTAGAAAGCTTTCCATAGCCCGAGAATTTTTCCACTGCGAAGTAAACATCACCGTCGACCTGATAAGCGTATCCCTTTTCTATTAAAATCTCGATGAGCTCTATCATCTCGGGGATAAACTGGGTTGCCCGCGGTTCATAGCTCGGCCTCGCCACACCCAACTGGTCCATGTCTGCATGAAAGGCCTCTATGTAACGTTCGGCGATGGCGTGCGAGTCGGTGCCCTCTTCTTGAGCCCGCTTGATAATCTTGTCATCAACGTCAGTAAAATTCCGCACGCAAACCACATCGAATCCCCGATATTGCAGATAGCGGTAGATCACATCGAAGACAATGGCTGATCGGGCGTGTCCAACATGGCAGAGATCATAGGCGGTGATCCCACAGACATACATGTATACACGACCCGGCTGTAAGGGTTCAAAAGGTTCCTTCTGGCTGCTCAAGGTGTTGTAAATCCGGATGGTCATAGTCTCAAATCCCTTGGGCCTTTCTATCAGCTCAGATTATTTGTAATATTAGTCAAATCGTCAGGTCAAAGGTTATAGATTATGGGTTATGGGTGATGGGTATCAACCTATAACCTTTGACCTATGACCTATCACCCATTACCCTGACCTACCGTGAGAGCAGCCACCGCGTAGGCGGCCATGCCCTCACCTCTCCCGGTGAAGCCCATGCCTTCAGTGGTCGTGGCCTTTACGCTCACTTGCCTGGGGTTCACCTCCAGGGCGTCAGCAATTGTTGCAATCATCGTCTCAATGTATGGAGCCAGTTTCGGTGCCTCAGCTACCACTGTGGTGTCCAAATTCTGCAACTCAAAGCCTCCATTCCGCACCATGCCCGCAACTCTTTTAAGGATTGCGACACTGGACACTCCCTCCAACTCAGGATCCGTATCTGGAAAGTGACTCCCCAAATCCCCCAGCCCCGCAGCGCCGAGCAGTGCGTCACAGGCAGCATGGATTAAGACGTCAGCGTCAGAGTGACCCTGCAAGCCAAGGTCGTATGGGATCTTCACTCCGCCGAGAATCAAAGCTCTGCCAACCACCAAGCGATGCGCATCATAACCAAACCCTATCCGGATCATGTTCTAAGTTCCAAGTCCAAAGTTCAAAGTTTAAAGTTAAGAGTAACACGCTCTGCGCTATGCTCTTTGCGCTTCGCGCCCTGCAAGAATGGCTTCCGCCACCACCAAGTCGAATGGGGTGGTGACCTTGATATTCTCTGGGGAGCCGCGGACCAGATGCACAGCCGCTCCAATTCGTTCCACCAGCGCAGCATCATCTGTCAAAACTACCCGATCCCTAGCAGCCTTCTCGTAAGCCCTTCGCAAAAGATTGGCATGAAAAGCCTGGGGCGTCTGTGCTAACCAAATGGTCTCACGCTCCAAGGTGGCAACCACCTTTTGATTCTCTGTCTGTTTTACTGTGTCGCCCGCAGGTATGGCTGCTATTGCTGCCCCATGATGATGGGCCGCCTCCAGCACCGCCCCCAGTAGGTCAACACTCACCAGGGGTCGTACGCCATCGTGAACCACCACCAAATCACACTCGAGCGGAATGGTTCGCAGTCCATTGGCCACACTATCTTGTCGCTCAGGTCCTCCATCTATAACTCGAAGCAGCTTTTCACAAGGATGCGGGCCAAGAACCTCACTCTCCAAGGCTTGGCGCTGCTGAGAAGCCACCACCAGCACTATCCCATCAACCTCTGGGCTCTGATCAAACACTCTTAGTGTGCGGGCGAGGATGGGAATTCCCCTTAAATGTAAAAACTGCTTTTCGACGACGCTTCCCATGCGCCGCCCTGCACCTGCAGCTGGAATTATGGCAACAACACGCATGACTTATAGACGGTTAGAGAACGATGGGGACTAATTTGAAGGGGTACGAGGATTCCCAAATAAAAAAAGGGAGAGTAGAGCAGGTAATAAGCCGAGTTCTGTACCCCTCGGAGATCACTCCCCGAGGGACAATGATCATTCATCTAGGGCCCCGATTACTCGAGGCCTCACGCGACCTACCCGAGAGCTCGGACGGGCCACCCTTGGCGCTCTCCTATTCGGTCTTGCTCCAGGTGGGGTTTACCTAGCCTCCAATGTCACCACTGGAGCTGGTGAGCTCTTACCTCACCCTTTCACCCTTACCGCGGGAAACAAAGGTTTCCCCCGGCGGTTTACTTTCTGTGGCACTTTCCTGCCCGTCACCGGGACTGGGCGTTACCCAGCACCTTGCCCTTTGGAGCTCGGACTTTCCTCTCCCCCGTCTGCCGCAAAGCGGCAGGAGCGGAGCAGCGATCATTTGACCTACTCTATTCTCTCTCCTTCAAACGATACGTTTCTCTATCTCCCCCCCGCAGACCACGATCTATGGCCTCATTGGCCAGTCGATCTGCTTTTTGATTCAATTCGCGACCTATATGAAAAATAGCATATTCGTCAAACAGCCGCAATCTGGACGTTGCTTCCTCAAACAATTGGAGCAAGCGAGGATTGCGAACCTTGTATGTCCCAAGTAGTTGGTTCACCACCAGTTCAGAATCCAAAAAAATCTGCACCCGCTTTATGCCAACATCCGCAGCCGCGCTCAGTCCTCTTATGAGCGCTTTGTACTCTGCTTCATTGTTGGTGGCATTATCGAGAAAACGACTCAATTCGAAAATCTGCTCTCCATTTTTATCCAAAATTACTACCCCAGCCCCGGACGGTCCTGGATTGCCCCTCGAGGCTCCATCACAATAGAGTGATCCGCTCATTCTGGGTACGTCCTGCTTAGTGCTGGCAGCATCCGTCCATTCACTGCAGCGACGCATATGTGCAGCTAGTTGATCAAAGAGAGCTCGCAAATCTTCTCGGCTGAGATCTGCAAACTCCGCTCCGAGCAATTCACCACTCAACCGCTTACCCAGCAGTTCTAGAAGACGGCTTAATCTGTGACGGTCAACCGGGTTTTGCAGATCCATTTACTCTGGCTCTCCCGGGACCTGGCACGACTGTTTATAAGCTTCGTGACCCACCCAGTAGATAATCCGTTGGCAATTTGGGCAGTGCATCATCTTTTCATTTTTCTGCAGATCGATAAAAATCTGGGGGGGCAGGTTCATGTGGCATACCTGGCATGTGCACTGGTTGACTGGCGCCAGAGCAATCCCTCCTCGGTTGGCACTCAACAATTGATATTTTTGCCACATTGCTGCAGGGATCTGCGGCTTGAGGCGTTCCTTCTGTTCCTCAAGGCTGGCAATCAGCGTATCCGCCTTCGCCGCCTCCTTTTCTAGCTGAGCACCTTCCTGTTCTAGCCTCTTATGGGCCTCTGACAGCAAGCGTTCGTGCTCCCGAATTTCTTCCGCCAGAGATTCGGCCACTTCCATCTGTTCAATTATTTGGTCTTCCCGCCTTCGGATAAGATCTTCGATGTCGTCGATTTCTTTCAGGATGGCCTGATATTCCTTATTACTCTTAACCTCCAGAAGCCTCTGCTTGCTCTTGTTTTGCCGCCTCTCGAGGTCCTCGACCTCACGCTCCAGTTCCTTTCGCAATCTCTGAGCCGATTTGAGCATTTCCTGTTTTTCTTCCACTCTCCCTCCCGCCTTATTTTCTTCCTCTTTCATCATTGCAATCTGTACGGGAGCGCGAGCCTTTTGCTCTGCAAGGGCCCTGACCTTTTTTTCGATCTCTTGAAGCTCAATGAGAAGTTTTAAAGTATTTTGCAAGGTATTCCTCCCTATTATTGAATGGAGTAATAACCATTTTAGATTTCAGATTTCCGATTATAAGTAATAAAATACAAATCATAGAACCTTTATTACTTCCGAAATCCGCAATCAAATTCCTCCAGTACTCCAATAATTTCTTAGTCTTGATCTTGTAACACCCGTAAGACTAGGTTCTAGCCCTGCCATAAAAAAAGGGTGCAGCCTATTTGCCGCACCCTTTTTCCCGAGTCCCTCGGAATCTCGGTCTTCCATTGCCAGACCGATCCTTGTCCCCCGGAGAGAGACATTTTTCCCCTCTCCACGGGTTGCCTTATGTAATAGACTCCAATCTTCATGCCACATTAGTTGGTGGGCCCACCTGGATTCGAACCAGGGACCGACCGGTTATGAGCCGGTGGCTCTGCCAGCTGAGCTATGGGCCCGTTTCTTCTCACAATTCCCATAACGCATAGCATTAAGTAGAATTTTGTCTTTATATTGGCCGGAATCTGCTTTGTCAAGGGAAATATCCCCGTTCATTCAATGCAGAATGGAGCCATCCTACTACGCTTTCCATCCTATTTTAAAACGCAAAATATTGAATATGCCTCAGGCGGATCGAAGTGAGCATTTCATAATTCTGCGGTTCCTGGTTCGATGTTCGACATTCAATGGTCTTGGTTAGCTATCAATAAAGCTTTTGAGCTTCTTCCGCCGGCTTGGATGTCGAAGTTTTCGCAAGGCTTTGGCCTCAATCTGGCGTATGCGCTCCCTGGTAACGGCAAAATCTTGCCCCACCTCCTCCAAGGTATGATCCGCCTTTTCTCCTATGCCGAACCGCATGCGGAGTACCTTTTCCTCCCTAGGTGTCAGGGTGGAGAGGACCTTGCGTGTTTGTTCAGATAGATTAAGGTTTATAACTGCATCCACCGGCGACGTTACCTTTTTGTCTTCTATGAAATCACCCAGATGACTGTCCTCTTCCTCGCCTATCGGGGTCTCAAGGGAAATGGGTTCCTTGGCAATCTTAAGAACCTTTCTCACCTTTTCTAACGGAAATTCCATCTTATCAGCTATTTCCTCAGGTGTTGGTTCCCTTCCTAGTTCCTGAACAAGGTATCTTGAAGTTCGGATGAGCTTGTTGATGGTCTCGATCATGTGCACGGGAATGCGTATTGTCCTGGCCTGATCAGCAATGGCCCTAGTAATCGCCTGGCGAATCCACCAAGTGGCGTAAGTGCTGAATTTATAGCCACGCTGATACTCAAACTTGTCCACTGCTTTCATCAAACCAATGTTGCCTTCTTGAATTAGGTCTAGGAACTGCAGCCCTCTGTTAGTGTATTTCTTTGCTATACTTACCACCAGCCGAAGGTTGGCCTCCACCAGCTCCCTTTTTGCCTCTTTGGCCTTGGCCTCACCGACATCTACCTGCCGCATGATCTGTTTCAAGGTGCGTACGTCCATCTTGGCCTCTTGTCCAATTCGTCGGATGCGACGCCGGCCATTCTTGATGGTCTTTTCCATTTCAAGAAAGTCATCCGGCTTGAGGCCGAGCTCCTTGGCAACCTGACCCAGAGAATCAGGATTGTTTTTTACGTGTCGGAATAACCGACGCAGTTCTTGAACTGGTTTTCCAGTGCGAAGCATACATCGCTCAATTTCCACCTCACCCTTTTCAATCCTCTCCACACAGCTCCGAAGTTTGATGACAATCCTATCTACTTGCCGCTTTTCCAATCTGAGGTTCTTCAAAAGTTCAGCAATACGCTTCCTATTGACGCGAACAGATTCCTCGGCAGCTTCCAGCTTTTCACCCTCGAGGCTTCTTGAAAGGATTAATTCCTCCGATTTCAGATTCTCTTCATACATCTGCTGAACTTCCTCCAGCAAGTTTATCAACTGCTCTTTCTCCCTGTCTTCTTCCACGCTGGAGTATTCCTCAAAATCCTCGTCCAGATTTTTCAAAACATCACGCACTCTAAGCTTGTCCTGGGCAATTTTCCCCTTCAGATTGAGGATCTCCTTCACCCCAATGGGAGTGTCAATAATGGCGTCAATTACTTCCTGTTCGCCTTGCTCTATTCTTTTGGCTATTTCTACCTCTCCCTCCCTAGTCAATAGACAGACCATGCCCATCTCGCGGAGATACATCTTGACCGGATCCGTAACCCTACCACCAGCGTCTTCCTCTAAAGGCAGAGTATCTTCCTCATCATCCATGCGCTCGGAATCCTTGTCGATCTTTTCCTTGAGAACCTTTCCCTTTTGGGAAGAGTCGATGATCTCGATGTCCATCTCATCGAAAATCATCATCATGTCGTCGATCTTCTCCGAAGATACTAGTTCATCGGGAAGTGCGCTATTGACCTCGTCATAGGTAAGATACCCTTTTTCCTTGCCAATCGAGATAAGTCGCCTAAGGTCTTCCATATTGGATTTCTTTGCCATCAAACCATCTCCCCTTTGGAAAGGTTGGCTTTATTGTTTACTCAGCCAGCCAACAAGGCTGCCTTCTTAGCCTGAAGCTCCGCCAAGAGCTCTGCCATAAGCTTCTCGTCTCGGCGACCTTCTGCAGCCTGAATTTCCTCCTTCAGTCTTTTCAAATCATCTTGTAACCGACGTCTGCTGGAACTGATTCCAGCAAAATACTCCCGAAGACGAGCATGGGCATCTTCTTCTCGCCAAGGGCTTGTTTCTAAAGACCAACTGCTTATCAAATTTCTGATCTGTTCATTTTGCACGTCCATTAATAACCCACTCAGATCCAGTTTTCCACCTTCCCGGTAGTATTTAATAAGGAGTCGACCGACCTCCGCCCAGTCTTTTCTTTGAAAACTATCTAGGGATGAGCTATCTTTAAGGGTCGGGATCCAGTGGGGGTAATTTACCAAAATACGAATAATTCCCTCTTCCCACTCTGGAAGTTCCGGTTCTTTTTCCCTTTTCGGGGAAACTGCAGTTGACGGCCTACGACTACCAGTCATGGCCAATTCCGCCCGGAGTACTTCCTCACTCACCCCTAACCGCTGGTCCAGAATGCGCAAGTAGCCTTCTTGCGCTATGGGTGAGTCCAAAAGTCTAAGCATAGGTGTAACTGTGCGGACTACCCTCAGTCTGCCCTCCACCGAACCATCGTAGCTTGAAAGTGACTGCTCCAGAAAAACCTCCATCAAGGGTTTGGCCTCGCTGAGGAGTTGCATAAACGGTTCTTTACCCTCTTTGTTTATAAAATCGTCGGGATCCATCCCCTCCGGTAAGGGCAAAAACCGAACCGGTAGTTTTTCTCTGAGGAAAAACTCCAAGCTGCGCAAGGCAGCCCTCATACCCGCGTCGTCTCCGTCGAAGACCAATACCGCTTGAGGCGCAAGACGACTCAGCATTCTTACATGGTGGAGGGTAAGAGCAGTGCCCAAAGGTGCAACCACCTGATGGATAGACTTGTTGTAGAGAGCCAGAAGATCGAAATAGCCCTCCACCACCAAAGTCTCATTGTTTTTTCGGCACGCCTCCTTCGCTGTAGACAGTCCGTATAGGGTTCGCCCTTTATGGAATATTAGGGTTTCAGGACTGTTGAGGTACTTGGGCATACTGTCATCCAGAGCACGACCCCCAAAGCCAACGGTCCGGCCTCTCATATCCTTGATGGGAAACATCAGCCGGTTTCGAAAGCGGTCATAACTGTCCCCCTCAGATTTCTGCACCAATAGCCCCGCCTGAGCCGCCACTTTCAGATCAACTTTTTCTCTTATAAGAAAGCGTTTCAGGCCGTCCCAACTCTTGGGAGCATAACCTAGCTGGAAATCCTGGATAGTTTCATCGCCCATACCTCGACTTCGCAAGTATTCTCGGGCTATCTTCCCAGAACTTCTATCCAGCAAACTTCGGTTAAAATAACTGGCTGCCAGGCTATTAAGCTGACGCAACCGCTCCGCCATCTCACGGATCTTCTTTGCCTGAGGTGTATCTTTTTCCTGGGGTAGAGGAATACCAAAACGATTAGCCAACTCTTTCACGGCCTCGGCAAAGGTGAGATTTCGCGTCCGCATGACGAAATCGAAAACACTGCCGCTGGCGCCACAGCCGAAGCAGTGAAAAATCTGCTTCTCGTTACTCACAGTGAACGACGGCTCTTTTTCAGAATGAAATGGACAATTGCCGAGATAATTCTTGCCCCTCTTGCGGAGAGCTACATAAGAGCCCACCACATCAACTATGTTGGCACTGGCTCTGACCTCTTCAATTACCTCTCGATTGATTCGACCCACTTTTGGTCCCCACTTTGTCCACTAGGCACTAAACACTAGGCAGTAGGCACTAATAACTCGGCAACAAGCACTGCTTAAAAAATTAGTCAAAAGCTTAGAGATGTTGGTTCCATCCGCCAAAATCAAGCCATTTAATTTGCATCAACAAACTTAAACTAGTTTTTCAAATCAAAACTATTTTAAATAATTTTATCAAATGGTTATCTTATACTTTTATAAGTGCTTAGTGTGTGGACTGAGCTCAAAGCGCTCAGTCCTTGAGCTCAACCACTGTAACCCCGGTGCCTCCAGCGCTCTGGTTTTCAGGATGAAACCCTTTGACCACGGA
This sequence comes from uncultured delta proteobacterium, assembly GCA_963712115.1. Classification (GTDB taxonomy): domain Bacteria; phylum Desulfobacterota; class Syntrophobacteria; order BM002; family BM002; genus BM002. The sequence continues at coordinate 159,081 of CAVQGX010000030.1, read as the reverse complement.
ATGGTCACTGAGGAAGTCTTGCACCGCCTTGCGCAGCTTTCCGGTGCCGTGTCCATGAACTACGTGAATTTGGCTGCAACCATCCATAAGCGCCCGATCAATCGCTTTATCCAGTAGAGGAAGTGCCTCTTCCACCCTGAGCCCCACCAAGTGCAATCGCTGCTGACAGGTCTCAGGTTCCTCACGAAATATTCTAATCCCGTTCATCCTTGTTGTTCTGCTGTCTTCACCCTGCTCAGTTGTCAAGAGTTCAAGGACCTCCATGTCCACTTCCACCCGCTTCGGGCCCACTTGCACTTCTGCGCGACGTCCTTGGTCTTTTATTTTAACAAGGGTTCCACTGGAGCCAAGACCGCGCAGACGAACCAACTGCCCTTCCGCAGAAGGTTTCACCCCCCTATACTCTGGCTGTGCTTGTGATTTCAGTGCGGACCGCAGCTCTTTTTTGACCTCCCTAACCCTCTTACGAACCCCCATCGCCTCTCGCATGCCGGCTTTCTGTAAAAGGGCAATGGCTGATTTCAGCTCTTTTTCGGCCCCTTCGATTAACTCCCCACCTTGCTCCCGCAGTTCGCTTAAAATCCTCTCACGAGACTCGACAAGCCGGCTTCGCTGTTGCACCAATTCATCCTGCGCAAGTTCCAACTTCCGTCGCTGTGATCTCAAGTGCTCTTCTTCGGTCTTGGTCCTCCTCAAAGTATCAGTCAGTTCTCGAATCAAATCAATTGCTCTACTCTCGTCTTTATCGACATAGCCTCGGGCTGTCTCCAAAATGTTCGAGGGCATGCCGAGGTCGGCGGCTATCTGTAGGGCATTACTGGTTCCAGGATGACCATAAATCAACTGATAGGTGGGACGCCCACTCTTTTCATCAAAGGCCACTGAAACGTTTTCCACCTCTTCATGGAGCATGCCGTATGCCTTAATAAGGTGGTAGTGGGTTGTAACCATAACAAAGGGCCCCTGTTTCCTGAGTTGATCCAGCAGGGCCAACGCAAGGCCAGCACCTTCCGCTGGATCAGTGCCAGTTCCGATTTCATCGAGCAGCACAAGAGAGCGACGGTCAACCTTTTTCAACATTGTCACCAATCTCTGGATTCTGGCTGAAAACGTACTCAGATGGGCCCGCACGTCTTGTTCGTCACCAATTTCGGCAAATATATTCGTCAGCACCGGCCATTCGCTACCCTCAGCCACTGGAATGTGTAGCCCGGCCTGCACCATAGCACCTAAAAGACCAAGGGTTTTCAAAGATACAGTCTTACCTCCAGTGTTCGCACCGCTGATTATCATGGTCTTTTGATCTTCATCGAGGTAGAGGTCTATTGGCACAACCTCTGTCTGCTCGGATTTGCTCCTTTCAGATACTTCAGCCCCCAAGACTACTTCAGTCAGCGCAGAGGGTAATGAAGAGGTCTTCTGGGCCCCTTCCTGCAAAGCTAAAATGGGATGGGAAGCCTGAAGTAGTCGTATCCTGCCACCGTCGTCAATCTGGGGGGCACGAGCAATGAGAAGAGTGCTCAAGCGGACCTTGGCATGTACACAGTCTATGAATCCCAACCAGCTCTCGTTGTGTCGGATAACTTCTGCAGCTGCCAACACAGCGTCGGTCAATTCCCGGAGGATTCGTGCTTCCTCTTCCCGTTCGCGACTCCGGGCTTGACTGAGTCGGTTGTTGAGAGGTACAGCAGAGAGCGGTTCTACAAAGCAGGTGGCACCACTGTGGGAAGTAGCGTGCACAATACCCTCTAGCGCCCCTTTGGCACCACTGCGGAGAGGAATTACCAGCCGGTCGTTGCGAACGCTAATTAGCTTCTCCTGTAGCGTCTTCTGGGAAGCCTGCTTTTCCAAAACTTCTTCGAGCTCTTCATGGAGACGCTTGCGCACATCGCCAATCTCTTTTCTGATTCGCCCAAGTTCTTGACTAGCTCCGTCTTTTATTTGACCTCGATGATCAATAGCTCGACTGATCTTCCTTTCCAACTCCGGTATCGGCTCCAGATTCCCCAGGAGATCTGCCAGTCTGCCATACTGTGCCTCGCAGCGGCTCACCAACTGCTGCAGTGTACTAGTCGCTCTCAAGGTCTCAGCCACGTCAAGGAGCTCAGCAGGCTGCAACGATTGCCCGGAACCACTCACTTGCTCAATGGTACTAACAAGTTCATGAATGCCTCCGAGGGGCAGCGAATTACCGATTTGCAGATATTCCTTGAGTTCTGTTACTTGGTCGAGCAAGACCTGGATTTGCTCTTTGTCCGTTATGGGACGGACATGCGCCACTGCTTGCCGTCCAGGTCCAGTGAGGGCAAGTGACTGTAGAAAGCTTTGGATATGTTGAAACTCAAGGACACGAAGAGATTGGCTGTCCATATCACTCCATGGTGGGAAGAAAGCAACGGCTTGATGCTCTCAACTAGGGTAAACCATCCAGGCCCTCAGGGCCTGTCTTTGAGCTCACCCCATACTTCAAATCCCCTGGACATTTTTAAGGGCAAAGCCATGGACCTCTGATCTTGCGCAAAGGACCAGTTTTCTCGGCTTCTAATGAAAAAGCATAGTGAGAATTACTGCTCGCTGATAAATCGAAGAGTATTTGCAAGCCTGCCTCCTGGACAGGTCGTGCCACTAGATGAGAAGGAGATGTAGTTGAATGTGAGATGCAAGTTGTTAAAATGTGCCCCAAAAAGCTGTTACACTCCGATTTTAGTCCAAACAGTTCGGAGCTAGCCAGAAAGTTTTGCCTTAACCATTTCATTAATCACACGGCCATCCGCCCTGCCCGCCAGCTTGGCCATGGCTGCCTTCATTACTTTGCCCATGTCCTTTATGCTGACGGCACCAACCTCAGAAATAACCTCATCAAGTGCCTGAGACATCTCTTCCGCGGAAAGCTCCTCCGGCATGTAGGCCTGTAGTATCTGAAGTTCGCTTTCTTCTGCCTTTACCAAATCGTCCCTGCCGGCCTTACGATAATAATCTATGGATTCCTTTCTCTGTTTAATCTGGGTAGAGATGAGCGAAATAATTTCTGGATTCTCAAGGGACCGGCGGACTTCTTTCTCCCTATTCTTAATGGCAGTGAGCACCAACCTCAGGCTGGCCAGTTTGGCCTCATCCTTTGCCCGCATGGCATCCTTCAGTGCTGCAGAAATTTCAGCCTGGAGATTCATTGGCCTCTTCCTCTTTTGTCCATCCCTTTCAGCTCCCCTATGGTTGCCGCCAGCTCTTTCCTTTTTCGGTTCTAGTAATGTGCTTGTTTGCGGAGCTTAATTAGGATGCCGGCAAGCCATTTCCCCTTCGTGCCGCCCAATTGGTTCTTCTGGTTGTGCAATTGTGCACTTAAACTTGTAATTATAGCTTTTCTTCAGAATTTGTCAACCAAAAGCAAGCTTTGTTCAAATCGAAAATCAGTCGATTAGTCAAATCGTTGAAACCGTTGAAAACGTTCAAGTCGTTCAAATCCTTAAATTCGCTGAAATCACAATGCGGTAATTTCTCATTTCGAAATCCGCAATTCGAAATTCTGCCTCCTGCCTTCTGTCCTCTGATATCTGACCTCTGTTCTCTGACCTCTAACTCTTTACCCTATGCCCTATGCCCCAGGAATTCCCCTCGCCAGAGCAATGGCTTCACTCAACTCCACACTTCCACTATAGAGTGCACGACCAACAATCACTCCTATTACCCCGTCTTGTTCAAGGGGCAAGAGTGCTCGGATATGGTCAAGATTCCCCACTCCCCCTGATGCAATAACAGGCCTTTTCACCGCTCGAGCCAGCTGTCGGGTCGCTTCTACATTTGGACCAGTCTGCATGCCGTCTCTGGAGATGTCAGTGTAGACAATAGCTGCAAGAGCCAGGTTTTCAAACCTGACTGCCAAGTCCCCTGACCCTACATCAGTGGTCTGGCTCCATCCCTCAATTGCAACTCTACCCTTGCGGCTGTCTATCCCCAAAACAACTTTCCCTGGAAAACTTTGACAAGCCTGCACCAATATTTCCGGATTACTGTGGGCAGCTGTCCCCATTACCACACGCTCCACTCCTATCTCAAGATAAGCAGCAAGAGTCTCTAGCGTGCGCACACCCCCGCCCACCTGAACTGGTATACCAACGGAGTCGACAATTGCAGCAACGGCCGCCAGGTTCTTGGGTTTCTTGGCAAAGGCACCATCTAAGTCCACCACGTGCAGCCATTGGGCTCCTTGCGCTTCCCACCGTCTTGCTGTCAAAGCCGGATTGTCGGAATAGATCGTGGCCGTAGACATTACTCCTCGCTGCAAGCGCACACATCGCCCTTCTTTCAAGTCGATGGCAGGAATTATCAACATTTCTCCGATTTACTCCGCTCGTAGCAAAGGGTTACGCCCCGCGCCGTGTGTCTTTTCCCTTTCTCGCCTGACACTTTTCTCGCCTTTCGCACCAATACTCGTCACGCATGTGGAGAACGTCCCGCTGTTCCATTCTCCCTAGGAAGAGCTACCTACTCCTTACCATGCTCGTCGCTTGACATTTCTTCCATTTGCTTGAGAAGTTTTCTCAACTCTGGTGGGGGCTTGATCACTCGACCATCTCTATCCGTGCACACATGCACAGTATATCCTTCTGCCAGAAGCGTTCCATTCTCTTTGTGGAAAAGTCGATAATCAAAGCGCAGTCTCAGTTTGCCCCCGAGAGAAAAGGCGGTCTCTATGCGGATAATATCATCATAGCGGGCTGGTTTGTGGTAGCGGCAATAAGCTTCATATACCGGCAGAAAACAACCACGCCCTTCCCACGACCGATAAGTGCTCCCAACGGTTCGGAAGAGCTCGGTGCGACCGATTTCGAACCATTTCAAGTAATTGGCATAATAGGCTACCCCCATGGAATCGGTATCACCGTATAACACTCTTTGCTCTGCCCGAAAGGATTCAGTCATTCTCTTTTCACAGATCGTTAAAACCGTTGAAAACGTTGAAGTCGTTCAAATCTTTAAAACCGTTAATTAGTTGATTAGGTAATTAGTTATTAGTAAACGGTAAACGGTTAATCCGTAAATAACCGACTTCCTTCACTAATTCTCCAATTGTCTAATTCTCTAATTAACTACCTGCTAGCTGCCTCCTGCCAGTTGTCCTCTTCTTCTGTCCTCTGACCCCTGACCCCTGATTTTTTACTCTATGCCCTTTGCTAAAAATCGCCTTTGATAAACCTCTCCATCAACATGTGCCCAGGCTTGACAACCAGTCCAGTTCCTGCCGCATTTCCTTCAGAAAACCCTCTCCGGCTGGTAACCTGGCCAGCAGGAAAGTCACAAACTGCAAAGGGAACAAGTCCCTTGGCGTGAGTGCGAGTTCGGATGGGAGTCAGATGATCAGTAATAACCATTATTCGAAGGTCGGGCAAATTACTGGATTCTTCAAGTATCGGTCCAACCACATTGGCATCAAAGGCCTCTATGGCTTCTATCTTTAGCCCCAGGTTCCCTTCGTGAGATGCCTCGTCTGGGGCCTCTACGTGCAAATAGACAAAATCTTTATCCTGTAAAGCATCCAGAGCTGCGACAACCTTGCCTTTATAATTGGTGTCCAAATATCCGGTGGCCCCTGGAACTGACAATGCCTCGAGACCAGAACAAATCCCCAGTCCTTTCAGTAAGTCCACTGCTGAAATAACCACCCCCCGAATGCCAAACCGTTCGGTTAGGCTCGGCATGACGGGAGCTAACCCCTGTCCCCAAAGCCAGATGGCATTGGCTGGTCGCTTGCCCTGTGCAACAAACTGCCGGTTCAACTCCTGTTCCCCTAGAACCTCACGGGCAGATTCCATTAGGGATCTAAGATCGGGGACTTCGTGGTACACCTGCCAGTATTCGGCTACCGGCTGACCGATGACGTCATGGGGAGGAGTGATGGTGAGATCAGATCGCCCGCCCCGCCAGACAAGAAGGTGGCGGTAGCTGACCCCTGGATAAAACTGGAACCATTCATTTCCCAAGCTTTTCTGTAGAGCTGTAATGAGTACTCTGCCATTTTCGCTGGATATATGGCCCGCTGAATAGTCTGCCAAAATGAGCTCCCCGTCAGGATTGATTTCAATTGTCACCAGATTGCACCTGAAAGCCACTTCGCCGGGCAACAGGTTAACTCCCATACTGGCGGCTTCCAGAGGAGCGCGTCCAGTATGGAATCGATCAGGGTCGTAACCCAAAATGGCCATATTTGCCACATCACTTCCAGGCTCTTGGTGAGGCCCAATTGTCTCAGTCAGTCCAAGAATACCACTGGAGGCAAGTCGGTCCATGTGGGGAGTTTGAGCCGCATCTAGAGGTGTTTTGCCGTCTAGCTCTTTCTGAGCCTCATCGGCCATTCCATCGCCCACCAAAATCAGGTATTTCGATTTGCGGTCTTCCATTTCATAACACTCGTTTTTCGCCTGTCGGATTTGGCTTGAAGCAAAGCCTGCAGCAGGCAGCAAGCAGGTAGTTGATCAGCATTAGTAAATGGTGAAAGGTGAATGGTAAACGGTAACTACTTGAGTATTTAACTAATTCTCTAATTCTCTAATTTTCTAATTACCCATCTGCCCTCTGACCTCCGACCTCTGACCTCTTTTCTTTTGAGGCTGCCAGGTGAACACCTAGGAATTAGCAACTGACGTTTCGTTCTCTACCCTAATTAGCTTGGTGGCTGCTGTAACCACCTTAAGTTCATCTATCTCAGCTAGGGCCAGACGAACATCACGTTCTCTTGCTTCATGAGTCATCATTACCAAGGGCACTGAGCCTTCTACCTGCCTGCCCTTCTGAATCACCGAGGCAATGCTGATGTCATGACTACCAAGTATACCGGAAATCTTAGATAGCACCCCTGGGCGATCCATCGCCGAGAATCTGAAATAGTAATTGATTACCAACTCTTCCATGGGCTTGATCTTGCGTTGCACCACCGCTTTGCCGTCACAGGCCAAGGGCGAAATTCTCACACCCCTGCCAGCCAGAAGATCTCGCCCCAGGTCCAGCAGGTCACTGACCACCGCACTACCTGTAGGCATCATGCCGGCACCCAGACCGTAAAACATGACGTCACCCACAGCATCGCCAGAAATGTGGACAGCATTGTAAGCGCCCTCAACCTTGGCCAGCATGTGCTCTTGGGGAATCATTGTTGGATGCACCCTCACTTCGATCCTCTCCCCGTCACTGCGTGAAATGGCCAAGAGCTTTATTTGATAGCCGAAGTCTTCGGCAAACTGGATATCAGACGGATCGATCTGGGAAATACCCTCTATGTGAATTTGATCGAAATCTATCTCACAACAGTAGGCAAGTGAGCTGAGAACAGCTATCTTGTGGGCTGCGTCCACTCCCTCAACGTCCAAACGGGGGTCGGCTTCGGCAATGCCCTGTGCCTGCGCCTCGCTGAGGGCTTCGGCGAAAGTAGTTCCCTCGCGAGCCATGCGGGTGAGAATGTAATTTGCCGTACCATTTAGAATCCCATAGATGTGGCCGATCCGGTTTGCTATCAAGCCTTCACGCAAGGAGCGAATAAGAGGAATGCCACCGCCAACGGCTCCCTCAAAAGCGATGCTGACCTCCTGTTCCCGGGCTACCGCGAACAGCTCACTGCCATGAATAGCCAGCAGAGCTTTGTTGGCGGTGACCACGTGTTTGCCCCGTTTCATCGACTCCAAAATGAAGGTCTTGGCTGGCTCCATGCCTCCTATGAGCTCCACAACAATTTGAATTTCCTCATCCGCCAGAATGTCCTCTACCTGGGTGGAAAGAACTTCCTTTGGAAGAGAGACCGGTCTAGGTCTTTCCAGGTCGATATCCACCACCTTTTTGAGTCTTAGCGGCACACCTAGCCGTTCTTGAAGAATCTTGCTGTTGTCCTCTAGAACCTTAACCAAACCACAGCCCACCGTGCCAAGTCCAATTAAACCTATCTGTATGTCCTTCATAATCTATCCTGCACTCTGATTAATAGTTGGATGCTATACTGTTTTCAAATCATACTATGACTGTGTATCGGACAGCGAGACGGGAGGTCGGGCGAGACGTGCGAGAGCGAAAAAGACGTGGTCGATAGTTTAAATCAGTAGCTGTGAAACACGTCTCGCCAGTCTCGCCAGTCTCGCCAGTCTCGCTTCCTAATGCGCCTATGGGCAGATCAAAAAGACACCAGAAAGGGGAAATTTTTTCCCTTTCTGGTGTCTTCCAAAAAACCGCCCACCTATAGATGTTCGACGCGCTTCATATCAGCGCAGTACACGACGAATCCCACGTAGAGCCTGGCGGGTTCGTTCTTCGTTCTCCACCAAGGCGAAACGCACGTAGTCATCGCCGTATTCTCCAAAGCCTCGCCCGGGAGAGACTGCAACCCCGGCTTCACGAATTAAGAACTTGGAAAACTCCACTGATCCCATTTCTAAGAACTCTTTGGGAATTTTCGACCAGACAAACATAGTCGCTTTAGGCTTGTCAGTAGGCCAGCCAACACGATTCAAGCCATCCACTAAAACGTCTCGTCGAGAGCGGTAGATCTCGACTATCTCCTTGACACAAGCCTGGTCCGAGTTAAGCGCAATAATTGAAGCAATCTGGATAGGCTGAAAGATCCCGTAATCAAGATAACTCTTTATTCGTGTTAGTGCTGAAATGATTTCAGCGTTGCCGACACAGAAGCCAACACGCCATCCTGGCATGGAGTAACTTTTTGACAGGGAAAAGAATTCGACTCCGATATCTTTGGCACCCTTCACCTGGAGAAAACTGGGGGCCATTTCTTGATCAAAAACTAGATCAGCATAGGCCAAATCGTGTACCAAAATGATCTCATGTTCTTTGGCGAAATCGCAGATCTTTTGGAAAAAGTCTAGATCCACAACCTCTGTAGTAGGATTATGGGGATATGAGATTATCAGCATCTTCGGCTGCGGCCAGGTCTGTTTGGTCGCCACCTGCAAATCCTCAAAGAAGTCTCGACCTTTCTCGATTGGTATACTTCGCAAATCTCCACCAGCGATGATTACCGAATAAGGATGAATTGGATAAGTAGGATTAGGGGCAAAAACAACGTCTCCTGGACTTATTAGAGAAAGCACCAAGTGAGAAAGCCCTTCTTTGGCCCCAATGGTCACAACTGCCTCTGTATCCGGATCTATATCCACGTCATATCGGCGTCCGTACCAGTCAGCTATGGCTTCTCTCAGTTTGGTAATACCCCGGGAAGCTGAGTAGCGATGGTTGTGCGGTTTCTGGGCTGCCTCGAGCAATTTGTCGATGATGTGCTGGGGAGTCGGTAAATCAGGGTTGCCCATACCCAAATCAACGATGTCTTTGCCCTCGCGCCTTAGCTTCATTTTGAGCTCGTTCACTTGGGCAAAAACATAAGGAGGTAGTCGCCGCATGCGGCTGAACTTTATCAATGGCTCACTCATAGTCACCGTCCCTTGTTTTTTGAGATTTGGTAAAAATACCGCAAGGCGTAACCCTTGTCAAAAAGTTTTTCCCTACCACTAAAGCAATTGACACCCCTCTAACCCATTATCTAGAATGAGGTTAAGGCAATAAAAAGCACGCCCTTTACGGCACCAACAGAAGTAGGGTCCTAAGTCGCTTCTTCGCCTAGTCTAGGATTGGACCTTAACGGCAATTATTGAAATACCGATAGTCGGGTATCTGCATGCAGATGGAGGCTAAATTATGAGTAGAGATTTGTATAAGGAAGCTGGCGTGGATCTCGATGCTGCATCCGAGCTAGTCGCCAGGATTAGACCAGTGGTCAAATCTACCTTTCACGCTGGCGTTATCACCGATGTGGGCGGCTTTGGCAGCCTTTATTCTCTCGGCCACCTTAATTACGAACAACCAGTTCTGGTGAGTTCAACTGATGGAATTGGCACCAAACTCAAAGTTGCTTGTCTGGCAAACAAACACGACACAGTGGGTATCGACCTGGTGGCAATGAGTGTTAACGATATCCTTGTCCAGGGGGCTAGGCCGCTTTTTTTCCTGGATTACTTGTCCATAGGTCGCATGAATTTAGATTTGGTAACCGACATCATCACCGGTATAGCCAAAGGTTGTCGCCAGGCAAAATGTTCTCTCATCGGCGGTGAAACAGCTGAGATGCCAGATTTTTACGGTGAGGGTGAATACGATCTCGCAGGTTTTGCTGTCGGTGCAGTGGAAAAGGACTCCATCATCGACGGCTCAGATATCCGTGTGGGAGATGAAATTATCGGCCTCGCCTCTAGTGGTCTCCACAGCAATGGCTATTCTTTAGTCCGGCGTATCATCTTCCAGGATTTAGGCCTCTCTGCCAACGACGTTATTCCGCCATGCGGCTGCACCGTTGCCGAGGAACTTTTGCGCCCCACTCGCATTTATGCAGAGACCGTTCACGTGGCTTTGCGAGAATTCAAGATCTCGGGAATGGCTCACATCACCGGTGGAGGCTTTTACGACAACTTACCCAGAATCCTTCCATCGGCCTGCCAGGCCCGACTCAGAGGAGGAAACTGGGAGGTGCCCTCCATTTTTTCATTCCTCCAACAGCATGGAAAAATTTCCGACCACGAAATGTACCGGGTCTTTAACAACGGCATCGGTTTTGTCTTGGTTTTACCTGCGAAACATTTGGAAGGGGCCCTCGAGTTGCTTCACGGCATGGGTGAAAAGGCCTTCCACATAGGGACGATTCACAGTCGGGAGAAAAAGGAACCCCCTGTAGTGATTGAGTGATCTCATATGGCACATCCATCAATTTTATATTGTGCCAAGCCAATATGAGAATTTACTTTTTTGTCTTGTCAAATTGGACTGGCCGTGTTAAAAAGCTCGATTGTTGTGCACTGGGAAATGTGCTAGGCTTATTTGTCGACTTAGCAATATTAGGCAGAATTTGAGATTAGCCACTCCGATTGGAGGTATGAAATAATGTCCAAGGTTTGCCAGATATGCGGGAAAGGCCCTCAAACGGGGCACAATGTCAGTCACGCTAATAACAAAACCAAAAGGCGATGGTATCCCAATTTACAGCGGGTTCGTTCAGTACAGAACGGCGTTGTCCGCTACATTAAAATCTGTACGCGTTGTCTAAGGTCGGGCAAGGTGCTTAAACCTGCCTAGATTTGCTCCGCTCAAAGTCGGAATTATGGAATACCTCCAGAACTAAGCAATCACTCCCGATTACTGAACATCCAAAACAGAAGACCTCTGCACGTCGATTACATTTTTGATCTTCCGCACCGCCGCCATTGCACCCAACAAATGGTCGGTGTCCCTGACTTCTACAACAAACTTACATTCTGCTCGATTGTCGACTCGGGTGCGAACGTTGGCCTGTAAAATATTGATATCATGATTACTCAATGCGCCGCTGATGGCGGCCAGCATGCCTTTAACGTTGGCACAAATCACGGCTAACCCTACAGGATGGACCTCTTCGGCGTCTCTGTCCCAGTCCACCTCGATTCGCCGCTCAAAGCCACTGCTGAGCAAGCTCGGGCAGTCCGCCCGGTGAACCGACACGCCCCTTCCCCGAGTGATAAAGCCGGCAATCTGCTCACCGGGCAGGGGGTTGCAGCACTTGGCGAACCGCACCAAGATGTCATCCACCCCTTTCACCAAAACTCCGCCTCGGTGCAAGGGCCGTTCTTTGCGCTCCGGTCGCTCTATTAAGAGTTCGTCCGGTTTTTCCTCCGGCTCTATCAAACTCGTTAGTTTGCCAATAGCTTGCAAGGCGGAGATCTTCCCGTAGCCGATACTGGCGAGTAGGTCTTCCACCTTCTGGAGAGAGAACGATTTGGCTACTTGGAGAAATTCGTCAGAATTGAGGTATTTGGTGAAATTCTTACCATGTTTGCGAAATTCACGTTCGCAGATTTCCCGGCCGAGAGTAATGCTCCTTTCTCTCTCCTCGGTCTTGATCCAGTAACGAATGCGCGTCCGGGCTCTGGAGGTTTTTACTATCTTGAGCCAGTCTTTACTGGGCACGTGCTTGGAAGAGGTGATAATCTCGACGATGTCACCGTTCTTCAACTCGTACTTGAGTGGCACCAACTTCCCATTAACTTTCGCTCCGGTGCATTGATTCCCTACTTCGGTATGAACGCTGTAGGCAAAATCTATCGGTGTGGAGCCTCGTGGAAAAGCCCTTACATCCCCGTTTGGGGTAAATACGTAGACATCATCGGGGAAAAGATCCACTCGAACCGTTTCGAGAAATTCTCTCGGGTCCTTGAGGTCTTGTTGCCATTCCAGCAGTTCGCGAAGCCAGGTGAAACGCTTGCTGTCGCTTTCTGGAACACTCCTTCCTTCTTTGTACACCCAGTGTGCCGCAATCCCTTCATTGGCGATGCGATGCATCTCCTCTGTGCGAATCTGAATCTCGACCCTTTCGCCGTAGGGTCCAATTACCGTGGTGTGCAAGGATTGGTACATGTTGGCCTTGGGCATGCCAATGTAGTCTTTGAAACGGCCCGGGATAGGTTTCCACGAGGAATGAATCACCCCCAAAGCCTCATAGCATTCGCGAATGCTGTTTAGGATAATCCGGAAGGCTATGATGTCATAAATGTGCTCTAAGTCCAGGTTCTGGACGATCATTTTTTTGTAGATGGAGTAGATGTGTTTCGGTCGACCGCTTACCTTCCCCTTCAGGTCTAGTTCTGCTAATTTCTCCTCGATAACATCCTTGACTTCTTTGATATAGCGTTCACGCTCTCCTTCGTTTCTCTTCAAACCGCTGACAATCTCCTCATAAACATCAGAGTCTAGGTAGGAGAAAGAAAGGTCCTCCAACTCGGTCTTGATCCAGTCAATGCCTAACCTTCCTGCCAGGGGAGCATAAATATCCATCGTCTCCCGGGCTATGAGCCGCTGTTTCCCCACAACGTGATAATTTAGGGTACGCATGTTGTGAAGCCTGTCTGCCAATTTGATCAGAACTACTCTAATGTCATCGGCCATGGCCAAGATCATCTTGCGCATGTTTTCAGCCTGGCGCTCCTCGTGACTGCTAAACTCAAATCTACCGATCTTGGTCACGCCATCGACTATTTGAGTGACTTCGGTGCCAAAAAGACGCTTCAAGTCATCCAGTTTAGTGTCGGTATCTTCTAGAGTATCGTGGAGAAGACCAGAGGCTATGCTGAAAACGTCGAGTCTCATCCTCGCCAGGATGTCGGCCACCCCTAGGGGATGCATAAGGTAGGGCTCACCCGATAGTCGCACCTGTCCTGCATGTACCTTAGCTGAGTAAACGTATGCTTTTTCGATCAGACTGACGTCAGCTTCGGGGTGATAGGAGAGGACTTGATCGACTATATCGTTGAGACGAATCATAACGAATTCTTTATGCGCGAGGCGCATAAACAGCGAGACGGGAGGTCGGGCGAGACTGGAGGTCGAGTGTAAAAGAACTCCAGTACTCCAGCTCTTTCACGTCTCGCGCGTCTCGCGCGTCTCGCCAGTTAATAGGCTTTAGCAAAATAAACGCGCTCGTCAGACTCCTTGCCACATCGGACACAAGCACCGCCTTCTCCCTCTGACTCTAAAGGGATGCAGCGAATTGTAGCCATAGTTTCTTGTTTAATCTGGTCCTCACACTCTGGGTCTCCACACCAGTGAGTATAGAGGAATCCGCCCTGCCCAGAGACAACTTCTTTAAAGGTCCCGTAATCGTCCACTTTAGTGGTGTTTTCCTCGCGAAACCCGAGCGCTCTTTTGTAAAGGGAAGCCTGGATCTCATCCAGTAACTCTCTCACCTTTTCTTTTACACTATCCTTAGGCAGGTTTATCTTGTCTCCGCTATCCCGCCGGACAGCCAGCACTTCTCCTCGCTGGAGATCCCTCGGACCCACTTCAATACGAATGGGAACCCCAGCCTGTTCCCATTCATTGAATTTCCACCCAGGAGTATATTCTTCCCTGGCATCCACCCGATAACTTATTTCTCCATCCAAGGAAGCCGCAATCTTCTCAATGTACCCCAAAATCTCTCCATGACCCTCTTTCCCTTTAAATATAGGAATGAAAACCACCTGCAACGGCGCCAATCTGGGTGGTAGAACCAAACCCTGATCATCACCATGGGTCATTATCAGGGCGCCAATCATTCTTGTACTCATCCCCCAACTAGTTGCATAAACGAGCTGCTGCTTTCCATGCTGGTCTTGAAAGGTGACGTCAAATGCTTTGGCAAAATTCTGTCCCAGATTATGTGAGGTTCCCGCCTGCAGAGCCTTGCCGTCCTGCATAAGCGCTTCGATGGTGTAGGTGTGCAAGGCTCCGGCAAACTTCTCCCGGTCGCTTTTCCGGCCTGGGATAACGGGTATTGCAGCATAATCTTGGGCAAAAGTCTGATAAACATTAAGCATGCGCAGGGTTTCTTCCTCGGCCTCTTCCGCGGTAGCGTGGGCCGTGTGTCCTTCTTGCCAGAGAAATTCTGTGGTACGGAGAAATAACCTTGTGCGCATTTCCCATCGGAGAACATTGCACCACTGGTTGATCAAAAGTGGCAGGTCGCGGTAGGACATAATCCATTTTTTGAACATGGCCCAGATTATGGTCTCCGAAGTTGGCCTAATTACAAGTGGCTCTTCCAGTTTCTTGCCACCTCCGTGAGTGACCACCGCGCACTCAGGTGCAAAACCCTCCACATGTTCAGCCTCTTTTTCGAGAAAACTCTCGGGGATTAACAGGGGAAAATAGGCGTTTTCGTGACCAGTCTCTTTGAACATCTTGTCAAGATAGTACTGGATTTTCTCCCATAGGGAATATCCATTCGGGCGAATGACCATGCACCCTTTAACTGGTGAGTAATCAGCCAACCGCGCTCCAATAATCACATCCGTATACCACCTGGAGAAATCTTCGCTTCGCTTGGTGATCCCTTTTTTCATTTTCCCTAATTACCTCCCCCATGCCGCATGGTGTAAAATAGATCAACTAAAGTTAAACCGTTGAAATCGTTGAAATCGTCCATCACAGAGGTCAGAAGTCGGAGATCAGAAATCAGCTTTAGCCCTAACCTCCAGCATCTGATTTCTGACCTCCGACATCTGATCTCTGACCTCTGATTTTTACTTGATGTCGTCTGCGCGCAGCGCTAGAGAATCTCCTCATCAACCATTGACGAAATTTCCTTGAGAAGCCTGGGCATCAACTCGTCTTCAGCTAGCTTCTCGACTATCTCCCCTTTCTTGAAAAGAATTCCCTGGCCTCGTCCACCTGCAATGCCCACATCTGCCTCCTTCGCCTCTCCCGGTCCATTGACCACACATCCCATGATAGCTACCTTTAGTGGGGTTTTGACCGTTAACAGCCGCTTCTCTACTTCGTGGGTCAGACCTATAATGTCTATCTCGCAGCGACCGCAGGTGGGGCAGGAAATTACTTCTACTCCTCTCTCCCGCAGCTTCAGTGCCCTGAGGATTTCATAGGCGGCCTTTATCTCGTCGATGGGGTCACTGGTAAGCGATACCCGAATAGTGTCACCAATACCCTCAGCCAGCAACAGGCCAATGCCAATTGCTGACTTCGCCGTGCCACTGATCAAAGTCCCCGCTTCAGTTACACCCAAATGCAGAGGGTAAGCAACCTTGTCAGCAAGGAGGCGGTAAGAATCCACCATGGTCATAACATCGGATGACTTCAAGGAGATTTTGATCTCATGAAATTGTAGGGATTCCAGTAATTGTATCTGGCGAAGAGCACTTTCCACCATGGCCTCTGGGGTGGCACCGCCGTAGCGCTGGTGCAGGTCCTTATCCAAAGACCCGGAGTTCACCCCAATGCGAATGGGAACCCTCCGCTCAGCGGCTGCCCGTACCACTTTGGCCACAGCTTTGTCACCGCCGATGTTTCCGGGGTTGATCCGCAAACCATCCACACCCGCCTTTAGTGCACCTAGAGCGAGGCGATGATCAAAATGAATATCAGCGATGAGGGGTATGGGAGCTTCCTCTTTAATGATTTTTAAGGCCTCTACTGCCTTATCATCCAGTACGGCGAGTCGAATAAGTTCACAACCCACCTCAGCCAGACGGCTAATCTGCTGCAAGGAGGCGCGGATATCTCGAGTGTCAGTACTGCACATGGACTGTACTACTACTGGGGCATCGCCGCCAACAGCAACGTTCCCAACATGAATTTTATGCGTTTCTCTCCGTATGATTCTCATTTAAGGTTTCTCTACTTGTGCAAGTCTTTGAGGCGATAGTTTGAATTTAAAAGGTGCAAAGCAAACCGTCAACGGTTAAACCGTTAAAATCGTTGAAATCGTTAAAGTCGCTCAAGTCGTAAAACCGTGAACGGTAAACGGTAAACCGCACGAAATGTTATTCGTTATTTGTTATACGTTACTTCCCAAAAGATCAGCCTATAATTCGTTCTAACTTTAAACTTTGAACGCTCTGAACTATGAACAACTGTCCTAGTGACTTCAGACCTCCGTCCTCTGACTTCTGCCTGCTGCTGCTGCCTGCTGAAATCTGTCGTCTGTCTTCTGACCTCCGACATCTGATCTCTGACCTCTCACCCGTCACCTATAACCTGATAACCCTTTTTCGCCTTTCCAGCTAATCCCGACCTCCCGCCTTGCCGCGCGAAGTGCCCATGCGCCTTGCGCTCGAGACCAAAAACGCGGGGGAGAGATACACTCCTGACCCGCGTTCCTTTCTAAACTAATGCCCCGTTGGGCAGTGGCACAAATTTCACAGGGCGTCGACATCGATTTGACGTATAAATGCTTTAACCGAATCCATCCACTGTTGGAGTTTACAATCTTCCGCATCAGGTTCACATTTTCTGACTCCAGTGTCATCGGCGCACTCAACTTTGATCACCTTCCCTGTTGCATCTGTAACTTCTTGCTTGAAGGGACAATCGTCTAGCATGACTGAGCCCTGACCCTCAATTATACCCTCACGCTCCTCCACATCTCCACTGTCAGCTGTGATGGGCACCTTCTTGACTGTCCAATTTCCCATTCTTCTTCTCCCTATTTGTTAACTAGCCTTTAATTCTAAACGAGATTTTCGTATCGACGCAAGATGTTTTTCAAACCTATCAGCTTTAGTCAATTCGTCGATTAGTTGATTAGTCAATTCTCTTCTTAAGCGGTAAGCAGTAAGCGGTCAGCAGTATCTCGTTCAAATCGCAGAAGTCGTAGGAATCGTAGAGACCTTCAAACATTTCGAAATCCGCAATCCCAAATTCGAAATTCTGTCCTCTGACCTCTCACCCATCACTCATTACCTATTACCTGTGAACTATTCCCCATCACCTATGGAGACGCTATGCGCTTTGCGCTATGCGTTTAATAGGCATCACTGTCCACATATTCTTCCAGATAACGGT
Organism: uncultured delta proteobacterium; assembly: GCA_963712115.1. Classification (GTDB taxonomy): domain Bacteria; phylum Desulfobacterota; class Syntrophobacteria; order BM002; family BM002; genus BM002. The sequence goes on along the minus strand of CAVQGX010000030.1, from coordinate 141,732 downwards.
AGTCCTCCACAGTCTTAGCAAACACACCCAAATTACCAAGCCTAATGCTTGTGAGTCCAGCAGCTTTAGCATTCTCGTAAGCTCGGACTATGTCCTCAACAGTTGGAGTTCGTGCATCCTTCATCTTGTATTGAGGAAAAAATGCCAGAATGGTGAAAGGAATAGTTGGATCAACAGCGGCCAAACGGCTGGCAATCCTTCCCAACTCTTCAGCTTCCACCACCTCAGGTATATAGAGGGAGAGTACTTCAACAACGAAATTCCTCTTAAGCATCTCCTCTGGCAGTTGTAGAATCCATTGGTTGTCGCAGCCTGTTAGCCACTGATGTCGGTCTGAATTTTCGGCCTTGATGTCGAGCCAGAAGCCGTCAGTACCACTCTCTCTCAGCATGTCCAAATTCTCGGGAGTCAATCCATACCCGTTCGTTTCTATAAGGACCCAAAGGTTGGTATTTTCCTTGATAAGCTGAGCGCACTGGGAGTAAAAATCTGGGCGACAGGTGAGGTCTCCACCGGTGAAACCAACGATATTTCTTGCCGGACCAAAACCCTGGGGACTTATGTTAATGTCTTGAGGCTCTAAAACCCCGGGACAGCGAGGGGACCTCTCACCAGTCAGAACACAGGAACCGCAACAGTGGCAAGATTCGTGTGCATGCCAAGCTGTACAGCGTTCCCTCGGCTCCACGAGTGTTACCTGCATCTCGTAGTTCTTTACATTTAGAAAAATATCATGGGGGCTGAGCCACTCCCCTGTTGCCTCTTTACTGAAATACCAGGAATGACACTTTCTACAGGAAAGGTTGCATCCTGATTGATAGATGGAGAAATAATTTTCGGGTCTGGAAAGATGCATGCTGGTGATTAGACGCTGCCACTCACCTTCCTGTAGACGCAGGGTTGCCTCACAGGCCAACTGGCGTTTGTTTCCTGTCGCCACAAGGCAACTCCCTGGACGATAGCCCTGCTGCATCAGGTTGCAGGTTTTTTTACTTGGAGCGGTTTTTTTCATTTGTTCTTCGGTTAGTTAAATAGTCAATTAGTTGATTGGTTGATTAGTTTAAGTGAATGGTAAAAGGTAAACGGTGAACTGTAACGTTTTCTGAGACTTACCCAATTCTCTAATTCTCTAATTAACCTAACCTGCGAGCTGCCGGGTGCGAGCTGCCAGCTGAAATCTGACTTCTGATCTCCGACCTCTGACCTCTGCTTAGTGCTTACCCGAAAACCACGGTGGCTCATACCGTTTGATATCAACCTGAATCCGATCCGCTCGAACACCCATGTCGAGGAGGTCAACAACCTTGCGCAGATCATCTGCCATTCTGACCATGGCAGCATAGGAGTGAACTAATTCTCCGGGCGCATTCGAAAAATCGTTATGTGCTGTGCGAATCAAATCAGAACTTTTTTCCAACAGCTCTAATGCCGGGCGATATGCCCCTAACCTGACGAGCACGCTCGCCTTGTTGGCCATTAACCCAGCTCGGATCGATAGTTCGGTCTCTGTGATCGCCAAGCCCTGGTCAAAGCAGGCGAGCGCCTTGTCAAATGACTCCTCTCGAGCGTAAACATATCCCAAGTCCCGGCACACCGAGGCTGTTTCCTCATTCATTCCTTTCTCTTGAGCATAATCCAGAGCACGGTGGAAGTAATGGAGGGCCCGCAGTACCTGCTGATCACCGTAAGCCTCATGGGCTAGTTGTAACCAAAGTCTAACCTGTTGTTCTTCTTCAAGCACCATAGACTTTCATCCACACAATAAAAAAGAACTGAAGCGCATTAGAAGCCAAATCACGGATTAAGCTTTGGGTATTTCTTAACGTATTGCTTCAGTTCTCTGATATTAATCTCTGTCTTCTGCTCACCGCTTACTGCTTACTGCTTACCGTCAATGAACTGTAACCGGTCCCTCCTGATCTTCGGTTTGCTTGTCTTCCTCTTGTTCCCGTTGCTGCAGCTCAAGTAGATAGTTATCTATTTCCTTCTCCGTCTCTTCTGCGAGCTCTTCCAATTCCCTCAAGTCTAACCGCAAGCCTAAAATCTTACCCAGCACTCGCAGTACAGACATTGAGGCTTTTGGGTTTTCAATCTCAGTAGTATAAAAGGGTATCTCTCCCAATAGGCAAAACCCCTCCATCCCCAACTGTTTTGCGACTCCTAGCAGCAGCCCGTTCATTCCGGAGATTTGTCCCTCCCGCAGCACTTTTTCGCAATAGGGTGATAGATCAGAAAGAAGGTTATGGTGTGTGGCAGTGACCCATACCTGAGAAGGCTGATAGTGGTTAATGGCAGTCGGCATAGCAGCAGCGGTTATGACCTTCTTAACTCCTAGGCTGCCAGCAAAATTCAGCAGTGCAGAGGCCAGATGGTACTCCTTTCCGCCTACCGGCTGTTGATCACCCACGAAAAACAAGAGATCGTTTGCCTTACCGTCCCGCCTCGAATAGTAGAAGCCGCTTTTGGGCAAAAGAGTGGACTGAACTAACCCATCCTGGATTGAGATGCCGGGGATACGAAAAAATTCAGCCTCTTCAACAAACGCCAAGTTCTGGGCCTTAAGTGCCTCGTGCAAGAAAACAAAGGCTTTCAGAGCAACGTGTCCCATTCCTGGCCACGCTGCAAGGAGAAGAGGTTCATGGAGTTCAACTTCTGAGAGAATCTCTATATTGACGGTCAATGGCTTAGGCCTCCTAAATAGCAATTTGTTTTCAGCATAATAGAAACCACCCAACTATTCAAGGGCAGGCTTGGTTAGTCACTTACTTTACAAGACATCCGAATTTACCTTTGAGTTCCAGGTTCTGGTCAACTCGTTAAATCGTTAATTAGTTAATTAGTCGACTAGTCAATTCGTTAAAACCGTTGAAGACGTTCAAGCCGTTGAAATCGTTAAGGCAGCTCATTGCGACAGCTCTCCTGAATAACAAATAACTAATAACGGATAACGACACTGCCTGCTGCCTGTTACCCATCACCTGAACTCTCTTCACCCCGACCTCTCGTCTCGCCCCATATCCCCATGCCCTATGCCCTCTGCCTACTCCTCACTGGCTTGCATCTCAAGTCTATCCAGGCGATCCTTCAGCTTTTTGTTTTCCTCCGCAAAATCGTCCAACCTCTTTTCCAGCTTTTGAATAGCCTCACCCTTGTCCTTGCCTTTCTCGATCTTTCTTATGGCCATTCTGGCATTGCGCACAAGGCGGCCATCCAACTCTGCCTCGGCCACCCTCTTTAGAATGGGAATTCCATCCTCCCGATTCAGCGATTCCAGGGCCTGGATACCAGCCAACTTAGCACGAAAAGACCTGGGACCGCTTGGGGCCCGGAAAGCGTCACCTATCTTCTCTAAAATCTCCCTGTTATTGGGTCTACTTTTCCCCATCATACCCAGTGTTCGCAGGGCCTGTGCTCGAACCATTTCTGCTTTGCCATAACGGGAGTGTTCATAAAGTATGGGCAGGGCCTGGTCATCATCCAGTTCCGCAAACCCCTCCAATGCTTTGCACCGAATTACTTCATTGAAAGAGTCCTTCGCCAGGGCACTCTCGAGCACTCCAAATGCGCCCTCTATCCTAGTGCGGGCGATGGCGTAAACCGCCTCAGCCTCAACAAAATAAGAAGGGTCTTTCTTCGCCAGAGGCTTTAGGGCTTTGAAAGCTTGCTCTTCCTTGAAATTTCCGAGAGCTTTTACCACAGCACGACGCGCTTTCGGGTGTGAGATTTTCAGTCCGCCAATCAAAGCCTTCATAGCTTTCTCTGTGCGAATTTCACCCAGTGCCTTAGCAGCACGTGCTGACACTCCCCAAAACGGGTCCTGGTGCATCGACTCTTCCAAAGCAGCCACTGCCTCACGACTGCCCACCTTTGCCAATTCAGCAGCCGCTTCAATGCGCTTTAACACATTCTTAGCTTTTTTCAGTTGATTGCATAGTTTTCCGCTATCTGCTTTCCATTTCAACCTTTTTAAAACGCTATCCTCAGGGTCAACTAGAACCATAAAAGGTTCTTGAGCTGCAGGGATGTAGAAATGGTGCTCCCGTTCATCTATCTGTAGCCGGACATCCTCCCCTCCCCCCTTGTCATCTGCCAGCCGAACAATTAGCTGAAAGCGGAACGGTGGCTGTTCCTTTTCACCATCCTGATTCTGTTTGAGATGGAAAACCAAAGTCTTTTCTTTGTCCTGATACTCGAAAGAACATTCAAGCAAGGGAAAACCTGGCCTAAAAAACCACTGGTCTAAAAACCAGTCGTAATTGTCACCGGTAACCTCCTCAATGCAGCGGGCGAAATCAACTGTCTCCACTACCGAATCCCTATGTTTCTTAAGAAAAAGGTTGATAATTTCCCACCATTCCTCCTCCCCCAGGAGTCGTCTAAGCATATGAAGTCGGGCTGCACTACCTGGGTATAGGTGCATATCAAAGAGATCAATGGGTTGGCTGTAGACGTTAGTTACGATAGATCGCTTATACTTCGAATCGTGCTCTTCGAAATAGGTCTCCCGATTCTCGAGCAAGCGGTAATAGAATTCATCTTCTCCTTTAGCGTGCTCGGTGTAGAGCAGGTCAAAATAGGTAGCGAAACCCTCATGGAGCCAGCTGTGACTCCAGCTTTTGGAGGTGACCAGATCCCCAAACCATTGATGCGCTAACTCGTGCGCCACCAGATGTTCACTGGTGAAATCGAGATGAGCCCTCTCATCATGCAAAGTCATTTCTGTCAAGGTAGTAGCGGTGGTATTCTCCATACCTCCAAAGATGAAGTCTTGAGCAATCACCTGCGAATACTGTGGATAGGGGTAACGGATGCCGGTCTTCTCTGAAAAGAATTGCATGATCTCAGCTGTCTTCTCGAAAGATCGCTGACCTTGCTCTTCGCGGCCTTCGGGCACATAAAAAGATAGAGGAATATCTTCGAAACAATCCGATAATTCGGTAAAACTCCCAATGGCCAGGCTAATGAGGTAGATACTGTGCGGTTTTTCCATTGACCAGTGATATACCAACCGACCATCCCCATCTTCATATCGATCCCTGAGTACACCGTTGCTGACCACTACGTAAGGTTTGTCTACTTTCACCCTAATCTCGCTGGTGACTTTTTCCCTGGGGTGATCCACGCAGGGAAACCAGTATTTGTTGTCCTCGTCCTGACCCTGGCTCCAAACCTGCCAGTGCTTGTCGGGATAGTGCTCATCTGGTCCAGTAAAATATAGTCCTAACCGTGGGTCCTCCACCTGATAATCAAGGTTAATCGTACTACTTTGGTCGCGGCCCATAGACTCAGCTAAATATATCTTTACACCTCGATCGTTCTGCTTGAATTTCAGCACTTGTCCGCTTTCGGAGGTTACTCGCTCGATTTTTAATTCGCAACAGTCGAAAAAAATGCTCTTCAGTTCCTTTTTGATGGAGGCAAAGGCGATCTTTGCTTTTCCCGCCAGCTTCTTCCCTTCCAATTGAAAAACAAGATCCAAGTAGACATGGGTTAGTATTATGTCTCTGGAGGGATTCCACTGGGGTTTGGCATCAGGAAGGAGGAAGTTATCCTCCTCAACGGTTTCAGGGAAATATTTGCAAAAATACAAGTTCGACATCGTCATCTCTCCGCCTCGTGTCAAGTCAATTAGTCAATTCGTTGATTAGTCAATTTGTTTTCTTAAGTGGTAAGCAGTAGGCCGTAAGCGGTATTTCTCGTTTCTCATCTCACATCCCAAATCCGAAATCCGCAATCCGAAATGCGGCATTCTGTCTTCTGTCTTCTGTCTTCTGACCCTTGATCCCGTCTCGCTCGTCTCGCCCGACCTCCCGTCCTGCAGCCCAAAGCGCCGCCCGCTTTGGGCTAGACTTTCGCACAAAGCCTGCTCACTTCGCAATACAAATGCAAAAGAGCAATTGCTACCGCCTGCTTCTTTTGAACTGGATTTCCCCACAAAGGCCAGCGGCGCATGGCCTTCAGAATTCTTTCAAGGTCGTCGTTAAAAAAATAGGCGCGCTCAAACTCGGTAAATGTCTTACCGCTTAATAGGTCACCGGTGGGAAACCAAATAGGCACCCAACCCTCTATGTTTTCGTCAAACATGTCCCAGGCATCCATTGGGTTCACCCCTGGTGGCACTGTTTGCCAGTCAATTTCCGGCAGAGGAAGGTCCTCGTCCAAGAACTCTTGCAGCAATGGATTCGGCTTTCTCCCCATTCTTTTCCTTACTGTTTGGTCAACTGGTCAATTAGTTTTCGTAAGCCGTAAGCGGTAAGCAGTGAGCGGTATAAGATGTTATTTGTTATTTGTTATCCGTTATTCGCAGAAACTCTGTTCTTAACTCGCTGTCTTTAGATGTCCCCAATAACAAATAACTAATAACGGATAACGACACTGCCTGCCGCTTTTCCCCATACCCTATGCCTTACTCGCCTTTCTCGCTTTTCTCGCCTTGAAACACTCTGCCCTCTCACTTCCGCCCTTTGCCGGCTGCCCGTTGCCCGCTGCCTGCTGCCTTCCTCCGCCCTCCAGGCAAATACGCATTTGCTCCGAATCTCTTGCGCTTAGCAAGTCGCGCCGCCCTCAGCCTCGATTTCCTCTTGAGGTCTCCATATTTTCCAAATCGCCCTCTGCGACTCAAAGGCATTTCCTTCGTATTTAGTCAATTGGTTGATTGGTCGATTAGTCAATTAGTCAAATCGTTCAAATCACGGCTTCGCCGGGTAATGGTTTATAGGTCATAGGTTATAGGTTACCTCTCACCGATTACCCATTACCCATCACCTATCGCGACGTTCTGCGCTCTGCGCTTTGCGCTATGCGTTCTTAATCATCTTCCGGCAACGGTACCTGGTAGACTTTAAAGTCTTCACCAACCTCCGCCCCGTTAAAGCGAGATTTGGCTGCTTCTGCCAGAAGAGATAGCTCATCACTATTATAGCGCGGGCTGATGTGAACCAGTACAGCACGACGTACCCCAGCCCTGCCGGCAATGCGGGCTGCATCCACCACAGTAAGGTGTCCCTTGGCCTCCGCATGTTCAGAGTGCTCAGGCAGGAACATGCCTTCCATAAAAGCAATGTCCGCATCTTGGCAGAGCCGGTAAACCCCCTTTGAAGGCCTGGTGTCTACCACATAGGCTACATGGCGTCCCCTCCTTGGCTGACCTAAAACCTGTTCGGGTGAGATCTCCGTGCCATCTTCAAGGGTGATCGACTCACCTTGCTGCAATTTGCCCCAAAGAGACCCCTTTGGAATTTCAAGGGATGTAGCTAGGTGAGGTTTAAATTTTCCTGGTCGATCTAATTCCTCTAAACGATAACCCAGGCAGAAGCGGCTGTGTTCTAGTGGATGCCAGATGATCCGAATCTTGCCATCTTCGTAAGCCACCTCACTGTTTTGCTCTGACCATTCCAAAAAGCTAACGGTAAAATTCAAGAAGAAACCAAGGTTAGCGTGGGCTTGTTCCACGAACTGTTTGATTCCGGGGGGGCCTATTATGGTGAGTGGTTCAGGGTCCTCGATTTGTGCCTTCAGCATCATAATGCCAGGAATGCCAAGACAGTGATCGGCGTGGAGATGACTCACCGCCAGGACATTCAACCCGCGTATGCCTATCTTGGTTTTTTTCAATCCAAGCTGGGTGCCTTCACCGGCGTCGAAAATGTAGATTCTGCCATTGAACCGAACCGCCAGTGAAGTAAGAAGCCTATACGGCATTGGCATCATGCCGCCGCTGCCGAGTAATATGCATTCCATACTTCAAGTTCCAAGTCTAAAATCCCAAGTTCCAAGCTGCTGGCTACCACCTTGCATAAAGACGCAGTAAGCGGTATAAGGATTATTAATTAAAGAGTATTTTTAAAATATAATTCTTTGCTTCTAACCGTTTACCGCTCACCAATTTTTTATGTGCTTTTCGCATGAACATGTACATCCCTTTGAGGAAAGGGAATAACAACACCTTCCTGACCAAATACTTTATAAATGTCCCGATTCAGTTCGTGAATTATCCTTCCCTTGTCATGGGGCCGATGGGCCCAGCACAGTAGTTCAAAATCCAGAGATGAATCCCCAAAAACACGAAACCGCACCCGAGGCTTGGGTTGGGGCGACACGTGCGGATTGTTGCGAGCCACGTCGAGGAGAATTTCTTCCACCTGATCAACATCGCTCCCGTAAGCCACCCCGACTTTGATCCGTACCCGGAAACGGGGCTCGGGGGCGCTTTCGTTTATGACCTTGGTGTTGGTGATGATTGCGTTCGGTATGGAAATTTGAACATCATCCCTGGTCGTGATTCTCGTGCTCCGAAGGCCAATTTCTACTACTTCACCCCTTTCGCCTGAATCAAGAACTATGTAATCCCCCACTTTATATGGCTGATCGAGCAGGACGGTAACACCGCCGAAAAAGTTTGAAAGCGTCTCCTTTGCGGCCAGGGCAACTGCCACACCTGCGATACCTGCAGATGCGAGCAAAGGGGTTATGTTGATCTTCCAGATTGACAAAAGGAGAAAAATCCCACCGGCAAGAACTAATACCCTGGTGATGTTTCCCACCAGGCCGATGATCTCGCTCCCCTCACGACCCGCTTCGCGCCAGTGGCGAACCCAATCCTCAACTATCCGCAGTACTATGCGGTTGATAGTAAAAACCCAGATCAAGACCAAAAGACTTTTCAATGCTGCTGTTAAGATAAAAGGGAAAGGCGGTCGAGGAGAAATCCATTGGACAGCCGTTATAGCCCCCACTAGCACGATGCTGACCCAGACAGGTCGATGGATTATCTCTAGGATCTTGTCATCTAAGTGGAACTTGGATTTGCGCACCAGGGCAGTGAGCACACGATCCACAATGAAATCTACCAACCACGCCAGGATGGCAAAAGCCACCACAATAATAACCCCACCAATTACCTTCGATTCATTCATAAAGGCCCAAACCTGAGGCAGCCATTTGTGAAGAAATTCCATATTCACCTCTTTTTCTAATAAGCAGTAAGCGGATATTTAAAGTCTCATAAGTATCATCTCAAATAGTAGCATAGACGTCGCCCATTAGGTCAAGTTGTAGAAGTTTTGACCTTAACAACTAACAGCTCAACGCTCAAGAACAAATCTCCTAACCTCTCATGAACGACAATTAACACGCTCTAAGCAGCAAACAGCAAAAAATCTTTACCTCAAACCTTGAATCACAAATTTACCCATTTTTTACCGTGTAAGAAATGGGTAAATTTACCCAAAACATACCCGGTATAAAATGGGTAAAAATGCTTTCCTAACTGATTTTATTAAGGGTTATGCGGTGGATGGAATTGAAGGCTGCTCAGAGGTGGGTGATTTGCTGCGGCTGTAGGGTGGGGAAAAAGAGATGTGGGAAAAGATTATTAGGTATTAGTAAAGGTTACGCGGTAAGCAGTAAGCGGTAGGTATAAAGCGAAAAATGCGAGACAGGCGGGAAAGGAACAAAAGGTCATGGGTAAGAGGCAAAAACCTATAACCCATCACCTATTACCTAGGCAATTAGTTAAATCGTTGAAGTCGTTTTTATCAGAGGTCACATATGAAAAGTGAAGTAAAGAAAAACTTATCCATTACCGTGAAATCGAGTTTTTGACTTCACAGGACGACCGTGAGCCTTGTTGGCCATGTGGGAGCAGACCATCACTTAACTTATGAAGTGTGCATACACAGTCGGGTGATCGGATCAACATGACAGTGCGGGCCGTGTTCTTTCCAGTCACATATATGAGTCTGTTTTTCCTGAGAGGAAAATGACTAGGGTCACATTGGGTATAAAGGCCGGGGGCCTATCCAGAGGTCGAGCCTGTCGCCCCGAAGCATCGGGGGTGGCTAGACTTCTATTGATCGAGACTCACCCGGCAACCCGGATCCGCCGGACTGGTCTGCGCACTTCAGTCCAGTTAATGGTGCTGTCTCCTTTAGACAACGTTCATCTGTGGCGAATCCAGGAACAGTTCAGGCCTATAGGCATCTCCTCTTTTCCACATGCCGTACATGACGGCAATGATCTTTCGCTGGGTATTGAGTCTGGCATGGACATGGCTTAGAGTCTGCCGCAAGGAGCGTGAGTAAAACTTTCTAACCTCGTTATCGCCTCCCATGGCACCAAGCCATGCTCGATAGCTCAAGGCTTTGAGTTCTGAGACACCGGATCTGTCCAGCCGTTTAAATCCCAGCGGTTTACCGTCGCTGGAGCGATCGGTGATCCCTAAGCGGCAATAGCGCCAGAGTTTACGCTTATGAGCAAAGCGGTGGGGAGTTTGAATGAAGGCATCGAAAATATGGGAAAGAATCTCCCCTATGCCAGGCATCTTTTCGAATTCTTTGATCTCAGGATATTTACGCCCGAGTTGCTTCATTGCCTTAAGAGCTCTTTTTTGCATGGACTCGGTTTCATCCATTAGACAATAGAGACGATGAAGTTGATTGCGAATATGAAGATGCTTCACCCTTTGCAGATAATCATCACGGCTGGTGCCATAGACGGCTTGGCCTGTTACCTCAATAACACCCCAGTGACGGTACATAGCTTTAATCTTGTTCTTCAACACCACCTGCTGATCGCGAAGATCTATATAGTGTTGAACCGCCGACTTAAATATGGCGCGGTCATCATTTTCAGCATGATAAACCCGGTTCAACTCCCCCAGTCTAAGAAGACGGCACAACTTGTGGGTATCAACCTTATCTCTCTTGTTGGCACTGCGGTAGATCAAGGCGTTCTCCCTGGGATCAGAGGAGATGACTTCGGTTACATAGGGTCTGGCCACCTGGGCAGCCCAATAGGCAAGGTTACTTTCTTCCAGTGCCAGATACTTCTCCTTTGCTTTAACAGCTTTGAGGGCCTGGATAATGTGTCGCTCGGATGTGGGAAATCTTCTGTTTCCAATAAAAGTTCCATCAAAATCCATGTGGCCGAGAACACAGTGACCTGCATGTACATCTATAGCCAGATATGCTACCTTTTTCATTGGACGACCTACTTTGTGGTGTGTTTTGGTTTTTCGGTAATTCCTTTATACACCACGGTCGTCCGTTTTTCATTTAACCAGAGGTCAGAGATTAGAGAACAGAAGTCAGAAAGCAGAGGGCGGATGACAGATGGCAGAACAGGAAATAATCAGGTTAGAACTCGCTGTATAAGTGAGATAAGGCCGAAAAGAATGGTGGCACTTCGATGCGCTCTTGTTCCAAGAATCGCTCTATGGCTCTTGTAGCCACACACTTCGAGTACTGAGACCAGCAGTTTTCCTTAAGACAATAGGTCACCCTGGTTTCGAGCTCTTCTCTTATTTCGTGATAATTACATGAAAGGCATAAGCGGAGGATCATTTTTTTCTCCGATCTTTCAAGTCGTCAAAGTTGTCAACTTAGCTCACAGCTGAAAGCTCACAGCTCACAGTTAGGTCAATTCGTCGAATTGTCAAATAGTCAAATCCGTTGAAGAGATTTCTCGTATCGCCGTCTTGCCCGACCTCCCGTCTCGTGCTCCAGCGTAACTGGAGCATAGCTTCGCCAACTCGGTTACAGTCTGCCACCGACAGTAGAGATAGAAGTATGGGTTGATAACTCAATCAAGTTTACTGGAAGCAGTTGACATTAGCGCGATTGAAGACTCGCATTGTGCCCAACTTAAGTCGATATTAGATCACTTGGTAGGTATATATATGTTCAATAATGAACGCATTCTCTCAAAACATATCAAATTGTCAATATAAAATTTTTTTTATTTTAAAGTTGTTATTTATTCGTTTCTAATTTGTACCAAAGTTGTACATATACTGTAGATTACTGTTATGGAAAAACTTATTGTTAATTAATTGTAAAAAAATGTAAATAAACTGTAGATACTTTGTTCCTTGTGATATCAAATAGCTCGGTGGTTCAGTAAATTGTTGTCGGATGAACCCGCTCCGCGGAACCATCCGACCTACGGGCCTCGCCGGTGATGGTTTATAGGCCATAGGTGATAGGTTGTCACTCATAACCCATAACCTATTACCCATTACCTCTGAATCGCTTACCGGCTGCTCTTTACCCTCAACGATTTCACTAATTGACTAGTCCACTAATTGACCAATTAACTAATGGCCGAATTGACTAATCGACGAGTTGACTATTTGACTAATTAGAGGAGTCCGAGTCCTTGTTGACTATCAGGAGGCGTCCCATGGCACCGCCTGTCAAGATTACAAAAAGTAGGAGGACACCTCCGCTGATGGCAAAGCTGTAACCGTAGCCCAGTGCACCATTGATGAAACCAGATCCTAAATTCCCCGTGAATATGCCACAGGTACGAATGGCCACAACAACTGCAGAGTTGCCTCCCATTCTCGCCTCGGGGAAAAAAGCAGCAGTCATCACTCCTATTGACAGGATCATCATTACATCACCTACGGTGTGGAGGAGCCGCACTATGACCATAGAGGGAAGGGAGGAGACCATGGCGGTAAGAATTTGAAAAGTTCCAGAAATGGCCAATCCACAGATAAGAAGAGCTCGAAGGCTCTGACTAGTATCAAAGCGATGCCCGGCAAAAGGAGCAAGGAAAGCCATCCAGATGCCGATCATGAGATAAACTAGACCGATGTTGGTAAAGGAAAAACCAAGGCTCTCTTTCATGAGCAAAGTAAGGGCAGTCTGCTCAACCCCAAAATGAATGGGATAAGTAAAAACAAGGAGAAGGAAAAGGACAATTCGGCCCTGATGGAGGTCGCGCTTATAACCGCCCAGATCTAGACGGATAGTGTCTGTTTCAGGCAACTTCAAAACGAGAATCAAAACAACCAGTCCTCCAGCCAGCACCCCCCAAAGCAGGGCTCCAAAACCTCCCTCACGGATCAGCAGTCCACCGATAGCAGGCCCAATTCCGAGGCCAAGATACATGCCAGACTGGTAAAAGGCGATTTTCTTGCCAACCTGGTTCTTGTCTATTACTTTCAAAAACAAAGCATATAGAACGATAAAAAAAGTAGAAACTGCTAGCCCCCCCAATGGAGCAACCAGAAGAAATTGCCAATAAATTTCCGCCGTAAGAATCTGCCAAGAATAAAGAATAAAGATACAAACACCATAAAGCACTAGTCGTCGCGGCGGGAAAAGGTCCGAAAGGACACCCAAAGGAAACATCAATATCAGAGCAGATATGGACATAAGCCCAAATACTGTTCCAATTTGACCGTCAGTTAGGCCCTGTGCTTTCATGTACACAGGAAGAAAAAAGCTAAGCATCAAGTTCGCACTGCTGAAGGTCAGTATGCACAAACTGAAAAGGATAGGAGTGGAGTGTTGTCGCACTCCAATTTTGACAGGCGAAGTAGGTTTTTCGGTCGTTTCAAGCAACGAGTCTTTACTCCATCAGATTGAGGAAGTGTCTTAATAACATGGGTAGATTTGTTAAGTCAATGAAATCGATATGTCGTAAACAGTGAACGGTAAGCGGTAAACAGTGTTGTTGTGACGGATTGAACGGCAAACAGTCACTCGGCCAGGTCATTTCTCAGTATCATGAGCCCAGTAGAAGTTATTTCCTCTCCATGTTCAAAAGTATCACCAGTTAGATAGCCAAGCCGATTACAGATGAACTGCGCCAGAGATCCCTTTGCGTTGGCAGGAACTAATGAAGTCATTCAGCGCGGATGCTGACTGAGACCGCGCCTGCCATTGAGAATCAGCGAATTTTCATCACCGGCAGTCTCTGTTTGCGTAGTTCAACTGTTAATTCAAAGCTTGAGCCATGATAGACCAGTCTCTGCTTGATCCGTTTACCGTTCCTTCACCGACCTTTGACCAATCGACTAGTTGACCAGTTGACCAATACTACAATCGCTGGATCTGCTCCACATTAACACTCACCGTGTCGTACTGTTCTTGAACTAGACCGGTGAGGAGATAGGCGCGGTTCATATCCAGTATCTGGCAGAAGCGTTGGTAAGCTTTGGGGAAGAAGGTGGTCTCGAAGATGGCGGTCTCATCCTCGAAAGAGACAAACTCCATGGGGTCGCCCTTTTTAGTAACTACCTCTTTTCCGGTTATGGACCATGCTGCAAGGGTTACTCTTCGGCCCACGTATCTGGAGAGCTCACTGGCCGGCACGATTTTGCGCCCACTGGCAGCAATCTTTCGACCATAAACCCTCAAAGGGTGAACTGAAAGTATGAAACCCAGGGTCTCCCGTTCATGGGACAGTTTGGTAGAGCGATCATAGTCTTCAACCTGGGGCCATTGGGATGGATCGATGGCAACGGGCACAAGGGAAAAGGATTGGCCAACGGCCTGATCTTTCGGTTCACCATAAAACCGCCAGAGCATTTGCGGCCGATTTAGCCCGCCGGAGATGCTGTCTAAAGCCCCACTTTGCACTAAAATTCGGGCGGCGGCAGGTTCAAGATTAACTCTCAGACAAAAATCGTCCAGGGAGTTAAAAAGCCCATTCTCAAGCCGTTCGCTGACGATGGTCTCGGCAACATCACGTGGAAATCCTTGAAGTTGCATCAATCCCACCCGCAAAGTTCGATCTTTGCCTGTGTATTCGATGGCGCTACCGTTGACATCCGGCCCCAGAACCTGTAGCCCCATCCGCCTGGCCTCGGAAACATAGGCAAAAGTGGAATAATACCCCCCGCCATTGGAAATCACCGCAGCCATGAACTCGGCAGGATAATGTACCTTGAGATAAGCTGACTTGAAGCTCACCAGGGCATAGCTGGCCGAATGAGGCTTGCAGAAGCTGTAGCCCCCGAAAGATTCGATCATTTCCCAAACAGTTTCGCTTACCTCGCGGCTCACCCCTCTTTGGCGGCTGCCTTCAAAAAAATGGGTGCGATAGTCGGCCAGTCGTTCTTTACTTTTCCAGGACAAAATCTTGCGCAAAGTGTCAGCCTCGGCAGGATCGAACCCCGCCAGTTTCATGGCAATCTGGGAGACGTCCTCCTGGTACACCATGATGCCATAGTTCTCGGCGAGCACCTCATCCAGAACCGGATGTAGGCTCCTATATGAACCACCTTTGAGGCGTCGCACATATTCCAAAATGTAGCGGTTGGCTGCCGGGCGAATAATCGATGAGTGAATGACCAAATGCTCGTAGTCACCCCGCCCGGTCATTTGCTGTAGCTGGCGTATGGCAGGTGATTCCACGTAAAAAACACCCATGGTCTCACCCCTGGCAATCAACTCCTGGGTGGCAGGATTATCAACAGGGTTGAGCTGGGCATAAGAGATATTTCTCCCGGTGTTGTGGCGAATAGCAGCAAGGGTGTCACGAATCACTGCTAAAGAGCGATTACCCAATAGATCGATCTTTACCAGACCGGCCGCCTCGGCTTGATCCTTTTCCCACTGAATTACTCGCACCCCTTTAGTGGCCCGCTGCACAGGCACATAGCGCTGAACCTGATCTGGAACAATAATAGTGCCGCCACAATGCACGGAAAGGTGGCGGGGAATACCTTCCAACCGACCGGCTAACTGGAAAATTTCAGGCCATGGTGGTTCCAGGTGTAAATTCCTGAATTTGGGGTGGCGGGCCATTCGCTCCGGGATCTTTGTGGGGCGACCGAAAAAGGAAAGCCGCCTGGTTACCTCTTTGATTTCCGCCGGTGTTATTCCATATACCTTGGCCACCTCCCGAACTGCAGCCCTGCTGCGAAAACCTACGTGATTGGCCACCATGGCGGTTCGTTCACTGCCATAGGCACGTTCCACAGAATCGAGTATTTCATCCCGCTCATCCCAGGGGAAATCCACGTCAATGTCGGGAAAGTCCCGCCGATTGGGACTGAGAAATCGGCCAAAGAAAAGCTGGTGGCGGATGGGATCAACGTGGGTAATGCCGAGAAGATAGCTCACCAGACTTGCGGCAGCACTGCCCCGTCCACAGGTTATTGGTGCATCCTGGACAATGTCTGCTACGATTAAGAAATAGTCGGTGAAACCTTTGTCCCGAATAAGGGAAAGCTCTTCTTCCAGACGCTCGGCCACCGCCGGATTCATCTCACCGTAGCGCCAGTTCACTCCTTCCAAACATTTTTGTCGTAAGAGTTGAAAGTGATCCCGCTCCTGATCCCGGTAGTGAGGAAAGATCTGGCCACTGAAGTTCCACTCCGTGTGGCAGCGATGAGCAAGGTGAATAGCTTCAGCCATAGCCTCTGGGCAATGGGGAAAGTGGACTGCCATTTGTCCGGTAGATTTTAACCACTGTCCCGGGTGGACCACTTCATCCTCGGGTAGATTGGTAAGGGTGGTGTTCAAATCAATGGCGCGCAGCAATCGGTGCAAGGAATAGCCTTCCGGATCGGCGAAGTAGACTGCATTGGTGGCCACTCTGGGTAACTGGCGTTCCCGGGCAAATCTTAAAGGCCCCTCCCCTTCTGCACCAGGACGTATTTCCACATAGAGCTCGGCACACCCTTGTAGCCTTGAGAGCAGCTCCAAATCAGAACTAAGCACAGCCAAGCCGGGAAGACCGGAAGCCAGAGCTGAAGTCAGGGAAAAAGTATCCTCTAGATGTCGACAACTTACCAGTTCGCTCAGGTACGGATAGGCTTCAGGGGTCCTGGCCAGCAGTACCGCTTCTCCGTCCCGGGCGGTTACCTGAACTCCCACAATGGGAGAGATTTTATGTTTTCTGGCTATTTCAAGAAAATTGGGGAGACCATAGAAGCCATTGGTATCAGTGATGGCCAGATGGGTCATACCGCGCCGGCGCGCTGCTGTGACCAGTGCTTCCAGCTGACTGGCGCCGCGCATCAACGAGTAACAGGAGTGAGTGTGGAGATGAATAAACATTGGCTTCCGGTCCCGAGCCGTTAAAATCGTCTATCACAGAGGTCAGAAGTCGGAGGTCAGAGGTCAGCAAATAAGAAATCGGAGATCGGAGATCAGAAGTCAGCGTCTTAAAAACGGTGTAGGGTTGTTGAGCATAGACCCAAGCATCTTTCCGACACGCGTACATCTCTCCGTCAGTCGAGTGTGATCACTTTTTTCCACGTATCCGCAATCTTTTGCAAAATCCAACCAGGTATCAGTCTCACTATTTTCACCATCGGAATCAGTTAATTTGCTGACGAAATGTGCTTTATATCTCCTCTTCGACCAGGCCTCACGCAAATTTGTACAGACTGAGCGGGATGATCGTCTGACCTGATCTATGAGAGAATACTTCTCTTCGGGTGGCCATTGCTTACTGATTTCAAAAATCTCCATCGCCAAGCTGTAAGCTTCTTGATAGACCTTCAGCTCTTTTGCAGAATTAATGCGCATTTTTGGTCACCCCTTAAGTTCTGTCCTCTGACCTCTGACGTCTGATCTCTGTCCTCCGTCGTCTGACCTCCGTGCGTCCATAGTAAAGCACCTCGTTACCGAAACGGTGGCGGACTTGGTCGATAGCCCGTAGTAGCTTGACCTCTTTGCCCCGGCCGGGGTCGTCCCAGGGGAATAAGGCCAGTTGGCCGAAAGGGGTCTGGAGATGGGCGACGTTTAGAGACAAACGTCTTAAGCGTATACGTCGCTGAACAGCCTGAGTGAAAAGCCGTAACGCTGCCTCATATAGAAAACTGTCCAAATGAAATTCACAGCCGGCAACAGCAAGTCGCTCCCGCGCCCTCGCCTGAACACCGTCTGCATAGGTCGCTGTAAGGGCCAGTTCACCGGGACAGCGATTTTGGGAACGCAACCGGCGGCCCAGTGCTTCAACGAGCCCATAGAGATAACCCAACAACCTATGCCGGTGATTATCATCTTCCGGCAGTTGAACCTCTTCCCGCAACATGGGCACGGCTTTCGGTGTTAGCACCGGTGAGGGATCTTCTCCCAAAGCCATGCTCCGAAGCCTTTGCCCCACGGCTCCAAATATCTGACTCAAAAGCATTGGGGAGACGTGGGCTAATTCTCCCGCGGTTTGAAGATTAAGTTCGGCTAGCAATCTGGCGGTGGTCACTTCCCCCACCCCGGGAAGAACATTTACCGCCAGAGGTGAGAGGAAAGAAGCCTCCAGTCCAGGAAAAACATCACACAATTCCCGAGCCTTCACCACCCGGGAGGCAACCCGGCTCACCAGTTTGTTGCTGGCCACACCCACAGCAGTATCCAGTTGAAATTCTGTATCCACCAATCGCCGCATCAGATCAGCCCTATCGAGCAACCCCCCCCAGAGGCGACGAGTCCCGGTGGCATCAACAAAGAAATGTCCCCAGGAGGCCGGCTCCACCAAGGGCGAAAACCTTCCTAAAGCGGTCACTATCTTTTCCTGGGCTTGCCGATAGAGCGAGAAATCCGGAGGCAGCACAGTAAGACGGCGGCAATACTGTCGGGCCCGAGCCACGACCATACCCGGATGTATGCCTTCCTCTCGGGCTTCGGGAGAGACAGCCTGGACCACCGTTCGCCCCTGCCCCGGTGCGACGACTACCGGCCATTCCCTCAGATCAGGCCGTCGCTGCCGTTCCAGGGCAATGCAGAAGTCGCGGATATCTAAGTGTAAGATTTCGCTTATCATCTTTTCGCGAAGCATAGCAATTTTCGCGAGACGCGAGACGAGCGAGACGGGCGAGACGAGTAATGATCAGACCTTTTTATCTTGTCTCACTTTCTCGCTAGCTCAACGTTTCTTTTAAGGTATTGAATGAAGCTGCCTAGTTTTTTGGACAAAACTTTGGTTTGCTGAATAAGGTTGTAGGATGTTCCTTCGTCCACGTAGCCGATTCTCTGAGCTATGTATATTTGTGTTTGCAACTCACCAGTAGAGCCTTTGGCAATGTAAAGGTAGCGGATAAGTTCTGGTGCCGTCTCACGCTCCTTACCCTCGGCTATGTTTGAGGGAATAGAAACTGCGGATTTAGTCATCTGATCCCTGAGACCATAATCCCTTGCAAGTTTTCCTTCTCTCGACAGCTTGTAAATTTGAACAGCGAGATCACATCCTTCCTGCCAAACTTCCAAATCTTCGAACCGACTAACCTTTTTGCTTTTACTCATAATGGCGCCCCTTTCTCATGTAATTACCTGCGTAATCATTTTGATATTTAATCCCCGTCTCGCTCGACCTCCCGTCTCGCTCGTCTCGCCGGAAAACGCTTTGCGTTATCTCTTATAATGCCGGACTAGCCCTACAACCACGCCGATGATTTCTACCTTTTCGGCGGGAACCACGAGAGGTTTCAGTTCCTCATTCGCCGGTCGTAGTTCCACCCTACCGTCCCGCTGGTAAAACTTCTTTATTGTGGCCTCCCCTTCGATCTGTGCCACCACGGTCTGACCATTGTCAGCATGGTCCTGTTTTCGGATTATGAGTACATCCCCGTCGCGAATGCCCTCATCGATCATCGACTCTCCTTGCACTTGAAGGGCGAAGTTGTTACCGCCGGCAAGCAGGCTTTCGGGCACTTCCACCGCTTCGGGTATATCTACAGCCTCGATGGGAGCGCCGGCAGCTACCCTCCCGAGAAAGGGTATGGTAGCCGCAGTTGTTCGCAGAGGTAGAAGGCGAAAAGCCCGTTTCTGATTACCCCAGGGACTCTCCAGATAGCCCTTGCGTTCAAGCTGCTTGAGGTGCTTGACCACTGAGTTTAGGGAACCAAAGCCAAAGTAATCCTGGATTTCTTGGTAAGATGGCGGCCTACCTTTCCGGCGAAGATAGGTCTCCAGATAGCTATAGACTCGGGTTTGCTGTTTTGTGAGTTGCATGGGTATACCTCTGAGTCAATTGGTCAATTCGTTGATTAGTCAATTCGTAAATGGTGAACGGTAAACGGTGATTAGGGAAAATCCCAATATCTAAATCCTAAATCCTAAACAAATCCCAAATCCCAATTTCAAATCACCAAAACATCATGAGCTTTTAGTCAGGATGGAACCAAAAATACTGGTGAGCTCGCTGGCTTCTCTTTCCAAATCTCGTCTTTCTTCTTCAAGTTCTCTAATGTCTTCCGTGCTAATCAACCTCAGCCAATATCGGCTTTCTTTCCCCTCCTTGCGACATATCTTAATTCTCATAATGAAATCTTTTTTGCTTAAAGCTTCATTAGCTTCAATGTAATTGGCACCAACGGAGCCGGGGGCTTTGATCAGCTGTCTGCCGTCTTCGATATTGGCTAAAGTTTTCGGCAGTTTTTTCACGAAACTGCGTACATCTTTAGCAAAAGCCAGAGTGCGATCTTCCAAATCGTATTGTTTTGAATTTTGTGCTTTGGACATTTGAATTTGTTTAGGATTTCGTGCTTGGGATTTCGGATTTACAAACTATGTTTGAATTATAGGGTGAAAGTTAGGTGAAAGTCAAGGGGGAAAGAGGGGGGCAAGTCGTTCAAAGCGTTCAAGTCGTTCAAAATGTTGAAGGCGTCAAGTTAGCTGACAGCTGAAAGCTCATAGCTCACAGGAAGCCGTAGAAACCTTTAATTTGTAAATGGTGGTTCGTGAATATTGTGGAAAAATCGATTCAAAAAATTCGAATTATTTTCTATACATCCGGGATTTATGGCATACCGATTGCATAACTACACCACCGTGAGGCCCAAAATATGGGCCAAGGGAAACAATCAAAATTTAGATAAAATTGTTTTATTTGTTTGCCTTCAAACAAGCTTTAATTATATGCTCGGGAGTGGCGCAAGTCAGAGGCCCTTGATTTGCAGAGTGATATGGGGAGTTTCATATGGCGGAGGAATCATTGGATATCGAAAGCAGGAGACGCTATCCACGCTTGGAATTTGGCATCAGGGTCTTCGAAGAGAAAGACTGGATGATCAGGGATTTGAATCCCCTGGGATGCTTCATTGAAACAGCCAAGCCCCTCCCAGTGGACACTGAGGTGAATCTTCAGTTCCAAATTCCACTCGAGTCCCAATACCTTCCCATTGTGGCCAAAGGTGTTGTCAGAAGAAGCGAACCAGATGGTATGGCCATCGAGTTCACCGAGATGCAGCCCATCTATTATGCCTACCTAGAGAAATTTGTCGAGACGTATTATTAATTTCGTCAATTGGTCGATTGGTCGAATAGTCAAATCGTTCGGAGATCGTAAAAGTCGTAAAAATCATAGAAGTCGTTATGTCGTAAACGGTGAACGGTAAACGGTATTGGTAAGCCGTAAGCAGTAAGCCGTAAGCGGTTAAGTATTGGAACTATTTAACTAATTATCAAATTCCCTAATCAACTAATTGACGAATCAACTAATTAACTAATCGACAAATTAACCCTAAGGTTAGGTCTTGAAACGGAGGGCGAGTTGGTTGGCTGGGGATTCGTCGCTCACGGAATCAACCTCCGGTGAGGCCTTCAGACCGGCATGACGAAGAATACGGTTTACCATTTTATGGTCTACTTGAATAGGCCGTCGTGCCGAGACTCGTCGAGCAATCTCACTGTCAGAGATTCCGGGTTCATTGACGTATTCTTTGATCACCTCCAGGCGCGTAACATCATCAGCCTTCCACGGGCCTTTAGGGCCGGGCTTGTCGTCCATCACAGCACGGAGACCACTTTCCTGAGAGCGAATGAGGTATCTTTCCAAGGTCTCACGGTCAACCTGAAAACCAGCACAGAGTTCCCGGAAACTTGCAGCACCAAGACGAGCTAACTGAATCATAACCGCCTTACGAAATTCCCTGTCGTTTTCAGCAAAAACAGCATATACTTCCCCATCCTTAAAAACCTCAACCCTACCTTTAATCTCGCGCAAGTAGACACGCGAGTTGATCCGCCTCTCGCCTTCGATTTGGGGGAATTCAAAGAAGTCGGGCATCCCGTCACCTCATATAGCCCGGATGTTTCATGAATCGCTTGCTCCGACCGTGGATATTTATTTTCCTTTGCGAAATACCCAGACTAGTGCAATATAGCGCAAATCATGCAGAATTACAATGGTTTAGTGTAAGGGTGGCGAGATGAGCGAGACGGGCGAGACGAGGATTTAAAGGCGGAACGTGGAATTCTTTCTTGTTCTGATGGCCAACGGGCTAAACGCGCTAAACTGGCTCAACTGGCTAAACAGGCAGCTGGCAGAAGACAGAGATCGGAGGTCAGAGGACTGAGAGTAAAAGGCTGAGGTTCTTCGGAAACGGATAACAAATTATACCGCTTACCGCTGACTGCTTACAACTTACTCTTGATGGGGAATTTGTGTGGTGGGGGGCGAGGGCATGGATCAATTATTTCCTTTCAAACAAAGATATGACTTTGCCTGTCTCCCTGTCAGGACTTGGCTTTTTCTTGGGATATTTTTGCGATTTACTATCCTCGTCTGGCGGTAGCATTTTGGGAGGAGCCACAACACGCTCCATAACCACCCTTTTCCCTCCCATGGTGAAAGAGACTCCGCTAATGTATTCCTCTTTCAATATCCAAGTAACCTCAACTAGCGGCACCTGCAGAACCAGCAGGGTTACCTGGTACCAGTCGCGCTTAACATCTGGACTTATGCATTCGATTCGGGCAAAAAAGGCCGGACTATCTTCTACATGCACTAGTACCAGGTCACCTTCTTTGGACATTGATTGCTCCGTCCTTAATGACTATTTTTGTATGACCTGTAATACGGAAAAAAATATAGCACCCCACAGCGCTGTGGGATTATCCCTTATGGGTCCTCCATGTCCTAGGAGCAGAGTGCTTTATTAGTGACGAGAAAACCGAATATAAAAAGTATAAGAGGAACTATAACATGCACGAAAAGCCCGATCAAGAAGGGGAGGTCAGTCTTTACCGGGCTAGAAACCAAACAATCGAGGCTTCGAGTGATCTAGCCCGGATATTCCATGAATCGCTTACTGCGACCACGAATATGGGCATCCTTCCTGCCGTCCTCGGGTGTTGGTCCCTGCGACGTACCATTCAGGTGCGCCTCGGGACCAACACCCTGCGGTTGCCCGGTGGCCCGCCCATCTTCGTGCTCTCGTGACAGCAATTCATGAAACATCCGGGCTAGTGAACTTTTGCTTGACAACAGCCTCTAAGTTTAATTAAAGACTGTGAACTTAGATAGAGAACTTTTCAACAAGATAACCTCACTATGGTCCTGCCATTAGGAGATACCCGTGTCTGCTGAAGTTTCACTTTTTGAAAAGAAGTTCACCATAGGTGCAAACAAGGAAGCTACAGTGAGTCTACTGGAGTCCAAACAGGGTCTTTTTCTACAGCTGCAAACCGAGAAGAATGGAGATGGTGAAGCAGTGGTAGAATCAAGGACATCTATCCCAGTCGCTCTGCTACCTGAGATGAAACGAGCTATAAATGAAATAGAAACAATACTCTCCGATAGGGGCGAACTTGATGACTACGACAATGCTCAGGCCTACCAGCAGAGCCGCACACTCCCTTTTGCCAATGAGAGTGAGCAGGAGTTTGCCCGCATTCTCGATTTCTACAAAATAAGCTGGGAATATGAACCTACAACTTTCCCCATTGCCTGGGATGCTGAGGGTTATGTTCGAGAATCTTTTACACCCGACTTCTATCTTCCCGATTACGGCATTTTCATCGAACTAACCACGATGAAACAGTCCCTGGTAACCAAGAAGAATCGGAAGGTCCGTCTTTTTGAACAACATTATCCTGACATCCCTATCAAATTGTTTTACGGCAAAGACTACAAAGCTTTATTGGTCAAATTTGGAATTTCTGCGAATAATATCGGATCGCACACGCCAAAAAAAGAATAGGCCGCAGGAATCCTTAGAAGACAAATCCTTCTGCCACCCTTTTAGAAGCCTACGCGTCAATGAGGAAATATTATGAAAAAGGATCCACTAGGTGAAGTCTATTTCAGCGCTGAACAGATCCAAGGTCGCGTTAAAGAACTTGGCAAAATGATTTCCGCTGCCTACCGAGGCAAGGAGTTGGTTCTCTTGGGTATACTAAAGGGTTCTTTCGTTTTTTTGGCTGACTTGGTCAGAAATATTGAAATCCCTCACTCACTCGATTTTATGGCAATCTCCAGCTATGAAGGTGTTGAGGGCTCCCCGGGCGCTGTAAAGATTTTAAAAGACTTAGACGAGTCTATCACCGGCAAAAACGTAGTCATTGTAGAGGACATCATAGACACCGGTCTCACCCTCGGATACCTCATTCGGCACCTGGAAGCGAGAAATCCTGAGAGTATTAAGATTTGTACATTGCTGGATCGGTCCATTCGTCGCATAGTACCCCTTCCCATAAGCTTCACCGGCTTCGACATTCCCGACGTTTTCGTGGTGGGTTACGGCATGGATTACAGGCAGCTCTATCGCAACCTACCATCCCTCCATCTTTGCGATATAAACGTCTAGGATAGACGACAGATGACAGATTTTACCTGGCAGCAGGTAGAACTTAGAGGTCAGAGATCAGATGTCGGAGGTCAGGGTTAAAGCTGATCTCTGATCTCCGACTTCTGACCTCTGTGATGGACGTCTTCATTGGCTTTAACGATTTGACTACTCGACCAATCGACGAGTTGACTAGTTCTCTAATCAACCAATTGACGCTATACGCTCTGCTTCTGCTTCTTGTAACTAGGCATGGTGCGTGCTAAACTATTTGTTTTGGATATTCAAACGTTCCAAGGCAGATTAGGAGCCCTCTATGACCAAGTTGATACCGGGGAATACTTTGCGGATCGCTCTGCTTTTAATTGCCGCGTTTTTCCACTTTTCTGTTATGCAGATCTCCACAAGTCAAGCTCAAGAAAAAGCACCTCCAGCTGCTCTGGTTAAAGTCGCCGAAGTAACCCGAGTGGAGATTGCGCCACAGGTTCAGCTCATTGGCACGGCTCAACCAAAGTTGACCAGCGTACTGGCCTCAGATATTGAGGGTATCGTAGAAAAATTCGATGTGAGTGAGGGAGATTTTGTAAAAAAGGGAGCCATTCTTGCTCGTTTAGAAGACAGTCTTCTCAGAATTGAACTCAAAGGGGCCCAGGCCAATAAAGCCGACACCCAATCTCAATTGAGCAGGGCTCGCGCAGATTTGACCAGGTCATCTAAGTTGCTGGCGACAGAAACCATTTCTGACAAACAGTACACAGACAATCTAGCCGAGGTCCAATCCCTGGAGGCGAGGGTCCGTAGCTTAGAGGCTGAGATAGAGCACAAAGAGGACTCTATCGCCAAAAAAATCATCCGCGCGCCTTTCTCCGGCTTTGTGGTGAAAGAATATACTGAAGTTGGTCAGTGGGTAGAAAAGGGCGGACCGATAGTCACAGTTGCCGATCTCAGCATCATGGACATTTTGGTGGACGTACCCGAGCGCTACGTGCCCAAGCTCGTGTTGGGAGGAAGTACCAATGTTCAGGTTGATGCCCTGAACCCGGAGAAATTCAAAGGTAAGATTGCGGCTATCATTCCTGTGGGCGACTCAGCCAGTCGGACTTTCCCAATCAAAGTCTCGGTTGAGAACAGCGACAATCACATTAAGGGCGGCATGCTTTGCAGGGTTAACCTGGCCATTGGCAAACCAGGCTCAGTACTGGCGGTGCCCAAAGACGCAGTGGTAAATGTGGGTCAAAAGCACCTAGTTTTTGTGGTGCGCGAGGGAACAGCACAGCCGCTGCCAGTCGAACTGGGTAATGCCTCGGATAGCTTGATAGAAGTCAAAGGGCCGCTCGAACCAGGTATGCAGGTGGTCACCAGGGGTAATGAAAGGCTCCGTCCTGGACAGCCTGTACAAATTATCAAATGAGTTCAAAGTACCAAGTTCAAAGTTTCAAGTTTAATCTATAAAAACCTAATGAGGATCATAATTTGAAACTTTGAACCTGGAACCTGGAACTAAGACCAGATGAAACTAGTAGATGCCTCCATAAAGAATCCTATCACCGTGATCGTGGGAGTCATTCTCTTGGTGATGTTTGGGCTGATTGCCCTTCTCCGCATTCCAGTGCAACTCACACCGAATGTGGACAAAGCCGAGATTACTGTTAATACCATCTGGACGGGAGCAAGCCCTCAAGAGGTTGAACGGGAGATCATCGACGAACAGGAGGATGTCCTCAAGAGCGTCGAAGGCCTCGTGGAAATGAAAAGCGAGAGTTTCTATGGTCGCGGCACGATTACTCTCAAATTTCAGGTAGGCACCGACCCTAACGCCGCTCTCTTAAAAGTATCCAACAATCTCAACCAAGTGCCGGAGTACCCGGATGAGGCCGAAGAGCCCGTGCTGGTCTCCTCCGGAAGTCAGCAAAACGCCATTGCCTGGATTGTTCTCGAGCGTCTCAGCGGTGACAACACCAATA
Organism: uncultured delta proteobacterium; assembly: GCA_963712115.1. GTDB lineage: Bacteria > Desulfobacterota > Syntrophobacteria > BM002 > BM002 > BM002. Next base: position 115,518 of record CAVQGX010000030.1, on the reverse strand, counting down.
TTGCCACCGAGTACCAGTTCATCAAAGACTTCATTAAGCCGCGGTTTGAGAGGATCCCAGGAGTCGCTGAATCAGAAATTTATGGCGGGGTCGAGCCGGAAATGCAGGTCATCTTTGACCCCGACTCCCTGGCTGCGCACCGCATCAGCATAGCCGAAGTTGCCGTTGCACTGAATAGTGAAAATGAAAATATCAGTGCCGGGGATTTTGATGAGGGTAAACGTAAGTTCATTGCCAGAACTGTTGGTCAGTACCAGTCGCCACAGGATGTGGCAAATGTGGTGATCAAATACATCAACGGCGCTCCTATCTATGTCTATGACGTTGCCGAGGTTCGCCTCGGTTACGCAAAGCCTACCGCCACCGTTCATGAGAAGGACCGGCCAACCATTGCTGTCAATTGTAAGCGCCAGACAGGTGCCAATGTCATCCAGGTGATGAAGGGGGTTCGGCAGGCCATTACCGAATTGAATGCAGGTCTTCTCAAAGAGCGGGGAATGCGACTTCGCCAGGTTTATGACGAGACCGAATACATCGAAAGCGCCATTGATCTGGTGCGCCAGAACTTGTTTGTGGGAGGCACGCTGGCAGTTTTGGTGCTCATCCTCTTTCTCCGTTCGATCAACAGCACCTTGATCATTGCCACCGCCATTCCTATAAGCGTGGTGGGCACTTTCCTGATGATGACCTTCTTTGGTCGCAACATTAACGTCATCAGCCTGGCTGGACTAGCCTTTGCCGTGGGCATGGTGGTGGACGCAGCCATTGTAGTGCTGGAAAACATTGACCGGCACCGAGAACTGGGAGAATCCCGAGTTGTTGCAGCTTACAGGGGCACCACTGAGGTTTGGGGCGCGGTGCTGGCCAGTACCCTGACAACCATGGCGGTCTTTATCCCTGTGGTCTATGTACAGGAAGAAGCCGGCCAGCTGTTCAAGGACATCGCTATTGCCATCAGCTGTGCCGTGGCCCTGAGTCTGATCGTTTCCATCACGGTTATTCCCACGTTTGCAGCTAAAATCCTTGGGTTTTTCCGTGAAAGGCGCAAGGCCAAATTGGCAGTGAAATATCAACAAATGCACGGTGTATCAGCCAATCCGGGATCCAAACCGGCTGGGAACGACACCTACGACTCAGTGGTACAAGTTTCCGCTCTTAGCAAAGCACTTAGGCGACTCGACAACTTTGCTCACAGATTTACCGAATGGGTGGCCAACTTTAATTATAAAGTTACAGAGTCCGTACCGGCTCGGTTGGCGGTCGTCCTTGTGCTGACGGGCTTGTCTCTGGGCATGGCATTATGGCTATCGCCACCCTCTGAATATTTACCCGAGGGCAACCGGAATTTTGTCTTCAACTTTCTGCTCCCCCCACCCGGTTACAATCTCGAAGAGCTGGACGACATTGGAAAAGAAATCGTTGAGAACCTCGAACCTTACTGGAAGGGAGTGGAGACTAAGGAGGCAACGACCGAATTTCGCGAACCCCGGATCCGCAATCTTTTCTATGTGGCTCTCGGTCGCCTAATGTTTGCCGGTGCCTCCACTGAGGATCCGCTCAAAGCCAGAGACCTGGTTCCAATTTTCAAACAAGAGCTGACCAAGATTCCTGGATTCTACGCTACTTCCTATCAGAGCAGCTTGTTCGGCCGGGGCATCAGCTCAGGCCGAACCATCGACATAGACATCACTGGACCGGACATGGTGCAGTTGGTGCAGATCGGAGCCCGCATCTTCGGTCAGTCCATGCAATTGCTACCAGGTTCTCAGATACGTCCCATTCCTAGTCTCGATCTGGGCAATCCAGAAATCCAGATAATTCCTGACCGTGTCCGAGCTGCCAGCCTAGGACTTGCAGCTCGGGACATCGGCGAAGCAGTGGACACCCTGCTGGACGGTCGCAAGGTTAGCGACTACCAGCACGAGGGCAAAGAAATCGACCTAACTCTGATGGGTCGGTCCTCCTCCACCCAACGCACTCAGGACTTCGACAATCTTTTATTGCGAACTCGTGACGGCCAGTTGATCACACTGGGGTCAGTGACAGATGTTCGTTGGGTGGCCGGTCCCACCCAGATCAACCACATAGAGCGCCAGAGAGCTATCACCATTCAGGTGCGGCCGCCAAAGGAGACGCCTCTTGAAACGGCCATGCAGATCATAGAAAATCAGATAATCCCCCCCCTCAAGAACAGCGGAGAACTCGGCAGCCTTTACAATATTAACCTTGCCGGCACCGCTGACGACCTTGTGGTCACCCGGAGAGCTTTGCAGTGGAACTTCATCCTGGCGCTGGTGATCACTTATTTGCTTATGGCGGCGCTATTCGCCAGCTTTTTGTACCCTTTCGTTATTATGTTCAGCGTTCCGTTGGCGGCCGCCGGGGGTTTCGCCGGCTTGTGGTTGGTAAGCACTTTTATCGAATATCAGGCTCTGGACGTGCTCACCATGTTGGGCTTCATCATCCTAATCGGCACGGTGGTGAACAACGCCATCTTAATAGTGCACCAGAGTCTCAACCACATGCGGCAAGAAGGATTGGAGAGGCGGGAGGCTATCCGTGAAGCGGTGAGGAACAGAATCAGACCCATATTCATGAGCACCACCACCAGTGTTTTCGGCATGCTGCCCCTAGTGCTTTTCCGCGGCGCCGGCTCTGAGCTCTATCGGGGACTGGGCAGCGTGGTTGTGGGTGGCCTTGCCCTTTCCACTATATTCACCCTTTTCCTGATTCCAGCACTTTTCAGCCTGGTTTTGGACGCACGTTACAAACTGACTGGCAAGATAATGTAAGTCAGCTCACAGCTGAAAGCTCACAGGAGTTCGTCAATTGGTTGATTAGAGAATTAGTCAACTCGTCGATTGGTCGAGTAGTCAAATGGTTAAAAGCCTTTAAGTCGTGAACGGTAAACGGTACGAGTTGTTATTCGTTATTTGTTATACGTTATACGCAAAAGATCAGCCAATAACTCGCTTTTCTCTGACCTCCGACCTCTGACTTCCGACCTCTGTCCTCTGCCCTCTGACGCCTGACCCCCGACCCCTGACTCAAAGGAACCTCTTGAACCATTCCATGGTGAGGCGAATAGCCTCCTCTCTCCACTCTGACGCAGTTAACCGGTGATCAGCTCCCTCTAAGATATGAAGAGCCTTGGGCTCATCTAGCACTTCATACAATCTCGAGGCGTGTTCGGGCGGAACCTGTTGGTCCTCCTGGCCATGTACGATGAGAACACGCTGGACATTTTTTAAGCGAGGAAGGAGCTCCACTGTGAGCAGGTCTTCGTAGCATTCCTGGGAGAATTCCACTGGAGAAACTTTAGGGAGTCGTTTCGCCAGATCGAGGAGGTGGGAAGGGGTGGACCATACCGCAGCACAGCGAACTTTAGAATTATGACTTACCTCCAGGAGAGCCAGGTAACCACCTAAGCTGCTTCCCAATAAACCCAGACGTCCATCAAAATCCTTTAAGTCCACGCTCTCGTCAATCACCCTTTGCAAATCTCTCCACCGTCTGGAAATCGAGCTTTCAGACAATAACCCTTCACTTTCACCGCAGCCTCTGAAGTCAAACCTAACCGTGGCGATTGATTCTCGAGCAAATACCTGGGCTAGCTGTCTGTATTTTGAGCTGTCTTTGTAGCTCAAAAACCCGTGACACAATATAACCAAGGGCCAGGAAGCGGTATCCGGAGTGTGTAGTACAGCTCGAATTTTCAGGCCATCCGAGAGTATTTCGAGATGTTGTTCTTTCATAACCGAAAGCCCAAGTTCGTTATCTGTTACAAATTGTAAGCAGTAAGCGGTAAGCAGTGAGCGGTATGAGATGTTATTTGTTATTCGTTATTCGTTAATCTCTAACTTAGGATCTCTGACCTCTGATCTCCGACCTCTGATCTCCGACCTCTGATCTCCGACCTCTGATCTCCGACCTCTGACTTCTGTCGTCTGTCCTCTGCCCTCTGTCTTCTACCTTTTACAACAAATGACAGCGCAGCGTAGTGACCTAATGACGCCGAAGGCAAATGACTGCTCTGTCTTCTAACCCCCGACCCCTGATTTCTTACTCTATGCCCCGAGAGCTCTGCGTGCTAAATTTCGACCGCTAGTCCATCATAAGCGACCTGCACTGGTATATATATACCGCTGTCTTTAAAGGCTCTCTCAGCTGTCTCTTGCCATTCCGCCTGACAGGTCGGAACGGGATATGCAATGCCTGTCTGCGGGTCCTTGAGCGGAGCTGCAGGGGGTATCTTTTTGAGGTAATGGTTGGCCGGGTCACCGGGCACCTGATCGGCGTCCGAGATATGAACCAGAAAAACCTTTTCTCTAGGTTGCCAGGCACGAATCATCGGCAATGCCCGCTGCAAGCTAAGCAGTGATGGCCGGTTAAACTCAGGTTCATTGAGCCAGTGAGACTGAATGACTAGTGCATCTGGGTGGCGCAATATGTCCTCTTGCCCCTCGAGATGGAGCAGATCAGAAGTGTAAACCAGCCTTTTTCCTCCGTCCTCAAACGCGTAGCCCACCGCCCCCTTTGCCATCGGCCCGTGGTAAGTTTTGAAAGGAACCACCCTGGTTTGCAATCCAGGCAGCGGTTCGCCGGGGACAACCAATCTTTTCTCCAGGGTTTTCTCCAGAAGATACCCGAAACGAAGCTCAATGGTCTCCCAGGAACTTTCCGTGGCGTAGGTGGGAATGGGATGCCAGTTACCGGGATCAGTGGAACGTCGTAAAGCAACCAACTCATCGAGGCCCAGATAATGATCTCCGTGCTCGTGAGTTATGAGCACTCCGTCTAGTGACTTCAAGCCGTTAGTCCACCATTGCCGCACTATGTCCGGCCCGCAATCAATCAATAACTTCTCTCGCCCCTCCAGGTAAAAAGAAGTGCGGAGACGAGTCTCTTCGTTTTTATGCATTTGCCGGCATATCAAGCAGTCACAACCTATCTCAGGTAGGGACCAGGCAGAACCTGTTCCCAAGAAGGTTAATCTCATTGATCACCCCAAAGCAGCAGGCAGCTCGCAGCAGACAGTCAAGGTCAATTAGAGAATTAGGTAATTAGAGAATTAGTTCATTCGTTGCAGCCGTTCAAATCGTTCAAATCGTTGAAGTCGTTAAAGTCGTTCAAATCGTAAATGGTGAACGGTAAACGGTCAACTGCTTAACTGTATTAACTAATTCTCTAGTTCTCTAATCAACTAATTAACTAATTGACGAACTCCTTTCGAGCTATGAGCTGTGAGCTAAGTCTCATCCTTCCTCTTGATTGCATAGAGACTGATGGCATATTGTTGATCCCCAGAACGCATTACTTTGTCCAGTTTTTTAAACTTAAAATACTGTGTGAGTTTTGAAAAAAAAGCGTTGGCCGGTAGACTCGTGCTCTTGGCGAGAAAAATAGTACCGTGAGGCTTCAGCGCCTGTTGAAAAAACTGCACCAAGGAATCATAGGTTGGCCGGTGGTATACCACCTCCGAGCCCACAATCCAGTCGTAGAGTTGGTTTGAGGTTGGTTTGGTCCAGTCAACATTAATAACGTCCACATTGTCCAATTTGTTCAATAAAATATTTGCCCTGATGAATCTGATGATCTCCTTTTTATGATCAGATAGTGTTACATCATGGCCGCATGCGGCCGCAAAAAGGCCACTAACCCCAAGACCCGTGCCAATCTCAAGGATCTGTCTCCCTGGCACTACAGGCTGGGCTATCAAGTAAGCCGCCAGGAGAATGCTCGCCTCCCAGATTTTTCCCCAGTAGGGAAGCTCTGCCCCATTGAGATCACCCGTGCCTAGCTGGTCGAGGATTATCTCGTCTAAGTCGGCTATCCTCAGACAGCGCAAGGACAGCCCGGATACGGTTATGGGAACAATCTCAGTCTTGTAATCCTTCTCGATATCCTGAAGGTGCTCGTCGAGATCACTCTTGCTCATTTAGCACTTCCTTTTCACTATAGTGTCCATCCTAAGTAGCATAGGTGTTACAATTGATTCAAGAGGTAGTCCTTATGGTAAGCGGTAGCGGTGAGCAGTGAGCGGTATGAGATGTTATCCGTTATCCGTTATCCGTTATTCGTTATACGCAAAAGATCAGCCTATAACTCACTGATCTCTGACCTCTGACCTCTGACTTCTGTCTTCTGTCTTCTGTCTTCTGTCCTCTTAAACTTTGGTGTTGGCATGAAGGTTGCTTTACCTAATTCGGTGTATAAGCAATAACAAAGGCAGTGGATCGCCCATGGATGAGCTATTCAAAGAAGTAGATCTGTTACCCACCCACACCAATTCACCTGAAGAGAGTTCCATTTACATTCAACAGCTGATGACCTGCGTTGAGATTGGCAAGGCTCTCACCTCAACTTTTAACATGGACCAGATACTAATAATCATACTTAAAAGATTAAGTGAGCTTATTAAGGCGAAAAACTGGACCTTGTTCCTGCTGGATCCTGAGACACAGGAGCTATATTTCGAGGTGGTAGTTGGTTTAGATAAAGGTTCCTTGGCCGACGTGCGAATACAGCTTGGCGAAGGAATAGCAGGTACCGTTGCCCTTTCCGGTGAGCCAATGTTGGTGCCGGAGGTTCGACGTGACCCTCGCTTCAGTAATAAAGTGGACGATCTCACCGGCTTCGTCACTCGCTCTATCATTTGTCTTCCTCTTAAAATGCAGGGTGCGGTAATTGGCGTCATTGAAATAATAAACCCTGAAGACATGTCTCTCTTCCAGGACAATTTCATGCCCCTGCTATCCATCCTAGCCGATTATGTAGCCATCGCCATCCATAATGCTCGCACCTACAGAAAGATCGAGTCCCTGAGCATCACTGACGACGTGTCGAGTTATTACAACACCCGCTTCATGCATCAGCACTTGGACCTGTTGCTGCACCAAGGGCAGGAAGTTTCCTTGGTGTTCCTTGACTTGGATAACTTCAAGGAACACGTAGACAAGCACGGACACCTACTCGGGAGCAAAATTTTACGAGAGGCTGCTGAGGTTATAGATTCAAAGCTAGAACAAGATGATCGGTTGGTGCGCTACGGTGGGGATGAATATGTAATAATCTTGCCGGGCCAGGACAAAAATTCGGCCTTTGATAAAGTGGTTGCCATCCGCAAGGCATTGGCGGATGCGACTTTCCTCCAGGACCTGAACCTCGCTATCAAATTGACCGCCAGCTTCGGTATAGCCAATTATCCCACTGATGCCTCAGACAAGAAAGAACTGCTACAACTGGCAGACAACTCTCTCTACAGAAGCAAAGATGTGGGCAAGAATTCCATCACGGTCGCCTAGCGCCACTACGTGGCGCTACGAGACGGGATGTCGGGCGAGACGAGAGGTCTGGGATGAAAAGGATTGAATGATCTCTTCTCGCGCCTCTCGCCGACAGCTTGCTATTCAGCAGTCCACCAATGATCCCTCCCCTCGAACCACCAGGCGGTAGAATCAGTCTCTAAAACCTGTACCGCCAACCGTTTGCCCAAATCCGTTTTCAGCCGTTTAAGGGCGAATTGGATCCAATCCTTGGCATAGCGGTTGCCTAAATCCTGATGTTCCTTCAGTTCCAAAATGAGATCCAATTGATCTGCGTCCCGAGCCAACTGGGCCTCTCGGGTCTTTCCTCCTTTAAACTCTTCCAACAAATCCTGAATTTCTTCGCCGAAGGGAAGTGTCTTGGCCAGATCCTTTATAGCCTGGTCCTCCTTAACTTCAACATAGCGTTTGTTTACGTAGTTTAGGTCACCCGTGCGGGACTCAGGAAGATCGTGAAACAAACACATCCGCATTACGGTAAAGGCGTCGGCTTCCTTGTCCAGCCTCGCCATGGTGAAGCCAATTGTCGCCACTCGAAAAGCGTGATCAGCTACAGACTCTCGTCCTGAACCGAGAAACTGGTACCCACTCCTTGGAGTTTTCTTCAACATGCCTAATTCAAAAAAAAAGTTTATAATCGACTTCAAGTTTTTACTCCTATTTCCATTAATTCCAGAGGAATTTGCAGTGCGGTTGTCAATTCTCCCACTGGTTAAAAACGTTCAAGTCGTTGAAATCGTTAAATGGTAAACGGTGAACGGTACGAGTTGTTATTCGTTATTTGTTATACGTTATAAGCAAAAGATCAGCCAATAACTCGCTTTTCTCTGACCTCCGACCTCCGACTTCTGACTTCTGTTTTCCGTCGTCTGTCCTCTACCTTTTACAACAAATGACAGCGCAGCGTAGTGACCTAATGACGCCGAAGGCAAATGACTACTCTGTCTTCTGCCCCCGTCTCGCAAGTCTCGCCCGTCTCGCTGCTTACCGTTCACCGTTTACTGTTTACCAGCCGCGAAGCGCTTTGCGCTATGGGCTATTTCCAAAAAGGTCCTGGTAGGCGGGAAGGTTATCCACCCCAACAGCATGGACAACCGCGTTGACAATAGCTTGGCCCATTAACTGGGCAGCAATCGCGCCAACAACAGTTGTCTCAACTCGCCCATGAGACCCCGTACTCAAGGCAAAGATGGTGTCACCATCGTAAAGAGTGTGGGAAGGAACAACGGCACGAGCAATACCATCATGAGCCATTTGAGCCACCCTCGTGAGTTCAGCTTTTGAAAGGGTGGCATTGGTGCTCACTACACCCAAGACAGTGTTTGTGGCCGAGAAACCCCTCAAAACTTCCAACTCAGTCAGGCTTGCAGCTGCATTTGCCAGTCGCCGTCCGTCTCTAGTGCGCACCCCTGCCAGTAACTGACCATTCTCATGGTTGCGAATGTCACCGAAAGCATTAACTACTGCCAGGACCCAAAGCCTCAGTCCATTGGGGGAAACAAGAGAGGCGAAGCCTTGTCCGCCCTTCATGGCACGTTCAAGTCCGAAAAGCTTTCCCACTGTCGCACCGGTACCTGCACCCACGCATCCCTGTTCAGCACCCGCTTTTGAAGAATTTTCACATGCTCGATAGCCCATATCGGCGTCTGGAAGCGTTTCACTTCTGTTTAGACCGAGATCGAAAACTACTGCACCGCTTACAATAGGAACCACTCCGTATTCGGTTTGAAAACCACAATTCCTTTGACGTAGGTATCGCATAACTCCCTGTACCGAGGCTAACCCAAAAGCACTACCACCGGTAAGGACCACTGCGTGTAGTCGCTCTACCAGGTTTTCCGGTCGTAAGGCATCGGTTCCGTGTGTTCCTGGTGCCCCTCCACGTACATCAACTCCTGCAACAGCACCATTTTCGGCCAGCACAACGGTGCAACCAGTGTTATTTTCTTTGTCTGTCACCTGACCTATGCGAAGTCCGTCGATGCCTTCGCTTTCATTGAAAACCATCACATCCCTTTCACCCTGGGCAATCTTACCCTCCGTCTCCATGTCCACTTGAAGACTACTCTCTAGAGTCTCCTCCCAACTCTCTCAACCCGGATATTTCATGAATTACTGTCACCAGACCACGAAGATGGGCGGGCCGCCGGGTCGACGATTGCGGAATGCGGATTGCGGATTTAAAATTTGCTGAAGAGTACGTGAGAACCAGAAAACAAATGGTGAAATCTGAACTGTTAAGTTCGATATCATTAATTGTACTCAAGAATCCGAGATCCGAAATCCCAAATCCAAGATCGAAGCCGAGGCCTACCTGAATGGTACGTCGCAGGGGCCGACACCCGAGGACGCACGGCGTCCGGCTCGTAGAGCCTACTGCTCGGAGAGAAGGACGGCCATATCCGTGGTCCGCCTTAGGCGGATTCATGAAACATCCGGGTTAAACGAGTGTAGATATTTCTGCAGATGTTGATAGATCTCTTTGCCGATCCTTACTCCTAAATCGATGATCTCCGGGCCGTACTGAACCCCTATATTCGTTCTGAAAGTATCCTTGATCCTGACGATACCATCTACACCCCATGGGAAGCGACCAAACAGCTCGGCTATGTCTACTTGGTGGTAACTCATCATGTACCAGACTGTATGGGTAAAATTGTCCGGGCCCCAGCGGAATTTGTCTGCGTCATAGAGCGCATCGGCTACCAGTTGGCCTGTTAGCGTTTCGCACATTTGGGGCTCAGAAAATGCTTCATGATTAGCTATGGCCTCTGCCACGCAATTTACCTCTGGGTGACTGAGGGGAAAATCATATAGGAGTTTTCTGGCCGCCTTAGCGCCGGCGGAGGCGTGCTTGTGTTCCATCCTTTTTAAATCGTGGAGAAGTCCTGCGAGTTGAACCAGCACAACCGCACGCTCTAATTCTGCTTGAACAGTAAAATACTTCTCACCTTCCAAAAGAACAATGGTACCTGCATCAACACTCACCTTGGTGGCATGTTGAAGTCCATGACCAAAATCACCCGGATATTGCGGGGTAACTAACTCTCTGCAATGAATAAGCAACGGGTTATCAAAAAAAATACGCCGTGAAATTGCCAGTGAAGGCTTGAATCGCCGGTAGAATTCAGGTAACTCGTAACGAGAAGCAATGCAGCGCGATTCGTTCATCAAGCGTAGGTAGATTTCTTTCATGATTTTAAGTGCTATCCGTTGCAGTCTTTCAAAGCCTTCAAACCGTTCAGGTGGTTGAATCGTTCAAACCGTTCAGGTGGTTAATTAGTTAATTAGTCGATTAGTCAATTCGTTCAAATCGTTAATTCGTCATTGAGGCCATTCATAACCATTTGACTATTCGACAAATTGACGATTTGACTTGCTGCCCTCTGACCGCTGATCTCCGACTTCTGACTTCTGTCCTCCGCCCTCTGACCTCTATCCCCGTCCCGCCGCGCAGAGCGCTATTCGCTCTGCGCTAATGCAAGTGATACTTTTCCCTCAGTAAACGGCGAAACCTTGGGAGGTAAATCAGGTCGAAGGTCTCCTCCTTTTCTGGAAAAAGGCGCAAGGCCTGTTTTTTAACTCCTTCCACGACTGCCTGCGCCTCTTCCAGGGGCAAGTTAGTCTGGGCGAGGTAAGCCAGAGAGAAATCCACCAAGAGTCTTAGGGTCCGTATTCGGCGGTTCTCCTCCTCCATCTCCCCTTTGTCTGGTTCTGTCTCACCCGTCATTGCTAAATCGATCTCCTATTTCTAATCCTCTTTCCGAGGCAAAGGCCGCAGCCTCCATTTTGCCCCCAGTCTCCGGCCTTACTTTACTGACAGCCAGTTTTCCTCCCTCCACAGCTACCTGAAAGCCCTCCGGGTCTATTTTTACTACCGTACCAGGAACCTCTTCAGTGGACTCCCGCAAGAGCCTAGCGCCGTAAAAACAGACTTTTTCTTCCTTCAATTTACTGTACGCCCCGGGTTGAGGATCACAGCCTCGCACTAAATTGTAAACTTCTTGGCCAGATCTTTCCCAGTCTATGGCAGCCACACGACCACTGCACGGCTGCTCGTAAGTGGCTCCTTCTTTCGCCTGTTGAATTTTGGGGGCCTTGCCCTCTTTGATCAGATCTACAGACTCGAGGATGGCATCAACTCCCATGGGGAAAAGATAATTGAAGTAGATGGACCCGGTGGTATCATCCGGTCCGATCTCCACCTCCTTTTGGAGAAGAATTGGGCCTGTATCGATTCCACCGTCCGGCCAAAAAATGGTCAGACCAGTCTTGGCTCTACCCATAATGATCGCCCAGTTTATGGCGCTAGCGCCACGGTGCAGGGGGAGAAGAGAGGGATGGTAACAGATGGTGCCGAGAGAGGGTTCAGTGAAAAACTTTTCAGGAATAATGTCAGTTACAAAAGCCAAAATTGTCAGGTCAGGTTTGAGGTCTTTGTATTCGGCGAAAACTTGATCATCTTTATAGGTTGCTGGTTGATAAATCGCAATTCCTTTGGCAAGTGCTGCTTCCTTTAGAGGGTCCAGTCTACTCCCTTTGTCAGGAGGGGTATATACTGCCACCACCTCTTCTCCCTTTTCCAGCAGTCCCTCCAGTACTTTGGCACCAAAGGGCGCCTGCCCAACCACTACTATACGCATTGTACACCTCCTACCTGGTCAAAGGGTTTAACATGGTGCCGAGAGGTTCATCTCTTTGTCAAGTGGATTTCTCTCTATCCTCCTCATGGGGTGATCGTAGTCCAATAAGACCTCGCTTACCAAGCTCGCGAAGAAATCCGGTCGTTGCAACTTCTGCCTCCCTACGGTTTAGTTTATAGCGACGACATAAGAAGTCCACAACATCTTGCACAGTACGTTTACCGTCTAGAAGACTCCAGGTGAGACTCCCCATTTCATCAAGTTCAAGCCTTCTGGTTAGAGGTTCACTGGACTGCAGCCCAAGCCTCTGAGCGACACCTGCCAGCCAAGGCCGTATCACTAGGGGATAGGTTAGCACCATTGCACCCCCTTCCAGCTCCTCTTCCAGCACCTCTCGATTTTTAACTGGACAATAGGCAAAAGCCTCTGCCCTAGTGGAAGGTTCGCTCATGAGGTGATGTTTCTGCAGCTTTTTCCTTCTAGGCCATATCATAGTTTCTGCAGATTTCCTCAAGCAAGTATTCATCCAAAGATTTCAAGCCACGTGCCGCCACACCGAGGATCTGGTTCTGTGAAGAAAGGTGCCAGATGCGAATCCACACATTGGGCAATTTCCTGGATATCCTTGCCCAAAGCCTCACTGAGAGGGTATCCGGACCTCGGTTTTCTCCATAAAGAGCAGGCCTCCCCTGATAATTATGCTCTCGGATGCTTGCCAACTTGCACCAGTCTAATTCGTTGCACCTCTTTTCAAACCAGTGACGAAGATCACTCTTCCTGAGAAGCAAATCAGCTGGCCCCCAGCGATTAAGGTCGACACACTCCTGACGATCTTTGAACTCCAACTGGTAGTGGCCCGGCTCAAAACGATATCGTACCAGCCCAAATGATTTTGGCATAAGCGCATTGAGGCCGAATAATGACCATCTTACCATGTCTTGTTCACAATGGTCCCGAAATGAATCTAACACGCCCAAGTGTACCTCAGAGCCGCCTAAACCCCTCTGCTGATAAAATTGCAGCAGGCTGGCCTGTTGACTCGCCGGACAATACAAAACAACCCCTTTCCCATTTATTTCTCCACCCTGCCACTCAAAGCATTGAGTCTCAAAATGACGCAGAGCTTGCCGCCACTCCTCTGGCAAAGAAGTTTGCTGGAAACTTAGTCCAGGAACAGATCTGGAATGGCGAGCCAGCTTTTTCAGATGATCCTGGTGGGAAAAAACACCTTTCACTTGTTGCCACTTCAGCTCAAGTACAGGGCCCATGCCGTCATCAAGCTGAAGGTAAGATTTTGCCAAAGAGCTTACCTCCCACTGAGAAGGCACTCTCATACTGATTCCGTTCCAGGCCACAGTTTTCCAAGAATCCAAATTCACACTATTCATTTGACCTCTGTCCCAGCAGGGCAAGCGCAAATCCCGAAAGATCGCGTAGCAAGAATTAGTATTTTGTTAGGGTGCCTAAAGCGCTATGCGTCCTTCTACATTTATCCCCAGAAGACCTTAAAGAGCAAGAGTAAAATAAAGAATCCGGGCCCTTGCCATCCCCCGAAGGGGAGCCAAGGTCTTTCGCTCTTGCCGCGGTATGCTGGAGTAATGGAGTGGTGAAGTCACTGAAATCCCAAACTCCAAGCACCAAATTACAAACAAATCTTAAATTCCAATACCAAATGACCGAAACAGGTTTGGAATTTTGAATTTTGGTTATTGTGATTTATTTGAAATTTGTGATTTGTGATTTGGAATTTCTATCCCTCTAGTACTCCAAAACTCCAAAAGCCCTCGCCATCTTTACCGGCGAAGCCATTGAGAACTGACCTGACCCGGAGGACCAGGTTTGCTAGAATTAAATAAACTTATATTGAGCCTTAGCTTCTCGTGACTGGCACAAGCATTGCAAACGAATCGAGGGAAGACCATTTACCTGTTGGCAAAAATCCCTAACCTCTGCTAGTATTTCTGTCTGATCAAATCCGATGGGTTCTGGGCAATGGCGAAAGAAATTATATTTCCTGTTTCAAACGCGTATAAAACTAGATACCTTATTCTTCCTAGCTTAGAAGACCGGCTCCATCGAATTGTGGTTGGTTGGTCCAAGTCCGGACCGTGCGACCTAAGCGTGTTTTGGGCTGAATTGTCTAGTGGTTTCATCGATCTGTTGGTGGTCGGCGGTGACGCGGGTCTGCGCATCCTGGCCAACTCGGAGGAAACTGTTCCTTTCAACCCAGAAGAAAAAGACCTCCCACCTGGATGGATGTTGAGCCACATATCTCTAGAGCCTCGTGACCTACCTCCCGATGTTTTAAAGATAGTCAACACCTTCTTTTACGACGTCGGGGTAGACACCTCTAGAAAGGAAAAAAAGGAAAAGGTTCGCCTTCTCTCTGACATCCACAAGAGCGATGAGGTATGGCTGATTCTCAGTAAAGATCAGAAGGAGCGACGGGTCATCGGTTGGTCCAAAGAAGGAGCAGCCCAAGTGAATATCTTCTGGGCCCGCTTCCCAGATGACCAGGTCTCAGTCTGTGTGGCAGGTGGAAGTGAAGGAGTTCGAATCATTACCACCGAACAACAACTGGGAGAGCCAGTAAAATACGACAAGAACCGCCCGCCCGGCATAGGTGCTCCCTATCTCCGAATCAACTATGGCGCTTTGCCCGATGATGTCAAAGATAACATCGGGCCCGAGCCTGAAGTTGAGCCGGATGAGGATGAAGAATACGCCAAGACCCAACCGCCTGATTTGGACCTAGCCTAAGATTTTAGATTGTAGATCTAAGATTGTAGATTTAGGAACCCTGCCATCTTTCCCCTAGTGCCCGGGGGAACAGCCTATCCAGTTCGAATCAAGTGTGCTGGTCCAAACTATAAGTTTCAGGATTCTGCAATCTAAAATCCACAATCTCCAATCCCCCCTTCCCTTCTTGACAGAACCAATCTCATTCTTAATGTAATTTATATTTGATTACAGTCTCGGAAACCTGGTCCTCCTTTGCACAGTGAGATCTTCCATGGGCTGAGGGCATGGAGCAAAGGGCGACATTTCGGATTGCGGATTGCGGATCTGAAAAGGGATAGAAACCACTGACTTCCGACCTCTGATCTCTGACTTCTGCCAGCTGCCAGTTGCCCGCTGCTAGCTGAGCAGGTATTCCCATAGGCCCTCTGGGCCGGTGGCCGGGCCTGGATTCTTAACTCAGGGGTGATTCACAGATATGGCAAACAACACAGATTACTACATTAGATGCAGCAATTGCGGCACAAGAAACAAGCTGTCAGCATCTAGGCTGGCGCAGAGTCCCAACTGTGGTAAATGTAAGGGACAACTTTTTTCCCAGTCATCTCCGATTCGTACTGGTGCATTGATCCTATCCTGCAAGCAATGCCAAACTAGCAACAAAATCCCTATCAAGAGGGTTGGAGATCAGCCGATCTGCGGGAAATGCAAGGCCCCTCTTGCCTTGAACTTTTCTACCCAAGGTGCACCTTTGTTGCTGTCAGATCAAAACTTCACTGAAACTGTATTGCGTTCACCTATCCCTGCTTTAGTCAACTTCTTTTCGCCCAATTGCGGTCCTTGCAAGTTACTTAGCCCCACCATTAACAAAATAGCTAAAGATTACGAAGGTCGCCTTAGCGTCGGCTCCTTGAACGTGGATATTAATCAGTATGTTCCGACTTTATATCGAGTAGGTGGAACGCCCACTTTGGTCCTGTTCCAATCCGGCAAGGAACTGAGCCGACTTGAGGGTTACCAGTCATCGGGCGCTGTTACAGACTGGATTCGACCGCATGCGTGGTAGGGAATAATGCGAGAAGAGCGAGACGGGGGCAGAAGACAGAACAGTCATTTGCCTTCGGCGTCATTAGGTCACTACGCTGCGCTGTCATTTGTTGTAAAAGGTAGAAGACAGACGAAGGAAAACAGAAGTCAGAAGTCGGAGGTCAGCGGTCAGAGGGCAGCAAGTCAAATCGTCAATTTGTCGAATAGTCAAATGGTTATGAATGGCCTCAATGACGAATTAACGATTTGAACGAATTGACTAATCGACTAATTAACTAATTAACCACCTGAACGGTTTCAACGATTTCAACGGCTTTAACGACTTAAACGATTTGAACGGCTTCAACGATTTGAACGAATTGACTATTCGACGATTTGACGATTTGACTAATCAACTTCTTTACTATGAGCTAATAGGCCAGCTTGCCGAGGGATTTGAGAATGAGGGTTACTCCCATGGCGAACATACCGGTAAGACCCATTCCGCAGGAAAAACCCGCCAATAGAACAGGTGCATACTGTCGCCACATTGTACCGTAGCGCTTGAGGAAAAAAAAGCGCCCCAGGAAGGCACCCACCACCTCCAGGATCATGCCATGGGGGGTAGACTGGCCCAAGCCACGAACTACTCCGTACACCAGGAGTACCGGTAAGCCCACCAGATTGAGTACGACATAGGTCACTATACCAAAGCCCAATCCACCCAAAACGTAACTTCCCTTCAGCGCCTGGAAGAAAAGGGAATTTCCCTCCAAAGTCGAAGTTTGCATAAGCAAGGTGTTTAAGGCCTGCAGATGCCAAAGCTCCTGGGCATAGGGATAGCTACTGGAGGGTATAGGCGCCAACCGCCAGATGAACTGCGAAAAAAGAAGGCTTGCCACCATAACAACCGGAAAAACCACAATCTCCGCCTTGATGATACCCCGGATGCTTGTTCCGGTGAGTTCTATCTTGCGAAACTCTACAGTGGCCGCCCCGTAGTTGTGAATGGGAATGGGGGCGTACCAGATCTCAATTCCCTGATAGCCAAAGAATTTGGCCCCTGCAATGAAACTCGCCTCTCGCACCAGGGGTAAACTGACGAACTGTCCGGCAATGCCCTCCATGCGGGCGGTAATGTAAGAGATGACCGGCGTATAGATGAAGCCATAGCCAAGGAAGAAAATCCAGGGAAATTTGGGAACCAGCCAGACACAGAGGCCCGTATAGGCCAGAGTGGAGAAAACATAGATGCCTATGGAGATCCAAAAATTGAAATCACCCCTGCCGGGTGGCGGCTTAAAGAGTTCTTTAAAACTAACCCGTTGACCTCCACCGCTATTCCAAAAAGAGCGCAGAACATACCACACGCCTATCAGGCCAATGGCGAGTCCCAGGCCAATACCAAAACTCATATAAAAATCGAAGTTGTTGGCGAAAACGGTATCAACGGTAGCCATGCCCGGGCGCCAGCGGTGGAGTATCCCATGTTTGTAAAGAACCGGGTTAGCCGCTACCGTGATTATCAATCCCACCAGTCCGCCCATTACCGCCCAAAATGGTAAGACCATACCAATGAATATAAGCCCCAGATCGAACTGCAGGCCAGTGGCTACTGCCGGCAATACATCCTCAGTGTGGCGGGTTAAATCAATCCAAGGAATAGGAATGAGACGGATTGGTTCAGTCAAAAGCAAGCCGGAGACAGCTGGCAAAAGCACGTACAGGGAGCCGAAAGCCAAGCCAATGACTCCGCCAATGGAGAAAACGCGCCATTTCCAACTCTTTTGCTTATCTTCTGTGGATTCGGCCAGAGCCATTGTCCCCAGGGCTCCCACCGGTGCCATGGGGAAAGGAAGTTTTTCCACATCAGAGGTAATCCTAAAAAGAGCATAGCCGAGACCAAAATGATCGATACGTTGAATGATCTGAGACCCAACCAGAAGTAAAATGGGGATCATCCAATCGCGGTGAAAGAAAGTGCGTTCCAGGAGAGATTCAGAACCTATGGGCGGTGCCACCCACTGAGGGATGAATTCAGTGAGTCCCAACATCTTGGCGGCATCTGACTGGACCAGATACTGGTTCCAGAGCAGCCCCTGAAAGGGTGATGCCAGGGCAGCCCCCGCCATGTAGTAGAGGAGGAAAATCTCCTGCTGCTTTAGTTCGCTGTAAGACCTTTTGGCCAGCTCAGCAAAAAGAATTATGGTCACCCAACGGGCTGCTGGACCGATGCCCGTACCTATTACAAGCTGCAGGTACATGCTGCCTGGCATCATGAGGAAGCCGATGAAAATGGCGCCAACAATTGTTTTCCAGTCGAAGCCTTCCTCAAAATGATCCGGCACCTTCAAAAGGTCTCGGTACTCTCGCAGCTCTTTATCGTCGTACATCTTTTTAAGTGGGAATTCGGAACGCGGAATGCGGAGGGGAACAAAATAATTCCCAATTCCGCGATCCGAGTTCCGGGTTAACTCAAGTTGGTAAGACCTGGTAGCTTGCAAAGGTGAACAGACCTACCAGAGCCCAGGAGCCTGCCATGAGAAAATCCCCTATAATCAAGCCAATGAAGAATAATCGCACCTTCTTGAAGAGCGATACTCCTCCGTATCTGAGACTCAAATGGTTACAGAGCCAGCCCACCACGAAGCTGAACCAGAGAATCCGCATTGCTGAGCTGTAGGCCGTTAGGTAGCCTATGGGATGGATTGGCCACCAGTAAAAACGTTGATACAAAATCACCAGAACCAGCATAATAACCGCACCGACAGCTGAGAATATTAGCACCCACTGACGCGGTTCACCGGGAGCATCCAGGAGACGCTGGACATTTTCGTATACGCCCAGTGTCGTGCGAGTGGCCCAATCCATCTGGAGTCCGCGGATTCCGTATTTGTGACACAGAGCGAGCATTGCCACGAAGGAGACCACTACCCCAGCAATAACCGCTAGGATAATCCCTGTAAAGATAATCCCCCTGTTGCGGACGCCTTCACTTACCTTGGCACCATGAACCAGCGAAGGCATCATGGATTCCCGCAGATCCACAAACATCACCTTTTGCATAACCGCTGCCATGGTCAGCCCCAGACTAGTAAAGAAACGCGAGCCGAAAAAGGAGAGCAGTCCATCTGTAGGAGCGGCAGAAAGGGTGAAATATGGAATACCCCCCTGACAGACCACCTTGCTGGTCACCAGCATAATAAAAAAGAAGGCGCCTAGAAGGAGGAGTGCCACTTTCAGAGGCATGCCGAACTTTAGACACCAGAAGACAAGCATTGATGTTCCCAGCCAAAATCCCCAACCGGAAATCCTCGAAGAAGCCCATCTCACCTCGGATTCTTTCCTTTTGCCTATGAAGAAGCACTGCCGCGTAACATCCAGCAGGTGATAGCGAGCCAGCCAGAGGATGAAGATAAAGAAGACAGCGTAAGCGCCTATTACCTGAGTTTCTTCCGGACGTGAAAGGGTGGGACCAAAGGTCACACCCAAAGCAGCGGTGGGTATGTTGTAACCCAAAACACCCAGCAAGCCAAACAATAGGCCGCCCAAGAAAAAGAAGAACCAGAAACTGAAAGAAATCTGCCGAGAGGTTACAAAGGCAAACCCGATAAAGGCGGGGTAGATGAAGATTTTCAGCTTGTGGAAGCCAGAAAACAGGCCATGTTTGGGGAAATACGGACCGGCAAGGATCAAGGTCGGAATCTGCGGTACTGAAGGGAAATAGAAATGGAGTCCGTTTATGAGATGGAGGGTAAAAGTGGCCAGCAAGCCCAATATCAGAAAACGGTTGGCGAGCAAACGGAATAGCCTTTTTTCGGCCAGAGCCTCTTCCATGAGCTGAGGCACCCGGAGGAGAGGAAAATTCATCTTTTCGTTGGTTATCCACTGTTCACTAAAGATATCAACCAAACAGAGCATTACCCAATAGCACAGCAGAACAAAGCCTGCCCAGGTAAGGAGGGGTGGCAGCCAGCAACCCCAGGGAATTTTCTGGACAACTTGCCACCAACCCATCTGACTGCCTCCCTCCAGTCCATTGTAAAGAAGACTAATGGAGTTCGGGTCGCCCGGATACCAACCCCGAGGCAGTAAGGGCTGAATCGCCTCCGCCCAGCGATTGCCGACGCTGGCAAAATGGTAGGGAGCGGTTAGGTTGATAAAGAAAGTGCGAACCAGACCAGTGTAGGCAATGCCAGAAGCTATGACCATAAGAATCCAGACGACGAACAGTTCGCGACCACTCAGCCAGTTGGCAGAAAAGCGAAATCTGCCGAGGGCTGCGATTCCAATGGATAGCCAGAAAAAAACAAAAAACGCAGCCAGGGGAAAATGTCCGCCCCCAAGAGGCGTTGCATTGAGGTAGGAATTGTTAAAAGGGGTAAGGGCGCAAATTATGATTCCCAGCATAACGCCGAGGATTATAGCCCGTATTCTTACCCTATTTTGATCCATTTTCGCTTCTGTTTCTGCTGCTGATAATCACTTCAACAAAGAGACGAGAGCCGGCCTGGTGCCCAGTAGTCTAAAATTGCAATGCAGAGCCCTTGGACCTAGGTAGTGGTCCCCTCGAGAGCGTGTTCAGTTGCCAGCAATGTAGCATAATGGGCCTGTGCTTCGTTGTCGAGAGATCTCCAAATGAGTAACTGTTTTCGTAAATCGTTTATAAAAGCCTTGTTGATCCGTCTCCAGTAGTTGGCCTCACCGGCCTCACGCTGCAAGGTTACCTGAATCTCCACGTAGTTATCAGGGTCCTCTGTTGACGGGCAGAATTCCAAATGAATGAACTGCTTTACCCCGAAATCAAAAGGTGCAAGCCAGACCCTGGTCTTGACCTGGATGCAGTCCTTTTCACAGTGATTTGGACCGCTGAGCCCAGACAATTGCTCACTGGGGCAGTAAAACTCCAAGGAAATGTCATCGGTGGTGAAGAGCCCGTGTGAAACGTCCTTATGGGCGAAGTAGTATTCGCGCAGATACCCTCCAATTCCCAGTTGCTCCTTGTATTTCATCAAGAATGGCAGGGTGAGTTTCATTGCGCTGCCCTCAGGCTCTGGCAAAGTCCAAGCACGAGTTACATCAGGAATGGCAATGGACGCCGCCACCCGAGACGGATAGATCACTGATACCAACACCACCAAGATTACCAGTACCATGGCTGCCACTCCGGCCAGGGACGAATAGTTCACCGTAATTCCCTGCCAGAGAGAAGTACCAGCAAAAATTTCGGCACTGGTCTGAGCCAGTAGATAACCCAAAACCACGCTGAGGACCGCGAATGCCAGCGCTTCGGCGATGAAAAGGAAAGAAACGTGAACAGGTGCCAACCCTACCGAGGTGTAAACCGCAATCTCTCGCTTTCGTTCATATACACTGCCGATCATTGTGTTTAAAACTATAAGCACGGATATCAATAAAGGGATGAGGATGTTGGGTACCCCGCTGTAACTGAGAGCATCAGAGGCGTAATACATAAAGGTGCCCTCTTTTTCTCCGGCAAAAAGGGTTAAACCAAAACGGTCCACCAGCTTTGTGGCAAGTCCGCTGGTATCCTCAGGGGAGTGTGGTCGGATAGCGAGGGCCTTGAGCTTGCCGCCTAAAGCCATGAGAGTCTGAAAAGGCATTATTGCGATCAGATCGCCAGGAATATGCTGATAACGGCTTTGAAAAACCTGTACTTCCTCCCCGGCCTCTATGGCCTCCATCTCCACCTCGGTGACCTCCATCACCGCTTCGCTGGGGAAGATCACTGGAGTTAGGGGCTCACCATCTAGATCTAGGTGACTCTCCAATCCTTCGCCCCTGAAACAACCCACCACGCGAAAATCCGTCCCCCAGATTGACACTATAGCCTTCTCAGGTTCCTCGAGCGAAACTCCCAGGCTTCTTGCAACCCTGTCAGGAAGAAGCACAGCTTTCCGCTCATCCGGTCGAAACCAGCGCCCGCAACTAAGTGTGCCCCCGAGATTGCTAACTTTTGGTTCCTGAGCACTCAAACCCACTACACCTTTAGCCAAAATTTCTTTTCCGCCCAATCGGATGGAAACCACCGGCGCCTGTGTGCGATCTTCATTTTCCAGCCAAACTCTTGGCACCACTAGGGCCTCGCCGTTGAATTTGTTCTCGGTTGTAGCCAGAGCTTCAGGCGGCAGGCTATCCCAATTGAGGATCTTCATGAGTAAACCTTTATACTGGGATCCTTCCTCCAAGCGAAGCCGACCACGATGACGCAAACTCTTAACAGCAGTGAAGCTCATGATGGTGAAGGTGAGGATAATCAGGGTGACGCATGTGAGTACTGTCCGGATAGGTCGACGTCGCAAGTTACTAACACCTAAAACAAAGGCAGCTATGAATGCCTTGGTCCGGCTTATCTCCGAGCCTCTCATCTGGCGGGCTCGCTGTTGGAGCAATACCATCTCTTGCTCGAACCGGCCAATGATAATTAGAGCCACGAGCGCCGATAAACCGAGGATAAAAAAGGCAAGTATTACCACTAAAGGACTGTAGGTGAGCCGAAATGCCGGATGGACCAGGTAAATCACTGCGATAATCAGCCCCAAAATCGCTAAGAAGGCAACGATTCTTTTGTGGATATCAACCAAAGCAAAAAGCAAACGTTCGAGGCAATAGGCGAAAGGAACAAAAAGGGCTATGTAGAATAGCACCCCGAAGAGAACGTCTTTCTGTGTTTTTTCTATATCATTGTAAATACGGCTGGCCAAAGCCCAGGAGGTCCTGGCCTCTTCCATAAAGCGATCGTAACGCAGATTTTCCAGTGCTTCCTCGGCGCGTTCCAGAGCCTCAATGCCTTCCCTTTGAAGTGCGCGAATTCGTTCATTCTTGATACCGTGATTCTCCAAATTGGCTATACGCGGTAGCAGGAGGTGCCACATATCTCTTGCAACCCGGTATTCTGTGGCAGCAATGATTGGCCACTGCTCAACTCGATATCCTCTGCCCTCTGGTTTGGAGGCATCGGAATTTAGCAAAATAAGTTTCCTCTTGAGCACTGTATCCGAAAGGGTCAGCTTGAATGGTGTAATAGGCTCTAAAAATATGTTGGCCAGAGTGGAAGCGCGGGTATCGATTCTGCTCCACCAGTAGCGCAGTGGTTTAGCCTCGCTCCTCCCGTCTATCAAGTTAATCCTTGTCATATAGCTGAAAGTGCGGGGCTCCAGGAGATTGAACAAGGTGGTCGCCCGACAAGCGAACATGACTAGGTCCGCCTCCATTAAGCTGCGTGTCATCTTGATCCGGTAGGCGTCTTTGCCGGTCGCGGCCTTGTCAATAGCCCAAATGATCTGTCCGCTCTTTTGACTGAAACGAAAACCTTCCAGAATAGCTTTGTGACTGGTGTTTTTGCGGTCGACAAGACCTCTAACACTAAACAAACCGCCGGAGTCTACCATGGTGTAAAACAGGCTGGGTCCCTGATAAGCGAGAATCAGAGTTCCAGGGGCAGGTTGATCAGCGAACAGTTCTCCCTGGCGAATAAAGTTTGCCCGACCGACAAGGGATGAAAAACCCCTCAGGGGAAGACGATCAGAAACCAATTCCGGCTCGTAGGTCAGCTTCTCAATCAGAGAAGAAATCCATCGACTTTGTTGCTCCAGATAAGCCAGGTTCAACTTCCCTGGCATATCATAGGGTGTTCCCCAGAATGGGCGGGCGTCGTTCAGGGTGGCCAAGGTAAGTCCCAGAAATCCCGCCAGTGCACTTACCTCTCCACCCAGGGCAGGTCGGTCGGGAAGGTAGCTCTGCCATGGTCGCAATGGGCTAGGCCGCAAGGTGTCCTGAAAAAGATTGCTCAGGCCCAGTTCCTTTTCAACCTCTTGACTCAGACGATTCAATATACGGTTGATGGGTGCGTAGATCCCTGTGCGATTAATTTGTGGTTTCAAATCATACATAAAACCGTAATTGAAAGCGCCAACTCCGTTGCCATGGCTGGAAAGATGCAGTGAAATGAAGGCGGTGAGTTCAAAATCGCTCATGAGCCTTCGCAACCGACCAGTGCTCCGCCAGCATTTCATTTGCTCCCGACCGTCCTCGAGAATGGTCTGGTTTTCCTCGATTGCCGCCGGAATCAACTCCTCCAATAGCTTCAGCTCTTCACCCTCAATACCCTGGTAAGAACTACGCCAGCCAAGCCGGCGCAGAAGAAGGCGCCGCTCAGCCAGCTCATCTATCAGTCTTTGATTTTTCTCCCCACCCTGCTCCAGGCGAAGCTTTATCAGCCTCTGACTTAGTGAATCCACCTCGCTTTTGATCTGCTCTGCCAAAGTTTTGCGCAAGCGGTCAGCCGCCTCTCCCCTCGCTTGCTCAAGAACCAGAGGCTCTTCTAGGACTTCCAGAGCCTCATTGGCTCGCTTGATGCGGTCTTTCAGTTCGCTCTCCACCTTTTTTTGATCTCTTCTTTTGGATCGAAGAGGCCAAGTAAACTCTCTCATCCCAGCGAGGGTTTGGGCATGCCCACTGGTCGCCAATAGAAGTACAGATCTTCCTGGAGGATTATCACTGAGACTACGGGCCAGATTTAGCAGGGAGAAGATGCTACTAGCCTCGTCAGCACCAGGAGACATACCTGGTATCAAACCCGTGCTGTCATAAAACGCCTCCACCACAAGAAGCTGCTCTTTGAGCTCTGGGCTTTTTCCTTCGATGAGTGCGTAGATGTTTTCCCCCTGAACTCGCCGCCATCCGCCACTGGAATTGAGCAATACCTTAGAAGCAATCAAACCATTCGCTGCGGTTTCAAAAGAGCCAAATAACGATCTTGCCTGGGAAAGTGGCAGCCAAAAGCGGGGAAATTCCAGGGAGGTCAGCTCACGTTTATCTTCAAAGAACCATTTGGAAGTAGGACCGCGGTCCACGTAGATCAGGGCCCTTGCTCCCAGCATAGGAGCATTTAGCCAATTCTTCCCAGAATCCAACTCCATCAGGATGATGCTACCTGCCACCTTGATGGAGTTGAAATCCTGGAGTTGGCCTCGTCCCACATAATAAAGAGGTCCTTCAATACCCGTCGCCGGGGTAGCTTGTGGGCTCAGTGCGTTGAGCCGAAGTGGTTTTATCGGCGTGCGTTGCCCCTTTAGGGTGAGATAGGAAGGCTGGTATTGGGTGACTGGCAGAAGAAAACGTTGCCGGCCCACGCGTTCAATTCCCAGAGCTTTAAAAGCCTTTTCAATCTGGTCTGCCGCCTTACTGCAGCCGGGAGTTCCTGTACTCCGGTCCCCTAGTTCAGCTAGTTGTCTGATCAGATCTTCACTGGTCTCAGCGGCCCAGACAACTTGGGCGGCAAAACAAAATAATCCACCGATCAAAATCAAGGGACTGATTACCTGCCAGACTTTGGACCTGCGAAATAGCTCAGTGAATTTGCCCATGTCACGGTTATTGCTATCCGGGATTGCTCCCGTTTAGGGATGTTGGGTTAGGGGCGGTGGGCTATTTCACCCACCGAGATGGACAGTTGTTCTCGCTCCTCGACCTTATCTATTCGGCCATCTCGAATCCAGACGACACGATCAGAGACGCTAAGCATTTTGAAGTCATGGGTGGCCGAAATGATGGTGACACCTTTCTCTTCACTCAACCGTTTCAGCAATTCAATGATTTCTTCGCCTGTAGTCAGATCCAGATTTCCCGTAGGCTCATCCGCCAGGATAATGGCTGGGTCGTTTGCCATTGCCCGGGCAATCGCCACACGCTGCTGTTGACCTCCAGATAGCTCGGAGGGTTTGTGGTTGAATCTATCTCCCAGACCCACCAGGCCCAGTAAATCTAAACCTTTTTGTACCGCAGCATCATTATGCATTCCGCCAAAGATCATTGGCAGAGTTACGTTCTCCAGGGCAGTCATAACCTGGATCAGGTTGAATGTTTGGAAAATGTAGCCAATTTTTCGACAGCGCAGCCAGGCCAACTCGTAGGCATCCAGTTGGGCGATATCCACTTCATCGATAAAAACCTTACCGGAAGTGGGCTTGTCCAAGCCTCCGATCATGTTGAAAAGTGTGCTTTTGCCTGATCCCGACGGCCCCATGATTGAGAGGTACTCACCGGAACGGATTTCCAGATCAACACCACGGAGGGCTTCCACTCTGTGCTTCTTGAGCTTGAAGACTTTGGTAACAGCAGAAACTCGAACTATGTTGTGCATTTCTGTCATATCTATTCGGTCGCTACAGTAAGCATCAAATTTGTTGACATGACTATTTTAGACACTTTAGGCATTTTAGACACTTTAGGCATTTTAAATGCTTTGCTTCATTTTAGCTCATTTGCCATAGCCTCATTGCTCAACCCTCATGGCTTCTACTGGTTGCATCCGGGCGGCGACCATGGCTGGATACATGACACCCAGCAGGCTCAGAAGACAGCCTATGGCTGTAGCAAAGGCAATGGACAACAACACCGCCAACCAGGAGATATTCTGCCAGGCCACAAATCCGAAACGAATAAGGCCACTGAGCAAAGCAGCCACAGCTCCCAAGAGAGAGCCGAGACCGGCACCTGCCAATCCTTGCATCCCTGCTTCTAAAACAAAAAGGCGCAAGACAAAACTGTCCAATGCCCCCAAGCACTTGATAGTGCCAATTTCACGAAAACGTTCAGTCACTGCCATGAGCTGGGCATTAACGATACCCACCACACAAACGAGCAGTGAGAGAATAACGATCCAACGTTCCTTGGCACTGCTTCCTGTGGAAGTGACCCCCGGTTCCAAGTCATAACCGGCATTTAACAAACTCTGATGCAGTTCTGGATCTCCAGTCGCCAGTAGGCCATTGGCTGCATCCGTACCAACCCGCACAAAACTCAGAAATGAAACAGCCAGTACCAGACTCATGGTGGTAATCATAGAGCGAAAAAATCTAACCCGGATGCTTTTAAAACTGATTTCTAGAGATTTCTTAAAAGGAAGGACCACCTGCCTGGAGATCTCTGTTTTCTTACCTGTGGCTTTATTTAACATGACCACTTCGCTGCTCTAAATATTAATAGGTCAAAGATGATCAAAATAACATAAATGGGATACGGGGGAAACAGCGAATCAACTCCCTACCTCCTACGGTTTATAATCTTCGTCCATCAGGGTACCCAGATGGACAAGTCGCCCATAGTGCCATCGCTTGAGCTTATCCAAAAGTAGATCCAAAAAAACAAAAGCCTCCTGATTCATCCTTTGATGGTGAACCATAACTCCGCAGAAGCCATTAGCCAAATTCTCTCTAAGTTCTCCACAAAGGTTCTGCCAGCCATCGCCAGCATCTTGTTCTTTTCTGGTGTGGAGGTCTACGCTTACAGGATACTCAGTAACTGTGACTGGAGCAGGTGGTTGCGCACCCAAGCTCCTGGATAGGGCCTGGTAACCCAACCCCTGTAGAGCATTGAGAGTTTCTTCGTCGCACCTGTTCCAGGGTGGAGTAAAGGCGGGAACGAATACCTCACCCATAAGTTCGCTCAACCGCTGAAAACCTAACCAAAGGTCTTCCCGCTTTCGGGAAGCTGGTCTGCTAGGGCCGAACTCCAGCTTCTTTCCCCGGGGCTCGTGATTGACATGGCGCCAGCCATGCTGGGTCCAACACCACAACCGCCGGTCTTTACCACAAAGGTCTTGCAGCTGTTGCCAGCGAGGTCTGGTAAGCCAAGCCGGGACTACAGCGAGAGTTAAAGGAACCCGCTTACGGCGAAAAAGATCAACCAGCTTAGCAAAGCCTTCTCCAGGCACACCAATGTCATCCGCCCTAAAAAAAACGCTAACTCTGGTGCCTTTTTGAAGTTTAGCTGCAGCTTCCTCCAGGCACCTGTGCAAAAGATGCTCGATGTCAAAAGGTACCCGACGGTATAGGGGGAGAGAATTTTTGTTCCAACTCATGGGGATGTGCTTTCATGCCAATGCTCAAGCCACCGTGCTGTCTCTCGGGCTCCATCCAGATTGACTGCTACCCTGACAACCTTTATTCCTGAATTGAGGACTTCAGCCATGAGGCTCGCCAAACGTGACGGTTCCAGATCCTCCTCCTTTAGTAGACTCAAACCCCCTAGGGCTGCGAGCTTTTCCGCCCTAATTCGCTGCTCCCTATTCTGAGCAAATGGAAAGACCAGTGAAGGAACCTCCGCTGCCAAAATATTCATGCAAGTGTTGTAGCCCGCCATACTAATAGAAAGATCTGCCGCAGCCAGATAGGAAAGGAAATCGGCAGTGAATCGCTCCAACTGTACGCCAGGCAATGAGGCTACCCGGTCTGAGAGGGCCGAGAAATCCGCCTCTGCCATAAAGGGACCGGTGAAAACGCAGAGGCGTAATCGTCTTTCGCCAGTCAACCGAGCATAGGCCTCAACCACTGCCCTGAGAAGACTATCCCCTACTCTTCCTCCCCCGGCGCTGGCTACAACTAAGGCTTCATCCCTTTTAAGGCCCAAGCGTTTTCTGATTTTTCTCCCTCGATCAGCGTTTGGCCGAGGAGTGACGAAGCCTGTGTAGACTACAGGAATTTTGATTCTGTCTGTGCTTTCGAAGGTCTCGCCTAGAGATACCAGGGTTTCATCGGCATGCACTAATAGTCCATCAAAATATTTATTAAGGACATCCAATACCCTTTGCTCGTAAGTTTTCTGACTTTTCTTTTCCACCAAAATGTCACGCAGGCTGCAGACTACTTTGGTTGAGGAGAAGTCACCCCGGTGAATAGCCTCTAATAGGGGCAGTATCTCAAAGCCGAAACTTTTTCGTCCGAAGGGGTAGAGCTCAATCAGAAAAAGGTCAGGTGCGGTTTTTTCGAAAAGTGAATAGAGGAGTGTCTTTCTCTCCTCCTTCACCTCATCCAAGGAGCGGTTTGCATCGGTTGGGGATACAACAGTGAAAGCTCCATCCATCTGCAATCCCGGCAGCCTGTATTCGGTGACATGGCTTGGCAAATTGACCTCCAATGGGGGACCACCGGTCACCAGCGCAATCTCATGACGGTGGAGAGCCCGAGCAATCTCTAAGCTGCGAAAATAGTGGCCAATACCCAAGACATGTTGGCAATATTGGATGATTCTCATCCGCTTCCCGCTAAAACCTCTTATGTGTAAACAACCCATGTACCATGGTTGAAGTTTCCTAGAGCATTACAGCACGAGGGTAAGTGAAAATTTCAGACAAATCACAATTATTAAGGTTTCAGTGTTCAGGTGTCAGGTTTTACCCTCTATTTTTCTTTTTCCTGACACCCGAAACCTGAAACCCACAGCCCTGACACCCGAGACCTGGTAGCTAAATGATACCTGACACCAAGAATACTGGGATTTGGAGCTTGGCGTACTATTCTAAATTTCTTCATTCAACCGATCAATTTGAAAACCCCGGCCATCGTAACTCAGCCAATGCAAGCGATATGGTTCCAGCAATGGAGGTTCCTCTGGCAAGAAATCTCTGCGAAAAAGCCGATAAAGGAGACATTTAATTACTCCTCCATGGGTGACTACCAGCACCCGTTTACCTTTCAATCTGCTAGCAGCATCCATCAGTGCCTGACGGCTTCGCTCAAGAACCTCCAGACGACTCTCACCCTCAAGTGGCCGGAAATGCCATCCCATTTTTTCCTGTGCTCTGAGTTCTTTCACCTTGAGAAGATCAGAAAAATTAAGGCCTGCCCAGCGACCCCAGTCCTGCTCTCTTAGCCTGGGTTCCTCGGAGCGAGGCAGATCCAGATTTAGGTTTATCAATGTGCCTGTAAGGCTCGCTCTCCCCAGGTCGCTGGTAATCATATGATCCAATTCATAGCGTGCAAGAGCTAGCCCCCACCGCTGTGCCTGCTGTCGCCCGTGGGATGTTAGAGGTGCATCCTGTTGACCCTGGATGCGTTTCTCTCGGTTCCATTCGGTCTCAGCATGCCGCAGCAGGGCGAAACGGGTAACCATTTGGCTCACTCTTCCTTGCTAAAAGTCAGTTCGTCAATTGGTCAATGAGTTCAAGTCGTCCATCCCAGAGGTCAGAGGTCGGATGTCAGAGATCAGCTTTAACCCTGACCTCTGACCTCTGACCTCCGACCTCTGATCTCTGGTCCTGAACAAGCCCCAGCAAAATATCCTCCACGATTCGATAATTTTTATTCAGATCGTGCCGACTCCGAACGTAACTGCTCGCAGCCTTTCCCATTTGTCTTCTCATGCCGGAATCATTCATTAGCCGAGCAATAGCTTGATTGAATCCCCTTAGATCGAAGGGCCGCACCAGAAATCCGCTCACTTCATCTTCAACCACCTCCGGTACACCCCCGTCAGCAAAGGCCACTACCGGTAGACCGCAGGACTGAGCCTCTAAATAAACCATACCCAAGGACTCACGAATACCGGGAAAGACAAATAAATCTCCGGCGCTGTAAAAACGATACATCTCCTCTCGTGCCACCTTGCCAAGAAATCGAACTCGCCCTGGGAGCCAGTGATCGGCCATCTGGCGAAGACGGGGGCCTTCTTTACCATCGCCAGCTATGAGCAAATACAAAGGAACATTCTCTCTATAAAGCTCGCCACATGAGCGAATTACCCAAGAGAGTCCCTCGGTCTTGATCCCTGGTCGGAACATGGCAGCGGTAACCACTACTATCCCTTCAGAAATGTCCATATGCCGCCGCAGTTGCTTACGAGACGACGAATCAAAACAGAACTGTTCGGGAAAGATACCAGGCGCCACATAGGTAAGACTTTTTTCGGGCACTATTCTTGCCAGGTTGACCAAATCTTCTTTCCTGTTGGTAAAAACGTGGTGCGCAGCCAAAAGTGCTTGCCGATTCAAGACAAACCCACCCCAAGTAGTCCAGTGCTTTCGCCGCTTAGTTGAGTAGATGCCTTGAAAGATCACATAGGGTATGCCGAGACGGCGGCAACAGTGTGGACCAAGTAGGTCCGGTGCTTTGTAATAGCTGTGATAGGTCAGCCAAAGATCAGCTGCCATTTTGCGGCAATGGTAAAAGGACCGATTTCGATGTCGAACAACCTGGGGCCAAAGCCAAGGTTTCCAGTAAATCCAGCGAGCGCGGAGCCGGCTGATTTTTCCTAACCCATGTCCACGACCTTGCAGAAAATGATAAAGACCGGTACCTATTACCAGGTCCCCGGAGGGACGGGGGTGGTCCAACGGTTTTAAAGGGGCATAAAAAGCAATGCGCATACGAGCATGCGTCCTGCCCTGAAGAACACCGGATGGTTCGGGATCCAACGCTTACCTCCGATGAAAAACGGATTAATCTCCCTTGCTTGTCCTCTTTAGTCCAGCCTCTTCAAATACCGCCGCTAACTGTTGAATGAGCTCTCGGTTATTGAATTCTTTCCTGACACGCCGGCGCGCTGCGGCAATTATCCTGTGCCGCAGTTCCTCATCACCTAGCAACTTAACCATGCATTGCGCCATTTCCTCGTGTTCACCAGGGTCCACTAGGAGTCCAGTTCGACCATCCTCCACAAGTTCTGGGATAGCCGAGACTCGGGTGGCCAAAACTGGTACTCCCATGGCCATGCTCTCCAGAAAAACATTGGGAATACCATCCCGGTCGCCGTTGCTTGCCACTTCACATCCCAAGACGAAAAGGTCAGCTTTCCTGTACTCATCAATGACCCTGTGGTGAGGCTGGGTGCCCAGCCAAGTACAAATAGTTTCGAGCCCCAGATTATGTAGTTGATTCAAGATTGATCGTCTCTCTTCGCCATCGCCGATTAGAGTGTAGTGTAGCGAATATCCATGGTCGAGGAGATTCCGCAGTGCACGAAAAACAGTGGGTAGACCCTTCTTCTCAACCAGACGGGCAATGCTGAGGATCCGGTATGGAGGTGAAGGTTTCCGAGACTCAGATTGCCCTGAAAAAAGTCCGGCATCGATGCCATGGTAGACTCGGTGAATAGAGGGCCCATCTGAAGCCAATTCTTGCAGAAAACGACGGTTGTATTCAGTGCAGGTAACGACGAATTTAGCCAAAGCGATTTTCTCTTGGAGCTGACGTTGGTCGGAAGTATAGATATCCTTGGCATGGGCGCTGAAGCTGAAGGGTAGATTGCATAGTTTGTGGGCAAACAATGCCACTGATGTCGGTGAATGAGCAAAGTGAGCGTGCAGGTGGCGAACACCTGTACCTGGAAGCAGAGCATGGACGAGGTAGCCTGCCTGGAGTAAGTGCTTAATGGTGGCGATTTTCCTGGTCCGCCGAAAGCGGGTGATCATCAACCGTAAGGCTTCAGAATAAGCTTCGGGACGCTGTCTCGCCAGTTTGAAATTGTGGTAGAGCAGGCGCGGCAAAGGCTTGAGAAGAGTGGAAGGAAGATAGTCCGCTGCTGCCCGAATTTGGTTCACACTCTCGTGAGTGAACGATTCGCGGGGCTCGCGCATGGAAAAAAGATGAAGTGAGAAACCGAGTTGTTCCAGCAAATATATTTCATTTGAAATAAAGGTTTCACTAATACGGGGATAACCCTTGAGGATGTAACCGATAGTTGTCTTTTGGATTTTGCTCAAATTCCTTGACCTTTATCATATCTCACATCTCATATCCCACATCGGGCATCTGACTTGTTTCGTGCTTGGGATTTGAGATTTACGAACTCTCTCTTCACTATAATTGAAACCAGAGTCCTCGATACTATCACGCAGTAAATCTCCAGTCCAGAGAGGAACATTTTAGAGGCTTTCCTTCAGCCGGAGTGATGGATTCTATGAAATCTCAAACTCCAAGCACCAGATTTCCGGGTTTCAGGTTTCAGTGTTCAGGTTTCAGCTTTTAGTCTTTGTGGTTTTTTTCCTGACACCTGACACCCGAAACCTGACACCTTAGTGATTGTGATTTGGAATTTCTATTCCTCCATTATGACAGTAGTCCAAAACAGCTCGCCGTCTTTAGCGATAAAGCCATCGATTTTTGACTCTGGATCATATCTTTTAACTTACATGGTTTGTAACTTTCTGTTAAGGTGTGCCAATTCACTTGACCGCTCCATTGCTCCGATGCCAATTGACGAGTTTGGTTGTTCCAGAGAGGCATAACCGTGTCATACGACAGCGAAAAGCGCCAACGTCCCAGAGCTAAAGTCAGATGGTCCGTGATCGTCCAGACCGATCAAGGGAAAATCAAAGGTGAAACACTGAACATTACAGTAGATGGAGCCCTCATCCTCTGTCAGGAGCCTTTAGAGCCAGAAGAGAAAGTTGATATCACTATCCATGTACCCTCCCTAGTCCGTCCGCTAAATATTCCTGCTCGAGTAATCCACTGCAGTGCTTGTGATAAACCCGCATATTATGAGATAGGTATAAGCTTTACCGATATCTCCGACAAGAGCAGTTGGCTTATCTCTGCTGCTGTCCAGAGAGAATCAGGTGTAATGTTGATTCCTTAGCAACAAAAAAAGTCCGCCGCGGCGGACTCTATTTGCAAATTTGCTATCTATAACTCTTTAAAATTCTAGTGCTAACCAGGATGTTTCATGAATTGCTGTCACGAGACCACGAAGATGGGCGTGCCTGCCCGCCATGCGAGCAAGGCGAGGCGGGCGGGCCACCGGGTCGACGATTGCGGAATGCGGATTGCGGAACGCGGATTGAAAATTTACTGAAAAGCTCTTGAGAACCAGAGAACAAATGCCGAAATCTGAACTGTTAAGCTCGATATCATCAATTGTAGTCAAAAATCCGACATCCAAAATCCAAGATCGAAGCCGAGGCGTACCTGAGTGGTACGTCGCAGGGGCCGACGCCCGAGGACGCACGGAAGGGCGGTCATATCCGTGGTCGCAGTAAGCGATTCGTGAAACATCCTGGTTAAAGATGTAATACCTTCTTCTCCCCGGAAACCTCGCCGCGGAACTCGGCCAATCGCTCGCTCATTACTTCCAGACCTGTGAAGCGGAAATTACTTATTGCTTGGTGATAGGGTTCCGGCTTCTCGATCATAGCAAGGAGCTTATGTCGCAAAAGATTTGGGTCCACCTGATACCAAGGAATGAAATCTGCCAGGTTGTGCTCGTACAAAATCTGAGCTCGAATTAACTGCTCCCGACGGGGTTGCTCCCTGGGAATAATAAGCGAAGGCTTCCCCTGGCTCAAAATTTCACAAACTGTATTGTATCCGCCCATGCACACGACAACATCGGCAGCCCCTATTAATCTCTCCATGCGCCTGTAAAACCGGTAAGTGCGCACCTGAATCCGCCTTGCTCTGTTGAAAATCTCCGTCCTTCTCTTTTTGGGCATAAAGGGTCCCGTAACCATGACTGTTCGAAAAGGAGGCGACTCGCCCCATGCCTCAAGCATTCTGAGGTAGGCGTCCATATGGTCATAGCCGTCCCCACCACCTCCAGTGGTGACCACCACAAGCTTCTGGCCACGGTCAAGACGCTGTTCCCTTCTCACCTCATTTATCTCTCCCGCTTTGGGCAACGCTCGAGGTATGTATCCAGTAAAGATCATTTTTTGACTGATGTTTTTCGGGATATCGTATTCACGGATTGGGTCATAGAACTCCTGATTGCCATACACCCAGATTTCTGAGTAGTAACGATCCAGCACATCATAGACGCCCTTTTCTTCCCAGTCCTTTTTTGTGCTAGCAGCATCGTCCATGATATCCCTGAGTCCGAGTACGGTCTTAGTATGTCCATGGCAACGATTGATCCACTGCAAAGTGGGGATAATTTCCCTTTTGAGACCCAAAGGTGCTTTATCCACAATAAACAGTCGTGGTTGAAAGGCCTTGGCGGTACTGGTAATTATAGTTTGGCGTATTTTAAGGGCGTGCTGGGTATTGATTTTAATGGACAGGGGCAGGTACTCTTCATTGGTCATTTTGATCATGCCTGGGACGCGGACGAAATCGATCTGGGGGGGAAAAGAGAATCGGCCAACTATAGGTGATCCTGTGATGATGAGGATGTTAACATTGGGTGTCCGCAAATGGGAGGCAATGGCTAAGGTCCGACGAATATGCCCCAAGCCATAAGTATCGTGGGAATACATGAGAATGTTATAGGTGGACTTGCGGGCCATGCATACTTCCAATCAGACATCCGTTGGCGGAGTATCCCTAATAATAGTGGTGTTTTCTAGAGGCCCACTCAGCTCATCCCAGAAACAAGGCGACTCTACTAGATAATACCCAAAAGGTCAAGTGATACTGCCCTTGACTGCAGAACAAGCTTTCCTATAATAACTCTGGGAGCAGCATGATGCTGAGCCCAGCAGGATATAGGAAGTAGGGACAAGAACGCGGAAGTCGTCACGCGGAAATTGTTAATAAATCCGAAACAAATTCAAAATTCTCAAATTCCAATGACCAAAACCTGCTTTGACTGCATTTTGGTTTCTGTTGTTTCGAGCATTGGAGCATTATAATTTAGGATTTGTTTAGTGCTTGGTGCTTAGGATTTCGAATTTGATATTGAGCGTTGCCCATTTCGAGTTCTAGGGTTGAGTGTCTAGTGCTCACTTGCATAGGGAGTTTAACTCATGGCATCTGTCCAGTTAGGCATAGATAACCTGCTTGTAACTCAGCCGGCCTGGTTAAAAACCGCCAGGATTGGCCTGCTCGCCAATCAGGCATCAGTTGATGGTAGTCTTCGACACAGCAAAGATCGACTCCTCGAAGCCGGTGCTAGAATCACAGCACTTTTTGCCCCGCAGCATGGTTATTTCGGTGAACAGCAGGCCAACATGATAGAGTCGGACGATTTCGTCGATCATCGCCTTGGTATCCCGGTGTTTAGCCTCTACGGTCAGACCCGTAAACCCACGGAGGACATGCTTTCATACATTGACGTTTTGCTAGTTGATCTCCAGGACGTAGGAACAAGAGTCTATACCTTCGGTACCACTTTGGCTCTGTGTATGGAGGCTGCTCGGAGTCATGACGTTTTGGTGGCGGTTCTTGACCGGCCAAATCCCATCGGCGGACACCACTGTGAAGGAAACCTCCTTGATCTCGAGCTCCGCTCTTTCGTGGGCCGTTTCCCAATTCCCATGCGCCATGGCCTTACCATGGCCGAAATGGCTCGTCTTTACAATGAAGCTTTCGATATTGGCGCTCCTCTGCAGGTATTTACCTTGCATGGCTGGACACGTGACATGCTCTATCGCCAGACGGATCTGTATTGGGTGCCTCCCTCACCTAATTTGCCTACCCCCGAGTCAACCTTGGTGTATCCAGGCCAAGTTATTCTGGAGGGAACCAACCTTTCAGAGGGTCGTGGCACCACCACCCCCTTCGAACTGTGGGGTGCACCATATCTCAAGCCAGAACCGCTTCTGGAGTTTCTCGCCGATAAGAAACTTTCCGGTCTTGTATTACGAGCCTCTCGTTTCACGCCATCTTTTGACAAATGGCAAGGTGAGAGTTGCGCCGGGTTCCAAATCCACCTCACCAATCCCGAAACCTACCGCCCCTACACAACCTCTCTTACCCTGCTTCAGACAGTTGTAACCTGCCACGGGGAAGAGTTCCAATGGATCTCACCTCCTTATGAATACGAATTCAACCACCTTCCCATAGAGATTATTCTCGGCAGCACTGACCTGCACACCCAGTTGGAGGCAGGTGTGCCCATAGAGGAACTGGAGCGAAGTTGGGAACCCCAATTAAAGGAGTTTCGCCAACTCCGTGGACCCTATTTACTCTATTCATAGCCCCTTCCAGAAACCAGCCTGCAGGCGTCAGAGGTCGGAAGTCGGAGGTCAGAGATCTGACAGCAGATTTACCTCTGATTTCTGACTTCTGACATCTGATCTCTGGACTGGCTGGCTTGCAACTTGCAAAGACTCGTTTTTGGCCGAGAATCGCAGTCACACCCTGACTAATACAGTTTGACGATTTGGCCCAAGAAGATCAGCTGATCGAACAACTTATTGATTTTACCAATAATATTTGTTATTAGCAGCAGTTACCTTGTCTTGATTCATCCTGAACCTGGGGCCGGACCTATGAGCTGTGTTTATCACCCAGATCGAGACAATATTGCATTCTGTGATCATTGCGAGGCAGCCCTCTGTGAAGGCTGCATCATACGCCTTGAGGACGGTCGGACCTTATGTCACAGGTGCATGCTGGCAGTTTCCCTCGAAGATGTGAAAAGCGAAACGACTTTGAGGGAACAGGAAGAAGAGGATCGCCTTGTAGGTCTTCAGGAGAAGTGGCGCCCCACTTACATTAATTTGGTTCTTGCGGTTGGACTAGCAGGGATACTTATTCTCTTGGCCCTAAGATTGTACTGGAGTCAGACCGAACCCAGGCCCCAGGTTATTTTGGACATCAGTGCCCCGGTGGAACTTCTTGCCGCTTTGCAGGGAACACTGGAACACTATGCAGTTGATCACGGAAATAGTTATCCCGATAGTCTCTACGAACTTATTCCGGTCTATTTACCCGATTTAGGAGGAAATAGGACGGCCTTGCGTCATCTTGAATACAATCTCGACGCGAAGAATGGTTACTTAATGCGAATCAAGTCGGATTCCCCTTTGTCCGGCGAGAATCTGGTTGCCACCAAACTGGATATATATCCTATACAGACAGAAAAGTAGTCCACCATGTCCAGAAAGCATCTGGGGTGCCAAAAAAACGGCGGTTTTAACGTCTTGGAACTGCTAGTGACCCTGGGAGTGGTGGGGCTGCTAGTGGCGCTGGCAATGCCGACCTTCACCGCCTATTCCCTCCGACAGCGCAAGATTCAATGCCGCACTTCGGTAATCGACTTTCTCAGTGCTCAGGATTTGTATTATCAGGACAATAAAAACTTCTACCCTCTAAAACCCGGTGAGAAGACCAGCGAATCAGGGGCGGTAATCGAGATCGGCTGGAGCCCATCCGACCGTCCTGCTTCCTCAGGCAAATATTTCATTCCGGAACTCGCCATGGGGTTCCAGCCTGACAGCCATCGTGGTTACAGGATCAAGGCTGTAAATGTACAAACGCCAGAACTCTTCGACCAGACCCTGGTATTATCATTGCGGACCAACGAGGGTTTCCACAACAACGGCCTGACAGATTACCAGTACAGTTTCAAGATGTTCAACCGGGAGAATCCACAAGGCCCTCCAGAATGGAGTACCCATGGTCAGTGGATGGTCCGCAATGGTTTCTGGTTCAGTGTCTTAGGTTGTCCGGCCTGGCAGTGGACTCCCGCCTGCCAGAGGTGATCCCCCTCGAAAAACCTCAGCTCCGAATTGCTTCCCTAAGGATATCGTCCAAATTCCAATTTACCGGCAGTCGGACCGGTTGCCCATTTTTTGTCTGATAGACTAGATAACCTTGGCTGAGACCGAAGTCGAAGAGATCTCTGGTAATGGCCACATCATCTTTACAGTATTCAACCACTGCATCAAGTTTTCCTTCTCTGAGCCAGCGAACCGCCTGGATGCCATCGGCTATCTTGGTTTTTCCCAGGGTCTGTTCAGCCAGGTGCCCCAGGCTTAGGCGAAACCCCAAGCGTTGGTAGATATCTTCCAGGATATCGAAGGTGGGTAACTGGCGGAAATCGAAACCCGTATAAGCTCCCAACACCCGATAATCGAACCGTTTGACATTAAAACCCACCACCAGATCGAACCCCCTTAACCGTTCGATCAAGTTTTCAACCTGCTCCTCTGCAAAGACCTCGAATCCATTGGCACCCTTATCGTAAAGTACCCCCACCGCCAGGCGCATCAGGTGGACGTTTCCCCAGCCGCCCACTTCCTCAGCCAACCGCTGTGTTTCAAGGTCAAAAAAGGCCACATTCGGTTCACTACTGATTTTTTCTGCCGCGACTTCATGGGCCACAACTAAATGATCGTCCTCTTTAAGCTTCAGTTCTAAGGGAAATTCGCCAAGCAAACCCCTGGCCAGAAATAAAGCCGCGGTTTTATCCAGGGGCTTGTTGCCTCCACCGCACTTTGGTGAATGAATGCAGGAAGGACATCCCAAATCACACGGGCAAGCTGCAATAAGTTCGACAGTCTTTTTTAGGAGTTCCTCTATCATGTCGAATCCTCTTGCCGCTAAACCAACCCCCCCGGGGTATCCGTCGTAAATAAAAACCGCACTCTTTTGTAACTGCAAATGGCGGGGCACGGCAATGCCCCCAATGTCATTGCGGTCGCACAAGGCGAAGAGGGGAAACATGCTGATCAGGGCATGCTCAAGGGCGTGGATCCCCCCCATGAAATGGAGCGCCCTTTGCCGCACCATTTCCTGGAGAATGTCCTCGATCTCCAGCCAGAAACCGATGGTCTCAAAACTCTGCGAAGGCAGCTCTAGAGATAGACTATCCAAAAGCTCTCCGCTGTAGAGATTGCGCTTCTCGTACCCAACAACCTGCTCGGTAACTCGGACACGACCCAACCGGACGATGAAATTGGCAACCGGCCGGCTCAGTTCCACCGCTAAGATTTCAGTCTCTTTCTCACTTAGGGCCCGGGTATAATAGCGAACCTTGGTGGGCTTCACAAAAACGTTTTTCCTTTTCAGGTCTAAATGGGTCACCAGGTGTTGCTGGCCCCTGTGGAGGTAAATTGCCCCTTTGTGGCATTCTTTGAAAACCCTGACTCCGTCGTTCTTGCCTACCGCTTTCTCACTGGACTTATCTAGGATGACATAACCTTCGCCCACGCTCCTTATATCCACCAAACGCTGAGGCCGTTGCTTAGCTGCATACCAGACATTGCCATCTGCGCTTCGTAACAGGGCACCGCTTGCCTCAAGCACCGGTGCTCGAGAAGCTAGAAGACCTCCATTACTGTAAAGGTCATCACTTCCATTCAGAGGAATCTCAGCGGCAGCACAAGGTAGATGGGCGTCCACAACTTCAGGATTATCTGGATCAACCACCGCCGCCTCGAAAGAACGTTGGAAAAAATCTGCAGGATGGCGCATGAAGTACTGGTCGAGAGCATCTGGCTGGGCTATGAGAATCACCAACGAATCGCTCCGCCCTCGCCCAACCCTGCCACTGCGCTGCCAGGTGTTGATGATAGTGCCGGGATATCCAACTAAAATGCAGGCGTCCAGACCGCCAATGTCGATGCCCATCTCCAAAGCGCTGGTGGAGATTACTCCGGCCACTGAACCGCTAGCCAAACCTTGTTCTATATCTCGCCTCTCTTCAGCAAGAAAACCAGCCCGATATGAGCTGACCTTAGAGGCAAGTGCCGGGGTTGCTTCAGCCACGTTCATGTGGATGATTTCGGTGAGCTTTCGAGCCTGGGTAAAAGCGATCGTTTTAAGGTTACTTTGCAGTGCTTTGACGAACAGACGGGCGGCCACAGTAGTGGCGCTTATATCAGGATTTACAAAAAAGAAATGCCTTCCTGCCTGGGGTGCACCGTTTTGCTCCACCGCCCGGAATTCCAGGCCGGTTAATCGACTAGCGAAATCTCTGGCGTTCTCGATGGTAGCGGAGAGCAAAATGTACCTGGGCTGCGATCCATAGAGCCGGCAGACCCTTTGTAGTCTTCGCAGAACCTGCGCCACATGTGAGCCAAAAATACCTCGATATGTGTGTATTTCATCGATTACCACAAGACGGAGATTACGAAAAAAACTCTCCCATTGTTGATGGAAGGGCAAAAACCCCAAATGAAGCATATCTGGGTTCGAAATGAGCAAATTGGGCAGGTTTTCTTTAATTCGACGGCGCTGACTCGAGGGGGTATCCCCATCATAAACAGCAGCTTCCAATTGGAGTTCCCTTGGCAGCTCTTGATTGAGTGCGACAAAGGCCTGGTATTGATCTTGCGCCAGAGCTTTGAGAGGAAAAAGGTAAAGTCCGTGGCCAGCAGCTTGCTGGCTTAGCAACTCCACTAGAGCTAGGTTGTAGATGAGAGATTTGCCACTGGCGGTGGGCGTGGCTACCACCACATTTTCACCCTTGCGCAAGCTAGTGAGACTTTCCGCCTGATGGCTATACAATCTGGTGATATTTAGCTTGGCCAAAGCGGACTTCAGTGGCGGGGTAAGAGGTGGCTGGACATTCCCATATACGGCTTTCCGACTTGGGATGAACTCATGATGCACCAAGCGCGCTCCCGGAAGCTGGGCCGTCTTGAGAAATTCGATAAAACTTTGCATATTCATCGACCGTTCAAGTCGTCTATTCCAGAGGTCAGAAGTCGGGAATCAGAGATCAGACTTAACTCTGACCTCTGATCTCTGCGTCCTGCCAACTGCCAGCTGCAAGCTTCCCCTGAGCCTGTCGAAGGGCTGCCAGCTGTATTTCCCTCTGCTCTATGCTCTCTGCCTTAGACGAACAGTGGTACATGTTTGAAGCTTTCAACATCAACAAGTCCCTGATCTGTTAGCTTGAGTTTAGGTATAACCGGCAAGGCCATAAATGACAGGGCCATAAATGGTTGTTCCAGGGTGGCCCCAAGCGCTAGGGCAGCTTGGTTGACCTCTTTTTTCAACTCCACCACTCGTTCCAAGGAAGAAGTAGACATAAGACCGGCAACAGGCAGGGGTAGCTGTGCTCGAATCTGGCCACCCTCGACCACCACCAGACCGCCTCCCAACTCCCGCAAGGCATTCACCGCAACTACCATATCCGAGTCATTAGCCCCCACTACAATTAAATTGTGCGAATCATGAGCCACGGTTGAGGCAAGTGCTCCCCGGCGGAGACCAATACCGCGGATGAAACCAAAACCCTTGCGACCGCTCCCGTGGTGTCGCTCTATAACAGCCATCTTGAGCAAGTCCCGGTCCGGCTCACTCGCGGCCTCACCTCCTTTGCCCCCCACGGGGAGAATCTCCTCTTCTGTTATCAGGGTATTGGCTGCAGCTCGGATAGCCCTTACCCCCGAGCCTGCAACCTGAATGCGCAGGTCTTCTTCTTTCACTTCCTCGAGTTTCATA
The DNA here is from genome assembly GCA_963712115.1 of uncultured delta proteobacterium. GTDB lineage: Bacteria > Desulfobacterota > Syntrophobacteria > BM002 > BM002 > BM002. Next base: position 73,929 of record CAVQGX010000030.1, on the reverse strand, counting down.
GAAATAAGTTTACTCTCTTTTGCTGCTGAGACCTCGGGCAGCAAACATTTGCCATCTTTGGCAACCAGTCGACCTTTCTTGTAAACCCTGGACACTTCCAAGGATGCCAGTGATCCGAGCACCACTATATCCGCCTGATAGCCAGGAGCAATTGCACCAAGCTTGCGCAGGCCAAAGTAGCGGGCCGGATTAAGACTGGCCAGCTGGATAGCGCTTATTGGGTCGATGGACAGCTCCATAGCCCTCTTCAGAACCCGATTCATATGCCCCTGTTCTAGTAGATCTTCCGGATGACAGTCGTCGCTCACCAACATACAACGGTGTTTTGTTTGAGCGGTTACCAAAGGAGCTAGTGCTTCTAGGTCTCGGGCCTGGCTCCCTTCCCGCAACATAATGTGCATCCCTTTGGCGAGCTTCTCCCTTGCCTCTTCCAACCGAGTACACTCGTGATCCGACCCAATCCCACCACACAAATAGGCATCCAGTGAAGCTCCGCTAAGACCCGGCGAATGTCCATCAATTACCTTGTCCCGAAAACGCTCGAGTTTGTCCAAAATTGCAGGGTCTCCACAAATCACACCCGGGAAATTCATCATCTCCGCCAGTCCTATAACTCTAGGATTTTGGGCTAATTTCTCAATATCATTCCCGTTTAATTGCGCTCCGGCTGTCTCCAGGTGAGTTGCCGGCACACAGGAAGGGGCCATATAGAAAATTTCAAGCCCGATGTTCTCGCTTGCCTCGAGCATAAATTCAACACCGGAGACACCGGCAACATTGGCTATCTCATGAGGATCAGCCACCACCGTAGTGGTTCCATGGGGAAGTACTGCTTTAGCAAATTCGCCTGGCACAAGAAGGGTGCTTTCCAGGTGAAAATGGCCGTCAATAAAACCTGGTGAGAGAATGTCATTATTGAGTTCTACAACCTCCTTTGCTCGACGATCATCAAAGCCAACAACCACGCCATCGTATACGGCAACTGAGATTGAGGCCAGCTCGCCTGTAAAGACGTTGACCACCTTTGCCCCCCGAAAAAGGAGATCCACGGGTCTATCACCCCTGGCCGCTTCAATCCTCCTGGCCAATCTCTGCTGCCACTCGGTCATTTTTTTCGTCCTATCAGAATTTACCAGTCTTAAAAATTAATCGGCAAAGGACGCCAAGGCCACTAAGTAGATTGTCTCGATGCGGCCTAGTAGCTTAGAGCGGGCTCACTATAACAAAATTGCCCTACCCTAACAATAGAAGCCTCCACTGCATCAAATTTCCGATCTCAGCACTCTGGGTGTCAGGTTTCAGGTGTCAGGAGGAAGAGACAGAGAGGCTGAAACCTGAATACTGAAACCTTAGTCCAGGTGGTGTTTGTTCTCCTGTTTCTATTGACAGAAATAACAGGTTTGCTAAAATGAAAAAAGATTAAATGATTGTGAACCCCAAACTCGCTTTAGGGGCGAGAGGGGGTGGATATGGACTACAATGAAAGGATGATCATCAAGACCGTTGAGAGTCCTTGCCGCGGCTGCCCTAGGCTAGATGAAGATCGAGAACTGTGCATGAGAGAGTGTGACAAACTAGCGGCCTTTCAAAGAGCCATGGTAAGGTTTCAAGAAGAGAAAGTACACTGGTTTTCCGCCCGTCTTCGCGCTGCCTAAAATTGGTTACTAGTTCAGCTAGTATCTCTATTGACATTTCCTTCAGACCTGTCTTCTTTTCTTAAACTGCGGATCTCGCGCGGACCAGCTGACTTATAAATTCCTCCGCTTTACTCAGTGAATAGTAATCTCCCTGTCAACATCTTCCGGCATATAATACGACCACTGATGCTCACAATGAGGACAGGCCAAAGACAATTTCTCACCCGCTTTAGCTTCCATACCCTCCAGTTCCATATCAAAGTAGAAGATTTCATTGCACTGGGCGCACTGGAATCGATCCATTTTCCGCTCCTGTCCTAACCCGGATGTTTCATGGATTGCTGTCACGAGACCAGGAAGATGGGCGTGCCACCGGGCAACCGCAGGGTATTGGTCCCGAGGCGTACCTGAACGGTACGTCGCAGGGGCCAACACCCGAGGACGCACGGAAGGATGCCCATATCCGTGGTCGTAGTAAGCAATTCATGAAACATCCGGGTTAATCCTCATCCAGGCACTCTTTTACTAACCGTGCCGTATGTTTGCAATACGCCAAGCCTACGTGATTTACAATTCTAGTCTCCAGATTCTTCACCCCATCCCAAGCAAGCTTCGTGGATTCGTTGGGCAGAACCATGTTGTCCACAATAGTGTAAATAGCGTAAAAACGACCACCTTCTGGAATTTGGACACCCTGATTCAGTGATTCCAGAAATGCACTCCCGGGAACCATTTCTTTTGCTGCTTGACCCAGACCGAAAACTGCCAGCTTTGTGCCTCCGTGTGGGCTTCCAAGGGTAACAACTCTGCGGATTTTAGCTCGGCTAGAGCCTTCCGCCAGATAGGATCTGATCACAAGTCCGCCCATACTCTGACCGACCAAATCCACCTGGTCACTTTGGCTTTCGGCCATTACCTTTTCAACTTCGTCCGCCAGAATCCGGGCAAACTCGTGGATCGTTCGAAATTTTCTCCGCAGGTTAATAGCTTTCATATGGCTCCAACCCCAGCGGCGAAACCAGCGGAGATAAAGGTACCAGGCCGTGTGGTTGTGATAAAGTCCATGGACAAAAATAATCGGAGTTCTATTGGCTGGGCCAGGTGGCAAGCTGTAGTATTTGCGGTGTAAAGCAGTTGCTGTGGTCACTAAGACGAGCAAATGGCTGTATAGACTCCAGAGAAAACCCCTGAGAATCATAATAGGCACCGAACCTCGTGAGCGCAGAACCTCCAGGTGTGGACCATTGGCAGACTCGTAATAGAAAAGCACATAGGTAAAAGCAACACCCATTAACCAAAATAACAGGAGCAAAAGAAGCCAAAACATATACACCTCACTCTTTACTCTTGGTTGGTTACTACTTAAACTATTATGGCAAAACACGAAGCGTTTTGCCATACGAGACGTGAGGTCGAGAGGTCGAGCGAGACGAGAGAAAATAGCGTGGATACTTTAGACAATAGTTTGATACCGTTTCCCCCGCCTCGCCCGTCTCGCCCGTCTCGCCCGTCTCGCCATTTTATCGGTGAAGCGCCGTAGGGACGATAATACCAGAAAACAGCCGATAATTGGCTGGATAAAGCTCGATGCAAGCAAAATCTTTTTACATCAAAAACCTCAAAGTGGATCCACCTCTGATGCTAGCTCCCATGAGTGGGCTTACTCACACTGTTTTGCGACAGCTAGTGGCTGAATTAGGTGGTTGCGGTCTCTTCTACACCGAAATGCTTAGCGCCCGAGCTCTTCCCTCAGAGGCGCCCGATTCATCGCCCTGGCTGCGGAGCACCGCTCAACAACGGCCAATTACTTACCAATTACTGGTATCCCACCCCGAGGAACTGCCAGCTGCCATAGAAAAGGTCGAGTCCTGCGGCGGAGATGGCATCGATCTGAACATGGGATGCACCACCGCATTGATAGCCAAACGCGGAGGCGGCATCGCCTTGATGAAAGAGCCAAAGCGGGCACAAGCCATAGTCAGAGCTAGCCGCAAAGCCACTGACCTGCCGCTCACCGCAAAAATCCGTTTGGGTTGGACATTGAACTGGAACGGGCTGCGGGATTTTTGTTTCATGCTTCAGGACAATGGGGTGGATGCGGTTTGTGTACACCCACGGCTGAAGCAGGATAGGCTCAAGAGGCCGGCTCGCTGGGAGTATATTGGCAGGATAAAAGAACTTCTGGATATACCTGTTATCGGAAACGGCGACGTCAATTCACCCCAGGCTGCCATGCGCATGTTCGAGTTTACTGGGTGCGACGGGGTTATGATTGGCCGCGCTGCGGTCCAGAGCCCATGGCTCTTCCACCAAATAGCCAATTTGCTCTCACCTGAGCTTTACCACAACAAATGTCCAGATCCGGTCGAGGCCTTTAACCGTTTTATTTCACTCTTGGAAAACTCAATGGAACCTGAATATACCCTTCCTCTCCTCAAGCGGTTTACTTTTTACTTCTCCCAAAACTATGCCTTTGGTCACACCCTATGGAGTCTGGTCCACAATGCGGATTCCCTGGCGACTGCAACTGACCTGGCCAAAGAATTCTTTCAAGGAGTAGACTAGGTAGCCGGGCTATTTGGCAGTTGAGAAACTACGTCTTCTGAGGAAGTTGCCAAATCCCGGGTATTGGCTGACCGCACTGGTCACAGCGGTCTTTTTTTAAATGTAACACCTGAACCTTGTATCCCCAGCGCTGAATAATCCTGGTTTTGCATCGGGGACAATCAGTGTGTTCGCCAGGATGACCGGGCACATTTCCAATGTAGACAAAATAGAGGCCCTCCTTGAGGGCCGTGTCACGAGCCCGCTCCAGCGTAGATACCGGGGTTGGCGGCAAACTCTTCAGTTTGTAGAGGGGATAAAACCGACTGAAGTGCAGCGGCACATCTGGCCCCAGTTCTTTTTTGATCCACCTGCACATGGCAGCCACCTCTTCCATATCATCATTCTTTCCCGGAATTACCAAATTGACAATTTCAGTGTGGATACCCAAATTCTTCAGCCGTTTAAGTGTCTCCAGAACGGGCTCAAGAGATCCCTCGGTAAGATTTCGATAGTAGGACTCACTAAAACCCTTCAGGTCAATGCAGGCAGCGTTCAGATACTTACCTAGTTCCTGAAGAGGGGCCCAGTTGATGTACCCGTTGGAATGCATGACCTTCAAAACCCCATGCTTCTGAGCAAGCATACCAATGTCGATCATGTATTCGGTAAAGATTGTGGGCTCTACATAGGTGGAGGCGATTGATTGGCATTTATACTGTAAGGCCAACTCCACCGCCTGTTCAGGGGGCAGGTCGTAATTGTGGGTGTCGTCCGGCCGGGCTTGTGAGATTTCCCAGTTTTGACAAAATTTGCAATCGAAATTGCATCCCGCGGTGGCAATGGAGAAAGACCGACTGGTGGGAAGGACATGATAAAATGGCTTCTTTTCTATGGGATCCACATGCACTGCACAGGGGTTACCGTAGACTAGTGAATAGTAACGACCACCAATGTTTTCCCGCACTTCACAATAACCCCTTTCTCCCTCTTCCACTTCGCAGAGGTGGGGGCAAAGCTCGCAGCGCACGCTACCGTCTTCGAGGGGAGTGAAAAAAGGCGAAAGCTTGCGGCCCAGGTAACCTTTCTTTAACCCCAAAGCCTGCGAATGGGAGGTCGTGGCTATTAAGACAGCGGACTCCAGGGTCAAACTTAGGAGGGCGCAGCGGCCGCATTTTTTCAAAAAATCTCGCCTACTAATCCTTTCTTTCATTTGTTTAAAACCGTTGAAACCCTTGAAATCGTTCAAGTCGTTGAGGGCGTCCATCACAGAGATCAGAAGTCGGAGATCAGAGATCAGCTTTAAACCTGACCTCAGACATCTGATCTCTGACCTCTAAGTTCTACCTGCTGCCGGCTGCCTTCTGCCTCTTGCCAGCTGTTTTCTGTCCTCTCACCTTTGACCTCTGCTTACAGATCATCTGGAGAGAACACATCAGCAGAGAAGATATAGATCTCTGTTTTCTTATCCTTCCAGGCATCCTCCGGCAAGCCGGCCTTGGTGCAGGTGTGCTTCAAAAAAGTGGTACGGTCCCAGCCCCATTCAGTTGCCACTTGCGGCAGTAGCAGTCCACTTGAGACCCCACGTTTCATATAGATTCCGTGTATGCCAACTTGTATTTCTTCCACATCTTTTATTCGTCGAAGTGGGGTGAGAACAGAGATCTCATATTCCAGCTGGCCTAATTCCTCTGAAGTTACGGGGGGGAAACGGGGATCCTGGAAGGCAGCGGCCTCTGCCATCTCGACAATGGTTTCAATCAAAGGTTTTCGCGCCCGTATGTGACCTATGCACCCCCTGAGCTTTCCATCCTTGTGGAGGGTCACAAATGCACCCCTTGGCTCATTCAGAGTGGGAGAGTCAACCTCGAGTTTAGGGGGCTTCCCGCCCCGGCAGTAGGTCTCCACAACATCTCGAGCAATTTTCAACAGCTGCACTTTCTCCCCTGAGGTGAGCCCCAAATCCACACCAACCCGTTGATCTCCCTGCTTCTGCCCTCTGGCTTTCTTAGGATTCGCCCACAAGGCAGCAGCCATGTATCCCACCACGCCGCTGTGATCACCAGTAACGTCGCCAGAATTGGCGTAGTGCAACACGCGGCTCTTATTTGCCCCTAACTCACGGGCAAGCAGCATGGCAGTAACCATAGGACCGCCACCGCAGGCCTCACATTTGCCCCCGGCAAGATCATTGCTAAGCCCCCGCGGATCGAATTCATTTACCCTGTCGACCACCACCTGATCCAGTATTTTTGCCTCGTTGTAAGGATGGAAATGGGACAGATCAGAACTGGCTACCACTACCACCGATTTGTCCCTGATGCAGTGCGCCAGCGCTTGGGCTAACCACTGACAGGTGTCAAAACTCTGATCCCCCATTACAAGAGGAACAAGTTTGCTTTCAGGCATGACAACCTGAAGAAAGGGAAGCTGGATCTCAAGGGAATGTTCCTGGCTATGGGCCTTGGCAACATAGCTAATTCTACTTTCTCGTTGTTTGAGTGCTGCCACCAATTCCCTGTCTAGTGGCACCACTCCAAGTGGCGTGCGGTAGCCCCCTCGGTCATACACTGATACGCCCTTAAAGTAGGCCCGATGGCTAGGAGCAATTACCACTACAGTATCGAATTTGTGCATTTCCAAGGTCTTGTAAGCATAGGCAGCAACCTGTCCAGAATAGCGGTAACCAGCATGGGGCGATATGAGTGCGATCAGTTGCCCTTTGAAATCCGCAACCGAAGCCTGGCTCAGATAGGCCTGGACTTCTTGCTGCAGAAGAGAGGCATTCCCCGGATACCACGACCCGGCAATCACCGACTCACGGGTTTGTTCCAACGGCATAGTATTACCCTCCATGGCGGCCGCGTCAGGAGTGTTGGAGCTGGTGAACAATACAAATGAGACGGCCAGGGTGACAACAAATAGAAATCGGAGAGCCATCTTGTCAGCGCAACCTTTCGTGTCTTTGAGGGCAGGCTAGGAGCGAGGCGAGATAAGTAACATTTATTTTCAGCGCTGATGAATCGATCCTATTCTAATAGGGAGGTCTGATTCATGTCAACAAGGTCTCCAAGTTGAAGGCGTCCATCACAGAGGTCAGAAGTCAGAGATCAGCTTTAACCCTGACCTCCGACATCTGATCTCTGACCTCTAAGTTGTACCTGCTGCCAGCTGTCTTCTGCCCATGGAAGTTCCACAGCATCTCACTTCCCACTAAGCTCGGCTGACGGCTTTAAAACAAAGGTGAAGCTGAGGTATACTACCCTGAGCTAACCTGTACTTACAATGAGGCGATCCATGAAAGACTCTACATCTTACTTAGACCAGATAGCGATTGTGTTGCATCGCCCGCAAATCCCTGAAAATATAGGAGCTGTAGCGCGGGCAGCCGCTAACATGGGGATCTCCCGGCTAATACTGGTTTCTCCGAAGAATTGTGACCTTACTCGAATACTTAAAGTGGCGACTCTTTCGGTGGCCGACCTAGTGGAAAATATGGAGCTGTTTTCAGATCTGCGCACCGCCCTGCAATCCTTCAATTACGTGGTTGGAACCACGGCTCGTACCGGAGGGCACCGGAGGCAATTGGAAACCCCTCGGGAAATAGCATCAGAGTTGGTACCAATCTGCCACAACAACAGGGTTGCCTTGCTATTCGGTCCCGAGGATCGGGGGCTCACCAACGCTCAACTACGCTATTGTCACTCCCTGGTTACAATTCCCACTTCAACCTTTTCCTCGCTGAATCTGGCACAGGCAGTTATGATCCTCTGCTATGAACTCAGGCTGGCAGGAAACCAACCGGTTGAGCAGTTCGTCCCACGGCTGGCAACCCGGCGGGAGCTCGACGGCATGTATGAACAGTTAAAGGAGACCTTTCTCAAGATCAACTTTATCAATACGGAAAACCCGGACTACTGGATGCAAAACATCCGACGTTTCTTTTCCAGGGTGGGACTTCAAGCGCGGGATGTTAAGATAATTCGCGGCATCTGCCGTCAGATTGATTGGCATACAAAGCGCATGGTAGAGGATATAAATCAACTTGAAGATGAGTAATATCGGCTGAAACAGTTTATCCCTTCATATTTTATTCCTTAGTAAGCCAGTCCTACCTTCTTTCTTACCATCTCTAGGGTTGGAAGACCCTTTCTCCTGGCTTTCTCAGCGCCGGCTTTCAAGATGTCACGAATCTGGTCAGGATTGCGCTGCAATCGCTCACGCTTGCTACGGGCCTCTGCAAAAAAATCCCAAATCAAACTGAAAAGTTTTTCCTTGATATCACTATATTTTAGACCCCCACGACGATACCGGTCCGCTAGCTCAGCCTTTTCCCCCTCAGTTAGAAACAAGGAGACAATGGCGAAGAGGTTACATTTGTCCGGGTCCTTGGGTGCGGCCACAGGGCTGGAATCGGTCACTATGGAGGCAATTTTTGTTCGTAGCACTTGCTCTTCAGCGAAAATTTCAATGGTATTGTCGTACGACTTACTCATCTTCCTGCCGTCTATCCCCAAAACAGTAGGTATATTGGGATTGATTTCCGCCTCGGGAATTACAAAGGTCTCCCCGAACAAATGATTAAACTTAATGGCGATGTCTCGTGCAATTTCCAAATGCTGCTGCTGGTCTTGCCCCACTGGTACCTTCTGTGACTGGTAAAGAAGAATATCTGCGGCCATAAGTACCGGATAAGAAAGAAGGCCGTGACTTGGCGATATCCCCTGGGCGATTTTATCTTTGTAGGAATGGCTCCTGAGTAAGAGGCCAACGGGGGTAACATTGTTAAGGATCCAGGTCAACTCGGTCACCTCAGGCACATCTGATTGTACCCAAAAGATTGCCCTGTCAGGATCCAATCCGAGGGCAAGGAAGTCGACTGCCGCTTCCATGGTCCCCGTAGCAAGTTGTTCTCTGCTTGTCACTGAAGTCATGGCGTGATAGTTCACAATAAAGCAATAGAGCTCGTTTTCCTCTTGATAGGCTATCATGGGTTTCATCATGCCGAAGTAGTTGCCTATGTGCAGGCTGCCTGAAGGTTGAATACCTGAAAGAATGCGCATTATGAGTTACTCCTTATCAAAGCCAACTAAAATCCTCCTCAAAGTCAACTGTTTCTTTTACCCCATTTGGAAAAATATTCAACCTTTAAATCGTCAGAAGTTTCCCAAAAATATTTTTGTCACCTAGGCTACGGGAAAGCTACTCGGCAACGAGCAATTGATGACCCCTGCAGTCTGCCTCCGGTGACAGCAGGGCTAGAAGTGACTCCGCGCAGGCCGATGAGCTCTGGCCTCCGGCCCGTAGGGGTCTAAGCCCCGGAGGGAACAACAGAAGAGACATCAGCAAAACCACTTTTATTGACACACCAAGGTAAACCGGCTCTTAAACACAGGCAAGAAGAATGATCGACTCTTTTTTGGGAAAACTCCTGGAGTCTTGACTCTTGCATGTTTTCGTCAACTTGGGGTAAACTCCAGCGAACTTCCTATAACGAGTATAAGCTTTAGCACTTGTTTCCTTTTCTGGTTTTTCCCGGAAAAATATCGCTCAACCACATTCGCCAACGAAAGGATTAAGGGTAATGGGAGCACACCAATGCAAGGCTTGTCTGGTCTATTGTATGGATTTTCGTCTCCATGATTCACTCGCCAAATTCCTCGCTGAACAAGAACTTGTTGAGGCTGGTGCGGACATCATCCGGGTTGCCGGAGCAATAAAGAGCATTGCCCAGCCGAAACAAAGCAGAGATCGTGACTTTTTGTTGGAAATGCTAAATGTCTCATATGATCTCCATGGGGTGCGCCGGTTCTACCTCATTAATCACGAGGACTGCGGGGCCTATGGTCTAGAGGATGTCCCGGACAGCGAAGAGGAACTCGCCATCCATCGAGACGATCTAAAAAGTGCAAGGGCTATGCTCAAATCCCTCTTCCCGGACGTTGAGGTCCTTACCTACTTCATGTGGCTGAGCGGCAAAGCAGAATTCGTAGAATAACCTTGCACAAGAATTAGAAAATTATCCCAAAAACCCATTATAATTATTAGGTCTCAATTTCTCCTGAGATGCACAAAAAAATACCTTTGGTATCTCTCTGTGCACCAAAGTGGTTTGGTCTTTCCTCCTTCTAGTGAATGCCAAGACCAGAACAAGCCTGTTAACCTCATTCTTAACTTATCAATTTATCTTGACTTTTTCTTCTCACCAACTATTTGACCACCTCTGAGTATAACCTTTGCTGGCACTATCCCTCCTTTACATCCTTGGCATGTGGCTTGCTTGATAATCAGGAAAATATCAAAGAGGAGAGCAATGTGAAAACAAATGGCTTCTTGCTCACTTTTACTGTGCTATTAGTCATGCTAAGCTTTTTTGTGAACGGTCCTCATCTTGGTACTTTTGGTGCGAAAGCCTACGCAAAGGAAAGCCATTCTGAAAGCAAGATAATCTCCGACACCCTCGCCGCCCATAAAGTTATATGTCTTAGCAGGAATGGTTCGATTATGACTGTCTTGCTTGACGGCAGGTGGGTTAATGTGAGAGAGGTGGAGTTGGTTGACCGCACCCTTATTCTCAGAACCGATGCAGGCACCCTTAGTCTTGCAGCAGTAATGAATAAATAAATTGCCCCTAAGCTACTTTCTACCCTTCGCTTCGGAGGTGGTCCTCAAAGAGGGCCGCCTCCTTTTTTTTATCTTTTTTCATCCAACGGCTGCCGACAGAAATAGCCGGGCTATCCGAAAAATTCTATGCTATACGTGTTATAATATCAACTGTGGGTGGAGCCGGTAAAAGCCCAAGACAAAAATGCTTTGACAGTTGTTGCAGTATTTTTTAGAATTGTTATAATTATCACGAGCTCAAAATGGTTGCTATGGGGGATGTTTGGTGCTACCTTACTCCGATTTAATCACCGCCTTCTAATATAGCAACTTTAGGATTAAGGAGGACCTTGCAAGATGAATGAGTTGCTGGCACCCGGTGGCAGCCTCGAAATGGTGGCAGAAGTTTTTGCCAATGGTGCTGATGCTGTCTATGTTGGCGCGAAGGGATTCAGTCGAAGAAAATGCGCCTGGGAATTAGAGGATAGCCAGATTAAAGAAGCAATAAGTATTGCTGCCGATTATGGTGGAAGGATCCGGGTAGCTATTAACACTGATATTCCAGAAAACAAGTTCTTTCGTTTACTAGGCAAGGCAACCAAGTGGGCCCAATGGGGTGCAGAGGGGGTAATTGCCAAGACCCCTGAACTAATGCGGCTCATCAAGCGCGACTTCCCTGAACTGGTCATTCACGCCAGTGTGGGCTGTAATATCCGTTCTAGAGAGGAAATGGAGTACTACCGAGGAGCTGGTGCTTCCCAAGTTGTGGCCTCCACCGAAATCAATACGGTGGACAAATTGGCCTATTTCAAAAAAGAGGCTGACGAAGCCGGGGTCCTCACCGAAGTGCTAATCCACGGCAATCGCTGCATCGGTGGCGTGGGTAACTGCCTGTTTCACGAAATTACCAACGACTCATACGTTAAGAAAGTCTACAAGGATGAGGACGGCAACGAGATAGTCGAGTATGAGGGCTGGCCCGATAGGAGTGGGAGCTGTTTTCGCTTTTGTCTCCTCACCGAAGTCCAGAGAGAAAAATTGATGCGCCGTAAAGGCAAAAGCGCCAATGAAATATCTGCTATTAATGAAAAAATTCGTAGACAGCCTAACGTGGCCTTCGCCATCCAGGGCCAAGAGTTGAAGCAATACATTGATTTAGGTTTGCAAACCCTCAAAGTCCAGGGGCGCGAGTACCCTGTCTCACTCATCGGCCAGATGATTCGTTGCTACCGGATTCTTATCGATGGTCATCTTCAGGATAGAGATCCCACAGACGGCGAACTGGTCACGGTGGAGGAGAATCTTCTCCGTTTGGTAAAAGATCGTGATCGAGCCAGGAGGGAAAAGACCAAAGAGTTGCATCAGCAAATTAAGGATCTTTCAGAAATGGAGGGGTAGATAGTGTCCAAAGTCTACCTGGTGCGCCATGGCCAGACTGCTTGGAACGTGGGTGAAATCTTTCGAGGACGGGCGGATATCCCCTTAGATGAGACGGGAAAACAAGAAGTGCACCTGGCGGGTGAAGCACTCAAAGATGAGACCCTCCATGCTGTGTACAGCAGCCCCCTTTCCAGATCCATAGAAACAGCTGAGAACATAGCGAAGTTTCATAACATCCCGGTTACACCCTTTGATGCCATAATCGATATAAGTTACGGAGAATGGGAGGGACTGGAAAACCAAGAGGTCAAGAAAAAGTATCCAGAACTCCACGCTTTGTGGCAGCGCGAACCTCACAAAATCAAGTTTCCTGGAGGTGAGAGCCTTGATGAGGTCCGATCCCGCACTATGAAGGGTTTGGAAGATCTTCTGGCTAAACATAAAAATGAGAATTTTGTCCTGGTTGCCCACCGGGTTCCGAACAAAGTAATCTGTTGCGCTATGCTGGGCTTGGACAACAGTCACTTCTGGCGCATTCAACAGGACACCGCTAGCACCAATCTGTTCATTTACAGGGACGGGCAATGGATCATTGCCTTCCTTAACGACACCTCCTACCTCAAACCTTTGGCCAAGATGCCCCTTTCTGACTTTTAATGGGTTTGCCTTTCTAAATACAACTGAAAAATCCAGATAGAGATTGCCCGGCAACCTCAAAATTTCCTCCCCCTCAACGGGTTGATCTCTATACATACTTGAGACACGGCTGTTTTCAGAGATGATTGCCACTGGTTGAGACCATTTAATATCGAATGTAGAACAAGAAACCGCAGAATCATGAAGTGATGACTTCAATATTCGATATTCCTTGTTCGATATTCTGCGGTTTAAAAATTCCATCAAAACTTCATACTTGCACTGCTCCCAAAAGCTTATCCCCCTCCCCCTATCCGTTCAAGAGCTGGGTTTTGGACAAAGGGGAGTAATTTATGTTATTTTTTGACGGAAACCGGATAGAACTTTTTCCGGTTGTAGTTGTCTAATCCCCACAAATGGGAACGAGACCTTTGGCTCAACAAAGTAGATCTGTTAAGCGTGAGGAGGAACAACTTCTCGTTGATCGTTGTCGACAAGGAGACCGAGATTCTTTTGCTCAGCTAATGAGACTACATGAAAAACAGATCTACAATTTCACTTATCGCATGTTAGGAAACGAGGAAGAGGCTGAGGATTTGACTCAGGATATCTTCGTGGCTGCTTTCAGGGGCATCCGGAGATTTCGCGGCGAGTCCAAGTTTTCTACCTGGCTCTATCGGATCGCTCTAAATCAAACACGCAATCGTATAAAATACTTATCGAGAAGAGACTTTTTTGCCAAGCAGAGCAGGCGAACACAGTACAGAGAAGAAAGCCCCTGGGAAAACCCAGAGTTCCTGGCTGACAGCGCTCCAACACCGGAGCAGTGGACATTGACGAAAAGCATGGCCACCCAGGTGCAGCAATGCCTTAATCAGATGGCTCCCCAGGCAAGGAAGATATTGGTGTTGAGAGATGTGCAGGGTTTTTCCTACGAGGAGTTGGGTGAAATGCTCTCCCTTAACCCGGGCACAGTGAAATCGCGACTACATCGCGCTAGAGCCACTTTGCAGCAATGTTTGGCAGATAAACTAGAGTAGCCCATGGAGTGCCGTAAGTACGTATCACAGTTCAATGATTATCTGGACGGCGAGCTTTCTCTGGAGGAGCGCGAAACACTGCAGTTCCATCTGCGGAAATGCTTGTCTTGCTATCGCAAATGGAACTCTCTGCAGAAAACCAAGGAAATCTTGAGCCGACTGCCAAATCTGCATCCTCCCGCACATCTCAGTGCAGTAGTAATGGCAAGGTTGAAGGAACGTCGCCTGCGAAAGCTTATTTGGCCTTTCACCTATCTCCCAAGGTGGCTCCCACTGGGGGTGGGTGCAGCGGTAGTATTAGTCATCTCCCTTACCCTCTGGCAGGTTCTGCTGCCATCCTTTTCCCTCAGGTCTCTTGTATCAGACCAAAATAATAACTTGATTATAGGCGAACCTGCTAGTCAGCCAACGGCCAAGTTCACAACGAGACGTGGGGCGGGCCAACCTCCTGTCCCGGTAATGGTCCTCAGAGTCAAAGATTTCTCTAGGGCTGATCGCGAGCTGGAATCTATGCTTCGTTCTATCTCCGGTTCAATGATACAGGAAAGGGAGCCTACTCGCCCCCTTAATTCCAGTTCGGCTCGTTTGATCGATGTCGAAGTGCCAGGGCAACGTTTTTCCCATCTACTCCGCGAATTGCAAAGGATAGGTCACTTGGATCAAAGTCAGGTGGAGGTTCACAGATTGGCCAATCCCCAGAAGCAAAAAGCCATTTCCCTTCGTATTGTGGTGGTAGGTAACGGATCGGATGTTGAGATTCGCCAACTAAGGAAATGATATTAGTCCGCCCGTTTCCAGCGAGTGCCCTCCGGAGTATCAACAACCCTGATACCAAGCTCCAGAAGTTCTTGGCGAATCCGGTCAGCCTCTTCCCACCGCTTACTCCGTCTGGCCTCAGCTCTGGCTTCCAGAAGTCTACAGGTTTTCTCATCAAGATCAACCTCAGGGCAGTGAATAATATTCAGTACAGAATCCAGTCGTCCCATCACCGCAAGTGCCGCTTCCTTTTGGCCCTCGCTCAGACTGCCCTCGGAAATGTATGGATTGAGTTTGCGGATAAAACCGAAGACAGCAGCAAGGGCTGATGATATGTTCAGGTCGTCGCCCATTGCCTCGTCAAAATTCTGCTCAACTTCATAGATTAACTGATTGACCTCCTCAGCAGCCTTGCCTGTAACCACATGGTGCAACCTTTGGATAAATTCATCCAACCGTTCCAGACTCCGTGCAACTTCCTCTAATCTGTCCTCTTCATAGTGCAGTGGCTTACGATAATGTGTAGCCAACAACCAGTAGCGTATCTGTCTGCCACTGTAGCCCCGATTTAGCAGTTGCTGCACCGTCTCCCTACCTTCACCTTCCCTTGACATCTTCTTGCCATCCATAAGCACCCGCTCGCAATGAATGTAGTAGTTGGCGAGAGGTTTACCCGTAGCTGCTTGGGCGATGGCGATTTCGTTTTCGTTGTGGGGAAATAAAAAGTCTAAACTGCTTACATGAATGTCTATGGTCACCCCCAATTGTTTAGTGGCTAGAGCTACTGTCTCGAGATGCAGGGAGGGCAGCACGTTTCCCCAGGTGGTTTTTAAATAGATCCCCCGTTTCAGCTCGGCCAGAGTAGCCCGTCTAAGGAGAGTGAAATCACGGGGGTTCTCCTTCTCATAAGCTTCAAGGTCAACGGTCTTACCCAGCCTTATTTTTTGCAGATCCACCCGAGATAGTTTACCGTAGTCAGCGAATTTGGAGATGTCAAAATATACCGAACGGAGTTTTTCGTAGGCGACACCCTTTTCCATCAATGCCTTGCTAATGTTCAGAATATCATCCACGTGTTCGCTTGTGCGGGGATAGTAAGTGGCCGGTTGTACACCCAAGACTTCTGTATCCCGCCGGCAGATCTCCATGTACCGCTCGGCGTCAGTATCTAAGTCATAACTAGAATCCAATATGGCTTTTTCTCCCATGTCGGTTATGTTGACCACTTGGCTTACCTCAAAACCCTTATATTCCAAATACCTCCGGAGGAGATCGGCCACCACCAAACGGCGACTCTCGGTTAGCTCGAGTGATTCCCCCACCGTTGGACCGGTGGTAAAAAGAGAGATTTTGCCTTCCGAGATCGGCTTGAATTCTTCTTTTTGACGCGAGAAGGTATTGTAAAAGCGAAAATCCGGCTCCGACAGAGTGGTAAATAGGTTCGTGCTGAGATAACGTTCACCACCATCGGGGAGGATGGCCACAATGTATCCCCCTTCCAAGGTGCTTGCAGTGCGGAGGGCCGCCGCCATGGAAGCCCCACCGCTCATTCCCACAAAAAGGCCTTCTTCCCGGGCCAGTCTCCTGGCTGTTTCGAAAGCCTCGGCGTCCTCAATATGAACTATCTCATCCAAGATTTCTTTGTCAAAAATCCCGGGAACATATGACTCTTTCATATTCTTGAGCCCTTGAATTTTGTGTCCCATATAGGGCTCCACAGCAATAACGCAGATGTCCTGGTCGTACTCTTTCAAGCGTTTCGTTATGCCGATAGCCGTGCCGGTAGTGCCAAGAGTTGCTATAACATGAGTAACTTTACCCTCAGTCTGTTCCCAGATTTCCTTGGCAGTTGAGAAATAGTGCGCCTTCCAGTTGTCTTCATTATTGAACTGGTCAGGCATGAAATAGCGACCTGGAAACTGGCGTGCCAGCTCATAAACCTTTTCGATTGCACCGTCCGTTCCTAGGGTCCCAGGGGTAAGTAAGATCTCGGCACCAAGTGCCTTGAGAATCTTCTGACGCTCCTGACTGGCAGTCTCAGGCATGGCCAGGGTAATGCGATATCCTTTCACTGCGGCCACCACGGCCAAACCAATGCCAGTATTTCCACTGGTGGCCTCGATTATCGTCTTTTCCGGCGTAAGCTCTCCTCTAAGCTCCGCCTGCTCGACCATCTGAAGAGCAATGCGATCCTTAACTGAACCACCGGGGTTTCGAGACTCCAGCTTGGCATAAATGGTCACCTTTGCATTGGAATTGAGGCGGTTTACCCGAATCAAAGGTGTGTTGCCGATTAGCTCTAGGACGTTATCATAGACATTTGCCATTGCTTTATCCTGTCCTAAATATCTTTCACCGTCCTCCACAAACCCTGCGAAAGTATTAGGTGAAGGTGTTTGAATCAAAAAAAACATACTCAATAACAAAATCACTTGCAACTACAAAAATGTAATCATATTAGCGCCATTTTTAGTGACATACCCTCTTTTGGGGTGGACTGACCTATGCAAAAAACGGTGAAAGATCCAGAGTGTTCAACATTTAATCGTCTAGTCCGGATATTATATGAATTGCTGTCGCGAGACCACGAAGATGGGCGTGCCACCGGGTCGACCATTGCGGAATGCGGATTGAAAATTTGCTGAAAATTTTGTGAGAACCAGAGAACAAATGGCAAAACCTGAACTGTTGAGTTCATTATCATCAATTGTAGTCAAAAACCCGAGATCCGAAATCCGAAATCCAAGATCGAAGCCGAGGCGTACCTGAACGGTACGTCGCAGGGGCTGACACCCGAGGACGCCAGGAAGGACGGCCATATCCGTGGTCGCAGTCACGCCAGGGCGTGAATTCATGAAATATCCGGGCTCGAAGTCTTTCCTTGTGCTTCATAAGATATTATTATAGCCCCTGCTACCCGCTAGAGAACAAGGAGATCTAAGGTCATGGATCGGAAGATTTTTAGTTTGAATTTGTCTGTGGAAGCCACTTCGGCCTATATACTAATCTGCAATCTTGCCGAAAGTGGTACGCCGATTACTATTGAGTCGGCGGGAACATTTTGGAATGACAGACCCGAGTCGCTAGTCAGCGCTTTGGAGGAACTTGACCGCCATCGCATAATATTCGAGGCACTCGATGCCAATCAAATGCGGCAATATTACCTCAATCCATCTGCAACTCTGGAAAAAACCTGCCGAAGCCTAGGCAACTTGTCTCAGAGCGTCGAGGGGTGATTTTTACCACAAAGTGCAAAAAGAGTCTGCCGCAGAGCGCAGAACGCCAAACGCACAGCGTAAAGTCAACTCTTTCAAGCCGTTCAAATCGTTTAAACCGTTAAAACCTAAAGTAAGCGGTAAGCCGTGAGCAGTGGAAACCGTTCATTCTTAGCTCTGGACTTGGAACTTTGAACCTTGAACTTGAATGCATCCGTCGTCTGTCGTCTGTCCTCCGATCTCTGACCTCCGACTTCTGGCTCCTTACTCTATGCTCTATGCCCTATGCTCTATGCCCTATGCTCCATGCTTTGTATGAAAGATTCATCGACTATCCCGACCCTTTCGCTTTCAGGTCAAGTTCTCGGGCAATTTCACTGGCGGTTGCCTCCACGAAATTCTGAAACTCATTTTCAGGTAAGGGTTTCCCCGGTGCGGGCATTCTTTTCACTCCCGGAGCTTCAATCAGAGTGGGGAAATTCCTCAATTCATCTTTCGGCACAATTTCATAGGCTGCGTCCAACTTGTCGCCAAAATAGTTTTCTTGGAAGCCGGCAAATTTGAGAGCGTGAGCGGTAGCATCAAGCACCGCAACCTCTCCTTCTGATACAATCCCTTCTTGTCGGGCCCTAAGCAAACCAGCCAAACATTCTCCCCCTTGAGTACAAGCGATATGGCCATTTCGGTTGGCAATTAGTTGGCAGTCCATAATCTCCTGTTCACCTACCTGCACTACAAAGACCCCGGGACTGCCTGGAACCTTTTCGTAAGCTTCAACCAAACGTATTACCCTGGGCATGGAAACGGGATTACCTATCATGGCTGCTTGGGCCACACTGGGTCTGACAGTCACAGGACGAAATATCCTTTTACTTGGGTCGGATTCTCGATAGTACCTATAGACTGGATCGGCATGCTCCGACTGGACGCCAATAATCTTGGGCAGAGTATCTATCACTCCAAGGTCGAGGAGCTTCAGAAAACCCCCCATAACCGCGGTAATATTACCAGCATTCCCGATGGGCACTATAACCACCTTGTTTGCCAGGTCATAGTCAAAGCCCTGAGCTACTTCAAAGGAGTAGGACTCTTGCCCTTGGATGCGCCAGGCGTTCTTTGAATTGAGCAGTGCCACATGGTAATTATCAGCAAGATGCTCTACTACCTTCATGCAGTCGTCAAATACCCCGGGGATCTCGAAGACCCGAGCACCGCTTCCCAGAGGCTGAGAGATTTGTTGGGGCGTTACCTTTTTGTGAGGCAAGAGGACCGCCGATTTAACCTTTTTGCTCATGTAGGCAGAGTAGAGAGCTGCGGCTGCTGAAGTATCTCCAGTGGAGGCACATATGGACAGCACTTCTGTCAAGTTTTGACTGCGGACAATATAATTCAAATAGCTCAAGGCACATGCCATGCCTCTGTCTTTAAAAGAAGCGCTCGGGTTTTGCCCGTCATTTTTGAAGTAGAAATCGACTCCTACCCAATCTCGCAGTCCATCGTTCGCCCGAACTACCGGGGTATGACCCTCACCCAAGTAAATAATGTCCTCCAACGGTATCACTGGGGCAATTATCTCGTAGAAAAGGAAAATTCCCTTCAAGGCAGGGTGGTTGAGCATCTTACGGTAGTCAAACAGACGCCGCCAGAATGATCCGCTGAACTCTTTCAACCGTTCCCATTGACGATCTTCAATCAAGAGAATGCTCTTGCACTCAGGGCAGGTATAGAGTAGCGACTCAATGGTAAAGATTTCCTCGCACTTTAGGCAACGATAGACGAGATCACCTGAAGGAAGAGGAATAAGATGGGGCTGAATATCAGCTGGGAAATCACTAGCTCGCATCGCTTGTCTCCTCAATCTATATTCACAATCACTAATCTTAAATCTAAAATCTGCAATCTGCAACTCTGCAATTACTGTCACTCCATCACTTACTTCTGCAGCAAGCGGTGTGGCTGCCTCACAAACTTCTGCCGAGGCCAACTCAATGCCAGGTCCTCTGGGTGTGGAAGCTTCAACTTTGTGCTTTTGGCTTGAACAAAGGCCAGTAAAAACACTATACTTATTGTGGTTCACCAAGTTTAATGCCAAGGCGGAAGGAGATGCAAGTGATAGATCTGCTTTATATTCGTGATGAAGAATCGCACCCGGACGGCACGGTTATCTTCGACGAAGGAGGATTCAGCGACTGGGTGTATGTAATCATGGAGGGTCAGGTTAAGGTAACCAAGAGCACCCCAAAAGGCAAAGTTACCGTTGCCAAGCTCGGCGAGGGCGAATTTATCGGTGAACTTGAATTCTTGGACCTGGGAAAGGAGCCCCGTTCGGCCACAGTGGTAGCTGAGGGGGAGGTAAAGTTAGGGGTTTTAGATCGTGACAAACTAAGGCGGGAATACGACAGCCTCTCTCCCGACTTCCGTAAAATCATCCGCACCCTGGTGCGAAGGCTGCGACGGATTACCTTGCAGGCTGCATCCTTAGCCAGTTCTTAGACGAAAAGAAGGGAGTAATGGAGTACTGGAGCGATGGAGTAATGGAAAAGCTCATTTAAAACTATATCTGTCTATTAACGTCTTTGCAGTACTCCAATACTCCAACACTCCTCGAGGTATTTCGCCGGACAGAGCAGCAAAATCTTACCCCATTGGCGATAAACGTTAGAGCTCATGAGTCTACTCTCTGTTCTTTCCTCTTGTTTGGCAGTTGTGGAACAGAGCAAATATGTGCATATTGACACTAAGGCCATATCAAACCTTCTAGCTGATAATTCGCATCTTACAATCTCGCCCCTCACCCTTGGTCCTGCCCCATACCACTTTTTTGACTCCACCGCCGCCACCGCAGAGTGGCTTTTCCTGCTTGATACTGTCAACCATTGCTTCTGGCCAGATGTGGGCTCCCCCCGCTGGACTGTTCATTACAACAACGAAGCGCTCTCCGGTTACTGGGCGCTGGCTGCCAGTCTAAAACGTGCTATCGAGGAGGGATTTCCCATCCACCGGGCAACAACTCTTGCTGACCTGGACTCACAGACCCTGGCCCACATCTTTCGGGGGAGAGGTAGGATTCCCCTCTTTGAGGAACGACTGAAAAATCTTCGTCAAGCCGGACGGGTTCTAATAGATCGATTCAAGGGGAGCTTTATTCATGTGCTTGAGGAGGCTGGCGGTTCAGCCACAAAGTTGGTTGATTTGTTAGCAAGGGAGTTTCCTAGTTTCAACGACACAGCTACCTACGGCGGCAAGCAGGTCTATTTTTACAAACGCGCCCAATTGCTGGTGCACGATCTTCGGTGCACTTTCTCGGGTCAGTCCTGGGGAAATTTCTCTGATCTGGAACACCTCACCGGTTTCGCTGATTACAAATTACCCCAGGTCCTTCGCCATCTGGCTATACTTCACTACAAACCAAAATTGGCAAACCTCATCCAGAACCTAGTGCATATACCCGCGGGTAGTCCTCAAGAAGTGGAGATTCGCGCGGCAACTATTTGGGCTGTGGAACTACTTCGGCAAAAGCTAACCAACCAGGGCCTCAGGGTAAATTCCGCTCAGTTAGATAACTGGCTCTGGTATTTGGGGCAAGAGGATGCTTATCGCGCCCTGCCCTATCATCGAACGCGGACAATTTTCTATTGATTGGACCCCAAAAAAAGATCCCCTATCGGCCCGGCGCACGGTGGCCGATAGGGGCAAGGGGCACCAAGGGAGACTGGCATCTCCCTATGTTGGACAATTTACCTTATTGTGATTAATTGGTCAAGAAAATTATTAACTAGAGTGCTTAATCTTTTAAACCAACCGAAGGACAACCCACGAAATACGCGAGTCAACCCGGATATTTCATGAATTGCTGTCGCGAGAGCGCGAAGATGGGCGGGCCACCTGGTAACCGTCCCGCGGTACCGCGGGATTGGTTCCGAGGCGTACCTGAACGGTACGTCGCAGGGGCCGACACCCGAGGACGCCTGGAGGGACGGCCATATCCGTGGTCGCAGCAAGTTATTCATGAGATATCCGGGTTAGGAAAGCTCCTGAAGGAGTTGACAGAAGAAGGCAGGGCTGAAATATTCTAGTTTGGTTTCGGGACCAAAGGAAATTACATCTTCGTCCTGCAAACTTGACTTCACTGACGGCGAGAGTCTGGTGCCATTGACAAAAGTACCGTTGGTAGAAGTCATGTCAACTAATTGCATAACTCCGCTGCCGGGAACTTGACAAAAGTAAGCGTGAAGTTTTGATACCATCTTGTTTGCCAGGACTATATCGTTATTGTCGGCACGCCCCACGAAAATCATGCGCTCAGAGGAACCTATTTCTCTCTTTTCCAGGGGTATCACTCGTGCTTGCAGAATAGCTTCATCTTCTCCTTTGCCACTTACCGGAAGAGTATCATTCAGTTCAAATTCGGTGATGGTTTCCACCCTGCCTAGCTTTATTTTACTGGAGGGGGCCAGATAATTCTCCACCAAGAACGGATGGGTATATGTTTCCAGAAACTGCTTGGCTCCTAAGCCTTTAAAGCTGTTCAGGTAATCAAGCAACGTTTCATGATGCACTTCCTCCATGCGGTTCTCCTTCCGTGTCCTCTTTTAACTGTGACAACTAAGTAGAAAGCATGATCCGTGCCACAAGAAAAAGAGGAAGCCAAAATGGTCTTCCTTCTTTAGAGCGTGACGATAGTTCTAACTTTTATTATGATTAAAATGAGTTACGCTTATTGTGACGGTTCTCAACTTGTGCAGCAATATTCCTGAACTGTCTGGTCAATCAGAGGGGAGGGAGAATTTAAACATATATTCCCAATTTAGATATATATTGCTATACATTGTAAACTGCTATGTACTGCCACTTTAGATTTAAAGTTCCTCGCAGTCCCTCTACGGTCCGGTGAAAGCAAAACCACTAAAGGTATCGGCGGCAACAAAAAACTCTCACTCCCCAGGACAAAGCTGAGCGCTAGCCCGGGCTAAAACTCTTTTACAGCATCTCCCACCGAGGAGGTTATGGGGAAGAGGGAAACAAATCCCGCTATTTCAAAAACCTCCTTGATGTAATCTTTCATAGAACAAAGTACTATTTTTCCATCTGAGCGCTTTAGTTCCTTGGCCGCTTTTAACAATACCCGTAATCCGGCACTAGAAATGTAATCCAAGCTGGCAAAATCCACGACCACACTTCTAGTCCCATCATCGATTACCTCAAAGATTTTTTTCTCGAATTCCGGAGAGGTATTTGAATCAAGGCGTCCAAGGAGTCCCAAGATACAAATCCCGTCCTGTCTTTTCTCCAATACTTCCATTTATTCTCCCCTCCTTGCCTCGTTCTCTTTTGAGGCAACTGCTCATCCCGGGTGGGGCATCAACCGTCCTACTATCCGGTAAAGCTGAAAAAAACTGGCTCGACATCCTGACTAGGTAACCTTTATGTCTTTTTTTAGGGTTAGTATGTTTTTGTTCCCACATCTTTCATAGATCATGTCATCCATAACTTTTTTGCAGAGATGGATACCAAGGTTGCCTACTTTCCGCTCCTCCACGGGACATTCACAATCTGGTTCATCCGCCCACAGCGGATTAAAGGGAATGCCTTCATCCTCCAACCGTATCATAAGAATTCCTTGATCATGTGAAATGGCTATTTTGATCCAGTGAACAGCATCGTCGGTGTACCCATAGGATATGATATTGCTAAAAATCTCCTCCATGGCGAGACAGATTTGAAATAAGGCCTTGTTAGAGAGGCCCAGCGCTTCTCCAAACTGCTGCAGGCTTTGGCATAGTGTATCTAGTTCGGAAAGGCTGTTCCTCAGTTCTAATGAAACTCCGTCCGCGATCATCACTGCAACCTTTCTTTCTTTATAAGAGTTCAGCAATCAGCTTCTGTTTAGCCGAAAGCTGACCCAGTATCACTATGGATCTTAGCCCATTTAGATCAAGCTTACACCGACTTTCTTTCGACATTGGTCGCAAAGTCCCCCAGGTTCTATGAGGAGTCTCTCTTCCCAGAGGCGAATTTCCCTAACCATGACCTCCAAGACTCTCGGCATGAGTTCTGGGAATTGTTCTATGGCTTTGGTGAACTTCTCGCGGGTCATCACCAAGCACATTAGGTCTGTCTGAGCCCTCACAGAGAAAAGACGGCGCATATCCCCTAGTAGTGCCAGGCCGCCTAAAAACTCGCCCTGAGCGAATTTCCCCAAAATCGTTTCACCTCTTTCATCCTCCCTGACTATATCAGCACTTCCGGAGATAATATAAAAAGCTTTGCCGTCATTATCGTCTTGCTGAAAGAGATGATCTCCTGGCTTGAATTTCTCCCTAGTGAAAAGATAGGCAAAAACTTTGAGAGCTTCAAGCGGCAGGGCTGAAAAAAAATCCATCTGCCGCAGGAGCTCCAGATTCTGCTGAAATTCGCTGGACTCAGGCGGCTGCCTTCTTTCCATAGATAAGTTCATGCAACATCCCCTTCTTGTTGATGAGTTCTTCGTAGGTCCCTATTTCACCGATTCTTCCCGCTTTCATTACTGCAATCTTGTCATAGCCCCTGATAATGTCTAAACGGTGCACCACGGCAATCAGGGTGCTTTTTCCCTTCCATCGGCTATCAAGTAAACCCTGAATACGAGACTGAGAATTGTTGTCGAGGGCCGACGTAGCCTCGTCCATGATAAGCACACCTGGTGCCTTGAGGAAAATGCGAGCTATGGCTAACTTCTGACGTTGGCCTCCGGAGAGCCTGTCGCCTTTGCTGCCCACCTCGAATTCCATGCCTATCTCAACAATGGTCTCCAACAAATCTTCTTCGATAAGTACTTGAATAATGGACTGGTTGATTTTTTCCTCCGCTTGTGGATTAACTGTTTTAGTCTTTCCAAAAAGTATATTATCTAGGATGGTCTGCGAATATATGTACTCTGAGGTCTGATAGAAAGTGATAGCTTCGGGGTCATCGTGGGAAATCTTCTCTTTGAACAGGGCGCGACCCTCAAGAATCAACTCTTCAAAAATGCTTGGCATTCTTACCATCTTGTGTACGCTAGGAGTAAAACGCAGCGCTAGTCGTAAGAGGTTGGTTCTATCCTGAGAGCTTAGTTGATGCAGTCTTTTCTTGGCATACCGTTTTGCCAGCTCTTTATACCCCTCTAACTCATTTGCATATATTGGGCTTTGTTCAAAAAAGACATTCTCAGGCGGTAGGTTGCCCAAAATATCCACGGTTTGTCTGCAGAGATCAGCTCCAAGAGTTAACAGCGGTCTGGTAAGATCGGCCTCGCCTGTAAACCGCATGAAATAGTCATTTTCAGGCAATCTTTCCATGGTGTATGTCTCTTTGTTTGGGGAGCCGAAAGTCAAATTTGCCGCGACGCTCGAGTGATAAAGGTACTCGTCCTCATGGAAAAACTCCACATAATCTGCCAGCTCCTCGCCAAAATCGCGCTTGAAATTCTCGCGGACCCGAACAAGTTTTGCAGCTAGCTCTTGGTGTTCGTCATATAAGAGAATCGCATTGAGGCCGAATCGCAGGACGTCCACAAAGATACCCGTCTGCTGCAAGGTTTCGATCATGTCGTCCAAACTGGGCATGGCCTCACCCTCAACAGTTTCATCACCATTGATAACCGAGGCACACGAGTAGAGCAGATTTTCTCTGATAGTCCCTTCGAAGGTAAATGGTGTTTGAGAGACAAAGCCCGTGTTGTAAACCACGTCTTTCTTCGATAGATCTTTCACCTCTTTACCACCCAAGAAAACATGACCGCTCGTGTAACTGTGCAGTTGTCCGATGCATTGGGCTAATGTGGATTTGCCACTGCCGGAAAAACCTACCAAAGCCAGTTGTTCGCCTGGTTTTAGTTCGAGATTGATATTGTCCAAGAGCTGTATCCCCCCCTCAGCCTCAAAGGACAGGTCCTTGACCTCTATGCTGCCTGCCAACTCATAAGGCTTGCGGCCTTCAGGTTCGAGAGTGTGCTCTGGCATGCCGTCAAAGTATTCCATGGTCCGGCTGTAACGAACAGTGGCATCCTGATAAACCTGATAGAATTCTATCAGTTCCTTCCACGGCTCATAGAGCTTTTCCTGGGCGGAGATAAAGGCAACCAGGGCACCTAAATCCAATCTCCCCTTAATGGCCAGGTAACCCCCTACGATGAAGATCAGAAAAGGGCTTAAGCTGTTGAAGAAATTGTTTAATACTTTTACCCCAAATTTATAGAGGTTCCAGCTGACTCTGACTTTGCGCAAGGCTTCGACCATCTTGTCGTATTTGCGGTTCTCAATGCGGTAAGAACCATTGCCGTGAATCTCATGAATTCCGCTGATGGCCTCGCCAATTTTTCCAGATAGTGTCCTGGTAACGTCCACTCGCTCCTTGTTGGCTAGGTTGGCTCTTCGCTGAATCCTGGGCAGCAGAATCAGGACCAGAGGATAGATGCTGAGAGAGATAACTGCCAGAAGGGGGTTTAGCCAGAGGAGGTAGGCCGCAAAAGCTAACAGGGTTAAAACACTGGTCACCGGGACGGCTATGGCCATACCTACGAAGCTACCGGCGGTGGCGAGCTCTGTCACCAAGGACGAGACCACCAAGCCGGGTTGGGTCTTTCTGAAGAAATTTAGGGGTAGGGTGAGAATGTGATGATAGAGTTCCTTTCTCATGTCGGCCAACACGGTCTCGCCGATGAGATTTTGCAAAACGTTGATAAGGTATTTCAAACCAACGGCGAGAACAACAGCGGCAAGATACAGTGCACAGTAGCGAAAAAGCATTTCTAGTTCACCGAAACGAATAGCCTCATTGACTATTCGCTTCTGCATCTCCAGAGGAAGGACCCGGGTAAAGACAGCAATGACAATGACCACAAGGAGCAACGCCTGGAGTTTTAAATTGCTAGTTAAAATCCAGGACGAAAGCGACCTGTTTACCACAGGGGGTTTAACCTTTCTCATGACAGAAAGCTCCTCCGAGGTTTAATTGAGGTACCAACAAACTAGGATTAAAGATGATATGATACCATATCAAAGATTTATAGAATCTTTAGTAGTATACAAGATTATTTTTATAAAGGCTAAAAGGGGGAGTTTTTTCACCAAACCACACCGAATCATCATTACTGAATAGCAGGTAGAGTTGAAAACCGGACAATTGGACCTTACTATTAATCTCAAGTGATGACAAGGATCAGCTGCGTTCAACAGCAATTCCAAACCGTAATCTTAATTTTTGAAGTTGAGGATAATCCGCATGTTGCGATTAGCTCTGCATTACATCTTTGCACTTACGGTACTGACCTTATATGGCGGACAGGTCTGACCTTTCCTGGTGACTTTACCCCCCGTGGTCCTGGGGGTAATTATTCTAACTGCCTTCCTTGCGGCGCTCGCAGTGAGGACTCCCCTGGAACGGTGGTTCGTGCTCTCCATAGACGAAACTTCCCAGTCCAAGCGGCAGTTTGTCCTCGACTTCATCCTCTGCCTTGCGGTGGGATCTGCTGTCATGTCCTACAATATCATGGTCTACAATTTTCCGGCCCTGAGCGGGCTCAAGGTGGTCCTCGGTTGCGCTATTGCCGGGTTTTTTCTCTCCCTCGACACAGCTCTAGCCCGTGAGCGCGCTGTGATCAACCAGGCCTCCAAGAGTAATAGGTTTTTGTCACCCCCAAAGCGTCTCTACCCTATGACCCGCAAGTTCTCTTTGGTCGCCTTTGCCGCCACCCTATTTGTCGCGGCCATAATCGGCCTAGTGATCTCCGGCGATGTGGTCTGGCTTGCCAAGATCGGCCAAAGTGGGATGTCCGTAGCTCAAGCACAGCGATCAGTGACCTACGAAGTATTTTTCGTCATGGTCGTGCTCTTGCTCTGGGTAGTTAACCTGATAGTTTCATATTCCAGGAATCTAAAACTTCTTTTTGACAATGAAACCAATGTGTTGGAACGTGTAAGTCGGGGTGACCTCTCCAAACTCGTTCCAGTTGCCACCAACGA
Organism: uncultured delta proteobacterium; assembly: GCA_963712115.1. Classification (GTDB taxonomy): domain Bacteria; phylum Desulfobacterota; class Syntrophobacteria; order BM002; family BM002; genus BM002. The sequence continues at coordinate 46,135 of CAVQGX010000030.1, read as the reverse complement.
TGAATTTGGCGTTATAGCTGGACACACCAATACCATGATTAAAGGGTTAAGACATCGTATACAACTGGTCACCGCCCTCAAACTGGCCGAGGAGGTGCAGCAAAACCTTCTGCCCCAAGAACCTCCGTCCCTAGCCGGGCTAGATATTGCCGGTACCAGTAAATACTGCGATGAGACCGGGGGGGATTATTACGATTACCTTGCCCTTCCTAGAGGCAGCTTGGGGGTGGTTGTTGCTGATGTATCTGAGCACGGCGTGGGTGCGGCTCTTCTCATGACCACAGCCCGGGCCCTCATCCGCCAACGGGCGGCCATGACCGGTGACATCGCCCGCATTGTTACTGATGTCAATCAGGAGCTCTTCAGGGACGTAAAAGAAACGGGCCGGTTCATGACCATGTTTTTCATGGAAATAGATGTCTCTAGCAAAATGCTACGTTGGGTTCGAGCTGGTCATGATCCAGCCATTTTTTACGACGCAGGGGAAGGTACCTTTGATGAGTTGGCCGGGGAAGGTATGGCTCTAGGTGTGGACAAGAATATTGAATTCCACGAGTTTAGCCGCCAGGGCTGGAATGCTGGCAGTGTAATCGCTGTAGGAACTGATGGTATCCGGGAGGCCCTTAATCTGGAGGGAGAGATGTTTGGCCTAGATCGTTTGCGCGAAGTAATTCGGATAAACGTCACCAAGTCCGCGGATGCTATTCAGAAGGCGATCATTAATGAACTCAGCATCTTTCGGGGAAACGCCCCTCAAGAAGACGATATGACACTTGTTGTGGTCAAGCTTCTGTGAACAATGGGCCGGGTGATTCTCTTACGTTCAAGGCTGTAGTTTAAGTTTGTTAGCTTTTTCATGGATCAATTGACCTATTCGCACCTTATCTAAATCAGTCCTGCTACATTCCAAGGTGTCGGGTGTCAGCTTTCAGGTGTCAGGAAGAAGAAACACAAACGCTGAAACCCGAAACCTGAACACTGAAACCTCAGTAAACTCTCACCTAACCCATCGAAAATCCCGCTATGCGGGGAAGAGCCAGGTTTCCGGGACTATCCTCCGTGGCACGAATCATGCTAATTGTTTGGCTGAACCATTTCAGCTTCCAACTCAAAAACCGTTTGAAAGGCAGATAATACTTATTTATCGGGCACCGAGGGTGTTCTCTAAGGGGGACAAGATGAAAAAAATACTGATACTATGCCTAAGTGCATTGACCTTGATGCTAACTGCCCTACCTGCCCAGGGCTTTGAGGCAGGTGTGCGAGCCTATTACTGGTTCCCATCTTTAGACGGAGACATCAAATATAGCGACAACTCGCTCGCGGGCACTAAACTAGATCTGGAAGATGACCTGGGTTTTGATGATGAATACTATCCCTTTGGTGAAATTTTTCTTGGACTGGGCGATCATCACCTGAGCTTTTCATTTTATCGGGCAGACTACGATGGTAGGGAGACGTTGGACCAGGATATCAACTTTGGTGGCGACACCTATCCTGCGGGTGATAGGGTCAAAAGCACCCTAAAATACGATGTATATGACCTTACCTATCAATACGATGTCCTTGACCTGGAGAATGTCCTGGCCGGCTTTTCTTTGGGTCTTGTGGGCAGGGTCAGGGTCTTCGATCTTGAAGCGGAGATAAGATCCGAGACTACTGGCCAAAGACAAAAGGAGGACTACACCGTACCGGTACCAATGTTAGGACTTAATTTCCATTTGGGCATTCTCGCTGACATCTTGGAAGCTCGGATCTTGGCAACGGGGATGGGCTATTGGGACGGTTACATGGTTGACGCCCAGGCAGAACTCTCCTTCACTCCTATACCCTTTGTTGACATTCATGCTGGCTATCGGACCTTCTTCGTAGATGTAGACACCAATGATCTAGAATTAAATTACAACACTTCGGGATTGTACGCGGGCATCTCGGTGAGCTTTTAAATCCAAGAGAGGTCTGGCATCTCAACCAAGGGGAGAATCAGGAGCAGGTTCGTCTTCTTAGGCAAATAAAAAAGGACTCGGGATCAACCCTGAGTCCTTTTTTAAATTGGTAGCGGGGGCTGGATTCGAACCAGCGACCTTCGGGTTATGAGCCCGACGAGCTACCAAACTGCTCCACCCCGCGTTAAATTTTCCAACCTCTATTTTTAACTTTATCTGGACAGAATTGTCAAGCGGAGGTTGCTCGATTTCTCAATTCTAGTGAACCCCCTCGCTCAGGCCCCAGGGCTCAAGGATCAAGATAGTTTTCTTTTATGCCCTTAGCCTTATGCCTTGCACCTTGAGCCGCAGTAGCCTGGTGGCTACTTCTACAAAACTCCCTTGGTTGAAGGCACGGTGTCAAGGCCCGGATCTATGGCACAGGCCTGTCTCATTGCCCTAGCCCAGGCCTTGAAAATAGCCTCGATAAGGTGGTGGCTGTTGTCACCATAAGAAGCATTTACATGCATGGTCACGCCCCCATTTACGGTAAAGGCCCGGAAGAACTCCTGGACCAATTGAGTCTCGAACTCCCCTACTCTCTCACTCAGCTTAGGGACGTTATATACCAGATATGGCCTGTTGGATAGATCAACCACTACCGAGGCAAGTGCTTCATCCATGGGAACGAATTGCTGTCCGTAGCGCCGAATGGACTCTCTTTTTCCCAAGGCTTTGGCAAAAGCCTGCCCCAGACAAATACCGACATCTTCAACCGTATGGTGCTGATCCACCCGGAGATCGCCTTCGGCTTTCAGTTCCAGGTCAAAACGGCCGTGGGCTGCCAGCAGCGTGAGCATATGGTCTAGAAAGCCAACCGTGGTGTTGATCGAGCTTTTCCCACTGCCATCTAGATTGAGAGTCAGCTTGATTTTGGTCTCTTTAGTTTTTCTGGTGATATTTGCTTTTCTTGGCACCCCATTTCCTCCCATATCTGTTGGTGCGCTATCTGAGCAGATTAAAACCGCCAAGTTACATTGTGCCAGCGAACTATAGGGGAAATATTGAACCCTGTCAATCCTGATCACCATACGTAGAGAGTCAAGTAATTGGCCAAGTATTCGATCACAGAGGTCAGAAGTCGGAGATCAGAGATCAGCTTAACCCTGACCTCCGACATCTGATCTCTGACCTCTAAGTTCTACCTGCTGCCTGCTTTTCTCTGCTTACTGACTCCTCTGCATCCGTATCTCCAAGTCCCGCATCTCTTTCTTTTCTGTATCTCGCAGTTCTTGCATAGCATCCAGAGTCTGACGCTGAAGACGGATGAGTTCTTTATTCTGCCGGTAAACCAATCCCAAGGCCTTTATTAGGTAGCGATTAAGAATCTCGGTTCGTTGATCGGCATCCTTTGTCTGCTTTAGGGCTTGATCCAGAAAGAATTCGAGGGACTCATACTCGTCGTTGGTACTATAGACTTTTGCCGGAAGAGCCGCCATGCTCAATATAACAACAAAAGCCAAAATAGCAGTTGCCTTCCGCTTCATAACAATCCTCCAAAAATATGATTAGACCCCTGCTCGAAACCTCCGCCGGGATAAAGAAAACCGCGGTCAAGGCCGCGGTTACCACTCATTGGTGGAGACGATGGGATTCGAACCCACGACCTCAGCGTTGCGAACGCTGCGCTCTCCCAACTGAGCTACGTCCCCTTTTTGCCGGCCTTTTTATAAACCTTTGCTGATTGACTGTCAAGGAAATCAGGGAAAGAACATTTATCCAGCAGGCCGAAGACAGAAGTCACATATGAAAAGTGAAGTAAAGAAAAACTTATCCATTACCGTGAAATCGAGTTTTTGACTTCACAGGACGACCGTGAGCCTTGTTGGCCATGTGGGAGCAGACCATCACTTAACTTATGAAGTGTGCATACACAGTCGGGTGATCGGATCAACATGACAGTGCGGGCCGTGTTCTTTCCAGTCACATATATGAGTCTGTTTTTCCTGAGAGGAAAATGACTAGGGTCACATTGGGTATAAAGGCCGGGGGCCTATCCAGAGGTCGAGCCTGTCGCCCCGAAGCATCGGGGGTGGCTAGACTTCTATTGATCGAGACTCACCCGGCAACCCGGATCCGCCGGACTGGTCTGCGCACTTCAGTCCAGTTAATGGTGCTGTCTCCTTTAGACAACGTTCATCTGTGGCGAATCCAGGAACAGTTCAGGCCTATAGGCATCTCCTCTTTTCCACATGCCGTACATGACGGCAATGATCTTTCGCTGGGTATTGAGTCTGGCATGGACATGGCTTAGAGTCTGCCGCAAGGAGCGTGAGTAAAACTTTCTAACCTCGTTATCGCCTCCCATGGCACCAAGCCATGCTCGATAGCTCAAGGCTTTGAGTTCTGAGACACCGGATCTGTCCAGCCGTTTAAATCCCAGCGGTTTACCGTCGCTGGAGCGATCGGTGATCCCTAAGCGGCAATAGCGCCAGAGTTTACGCTTATGAGCAAAGCGGTGGGGAGTTTGAATGAAGGCATCGAAAATATGGGAAAGAATCTCCCCTATGCCAGGCATCTTTTCGAATTCTTTGATCTCAGGATATTTACGCCCGAGTTGCTTCATTGCCTTAAGAGCTCTTTTTTGCATGGACTCGGTTTCATCCATTAGACAATAGAGACGATGAAGTTGATTGCGAATATGAAGATGCTTCACCCTTTGCAGATAATCATCACGGCTGGTGCCATAGACGGCTTGGCCTGTTACCTCAATAACACCCCAGTGACGGTACATAGCTTTAATCTTGTTCTTCAACACCACCTGCTGATCGCGAAGATCTATATAGTGTTGAACCGCCGACTTAAATATGGCGCGGTCATCATTTTCAGCATGATAAACCCGGTTCAACTCCCCCAGTCTAAGAAGACGGCACAACTTGTGGGTATCAACCTTATCTCTCTTGTTGGCACTGCGGTAGATCAAGGCGTTCTCCCTGGGATCAGAGGAGATGACTTCGGTTACATAGGGTCTGGCCACCTGGGCAGCCCAATAGGCAAGGTTACTTTCTTCCAGTGCCAGATACTTCTCCTTTGCTTTAACAGCTTTGAGGGCCTGGATAATGTGTCGCTCGGATGTGGGAAATCTTCTGTTTCCAATAAAAGTTCCATCAAAATCCATGTGGCCGAGAACACAGTGACCGGCATGTACATCTATAGCCAGATATGCTACCTTTTTCATTGGACGACCTCCTTTGTGGTGTGTTTTGGTTGGTTCGGATAATTCGCTTTATACACCACGGTCGTCCGTTTTTCATTTAACCAGAGGTCAGAAGTCAAAGGTCAGTGGGCAAGCGTGAGGCTGATCTCTGATCTCCGACTTCTGACCTCTGTGAGAGGCTATTTCTCCTGAAGGATTAAGTCTGTCACTAATCTTTTAGTGCACCGGTCCTTCGTAAATGTTCCTGAGCTTGCCCTGGCGATAGAGGCTGCGAAACTCATCAAGCAACTTGTTTGTTGCCATTTCAATCTTTTCGATATCACGATTCCCCAACTGGTTTACGTCCACCTGTTCCAATGCCTCCTCCAACCGCCTGAACTGTTCAGCAATCTCCGGTTGGATTTCCTCTTTCAGAAGTGCACTGTGCACCTCCTCGATAGTGGTGCGGCAGTGGTCAATGCGAAGCTGTAGTTCGCGAATCTCTTTTCTCTGTTGCCACCGTTTGAATAACTTCACCAACCATCCTCCATTTAATCTTCGACCTAGGCCGGAAGCCGGTCCATAACAGTTGAGCGTAGACCTGACGGATGGGAAGGAATGTTTTGGGGTAGTGCAGAAATGGACTTGATCTGGACTTACCTTGTACTCCAATACTCGGTGGAATGCAACCTTCTTCTGTGCCCCTGATCCACCATCAAGGCATCATCTGCGGCGTTGCCTTTGATCGCTCCTCCTTGCGGCGTATTGCCCCATACGCCTCAGTCGTCGCTCCTCGGCGCCTTGCATCTAATACCTTGCTGGTGATCAGGAATACTCCATAAGCCGCTGATTTCAGTCCTGATAACTAAATTAGACGGTGGATTTGGGGTGGTAGGGGGGATCAGTGGATGCCTATAGACTTGGTAAGGTCCCAGTAAACTTTGTAGAAGCGTCGGTGGTCAGCAATAGCTCGTTCAAGTACGAGTTTAACTTTCTGTATATCACTAACATGTATCACCGCATTGACACTCTTGGCGAAGGCCATAAGGTTGTCCAGGGTCTTGACCTGGCTACTGATCAACATGAGAAATATGTTTCTCCGGGTGGACATGGGCATGGGTTGAAGATAACGGAGAATGGTATTGTTTTCGGCGTTTTCTCCACAGAATTCCTCATCCAGCATCACTAAATCATATTGATTGTAGCGGAGCTTGCTGAGAGCCTCTTTGACTGAAGAGGCCATACTGCTGTAATAATTCAGATCCTCGAGGGCTTCCTTTACAGCCCTGAGCCGTCCTGGCTCGTCTACACAAACAAGTGCGCTCCTGGCCCCTTCTTCCAGGACTTCTAGAGGAGAATCGTAAGCGCTGGTAACGTCGAGATCTGCCGCAATGGCTGTTGGCGCATCCGCAACCTCTGAAAGGGATGCATCCACGCCGACTACGGAGCCCTTTGCTGCTGACTGTGGTTCCACTATGATGGTGCGCCTACATTTGCTACAGGTTGCCTTGAACTGCTGGCCCTTGGGAACTTTGTCAGCAGACACGTTAAAAACAGCCTGGCAATGGTTACATTGTATCCTCACTGGATATTAACCCCCGGCCTTACTGCATATTAGCAACTATTTTTTCCTTTTTCCCGGCCTTCCATATCCCCTGTCGATTTCAAGGCCTTCGATGTCTGTCACCTTTTCACCGCGAGCGGCCTTGATCCGGTCGATACCTCGCCTCATGATGGCTTTTTTGGAAGCAAATGCCATTGCAGTATCGTGGCTTACTTGTCCCTCTTGGAAAAGTTCCAATATGGAGTCATCAAAGGTACACCAGCCAAAAGCTCGATTACTCTCGGTGATCTCGTATAATGTTTTCCCCTCGCTTTCACCTTCGAGGATGACTTCCTTGACCCTAATATCCTTCCCCATTATTTCGAAGGCTGCCACACGACCGCCGCCTTCTTTGGGGAGAAGACGCTGGCACACCACATAGCGGATAGAGTCGGCCAATCTGATTCTTATCTGCTTCTCCTCCTCGGTATCAAACATACCGAGGATACGGTTTATGGTTTGGCCGGAATCCACTGTGTGCAAGGTGGTAAGAACCAGATGGCCTGTTTCTGCGGCACTGAGGCCGATCTCTACGGTCTCTCGATCGCGCATCTCACCTACCAGAATTATCTTTGGAGCTTGGCGCAGTGCCGCCCTCAAGCCGGTGGAAAATGAATCAAAGTCGGTGCCCATCTCCCTTTGGTTGAAAGTTGCCTTCCGGTGATGATGGACGAACTCCACAGGATCTTCCAAGGTTACGATGTGCACCGGGCGAAGGTCGTTCACTTCGTTGAGAATGGCTGCAAGAGAAGTTGACTTGCCACTGCCGGTGGCCCCAGTAACGAAAACTATACCGTTTCTCTCAGCGGCTATGTTTTTGAAGATTTGTGGCAATTTCAGATCTTCTATGCTGGGGATACGGGTCTCCAGTTTACGCATAACCACCGAAAAGTAGCCTCGCTGGGAAAAGACATTTACACGAAAGCGCGCTTTGCCAGCCAGGTGGTAGGAAAGATCGCAAGATCCCTCGCTAAGCAGGGCTTCTATGTTGCGCCTGTCACCGCCTAACAAATTTAGGGCGAAAGTCTCAGACTGAAAGGGAGTCAGGTTATCAATTGGCACATCCATGGGAACGGCCATGAGTTCGCCGTCAGATTCAACCTGAAAGGGACGATCTACCGTAACCACCAGGTCAGAAACATTCTCGTGAAAATCCAGCATCTTGCGAAGAAAATGATCTATTTCTCTCTTTCGCATGCTAGTTTCCTTTACCCTTGAGTCAGCGAAAAACCCCGGCACCAAAGTGTGCTTCACCGGGACATTTAGCCCTTGCTAAAACCAAAATCCATTAGGCTACGAGCAGCTAAAATAAGTGCCAAGTTTAAACCTCAGTAAAATCAGTGGGCGGATTTCGTAAAAATGGCCGAAACTTCTCTTTGTCATCACACTTCATGTAGGCCTCATCCGCGCTGATCCGGTTTGCCTTCAGCTGTGACATAATTGCATCATCCAAGGATTGCATGCCGTATTTCTTGCCCGTCTGGATCGCCGTGGGGATCTGATAGGTCTTGTTCTCACGGACTAAAGCTCTTACGGCATGGGTAGCAATCAATATTTCCGGACAGACAATACGTCCTGGAATATCGATGCGCTTGAGCAAGTTTTGGGCAACCACCGCCCGAATGCCATCTGCGAGGGTGGAGCGAATCTGGGCTTGCTGCTCGGCTGGAAAGACCTCGATCATCCGATCCACGGTCTTTGCTGCACTGGTAGTATGCAGGGTGGCAAATACCAAATGTCCGGTTGCCGCAGCCTCAATGGCCAGAGAGATAGTTGTCAAATCGCGCATCTCACCCACCAATATCACATCAGGATCCTCGCGCAGGGCGCCTCGCAGTGCTGATGAGAAAGATTTTGTATGCATGCCCACTTCTCGTTGATTAACGATGCAGCTTTTGCTCTTGTGGACAAACTCTATGGGATCTTCGATGGTGATAATGTGATCTTTGCGTTTTTGATTAGCCTCATCAATTATGGCCGCAAGCGTGGTGGATTTGCCACTCCCGGTGGGCCCTGTCACCAGCACCAATCCCCTTGGCAGCAGGGCCAGCTTAGAAACCACCTGGGGAAGACCTAGTTCCTCCACGGATAAAATTTCACTTGGAATTTCACGAAATACGGCACCTATACCAAAGTTCTGTTGGAAAAAGTTAGAGCGGTATCGGGCTAGTCCGGGTATTTCGTAAGCAAAGTCCACATCGCCGGTCTCTTCGAAGGTTTTTATCTTCTCCTCCGGCGTAATTTCATAAAGCATACCTTTGAGTTCATCGTTATCTAGCACCTTGTACTTAACCCGCTCCATGTCTCCCTGAATCCTGAGAGCAGGCTGCAGGCCTGCCACAAGGTGTAAATCTGAGGCCTTCTGCTCATGCATCAGCTTGAAAAACGCATCAATACGGGCCATAGCTCAACTCCGGTCTCCTAACTATAGTTAGCAAAACTCCTCGGCCGAATAGTGCTCCTTTACTTCCACCGTCATTTGTTCATGCAAGAGGGGTGAAGTTCAAATCAACAGCTCAGAAGGGTAATGCAAAAGGCGGGCCACACGGGTTAACTGAACCCGTCAATCATCATCTCCAAATTACACTTTGCAGAATTTGTCCAACCGCCTTGTCAACTGAAGTTTCACAGGGTTGGCATCCTAAATTATATCGCGCTGGGCAGTACCTGAACTTGGCCCCAAAGGTATGTTGAGGCAGGTGTCTAATGCAACGTTAGATTTGGAGATCGCGCTCCAAGTTCCACTGCACCCAGTCGTTCAAATCTTCCTCCATGGTGAAGGTTCGTGGTTTTGAAGGAATCCCTTCACCACTGACTGTAATCTGCTGCATCGCCTCCACAATACGAATCCATTCTTCCACGGTCACCCGGTGAGGCCCGGGCACCCTAGTTGGACCAGGAACCCGCTGTATCTCACTCCCAGGCTCACCAGGGGCAGGAATCCGGTGGGGTTTGCTCACCGCCACGCTACCACGGTAAACTCTGATGATCGCTGACCTATCAAGGTCCACATTCATGCGAAAGACGGTGCCACGAACTCCCACTATTGCATTTTCTGTCTCTACCTGAACGCCTTTGCTGCTGCCGAAAATGGTCTGGATGTTCGCCCAAGTTTTTCCGAGGACGAGGGAAAAACGAACGTCCCGTTTCGACTGGGCAGGATTATATTCTGCCTTTGCCAAGCGGACATCGCTTTCTTCGTCAAACCGGATAATGCTTTTGTCTGGAAGTTGGAGTTCTAACCGTCCACCTTTCATGGTCATGATTCGCTCGCCGGCCTCGACAAACGCTCCAAGGGTGAGAGCTGCCCACGGACCCTCCTCTGAAGCCTGGCGCCGCACCTCACCCTGCACGTAGGTGACCCGAGCTCGTTCACCCTCCAAGGGAAAAACGAAGGACTCCTGAGCCAAGCTTGCCGGGCTCAGGCCAAGAAGAATTGAGGCAAACAGCAGCACGGTCCAGAACAGGCCTGGCTGCAACTTCCGTCGAGAATAGTTCATACCAAATACGCTCGTTATTCACTCCCTTTATACGCTCGGCGCTATACGCTATGCGATAATTCCTTTGTGCCCTTCGTGGCAAAAACTAGTTCTCAAAACACCCTGAGCTGTTCCTTCAGTTCCCTGATTGCTAGCAGGGCATCGGCCCCTGAAACCGTTCCCATGGGCTGAAACTCGCCGGTCCGTTTGTCGGCCACAGTCATTATATTGCGACTAGTACAAACCATTACCGAGTTGAAGTAGGGCAAATCGCTCCGCAAGTCAGGAAAGGGAGACTGACTTCCAAAGAAGCGTGTGTCCAGTCCTTCGTCCCTTGTGGCCTTGACCAGAATGTCCTCGATCATCATGGCATATTCGGCTCTGGTGATCTGCTTGTCAGGTTGAAATGTATGGTTCGGATAAGGCTCCAGACCGCGAACACCTATGCGGATTACCGTATTAATGTCATGGCGAAGAACATGGTCAGCGATGTCGGTGGCAGGCGCCATCTTCACCACAGTTTCAGTCTCCATTTCCAGGCCGGACTTGGGCGGTTTGAATTCAGTGTCGAAGGTTTTGACGTTCAGCTTTTCGTAAACTTCCTCCAGCTTGAGTTCCTCCACAAAGAGTGCGGCCACGTCGGCGCGGGTAATGTGCTCAACCAGGGCGATCTGTTTACCCATAGTTGTACCCGGTTTAGCCCGCTCAATTTTCTGCACCAATTCCCAAGCTCGGTTGGCCTCTGCTGTATATTCTGTATCCAGGTCGAGAACCTTACGATACATATCAGCTGCTTTACTGAACTCATATGACTGTTTATACGCCTCACCCATGAAGTAGTAGGGTGCTGGGGCTTGCTTGTCTTCTAGAACGGCATAGTCGAAGTTCTGTTTGGCATCTTCAAGCCACCCTTTCGGCTTGGTTAGGGTGTAAACTCTAATGTAGCCCACCCGGGCAAAGACCTTTTGCTCTTTTTCCTTGGAGTATTTTTTGCCACTTTTCAAGCTGTCGAAGGCTTGGTCTAGGAGCTTTTCTTTTTCTTTCTTATCCTGCACCTGAACATATCTGGCAGAGTAGACCAATCCCATACCCACATGAGCGGGGCCGTATTTAGGCTCTAGCTCCAAAGCCATTTTGAACTCTTGCTGGGCCACATCCAGTTCCCCTTTTTCGAAAGACCTCATGCCGTTATTGGTGTGATGTTGGGGAGTATCCATCACGCTTTCGGGTGCTCTTTTCTTAGCGCAACCGACAAACAATGCTAGTGAAAAAACCAGGAGGGCTGCAAGTGTCCATAATTTCCAATAGGTATGGCTCTTCATCTCCATATCCTCCCTGCAACCCATTAAATGGCGGGTTGCTGCTAGTTTCCTCCCTAGAGAAATTCTATGCTCAGCCCCTTAAGGCCAGGCCCCAGGGAATCTATTTCCTCGGGCTGTTTCCAGACTCAGTCCAGAACAACCATTACCCGGCATTTCTGCAAAAAGCTCAGGTTTTCCCCAGCGGCTTCCAGTTTTGCCGCATCGCTGTTGGACACTACCACATCGCACTTGGCCGGACCGGAGGTCCGCAACGCTTTTACAACTATTGGTCTGTCGGTAACCCTGCTGTTTCCTTGAGCAGCGCTTAAATCCTTGGCATAACCGACCATGCCTTGCTGCACTGCGTACTCTCGATCAACCATGGCAGATCCATATATTTCCTTGCCGCTTTCATCCAGGATTTTCGGAGCCATTGCCGGACGAGTACCCAGTCCACGGGCATCTATCACCAACCCAGTGAAAACTTGAGGGGGCACCTCAGCACCTGTTGGCGCCATGGGTCCTGGAAATCCCTCAGGCATCACGGGAGGAGGCGGCAGGACTACACTGGCGAATTCGCCCCCCATGTCCATCATAATTGTCACTTCCACAGAGCCGTCACTCATGTAGGCAGTGTCCACCACTTGGGCATTCCGGACTACTCCCTGGACTGAAGTCCGGACAATGTCACTCTTAACCACGAAATCCTTGACCAAGGTCATAGAGTCCACTTGAACCCCCTGGGTAATCTCCAGTAGATTTCGACGAGCAACAGTGATGGCAGCACGCCTGGCCATGGCCCTGGCCTGAGCCATATTAGCTGGTTGGGCCGGCGGGGCACCAATTCCCACTGCGGTAACCTTGCCACTGCTCCAGTTGATGCTGCCATTATTAAACTGCTGAACCACCTCATCTTGAGCCCAGACCATGGCAGGCACCATGAGAATTGCCGACACTAATGCAATTATGGCAAAAGCTACAGTTTTTCTCATGTTATCCTCCTCCGCTCTATCCCTGGGCCGGCTTTCCTTACCCAGCCCCACGTCAAAAATTAGCATAAAAACAGGCAAAAGGCCCGGTATCCAGACCAGGCCCTCTTTCCCTGGCATCTCCATATGTTGATCTACTGGTGCTATATACCTTTTTTGAACACGATTTGTCAAACAACGAGTGCACCTTAGCCACTCCCTTTCTACTGCGCTAGCCGATAAAGAAGCCGGGACCAGGTGGTGAATTACCCCACCAGTTTCCCCCCGGCGTCCGCCGACGGGGTGGAAGAGTTTGTTCGCCGAATCTTAAAATTCTGTGCGGGTGTGTGTCAACTCGAAAACATGCTCCAGCAGATTGCTCCCTGGGGATTAGCGGCAAGGAAATATTCATCGAAATCAGGGTTTTGTGTGGTTTTAACAAAGTGTACCCCTGCATTGCCTCGAAATTTTTTGTCATTGACAATTGAGAAATTGATTTGCTATCATTCACTAAATATTTTGAATCCTTAGATAAGCTCGTTTCTCCCTGATTCATCGTTCGCGAAGGTATTCCTTCCTTTCCAGTTACTTAGGTCAAACCAGTTTGAGGCAACCTTAACTACATTGGATACAGATCATGCGTTGTTCTTATCGGATCGTGCTATTAGTTTTTCTGCTTAGCCTTCTTCCCCAGAATGTACTCAGCCAGAGCAGTTCCATAGAGAGCCAGGGAGTGGCAGCCATTGTTCAGGGCAACCTTGACATTTCCCGGGACAAAGCTATCGAAGACGCCCTCCGCAATGCTGTGGAGCAGGCCACAGGTAGTCTCATTGAGAATGAGACCCTGGTCGAGAACTACCAACTCCTATCAGACAAAATCTATTCTCAGTCAAAGGGGTACGTTCAGTCCTATGAGGTGCTCGACGAAAAGGCAGAGGAGGGACTTTACCGGGTCACCATACAAGCCACTGTGGCTAGCGGCGAGTTGAAAAACGACCTTCGAGCCCTCAACATCCTCATGCGCCAGGTCAGAAAACCTCGGGTCATGGTACTTTTCGAAGAGATTCTGTCTCAGGATCTCAACAGTGGCAGGTTAGCCGAAGATGCTGTGTCAAAAGTGCTTCTTGAACGCGGCTTTAAGCTAGTGGATGCAGACGTTGTCCGCCGCAACCTGGGTCGGGACGGTGTCAGGGGACTGTTGGCAGGAGACGAGAGAGTTGCCGCGGTAATAGGTGACAAATATGGGGCTGAAATGCTTCTCATCGGCACTGCCCAGGCTACCACTAATGAGGTGACTATTGGTGATATTAGAATCAACAGCAATCAGGCTGTTGTTAGTGCCAAGCTGGTCAGGGCTGACACCGGTGAGGTTAAGGTATCTGAGACCCGCCAAGCCGCTAAACCCCATGTCAACAGTCTTACCGGCAAACAAATGGCCATAACAGAGGCCAGCGAATATCTTGCCAACGACATGATAGATAGGATGATCGACATCTTTCAGGAACAGGTTTACAACATTGCCAACGTCAATCTTACTATCCACGGCTTGCAAGGGTATGCTCATCTTCAGGAAGTCATTCAGCTTATTTCTGACAACGTCAGAGGAATTAAGGAAATTTACCAGCGAAATTACACCATGGGCACAGCCGACTTGGAGGTAGAGCTCACCGGCAGCACCCAATCATTGGCGGCGGATCTCACCACCAGAACATTCGGTAAATATAGATTCGAGATCAAAGAATCAACTCATAATCAGCTTAAGGTATTGATCATCCCGACGAATCGCTGATTACTGCCCTTAGAATAATGTAAGCGTAGGGCTGGTGAAAATCAGGGAGGCTAACTATGCAGAAAAAATGGCTGCGATACCTACCATTGCTGACAGCACTTTTGCTTCTGACCACCTGTGCTCCCGGAAAAGATAGCTACCGGCAGGGAGAAGAGCTGAGTCAGATGGGAAACTGGGAAGGAGCCATAGCCTTTTACAAAGATGCCCTAGCGCAAGAGCCCAAGAATAAGACCTATCAGGAGGCCCTGCAGAAAGCCCAGCAGGAAGCAGCAAACAAGTATTACCAGAGGGCTGTCAACACTTGGACTGGAGCTGCTGTCAAAGACTATCAAGCAGTAACCAGAACCATGGCAAGCCTCAACAAGGCCATTGAACTCGATCCAGAAAACGAAAAAATTATCTCATTACATCGACAACTTGAAGCCAAGAAAAAAGAATTGACCGAAGAGGCGAAAAGTTCCTACGAGCAGGGAGTAACAGCTCTCAACAAAGAGCAATGGTTTGAAGCATTTATAAACTTCCACAAGGTAAACGATATTTATCCCAATTACGAAGACACCGAAGATAAGCTGGCTATGGCTGTGGCCGCAGGAACCGATGAATACTATAAACAAGGTATTGCTGCAGTTCAACGCGAGGACTGGAAAGGGGCATTGAACTCTTTCGGCAAAGTCTTGACAATCGATCCCTCTTATAAAAATACCCACATGCTGGTGGAGCAGGTAAAAAAGAATGACAACCCGGAATACTTCCTCAGCCGTGCGGCTGAGATGTCAAGTGCCAAAGAATGGGACCGGGCCGTAGGTTTTTACGAAACTGCTCTGTCATATGCTCCTGGAGACGCCAATGTCCGGACCTTACTAGTCAAAGCTAAATTGGAAGCCGGCAGACACTACTTCGGCCTAGCTAACCAGCGCGCCAAGGAGAATCGCCTCTACCTCGCCAACAAAGAGTACCAAAAGGCCCTTGCCTACTCACCTTCATTGCGCAACAGTTTCTTTTTCAAAGAAGCCGTGGAAAGTTACACAACAAAGGTCCTGCAAAGATCCTCTAAATATATTGATCAGGGTAAACACGGCAACGCTCTGGCCTGGTACTGGCAGCTAAACGAGATCAATCCCGAGTATCCTGAGCTTTTCTACAAGATCCAGGAGACCGAGGACGTAATCAAAAAGCGGCTGAGACGAGCTATTGCTGTATTTGACTTTTCCAGCCCATCTTATAATCCAGATGCTGGATCTAACGCCTCCTCTAACCTCATTACCTATCTGTTCAACAATTCCAGTGGTGACATTCGCATCTTGGAGCGTCAGGACCTTCAGTCGATCCTGAAAGAGATGAATTTAGAGCAAGCAGGAATCGTTGGTGATATGGAAGCTGCCCGGAAAGTAGGACGCATGACCGGGATTGACATCTTTATTATGGGAAATGTCCTCCTCTACAAGACCGAAAAAGATGAGACCAAGGCGAGTAAGGCGGCCAAGATTCAAACGGGCACCAAGGTCCAAGATAACCCAGAGTTTCTCAACTGGAAGGCCATGCATCCCAATCCCACTTCTGAGCAACTCAAACAAGCGCCCCCAGCCGTGATACAGGTCCCGGAATACCGCTATGAAAACTATACGGTGGGCCGCAACAAAATGCGTGCTGCTGTGCATATCTACTACAAAATCATCGATGCCAAAAAAGGAGAAATCATAGCAACGGATACCATTAAGCGTAATGCGGAGGTAACAGACGAGTGGAATGATGGTATCGCTGAAGCCAACATTCCTTATAACCCTCTGGAGTTGCCTACCGAAAGCCAACTGCTCGAGCAAGTGACCGCCGAAGTGGTTCGCGACCTTGCTTTGGTGGTCCTGAAACCATTTCAGAGTCTCCAGACCACTTATTTCGACGAGGGGGAGATTCTGCGGCAACGTCGCCGCCACGAAGAAGCCATCGAGAAGTATGTAGACGCCATCTACGATGAGCGCACTAAGGGAATCGAAAGCCCTATCAGCAAGAAGTCCATGGAGGTTGTCGACCAACTAATCAGTGAACTCTGATCACTAGCCCGGATGTTTCATGAATTGGTCCCCTTCTCAGTCCCCTTTTTGGACCAGACCCAATTGACTTTGGAGTTCTGTCCTATGGAGGCCTTCGCCCTCGAGGAAGAGGTGTTCTCCTTTTTCCTCGTTGCCCTAGTTATCTGTGTTACTTCAATATCTTCCGGAGCGAGAGTTCTGCCTCCGCCAAATTCTCACCTGCAGCCCTCAACCGTGGTTCACCCCCAGGAGAATATTGCAACACACCATTTTGCCCAGGCTGACAGACGCATCAGAATAGCAGTATTCACCTTTAACATTCTCAACCTCGGTGCTGCCGGCTGCGATGCCACCATCTCCAACCTTTTCATGACCTTGCTTACTCAGCATCAGATCTTGGAGGTCATGAATCGTAAAGGATTAGAAGACAGCCTGCGGCGTGCTGGGATTCAGCAGAGCGAAGATGATCTCTGTGGTGCAGACGGTAGGCATCCGTCTGGGTTTGGATGGAATTATCTTCGGTAATGTAAAAAAGGTTGGAAGCACAATTGAGTTCGAAGTGAAATTTGTGGAAATATGCCGAGGCGAAAACTTGCTCCACCGCACTGAGCAAGTTTTCGGCTTTGCAGCCCTGCGGCAAAAAATCGAGGAAATCACCAGGGAGATAGTCCAAATCGCACAGCAGTACCACCCGTCTCCGGTAATGGTCCAAAAGCAAGAAGTTTCCCCCTGTCCAGCTCAACCGGAAGGTTTGCAGGCCCGCGGGGGTTCCCAAAAGGTCGTTCTTACTTGGCATCCAAATAAGGAGTCCAACCTTCGTGGCTATAAAGTGTTTAGAGGGACCACGCCAATGGGACCCTTTTCCAAAGTTGCGAGTGTAACTAAAAACACCTTTACTGATGATGCTGATTTGGAGAACAACCGCACTTATTATTACAAAGTTCAGGCCTTCAATGAGGAAGGGAAAGAAAGCCCAACATCAACCGTCATAGCAGCTGAGACAGCGCCAAGCCCATTTAGCCCTATTATCCTCGATGCCACATCTCTTATAGCTAGCATCAGCATCCGTTGGACCACAAACCCCCGCAAAGGTGATGAAGGCACAGAGGTGAGCGGATTCAAGATCTACCGGGCCACAGAGCCGGAGGGTGAATACGTCTGGGTTGGCTCTATTTCGGTGGAGAGCGAAAACCTGAGCCAACTCAGACTGAAGCAGTTTGAATACGAAGATTCAGGGCTCGCTGATGGAGCCAAATATTACTATCGCCTCACCGCTTTCAACAGCAAAGGGATAGAGAGCGATTTTTCCAGTACTCTTGAGGGCTCCACTGTTAGTAGACCCGCTGGTCTCCAGGCAATGGGGGATATGATTAGAGAGATTCACCTGCAGTGGCATCCCACGCCATTTTCACAAGTCAAAGGCTACCGCCTTTACAGAAACACCTCCGCGGAAGGTACCTTCGAGCGGATTGGGGAGGTGGAAGGGTACAAAAAAGATTCATTTGTGGATGAACAGAACCTAGGCGATGCCGCAACTTACTACTACAGGATGACCGTTTATGACAATAAGGGGCGCGAAACCGGCCTGTCGGAAATTGCCTCGACCACTACCAGAGGCAAGCCGCCCACTCCTGAAGGTTTGGCTGCCCAAAGCGGTTTGGTCAAGGAAGTCAAACTCTCCTGGAAGATCCGCCCGGAAAAGGAAGTAGAGGGTTACTACATTTTCTGGAACAATACTGAGTCCGGTGAATTCAAACAGATAGGCAAAGTCAAAAGTAGAGAAAAGACCACTTTCCTCGACCGGGGAGATCGCAACCGTCCCCTAGACGACAACGCAACTTACCATTACATGATTACCTCTTACAACAAAGTAGATGTAAACAGCGACCCATGCTCAATTGCCTCGGCAACCACCAAGCCAAGACCGACAACACCGACTGGTCTCAGCGCCCAGGGAGGACTGCCTGGTAAGATCGCCCTGGCCTGGAATCCTAATCCCGAAACGGACATCAAGCATTATCAGCTTCACCGCAGGCGGAGCGGGGACAAATTCAAAGAGGTAGAAAAGCTGCCCGCAGACACGACCCTTTATGAAGATGTCAAACTCGACCACGGCACCACTTACGTCTACAGGCTCCAAGTGGAGGATGAGGACAAACTACTGAGCGACTTTTCTAGCAACGTAGAAGCCACAACCAAACCTTTGCCAAAACCACCTGCCGGCCTTGAGGTGAAACCTCTTGCCAATGGATTCGAGCTCAAGTGGAAACCAAACCCAGAGTCGGACATTGCCAATTACAAAATTTACTTGCGCTCTTTTTTCATGGACAAAGAAATCGGCAGCACCGACAAGGTCGAATTCACCATAGATACTTTAAAACCCGGAGATGATTACAGCATAAGTATAACAGCCACAGACAAAGACGGGCTGGAGAGCGAGAAAAGCGAGCCGATCACGGTGCGCACGCTTAGCGAGTAGGCACTAAAGACTAGTTACTAGGCACAGCGATGGGTCAATACGCTGCGCGCAATTGCGCTTCGCTGTCATTAGGGCTGCGCCCGTCATTAGGCCTTGCGGTCGTCATTGATTCATTATGTCTTTACAATATATGACAATCAATGACAGCACAGCGTAGTAACTGCGAAGCCAAATGACTAATGGCCCCGGGCTCTTTGCTCTATGCTTTTAAACGCTGATAAACTCTAGATCGGGCAAGATTAGACAGGTGAGATTGTTTCCATACACTGCCCCGGTATCTATGCCTATCTTGTTGGGCAGCACCAGAGGGCGCACAAAAGGGGTATGACCGAAGATAATCCGCTTGCCAAAATCCTCCTCGGAGTAGATGAATTCTTCCCGCATCCAGACCAGATCGTCGAGGCTCTGATTCTCCAGGGGCACACCATGTCTTAGTCCGGCGTGGACCATGATGTAATTATCGGTTTCGTAGAAAGGGTGCAGTTCTTGTAGAAAGGCGCGGTGGTTTTCAGGCACCAGCTGATTTAGGGTTTCCTCATCCAGTACTGCTTGACTATTGTCCCAGAAGTTCTCCATGCGGACCATATAGCTCTTGAGAGTGGACTCGCCGCCGTTGTAGATAAATAGAGCTCGCTCAACTCCCGAGAGAAAATCAATGAACATTTTTTCGTGATTTCCCATCAAGAAAATAGTGTCAGGGTAGGCTTGTTTCAGCTGTAAAAGAAAATCCACTACGCCGCTTGAATCCTCACCCCTATCAATGTAATCACCAAGGAACACAAGCTGGTCCACACCGGGGCGAGGGTCAATTTTGCCCCATAGAAGCTCGAGTTTGTTGAGACATCCGTGTATGTCGCCTATAACAAAAATGCGTTCTGTCAAATCCATAGTATTAACGTCCCGAAATCTCTACACGCTGTTGAAATTAAATTCCTTTCACCGTCGCTTAGCTTCTTGAATACTGGAATGTTAGAATCATGGAATATTTGGTGCCAAAATCATTAATAACCTTGAGGCTGTAACTTCCTTTGGACCCATCATTCCACTATTCCATTATTCCAATATTCCAGTGGGGACGAAGTTCCCTACAGCCATTTAAATAGCTTGATCAACCTCCGCTCATCCAGACGATGGATTCCCTCTTCCTGAGCCATGCTTACAGCATCACGAAACTCCCCTGCAGTAATGGGACCGTCTCAATTCCGGGAAATTATGAGCCTCGCCGCAGGGGCGATACTGGCTCATCACATTCACGTAGGTGTCCTTGGAAACTTCGTTAGCGAGAAACCGCATGACCTCACGGGTACCAGCCAGCCCTTCGGGCATAACCAGGTGCCGAATAAGCAAGCCACGCTGGGCAATACCTTCTTGATCCAGGGTAAGATCTCCCACCTGTCGGTGCATCTCCTTTACTGCCGCACATGCCTTTTCAGCATAATCAGGGGCGGAACAGAAGCGAGCCGCCACTTCGGAGTCCCAGAATTTGAAATCCGGCATATAAATGTCAAAAATTCCATCCAAGAGCCTCAGAGTATCCACCTCTTCATAGCCGCCACAATTGTAAACTAGTGGAACCTTCAACCCTCCTTCGATGGCCTCTTGCAGGGCCTCGAGAATCTGGGGCACCATGTGGGTGGGAGTGACAAAATTGATGTTATGACAGCCTCGCCGCTGCAAAGTAAGCATGATTTGGGCCAAGTCAGTTGCGCTCACTTGAACCCCTTCAGACAAATGACTGATTTCGTAGTTCTGGCAAAACACACAGCCCAGATTGCAGTGGGTCATGAAGATTGTGCCGGACCCTTCCCGGCCAACCAGGGGATCCTCTTCGCCAAAATGGGGGCTGTAGCTCGAGACCACCGCCTTACGTCCCGTCTTGCAGACGCCCAATTCACCTTCCAGTCGATTGACCTCGCAATGCCTCGGGCAGAGACGGCAGTTTTCGAGAATGGACAGAGCGCTCTCGACTCGTTCTTGAAGAATGGAGTCTTTGTGAGTTTTGAGGTAACTCGGTTCCATTATTTATCTCTCAAGTTCAAACCCAGAAATTTTTATTTTACCTTGCGGCGCCACCGAGGGCAAATCCAGTTAATTCATCAAAGCCTTCGAAACGTTCCAGTCGTTCAAGCCGTTCAAGTCGTCTATCACAGAGGTCAGAAGTCGGAGATCTGAGATCAGCTTCACCCCTGACCTCTGGTTAATGAAAAACGGACTGACCTGCTGGTCGCTATAAAGCTGACTTCTACCGAAAACCATTTCACACCTCGAGCTGTGAGGTCGTCGCTATGAGCTCAAGAATTCCCTTCGCTCCCACTTGCTCATTTAAACTCTCGTATCGCCTCTTAGCGTATCACCGTCTCCAGGCCTGAACTGTTCCTGGATTCGCCACAGATGAACGTTGTCTAAAGGAGACAGCACCATTAACTGGACTGAAGTGCGCAGACCAGTCCGGCGGATCCGGGTTGCCGGGTGAGTCTCGATCAATAGACGTCTAGCCACCCCCGATGCTTCGGGGCGACAGGCTCGACCTCTGGATAGGCCCCCGGCCTTTATACCCAATGTGACCCTAGTCATTTTCCTCTCAGGAAAAACAGACTCATATATCTGACTGGAAAGAACACGGCCCGCACTGTCATGTTGATCCGATCACCCGACTGTGTATGCACACTTCATAAGTTAAGTGATGGTCTGCTCCCACATGGCCAACAAGGCTCACGGTCGTCCTGTGAAGTCAAAAACTCGATTTCACGGTAATGGATAAGTTTTTCTTTACTTCACTTTTCATATGTGACTCCTGACCTCTGACCTCTGCTTGCTGCCCGCTGCCTGTTCCCTGCTGAAATCTGTCCTCTGTCCTCCGTCGTCTGCCCTCTGATCTCTGACCTCTGACCTCCGATCTCTGATCTCTGACTTCTGCTAGCTGTCTCCCCATGCTCCATGCCCTATGCCTTCCCAAGGGCCCGCTTCCGTGCCCTGGCAAATCCTGGCATACCACTCTCAATTGTCTTTTTTCCAACACAATAGGCAATCCTGAAATACCCGGGAGACCCAAAACCGCTGCCGGGTACAACCAAGATGTTTTCTTCCTGAAGTAAGCGGACAAAGGATACGTCGTCGGCAACGGGGCTCTTGGGGAAGAGATAGAAAGCTCCCCGGGGTTTGACCAATTCATAGCCGGCATCAGCCAGTCCCTGGCAAAAAAGATCTCTTCGAGCTTGATACACCCCCACATCCACGCAAGCTCCTTGAAGATGGGTAACCACCCGCTGCATCAAAGCTGGAGCATTGACGAAGCCGAGAATCCGGTTTGCCAAGACAAAGCCACCCATCATACCCTTCACCTCATCTGCCTCCGGATGAACTACCAGATAGCCGAGACGCTCACCCGGCAAGGAAACGTCCTTGGAGTAGGAAGTAGCTACAATGCTATTGGGATATGCCTCGAAAATGCTTGGCACCTCGAAGCCATCGTAGACAATTTTCCGGTAGGGTTCATCTGAGACCAGATATAGCGTCCTACCCATCTTCTTGCTGCTGGCAGTCAACAGGTCGCCGAGTTGTTTCAAAGAGTCGCGGTCGTAAATCTGTCCTGAGGGATTATTGGGAGAATTGATTAAAACCACCTTAGTTCTGGAGTTGATTGCTTTCTCAATGGCCCCTAGATCGAGAGTGAAATCGTCCTTAGTTGAAACTACTCGTATCTGACCTCCGTGATTATCCGCATAAAAGCCATATTCCACGAAGTATGGCGCTGAAACGATTACCTCCTCCCCTGGATCGAGAAGGGCTTTGAAAATGCAGTTCAGAGCCCCAGCAGCTCCACAGGTCATCACCACGTGCTCGCTCCCAACCCTTACTCCCTGCTCCCGACTCACGTAGTCGGCCACCGCAGCACGAGTTTCCTCATAGCCGGCATTGGGCATATAGGCGTGGGCTCCAGTGGGCGACTCAGCAATGACTGAACCAAGCACCTGGCGAAACTTTTCTGGCGGCTCCAGGTCTGGATTCCCTAGACTGAAATCGTAAACCTTATCAGGACCGTGAAGAGCCTTGAGACGGGCTCCTTCCTCGAACATTTTACGGATCCACGACGAGCGTTCTATGGCATCCTGTATTTTTGCAGCAACGGCCATGTCAGTGCCTCCTCTTACAAGAACTGTGCCGCAACTATAGCGAAACCCACAGGTGCCTTCAAGGATATTTTCTGAAATTTAAATTACTTTGTAGTCCCAACTCTTGACACTCCCCCTCTAATGTGGAATAAGCCCTCCATAGGGCGCAGCCTGTTGCGCCCAGTTATTTGGCTTCGCCGTCACTATGTCATTTGGGCTTACGCCCGTCATTAGGGATTTTGCTAATGATCCTTGTTACTGGAGGTGCCGGCTATATCGGCAGCCACACATTGCTGAGTTTAGTGGATGGTGGCCACGAGCCGGTTACCCTTGACAATCTTTGCTATGGTCACCGTGAGGCAGTCCTGGAAGGTCATTTCCTTCAGGCGGACCTGGCTGATAATACCGCCCTTAGCCGCTTATTCGATACATTTCCAATTGAAGCAGTTGTTCACTTTGCCGCTTTCTGCTATGTGGGCGAATCCGTGGAAACGCCCGAAAAATACTTCAACAACAACTTGGTCAATGGCCTCAATCTTCTCAACGCCATGCTGAAGTCTGGGGTGGACAAGATCATTTTTTCCTCCTCCTGTGCGGTTTACGGCGACCCCTCTGAGATTCCCATTCCCGAAACCCATGCCAAAAGTCCGATAAATCCATACGGTCTGACCAAGCATTTCTTTGAGGAGATCCTCTCCAGTTATGAAGTTGCCCACGGTATAAAACATGTCTCCTTGCGTTATTTCAATGCAGCCGGTGCTGACCCTCAAGGACGTATCGGCGAGTCGCACGATCCTGAAACCCATTTGATTCCCCTGGTGTTGCAGGCTGCTCTAGGCCGTCGATCTGAGATACAAATTTTTGGCACCGACTACCCCACTTCAGACGGCACCTGTATCCGCGATTACATCCATGTGTGTGACCTGGCGGAGGCCCACGTTTCAGCCCTCAGCTATCTTCTCTCGGGCGGCCAAAGCATCTCCCTCAATCTGGGCACGGGCAAAGGTCACTCCGTACGAGAAGTATTTGAGCATTGCCAGCAGATTTGTCAGTGTACCATCCCACACAGAGATGTGGGGCCAAGGCCCGGAGATCCTCCAGAACTCGTGGCTTCAGGAGACAAGGCCAGGGAAATCCTCAACTGGAGTCCTCACTATTCCCTGGATGAAATTATTTCCACCGCCTGGAACTGGCATCAGAACCAAAAATTTTAACTGAATGTAACTGAGTTTATAAACCCTTTCGGGCATAACAATTGCTTTCAACTCTGATAACTCCAATCACTTGAAGATAGGAGCCAGAATTCAGTAGGCCAAGAGCACAGAGCAAGGTGCAAAGGGTAACGAGTTTTGCCCAGTCCATGCTCCATGCTCCATGCCTATCCGGAGGATAGTATGGCAAAACGCATTCTGGTTACAGGCGGGGCCGGTTTCATTGGTAGTCATCTGTGCGAACGATTGCTGGAGAAAGGAAACGAGGTGGTATGCCTCGATAACTTTTTTACCGGCAGCAAGGACAACATCAAAAATTTATTCAGCGACTACCGCTTTGAGCTGGTCCGTCACGATCTAGTGAACGGTATTCTCCTCGAGGTGGACCAGATCTACAACCTTGCCTGCCCTGCTTCACCGGTTCACTATCAATACAATCCCGTGAAGACCGTAAAGACCAGTGTCATGGGGACCTTGAACATGCTCGGCCTAGCCAAAAGGGTAAAGGCCCGCATCCTCCAGGCATCTACCTCTGAGGTGTATGGCGATCCAACTTTGCACCCCCAACCGGAAACCTATTGGGGGAACGTTAACTGCATTGGGCTGCGGAGCTGTTATGACGAAGGCAAGCGGGTGGCTGAAACCCTAATGATGGACTATCACCGCCAGAATCAAGTTGACATTCGTATTGTTCGTATTTTCAACACTTATGGGCCGCGGATGGCCCTGAACGACGGTCGAGTTATGAGCAACTTCATAACCCAGGCACTGCGAGGAAAACCTCTTACAATCTATGGTGACGGCAGTCATACCCGTTCCTTTTGCTACGTAAGCGACATGGTCAAGGGTATGATAGCAATGATGGAACAGGAAGAGTTCGTTGGCCCGGTCAATCTTGGTAATCCTCAAGAGATTAGCATCGCCGAACTAGCAGAAAGCATAATCAAAACTACCGGATCCACTGCCGGCATCGAATACCAGCCCCTGCCCCCTGATGACCCGGTTAGACGTTGTCCTGATATTGCTCTCGCCAAAGCTGAACTCAATTGGCAGCCCGAAATCGACTTCAAAACCGGGTTGAGCCAAACCATCGAGTATTTCAAAAATAAATTAGAATCGATGAAGATCGCATAGCGCACAACTTCAATCGTTGAACTCGTTCAACCCGTTAAAATCGTTGAATCAGCTCACAGCTCAAAGGAGTTCGTCAATTAGTTGATTAGAGAATTAGTTGATTCGTTGAAGGCGTCCATCACAGAGGTCAGAAGTCGGAGATCAGAGATCAGCTTTAACCCTGACCTCCGACATCTGATCTCTGACCTCTGAGTTCTACCTGCTGCCAGCTTGCTCTGAGCCTGTCGAAGGGCTATCTGCTGTCCCCTGACTCCTGTTGTTGACAAGTGATTTGTCCGGTTCATTTTGACAAATGAAATGTCCGCTCCATAGTTTTCAGTCCTCCCCCTGTTACCATGACGAGGCTTTAGCAACGGGGATACGGTTGGATGCCTGGAGTTCAGTGCTGTGAGTTACTTGTTTTGGTACCGGCTTTCCTTTGGCATTGTAGCGACCCAGCAATCTAGTACCCCACCAGACAGTGTGTGTATTATCGAGGTATTTTCGCACAATAACACGTAAGCCTGCACAGGAGGCTCTTCCTGGCTGTTTGTCTATTTGGAGTCGCACCTTGTTCATGACCACAGTATTGTCTTTAGCGACAGTGCGACCTTCTTCGAGACAGAGAATTTGGTTGAGGTTAGCGTTGCCAGCAGTGACAAAAGCACTTTGTGGGAGAGCTGGCTCTCTTTTGAATTCTTGATTGTACTGAGGCAAAAAGCGCTGACGCAGATACCGATTTGCCCCTTTGATGGTGGAGATTCTAGCGATTCGCAACTCATTAACCAACCGATCCTGTAGGGTGCGATTGATGCGCTCACTTCGTCCTCGTGCTTGCGGCGAGTAGGAGGGAATATGCTCTACGCCGAGACGAGCCAAACAGCGTCCAACTTGGGTGAGGTTTTCCTTGTCCACCCGACCTCCTGCCTTGGGAGTATGGAAGGCCCAGCTGGCCCGATCGGTATACAGTGCCATGGGGATCCCGTAGGTTTCTGTGACCTCGCCCAGGGCTGTCATCACCGCCCAGGTGGACTCTTTTTTCCACAGCTGGGCATACAGAAGACCGTTGGTGGCGTCATCGACTACGGTAATCATCGTTTGGTATTGCTCTGCGTTTCGGGCCAACCACCTATGACGGCTGCCATCCAGATGGAGCATTTCTCCAAACAGGGCCCGGCGCTCTCGTCTTTTGCGGTGTCTGTCGCGTTTACGTCTTTTTTTGACTAGGCCTGCTTCCTGGAGTGCTTTTTTGACAAAGCTGTATGAAAGGCTTACTTCATGTTCTCTGCGTGCAATCCCATGGAAATGGCGGACATTAAAGCCCTGATATCGCTCGCGGTAGAGGCGAAGTACCTTCTCAACCTCCGCCACCGGTGCCCGACGGGGCGAGGGTTTTCCTGTACGACGGTCCAAAAGACCGTCATAGCCATAGAGCTCGTAGCGCCCTCTCCAACGCCTCAAACTACGTGGGCTTATCGCCAAAATGTCAGCTGCTTGTGTCCACTTCAACTGTCCGCTCATCGCTCTAAGGATCACTTCTTGAATCTTCATTGCCCGCTCCAGCGCGGATGGCCCGTACAGTTTCATAGGCAACCCTCCTCGGTTACCTTTGTACAGCCTTCCGCCGAAAAGCGGACATTTCATTTGTTAAAATATGCGGTCACATTATGTACCAACTACATGCTGTCCCCTGACTCCTTGACACAGTCTAGAAATGGTGTTACATCACCTACTGTCGGGACGTAGCGCAGTCTGGCTAGCGCACCTGAATGGGGTTCAGGGGGTCGGAGGTTCAAATCCTCTCGTCCCGACCAAGTATGCGACAAAAACAGCCGCTCTTGTTTCACATGAGCGGCTGTTTTTTATCTTCTAGGAGGACACCATAGTTAAATATTGAATGTTAGGCCCTATCTACTAAGGTGAATGTAATACAATCGCCGCGGACTCAACTAAAGATCACCCGGCAGAATGGGCCTCTCCTTCAACTGCATTTCAACTTCTCGGGTTTCGCCTTTATAGTAAAGGGTGAACCGCACTTTGTCCCCCACATTGAGAGAGCGAGTGAATTTTACCAACTCCTCTAAACTATCAAGCCGCTGTCCGTTGCCGGCGATGATAATGTCCCCACCAAATAGGAATTCATTACCTCCAGTAGTCACCGGCAGATAACCTTTACGTAATCCTGCTCGCTCGGCAGGACTTTCGGGATCTATCGTTTCCACCAAAAAACCATCTACCATGGGGATGTTAATGATCTCGCCCAGCTCTTTCTTAATATACTTACCGCCGACACCCACCCAAGGGCGAATGACCCTGCCCTTGTCAATTAACTGGGGCAAGAATCTCTTGGCTAAATTGATGGGGATGGCAAAACCTATGTTTTCTGCCCGACCAAGCATGGCGGTGTTTATGCCTATCACCTCTCCACAGCGGTTTACCAGAGGGCCGCCAGAGTTACCAGGATTAATGGCTGCATCGGTTTGGATGAGCGGGAGTCTAAGGGTCATGGGGGCTGTGGGAAGCGTCCGGTTAATACCGGAGATTATTCCCATCGTCAGAGTTTGCTCCAATCCAAAGGGATTGCCAATTGCCAGCACTTCTTCTCCGATTTCAATTTTGTCAGAGTCGCCAAAACTTATGTCGGGAAAGCCCTTGGCCGGTATCCGAATTCTTAGCACAGCAAGATCGAGGAGCGGATCTGCTCCCACCAGTTCCGCTGGGACCATTCGCCCGTCATCCAAAGTCACGCTGATTGTTTGGTGTGCAAAAACAAGATGTGAGTTTGTGAGTATTAGCCCGTCTTCCCTAATAATTAAGCCAGAACCAACTGTGGTTGCCATCCGGTTTCTCGACCTAAAAGGATCAAAAGATACAGCGGAGATGGAGACAACCGAAGACGAGAGTCTTCGGAACAGTTCCGGCACCGTTTCGGTGCAACTGGATTTTGTCGAGGCTAGAGGCGTCATGGGCATGCCAATTACAATCATGACCAAGATCAAGAACAAATACCTTTTCATTGAATAACCTCCTGCGATTAGGACAAAAAAAAGGGCATTCCATCGAGTCAGATGAAATGCCCTGTTTTGACTTGGCAAAGCAACTTAGGATACAGTTACATTAACTGCTGAAGGGCCTTTCTTGCCCTGCTCTACATCAAAAGTCACGTTGTCGCCTTCACTGAGAGATTTGAAGCCGGTTGCATTGATCCCTGAATGGTGAACGAATACATCCGTGCCATCTTCCTGCTCGATGAAGCCGTAGCCTTTGCGGTCATCAAACCACTTGACAATTCCATTAGCCATAGTGACACCCTCCTTTCTAAAAAGTTCTCATGGTCCCAAACTTGAGGTTGCCACTTTTGACAAATGGAGCTTCCCTCAGAACGAAACCGGGCCGCCAACAAGGACGGCCCTTTATTGATTGTGGTGATTATAGTGGTTCTTTGAGAAAAGTCAAATTATATTAGCTCCCTTTACTTTCTCTCTATTTTAACCTTGACTCGCGTCCCATTGCTGACCACATCGTAAACCGGCGATAGTCTGCTGAAGGCCTTCAGCTTTTCCACGTTCTCAGCATCCGTTTTAACTTTGAAATTGACCCGGATCTCCTCATATCCTCTTCTGACCTCATCGGATAGGCCCAGGAAGCCACGGAGATCAATATCTCCCTCCAACTCCGATTCTACTTCCTCCAAATTGATACCGCGAATCGCAGCGTGGTAGACCATGGTGGTGGTCATGCAAGCTGCCAGTGCATTGAGAAGATGTTCCACAGGATTGGCTCCCCGGTCTTCTCCAGCCAGGAGTGGGGGTTCGTCCGCTTCCAGTACAAAGGGTTTACTACGGTAATTTTCCTGACCAGCACCGTAAAAAGAGTTGATGGTGGAACGATTGTGTCCACCGTCGATCCATGTGTTGTGGGCTCGGAATTTGGACTTGGCGAGATCAGGTTTTTCTTCAATAGCTTTGACCGTACTCTCAACGGCGCCTACATCAACGCCGTTTACCTTTGGCTCTCTTTTTTCTGCGGCTTGTCCAGACATTGTATTTACCTCCCACCCGTCTCAGCGAATCAAAGTTCCGAAACAGGTTGTTTGAGGGCATCATTTCATCGGTTAAAAAAGCATTAACCGTATCCACGAAGCTAAACACAGGACGGTCATTGTCAATAGGAAAAACCACCATTCCCTTGTTGAAGGGGTACCTTACTGTGGTACACGAATTGCATTAGTAAAGAAACTGGATGCGAATAATTGCGCCTCTGCTCCACTAAAAGAGGCGTGCAGTTCAAGGGGCAAAGGTTTCAATGAAAAAAAAGTCTGTCAAAGATACTGCTGAGCTGGATATCCGGGAAGATAACCTTGAAGGTGAGATCATTGATCTAGTGGATCCCGCAGACGAGTACCTGGAGACCATAGAAACAAATCTTAATCTCTCCGGTGTTGAATTTGATGCTCTGGCTGACACGCTGGATGATGAGTTGTTGGGAATCGATGCCAGAGACAGTAAGGGAACGGTCGCAAGCGAAAATGAGACGAATCCGGATTTTGAAGAAGCCTTAGTCAAATTATTCGAATCGAGCGAGTCGGCTGCTGCCAAGCTGATAGAGGAGGAATTCCAAAAAGAGGGAGCCAGTGAGGAATCTGTTGAGGCTGACGACCATCTTACTGGTGGTGGCGCGGCTCATAATGAGCCAACGGTTCAAGCTACCAGTGAAAAGGACTGTACCGAGTCCATACCTGAGCCCAAGAAGGAATTCCCCAAAAATCTATTCTTGAACATAGAGGTGGTAAAGGAAGCACCTAGCAGAGAAGCAGGTGCTAATGCGGCAGTTCCCGTTGATGGGAAGCCTAGGGTTACATCTGATAAAACAAATTGGCTAGACAGCGGCCAGTATTATCCTGAATCTATACAAGTTATTGATAGAAAAATAGCAGAATATGAAAAGAAGATAGAAAAGCTCGTTGACAAAAAAAAGAAAATAAAAAAGACCTATGAACAATTGAGGAGCATTTTATATCTGGAGGGTGAAGAACTCAAAAAAGCTGTTGCAATTATACTGGCAAAATATTGGTCTTTGAAATTATCTTTTATGAATAAAGCGAAGAGAGCCGAGTTCAACGAAAATATTTTGATCAAGCATAATAACAGAATTGTTATAGTTAAAATTAAGGGGACTCACAGTGTCATTCCGTCTTACAAGTTTATTACTCAAGTCTGGCAAGATTTGCACTTTTCTGGATTGGGTACAAGAGCCGATGGAGCACTAATTGTAAATCATGACATAGAAAACGACCCCGAAGATAGACGCATACCCTATGCTGATGAAGACGCAGAGCAGCTTGACGATCTTATCTTCATAGATACACGAGTGCTACACAAATTGACTACTGCAATAATTGATGGTGCCTTATCTGCCGAAGAAGCAAAGAAAATACTATTTAAGAAGGGTAGAGTAGAATTCAAGGGATCTGCAAGTGGTCATCCCGCTGGCCCGGATAATTCATGAATTATCCGGGCTAGGAGTCTGTCGGAGTACCTCTTTATTGGACACTTGGTGGTCATCGTGGCCCTAATGGGACCCTAAAACGGCGAATGGAGTGGTCAACGTTAGTCAGAATGCCAGTGCGACTGAACCTTGCGTCCCTATTTTTCCATTGAGAGCTAGCTAGTCCGACACACTCCTAGGTAGCAGTTCATTCAGAAGTATTTGGCACAATACTTCTTTTTACGTGCTCTCCAGTTACGGTTGCCTCTGCCTCAGAGTCTGAAGAAACATGTACTACAATAACCAGGTTGTCACCAATTCTGATAACGTCACCATCCTCTAACCGAACTGATTCCACTCTCAGTCCGTTGACAATCGTTCCGTTTTTGCTTCCCTTGTCAGTGACAACTAAATTTTCCCCTTCTTTAGTGAAGCATGCGTGATGGCGGGAGACGCTGTTATCTCTGAGCACAATGTCATTTTCACGATGACGACCAACCGTCAGTGTACGCTCCTTCTGTGGAATGTACTCTTTCATCGTGAGGTTTTGGAACTTCACCTCTAACCGATACATATGGCACCCCTCGAAATTTGACCCACTAATGTGCAGGGTTTATGCCACCCTGCATGGCTAAAATGGAGATTGTAAATAGAAACTTGTGAGCTACAAAGCCGCGCTCATTCGGCTCTTCTGGCCATAGCTGTTGTTTGAAATTGCCGCGCTAATCTGCTGGTAATCGTGGCCAGGGACAAAGGTGAAACGGACTCCCATGGCATGGGGCGTGTTGTGGTCAGTGTCTACAGTCTTCGACCATACCCTTTCTGCAGTGGCAAGAATTAGTTGGCGCTCAGAGGGCCTGAAGACTAGGCGGAAGCTATGTAGTTTATCGGGCAATGCAGAACAGCGAATCAGAGTACCGTCGGCACTTAGGTTCTCCGTTCTACAGCTCACCAGGCCATCTGGAGTTATGATAGTTGCTGACCAGGAGATTTCAACTCTAGGGTGTTGACGCTTTTCTGTAGCCATGACTCCCCCCCTTTTTGTCGAAAATTGCCGCCAGTCTAAAGCTAATCTGATGTGCTCGAACGGAAGTGCCTAAGGGTTGAGGTTTTCTAAGATGGGAAAGACAAATGGGGCTGGGCCAGTACCAAGACCTGGCCAAAAGAATAAAACAGCGCAGTACTTGCACCTTACCACAAGTGAGAGTGGTATTGTCAAGACGAAATAAAGTAAAGGGGTAATTATATTATTGCTTCTGAAGATGGAGCCGAAATTTCTTTACTGCCGGCAATATCTCTCGCCACATTTGAATCAGACAGTAGGCTAGAAGAATTCCGAGATACCCATGGAACGCGTCCATAAAGTCAGGTACTCGGCCCGGCACGAAAAACTGTAAAATTTCTGTTAACCCTGGAATTACCAATAATAAAATGACTAGACGACTCCGTTTGAGTGGGAAAAAAATCATGGAGATAATAAAAAGTAATGACAAATGATAGATTGCGTCTGTCTTGACAATCATTGGAACAAGATACCTTTCTTTGACCCGAGATCCAGAACTCCTAATGTTTGGACCTTAATCATTGCCCGACTATCTGAGTAAGTACCCCTGCCGCGAATTTCAACGAGACTTTTTCTTTTCCGGATTTCAAGTAATACCAATCGTCATTGGCAAGAATCGCTGCCCGGCTATCATCGGTAGTAGGATTTTCTTTACCAAGATAAGCAGGATATCCAAGGCTGAGCAAAACCTCTCCTTTGGTCATGCCCACTTCTGCTATTCCCGCTAAGACGCTTTCACGAAAGTCTGGGTTAACTTTATCAAGGCCGACTGCTTCCTTATTCTCTGCAAAAAACTTGTAAAATGATGCTCGTGTATTCACTCCGCCGTAGCCTATGCGCCAGCTAGTGAGCACATACCTTTCCCCGGCGGCAATAAACTTGATTTCTTCGGGTGAAATAGCTTTAATAGTGCACGCAGTTCCCGGGGGAATCAAAACCTTACTGGAGAAAGGGTTCGTATTTTTGATTTTGTTTTCTCCATCAGTCCTGAAACTGACTCTGTTAAAAACAGTTTGCCCCTCTAACTCTTTAATCCCAGATCCCTTGATGCTTTCACAGCCCAAAAAAGCCAAAGAGATTAGAATGAATGAAAGAAACCATCTTCCTCTACACATGGCCCAATCTCTCGCAAACGCCAATTGTTGGAGGTTTTTAGCAGATATTTTGTGAAACTCTTGGATGGTTTTAAAATTACAGGAATGAGATGAGTAATGGCAACAAAAAAACGGCAGACCAAGCTATCCATTCGCCAAGCAGTTAGCCCCTGAGGTGTAAAAGTAGAGTAAGTGCGCAAACCAAGCAGGGTAATGATTATAAGGGAGCTTCAAGAAGAAATCTGGCGCATGGTTGAGCCTCAGCTCGATTTACATGGGTTCACCACCGACTCGGACCGGGAGATCATGAGGATAGAAATTCAGAGGTTTGTAGAGGAAAAGGCTAAATCGCTTGCCATAGAGGAATTGGCGGATGCGCTCTATTCACCGGAGCAGACTATGGCACTATTTCTCGAGCATCTTTATAACAAGGGTACAGCAGGCAATCCTCTAGCCTCGGATTGAGTCAACCAGAGAGAGAACAATAAAAAACCCCCACCCCCGATTGTTACGAGGGTGGGGGATTTAGAACGGCATGGGGAAAAACGAGCTTGTGACTCTGAACCATACCGCATGTGGGAAAAGTAACTCCAAAGAAGTGAAAAGACAAGGGGCAGAGGTAAATTTTTTTTCAGTTATGCACTCACTAATTTCGATTTGCTTTTTTACCTCTTGGCATTATATTTGCGTAAAGAAAAATCTATTTCCAGTAGAAGAGTCAGGCTACGACATAGGATAAGGACTTCGACGAGAATAATTCTGTATCCAAAAGGCTACCTAGATGGTACATTTTCCTAACATCCTGATATTGCCTGACAATGTCTACAGCCTTTCCATTCAAAAAGCTGAAAGCAAACGCGCTCTTGACCGTTTTCTTTTCGATTTCACCGTGCAGGGTGTCAGCTTCACTGATCCTTATGACAAATGGAGAACTCTTATGGGAGTAAGCAGGGAGTTCTCGGAAGACTACACCTTTTATAAGCTAGGTGTTCCTCTGGAATGGCTTCTCGTGAGGTTTTTGTGCCACCACCTCAAGGCCAAATCACTTGACTTTCTCTCAGGTGATAATGGACAAGTACTCAACTCATCAAACTTCAGAACTTTGCTGGGTCTTGAAGTGGACGAAACTGAGAGGGAGGAATCACTTAGAATCCTACTTAAGTCTTGGGCCGAGGTTCATCCGAAAAGTGTGATTGAATTCAAAGACATCTACGTTTCCAGCGACTTTACCGCACAAACCTTGAGACAAAGCATCGAAACATTAAAATTTAAGGGGCATCTCAAAGACTTGGGGCAAAATGTTTACCTAGTGGAAAAGAAAATACTTGAAGCATCATAAAAGACCAAGTTCCGTTAACCCACAACATCCTACCTCTACTCTCGCTCAACCCCCAAACTTGTTGACATCTGTGGCATATTTCCTGCATTTCTACCTTATCCGTGGAAACAACTGAAGCTCCCTGCAGTCCCGCTAAAGCGGGGCCGGGAATGCGCTAGCTATAGCATTTTCTCTGGCCCGGATATTTCATGAATTGCTGTCGCGAGACCATGAAGATGGTCACGCAACCGGGCAATCGCAGGGTGTTGGTCCAGAGACGTACCTGAACGGTACGTCGCAGGGACCGACACCCGAGGACGCCCGGAAGGACGGCCATATCCGTGGTCGCAGCAGGTGATTCATGAAATATCCGGGCTATGGGGGAGGCACGGATGAGTAAACAAGAAAAGCGCATAGTCCCTAGAGCGGAAATCAAGTGGCCTGTCACTATGTTGAGCCCTCAACTCCAGGTGGAGGGCAAAATAGAAAATTTCAGCTCCAAAGGTGCCTTTGTCTCCTGCAAGGAACTACCTCCACTTGAAGAAGGCTTTCTAATGGTCATCCAGGCTCCCGATTATAAGGCAATGAATCTTAACGCAAAAGTGGTCTGGTCAACTGTTTTAAAGAACAGTGAAGGCGACCCCTATTTTGGCATAGGTGTTCAGTTTACCAGAATGTCACCAGATGACCGCCAGGTTCTTCACAAGTTGATTGCAAAGCACTTTGAGACGAAGACTTTCCACAAAGCGGTTGATGGTGAGTAGCCCTTAACTCGCTATTGGAGGCCTGCCCAAAATGAAGCTTGCCTGCAGCCAATGTAACAAAACCTTGAAGACCCTTGAGCAAGACGATTTGACCATGCTGCTTCACAGCGATGAAGGAGTCTATTTCTTCTGCAGTAAAGGCTGCAAAGACGCATGGTTTAACCCCATGATCACAGAAGAAGAACTTGATAGCCTCAAGCAGTCTTCACTGTGATCAGAAACATTTTCTGGATTACTTTGGCGGTCGGAGGAAGGCATTAACCATCTTATCCCCTAGGGGCAGGCGGGAGACTCTTCCAAGATTCTTAATCATAAAATCGAAGGGCAGCAGCCTCAGCCAAGGATTGTCGAGAAAAGTTCTGGCTGCGTCGTGATAATATTCCTGCAGGTCACAGGCTCGATTCAGTCCATCAATAGAATTACCCTCACCAGCTGAAAAAGTTCCATGCCGGACAACAGCGCAGATATCCTTACTCTCAAGGGAAGTTGCCACTGCGTCTGCCAGCTCATACGAGCCGTGTTTAACCCTTTCAACCAGGCCAATTCCATCTGGACAGCAGATTTTCAGCTGTTCGTGCTGAACAAACATTAAACTATTGAGGCTTGCCTCGCTGCGAAAAAGTCTAACCAGGACGTTGACGCTGGTTGGTTGCCCATGGATCACGGCTGAGATTTTGGGCCTCCGCTGGTAAATAGTAAAATGGGCAGGATGCTCAGAGGTAATCTTTTCCCCTTCCTTCAGCCCCCAGAGTATATTGTATCCCCCTTTGGCTATTTCGACCAAAGCAAGACATAGGTGCGGCCGATGGGCGATGTAGCGCAGATTCTTGCCAGAGCCTGTAATGACAAATCTTTTATTATGAAGCTCGGGCAAATCTCTATCCATCTCGTGACGCATTTTTTCCCTGGCACCTATTTGCGGAAATTCTTCAACTGGAAAATCGTCAGCACTCACAGAGATATTTCCGGCCGTGCCCGCTGCTGCTTCGATGAAACACAGCCTTTCTGCTACCTTACCCAAGTAAAACAAAAGATCCTCAACTCTAGATTCCACCTTACCACCTTGCAATTACCTTGGTGACAATTTAGGTTCATCCGGAATTTAGAACATGGTCGACTATACCCGCACCGCCAAACTCTTGGCAATGTTCCTGAAGGCTTGCAGCCATTCTCCTGCCCGCTCATCCCCTTGTTCCGCTCTGGCCTGGTATCCTTGGTAAACCGTATCCAGCATCCCAAAGCAGATGTTCTGAACCTCCCACAGATTTACTTTGAATGGCAACCCACTGACCAGTGCGGTGGCTTGCTCCAGTTTATGGAGCACTGAAAAATCTTCAGGATCTGCTTCGAGTCTATTTGCTAGCCGCTCAAGTGCCTTTCTAATCCTGTAATCAAGTGATTCGCCCTCCAAGGAGATACCCTCCAATTGAGCCTCTCGCAACAAATGTTCAATGCGATTCAGTTCAAGGTCGTCATTTTCGAACGCTCGATGTAATTCCACATTTAAGACGAACTCAGCGACTGTATACAAAGCCTTGGGTGGTGGGGTGCCCGCATCCTTGAGAAACCTTAGAAGAGGGGTGTGATACTCGTAAAGCTGTCGGTAATCTGCCTCGATCTCTTCTAGAGTCGTCTGCAACATCAGTTTCAATATCTTTCTCTGCTCGTCGGCAAAGAGAGACTTTAGGTCAAAGGTAGAATCACCGAAATTTCTGTCCAAAACACGAATTGTCTTGGTAAAATCAGCTGAACTGAAAGCCCTACACAGCTCCTTTGCTATCTCTCCATATGAATTATCCTCTGGAAATTCCTTTACGCCCCCACTAAGGTTATGGTCACCTATGTGTAGAACTGCGTAACCAAGTACTGCTGACTCCAGAGTTATGTCCGAGGTGACCCTGGCCTTCCCCAAAGCCAGCTTCGCCCTTCCGGCCTCGTGGAATTGTTTGTCCTGGCTTTCTGCAGTGTAGCAGTATACCTTGGCCTGCTTAGGATAATCATTAAACAGGCTTTCCACTCCGTAGTGAGCGGCCACCCTGGCCAGATTGAAGATGGAAGGACGGACAAGCTTTTCATAGATCTCCCTTCCATCACCCAGATCAGCGCGATTGCTCTTCCCCTGTCCCAGTATTTCTAAAAATTCTCTCTCCAGTGCATTGCCAAAAAGTTCCTGGGCCAGTTGAATTACCCGGGCTCCGTAACTTATTACCTGAACTGTCTCGATTCCCGCCAGATCATCGAAGAACCAGCCGCAGCTTGTATACATGAGCATTGAATGTCTCTGCAACTCCATAAGTTTCAAGACCGTAACTCTTTCTTCCTCGGTCAGCGGCCTGAAAACCTGCTCTTGCATAAACCTGTAAATGCTTTCCGGCGAGCGCTCCAGGACTACTCCTATGTAGCTGTTTCTCGCCGACCAGGGATCGTGTAGGAACTCACTTGCCTTGTTTTCAAAAAAAGGAACAACACTATCGCGCAACCGGTCAAAAGACTCTCTTAAAGAAACCCGCCACGCCTGATTCCACTCCGAGTGCCCACCAGTATAACAACCACAATCGCTTCGCCATCGCTCTATCCCGTGGGAGCAGCTCCAGGAAGAGTTTTCAAAGATTTCAACTTCGTGGGTGGGAGGATGTTTTGCCAGGAATTCACCATAGTTAGTGAGACGGGCTAGCTCTTTGCTCTCAAGGTAATTGAGGGCAAAGGAGAGGGCCATGTCTCCGAAAGGGTGATGGTGTCCGTAAGTCTCCCCGTCCGTGGCTATATGAGCCAGCTGTGGGCGGTTATCTTCTACTGAAAAGCCATCCAGCAACCTCCTGGCAAAGGATTCTCCATCTTTCAATACTGTTTCAAAGGCCACGGCACGGGACAAAGGCCCATGATAAAAGAATATGGCAATGGTTCTTCCTGAAGGTAGTCGTAAGGTGTAGGCCATGGTGGTATCGATTCTTTCGCCACTCACATCCAGCCAATCTCCACCTGTCATCTCCCGTACTCTGTAGGCTTGTCTTGGCGCAAGAATAGTGAACCGAATTCCTAGCTCTGCCAGTACTTCCAGGCTCTCCAGGTCAATTGCGGTTTCAGGCAGCCACATCCCTTCAGGGTCACGGCCGAAACGGTGCTGAAAATCTCTTATGCCCCAATGTACCTGAGTGTATTTATCCCTTTGATTGGCCAGGGGCAGAATCATGTGATTGTAAGCCTGAGCCAGGGCCGAACCGTGGCCAGAAAACTTATTTTGGCTCAAGCGATCGGCTTCCTTAATGGCCTCATATACTTCAGGGGTATTTATCTCTAACCAGGTCAACAAGGTCGGGCCAAAATTGAAGCTCATCTTGGCGTAATTATTTACTATACGCTCGATGCGCCCCTGTTGATCCAAGATCCGAGAGGCGCAGTTGGCTGCGTAGCACTCTTGCGGTAATTTTCTCGTTCCAGTCGTGATATGGACGGGCTTCATCCTGTTGTTCAATTACTTCCAACCAGGGATTTTCCCTTGGCGGCTGGTAAAAGTGGCCGTGAATGCAGACGTATCGTTCCATATTACTATTGTCCGTTGTTCCGCCGAAGGCGGATCCGTTGTCAGTTGTTATATACTTGCTTGTAGATAGTAGCCAGTAGCCAGAGAGGCGCACGGCTCAAGGCTCAGGGCGCAAGGAAAAAATTTAGTCTTCTGCTGCCTTGTGCCTTGTGCCTTTCATCAATCCGCAATCCGAAATCCGAAATCCGAAATCTCACATCCTACATCTAGCCCGGATGTTTCATGAAATGGTGTCACGAGACCACGAAGATGGGCGTGCCACCGGGCAACCGCAGGGTGTTGGTCCCGAGGCGTACCTGAATGGTACGTCGCAGGGGCCTACACCTGAGGACGCACGGAAGGACGGCCATATCCGTGGTCGCAGTAGGCGATTCATGGAACATCCGGGCTATCCTTCGTGTTTAAAGAACAATGCTCCCAGAGGTGGAAGGGTGAGGTTCAGAGAGTAAGGTCTGCCGTGGACTTCAATGGGCACAGCGTCCATGCCGCCAAAATTGCCGTGCCCGCTGCCGCCGAACTCTTCACCGTCACTGTTGAGCAGTTCCCGCCAAAATCCGCCTTGGGGAACACCCACCTTGTAGCTATAGCGGGGTGTGGGCGTAAAGTTGAGAACTACCAGTACCATCTCCCGGGTGGACCGGGCCTTGCGAATGAGGCTGAGAGTACTCTGCTCAGTGTCGTTGCAATCGATCCATTCAAACCCTTGCGGCTCAAAGTCAAGTTCATGTAATGCCTTTTCGCTGCGATAGCTTTGATTCAGATTTTGCACCCAGCGTTGTAGCCCGGCGTGGGATGGGAAGTCGAGCAAGCGCCAATCCAGAGCTTCTTCGTGATACCACTCCCGCCACTGACCGAATTCTCCTCCCATAAAGAGCAGCTTTTTTGCCGGCTGGGCGTACATGTACCCAAATAAGAGCCTGAGATTGGCAAACTTCCGCCAAATATCTCCCGGCATCTTGCCGATGAGCGAGCCTTTACCGTGCACAACCTCATCGTGTGAGAGCGGCAGGACAAAGTTTTCGCTGAAGGCGTACAGAACTCGAAAGGTAAGTTGGTTATGATGATACTTTCTAAAAATGGGATCTTTGGACATGTAGGTCAAGGTGTCGTACATCCAACCCATATCCCATTTCATCCCGAAACCAAGGCCACCCACATAGGTAGGGCTAGAAACCATGGGCCATGCGGTTGATTCCTCAGCTATGGTCTGCACATCTGGATGGACGCGATAAACCTCCTCGTTGAGGCGGCGGAGAAAGGTAATGGCGTCCAGGTTTTCGCGGCCGCCGTAGACATTGGGAATCCACTCGCCTTCTTCCCGAGAATAGTCCAGATAGAGCATGGAAGCAACAGCGTCCACCCGCAAGCCGTCCGCGTGATAGGTATCCAGCCAGTAAAGAGCACTACTTATGAGGAAACTGCGGACCTCAGCCCGGCCATAGTTGAAGATGAAGCTCTTCCAATCCGGGTGGAATCCTTTTTGCGGATCCGCATGTTCATAAAGATGCGTCCCGTCAAAAAACCCGATGGAGTGCTCGTCTGTGGGGAAATGCGAGGGCACCCAATCCAGAATCACCCCAATGTCATGTTGATGCAGATAATCTATGAGATACATGAAATCCTGTGGTGTACCGTATCGACTGGTGGGAGCGAAGAATCCTCTGACCTGATAACCCCAAGAGCCATAAAACGGGTGCTCCATCACCGGAAGGAACTGCACATGGGTGAAGGCCAACTTCTTTATATACTCTGCTAGCCTGGGGGCAAGCTCCCTGTAAGTCAGCCAACGATTGTCCTCTTCAACCGCCCTCATCCACGACCCTAGGTGAA
This sequence comes from uncultured delta proteobacterium, assembly GCA_963712115.1. Classification (GTDB taxonomy): domain Bacteria; phylum Desulfobacterota; class Syntrophobacteria; order BM002; family BM002; genus BM002. Next base: position 5,835 of record CAVQGX010000030.1, on the reverse strand, counting down.
GTTCGTAGATGGAAATGGGGGAGTCTGGCGAAATGCGGCTACCGCGGTTTGCCATCCACTCCTGGTCACCCCAGGTGTAGTCCAAGTCCCAGACTACGGAAGCGGTTTCCGGAGGCGGGTCATTGTAAAAGGCAAAGGGATCGGCCTTATCCACCCGATAGCCTTGATAACGAGAAACAACGTGATACTTGTAACGGGCACCCTTGTCCACTCCAGGAATAAATCCTTCCCAGATTCCCGAGCGGCCTTTAGGTTGGAGGGAGTGATTATCCTTGCTCCAGCCGTTGAAGTCACCCATGACAAAAACCTTCTCAGCATCGGGCGCCCAAACTGCAAAGTAAGTTCCCTGCAGACCCCCCTCTGAGATCACGTGTGATCCCAATTTTTCGTGTAAGCGGAAGTGACTTCCCTCGTTGAAAAGGTAGAGGTCTTGCTCTGTAAGCAAAGTAATCTTTTTATCAGAGTCTGCCATTGTTTGATTCCCGCGCCTTTTGCCTCGCTGCAAGTCTGCGAAGGCTTAACATAAGTTGCATACCTCACCCCGAGCTTTGCGCCATTCGATCGCTTCAATAGTCACTTACATTACATAGCAAAGTTTACAATCCGTCATAAGGGCATGGGGCAATCTCAACGCTCTAAATAAAAAAATGACAGAATGTTTTGGGCTTTTCTTGACATAGGTATTTGTTGTGATATACTTCATTACCCTACCAGCAAGGTATGATAATTGAAAGGGGGTGGTGACGTGGATATGGTCATGTGTGATGACGACATGTGTTGTTGTTGCCCTGTATTGTTGAACGGTAGGGCTGGGGGCTTCTACCCGCAGGTGGTTTGGCTGACCAGATCCTGCATGGCACCATCCCAAAGCCTCCCCCAAGTCTGATCGCCACGCAACGGGTTCCCGCCACCTTACCTCAATTAAGCAACCAGGACTACACCAGCTTCAAAGTTTTTAGGCCTAGACGTACGTGCCTTGGGAAGGAAGATTATGAGTCCAGTACAACAGTCTCACGATAAAGATACCGAAGCCTGCCGCCTGGCCTTCGAGGTTAGTACTAAAATTCGTGACCAGCTGCCACCAATTATCTCGGAGGTCGTTGCTTCCAGCCTTGATCCTGACCTATTCGCCCACGTGGACGCCGAACTTATTCCATCCACGGAACTGACCGTCGAGATCACTCAGCGAGCAAGACGATTGCTATTCCCAGGTTACTTCAACAGACAGGTATTGGATGCTAACCAGTTGGAATACGCCATTGGGGTTGAGGTTACCAGGCTTTTCGAGACCCTTTCTGAAGCAATCGCTTTGAGTATTCGACATGATTGCCAACGATACCAGTTGGTGTGCACTCATTGTCAAGAACGAGGCCAAAGGGAAGCGGCCCGCTTTCTGGAGCATCTACCGGAAATAAGAAGAATTCTGACAACCGATGTGCAGGCTGCCTACGATGGTGATCCCGCCGCCAAGACCATTGATGAAGTGATAATAAGCTACCCAGGCTTACTGGCCACAACCATTCACCGGATTGCTCACCAACTCTGGCTGCAGGAGATCCCTCTCTTGCCGAGAATGATGTCAGAGCATGGGCACAGCATCACCGGTATTGATATTCATCCGGGAGCAACAATTGGTGAGAGTTTTTTTATTGACCACGGCACCGGGGTTGTCATCGGTGAGACCACAGAAATAGGCAAACGTGTGCGGATCTATCAAGGCGTGACCCTCGGCGCCCTCTCTTTGCCCAAGGAAGAGGTGGAACAACTGCGGCACGAAAAGAGGCATCCGACCATAGAGGACGATGTTACTATCTATGCCGGTGCTACCATACTAGGGGGGGAGACAGTAATCGGGGCAGGCTCTGTAATAGGCGGCAGTGTCTGGATTACCTCTTCAGTTCCCTCAGGAACCAAAGTTTTTCTGGCCCCGCCTAAGCTGATTTATAAGAATGCAGACTCTGGAGCCAATGAGAGGTAAAGGTCAATGAAAATCAATACTGATATCGGTCATACCATTGGTCTCACCCCCCTGGTTCAGCTCAAAAATATCGCCAAGGGATTAGGCACAAAGATTTTGGCAAAGTTGGAGTTTTTCAACCCATTGGGCAGCGTCAAAGACCGTATCGGACGGAGCATGATTGAGGCTGCAGAGCTCCAGGGCAAGCTGAAACCTGAGAGCGTGATCATAGAACCCACCAGTGGCAATACAGGCATCGCCCTGGCAATGATTGCTGCCAGCAAGGGCTATCGGCTAATTCTCACCATGCCGGAGACCATGACCATCGAGAGGCGCAAATTACTAACGAGATTGGGGGCGGAACTGGTGCTTACCCCTGGAAGTGAAGGCATCAAGGGTGCGATCAACAGAGCTGAGGAACTGGCAGCCCTAACTCCCCATGCCTTTATGCCAGACCAATTTTCCAATCCAGCCAACCCTGCCATCCATCGGGAGACCACCGCACTGGAGATTTGGAACGACACCGACGGCGAGGTTGACCTATTCGTGTCAGGGGTTGGTACCGGGGGGACCATCACCGGCGTGGCCGAGGTGATCAAAGCCAAAAAGCCTTCTTTCAAAGCCATTGCAGTTGAACCGTCTGAATCACCGGTTCTCTCTGGAGGGCAACCCGGTCCGCACAGGATTCAAGGCATAGGTGCCGGCTTTGTGCCGGCGGTACTCCGAGTAGATCTAATCGACGAGATAATCCAGGTCAATGCTGACCTTGCTGAAGAAATGGCTGCAAGATTGGCAAGGGAAGAAGGCATCTTGGCCGGAATTTCAAGCGGCGCAGCCACTTGGGCTGCCTTGCAAGCAGCCAGGCGAGAAGAAAACAAAGGTAAGACTATCGTAGTTCTGCTCCCGAGCACGGGAGAGCGTTATATTAGCACCTGGCCGTAACTACTAGGCACTAGGGACTATGCACTAGGCACAAAGGGGAACAATGCCGAGTTTGCAGATAGATCCGAAATCCGAATATCGAAATCCGAAACAAATTCTAATTTCCAAAATCCCAATGACCAAAACTCACTGTTACGAATGCCAGTTTTTGGGTTGGGAGCATTGGAGAATTAGAATTTGGGATTTGTTTCGTGCTTCGTGCTTAGGATTTCGAATTTGATATTGAGGGTTCACTGTTTCGAGTTGTACTGCTTACTGCCTAGTGCTTAGTGCTTACTTTGCGCGAAGCGCAATGAAGGGGGGTGGTCTCATGTTATGGATAATGGTTCGCCCCGGCAGGGGTCTTAGAAATAGAAAGTCAAAGCGGCAGAGAATGAATATCGACAAGAGAGGAGAATTTCATGGCAAAGACCATCCAGGAAATCAATGAGAAGATAAAAAGAGGTAAGGCGGTTGTTTACACCGCCGAAGAAATCATCTCCGTAGTCAAGAGTAAAGGCGCGAAGAAAGCAGCAGCAGAAGTTGATTTAGTCACAACCGGAACCTTCGCGCCCATGTGCTCCTCAGGGGCTTATTTCAATATTGGACATTCCAACCCGCGGACTAAATTAGGCGGAGGCAGTGTCACTTTGAATGACATTCCAGTCTATGCCGGATTTGCTGCGGTGGATTTCTTCGTAGGCGCCACCGCCATACCTGACGACGACCCACGAAACAAGATCCATCCAGGTAAATTTCCTTACGGCGGCGGCCACCTGATTGAAGACTTGGTTGCAGGCAAGGATGCCAAACTCATTGGCCGTGCCTACGGTACCGACTGTTATCCTCGTCGCAAGCTTGATACCTGGGTGAGGCTCGAGGACATGAACGAGGCAGTGCTGTTCAATATGCGAAACGGTTACCAAAACTACAACGTGGCGGTAAACCTGTCTGACCGTATGATCTATACCTACATGGGGGTACTCCACCCCAAACTACGTAACGCCACCTACTGCAGCGCAGGGCAACTGAGTCCTCTGCTCAATGATCCACTTTACCGCACTATTGGGATAGGAACACGTATATTCCTTGGTGGTGGTATTGGCTATGTGGTGGATCGGGGAACCCAGCACAACCCGGACGTACCTCGCACCGACGCGGGAGTGCCTCGCATGGGAGCCGGGACCCTGGCAGTTATGGGTGATTTGAAGCAGATGAGCCATCGCTGGCTGCGCGGTGCCTCTTTTACCGGCTATGGTGTCACCCTGGCCGTGGGAATTGGCATACCCATTCCCATTCTGGATGAGGAGATGCTGAACTATACTGCAGTAACCGACAAAGACATAGTTGCCCAGGTTGTTGATTACAGCGAAGCATATCCCAACTGCATTCCGGGCAGCCTAGGCGAAGTCACCTATGCTCAGCTCAAGTCTGGCTCTATAACGGTAAAGAGCAAGAAAGTACCTACTGCCGGGCTGTCTTCTTATTCCAGGGCCAGGGAAGTTGCCAACACCCTGAAGGATTGGATTGCAGACGGCTCCTTCCTCCTTAGCGAACCCGTGGCTCCCATGCCGTCGGTGGATTCGGGAATCAAATTCAAACCCCTTCAGGAGAGACCAATCTTCAACAACGCCCGGGTGGCGGTGGATTAATGACTGAGGTTTCAGTGTTCAGGCTTAAGTGTTTCGCTTTTACTCTCTGACACCTGACACCTAAAACATTAGATTTGGTGCTTGGAGCTTGGGATTTCAAGATTATGGAGGTTTACCATGGCAACAAAAAGATTGGTGTTAAATTTTCCACCACATTTGATCGACCAGCCGGTCACATATCAACTCATAACTGAACACAACTTAAAAATTAACATTTTAAGGGCCCGAATTACTCCCAGAGAATGGGGCAGATTAGTGGTAGAAGTCAGCGGCAAGAAAAAAGGATCTCGATGCAGGCTTGCAGTATGCTGCCGGCTTGGGATTAGATATCAAACCACTTGCCCAGGATGTCCTCTGGCACGAAGATAAATGCATCGAGTGCACCGCTTGTGCCTCTGTCTGTCCCACTGGAGCACTCTGGTCGAAAGAAAAGAGATGCGTGTTTCCTTTGACCACGATAAGTGCATTGCCTGTGAACTCTGTATCCCCGCCTGTCCCTATGAGGCCATGCAAATCACCTTTTAGCCGAAGTACAAGGTCTGGCAAAAACCCAGGGTGGGCTGCGGTCACCCTGGTCTTTAATGCTATAATAGGGCAACTTGATCATCAGGAGCGGATGAATCATCATGAGAAGGACCACCTTCATTGTGTTGTTGCTTTTCCTGCTTTCAGGGTGTGTGGAAAAGAATGAGCTGCCAAAGTCCGGAGAGTATCCATTCGTGGATCACCATATGAAGAACGTCACCCAGCTCACCTTCGAAGGAGATAACGGTGAGGCCTATTTCAGCCCTGATGGTCGCAGGCTCATTTACCAGTCCAGCCGCGGCGGCTACGACTGCGACAAGATTTGGCTCATGAACATTGATGGTTCCGACAAGCATAGAGTCAGCCCCGACCATGGAGCCCACACCTGTTCATTCTTCTTTCCCGACGGTGAAAAAATAGTCTTTGCCTCCACCAGTCACCTTCCTGGCGATTGTCCGCCGAGGCCAGAGGCGCGCAACAGGTGGCCACTTTATCCGGCCTCTCTTTCCCTATGACATCTTCATTGCCAATCCTGACGGCTCAGGAATGATAAAAATTACTGACAACCCCAAATACGATGCTGAACCAATTGTCTCCTCGATGGCAGCCAGATCGTTTTCGGCTCTCAAAGGGACGGAGACTTCGACATCTACATTATAAATGCAGATGGCTCTAACTTGCGACGCTTGACCCAGAAGGTGGGCTATGCGGTGGGCCCTGGTTTTCACCGGACGGCAAAAAAATAGCCGGCGAGCCTGGTATCCTGAGACCGAAGAGGAA
>CAVQGX010000029.1:0-33874 GCA_963712115.1 uncultured delta proteobacterium | reverse complement strand
GACCGCCGGGAAATAGAGTATCTCCTGCAATCAGATAATTACCTGTGAGAAAACATATGCTCCCCGGCGTGTGTCCCGGCGTGCATAGCACCCTTAGTTTGATAGCTCCCACAGAGATCTCATCCTCGTCATTAAGGAATAAATCGGGCTTAAGCGGCAAATCGCTGGCATCTGCAAGGTGAGCTGCAACCGGGATATCTAAGGCCGATTTCAGTTCGGCCAGTCCGCCTATATGGTCAAAATGGCCGTGGGTCATCAGGATGTACTGAGGGCGAGTCTTATTCAATTGGGCCAAAACCAGGTCCACATCCCCAGGGGCATCTACAACCACGCTCTCATTTGTCTTTCTGCAGGTTAGGATGTAACTGTTGGTGCTATAGGGCCCCAGCTCGAGTCGGTAAATTTGAATTTGATCGTTTTTGACAGCTATCGTCATTTCTCTCCCTTATCATTTCAAATGCCTAAAATGAACTAAAATGTCTAAAGTGTTTAGAAACCGTTCAAATCGTTCAAGCCGTTCAAATCGTTGCAATCAAAAAGAGCATTCAAATCACAGTTCAATAATTTCGAAATTAGAAATCCGCAATTCCAAATCACAAGCAACAAATCTCAGGGTGTCAGGTTTCGGGTGTCAGGTGTCAGGGAAGAGAAAGACAAAAACTGAAACCTGAACACTGAAATCTAGACTCTGAGTTCTAGCTTCTTGCTCTATGCCCCATGCTCTATGCTCTATGCTAACTGGATTCTGAATTCTGACTCCTGAATTCTTTATCGTGGTTGCGATTAGAAATCTTCGCGCAACAAATCAGCCAGCTCTTCCTCGAGCGCTTCGGCGGTGGTGAAAAGAATCGCTTGGAGTCCCATCTTGCGGGATGCCTCCACGTGTTCCATAGTATCGTCGATGAACACCGCTTCCTCGGGTCTAACTTCCAATCGCTGAAGTGTGATTTCGAATGCAGTCGGCTCGGGCTTGACCACGCCCTCATCACCAGAGCAGAAAACCGTGTCGAAAAGGTCGAGCAAGTTCCAGTCAGCAAGCCATTGGGAAAGGCCAGGCGGTGAATTCGATAGAACCGCCAGTTTGCGGCGGCCGTGTAACCTTTGCACCAGCTCCACTACTGAGTGATTAATTGCCTCATCTGAATGATAACGGCGGCGGAAAGCATCTATTTCAGTTGGGGTGTTAAGATTAAGATGCGGTCCCATCTCCTGCCAGAATTCTTCCACCGTTTTGCTACCAATAAGGGCGTCCTCCCAGGCTTTACTATTGAACATTATTGAGTTGATCGTGCCTGGCTCCAGTCCCAGGTCATTCTCGTAACTGCTAAACAATGAGGCGGGCTTTTGCGCTGAAATGACCCGGCCGAAGTCAAAGATTATGGCTTTTATCATTTGTGGGCTACACCGAACTATCTCTTGGTTAGGATCTCGGAAAATTGGTCCGTGGGGCCAGGTCAGATAGCATAGCGCATGGGGCATAGGGATAATTCAAAATCTTTCGCTCTATGCTCTTGGCCCACGGGATTTGACTCCTGATTCCTTCTCAATCAAAGTCAGGTCCCCCGGGACTGGATTCTTTACTTAGTAACATCTCGTTGGAGGGCAAGATAATGAGAGGTTACCTCTATTCTCCTCCTTATCTCACCAATCGGCTAATCTAACTACCAAGCATGTAAAGATGGTAACCATCAGATTAATTATAGTCAAATGAAGTAAAAACAGGGGGTTCGGGAGACTAAACCTTTACTGGGGTTTTCTTGCCCGACACTAAATAATCAGCCGCCTTCTCATGAGCGCAATCGCCAGGATAAAAGTGACAGCCGAGAAGAGAACCAAGTAGAGAAGACTCAGCAAGAGCTGACCCTCCAGTTTGCCCATGGCCAAAGCCCGCACTAGGGCGACAAGGTGAGTGAGGGGAAGAACTTGGGCCAGAACTTGAGCCCAGCGAGGTAGGGTCTCCAGGGGGAAGAAGGTACCACTAAATAGGAACATGGGCGTGATGAAAAGAAAGATGGGAAAGTTGAATACCTCAATTTGGGGCACCAAGGCGGTAAAGCACATGGCCACTGAGCCAAAAGCCAATCCTCCAAGAAAAGCAAGGGGTACGATCAACAGGGCATGGGGGTAGACGAGGAGTCTAAAAAAACTTATTACCGCCACCATGAGCATCGTTGCAATTAGAGATTTTACTGCACCCCAGACAATTTCACCGGTGATGATCTCATCCAAGTTGAGTGGCGTAGCCATGATGGCATCGTAAGTCTTCTGGTAGTACATTCGCACGTATGAAGCGAAAGTATTTTCAAAAAAGGCGTTATACATAATGTTTATTGCAATGAGTGCTGGTGCGATGTAGGCAACGTAGCTCACAGGTTCCCCTCGGTAAGACATCTCCCCAACCAGTAGCCCCAATCCGGCTCCAAAAGCGAGCAAATACAGGACAGGCTCCAGGATTGGCGGCAAAAAGTTTACCTTCCAAGTACGTCGAAGCACCTGGGAGTTTCGCTGCAGTATGCGGCGAAATCTTGGTGATATCTGTGGTAGCCAGTTCATTTCCCTAACAGCCATTAATCTCTCAATTCCCTTCCCGTCAGCTTTAGAAAGACGTCCTCAAGGGTTGCCATTCTCAGGCTGCAACCCCGATCGCAGAAACCCTCAGAGATCTTGCGAAAGAGAGTCTCACCATCCCTGGTGTAGATGAGCAACCTATGGGAAAGCTCCTCGTGGTCCAGATCGCTCTCTTTGACAAAATTCAGGAGTGATTCACTAGGTGACTCAACCTCGATTACATTGGCTCCGACATTTTGGTGGATCAGATCCAGTGGTCCACCCTCAACTAAGATACGCCCATGATCCATGATTACTAATCTATCGCAAAGGTGTGCCGCCTCTTCCATATAATGAGTGGTGAGGAGAATACCCAGTCCCTGAGCCTTTAGCTCTGCCAGCCGCCCCCACACCTGATGTCGGGATTGAGGATCTAGACCGGTGGTAGGCTCATCAAGAATAAGGAGTTCAGGTTTGTTTATCAGGGCGCGGGCGATAACCAGTCGCCGCTGCATACCACCGGAGAGCTCCAATATTTTGGCGTGCTGTTTATGCTCCAAGCGCATGAAACGCAGCAATTCGGAGGCTCGCTGCCTGGCTGTAGCTCGCGGTATGTCGAAATAGCTGGCAAAAGTGACCAAATTTTGAAAAACGGTGAGGTCTGGATCCAAATTGTTCTCTTGCTGGCACACACCGCTTTTTGCCTTAATAAGCCGGGCGTGCTTCTGAATGTCCATGCCAAAGACCTTGAGAGTTCCGGAACTGACCGGGCTGAACCCGTAGATCATGCGAACAGTGGTTGTTTTTCCGGCGCCGTTGGGACCGAGGATGCCGAAGCACTCTCCCCTGGTCATGCGCAGAGATATACCATCCACTGCCTTCAAGCCATTAAAGGTTTTGCATAGATCTTCAGCAAACAAGAGATTCTCAGCCATTCTCCCTCCACCTCAAACAAACCTGATAATTTCACCCTTGAAAATCATAGTAATCACTTTACGCCGAGAAAACCAGAGTGGCAACTTTTCGCCAAGCACAAGTACTTTTGAGCTCCACCTGACCATTCAAGAGAGCTTTAAAAGTGAGATTACCGGGCACTTTCATCTGTCATTTTGTCATTGCAACCAAAGGTTGCTCCTACATGACCAGATGTAATAAACTGGGTAAAAGTAATCTTGGTTTGCGACAAAGTCAAAATTGCAGTTAGCCAACCGCCCCAGCAGGTGGGCAGGTGATTCAGTCAGGAGAAGGTTATGACCGTTCCCATAGATTATAGTGATCCTGAATGGCTTCTAGAGCGTATTCACAAGTTTCGCAAGGAAGTCCGAGACGTGGAGAGGGAGTACCTTGAGCTCAGGGTACTTTTGCGTGATGCTGAGGCCGCCCTCCGAGCTGATCCCGATGATGGCGACATGCGGGTTAGGGTGCATCACTACAAAAGAAGGTTGGAAGATTTTGAGAGGCGGTTTCCCTGGCTTGTATCAGGCAAAGCACCGGAAATAGCTTTCTGGGCCCCACCGGCCGGCTAGGCAAAATGCGGGTCCAACTGGAACTGGAATATAAGGTCGTTTTGGTCATTTACGGAGCCATAAACCTTCTTCTTATTTCCTCTACCCTACTGCGGTTTACGCCAAAATCAGAATATCCCGTCCTCGATGCCGACCTCACATCTATAATCTTTCTTTCGTCATCAAAAGAAAATTCCACATCATCCACAAAGCGGAAAAGAAAAGATTTAAAGGTTGCATGCAGGTAGTTGTTCTCAGCGGTGACAATCTCAGAGCGCTTCATTGAGTTGATCACAGAGATGAGCTTTTCTCTCGCCTCATCAAGAGGAGCACTGTATGTCAAGGGTGCCACCTGTTGAGATTTATCCTCGCTCAAAGAGGAGACGCAGTTGGGAGACTTGGGACAGGCTGACAGCCTGTCGCCAGTTGCTCCGGTTTTTATGCTTTGATCAGTGGAGCACGCCGTCAAAACAAAGGTAAAGGCAAGCATAAAAAAATATCTCCTTTTCATTTGTTCTCACCCTTTCTAGATAATCCAGCCAGAATTTTTACAACTGTTTGTGAATGGCCTCCCCTATGGCTTGTTTTCTGAAGCGAAAAATCCTACTGAGCTGGGCGGCAATAAGAGGATAAGCAAGCTCCCCTAACGGCCAAAGGGGAAGCTGGTACCGGACCTCGTCTACAATCTTTGTACTACCGTTCTGCTGGTAAAATCGATGCAGGTGAACCCAGAGCCTGTAGGGACCCTGAATCTGCTCGTCAACAAAGCGGTGTGGGGGAGACCAGTTGGTTATCCTAGAGCGCCAGTTAAGCGGCACACCATACAGACGCAGCCGGTAATCGATCTCTGTACCTTCAGTGATTTCAATGGGCTGTGGCGTCAGAATGTGAAAACACAATTCAGGTGGCGTAATCTTCTCGAGATTGGAGGCATCAACAAAAAAGCTAAAAGCCTCGTCAATACCCAAAGGTAGAGTCAGAGAAGTTTTGAACCGGTGCGTTTTTGCCATGAAATATCCGGGTTAATTTAATTTTTAAGTAGCCGACAAGTCGGTCTTCACTTCTAAAGGTAAGCTTATCTCCCATGCAGTCAACCCATACTCAAGCGCTAGCATCAGCTTCTCTTTAATAAATGAAAACACTGTAATTAGCAATTGTGCATCAGATCCTTGACAATGCTTTCAGCAGAGCTTATCTCAGGCCCAATGAAACAAAGGAGGGGCAGATTCTTTCACCCATGAATAAGATTCGATCTTCGGGAAAAATTTTCAAGAAACGGTGCGGCAGATTCTTGCTTGTATTTACTTCCATGATTCTCGCTATCGGCTGCAGCACTGCTGATCTGTCTACGGACAAAGTAAAAAATCCAGACACTCAACCAGACTTGCGAGAGAAGGCTATAACAGTTTTCGAGAAATCTTTGAATGTAAGAGGTGGATATAGCACATACAGATCTTTTAACTCTGTCCGCCTAAAGGGCACTGATTTATGGCATTCGAGTTTGGTGAGATTTTTTACTCCCGTAACTGAGCAAGAACAGAAGTTCGAAGTTTTGTTTTCAACAGCAGGGGACGAAATTAACTACCTTTTTTTAAACGGTAAGCGAAAGGGACAGTATATTGGCGTTGAAAATGAAAAGACCTACAGAGCTATTAACCAAGAAAGGGAATTCGCTGACAGTTCGAAAATCAGGCTTTATTTGGAACCTTTGAGGGACTATTTCCAATGGCCCTACAAATTGTATGAAAGTCCAGTATTACTCTATGCAGGCGAGAAAAATATCGAAAATGAGGCTTACTATGTCCTTTTCGCAAGTTCAGGCGGGGTTTCAGCTTCGCCTGAACACAATCAGTATTTAATCTACATAAATCAGCAAACTTACTATGTAGATTACATTGACTTTACCCTCCGATCACTGTTTGAGTCATACAAGGGAACCTTGCATTACCGTGACCTCAGGAGTGTTCAAGGGCTCATGGTTCCATTTCTCATAGGTGTGTCGGATGAGGTGGAGAACAATGATTTCGTCCATGAATTTCATATCAGCGAGACTCAGTTCATCACCTCTCCCTGATCTCCCTCCAATCCGCCACCCACTCGTAGAAAAAACACTTTCATTTCGATAGTAGTGTTTTTCCCCCCTAAATCTCACTACCCTAACTACAAAACCAAATGTTTTCTCTCGATCTCTTTCAGGGCGTTGCTAAGTGGTAAGAAAATAGGCTGGGGAATATGGTCCAGGGAGACCCACCGCCACTCCTCGCAGTGCCGGGGCTCTGCAACAATTGCCTCTCCAGACTCGTATTCTCCCTTGAAAAAGAGGGTAATGTAATGGAACCCCTCTTCGTGAAAAACATCGTTGGTAAAGACCACCGGGCTTATGTTATTGATAATGAGTCCCGTCTCTTCCAGGACCTCTCTCTTACAACATGTTTCGAATGACTCCCCGGGTTCCAGATGACCGCCGGGCAAAGCCCAGGTGCCTGCGCCGTGAGAGCCTTTTCTTTTACCCACCAGAATCTTCTCGTTCCGTTTGACGAATACGCCAACTCCCACTTGAACCCTTTTCACTTGTTACCTCCAACCTCTATAAAAGTTTCACCACAACCAGGGTGATGTCGTCTTCTTGAGGCGCCTCTCCCTGAAAGATTTGGAGCTCCTCTATAATACGGTTCTGGATCTCTTCGGCAGACTCGGTGGCATGACTACGTATGGCCTCTCGGAATCGATTTGAGCCGAACATTTCTCCGTCCTCATTTTGGGCTTCTCGGATGCCGTCGGTGCCCACCACAATTATGCTACCCGGAGTCCAGCCCTGGTGGGTATACTTCTGGAATTCCAAGTGCTCGACTACCCCGAGGGCCATACCTTCCCCGGTAAGTTCGAGGAAACTATCCTCTCTAGAGTTATAAAGGACTGCCGGTTCGTGACCGGCGCGAACCCAATTCAATGTGTTACTTTCAGGTTCGATTTCCAGGAAAAACATGGTCATGAACCGTCCGCTACCCCCAACATCTCTGGCAAGCTCTAGGTTGACGTCTGAGACAATTCGAGCGATGTCGCCCCCCATGGTCACCCTCTGCCGCAGAAGGGCCCTAACCGTGGTCATGAGCATGGCTGCGCCCACACCGTGCTCGGAGGCGTCGGCCACTACAATTCTCAAGTGGCCGTTTGAGAACTCGAAGTAATCGTAATAGTCACCGCCAGTTTCGTCGCAATACTTACTTGTGCCGGCAATGTCAAATCCGGGGAGTGAGGGGGGCTCACTCGGCAAGAGGTTCTGCTGCACCTCCTCGGCCAACTTGAGGGCGGTTATCAACTGAGTGCGATGCCTCAGCCCTTCAATCATAGTATTGGTGTGTCCGGCGATAAAGCCAAATTCGTCGTTGGTAGCCACCGGCACCAATTTGGAAAGGTCTCCCTGGCTAACCCTCTCCAGGACGGTGGTTTCGTTCTGAAATAGGAGCTTAAGATTTTTGGAATAGGAAACGATCAAATTTACGATTGCTACCAGGAGCACGGCCATAATGAAGAGGACTTCACGCATGACAGACAATTGGGCCTGGATGACCGACATACCGCTCTGTTCGATCTCGGCAAGCCAGACTACATCTCTGGCAATCACCAGCCCGAGGATTAGAGAAACGAATAAGGTTGCGGTTAGGGCAACCAGGGAGAATTTACGAGTCATGGAATAAAGCCGTTTTGGAGGCGGTAGTACCTTGTCTTCAGCAAGGGCAGCGTGTATAAGTGAGCGCTCTCTGGCTAAGGCCATATCCATACCAGTGAAGAAGCCGACGACGGTACAACCCAACAATAGGCTGATACCACTGGGAGCAGGAAAGCCATGAGCTAGGGAGTTGTAAACTGCTACCGCAGAGCCAGCTGCCAGGCACAGGGTAAAATCAAGGTAAAACTGCTTTCTGGGCTGGACAATCCGGGGTTGGGAGACTACGAAGCGGTTCTCAAGGGGCCTGCGCAGAGCCAGCGCCGCCATGAAGGGAATGAGAAGGCTTACCCCCAAAAGCACGGGGGGTAGTGTTTCCATGAAGGGTCAGACCTGCCCGCCGTAGAGAGTCAAGACTGTGACAGCAAAAAAGTAGTGAATAGCTATTCTTGACATAATAAAGTTCCTCTTTAAGGGTGAAACCTAATCTAAGAACTCAGAGAGGAGCTTGCAACGAACTTGTTGATTTTGGAAAGATTACTTGGCTAAATCATCAGATCCATTCCGCCAGCTCGGGTTACGAAAAGGAAAGTAAAATTGGCTGAGCTGATGAGTTGTGTTGACAGCAGAGATCGCGTGACTTAGCTTAGACCTAACCTAATTGGAAAATTTTGCGATTCGAAGTTAAGTATTTATATATAGCGTCATAAATTATTGCGCATCTTTGTTCAAATTTTGCCGTAGGGGCGGGATTTACTCCCCCCGGAAAAGTGTTGGAATCTGCTCATCGGGTGGGCATAAAGCCCACCCCTACATGTGACCAGTCCGCGACGAGAATACGCATTTATTTTTGACGCTCTGTATAGTTAGGTTACTTTCATAGGCACTTTTATCCAAGATATCTGGAAAAGCAAAAAAACCTTTTTACAGATTAATTTATAGCTAGCAATTCAGAGAAAGGAGAGAAAAATGTCAGACGAATCAGTTCGGGGAAAACCTTTCGTACGAGTGAAGGATGCGGCTGGAAATGAGTGGCTGTGTCCATTAGATTCTTTGATGGACCCCAAGGATGCCAGTGAAGAAGAGCTGAACAGCTGCGTTGATGATGCTACGGTGGGCAGATACGCCGGGGATATCAAGGTTGTTGACTAAGGGATCAGAGGAAGGAGTGATTGTATGAGTCCCGATATAGATCGCAAGGTGTTTGGCGACTTGAGTTATGGCTTGTATATAGTGACCTCTCGCCATGGAGACCAAATGAATGGTCAGATTGTAAACACCGTCATCCAGGTTACTTCCGATCCACCCAGAGTGGCGGTAATAATCAACAAGAAAAATTTGACCCACGACTTCATCTCCAGGAGCAGGGTATTTGGCGTTACTGTTTTGGATGAGTCCACTCCTATGAAGTTCTTGGGTCCCTTTGGTTTCAGGTCAGGAAGGGATATAAATAAATTTTCAGAGGTGCAATTTAAGGAGGGTGTGACTGGCTGCCCTCTTGTGACCGAGCACGCCGTCTCCTTGCTGGAGGCAGAGGTTTTTGATCAAATAGACCTCGGGACCCATACCATTTTCGTTGGCAATGCTGTCAATACCGAGGTGGTTAGAGATGGCCGCCCCTTGACATATCAGTATTACCGGGAGTTCCTCAAAGGCAAATCACCCCCCAATGCTCCCACCTATACGCCGAGCAAACAAGAGTTAAAATAATCCGGCTCCGGTGGATTATTATCCAAACCATCTAGGTCAGGATACCTTTTGGGCTTGGTAACGGGCCTCAGCCTCTTGCTTGACGGAGGCAAGGAGCTGCTTGGTGAGACTGTGAAGACGTCTGGGAACCAGGATTAATCTCGCCAGCCAGATAAGGGGTCCGCTGAACTCTTCGTGGCTTATGAGTGTCACCCTGCCATTAGTCTCTCGAAAGGTCCAGGTGTGGACTGCGTGAATCCCGAGACGTTCTCCCTCCCAGACGACCTTCTGTCCCGGTTCGCACTCGGTGATGCGCGGCTTTACTTTGATTGGCAAAGTAAATGGCCTAACCACGAAGGAGAAACATGCTCCCGCCGCCATTTTCTCGCCTTCGATGAGGTGACAGCTTTGACAGGCGGTATTCCAGTCGTCCCATTCTTCCAGAGCGGAAAAGACAGCCCAGACAAAGGGCATGGGGGCTGCGATCTCAATCTCTTCTCTGATTAGCATGAGGTTCCCTACGTGGACCTGATTGAACCGAAGATCCGATGTAAATTTTTATTGAGGCGCTGCCATCCTGCCGAGAAAGGCCCGTGAAATAAGCAGTGGTGGTTCTGCTTGTTTATTTTGCCGATTAATCATTGTCTTCTAGTGAATGAAGCCAATAATAAGAGATACAATCGTCAAGGGCAGCGGGTATACCTTGCTCTATAGTTGGGTAAATCGGCTCCATTGCCAGAGTATCCTGGAGAGTATTTGGTTCTACCGGTAAGTTTGAGGTCCAGCTTTTTACTGCACCTGTAGAAAATCTGTTCCAGTAGGGTGTGAAGCGGTAGAGCGTATCCAGTGCGCTGGTCACAAAGAGGGCTATCCATTTGGGAACCCGAATAACACGGAGCCTGGGGTAATAATGCTGGGTGACGGTAAAAAGATCGTTCCAGGTGCACGATGCATTATCCGCTATTACTGATATACCAGACTTTCCATCCTCAGCGGCTTTGATTAATGCCCTAGCTGCATCGACCACGTGGAGGTGAGCAAACAGATTGTTTCCTTTTCCGGGAAATACGATGGTTCCCCGCCGCATCTGGCTAAAAAGGAGGCTGTTCACCCCGTAAGTGTGTGGTAAACGCATTGAAGTGAAACGGATACCACCATCTGCTGCCATTTTGAGCAAGATAGTTTCTGCTTCCAGCTTAGCTCTACTGTAACCAATATTTGGTGCCGCAGCCGTTTGCTGGGTGATCGGCTTTGCCTGCTCGCCATATACCAAAAGGCTACCTCCATAGACAAAGGTTTTTACGCCCGCCTCTATTGCAGCGCGCATAAGATTAATTGATCCTTCAACTATTGAAGGACGCAGTGCTTTGTAAGGCTCGAAGGTGGCCCGAGCGCCTAGATGAATAACCGTATCAGCGGACTTGAGCATACGTTCCAGACTCTTGGGTTGCCCCAGATCACCTTGCATTAGCTCGGCGTCCAGGGATTTCAACAGGAAACCGCGAAGAGGTCTTCTCACCATGAGCCTGGGCTTGTAGCCTTTCTGAGACAATTGTTTTGCAACTTCATAGCCGATAAAACCAGTGGCCCCTGTTACTAGTATTTTGCCTTTGTTGCCAGCCATTGCTGAACTTCTCCCACGTCCGTCTTATTGTTAGAACCGCTTATCATTAACCGGCAGACCACGCCTGATTTATTGCGACACATAGTATATAGTGATGCATGCCCTGTTTCGCAAGTGGAGTTTCGCTGCATGCTTTCTCGTTGACATGAAATATATGGTTGCATTAACCTTAAAATAGTCGAAATTTCCTGCTCCACCGCATTTTCAAAAGAAGACACTGAGCGCGGATATCTAAAAATTGTAGGAATAAAATGCGGATCCAATAAAGGGGGCTTTATAATGAAAAAGCTATTTGTAATGATAACCTCAGTTTTTTTATTTTCAGTTAACCCTGCACTGTCGCAGGAGCTAACTGTTTTGACTGAAAATATGCCTCCCTTGAATTATGTAGAAAACGGAGTATTGGTTGGTCCATCAGTTGAAATAGTCAAAGAAATTCAGAGAAGGGTGGGGTCTAATGAGGAGATCAAAGTTTACCCCTGGGCAAGAGCCTACAAAATGTCCTTGGAAGAAGAAAATGTTGTATTGTTTGGTATGACTCATACTGAAGTGCGCCATGATCAATTTAAATGGATTGGCCCTTTAGCAACGAAAAGAGATATTCTTGTGGCCAAAAAGGGTTCAGGAATAAAAATTAACAGTCTGGAAGATGCTAAGAAAGTAAAAAGCATTGGGACACTTCGAGATGATACAAGAGAGCGCTTGCTCGAAAGCCTGGGATTTACCAACCTTGAACCTGTTTCTGACGAACAATTAAATGCCAAAAAGCTAGTTCTAGGGCGGATAGACTTGTGGACATACAAAATACCGGGATTGAGAACTGTCTGCGAGTTGGCCGGGGTTGATTACAACGAAATAGAGGAGGTCTACCATCTCAGGGAAATTAATCTTGACATTGCTTTTTCGAAAAAAACCTCGGATTCGATTGTAGAAAAGTGGAGAGGTGCCTTTGATGAAATGTTAGCTGACGGAACAATCATGCAAATTCGCAAGAAATGGAATGCTAAATTAGAGGATGATCCATTTCCAGAAATAGAGGAAAAACTTTAGAACAAACCTACCACTACTTCGCCAAGGCGTGGCGAGCGCAATAGAATTGTGTCCATGCAGAACGGTTCCCCTTCTACTCTAAAATTCAGGAGCATCAGCCGTCGTTTCAGTTATGCCTTGATTGGCGTAGTGACCTTGATGTTGGTGGCATTTGCCGCCTTCGCCATATTTTTCAATGTTTCCAAGACGGAAGGTGAATTAGAAGAAAGGTTGAACAACTCTTTGAAACTCGCCGAGATAAGTTTGCCCATACCACTCTGGAATATTGACCACGATGTTGTAAAAGATTTTGTTAAATCATTATTTTTAGATAAATCCATCGTATATGCTAAAGTTTTGTGGGGAAATCTGGTCATTACTGAAAAAAAGCGTGATAAATTTCAAGAAAAAGATTTTGCATATTTTGAATCCTCTCAAAACTTCATCGCCAAAACATCTGATATTATTTACCAAGGACAGAAAGTCGGTACAATACAACTGGTCATGTCGCGTGAGATAATAAAAAAACAACTCATTTTAAATATAAGTGTAATTGTTAACTTAACGCTTTTCATAATTATAGGCATTTCAGTAACAACCATTCGCATTACAAGACGCTATATTTCTCGCCCTTTGTCAGAACTGCAAATCTCGGCCACGTCTATTGCTCAAGGAGATTTAGATACCTTCATTGATACGACTAGTAATGATGAGATCGGAAGCCTGGCGAAGGATCTCAATGTCATGCGAGATTCGATCAAGAATTTATTTGGAGAACTGAGCGCGAGCAAGGAGAAACTGGAGGAGTACAGCCGAACTCTGGAGGAGAAGGTTGAGGTGCGCACCCGTGAGCTGGCTCGGTCGGTGGAGGAACTGCAAGGCCTGGGGGAAGTCAGCCAGGCGGTGAGCTCCACCCTGGATCTCCAGAAAGTTCTCGCCACCATAGTTGCCCATGCTGTAGAGCTTTCAGAGACGGAGTCCGGGGCAATATATGAGTTCGATGAGACAAACGAGCAGTTCGAGCTCCGGGCAACACACCGGATGAGTAAAGAACTGATCGAGGCGATACGACAGTCTCCGGTCCACTTGGGTGAGACTGCCCTGGGTCGGGCGGGGGATAAACGTGAAGCGGTGCAAATTCCGGACATCCTAGAAGAACCAAATTACCCACTCCGCCAGATCATCGAGCGGGATGGACTCCGAGCATTGCTCGCCGTTCCAATGCTTCGCGAAGACAGGCTCATTGGTGGGCTTGTGGTTCGGCGCAGAGAGCCCGGGCAGTTTGCCAAGGAAACGGTGGACCTGCTGCAAAATTTCGCCACTCAGTCAGCCCTGGCAATCCAGAATGCGAGGCTTTTCCGGGAAATCGAGGAAAAGGGACAGGAGCTGGCGAGTGCCAGCAAGCACAAGTCCGAGTTCCTCGCCAACATGAGCCACGAACTCAGAACACCCCTCAACGCTATCTTGGGCTACACGGAGCTGATCCTCGACAAGATCTACGGCAATGTGCCCGAGCAGATTCAAGAAGTCTTGGAACGAGTGGAGCAAAATGGGCGCCATCTCCTGAGCTTGATCAACGACGTTTTAGACCTCTCCAAGATCGAGGCGGGTCAGCTTACCCTTTCTCTCGCTGACTATTCCATGAAAGAAGTCGTTCAGACAGTGGTTACTGCGGTCGAGTCCCTGGCTGCGGAGAAAAATCTCGAATTGAAGGTTACAGTATCTCCAGAGGTGGATTGCGGTAAGGGCGACGAACAGCGTATATCTCAGGTGCTTATGAATCTTGTGGGAAACGCGATCAAATTCACCGAGGCGGGGGAAGTAGAGGTTGAGGCCACAGCTTCCAACGATACTTTTGTGGTCTCCGTGTCTGACACAGGTCCCGGACTCTCGGAGGGAGATCAGCAAAGGATCTTTGAGGAGTTCCATCAGGTGGATGCTTCCAGCACTCGGAAAAAGGGCGGAACCGGCCTCGGGCTTTCCATTGCCAAAAGGATTGTCGAAATGCACGGGGGCCGCATTTGGGTTGAATCGACCTTGGGCAAAGGTTCGACTTTCTCTTTCACACTGCCGGTTCGAGTCGAGAGGCAAAGGGAACAAAGATGAGCAAGCTGATTTTGGTGGTAGAAGACCAGGAGGATAACCGGCGCATCATGCGCGACCTCCTCGCCAGCGCCGGATATGAAGTGATGGAGGCCGTCACCGGAGAAGAGGGGGTGGCAGCGGCTGAGACCTATCGCCCTGACCTGATCCTCATGGACATCCAGCTTCCTGGTCTCGACGGATACGAGGCCACGCGCCAGATCAAGGCCAACCCAGACCTGCAACACATCCCGATCATCGTAGTCACCTCCTACGCCCTTAGCGGTGATGATATAAAGGCCTATGAGGCTGGCTGCGATGATTATGTATCGAAGCCCTTTAGTCCCCGTGAGTTGCTGGCAAAGATCCGCGAATACCTATTATAGCGCGGATGTTTCATGAATAATCTGCTGCGACCGCGAATATGGCCATCCTTCCGGGCGTCCTCGGGTGTCGAACCCTGCGACGTACCGTTTAGGTACGCCTCGGATCCAACACCCTGTGGTTGCCCGGTGGCACGTCCATCTTCACGGTCTCGCGACAACAATTCATGAAACATCCGCGCTAGATAACCACAGAGGGAACATTGTGAGAACGCCACCACTGATTCTGATCGTGGATGATAACCCCACGAACTTGGATATCCTCCAGACTCGCCTGAGGACACACAACTACCAGGTCATCACAGCGGCTGACGGCGAAGCCGGGCTGGCCATGGCCAGAGAGAAACAGCCGGACCTGATGCTGCTTGACATTATGATGCCCAGGATGGACGGCATTGAGGTTTGTCGGCGGATCAAAGAGGACCCTTCCCTGCCATTTATGCCGATCATTATGGTGACTGCCAAGGCCGATTCAAAAGACGTGGTGGCCGGTCTGGAGGCAGGTGGTGACGAATATCTGACCAAGCCTGTGGACCATGCGGCACTGGTTGCCAGGGTCAAGTCGATGCTGAGGATCAAGGAACTGCATGACACCGTCCTTGAGCAGTCGGCTCAGCTTAGAGTTCAACTCGAGACTGCAACCAAGATTCAATCTCTATTCTGGCCAAGAATTCCAGAGCTGAAAGCGGGAGGCCATATCTGGGCTGTATCTGTTCCTGCCGCCTATGTGGGCGGCGATTTGTACGACGTGATTCCTTTGTCCGACGACAGCTTATTAGCATATGTGGCCGATGTTTCGGATAAAGGCGTTCCCGCTGCTTTGATCATGGCCGCATTGTCAACCAAAATCCGCAGCGAAGCACAAGTTCAAAGAGAGGTGGACAAGCTTCTTGAAACCGCGAATAAGAGCATGTACAGGCTGGTGTCCGAAGAAGGATTTTTTGCCACCATTGCTCTTGCCAGGTATTGGCCATCTAGTGGAAAGATGCAACTTGCCCTGGGTGGTCATTTATCGCCTATGTGGATCGCAGAAGGTGATATTAGAAACCTACCGCAAATCGAGGGAATATCATTGGGGGTCACACCGGATGTTCAATACGGGATAAAGGAAATCTTACTGTCTCCTGGAGAATCGATTCTCTTTTTTACAGATGGAGTTGTCGAAGCAGAGAATGAAAATAATGAGCTATTCGGTAATGATCGCCTGATCAGCTATATAAGGGATGCGAAAGGACCGCCGTGGGGTAAGGGACTTTTGGACTTCATAAGTGACTGGCGGGGTAATTCATCTGCAAATGACGATTTAACCATATTAGAGATTTGGCGAGATTGAAAATAAAGTTTCAAAAACTGTATTTGCCTAACTACACTGCATTGGTGCAATTTTTTGAGAAGGTTATACTCAATATTTTGTGCCTTGGTTACAGAGGAATAAAGTTTAGATTAAGGGATGTCATCCACAGTTTGCGCTACCCCTTTATAGATCTAGCCGACTACCTAGAAAATGTTTGTTTTCTTGTTTACATAAGTCAATCATTGCTGTAGTTTGTAAGCAGTTGAGTCTACTATTCTAGCGCATTCTCAAGTGATTCTATTCCCAAGCCCATTTGTGCACGAACCTGAGTCATCTTAAGAACTCCAGTTCAGAATCCCTGTATTTATCTTCCGAGAGAACCTTTGGCCAAAAGTATCCGGGGCATGATGCCATGGGATGTCTTAACGGTGTAAGAAATCTTTGGCGGTTACTGTAATTTCAACTCTAGCATGCCCTCAGGGCCTGAATGATGAAACTCAATCGAACATGTATTGCAACAAGGAGGCATCTATGAGAATTACACGGCGTTCATTTATTAAAACAAGTGGCATGGTATTGATAGGATTTTGCACAGGGAAGAGCTTGCTGGATGTGGCTTATGCGCAACAAACTCCCTTTTCAACGATAGAATCAGATTTGAACTTTACCATTACTCACGGAAGAGAAAACCCTATTTACGTAAGCGAGGGTAGCAAGCTTCTCCCCGCATATCCGCCATCAAAAATTAGCGTTGACTTTGGAAACGTGGTTATCAAGTGGAATTTGATGGAAGTAAATCCAGACAAGCAACCCCATTGGATTCAACTTTCGTTATTCAAACCGAAATCCTCTGTAACAGACGATACCATATTATATCGTCCGCCCGTTGGACTACCTGATACTGTCCGATTTCCTCCCGGTGATGACACAAACCCTTTAAAAGAACATTCAGATATTTGGCAAAGATGGATTGAACCCTATTGGGAACCAGTGCAGGGGACAAGAGTTGACATAAATCCCTCCAATCACCCAACTGAGCAGGCTAATACCGAATGGCCAGGCAACCGAAAGATTGCCCATTGGACAAATCCTTCGTATGCCAGAGAAAATGATGGTGAGAGAATAGTGTTTGATTCCCCCTTACCTCTTCGTGTTGCTTCCGAAGGTGTCCATAAGGACGGTGAATACTTTCTTGCACTACTGGAAATCAAGCGTAAAGGAAGATTGAGGTTATTCTGGCGACCTATGCTTGTGAAGCCGATTATTGGAAAAGGAATATGTCTCTTTTGAAATCTTTCTCAGATGGCAATAATCTTGCCATGGATATCCTCACCGCCCAGATCTACCAAAAAAGCAAACAATTTCAAGTATTAGTATAAGTTTGTCCATTTTAAGGCGTTTATTACCTAGCCCTACTTTTTAGCTAGGAGTGTGTCGGACTAGCTAGCTCTCAATGGAAAAATAGGGACGCAAGGTTCAGTCGCACTGGCATTCTGACTAACGTTGACCACTCCATTCGCCGTTTTAGGGTCCCATTAGGGCCACGATGACCACCAAGTGTCCAATAAAGAGGTACTCCGACAGACTCCTAGGTTTCCTTTTGAGGTTTCTCCCTGTCTGTATGGCAGCAAGGAGATGAAAATATAGTGTTATGAGGCTAAGCCCGATCAAAGCGATATGAAACTTGATATAACATACTCCCCACTTTTCCCGCCTTCTGACTTGCCCCAACATGTGGTAGTGTGCTTCCCAGAGCTGAAAGTGTGAATTAAGGGATGTAATACAAACTTCGATAATGATCGAAATACCTTTACGTATCTCATCACCAAGAAAAGTCACATCTCCTTCTCATACCTTCAGTTCTGGTCGAGTTCACATACTGGCAAGAGATGTGAAATATCAATTGGAGACAATCTATCTCAGCATCTTGGGGATCTTTCTGCAGCTTGAGGAGTCTCAAGGTGTTGAAATGTCTTCTAGCTTGCCCACCTCTGATCTGGTGCGCTACTCAACAACAATTATGCAGAGTGTTCTGATTGTAATGATGACAGATAATAACTGAATCTGGCAACCTATTGCACATAGTCCTAAATTATGTCATGAAACCTTGTCATTAGCACTAACCCCGTTTTCAAATGCGACCGCAATAACTAGGTTTGGTTAAGACCGGGTATAGGAAGAGTACTGTGGTGCTGTTTGCCAGTGGTGCATAGATAGAAAATGAAGAGTCTCACATTTCGGATCCTCTATTAAGTCATTTGTATCCCAACCTATCAACACGCCCAACATTCCAATAATATTTGGTTCAGAAGTCCCGAGCAATTCCAATACTCCAAGTGACTAAAGCCCTTCTGACATTTGCCACGCAAAAGGTCCTCCCCTTGGTATTCTGGCAAAATTCAAATTGGCCATTTGGCCAAATTTTGCGATTTAACCTGATGGCTTCCTAGTAAAGTATTTTGATAAGTTACTGGAATATAATCAGTTTTTGATTTTTATATCTTTTGGCATCACATCTGCTAAATACCGCCCCCCAAAGAGAAATGAAACTGTGAGGCAACGTTTTGGAAAACCATTTATTGAGAAGAGAGAGTTACAAAAATTTCAATTTGAGGGGAGGAAATTCATCATGAAGAAAACTAGCAAATTACTTACATTAGGACTTTTGGTTGTTTTTCTGTTTTGCCATGTTGGCCATGCCAATGCCGAGAGTGATTTAGTGACTGGTGGAGGATCTGCGCAAGCCAGGCTAGATTTTGCTATCCAAATTCCAACGATCTTATTATTGCAGGTTGGAACCATTGGGGCGGCAGTAGATACTATTACATTTAATGTAGGAGACTTGCCTGGGACGGGTCCAGTGGTCGGGACTTCCTCTGGTGCTAACCCTGTACCGGTGAGGGCTGCAGGCTTTGTTGGTGCAAGTAGCACTATGACCTTAACCGCAGACTCTTCAAGTGCACTGTCAGATGGAACAACTAATATTCCGTTCGCTGAGATTTCATGGACTGCTACCGGCAATTTCTCAGGTGGTGCTTTCGACAATAGTGCCGCTCAGCAACTGGATCAATTTTCGGGCCCCGGCAATCGAACTGGAACCTATGCATTCTCTTACGATAACGACACCTACTATCCGGCTAGCACTTATACCGGAACAGTCACTTACACTTTGAGTTCACCGTAAGCTATTAATCTATTAAAAGAAAAAAATCTCTGTAGTTGACAACTTAGGGCCGGCTGATTCTGCCGGCCTTTTTTTTGCACGGGATCCTTCTATGGCAAGCTCATCTAATGAACTGGATGTGCGTCCTTGTCTGAAAAGGTGGCATACATCCTGCTTGTGTCACTCTTAACTCCTCATTCGATAGCCGGCAGGAAGTATGTTATGCTCTGTAGGCATGATTATGCTTAGGAATTTAAGGGTTAAGACCCTATTATTCTTCGTTATTGCTGCAATATTTTCTTACGTAGACTCAGTTGGTGCTGGAAGCGACAGAGCCCCAGGAGGTGGCGCTTGTTCGGTGGATCTGGATTTTAAAATTCAAATCCAGACGATACTGTTTCTACAATTAGGAGACACAGAGTCTGAAGTTGAAAGTATAGAATTCGTTGTCAATGATCTACCTGGAACAGGAGCTGTGTCGGGAAGTTCTTCTGGAGGCAGTTCTGTCCCTGTTAGAGCCACAGCCGTCGTACCTCCGGGTCAGATTATAAATTTAATTGCCGACTCTTCAACAGCGCTGACTAGTGGGATAAGCGCGATTCGATTCGATCAGGTTTCATGGACTGCCACTGGTGATTTTATGGGTAATGTTTTTGACAACGAGCTAAGCCAACAGCTAGATCAGTTCAAAGGCTCCGGCTCTCGTTGCGGAAAATATGAATTTTTTTATAATAATGACACATACTATCCAGCTGGCACTTATGCTGGAACAGTTACTTATACCTTGAGTTCACCCTAGTGAATTTAGCCATGAAAAAGAGAGGCTATTTGTTGGCTAGTTTGATGGGCCGGCTGTTTTTGCTGCCGTTGATGCTTGTGTTATCTTTAATAATCCTTTCAGCAGAACTTGCAGCTCAGGGCCGAGTTGTAGCCCAAGCACCAGTAGATATCCGCATCCAATCAAAATTTTCCCTTTCACTTCGTATCGGTAGTCCAGGCGGTAAAATTGATGTGGTCAGGTTTAGTGTTTCCGGACTCCCAGGTTCAGGACAGGTTCAAGGCGTCTCGTCCGGGCCAAATCCAGTACCGGTTCAAGCAAAAGCGCGTTTTCTTTCTGGCCAGATGATCTTGACTGCTGACTCCTCGACTCCTCTCGAGGATGGCGCCGGCAACACAATACCTTTTTCAGAGATTGGTTGGGTAGGAACCGGTGGCATGCCCAGTGGGAATTTCAGCAGTGCTGCTGATCAGGTGATAATGGCTACCTCAGCATCAAATTTTATGGCGGCGATGTCTTTCTATTATAGAAATATTCTCTACGTACCTTCAGGCGTATATACGAGCCGTGTCACCTACACTCTGAGTTCACCATGATTCGTTTGGTATTATCCTTGCTAGGGATTTTATTGTTGCCATCACTTGCTAGTGCTCAGGCATTGCAAGTCTTCCCTCGCACCATTGACCTAGAGATAAGTGATCTTGGGCTTGAGCAGGTTGAGAGCACAGTAGATTTCTTGCAAATAAGGATATATACGGGTCTTTTGCAGGGAAGCAGATGGCGTTTGTCAGTAGAGGTGACCGTCCCACCTGAATCGTTCGGGAAAACGTTTAGGCCTGAGGTTCTCTCATGGACGGCACGGCCACCTTTTATCAGTAGGAACTTACTTCCGAACCAAAAGGTGATTATTGGCGAGGGACCCATAAATGGGCGAGTCTTTGAAGGTAGATTGATATGGCGTGCTGGAGACGGTGCACTCTCTGCCGGTGACTACAGAGGTCGTATCATGCTAATATTGGAGGAAATTCCGTGAAAAGAAGTATTGGCCTTTTTATTTTACTGTTTCCTTGTCTGATAATCCTCTCCTTTTCCTTTACATCCAAGGTCCATTCAGGATTTTCGCTTGGCATTAGCCCTGTACGGTGGGAAGCTGAGGGCAAACCCGGTGACACTTTACGAAACGTTGTAACCCTGACGAGTGGCACGAGGGCGATCCAAAAGGTTGATATAAGCGCAGGGTATTGGACCCTGAATGAGGCTGGGGCTCCTGTTTTTGACAGTCCTGCTACTATGCCTAATTCGGCCGCATCCTGGGTGCGTTTTCATCCTCAAGAAGTTACAGTCTACCCCCGCCAGAGAAAAACAGTACGGATTTCGATTCGAATACCTGAAGAAACTCCTTCAGGTAGCTACCTCGTTGCCCTTTTCTTTCAACCACCCGAGGCTGAGCAAGAAGGAGAAAGCGGTGCAGCCACCGTGTTTATACGCGGACGTTTGGCACTCCCTATCTATGTAAGAGTTGGTAATGCCCGCCCTGATGGAAAGATTCTGGAAGCCGCCTGGAAAACATTAGATGGAAAAGGGCAACAGCCCGCGTTGAAGGTCCATAATCAGGGCAATGCACATCTACGGATGAACGGTTTTTTTTCTGCTCGCAGCTCCACCAGTATGAAATTCGAGGGTATTGTTCCGGGTCTACCCTTACTACCCGGGCAAATCCGCTGGATTCCCCTGGAATTTCAGGGTGAAAAGCCGCCGCCAGGCTCAGAACTGGAGCTTACCCTACATGTTGACCTCGGCGCAGGAGAACGTAAGGTTAGTATGAAAGTGCTTCAGGTAGTTGACAATCCGAAGAAGGGTAAGTTGTAAAAGGAGAGTGAGTGAGATTTGAAAAGATTCTTCTTTTGCCTTCTCTTTCTATTATATCCAGCACTCTCTTTCGCAGTCGAGACGGGCGATGCTTATTGGGGCACTTTTGGCGGATACCAGGAAGGAGTATTCACGGATGAGGACCGCACAAACTACCTCGGCCTGACGACCACTCTTTACCAACCCACCCTAAATTGGGGCGATCACCATTTCAATTTTATCGGCTTTTATCGGGATAACGATACAGACCAATTTGAGCTGGGGTACCTTAGCTATGGCATGAAAGATCTCTGGATCGCCCCGGGCTACGAAATGGATTCCTATTTGGGAGACGGTGATATGCAGTTTATTACCCCGCTACTTATTTTCGAACACCTCGGTCTCCCAAGTCAGTCATTGAGAGGTGTTAGCACGGAGCTAAGAACTGAATGGGGGCGAGCGGGAGTGCAAGCAGGAAAATTCACCGAAGGGGATTTCTTGATCCCTGGGGCTGTGGATACTGTTGATGGAGAGTTAGCGGGAACCTATCTAGAACTGCTGGGACCCGGCAAAAGCCGCTTCTCCGGTGCCTTGGATTTTTTGACTGAAGATGATGAAGATCGGTTGCTTGCAACATTTTATGGGAGTCTCCCTTTTCCCTTCGCTGAGATAAGAGGGGCTAGCTGGTACGATTCAGCTAGTGAGCAACTCGCTGGTGTAGTAGGAATACGCAGATCCAACGAACGGAAATATGTGGAGGCTGGTTTTTTACACGTGCCAGAGGACTTTGAATATTTAAATAAGACCAATTCGCTTCCTAGGGGTGAATCGTTACTCTTTGGGACTTACAGATTTAGTGGAGTCCGGCATGGATATTATATAGAGGGTAGCGGAGGAAGATTGGATGCGTCCGACCAAGACTCCTGGCTATATCGCGGGAGTCTCGGCGGTTACTATCGTGCTACTTTGAGGGACACATTGAGTAGCAGTCTGAATTTTTCTCATAAAGATACCGATTCCGGAGGTAAACAAACAAGACTGCAGGAAAATTTTCGCTACAGCCGCAGGCGGTCGAAATGGGACAACTCACTTCAACTTCAGGCAATACAGTTGTTTGATGATCCTCCATACGAAAATTCCACCGGGAGTGATGATTCTTACCGTTGGCTTGGCGAAGTGAGTTCTAGTTACCAGGCAGGGAGTTGGGACGCTGGTGGGAAAATAAGTCTGGAACATGAGACAGTAGATGCAAGAGGTGATAAGACCTCAGCGCTTTTCAGGCTGGAAGGGAGAACAATTACTGGAATGGGGTTAACGGGCGGCGGTTTCCTTCAATATGGAGTTGGCTGGAATGAAAATGACCGATCAGAAGTCTACGGAGGAGGAATAAACATTACCTGTCCTCTTCCAGGCGGTTGGCAACTCCGAACGAGGCTGCGTGCACAACGAAGCTCTTTGTCGATAGAATCTGGAGCATTGTCAGGAAATGACTCGGATACGACTCACACAACTATCGATTTTTTCGTCATCATCGAACGGCGGCACTATTGGGGTGAACCTAGTCCTGTCATTGGAAAATTTACTGGCCCGAAACCCAGAGGCGTCGGACATCTTACAGGACGTGTTTATGTTGACATGAATGGTAACGGAGTTTTTGATCCGGAAGATAAACCCCTGGGAGGGGTAGTGTTGCGACTCGACGAGGGCTTTGTTGTTGAAACCGACAGCAGTGGTCGTTACCATTTTCCGAATGTCTCTGCGGGTCAGCACCTTTTGAACTTGGATCCTGCATCTTTTCCCATAGAATATGTAAGTCCGGCTCCAGAAGGTGTGTCATTCCAGGTTCATCCACGAGACGAAATGACAAAAGATTGGCCACTCCAAATTCTACAAACTTATGCCAAGTCTCCTGCTAGTGCACGTTGAATGCGTTGAGCGAGGACGGAAAAGGAATCGTATACCTGTGTCTGCTTGCATAGCTGATGATCCTGTTAATCTGTAACTTACTGATATTGTAAGGCTATATAAATGAGATCCTACTAATTTGTCCTTTTAAGCTTACCCACTGCACGTGTTCCTCACCTTCGATATGGGCAAAGCTTCAAAAAGTACTGAGTTTTGCATATCATTCTTTTATTCCAAAATTGCAGATCGCTGCTATGTATCTTGATTCCTGTGAAGTACCAATAAGTTAAGATCTCCCCTTCTTATCTTGAGTCTCGCTTACCTGATACCATAGGGATCTGACACCCTGTTCAAGTCGATTACATTTAAAGCGATACTTATAAAGGCCTCCTCCAGTGAAGTGTAATATGTGGTTTATCGCCACAAACCACTTACACTCAAAGGAGGAAGCCCTATGAGATTTTACACCAAACAGCACAAGTATTACTGCGGAATCGACCTTCACGCCCGGAGCATGTACATTTGCATTCTGGACCAGGCGGGCAAAACTCTATTCCACGGAAACAGGAAAGCCTCAGCGGAATCATTCTTGAAAGTCATTGCACCGTACCGTGAGGACATCGTTGTTGCGGTTGAGTGCATATTCATGTGGTACTGGCTGGCAGATCTGTGTAGCGAGGAGGCGATTCCCTTTGTTCTGGGCCATGCTCTTTACATGAAAGCCATCCATGGGGGCAAGAGCAAGAACGACAGGATCGATTCCAAGAAGATTGCCATTCTTTTGCGTGGAGGCACACTTCCCGTTTCCTATGTCTATCCTAGACAGATGCGCTCCACCCGGGATCTTCTGCGCCGGCGCAACTACCTCAAGCGCAAACGCGCCGAGCTGCTCACTCACATTCACAACACCAACAGTCAATACAATCTTCCTCCACTACCCAAAGCAATCACCTCCAGATGCAATCGTCAAGGAGTAGCAGAGCATTTTCCAGATCCCAGTGCCAACAAGAGCATCGAGGTGGACCTTCAGTTACTCGATTTCTATGATGGCCTGCTCAGGGATGTTGAACTCTATATTCTCAGAACAGCCAGAGATCATAACCCTGAGGTATTGGATCTTCTGCAAACGATTCCCGGAGTTGGCAAGATTCTCGCTCTGATGCTTCTGTACGAAATCCACCAGATCAGTCGCTTTCCCAAGGTGCAGGACTTTGTCTCCTACTGTCGTCTGGTCAAATGTCCCAGGGAGTCGGCAGGAAAGAAGCAGGGCACCACAAACAAAAAGATCGGCAACGTTCATCTCAAGTGGACATTCTCAGAAGCCGCTGTTTGCTTTTTGATAGATAATCAACGAGCCCAGCACTATCACAAGCGTCTGGTCAGAAAACACGGCAAGGGCAAAGCTCTGAGCATCTTAGCCCACAAGCTCGGCCGTGCTGTCTACTTCATGCTCAAGCGAAGGGAAGCTTTCGATATGGACATCTTTCTCAGTGCAGCCTAAAAGCTTGGGGCGGAGTGTGTGAGCCCTACTTATAACTGGACCATGACAGGGACAGTCTGTCGAGCCCTTCTAAAGCGATTGGACACACACCCTGGCCCCAGTCAGTTTATATAAGTATGATGTCGGTACAGTGGTTTCCGTGTTCTGCTCCGTCCCCGAGCCCACACAGTAACTGGGACTGGTGACTCACCTGAGCCCGCCATATCGAAGGGGCCGGCATACGGGTACGGATAGATTTCTAAGTGCGGGCCTTAATGCAACTGGGCCCGTGCTCCCGCATTGAGCGGGAGATGACCCTCAATAGGCGTTTGGTGCAGACACGGTATCTGCAAACCTGATCGGGAAACAAAATCGGAACGCTGAGCCTTGTTACGGCATCATCAAAGTTGTTTGACGAAAAAAGAACTTTTTCGTTCCTGGGAGACGTTTATCCGTTGACAAGAGGAGGCCTTATAGGCGTTATAATGTAAACTCTCCCACCATTCCAGTGGGACTTCATATAACATACTTTAATCTAAACTTTGTCGTTCGAGAAACTGCTACCGTATATGGTAGTTAGCTGACTTTCCACCTGTTTGCCTTCCCTTCTCAGGGAGAGAGGAAGATTTTGCTCGGATAGAAAATGAACAACCACTACCCGATTCCTCTTTACATCCTGATTTTGTATAATCATCTTTTCTCCATCTAATTACTAAGTAAAGAATCCAGGCCCAGCCTCCGGCCCAGAGTGCCTACGGCCCGGAGGGAGGACCTGGCTTTGAACTGGCTCCAGAGCCTATCTTTCCTTGATGCGTGAGTCAGCTGGAGTAATGGAGTAGTGAAATAGTGAAATCCCAAACTCCAAGCACCAAA
Organism: uncultured delta proteobacterium; assembly: GCA_963712115.1. Taxonomy (GTDB): domain Bacteria; phylum Desulfobacterota; class Syntrophobacteria; order BM002; family BM002; genus BM002. The sequence goes on along the minus strand of CAVQGX010000029.1, from coordinate 8,007 downwards.
TTACAAACAAATCTCAAATTCCAATACTCAATGACCAAAACACGAAACAGGTTTGGAATTTCGAATTTTGGTCATTGTGATTTGTTTGATATTTGTGATTTGTGATTTGAAATTTCTGATGTTCCAGTACTCCAAAACAGCTAGCAATCTTCACCGGCAAAGCCATCTACCTTTGACCTAGCGCAAAGGACCAGGTTTTGGGGACCTTAATGAAAAATGTGAGATGTGCAATGAGAAAGGCGAAATGGAAAAGATCGTAGTTCGCGGTGCGCGACAGCACAATCTCAAAAATATCGACGTCGATATACCCCGCAATAGTCTGGTAGTAATCACCGGGATTAGCGGCTCTGGTAAGTCTTCCCTAGCCTTCGACACCTTGTATGCCGAGGGCCAGAGGCGTTACGTGGAATCGCTCTCCTCCTATGCTCGGCAGTTTCTGGAGCGAATGGACCGGCCTGATGTGGACTCAATCGAGGGTCTGAGTCCGGCCATTGCCATTGAACAGAAGACCGCGAGTAAAAACCCCCGCTCTACCGTCGGAACCATTACAGAAATATATGACTATTTGAGGGTACTCTTTGCCAGGGTAGGTCAGCCTCACTGCATCGGCTGCGGCGAGAAGATCCAGGCCATGACCATTCAGCAAATGGTGGACAGGATCCTTACCTTGCCAGAAAACACTCGCATTCTCATACTTTCCCCCCTTGCAATGCACCGTAAAAGTAAGCCAAGGCATCTCTTTAGCCGGTTACGCCGTGAGGGATTCGTTCGAGTCCGGGTAAATGGCATTGTCCTTGATCTTGACGAACCCATTCAGCTCGACCCTGATCCAAATCCGCGAATCGAAGTAGTTGTGGACCGACTAGTGGTTCGGTCTGACGGTGTCAGGCGGATAACAGATTCTATGGAACTTGCACTCAGGACTGGTGAAGGTAGAGCTAGATTGGCCATTCTTGATGGGGACGACTGGGATTTCACTGACCAACCTATCTGCCACTCCTGCAACCTGAAAATGGTGGAGCCTTCTCCTCAACTCTTTAGCTTTAACAGCGCCCTTGGCGCCTGCCCTGACTGCTCAGGTCTCGGGGTAGTGATAGAAAGAGAAGGAGTTTGTCCCAGTTGTAAAGGTGCCCGCTTGCGGCAGGAATCCCTGGCAGTAACCATCGAGGATATGAACATCTATCAGGTTAGCAGCCTGGACATTACCGGCCTGAATGAATGGCTCAGTAAACTGCGTTTTTCGACCCAGCAGGCTCCTGTGGCCAATCGCTTGCTCAGCCAAGTCCGGCAGCGGCTGGAATTTCTTGCCCAGGTGGGGCTTTCTTATCTAAGTCTCCATCGCGCCTCCACTACGCTTTCAGGTGGAGAGGCCCAGCGTCTTCGTCTTGCCACCCAGATCGGCTCCCGACTCGTGGGTGTGCTCTACATCCTGGACGAGCCGAGCATTGGCCTGCACCAGCGGGACAACAACCGTCTACTGGACACTCTCAAGACCCTTCGGGATCAGGGCAATACCGTATTGGTTGTGGAACACGACACCGAGACCATTATGGCGGCGGACTATGTCATTGACGTCGGGCCTGGTGCCGGTGATCACGGCGGCTATCTTGTTTTTAGTGGCAAGCCGGAACTTATCAGTCAACACCCGGACTCTCTTACGGGCCAATACCTCTCCGGCAGGTTGAGCATACCCTTGCCATTCAAGAGGCGCATACCCCAACGGGGCTTTATTACCATCGAAGGGGCCAGTGCCAACAATCTCCAGAACATAACCGCATCTGTCCCCGTTGGTCTATTCACCTGTGTTACTGGCGTATCCGGATCGGGGAAAAGCAGCTTAATCCTGGACACTCTTCACCGTGCCGCTGCAAAATCTCTGCACCGGGCTCGAAAATATCCTGGCGCTCATGCACGAATTCTGGGTCTCGAAAGAATAGATAAGGTTGTTCACATTGATCAGAGCGCAATCGGTCGCACCCCCAGGTCTAACCCGGCCACCTATACCGGCGTCTTCAACCAGATCCGCAACCTCCTGGCACAGGTACCTGAGGCTCGGGCAAGGGGATACAGGGCCGGTCGTTTCAGTTTCAACGTCAAGGGCGGCCGCTGTGAAGCCTGTAGTGGTCAAGGTATTCTCAAAGTGGAAATGCATTTCTTGCCAGATGTTTATGTTACCTGTGATCAGTGCAATGGTCTCCGTTTTAACCGAGATACCCTTGAAATCATTTACAAGGGGAAAAACATCTGGCAAATCTTGGACATGACTATCAACGAGGCCCTCAGGTTTTTTGTCAACATCCCTGCTATCAAAGACAAGCTTTCCACCTTGCAGGCAGTCGGGCTTGGCTATCTCAAACTCGGCCAGGGAGCCACAACATTGTCTGGCGGTGAAGCGCAGAGAATAAAGCTGTCCCGGGAACTCAGCAAGCGTAGTCGCGGCAGAACCCTGTATCTACTGGACGAACCCACCACAGGTCTGCATTTCGACGACATCAAAAAGCTCCTCTATGTTCTAAATCACCTGGTGGAAGTGGGCAACACAGTCGTGGTCATAGAGCATCACCTTGATGTTATTAAAACCGCAGACTTCGTCATTGATCTTGGGCCTGAAGGAGGGACAGAGGGTGGAAGGATTGTGGGCACCGGAACGCCGGAGGAAATAGCAGAAATACCCGAATCGCATACCGGAAGATACCTACACCGGGTGTTAACCTAGTAATCACTAGGTCATTACGCTACGCTGTCACTGCTCTTCGCTGTCATTTATTGTCATGAAAAAATGAGCGACCATGAATGACGCCGAAGGCAATTGACTACAAATGACCATAAGTGACGGCCGAAAGGCCTAATGACGGCGAAGCCAAATGACCCGATAATAGTGGATCGCAGACCACACGGATCGCGCCACCGACGGAAGGCTTTGGTCACCTGACGGTTGGCGGGCCATTTAGGTGCTGGTCGAAGAAATATGGTAAGCGAGATTGTCTAGCTTGATTGAGAAATCTACGTTTTCCACTCGACAGCAGTCAGGTACCTGGATCTGAACCGGAGAGAAATTCAAAATTCCGTTGATTCCAGCAAGAATGAGCTGGTTTGCCACACTCTGGGCGGACGCAGGCGGCACAGCGATAATGCCCATTTCAACGTTGCGTTCTTTTACTAATTCCTCAAAGCGGTCAACGTGCTCGATGACAAGGCCATTGGGCAGCCTCTTGCCGATTTTTGCAGAATCCAAATCAAAGGCAGCCACAAAGCGATATCCATGCTTTAAAAAGTTGGCATGGCGGATAAGGGCTGAACCCAGATTGCCTACTCCGAACAATGCCATGTTCCACGGGCGATCGAGACCGAGTATCTCCTTGATTTGAGAGTAGAGGTCCTTGACTCTATAGCCAACCCCCCTCACTCCAAATTCACCGAAGTACGCCAGGTCCTTACGAATCTGGGCTGGATTCACCCCACACTGCTTGGCCAAGCGCTCTGAAGAGATCACCTCGACATCATTGGTCATCAATTCGTCTAGATTTCTCAAATAGATAGACAGCCGGTTGATCGTGGCCATGGGAATCTTAGCGAACTTCATAACCTCACAATCCTGTTGTAACATCGGCGGTCACGCCGATCTCGATTTAGAGGGTGACAGGGGGATTGACCAACTTCCTGATCAATCCCCCGGCCGTTTACCCGCAGTTTAGCTACTAGTGGGCAACTAGCCCCACAAAACCCTGGATGAGCTTGGACACCGGGTTTGCGTAGATCAGGATCAGGCAGATAACCAAGGTATAAATACAAAGGGACTCGATCATCGCCAGACCGATCATCATGGTCACAGTGATTTTACCAGAGGCCTCGGGATTGCGGGCAACGCCTTCCACCGAACTCTTAATGGAGATTCCCTGGGCAAGACCACAGCCGATAGAAGAGATGGCAATGGAGAAACCAGCTGCCGTGGCAGAGTACAGGAAGAACCTAAGACCCATAACCTTCTCAGCTTCCGTCGCCTCTGCCGCAAAAGCCAACGCGGCGAAACCCAGAACCAGCACCAGTGTCAGAAACAGAACTTTCCTTTTCATGCAAAAAGCCCTCCTTGTTTTTATTTATTAATATGGCCTTCTTCCTACTACGACCTTCTTCCCAACCCTTTCGGTTTCTCCCTGTCCTTGAACTCGCCAAAAGTTGGCATTTTAGTGGGCATGTTCAATAGCGCCGGCGAAGTACATCATGGAAAGCAGGCAGAAAATAAAGGCCTGCACGCCGCCGGTAAACAGACCCAAGAACATCACCGGTAACGGAGCCAAATAAAGACCCGCCAGAAACATGAGGATGGCGAGCACCAGCTCCTCGCCGAAGATGTTGCCAAAAAGTCGGATGGACAGGCTGAGAATGCGGGCAATGTGACCGATAACCTCTACAACGAAGATAAGGGGTGACAGCCACCAGATCGGCCCCATGAAATGTTTTATGTATGCAGGTCCATGGAACTTGACACCGATTACGTGGGTGTAGACAACCACTATTATGGCACACGCTGCGGTGGTGTTGACGTTGGCAGTAGGACCGAAGAAGCCCGGGATCATTCCCATGTAGTTACTGATCAGAATGAAGAACGCCAGCGTGCCTATCAATGGGAACAGGTAACGGCCCTCCTCCCCGGTAACGCTAACCATGAACTCCTCGATGCCGTTGATCACAACCTCGAAGACATTCTGCCCTCCCTTGGGAACCAGTTCGATCTTGCGGACCGTCAGTTTGACCAGGATCACCAAACCGATCATGATCAACCAGGTATAGGTCACATAGGGCAGGAGTATCTTCTGCAGAAAGGTGTGGGCTTCAGCGAAATCGTGAACAATAGGTAGACCAAGTTTTGTAAAAAGGAGATTCAGAAAGATTATCGGGTGTTCCATGGCCTAGACTACCCCCTTGAAAAAGAATTTTCGCGCCTCGTCAATACCTACCAGCGCAATGCCAAGAACTATTATTGATAAACCCAACAACATACCAAAGGGGCTTACCCACCCCTTGATCAGCAACAAGGCTATAATCAGTCCCAGCGCTGCAAAGCGCAGGTAGTACTTGAGCAAATAGAAAAAGCGGGTCTTTCCTGTTCTTTGTGGATCTAGGGCCCTGAACAGACTGCGCTTCATCAAATAGAAATTGGCGATTGCCAATATCCCTCCGACCAGGACCCCAAAACTAAATTCTCGGGATGAGAAAACGAAACTACTACTTGTGAGAAGTGCTAACAGGACCCAGTTGAATAGTTCAATCCTCTTAATCAGGGCCTCATCTTTTATAAGCATAGTGGCTGGGCCAGAGATGACCCTCACTCCTTGGCGCGTTTGGACATAAAACGGTAAAAATTACGAAATCCTGCAATAATACCAAGTATGAGAAATATTACGGTAAGCCACGGGCTGGTATTAAACACCCTGTCTAACCAGAGTCCCAAGGCCAGTCCGATGAAGGTGGCAATGACTATGGTTAGTCCCAGAGTGCTGGCGAGCCCGACCAGTTTGAGAGCCTGCCTGGTGTCTTCTTTCATGAAGGCCACCTCTCTCTTCCCAGCCTGGCCCCTGCCCACGAATTAAACTGCTCGAAGACAGCAACAGAGTTCGTGTAAAACTTCACGTACTTCCCTACCACAGCACCTGGGGAAAGTCAACGGTTTTTTGTGAAAAGAATTTCGTTCGCGAACAAAGCGCAGAACGATACGTTCTGCGCTACGAGACGGGAGGTCGTGCGAGACTGGAGGTCGAGTGAGACGTGGATGAAAACACAGTAGACTATTCCCCCGTCTCGCCAGTTTAGCTGGTCTCGCAGTTACTTTTACCTGGTCCCTATTCCCCACTGCCAGCAGCTCGTTGCCCGCTGGATTAAATCTCCTTAAAAACTTCGTCCGCTGCCGCCAGTGTCTTATCGATGTCTTCCTGATCGTGGGCCAGACTGACGAAGGCCGCCTCGAACTGGGATGGAGCCAGGTATACGCCCCTCTCTAACATGGCGCAAAACATATGGGCAAATTTCTGGGTGTCGGCAGTTTGAGCGGAGTCGAAATCAACCACCCTTTGCTCAGTAAAAAAGAGACACCCCATGGAGCCTACTCTATTCATGGTGGAAACCACCTTGTGCTTCGCTGCCAGCCGACTCATCTCGTTAAATAGGTAGTTGGAACGCTCTTCCAGTTCGTCGTAAACACCAGGCTTGTTCAATAGCCTCAAGGTTGTCAAGCCAGCAGTAACTGCCAAAGGATTGCCTGATAGAGTACCGGCTTGATAAACCTCACCCAGGGGAGCAACCTGGCTCATAATATCACGGCGTCCTCCATAGGCTCCTACGGGCAACCCGCCGCCAATAACCTTCCCAAGACAGGTAAGATCTGGCTGGACGCCATAAAGTTCCTGCGCTCCACCCAGGGCCAGACGGAAGCCGGTCATTACTTCGTCGAAAATCAGCAAGGTTCCGGTCTCGTTACACCAGTGCCTGAGACCTTCGAGAAAACCAGGTTTGGGTGGAACAACGCCCATATTACCTGCTACCGGCTCGAGTATGATGGCCGCCACCTCTTTTCCTTGCGCTTGCATAACCGCTGCTACCTGGTCCAGATCATTGAACCTCAGTGACAAAGTATGCTGGACGAAATCAGCTGGGACCCCCGCACTACCAGGTATGCCAAGAGTTGCGGCTCCAGAGCCCGCTTTTACGAGTAGCGTGTCCGCATGACCGTGGTAGCATCCATCAAACTTGATGATCTTGCTCCTCCCCGTGTAACCTCGGGCCAGCCGGATGGCGCTCATTGTGGCCTCGGTGCCGGAATTAACCATCCGTACCATTTTCATGGAGGGAACCAGTTTGGTAATCATTTGGGCCAACTCAACTTCCAGCGCAGTGGGAATACCGAAGCTGGTTCCCAGTTCAGCTGCTGTTTTAATAGCCTCCACCACCTCGGGATGAGCATGGCCAAGAATCAGTGGACCCCAGGAGCCCACATAATCGATGTAAGTATTACCATCAACGTCGAAAATCTTCGAACCCAGCCCCCTAGCGATAAACAAAGGATGTGTACCCACTGCGCGGCATGAACGGACTGGGCTGTTCACCCCACCAGGGATTATTTGTTCTGCCTGCCGATACAACCGCTCGCTGCTATCCTGAGCCATTACTTCCTCCTCCCATTATCCTTTTCGTCCGTCAATAGCCTCATTAATCTTCAATGTCATTTATAGTCATTTGGCCACTAACGTGGCCGTCACTACGCTTCGCTGTCACTCATAGTAGGTCATCATATTACCCGATAACGGTCGATTAGTCCGAATAAAGCCGGAGAAGAGTGGCAATAAATGACGGGCTGTAAGCCCAAATGACAGCAGGGCGTAATGACGGCGAAGCCTAATGACCTAAGTCCACTTGTGCTAACTGCTTCCACCTCTCAATTGCCGGATTAATCTTCCGAATCGCCAAAATAGGCCATGGTGGTTTTTTTTAGTTCCTCTTCGGTAAAGAGCAGTTCGTAGTTTTCGACCCCTGCTGCATCTGCCATCCTCTGCGCGATTTCTTGGCAAACTTCTCGGGATGATCCGTGGATCATGGTGAATAGCCGGTAAGGCCAATTTGGTAACGCCGGCCTCTGATAACAGTGGCTGACTTCTCGGAATGAAGCGAAGATAGCACCTACTTCCTCAGTCCTCTCGGGCGCCACTTCCCAAACCACCATGGCATTGGCGTCAAATCCTGAGCGTTGGTGCCTCAAAGTAGCTCCGAAACGTCGGATAGTCCCTTTGGCAACAAATTCGCGCACCTTTTCCAATAGTTGAGTTTCGCTGATTCCAACTTTCTCCGCCACTTCAGCAAAAGGTCGGCTTATGACCGGAAGATCTTGCTGCAACTCGTGGATTATTTTTTTCTCGAGTGGTGTCAGTTCCCCCTTACCGCTCATCGGTTCCAAGTCCTCCTCATCTATTGGATTTCAGAGCATAGAGTTGGAGGTTGGAGGAGCGCTCCGCTTTA
>CAVQGX010000028.1:0-23673 GCA_963712115.1 uncultured delta proteobacterium | reverse complement strand
GCGCACAATTATAGGCGGGACTATCGCGCGAGCGCAGAGGTTTTTACCGGTGTAGGTATGCAACATTAGGGTAAAGACAAGTAATATAACTTTCCTGTTCAAAATGGCATATAAGTCTGGGAATCAGGTGGGCAAAAAACGAGAGATGGATGGGGCATCTGGAAGTAGGGTCCAAAAGCCTTACAGCGCAGCAATTTCACTCTATCACAACTGGTGCTCAATGTGTCAATAGAAAAAATACCATTGCGCCTCGGCTAACCCGGGTCAGAAAGAGAGAGTCACTTCGTTTGATCGAGTTATATGGCATACTAGCGATCGACTTCGAAACTTCACATCCCTTAATTTACAATCGGGTGGGATTGAATGTGGCACAGAGTGCTGTGGGCAGTCAACAAAATATACCCCCATCGACCAGTCCAGTCAGGGCCAATGGGAGCTCGTGTTTGGGGCAAAAAACTTGAAGCAAGCAATGACCTCATTACCACGCCCATGTCTTATATCGTGGGTGAGGTTGTCCCTGTCAACCGGGAAAACCACCATTTTGCTCGGCTAAGCGCACGTAGGCAGCGATTATTATTGCAAGCAATCCAGCCTTTTTGTAAGCTGTAAGTAGTTCTCTTAACCTGCACTAGATACTGCTCGTAGAGCGCACCTTTATTTTCAAAGATCAATAGCGTAGTCGTTTTTTGCGACAGAGTTGGCACGGAGGAGTTGAATCAAACACTTCGGCGGTACAAATGAGGAGGAAGAGATGAGCAGGAAACAATACATTTCGCTGGCATTGCTGGCCTTGGCGGCTGGCCTAGCAGGTGGGATGGTATCAAGTTGGTTCTTCAGTAATCAACTTGTGTTTGCCAGGGAAGCAACCAAGAAGATCGCAGAAATATCTCCTGAACTTAGAGTTATTATGGCAAGGGAGATAATTCTATTAGGTTTGGACCGCAAACCCCGTATCAAGTTGGCGGTAGATCAAAATGGTGAACCCGGACTTCATTACTACGATGAGAACGGCCGTTATAGGGCTGGTTTTTCAGTCGGTCAGGGAACGCCAGCTCTTACTATGCGAGATAAAAGCGGTCTCCGGTTACAGATTGGCTTAACGAGGCTAATGAGTACAGAGGACGAATGGCCCGCTATACTCTTGATGGACAAGAAAGGAGTTGAAAGAGCTATCTTGGCATTAGACATAGAAGGGAGACCACATCTGGCATTGAAAAACGCCAAAGGTAATAATCGTGTCGTTCTTGGATTCGCTGATCTGAAACATACTCAAACCGGAGTAATCGACAAGCGGCCTCTTTCATCATTGATCTTATTCAACGAAAAAGGCAATGTCATCTGGCAAGCACCATAGCGGCCTGGGCTAAGCAGGGATCTGGTGAAAGTTGAGCCTTCGCTCCGAGCCTACTGCTGGGCACCTGACACAATGGAGGTGAGGGATGGAAGAGAAATGCAATGAGGCAGACAAGGAGAGTTTAGGCGTGTCTTCTATCTCTTTGGTTCAGATTCCTTTGCCTCCTTCTGCCCCAGATGGTAACCCCGCATTTTCATGCACTGCTCAAAAAGCCTTGATTGATCCGTGACTTTTGAGCCTCCCATCCCCGTGCCATCGGATTTGGTCGACAAAAAACGGCATTCTTCCACATCTTCTCTAAACTCCTTGTCTGTCTTGTCAGGATGGTTCCACGTGGGAGGTGGAGATGATGTGCATCCGAGAAAAAGAAATAGCAGAAGAACTAAAAAGATTTTCATAGTTTTATCTCCTGCCCGAATGATAATTCCATCTGCTGCATTCAATGCCAGGCGAATCTACAAAAGCCCCCCATTCTGCTCACCTGCCGAATTGGGTGGTGCAGCATCCAGGAGGTGGATAAATTGCACCGCACGCTATGCTAACAGATAAGCAGGATGCGTTGGAAATAAGGTTCGCAATCAGCAGTGTTGCGAGTATCATCAGGACGGCTACTACAAAGAAATCTCCAGCTCTCGACTTGGGTGACTCAATTGTTGTTCCCTCGGAAAAGTGGTAATAGAACTATACCACACTTTGAAAGAATTGCGCCAACTTAAATAGAAGAGAATTTTTCTTTACATTTTAGTTGCTTAACCAACATTACTTTAAGAAATCTACTCAAAGAATATGGAAAATATATGCCAATCCTTATGACAAAAGGTAAAATCACATATGGGCAGGCAGGTGGGAAGCATGAGGGGTTGGAACATCCTAGCGACCGGTGTTGCTCCGTTTGGTATAAAGCCGGTTGTCGTAAGCGGGAAAGTGAGAAAGACAAATCCCTTTTAGACAGATAGATATCGGGTTCGTCTTCTGCGGTTCTGTCGTCTCCGACTCTTGCACCACAGAAACGAAGGTACGACAGCGGAAAGAATAATGACAGATATTAGGCGCATATTATGAGCCTTGCACTGGAGAGCTATAGTATCCACAGTCCTTTTGAGTAAGCCGCCCTGAACCACTTCCCGATCAGCGACAAGTGCTATCGACTTAAGCACCTTATGGTTAGCAGTAATCAATACTTGTCCGAGGTGCTGACCTCTCCGAATCGGCGCTAAGAGCTGTTCAGGAGCCTCAAACTGCCGCGAAACAAAATTTCTTAGGGGAATGGGAACAGTGATCACCTCGCTTTTGGCGACCACCAATCCCACCTTCTCGGCTGTTCCTTTCCAGATTGGAAGTTGCAGCAGCACCTGGCCTTTTTCGAAGAGAGGCACCGAGACATAATTTCTGAAGCCATAGTTTAGTAGGCGCAAGGCCTCACGCTCTCTAACCTTTGGATTCTTTGCACCCATAACCACAGCAATGAAACGCTGATCTTCTCTGCGGGCAGTGGCTACGAGGTGGTAGCCTGCTCGAGAGATATATCCTGTTTTGAGACCGTCCACCGAGGGATCAAGCCAGAGAAGTCCATTTCGATTGCGCTGGCTGACACCTTCACTGGTAAACTTTGTTAATTTGTGGTACTGAAGCGCCTCGGGATGTGTCCGAACATAGGCCCTTGCCAACAAGGCCATATCTGCAGCAGTAGTGTATTGATCCGAAGCTGGCAAGCCATTTGTAGTCTGAACTCTGGTATCTCGCATCCCGAGATCGTCCAGTTTTTCATTCATCTTCTCTACAAAAGCCTGCTCGCTGCCTTGGAGAAACTCGCCAACGGCTACACACGCATCATTTCCTGAGACCACTGCAATACCTTTAACAAGTTCAACAAGTGGCACTTGAGTGCCAACTTCGATAAACATTTTAGAACCTCTAGTCCGCCAAGCCTTTTTGCTGACCAGTACGTTGTCCTCTAGACTGACCTGACCATTCTCAACTGCGTCGAATACCAGGAAGAGTGTGAGGATTTTTACAAGGCTTGCAGGTTTGATCCTCTCCTCAGGATTCTTCCCATAGACAAACTCGCCAGATTTGGCGTCCAAAAGCACTGCACTGCGAACATCTACGTCAAAAGGATGTGGCAAAATATCTCTTGCCCAAATGACTTTAGGTGAGCCCATATAAATGGTGAGAGTGAGCCAAAAGATAAGGTGCGACGCTCTTTTTCTCAGTCTTCGCTGCATTGAGAACTCCTTGTTCTTATCTCAAGTTGTGGGGCCAAAACAGATCGCACTAGAGCGCCCTAAATCTGAGCCCAATATTTTTGACTTTACAGTGGGAAGACAATCTGGACTACAGTAGGCACTGGGGAAAACCCAGCGAATGAAAGCATGGACAGAGCAGCGTGGTAACTATACCATGAATATTTTCGCCCTTGTCAAGTGAAAAAAACTTACTCCGCCACCTGGCAATGCAACGTATAATGACTAATGTTGAAACCTGGACAAAAAGTAAGGAAATCAACCTCTGACAGAAAACGTGAAGTTCTAACCGAACTCATAGTAAACCCTAATGTTGCAAACCCAAACCGGCAAAGACCGCTGCGCTCGCGCGATAGCACGCCATCTGAGGCTGTGCTCACCTCGGACAGGACTTCACGTAGGGTCAAGTACGCCTCGACCTGTCCGAGCCTGTGCGCAGCCACATCTGGCGCGTTTTTGCGCGTTTTTCCTCGGAATGGGTCTGCAACATTAGGATAAACTTTACATCTTATCTAGTTTATCATTTATCAGCGTGACAAGGCCCGGCAGAAAATCTTGGAGTAGATCAAGGGTGGACCATCTTTTGACATAAGTCTAAGATTTAACCTCCCAGTTCTCATCAACACCGAAGCTCCGTGTAAGTGGAAACAGAAGTTGCTATCCCAAATGGATTTACTGCTTGACAAAGGGGGGGTCTAATCAGCCTTAAGAGAGAAATCCAACCATGAGGAGTGGATTCCTACCGGAAAAGATGGCTGTGGAAATATAACGGAAAATTAATCCACGGTAAGTTGCACAAAGAAGACAACCGGAGAAAGCGAGGTGATAAGGTCCCCGGCCAAAGTACCAAGGACGTTGAGGAATTCCCAACGAATAGAGAGCGAGGTGATTCATGCAAGTTAGATACGAAGATGATTGGGAAAAAATCCAGGATCAATTGATATTGCATTCTTCTCATCCCGGCAGAACTGGCTATCAACTAGCACGAGCTGCATTCGAGATTAAATCTGCCTTGGAGTCAATCGAGCGACAGAAGAGAATCGTCGAACTCCATCAGCATCTTGTAGCGCAACAACAAGAGAGCCTTTCGTACACAAAAAACCTGGCTGAATATCAGCGTGAGAGCACCTATTACGCCAGTAATTTGATTCAGCAGCAGCAGAAATTGATTTGGCCTATGAGGATACTTGCTGCTTTCACAGTGGCCTTATTCCTAATAACGATAGCCTATGTCGGGGTTAGCTACTTGAGCTGGAAGGATTCGAAAGATCAAGTAGCGGTAGTTGACAGATTCTCGGAGGTTTCGGAAAGACAGTTAGCTGCTCTGAACAATCTGTCACAAGCGGTTAGCTCTATTCCCGATTCAATATCTTTGTTTTCGGAATCTGTACAAGAGTTGCCAAGTATTAAAGCTCAGGTAGATAAGCTACGTGAGGATTATCAAAACCTTGAGAAAAAGCAGAAATTGATAATTAAGAAATTAAAGTTGAAGGTGAGGTAATAGGAATCGCCTCATGATTAGGACCATTCAAATTGCTGCATATTTTTGTAACTTCTGCCACTGCCCGCTGCTTGTCATAGTGCACGGCGCGGGATTCACTCAATATGTAAAACCACCAATTTGATATAAATCGGCGTGCTCATGGGAAGAGGGCCGAAACCCATGACACACTTTATCTTCTGGTTTAACCATCAAGCCGCCCTGCAATCGGACCGCTTGACCCTGTAGACTTTGACTGGTTTGATCTGGTCAGCCAAAGAAATTAGCCCTCTGAATCAGTACCACTTGAGGAATCACCATTCTTCGGATTAACACACTCAGCGAGACCATACCATGCATTGCAGTCCCAACAGAAAAGATAGTCTTCATCGGCAGACCAGGACACATGTTTGTGGCCTCGGGGGCATTTTTTGGGTGATTTTTGAGCAGGGTTAATCTTGTCTTCTTCCTTCTGCTTCTCTATCAGATGTTCCTCTATCAACCCGTCCTCAACTTCATGTGCAGCCTTGGATTCCAAGTACACGGCAAAATCAAGACCTGAAATGAAAGAGGAAACGAATTTCCGGTCTTCATCAGAGATCTTGATGAACTCGACACCCATGCCACGCGGCATATCCTGTTCCAGTCCTGGAACCACTTCATTTCTCGACCAGACCACCCTTGCTTTGGTCGTCATTGGACGGTCAGGTCCAATAACGGTCATATCAAAGACTTCATACAGCTCTATGAGGGACAAGCCGTGGACAAACGCACCACTCGGGCCGATGTCGAATGTTACCCGTTCCAAGGACTCTTCTCCGATATGAATACTGACAGGCCAATCGAGTCTGGCTCTCAAATGTCGCCTTCTTTCTTTTTCCATAGAAGCAACTCGCAGTTAAAAGACTATTTCTCGGAGGATTTCTCCTCTACCAGGTCGATGCCGTGACGACTTCCCAGCTTACCACAAATGCAAGACCCCAACAACCAAACGTACAGGCCAACTGGTGACCTAGCCCGGATATTTCATGAATTGCTGTCGCGAGACCGCGTAATTGGGAACCCGCTTGTCGCAGATACCGCTTGCGGTAAGGGCTTGAGCCGAGCGAAGCGAGCGCGAAGAGGATGGACGGGCCACCTGGCAACGGCGGGGTGTTGGTTCCCGAACGGCGCGTCGCAGGGTGAGCTTGTCCTGCCCGTCCCGAGCGTCGTCGCGGGGAGCCTGTCGAAGGAACACCAGAGGACGCCAAGAAGGACGATTATGGATTGCAGATTGCGGATTTGAGATTGCGCAAGACCGAGTAAGACAAGGCAGACGGTGGAAGTTAAAGTTGTATTCTTGTTTTACTCAAATAACCGGTTTGCATCAGACACCCATCAGTCTGAAATCTAAAATCTGAAATCTGAGATCTTGAAGTGGTCGCAGTCACGCCAGGGCGTGAATTCATGAAATATCCGGGCTAAGGTTGCAACAACGCGCAAGAGTTTGTTAAATAGCAACTTACTTCAAAGAAATAACATCTATCTGCTGCGGTGGATGAGCAGCAAGGAAGATTGGAAAAGAAATGCCCCATCGACTCGACCTGAAAAAGCCGATGGGGCTTAAGGTGACGCAGTGTAAATCCACACAATGAAAAGATCGTGCCAGATTGAATAATAAGAGTTATTTATTATTAATTATAAATATTTAAGCAAAATCGATTGCTCAACTATGATATAGATAGTGGGCATAGGGCTGCCAAATTTCGTCAACAAGTGCCGCAAAACGGTTATCCGCTGGCATACCGATTTCTTGCCTGATGTATTACAAATTGCACGGTTTTTGCCACTGCAGGTATCTCCACTAGAGCAGGAGTCTTCTTATGAGTGCATTGTAACTTATCAGCCAAACAAGACATTTTAATTCTTTACATAAAAAAAAGATTCGTTCCTTCTTCCCGGCACCAGTCTTGCCTATGTAAAAGTCAGTTTCTCAATGCCTGTAGGCCTTAAGCTGCGGGGAGGGAGGTGCGCTGTGTCACCATTCAAAACTTCGCCGAGCTTTATTGGGTACCGGGGTCTTCGATCAGATCTTTCCTTATTATCTCGCACTGCTCTGGTATTTATCCTGGCTGCTGTATGCATACTTATTCTCACCTCGAATGCTTATCCAGCACAAGTAACGTTGATATGGGATCCGGTTACCCACCCAGATCTTGCTGGCTACAAAATATATTATGGCAATTCCAGCCGTAACTACGATGTTACCACAGACGTGGGCAACCAGACTAGTTGCACGATAACAGACCTTATCGACACTGAGCCCTACTACTTTGCAGCTACTGCTTATGATATCTACGGAAATGAAAGTGATTATTCTAATGAAGTGTCCTATGGCTCAGTCAACAACTCACCGGTATTAAATCCCATAGGTAAAAAGACTACTGTTGAGGGCCAATTGCTTCAGTTTACTGTAATGGCAACTGACCCTGACGGTGACGCTTTGAGCTATTCAGTTAGCCATCTCCCGGCAGGCGCTAATTTTGACTCTGCTAACCGCACTTTCTGGTGGACGCCCACTAATGGAGATGCCGGAAACTATGGCGTTCTCTTCACTGTAAATGACACTGGTACACCACCGCTGAGTGCTTCTGAAACGGTGACTATCATTGTCGGCGGTGTGGACGCCCTACCTGCTGCTCCCAAAAACCTCACGCTAATTAAATAGTAATCAGGCAGTCAGCGATTGAACCGCTTCAGTTACCGTAATCATTGCGGTTGCTGACAGGGGGAGGGGTGAAGGCTATTCGATTGGTGGAGAGGCTAACATTCTGACGCAATCGCGAACAGCTTTTCTGGAGGGTTTGCTGAGGCTCAAAAACTCTATTCCTGCGGTGAACAAAGTCTTCTCATGTCCAGGTGTATCACCGTGGAATTGACGCCAGACCACTTGACCCAGACCAGATACAAGGCCGATTGTCTTCGGCAGTTGGAAGGCCACTGTGAGCTGTTCTGCGATGGAAATAGGATAATTGGTTTTAAGCCCGAAACCTCCAATGCTTAAGTTGTACATTTTGCCTCCAACCTTATTGAGATCGGTCTGCAGGAGATGAACAATGCAGAACACAGGAACTCTGGTGGTTTTTCGTCTGGTCTGCTGATCCACGTAGATTTCTCCAGAATCATCAAAGCCAATCAGGTCTTTTAGGCAGCATCGACTATCACGTACCCTCTCATATTCTCCAGCGGTTGCGAACCGAGGAATTGAACACATTTTTCAACGAGATTTTGTTCGGGGCATCTGCCCTCGGCAAAAAGAGGACACTCGTTTTAAACATACACCAATATCCTTAATAGATGAATACGAAAATTACTATTTCCACGGCCAAGGTGGATACCACAATAAAAAAGCGAAACCGAAGCTCCGCATGGCCCTTGAAAATGAATAATATCTCGTTTTGGGCTATTGGTGGTTGCCCAACTACTCATTCGTGGTCCGAAGTCCCTCCCACTCGTTTTTGCACTTCTTGGTACAGAGCAAGTGAAGGCCGTCCTCTTCATAGTGTATCTCACAAAAATCGCTTACA
Source organism: uncultured delta proteobacterium (assembly GCA_963712115.1). Classification (GTDB taxonomy): domain Bacteria; phylum Desulfobacterota; class Syntrophobacteria; order BM002; family BM002; genus BM002. The sequence goes on along the minus strand of CAVQGX010000028.1, from coordinate 15,030 downwards.
GATAGAATCTTCTTACACTGAGAACAAGGCATTTTCATTGCCTCTGATTCTGGATTGTTAGGGCAACCCTCGCACAATATAGGCCCTTCATACCACCAGACACAATCTACACATCTGTCACTCGGGGGTTGATGCATAACTTCACCTACGAAACAACCACTGTGAATTACGAAAAATCCCGCTGAAGGCCAGATGGCTTCTGCTCCAAATTCAATCTTGAATCACGGGGATATACCCATTTGTCTCGGCATCTAATGCTACAGAAAAAATAAATTCCTTTACCGCCAGCGATAAACATCGGGGGTTTATCCCCGACGAACTTTCTATTGCAGCGAGGGCATGTATGGGTCATCGCAGGGAAACCTCCCATGACGGAGTGTGAGGGCTTTTGGCAATTATCTGTCGAGGAGATGGGACTTGGGCGAAGCTCACTACTAGTCTCCACCGAAATCTAATGGGGTGTTTGGGGGCATTAGACCAGAAGCCCTAGCGGTTAAGCATACCAAAATCCATGCCAGTGAGGTGTCGCGCTAACTTTCTATCGATTTTCAAATGGTTAGCTCATTTGCTGATGGAAACCAGATTAGAAGTTGTAAGTAAATCAGTTACATAAACTGGAATAAAAGTGCCATTTGTCAGAAGAAGTTTAGATAGGATGGGCAACATGGAAGGGTGGATAAAAATGCGAGTTCTCGGAATGAAATAATTTAAGATTACATCCCTTAATTCACACTTCATCCCCCAAGAACCTGGCACAAAATGTAGTGGCTAGTCCAAAATGGCAGAAGTGTGGATTTAAGTATGTTATTCACAGTGCCAGAGTCTGAATGGAGCATAAAAAAAGCGGAGCCGAAGCTCCGCCCTGAAAGACGAAAGTAATTAAATGCAATCTAGCCATCCGCTGCAGCTGTGATAAAACAACCTCCTCCTGATGCGCCTGGGTTATCTTTCTCAAAATTTGAGACAGTAACGTTTGTTTCATCACTAGATTGCAAACCGCCTTCATCTGTAACTATCAACTCGAAGATGAGCGATTTGTCACCAATGTCATCAAAACTTGGAGCCTCAAAAATCGGTTGATCATCTGTGGGATCGGAAAGGAAGACTGACTGTCCTGCTACCTGTTTCCACTGATATGTCACAATGCCATCATCAGGATCAGATGAATTTGACCCGTCCAAGGTGACTGTACTTTTCTCAAGCACTGTCTGATCAACTCCAGCATTTGCTGTAGGAGGATCGTTGAGCCAGATCACATTTACAATTATATTATCCGCTGATTGCAAACTGTCGTAATCGGTCACTGTTAACTCAAAGGTCAACGAAACACCATCCGTTCCTACAGTCGGTGCTGAAAAGGTGGGTTGAACTGCCTCGGGATTAGATAAACTTACTGACGGTCCTGCTATTTGTATCCACTGATATGATGCGATGCCATCATCAGGATCATATGAATTTGACCCGTCTAAGGTGACTATAGTTTCCTCGTCCACATTTTGGTTAGGTCCTGCATCTGCCCTGGGCGGATCATTTTCCCCGGTCACATTGACAACAGTGGTATCGGTATCTTTCAAACCACCATGATCAGTAACCGTTAACTCAAATTTAAGTGATTTTGATTTGCTGAATGCAACACTGGGGCTCGTAAAGGTGGGTTTAATCGCCCTAGGATTAGATAAACTAACTGACGGTCCTGAAGTCTGTTTCCAGAGATAAGACTTAATGCCGTCATCAGGATCAGATGAATTTGACCCGTCTAAGGTGACTATAGTTTTCTCAGGCACCGTCTGATCAGGTCCGGCGTCTGCCTTGGGTGGATCATTAGCATCTCTATCATCATCATCTTCATCATCATCTCGATCTAATACGTAGACTTTCGTATCATCATTATCTTCTTTGCCAGAAGCAAATCTGACTATCAGCTTAAAGGTAAGTTTCGTGTTCTTTGAAACCTGTGGGGCGATAAAACTCGCTATAACTTCGTCTGCATCCTTTATTGTGACGGGATTTCCTTCAACTTCAACCTGTTTCCATAAGTAACTTTGGATCGTATCGTGACCCTTAGGCTTGGACTTCGAACCATCCAGGGATACCTTGTCTCCTTCATTCACCCTTTGATCCGGTCCGGCGTTAGCCTTCGCAAAAGCCTGGGTGACTAGAAGAGTCTGAAGGAATATAAGAAAGAGGATGGTTGTAAAAAATCTTCTCGTGGTCATCATGTACTCAGTTGGTTCCACTCAACTGGCTAGTAAATCGTCACGCATTAAGAATCATCTGATTCTCTAAATTGCTGCCTATTGCTAAGGGATACGAGAATGCGATCTTGAGAGAGTTTCTAGACTTAGAGAGTAATCTGGGATTTAGCTTCTAGGCATACAGACTTAAAAGATGTCTGTAATTATATGCGAAAGAAGTAGAGTGAGTCCAGAGTGGACTCATTTTCTGTGTATGGCAGCTAATGCAATAGCAACAGCGCAAAAAAGGGTCAGTTCAACTATAAACGAATCCATAAATCGTCTCCTATTCGATCTCGCTGAGCCCTCATTGGGTTCATCATAGTGTAAATAGTGCAATAGATTAAGTGAATACGAAGAATGCATGATTTTTTCTTTGCTACCCCTGTAACACAATTAATACTAGGGGGAATTTGTGGTGGAATGCATAGAGGGTGGGAGCGAAATGTGGATTACATACTTTAATCTACACTTTGCCCCTTCGGGGGCACGTACCACATTCTGTGCTAGGGTCTTTAGAGCCAATAGTGTGAATTAAGGGATGTTATATTAAGTCAGACTGATTCACTGGGAAATTTCACATTTCTCGATCTTAATCAAAGTCACATCTTCTTCTCATATCTTGAATATCCATGAAGTTCACACATTGCCAATATTGAAGAATACCTTTAGAATTCTAAAAAGGTCGAAGGCGAGGACTATGGCAAGCAGTCATAGGCTGATGGCAGGTTCAAGCAATCACACTCTATTGGGGTGCGTATGGAGAGCAGGATATTGAAGTTTGGGCTCACAAACCTTCAGTTTCCTACCAATTCAAAAAATATGTGGTCGTAGCCGCAAGCTATAGAGGAGTTGCTTTGGGCTCTATACAAACGGCAATCATCGTCCTTTCCAGTTTCACGAGGGCCTGCGCCATACGCAGGAAATGCTGGGCGTTAACACGGTTTCCGGGGGAAAATGACAGTGGTGATTGTGAGGAGAGTCTCCGCCTCACGTATTTCATGCAATGACGGGCAAGAACCCATAGGAAAGGAAACATTATGTCAAAGAACTTAGAATCCAAGAGTATCGAGCAATTACTGGCTGAGGCCGATGAACTCATCCAACAGATCAATTCCGATGCCATCGAAGACATGAAAGAAGAGCATCGCCTGCAGTTTGAAAAACACGCTCAAAACTTGAAAAAGATTAAATCCGAGGTTCAGGCCAAGATCGAGAAGAAAGGAACATCGGAAATAAGCTCCCGCCCTGAGGGCATGCATGAGGCGATCCTAGATATTGTGAAGGCCATGCACGACTTGAAAAACAAGTTTTTCTGATTGTCATCAAAAGCTTTTGAATAACCGTCGGACGCTCAATCAAACTTAATTGTTTTTTAAGACGCTTTTACCTTAATATTCCAGCCCGAATCGTGATGGGGTGTGGAGCATGCCGAACACCGTTTCATCGATGGACTTAGCAAACGCCAACTGAAAGCTGAGAAAGAGGTCAACCCTGCTGTGACCCGAATTATTCCACACAATCAGATTACCCTGTTGCAAAACGGCGAAGCTTATTTCCCGACGATCGAAGCGGCGTTGGACCGGGCGGTGCATGAAATTTATCTGGAAAGCTATATTTTCGAAAATGACAATACCGGACGACGCATTGCGGAAGCGCTCAGGCGGGCGGCCTTTCGTGGCGTAAAAACCCACGTGCTGATCGATGGATTCGGTTCGAAAAGTTTGCCGAAAACCATGGTCGACTACCTTGTTACGGCTGGAGTAATGGTGCTGAAGTTCCGGCCCAAGATATCGCCCTGGACGCTGCGGCGCCAGAGGTTGCGTCGCTTGCACCGGAAAATTGTGGTCGTGGACCAGGAGATTGCATTTGTCGGAGGCATCAATATTATTGATGATATGGATATGCCTGGTCAAACATCGCCTCGTTATGACTACGCTGTAAGTGTGGAAGGGCCGCTGGTGAAAGAAATTCATGATTCCAGCCGCCGGGTGTGGTCGCGAGTGGCCTGGACCCGCTTGCGTCCTGGCTGGGGCCGGGACAACTACAGACAAGCTCCTTCAACCGAACACAGGGGCCGTATGCGTTCAGCTTTTTTGGTACGGGATAACATCCGCCATCGCCGCGATATTGAAGATGCCTATCTGCAGGCGATTGACCAGGCGCAATTTGAAATCATTCTTGCAAATGCCTATTTTTTGCCTGGATTGAATTTTCGTCATGCGCTTTTGGATGCAGCCGGGCGCGGTGTCCGGGTGATTTTGCTGTTGCAAGGAAGGGTGGAATATCGACTGCTGCATTATGCCTCGCATGCCCTATATGGTAGTTTTCTCGATGCAGGGATGGAGATCTACGAATACCACAAGAGCCTTATGCACGCCAAAGTTGCTGTGATTGATGAACATTGGGCTACGGTGGGATCCTCAAATCTTGACCCTTTCAGTCTGCTGCTTGCTCTTGAGGCAAATGTCGTTGTTGACGATGAAAACTTTGCCAAAAAATTAAAGCATAGTCTGGAGCAGGCTATCAAAATGGGGGCGCGACGGATATTTGAGAATAGCTGGAGAACCCAGCCCATCCGGGTGCGTCTGGCGAGTTGGCTAAGTTATGGGTTGGTGCGATTCATGATAGGAATGGCGGGGTATGCCCCGGGGAAAGAGTCCATATCAACATCCGAAATCGCGACTTCACCACCTGGGAGAATATAAAATATGGAAAAAATGAATCCCGTGAAACCTCTGTTTCCCCATTTGCCCGAACGTCTTGCAGGCTTGGAGGAGCTGGTGGAAAATCTTTGGTGGAACTGGAATCCGGGCGAAGCTTGACACCAACTGGTTGGGGATCCCAACGGAAGGCTATGGTTTTTCAAACGACGCAAAAGCCATGCTCGGCCCGCCTTCGTTTCCTGCAACCAGCTTCCCCTACGACGGGCAAGACATGGAGCTGACGATCAGCTTGCATTATTGAGCGCCCGTTTTACAAATACTAAAGATTTCTACTACTCCTACCATCATTGCACGTTATCATGGGGATTGGTTTTCACAGATGGGTAACAGGACCTCCTCGAGAAACGTTCTTCCATTTCTGCAACATGGGCAGATTCTGAAAGTGTGGTGTCTTTATCTGAGTTAAGAAGGAGGAGACGACATGGAATTTCTTTGGTTTATCTTGATTGGCCTAACTGCCGGATGGCTGGCGGGGCAGTTGATGAAAGGCGGCGGGTTTGGCGTCGTGGGAGACATCGTGGTCGGCGTGATTGGCGCGTTGCTTGGCGGTTTTCTCTTCCGCACTCTAGGCGTGTCCATCGGAGGTGGGTTGCTCGGCAGTTTGATCGTCGCGGTGATTGGTGCCGTCGTCCTTTTATTTCTGTTGCGCCTGATCAAGAAAGCTTAGTTCAGGTAAATCATTTATAGTCTCCAGTTTCTAGTCAATTGTGGACTGACTAATAAGTCTGCGGAATGCGTCGTCAGCGATGGGATCGAGACCAAGGCAAATCAGTTTGTGAAGACATGAAAAATCAAATTGAAACAGAGAGAACATCTTGACCATCCCGTTATCAAATCGCAAGTCATCAAGCGGGTGGATGATCCGAAAATCAATCAAGAAATTGTTCTCGAGCTGAGCTGATTAGTTCTTTTGTCGGCCCTGGTGTGTCAGGTAACCTAGATGAAATCCTGCAGAAGGAGAACTAAATGAAAATAAAACTTGTAATCGGATTGATATTGCTGGGTCTGGTGGCAGTGGTTGCCCTGCAAAATGCTGAGACCGTGACGGTGAAGTTCTTGCTCTGGCAACTTTCACTTCCCCGGGCACTGATGATACTTGGGTCAATGGGTGTGGGGCTCATAGCGGGTTTACTTTTCGGAACCTTTTCCCGCGGGAGATCGAAGGTCTCTTAATCATCGCAAATAGATGTAGTGGCACCATACGCAGGCCAGAGACCTGCGACGAACATTTATATGGCTGGGAACACCTCAATGGAGATTGGTTTCCGAGCTGAGACGGAGGACCTTTCCAATGGTGAGGTTCGGCACACAGTTTCGGTATATCTCACCTACTTGGTGCCAGATGAGAATGGTCGACCGAAGCGGGTGCCGACTCTCATGTAGGAATCAGAGGACGAATTTACTCAAAGTTTATATACTTTAATCTAAACTATACGCTTCCAGAAGGACTCACCACATATAGTGGTTATCCATTAAAGGACTCACGAAACTAGTCATTTTTGACCTGTCTCCCTTGGAAAGGTAATGACTTTGCCAGCTTTCTCGTTTCTCATTACTGTATCTTGGTAGATTGACCGGAGATCATCTGATTCGATCCTAAAATACCTCTCGAATGCCTTATTCGTGCTATGCATTGTTACTCGCCTGATTTCTTCGGGCGTCCTATATTGCCTCAGTGCAATCGCCGAGCTATGACGAGTCCCGCCATATAAATCCACTCCTTCTATACCCAGGCTCTTGCAGGCTTTTCCCCACCATTTATAAAAGTACCTCTCGCCGAACCCTTCCCCAGCCCTACAACCTTTGATTCCCTTCACGTGCCGGAAAAAGGGAAGATATTGGGATACCTTTATGTCTTCCCTCCTTTACTGTTCCCAGCCAATATGACATTATTGTTAACTTAGATATACAGTATGCAGTCAAGTTCTCCAACCGGGGGAAAAAGATGAGAAATAACAGTTTCTGGATCTTGCCGTTAATCTTCGTCTATGTACTGGCTGCTGCCTGTGTTGGTAGCCTGCAACTTACTGTCTTGTACGACAGGACCGAGGGACTAAAGCAAAATGACCCGGTATTATGGAATGAACAAAAAATCGGTAAGGTCCAGTCGGTGAAACAAAATGTTCAAGGTCAAGCCTCGGTGCAATTGCAAATAAGGAAAGATTTCTCGGATAAAGTCACGAATGAAAGCCGATTCCTCATTCAAACCGATCCCCAGAGGCAAGGGCAAAGCCTTGTCAACATGGTCAACCTCTCTGAGGAGGGAAATCCTCTCCCAACCGGAACTGCCGTAGAGGGCAGTACCTATCTTTCCCTCCAGTTGGAAAAAACCGAAAGAGGACTCGAGGCTTGGAGGAAGCAGCTTGAGCGAGAGCTTGAACGCTGGGAAGAGGAGATGAGTCAACTTCCTGAAAGGGAATGGTATAAGGAGTTGGAACGTGAGATGGATTATTGGTTAAACAAATTGGGGCAAGCCGGGGTCGAGACACGTGAATATTTCAAGGAAGAGGTGTTACCCCGACTGGAAGAGGCGCTACGAGAGTTGAGAAAACGTCTGCGGCAGTTGGGCAAGGAGAAAGAGGTAGAGACTTTAGAGGTAAAGTTGGATAAACTTAAGAGCATTTGATTTATCTCGCTTTCACTCCAGCAGTAGAGGTGGGCAAGTATGAGCGTAGAAGAGATTATGAAAGATCACGGATTCCGTATTTCTGCAAGTTGCGCCGGACAAGCGTGGTACACAAAATTTATTAGTTATAATGGAAGACGCGCCTACATAACCGTAATGGACAAAGAGGGGGAGGGCCTGCCCCAATTGCTGGATGAGCCTGTTGCCGTGGTTGTCTACGACCTCAGGTCTGGGGATGAACTTAAAAAATATCCAGATTTTGACTCTCTGAGATCTTACCTTGAGTCATTGAAGGAGTAACTTATTTAGATTGCAGATTCTAGATTGTAGATTTAAGATTGACTACATCAAATTCCTTACGGCAGATTGAAGATCGATAATTTAAAGAGATATATATTGGTTCAAAATGTACAATCCTAAATCTCAAATCTACATCCTGTAGATCACTAACTCTTTATATAAATAAAAAAGCCCGCCTATTGGCAGACTTTTCCTTTATTTTACCAGCCAACTTCCTTATGCCTTTTTCTTTTTCCTTGCAGCTTTTTTCTTCTTCTTGGGTGCGGCTTTTGCCTTCTTTGGAGGCTTCGCCTTCGCCGCAGCCTTTGGCTTCGCCCCAGCCTTTGTAGCAGCCTTCGCCTTTCTTGCCAACTGTAATTTCTCCCCGAGGCCAAGAGCTTTGGCAGTTTTTCTACGTTTGGCGCTAAGAGACTTGGCCGCTAACGGCTGTCTAGGAGAAAAGCCCCACTTCTTACGATATTCTGCCGGTGTAATGCCGAATTTTGCAAGAGTCCTTGCAGTAAGCTGCTTGTACTTCTTGCCATCTTCAAGATTAATGATGTAGTTTCTCTGAATAGATTTTTTAGGATCTACTGGAGGAGCCTCTCCTTCCGGCCCGCCCTCTTCGATTGTTTTGATATTTTTGAGGGCTTCAAACGTCTTTTTCAGTGCTCCCACCATATCGTCAGACGCCATCACCGCATGTGAAGCCTGCGCAGCTACAATTTCGGCTGCCATTTCCGTCAAAGTCTTCGCCATATCATTGTCCTCCTTTCGTCATTGTGGCCGTATTGTTGGCAAAGTTGCAAACTCATACAACATAAGGTAAATTAAATTAGTTGTCAACAACTATTTGATATATTTGGAGTAATTACTGTTGTTCAAATTTGTGCATTGCAAGTATATGGAATTATTAATTTATTGTCTAAATTTGTATTCCCAACAGTTCTGCAAGTATGAGGGTTTTTATCCGGAGGACCAAATATATATTCCAAATCCCATGGCCGCTAAACCATGTCTCTTGGTACGCAAAGTGCATATAAAGAGCTTGTTGGTCCTGCCTGACAATAGATTTTGCTGAGCGCGGCGACTAACCCGGATGTTTCATGAATCCGGGTTAAATACCATCCGTTAATGAAGAAGTTTTTTGGCTTAATTTTTACAGGCCTCGAGAACGGAAGCTATTTATCAGAGAGGCAAAGAAAATGAAGAGACTGGCTATTATCTCTATCGTAGGTTTTTCTTTGATTCTTGTTATTAGTTGTTTTGAAGAAAGTAAAGATCAAACAAATCTAGATACTATAAAGAGAATACGTATTCTTATTAGTGATTCTAACTTTGAAGGAGCTAGACTCGCAGCGATTGATACTCTTGATCCGGAGATAAAATCACTATACTTTGACGCAGACAGATACCTTGGTCACGCATCACATGAGGATGTAAGATGCAACGAGAGGATTGAAGAAATACTTTACGAGATTGTCAAGAAAGTTCCTACCAAGGAAACAAAGCTGAATAGAGATATTTATTCCGAGCTGGTTACTCTTTATCCTGAAAACGAACTTTATAAAAAGAAATTTATATACTATGACAGAAAAGCCAGAGGAATAGTTCAATGATAAACTGAGTTGGCCTAGACAACTCACGAATTGAGATGCTTTAATTATCTAGAGTATGAGTGTTTCAACCTCCTCCGCTTAGAATACAACCTGCAAGCCACCGTGAAAGCTACCGCCCAACCCAAAAATATCACGTCATCTATTCTGCCAAACATCAAATCAGGCATAAAAAAATAGACTAAAGATCCAGCAAGAAAGCTGATACTGAGGGCAACACTGTAGCCTATCCAGGTGAATATTCTAAAAAAAACAAGAAAAAGGAATGTCCAAAATAGATAGAGGATCATGGTCCCCAAAAGGAGGTATTTGCGCGGTATACTTTCTGAGAATTTCCGAAGAAAACTATTGAATTTTTTCTTTGGTTTTTGAATGCGAATCTTTACTACTTCTCCTATGGTCATTGTCGCGTCAACATAAGTCCCAGCTGGGATTAGGAAGTCGAGCGTTATTGGAGCTTCTTGTCTATGTAGAGCGTCATTAGCGGCTCGAAACTCCATAGAGAGAATCTTATGACTGATAAGGTATACTGTTCCCGCACCGATAACCAGAAAAAGTAACGACACCGCTGACATCAACATTTTGGTTCTGAGTGTCATGGTGAATACCTCTTTATGACAGGCGAATGAATTATATTAAACCGTTATCTCAGGAAACGCCATGAGAAATTCTAACCTTGACAGTATTAGTATCTAGTGCTAGCTCTCCTTGTCATTAACCATGCAACACCACCTATGGGAGGAAGTCTGATGGAAATCAAACAGGCGGGGTCACATCTAGACCATCTCGTGCGTCAGACACGGATGCATCACACGCAGCTTAGTTCAATGGCAGACATGAAAGCCAACATGCTTCTGACCATTACCTCAGTAGTTATAACCCTATCCGTCGGCTACATCACCCAACCCCATCTAAAGTGGGCTATAGTTGTATTAATTGCCTTTTGCTTGATGACCATTGGTCTGGCAACATACGCTGTAATGCCAAAAATACCGTTTTTTTTTAAAAGAGAGACGAGGGAATCAATTAAATCTCCGGGATTCAACTTGCTCTTTTTTGCCGATTTCGTCCGACTAACCTATGAAGAGTTTGAAACGAGTATGGAAGAGGTCATGAATAATCCCAGCTTCACCTATGAAGTACAAGTAAAGGAACTTTATACCTTAGGGATGTTTCTTGCCAAAAAGAAGTATCGTTTCCTGAGGCTGGCTTACATTACCTTCATTATCGGTGCCTTTGCCAGTGCTATAATTGGTCTTTTTTCAGGAGTTGTTGCTTAACTAGGGTTAAGAAAGGTCTTGCAACTTTCCCTCCTTTTCCGTAACCTGTCCTCAGCATGCTTGATCAAACTGGTAAGGCGTCGAGTATCCTTGTTGATTCCTTGCTCCATCGACAATCTTGTGTACCGCTGCTCAATTCTGATTACGCTCGACCTCCATTAGCCGTATTCTGCTAGAAATTTTGCAGGTGCTATTTGAGCAGTGGACCGATATCCGGTTTTTTGCTAAAGTTATCCCACAAGAAAGGGATATAAGGATGGACGGTAGAGAAAGAAGGTTGCAACCTAGAGTGGAGGTCAGGTGGCCTGTTACAATGTTGACCTCTGAAGGTTCAATGCAGGGAGAAACTAGAGATATTAGCATGCAAGGGGCATTTATTTATTGCGATAAGCCCCTTCCTCTCTCAGAAAGGTTCGTGTTGTCTGTTAAGGCTCCAGCAGCTTCCATGCAGGTTATGGCTCAAGTCGTTTGGGCCAGCAACTCATCCTCGGACAAAAAAAATGAGCCAGCCGGAATGGGCGTCCGCTTCATCTGGTCTTAATCCTAATTCCTCTCACCTTCTTTTTAATCACCCAAAAACAAATTTGCCCCTAGGATCCTTTCTCCAAAGGAATCATCATTAAGTTCAGCTAAAGCCTTCCAGGCGACATCGTATTTGTTCCCCGCACTCCAGAGCAGCCATCCTCGGACTTCGGACTCATCCAGCGCCTTAAGTTGCTCGAAAACATATTCTTCGTCAAAATGGTCAGTCCCAAGGGGAAAGGCCTGAATCCAGGGCCGGAGGGTTGCTTGTGAGTTTTTCAGCAGCCGTGAGAATCTCTTACATGTCTCCGAGACGAGTAAGTAAGGGCGTTCGCCGGGATCGGCAATACCTCGAAAGGGGTTATGAAAATGAGAAGGATAGATCATTGGCGAGATCACGTCACAGTGTCCGGCCAATTCTTCTATCTTCTGACCGGTCATCTCGATATCTTTGGACCTGCCCCAGGCAATAATCCCAAATACATCAATGGATAATAGGACCTGGTGTGCAGCCAGCTCTCTCCGAGCCCGGGCAAGAAAGTCAGTAATTATCCTGTATCTAGGAACTGTTTTCCCATAAAGGCCGGATTCACCGTATTGGACATTTTCTTTCGTAGGAAATCTTATGTAGTCAAATTGGATTTCATCTACCCCCATTTCTGCCAATTCCCTGGCAATGGCCAAGTTATAATCCTGCACCACTGGATGAGATGGATCAACCCACGCTGATATGCCATTTTCCAATAAAAGATTTCCTGTGAGGCCATCTCTCAGGGCCAGGTCGGGTTTCTGCTCTGCCAAAAGTTGATCGTAGAAAAGAACCAGTCTCACCCCAACATGTATTCCTCTCTCGTGGAGATAATGAATCATTTTCGCCAAATCCCTGGTCACCGGTCTAGCATTTGCTCCAATCTCTTGAGCTAGATTGACTCGGGAAGGATAGGACAGATTTCCAGACATGTCTTTGCCGTCAAGAATAACTGTATTACCCCCCACCGCCACCAACTCATCTATAAGTCTCTTAATTCTTTGGCTGGCCATGGTGTAGCGATTAATATATATACCTTTGGCCTCAAAATCTGTCTGCTTAGGAACAGTCTTGGCTGCCACAGGGCGCGAGCGAACCAGAGGTATGAGTAACCATTGGTTGGGCCGGATCAAAGACCCCTCTACGCCACTCAGCACTTTGATCTTTTCGACCAAGTCATCGACGGTTAATTCCTCAGTCAGTGGCAGATACTGCCGGGCGATCTTGTGAAGTGACTCCCCAGGGGAAACTCGATGAATTAATTGCGTATCTTTTTGAATATCTTGCGCCAATATATTCTTCGGCAGAAAGACAATAAGTACAAAAAAAAGTACAAAAAGATATGGAAATATTCTGGTAAATTGCTTTGGTATCAACATATTAACTCCAAAAACTGCCAATGGCCTGTTGCAGACTAAACCAGCATCTCCCTCTCAAAGAGCAATGATCGTGCCGAAATATTTGTGTAGGTAATTGTTTTCAATTATTTTTCGGCTTATTTTCTACAGAAGTATTTTGGGGACAGGTGGGAAAAATGGTGGGGATAATAGGAGGTGCAAAAAAGTTTAGCCCAGCCACTTGCCCTATGTGGAAGGGAAATAGTAAAGTATTTGATTCGCATTAATGCCATCAGCTGGAGCGCATATGGTCAATACTTCAGATCCTGCGGGAGAGCACCTTGCTACCACGTTCATATGTAAAGAAGGCATAAAGGCTGGCTGGCCAATCTGCTTGGGCTATTTCCCCATAGGATTGGCATTTGGCGTACTGGCCCAGAAGGCTGGGCTCCACCCTGTTGAAATCGGCCTTATGTCTTTGCTGGTTTTTGCGGGAAGTTCTCAGTTCGTAGCAGTTTCAATGCTCAGTGGAGGGGCCTCGGCACTGTCCATAGTACTTACCACTTTTGTTATCAATCTTAGGCACTTATTAATGAGTTCCTCCCTGGCCCTCTATCTGCGGTCTGTGAACAAGAGCTGGACTGCCCTTTTTGCTTACGGCGTTACCGATGAGAGCTTTGCCGTCAATCTGACCAGGTTTCGAGATAGTAATTGGGATTGGCGTCAGGCTTTGGTGGTAAACCAGACTGCTAATGTGGCGTGGATCGCCAGCAGCATTGTGGGGGCCTATAGCGGCCAGTTCATTCCGGCAGGAGCATTCGGTATCGATTATGCGCTCATCGCCATGTTTCTCTGTCTTTTGGTATTTCAACTCAGAGGGCGACTGTATGTTCTTACCGCTATCATCGCTGGAGTATTGGCAGTATTTCTCGCACTTTTGGTTCCAGGAAACAGTTATATTGTTCTGGCCTCAGTTTTGGCTGCCTTTATCGGGGTAGTCTGTCGACGGAAGGATATTCTCAATGATTAAATCTGAGTATCTGTTGTTGGTACTTGGTATGGGGTTGGTCACCTACATCCCACGGTGGGTTCCTATTCTTTTTCTGTCGCGGCGACAGCTGCCCCGATGGTTCGCCGAGTGGTTGGATTTCATACCGGTAGCCATCCTCAGCGCTCTGGTCTTTCCAGAGCTTGTAACCGGCGGTAGCCCTCGCTACTTAGATCTTTTGCGACCCCAGTTTATCGTGGCTGTGCCCACCTTTATTCTTGCCCTGAAAACCAGATCGTTAGGAGGAACAGTTGTTGCCGGTATGCTGCTTTTCTGGCTGGCGGGGAAATTGATGTAGCTCCGCAGGTCATCATTCAAGCATTTTGTTGAGCCCATCAATAATTCTTTTGGGGACGGGATTCGAGTCGTCCTTCAAATAAAGGGCCAAAAGCGATGCTGTCACCTTAAGCTCTTCGGCTGCCTTGTCGAAACCAATTCCCTTCTCGGCCAGTTTTTCCTTTAGCGCTATCTTTTCAGCGGGATCCATGGCTTAGCCTCCTTCTAAATAGCTAACTGGGGTGGATTTGCTATTCGAGATCCACCATCAATATACGATCAGATTACACAATTGATTAACTTAGGGCAAGAGTATTGTTACAGGCGTTTCCCCATTTTTTTCGGTGGGTTGATCAGCTATTAAGAACTAATGGAAACAAAGGGGCGAGACCATGAATATGGCAGTGGAGGTAAAGAGTCCGGGCCCTGAGGATCCGGATTTGGTCCGCCCCCAGGGGGGCTTCTAGGGTCTTTCCTTGATGAGGAAGTCTGCTGGAATGATGGAGTGATGGAATAATGAAATCCCAAACTCCAAGCACCAAATTACAAACAAATCTCAAATTCCAATACCAAATGACCGAAACAGGTTTGGAATTTTGAATTTTGGTCATTGTGATTTGTTTGATATTTGTGATTTGTGATTTGGAATTTCTGATGCTCCGGTACTCCAAAAAAGCTCGCTTATCTTTACGGGCAAAACCATTGGGATCTGACCTGATTTGTTCTGCCTTGGGTAAGCTTTACGGTCCTATCTCTTCTCCTAAAGTAAATGCCAGAAGAGCAGTCAAAAGCAAAATAGCTATAAGCCCGCCAAGGGCTATCCAACTTTGGGTTGTTACACTACCCAATGCAATGGACAATCCCTGGTTCAGATTGTTGCTGACTCCGTGTGCCAGAATCACTAGGGGAGAGATCAAGATAAGAAGGGTACCTGCAATTTTGTTCAAAAGACCAAACCTCCTCCACCACAACCCTCCAAGGGCGAATAGACCGCATGTCACTGCAGCAAACCCAATTCGTACCAGGGGATCGTTAGGGTAGAAGTCTTTACACATATC
>CAVQGX010000027.1:0-155110 GCA_963712115.1 uncultured delta proteobacterium | reverse complement strand
TGCTTTTCTCCTGAATTCTGGATTCTGACTTTTGGCTACTTTATTTTAATCGTCTTGAGCGTGCGCCCTATGCACATTCTGTTTAGTATTGGTTGTAACTTTAGTTTTTAACCTGCTTATCGTTATATATCCCCCTTGGCGATTAGATTATGGATACCATTCCCAATAAGCGTTTTTTCAAAATCGGCGAGGTTAGTCAAATTGTCGGCGTTCCTACCCATGTTCTCCGCTATTGGGAACGGGAGTTTTCCCTGGTCCGACCCCGACGGGCCCAGTCAAAACAACGCATCTACAAGCGGAAGATGTAGAGATGCTCCTTCACATTAAGAAACTACTTCACCAGGAAAAATACACCATTGCTGGTGCCCGCAAGAAGCTACAACCCGCCTCCGCCCCATCGTCACCCCACCAGACCTTAGAGGAAATCAAGCAGGAGTTGATTGATTCCGCCGCATGTTGGATTGATAGTTCCGAGGACCAGTTCAACGCGGCATGATTCCTGCAGGCATGCGACATTACTGGAAAAAAAGTATTTGCATTTTTAAAGTAATGCTGTTATAAATTCTCTGACCCATTTTAGTAGGGAAATTGAAAGCATACGCCTCAAATCCCATATTCAATTTGAGACGATGCTGGCGAAAGCGGGGGGGGTATGGATCTCGTCCTATCAAAAGAAGCTATAGATAATATCATCAATGTTCTCGATGAAGATCTTCTCCGGGGTGGAGCTGACTGCGTTCTCTTGGTTGACCGCTCAGGCAACCTTATTGTCAATCGGGGCGATCCTGCCAATCTCGACGTTGTGGCACTGGCCGCACTTTCCGCCGCCAATTTTGGTGCCACCGCCGAAATTGCCAAGCTAATTGGAGAAGACGACTTCGCCCTTCTCTTCCATAAGGGCAAGAATGAGAACATCCATTTCACCAAGGTTGGAAAAGGCTTCATCCTCATTACTCTTTTTGGTAAGGAAGTCTCCCTGGGACTAATCAGATTGAACACCGCGAAAGTCACCGATACTCTGATACCTATTCTGGGCGGAGAGCAGTAACTGTGTCCTTTATTGATCTGAGCAAAAATGAAGTACAATGCAAGATTGTCTATTATGGGCCTGGGCGAGGGGGTAAGACCACCAATCTACTTTACTTGCATCAGGCCATGACCGAGGCTGTTCGTGGCAAGATGGTTACCATCGATACCAAGGGTGACCGCACTCTGTTTTTTGACTTTCTACCCTTGGCACTCGGCAAAATTCAGGGACTGAGCATTAAGATCCAGCTCTATACCGTTCCTGGACAAGTCATGTACAATGCCACCCGCAAACTCGTGCTCAAGGGCGTAGATGGCGTTGTTTTCGTGGCTGATTCTCTAAAAGTTCAAAAAGAGAAGAACATAGAGAGTCTCGAAAACCTGAGACAGAATCTTGCCGAGGACAGCTTAGATATCAAACAAGTCCCTCTCGTTCTTCAGTTTAATAAGAGGGACCTTGGCGGTTCCAATATTCCCATCCTCACCGTTGAGGAGATGGAAGAAGACCTGAACTCGGAACTCCAGGTACCTTGGTTCAGCGGTAGTGCATTAAAGGGTGATGGTGTGTTTGAAACGCTGAGAGAGGTCAGCAAGCGCACGGTCAAATATGTAAGCCGCAAGCTTTTATCTCGTTAAAAACCCTCATTTGCCAGAAGGAGGGGCACATGGATTTAACCGACGACCCCTTGGCTGGAGTCGATGCAAGCGAACTTGAGGCGGATATTGATAAGGCAATCGATGAACTCTTCGTAAAAAAGGGTGAAGCAAAAGAGCCATCTCTTGCCAAACCTGAAGAGCCCGCCACAAAACCAGCAGAAGAGCCGAAGGATGAACCAGCGGAAGAACCTGCTCTAGCGGAGCCAACCGATCTCGCAGATGATCCTTTGGCTGACCTGAAAGAGAGCCTTCTTACCCTAGATTGGGAAATCACCCCAGAGTCCATCAAAGCCTTTGAAAAAGAGCTTCAGCTTGTAAGCGGCAAGCTGAGTGACGACCGTCACATAATGGCAGTTATCAAAATGGCTTTGGGAGTTCTCCAATACCTGCGCGCGGCAAAGGAATCAGCCGCACCCATTTCAATTCAGTTTTTGCACGGAGCCATACGAGGTCTTGATATTTTTGTGCGAGAGCCCGCACCCTCAGACTCTGAGCGCAGCGAAGTAATGGACAAATTACTCGGCCAGTTCAGGCGAGTGAAGGCAGAAATCCAGCGGATGAAACCCCGGGAAGCTCCCCTAACGGTGGAGGAACCCCCAGCAGTTGAACCGACCGTTGAGGCAGAGCCAACTGAGGAGCCGATTTTAGAGGAAATCACCGCGGAGGAGCCCGAGCTTGAAGACTTGGCCGAAGAAGCACCGGTCTTTGAAGAGATCATTGAAGACGAGCCTATTTTGGAGGAGATCCTACCAGAGACGGAGATAGCGGCTGCTCCTTTCGAAGAAGAACCACTAATGGAAGAACTGGTGGGAGAGGAACCCGTCGTAGAAGAAGTATCTCCGGACGAACTGGATTTTATGGCAGACCTCGAAGAGGAGCCTATTCTGGAAGAAGCAGCTGAAGAAGAGCCAACTCTGGAAGCAATAACTGCTGAAGAGTTGACCTTGGAGGAAGCTGCGCCAGAAGAACCGACCTTGGCGGCGGACCTCGCAGAAGAGCCCATTCTGCCGCCCGACCTCGATGATGAGCCCTCATTCGAAGATTTGTTTGAGGAAGAACCTGTCACTGAGGAAGTGGCCGAAGAAGAACTTCCTTTTGCCCCCCTTCTCGAGGAAGAACCGGATGTGGAAGAATTATTGGGCGAAGAATTGGGGCTGGAGGAACTTCCAGAGGAGGAACCGGCTCTGGAGCCCATGGTGGAGCCCGAGGAAATTGTTACCGTACCCGGGGTTCCGGCGGGAGAAATTGCACCATCTCTGCAAAATCTCGTCCAGGAAGCAAAAGACCAGAGTGGCCGGCTAGCTAGCGCCGTGGCTACTCTCACTCAGGAGACTGGAGACTTTTTTGGCCGTATTCTTAAAGCCATGTCTGGCAAGCCTGCTCTGGCGAAACTAGAGAACTATTTTGGCTCTGCCCACGATAATGTGGAAGCCACACTTTCGGAGGCTCAGGAGTTATCTGAAAATTTGGTTAAAACATTGGCCAAACTTGAGCAAAACCTTGGCCAGCAACAGGTGGAGACTGTTGCGCCCCATGCCCAGGCTGCAATAAGTTCTCAGGTCAAGACAATACAGAATGCCATTGAGAACATAAGCCAGGCTACTTCCAAATTGCAGCGGAGTTTCAGCGGCGAGGCCGGGGCCCCAGCGGCGAGCTACGAGGGTATAGCCTTTAAGGATGCTCGAGTGGAAACGGAGGAGTTTTCTTTTGAGTCCGATGACCTTATGGAATCTCTGGATTCAGAACCGGTACTGGACCTGGTCGAGGAGATTCCTTCTGAGACCCTGCGTGCGAGACCGACCACCTTGGCCACCATATATTTAGCTGATGTGGCCAACAATACACTGGGAGTGCCCACGGAGGCAGTCGCCAATGTCTTCAAGCTTTCCAAGGGCAAAGCAAAGGCTATCCGCAAGAGAGGTTACGTCAGACTGACGGATTTCAAGGGGGCTTTTCGCAGTATCAAGCGGGGAATTACCGGTCCCCTTGCGGATTTAAAACCCAAAGAGCTTAAGAAGATACAGTTCCCCCTTGTCGGTCTGAGTCCGGAGATTCTTGGCAGCGATGACACCGAGGCAGTAGCCCCAGTCAGAGGTATAGTCCTTCTCAGCACCGGTCAGCGCCACGGTGCCTTGCTAACTGATGAAGTTATGCAAAGGACGCCCTATGACGTCAAGGGCTATCGGAAAGCTGGACTACCAGGAGAGGTGAGTGGCACGGCCACTATCGAAGGAGACTTTGAGATCAAGGTTATTGATCCGGACTACGTAATGTCTTGAGCCGCCGCCGAATTAATGAACAACCTCTTCTCGTGTTAGGAAATTTGTTGCCCGGGGTCCTCTCTGACCATGCAAGCAAATATCAGTAACAATTCCAGCGCCAATGAGTTTCCAGAGATCCAAGAGAAGATCAACGAGGCTGAACTCTACCTCACCCAAGGTCTTTTTGAGGAAGCCCGTCAGGTTTACCAACAGCTCTTAAACGAGCTCGCATCCCTCGCAGAACAAAGTGCTGCCGATCCTGCCCAGCTTAAATCCTACAAGAGTCAGCGCGCATTCATTCAGGAACAGCTAGCCACTATTGACCGTCAGGAGGCTGAATTTCACGGTCGCGCCCCAGAGGCCCCAGTAGAGGAGGTCGTTGCTCCTCAAAAAGGCGCAGGGAACGCTGCTTTCAATCGGGGACAAGCTTTTTTGGACATAGGGATGTTTACCGATGCAATTCAGGAGTTTCAGAGGGCTGCCGAATTAGGGTTCCAACCCACTGAATGCTGTCTCCAGATTGGCAAGGCTTATATCCAACTGGGGCAGCATGGGGAAGGTATTCAGGTGCTCAAAGAGGCTTACAAGCGCAAGGATTTGAGCGAGACTGACAGGAATCTGGTGCTTGGTCAGCTGGCGGTGGGCTTTGAAACGGCTGGGGACAAGGAAGAAGCCTTGCAACTATATCAGAAGCTGGCCGAGCTGGATCCCAAGCATTTAACTGCAGCCAATAAGGTCAAGACTTTGGCAAAGGAGGGTGATCGCTATTATTTCAATATGGTCAAGCTGCACCTGAAAAATAAGCAGTTTTCCAAAGCCGTCAAAACTCTCCGGCAAATGGAAAAGGAAAAACAGGCTTCTCTTGCTGAGGTGATGCCCTTTTATGAGCAAATATTAGAGAAAGATCCAGGAAACAAAGAGGCAATTGAGCAGGTAACCACTATTTACAGCCAAATGCTTGACAATGGGGGGGCCGGAGTTGACACCCGGCTAAAGTTCGCCCGCCTCCTTCTTCGCGCCGGTCAATTCGACAGGGCAGCCAACGAATATTTAGAAGTAATGCTGGAGGACACCCCTTACAAGATAACCGCCCTTAGCGAGCTGGGCGAGGCTCTGTTGGAACGACAGGACTATGACCGCATTTTGGAGCTCCTTGAAGACGCCGTTCCCTGGGTGGAGTCCCTTGATCCCGGACCCGAAATTCTAAACTACTATATACTGCTCGGAAAGGCATGTGAAAAGAAAAGCCTATATGACCAGGCACGATCCTACTTCCAGCGGGCTGAAGCGATTGATCCAACCCATGAGGCTATTCGGGCCAAAGTTGATACCCAGACCCAAGATCCTCTTCTCTCCAGAGGTAAGGCCCTACTCAGACTCAAAGTGGACGAAAAGATCCAATACCAGATTCAGGAGAAAATCGGCGAGGATACGATCCATCAGTTTTTCAAGGTCAGAGAGGTGCCAAGCGGGACTCTTCGCGTTGCCAAGTCTCTTTCGCCCGCCCTATCAGGGGAAATCACCGCTAAGGGTTTCATGGTTAAATGGGGTTACGAACAAGTGAATATGGAAAACCGTAACATAACTCGGGTCCTAGACCTGGCCGAGTGGGAGGGTCACTATTATCTTATAACAGAGGATTTTGACAGTACCCTAGATGACTTACTCAAAAAGAAAACCAACTTGTCCATAAAAGAGGCGGTCCGTTTGGCCAGAGCCCTTCTCAACGGTTTAGCCTATGCCCATTCGCATAGGGGTGCTGACGATACCCTGAGAAAGATATTTCACCTCGGCTTAAATCCGAAACGGGTCCTGATCAGGGGTGAGTTGATCAGGGCCAAGATTGCAGATTTTGGCCTCATTTCGAAATTGGCTAGCGAGCTGGGTTTTACTCTGGACTACAAGGAACTCTCCGCTTACGAACTCACCTATATGGCACCTGAATTGTTCAACCGTGCGCCTAGCCGCATGCCGGAAAAAATGAAGCAGGCCGCTGATCTCTATTCCTTCGGCCTGGTTTTTTATCGAGCCCTTACAGGCAAGGTGCCTTTTGAAGGACCATCACCGGAGGACTTTAAAAAACAGCACAACGAGCAGTATCCTGTCCCCCCACGGGTGCATATTTCCACTATTCCTGCCAAATTGGATGAAGCCGTCCTAAAATGTCTGCACAAGGATCCCAAAAAGCGCTGGCGCACACCCACCGAGTTAGATCTTGCCTTGGATAAAATTCAAACTTAGTCGGTATATTTTCCCAATCGTCTGCTGCAACCGCAAACTTCAATGATTAATTTAAGTGCAGGTTTGTCTTCCAGATGGTTGAAAAGCAGAAAGGAGAAAAAAATGATAGATGTAATCAAGGCGAAAGACCGCCACTTTTCCGATTTTGGCTGGTTGAAGACCTACTGGCTATTCTCTTTTTCCAGATACTTCGATCCTCAAAACATCCAGTTTGGAGCCTTGCGGGTATTCAACGATGATGTGGTCGAACCAGGAACCGGATTCCCCACCCATCCCCATGAGGAAATGGAAATCATCACCATTGTTCTCGATGGTGAGATGACCCATGAGGACAGTATGGGAAACAAGACGGTCATCAAGGCAGGGGACGTACAGAGAATGTCCGCCGGCACCGGTTTGACCCACTCGGAATTTAACCTCGCTGACAAGCCCGTTCACTTCTACCAAATCTGGATCTATCCTGACGAGTCCGGACTCGAACCCACATACGACCAACGGACCTATGATTCATCCGAATGGAAGAACAAGCTTCTTCCGGTAGCCTCCGGTCGAAATCTACAGAATGTGGTTACATTCCATACAGATGCCACCATCTACCGTTGTGATCTTGAGTCAGGACGCAAGATTACCTTCGACCGCACTAAGGATCGCCGTATCTTCATTTACCTGCGAAAGGGCCAATTGTCAGTCAACGGCCAGCAAATTGCTGAGGCGGATCAAGCCCGCGTCGACCTTGAAGAGCCCTTGGTCCTCGCTGCCGAGCACAGTGCGGAGTTCATCCTGGTTGACGTACCTTCCTGCAAGGGCTGGGGCTACAGCGACCAAACACTTCGTGGGGATAAGAAGTAAGGCACCCATCCATTCAGGCGCCATGAAGTATTATGCAGAGATTGGTCTGACGCCATCCTGTCTTGTTCCAAAGGGGTCAAGTCAGAACCTAACAGACATACAGGTTAGGCTCCCATCCATTTTGCGCACTTCACTCACATCCAACTCAATGATATTGAGATCTAAAGCTAGAAGCCTTTTCCGAGTCTTAGGGAATCCCTTAGGAGTGATGAGAGAGCTGTTTATCAGGAGCGCGTTGGCGGCATATTCCTCAGATTTATCCACAACGATCTTATCATATTCTCTAAATTGATCGAGATCCGCATATACTTCAGTTATCAATAGAGTGTTCTGGCCAACATAATTGACGCTGGATTTGAGGTGCAGTCCTGAATCCACAGGAACCACTGTCAAACCCTTGCCGTATGCCTCAAGAATACTGGCAAGTTGCTCGGCTCCCTTTCTGTTGGTGCGCTCGGAGATGCCGATGAAAAAATGTGTCCCCACCATAAGTACATCCCCGCCGTCAACTGTACCGGGAGCCTGTATGTGTAGGGTTTCTCGGTAGTTGGCAAGGGTAGATTCAATTGTCTCTACTTCGCCTCTTCTGCTGTCAGCTCCAGGATTTGTGATTATTGCAACATCTGGTGTTACTACTGCGATATCTTCTACGAAGTAAGCATCGGGATAACCCAGCAAGGGATCCAGCACAATGACATCAAGCCCGAGAGATCTCAGCGTCTCAATGTAAGCGGAGTGCTGTTCTAGTAAAAGTTCATAGCTGGGTGTTCCCAAATTGGAAGTGGTGATACCATGAGCGAAGTCTTGTCCAGGTTTTCTAGTTATTGCATATTTGAACATTTCGGACTCCCAAGGGTAGTTTCAGCACTAGCATCTGAAGTCTTACTGGAATGACTAAGAACTCTTATAGCATACCTCTAATAAATTGGATGGCTCCGAAAACTTGGTATATCAATATATTATTCAACCTGCCTGACTACTTTTGATATTGGCGAGAGGCTTTAAATCTGGTGCCAAAGGATCCTGCCTAAAACAGGTAAGCCATTGTCTCACTATGGAGCTACGATCCTCTGACTTCACGGTCTTCTTCTCGAGCAGTGACCAATAAAGACTCTCCCGCTGTTTCGCTCTGATCTATCTCCAAAAATCTGGTTCTCAGGGATGGACATTCCAGGAATAAATTTAGCCGCTTGTTTAAGTCCCCTCCCCTGTATTCCTCCAAAATATTTTTGCTCTTTGTCATTGCTTTACCCTCCTTCTACTTTGCTTGTTCCACAAAATAGTCCAAAGCGCGATTTATCACCGAGCTGTCAGCCAGGACTTTTTTGTGACCCAAACGCTCGGTTGTGTGCAATTCAATGTTTGGAAACCTCCCTGAGATTTCTTTGGAATCAGCATATGGGATAGTAGGATCATCTTTGTCGTGAACAATCAAAATCTTTGAGTTGATCTCTCTTAATAAATTTACCGGGTTATCTCGATGCATATTGTAGCCAAACTGATCTTCATACTCTTTTATAAGGATTTCATATATGGCCCTGGGTAGACCGACATAATCGAAAAAACCGTACAAAACTTCTTTGAGCCTCAGGGCCGGGGCGATGAGGACAGCATCCAGTGCAAGATTTTCTTTTTCAATGCTGTTGACCACAGCGGAACCTCCCAGGGAGTGGGCAATTACCCCCCGGATCTCGTGACCATTCGGGGAGCTTAAGAGAGTCCTGATGGTGTCGCTAAACTCAAAGTAACTTGATGTTCTCCCCTGAGATTCTCCGTGGCCGGGAGCGTCATAAGTGAGTGGAGAATACCCTCTTTGTATAAGTGGTTCAATAAAGTGGTGTAATTGGATCCCCCTGCCATTCCAGCCGTGAGCCAGGAGAATGCTGGGGCCGCTCCCCCACTTCCAACACTTCACAGCCTTGTCGTGTACGGAAATTTCAAATCTCCTGCCGGTATCAAGATAGTCTTTTTCTACAGGAGTGCTTTTGTAGGTAGAGGGCGAGAAGAACAGCCTTTTGATAATCCCTTTTGAAAGAGTGGGTGCATGGTTCCAGAGCAAATTAAAAAAGGTTTGAACAACTCTTTGCCTCATTTTACACAAACGAACGTTCGTGCCATTACATCCCATTGCTAAAATCTTAGTCGACATTGTTTACCTCCTGAGAGAAAAATGCGAATCATAGTCTAGTCACTCCAACACCAGTAAAAACTTCTATTGATAGTTGGCCACAAGTTGCTTTAGGGCTTGTTCTTGACGTTTTTTGGTTTCAGAGTCGTCAAGTAATTTGTCATAAAGGTGAAAACCAAGCAAAAGAGAATAAAGGTCGAAGGCAAACTGTTCACAGTCAGCATCCTTCCTAAAATCGCCCACCTTTATTGCCGATTGCGCAACACGGCGAAGGCAATCGATCCAATCGTTTTGTTGACCCAACAGACATTCCCTCACTCTTCCGGGTCTGTCGCTGTAGTCTGCGCTGGCCGAAACAAAAATACACCCACCAGTCAATTGCGAAGCCCAGTCTATCCAATTATTAACTAAAGCTTTTATTCTAGGAATACCCGGTTCGGTGATCAAGGCCGGGACAATGACACTCTCTGCAAAGACACGGGCAGCGTACTCCAATATTTCTATCTGAAGGTTCTCTTTAGACTGGAAGTGAGCGAATAGTCCACTTTTGGACATGTTCATGGCTTTAGCAAGAGAGCCAATACTCACACCTTCGAGGCCCAATTGACTTGCCATGTCCAGCCCGGCTTCCAGGATGGCCATTTTTGTTTCTTTTCCCTTTTGCATGAATGACAATATAGTACGAACGTTCGTTTTTGTCAAGTCTTTTTTTAATCCAAAGGGAGCAAACCATTTTTGGAGTGTGGAGGGGTGAAAAAGAAGAGCTTATTTACGCTTGAGGAATGAGAGGATGCCCTTTCCCTTGCCTTTGCCATCCTTGTCCAGCTCTTGCTGAAATTGCTCCACCGTTTGAATGATGGAGCTCAGGATGGCCCCCTTGAGATTGGACTTTACCGGGAACTGCTGCCAGGCTGCGGCCGGATTGGTCAATTCTTTCAGGCTCGCCGCCATTGCCTCCTCATTGAAAACCTCCTTCTGTTTGTGGAGGATGGCAAAAATCCAGGCGTTGAAACCATTGAGAAGTTCTTGATTGCTCGGAGCGGATTTAGGCGAAGTCTCTAGGATCAGTTTAAGATTTTTCTTTGCATCGCCCCGGCAATCATAAGCTCGAAGAAACTTCGAGTACTGGGCGGGCACATGAGCTTTGGCCTCTTCCAGAAGATTATGAGCCCGACTACCCACGGTCTTTTCCGTGACCTGCAATATGCTGAGCAGTACCCGATGATATATCTGGATAATAGCAGGGGACTCACTTTTGTCCTCAGAAGTGATTGCAGCCACACTCGCGCCCTGTTCAATAAGGCCTGAGGAAATTAAGGAGTTAATCACCCGGTACACACTAAACTCATCGTTGCCACTATCCTCAATTACTTGTTGCACCGTGCGCTTCCCATTGACTAGCGAAATGATGCGCCACTCGTTGGCGGTCAAATTCACGGTGTCGCTCTTTTCCTCCACAGACCTGTTGATTTTGAAAACCATTTGTTTATCTGGAATGTTCTTTTTGAGAATACCCCATTCATCCACCCGGCGAGTGCCCTCTAAAATGACCTCCATATGGTTCAGTTCTGTGGCAAACTCCTGGTCCAGATTGAACTCCTGGTCTACATATTCGAAGTCTCCCTTTTTCCATAGGAACAAGTCGTAGAGAATATCGCGCACCTGTTGATGAATAAACTTCTTAAGTGTTTCAACCGAGATAAAGCCCTTTTCCACCAAGATCTTACCCAGTTTTTCGTTTCTTTGTTTGGCGAGAGTCAGGGCTTTCTGGAGCTCTTCGGCCGAGATAATACCTTTTGTGCGAAGGAGATAACCAAGCCTTACCTCCTTTTGGGTGCCCACCGCATAGATGATGTTGCCATTCTTGATGTAAACCCGCACAATTCGGTCTTGTTCGGCGATGGTGAGGATACCGGTCTTTTTGTCCTGAGCAAGAAGCTGGAGGACACTGGCTAGATAGAATGTCTCGATGTTGCCCTTTAGTGACATAAAGAAAAGCCGCCTATGATTTCCTAATGTTTTCTTGCAGCTGCGTCGACCTTCCCATCAACAAGCAAGTTTTTATAGGTCCTTCAAGGTTTTGTCAACTCTTTTGTCTCAGCCATTTCTATCTTCGAGACATCCCATAAACTCTCTCGCCAGTCTGGCGATCTCCTCCGTCTCTTGGGGGTGGAACCACTTGATCTCCTGGTCGCCCCCAAACCAAGTCATCTGCCTCTTGGCATAGTGGCGCGTATCTCTTTTCATTGTCCTTACTGCCTCAGCAATTTTCATTCCGTTTATGAGATGTTGCACCATGTGGCGGTAGCCTAATGCCTGCATACTCTTGAGATCAGGCCCGTAGCCTCGGTCCAAAAGCTCTCTGGCCTCGGTAAGAAGCCCCAATTCCATCATCTCTGCAACTCTTCTGTTAATCCGTTCGTAGAGTTCGGACCGAGGACGTTTCAAGCCAATTTTTAAGCTGATAAATGGGTTTTCCCTAAAACCATGCTCCTTTTGAAGCACGGACATGGGCTTACCTGTACATTCCCATACTTCCAAAGCTCTAATAATTCGAAAAAGGTCATTGGGGTGAAGTCTTTCCGCAGTGCTGGGATCTATCTGTTTGAGCCTCTTATAAAGCACCACTCCGCCGTCTTTCTCCCCTTCTCGATGCAGACGCTGTCTGATGCTTTGCTTGGAATGGGCAGCGGGGAATAGTCCATGGAACAACGCTTTCAGGTATAGCCCGGTTCCACCCACCACAATGGCAACTCTTCCCTTCTCCGCCAGATTGTTTATTGCCTCCCTTGCCAGTTGGCTGTAGAGGCTGGCATGGAAGTCCTGGTCGGGATCGACAATATCCAGAAGATGATGGGCCACTTCCCCTCTTTCCGCTGCTGTGGGCTTGGCCGTACCAATGTCCATAAGGCGGTAAATCTGCATAGAGTCAGCATTTACAATCTCACCACCCAAATCTTTGGCCAATTGCAGAACGAGCCCGCTCTTCCCCACTGCAGTAGGACCCATCAGCGCTATTACTCTTGGTCTTTCCCCACTCATCCTTCTTTTGCTAACCCTCTCCCTCTTTGCTGTTCCGTCTATGATGGTCATTTGGCCACTAAAAGTGGCCGTCATTACGCTACGCTGTCAACATGCCTTCAGCGTCATTTATTGTCATTGGGTCAACACCCTCCGCTACCTATTCATAGTTAACTGTCATTGTGGCGTTGAAACAACTTAATGACGGGCGCCAGCCCTACTGACGGCGGAGCCAAATGACAACGAAGCGCCCATGCGCGAAGTGTAATGACTCATGAGTGCCTAGTGAGCAAAGCGCAAAGCGCTTTGCTCACGCCCTGCCGAACATCCGTTCCAGTTCCTCCAGGGTTAGCTTCCACCAGAGTGGCCTGCCATGCGGGCAGGTTGAAGAGAGATCCAATCCGTCCAGCTGTTGCAACAGCGCCACCATCTCATCTTTTCCCATCTTCTGCCCCGCTTTGATGGCTACCCGGCAGGCCATAGATTGAAGCAGGTTCTCCAGGAGGGCTTCTGCTCCCAGGGACCTCGCCCCCTCGCAGCCCGATGCCACAAGTTCCAAGAGAAGCCTTTGCACCTCTTGTCGCAGCGCCACCGCCGGCACTGCCCGAACTACAAAGGTGTTTGTCCCGAAAGGCTCCAGCCCAAAGCCCAATCTTGAGAATATGGGCAAGGAGTCTTCCAGCCAAGCGGCTTCTTCCCCAGTTACCTCTATGGTTTCAGGAACCATCAGAATCTGACTTGGTAGCTCCCCTCCCATTGCCTCTCGGCGGAAGATTTCGAAAAACACCCGCTCGTGGGCCGCATGCTGATCTATGAGAATCAAACCGTCTTCCGCCTCACAGAGAATGTAGCTGTGGTGCAGCTGACCAATTACGCTCAGGGCTCCGAATATGGACCTTGGTTCCTCTTCCTTTTCTCCGGCCAGATCCTTGCTTACTGGAGCCTCAGCAGAGAGGAAGTCCAGCGCTGCATAGCTTGAATGTCGAGGCTCAGCTACGGTCATATTCTCCAGCGATACCTGTTTCAATTCTTTCTGAATCGGAATCCCCACAGCTCGCTGCCAACCTTTCGCCGCAAGGGGCCGAGTCCATCGTCGCCTTTCCATGCCGCTCAGAGCGGTCCGCACTGCACTTGTCACTTTTTTGGCAAGACCGCGAGGATCTTGGAAGCGCACTTCCGCCTTGGTTGGATGAACATTCACATCCACCTGCTGGGCAGGCAAATCCAGGAGAAGCACGCCCAGAGGAAATTGGCCTTTGGGGAGCAAGGTCCTGTAAGCTTCTAAAATGGCAATTCTTAGCAGCTGATCTCTAACAGCTCTACCATTTACATAAAGAAAAAGCATACGGCTACTGGACCTGTGAAGTTCCGGTGGACTGAGATACCCCTCGATCCTTACAGAACCTTGCTGCTGCGATAACGGTAGCCAGGATTGTGAAAATCCCTTGGAAAAGACCTGTGCTAACCGCTGCTGCAGATTTACAGCTCCAGGCCAGTCATGCACCTGGCGGTTTCTCAACCGGAGAGAGAAGTGGACCTCGGGCCTGCTCAGGGCCAGCCTGGTTAGTATATCTATCACATGGCCAAATTCGGTCTTCTCCGTTTTCAAAAATTTGCGCCTTGCTGGTTGATTGAAAAAGAGGTCGCGGACCCACACTTGTGTACCCGGGGGACAACCACACTGGCTGACCTTTTTAACAACCCCACCGGAAACAAAAATTTGAGTGCCTGCTGTGGAAGCCCTCGTTCTGCTGGTGAGTTCGAACTTCGATACCGCTGCAAGGCTCGGCAGGGCTTCACCCCGAAAACCCAGAGTGTGAATTGCGGCCAAGTCCTCGTCCTTTTCAATCTTGCTGGTTGCGTGCCTCTCGAGGGCCAGAATAACGTCATCTTCTTCCATACCGAAACCATCGTCTACCACTCTAATGGTACGGCATCCACTTCCTTCAATCTCAATGGCGATCCGGCGAGATTCCGCGTCAATGGCATTCTCTACAAGCTCCTTGACTACTGAGGCGGGTCTTTCCACCACCTCGCCGGCTGCAATTTTGTTTGTCAGCCCTTCTGGCAAAACCCGAATCCTGGCCATTCAATCCTCCTTTGGTCACCACCCTCCTATCCTAATCTTATTTAGTAGGATTTGACAACCGTCACAAAGGTCAAATTGGAGTGTTGAAGTGTCAGGCTAGATCATTTCGGATTGCGGATTGTGCCCGCCCGCCTCGCCTTGCTCGCATGGCGGGCGGGGATTGCGGATTTGAAAAGGCATAGGGCATAGAGCATGGGGCATAGGGGAAGAAGCCAAAATTCAGAATCCCGAATTCAGTAGAAAAGCAATCAAGATTGACTTCATCTGAGCTACCGCCTCTTTGAACCGCAGAATGTCGAACAAGGAATTTCGAATATCGAAGTGATCACTTCATTATTCTGCGGTTCCTTGTTCTGCTGTTCGATATTCAGTACTTTGAATCATCTGCCCTCTGTCGTCTGTCCTCTGACCTCTCACCATTGCGCTCCGCGGCGAGCAAAGCGAGCTATTAGTGGTTGACACAGCTTGTTAAATAGGCTATTCATGGACCCGAACTTTGACGAGATAACATCTGGTAACAATTACTATTCTCGGTCAGCTTGAGTCAGACAACGGTGCTATTTGCTGTGGCTGCCGAGTGTGCTTCTTTTATATCCTTCTTTGTCCCGCCTATAGGTCGATATGTCAGTTGATCGCCAACTCGACGACATCACAGTTTTGTTGAGTAACTGTTTGGACGCATACACGGCAGCCGTGTTTATCTGGGACGACCGTAGCAAGCTCTTTACCCTTAGGGCCTTTCATAGTCTAAGCAAACACGTTATCCCCAAGGTGCAATTCTCCCTTGAGGATGGCGGCCTGATAGGATGGGTAGCCAAAAACAACCAGCCACTTACCGTCGATCATTTCGACCGCGACTCCAGGATCCTCCCCTACTACGGGAGTGACGAGAATATCAAATCTTTCCTGGCTATCCCTCTGGCTGGTCATAGAGGCGTTATTTGCGTGGACAGTAAACGCCAGTATGTCTTTTCAAATAAAGACCAAAAACTCCTTTCAGGCTTTGCAACCGTTGCGGGAAACGCCCTCGGTGCTGAGCGCGACAGTATGCACCACCTGCGTCAGCGTCAGCTCTTGACCTTGTGGCGCCGGGCAGATGCCCTGCCCGCTGATACGGACGATCCGGCTCCATATCTAACCCGTTTGCTGGATTCTGTCTGTCCATATTTGCAGGCCGATGCTGGCCTGGTTGCCGTCCCAATCAAAGACGGTGAATCTCTGCAACTAGTGGCCGCCTCCGGCAGTTTGCCAGCAACACTACTCAGAAATGCTTATCCAGTCGATCAAGGAATCATGGGATGGATCTATCAGAACCGTAAGTCCCTCACTATCCCTAAATTTCGCTCCCCTAATCGCATTCCCTTTCTTTTTGGTCCGCGAGACGGTATCGGCAGCATAGGTGGTTTGATTGGTATGCCCCTTGCCTGGGAAGCGGAGGAAGTCGGCGGCGTTATGGCCTTTATCAGCCGTGCTGAAGCCAATTGGGGCAAAGAAGAGATTGCTGCGGTTACTGCCGTGGTAAGGCGAGCTTCCCTGGTTCTACAGAACTTTACCCTTAAACGGGAATTAGCCTTGGTTCGGAATTTAGATCCAATCACCGAAGTTTGCAACACTGAGGCATTTGATCGAGTTCTCAAGAAACGACTAGAACGTTGTCGGGAAAGGGGCACGAGCCTTGCCCTAGGCATTATTGCCATCCAAGAGTTTGAGGCTTTAAGTACTCGAGTGGCTCTACCAGACCTGGCTGCACTCCGCCAGCGTATTGCCTCAACCTTGCTCCAGCGACTCAGGCGAAAACAGCTCATGGGATGTCTCGATCAATCTTGTTTCGCCGTGTTATTTGAAGATGACGGTGAGAGAGAAATCCGTGATCAACTCCTGGCGATTTCTGCTGCCCTAGATAAGGAGGTGCTGGCACCCTTGGGTGATGACCCCCGCTTGGAGGCTTCCTTTGGTTTTGCCATCTTTCCTAGAGATGCGGCCTCTGCAGGTGAACTCTGGACCATGGGCTTCCAAGCTTTAGCGGATCAAACATCCAATGCTTCAGTTAGCAGCACCAAGATGAGATCTGCATGATTGCAAGTGTGGAGGGATTTGGCTCAGTAGAAATGAGATTTGCTTAAAATAAACTTGTAAGCACCTCACTATATTCCTCCCCCTTGATGGGGGAGGAAATTATTTTAACTCTAGATGGAAACTAGCTAGTAGGAGACTTATGAGATTGCTGGACGGAATTGCTGGACTCTTCGCTAAAGATATGGCAATGGACCTTGGCACTGCCAACACCCTCATTTACCTGAAAGGTGAGGGAATCGTGCTTAATGAACCATCGGTGGTAGCCTTGAGTCGAGATACGGGTAAGGTTGTCGCAGTGGGACGCGAGGCCAAAGAGTACCTCGGTCGCACTCCTCAGAAAATCGTTGCAATTCGCCCCATGAAAGACGGGGTAATCGCCGATTTCGAAGTTACCAGTGTTATGATCAAGTATTTTCTCAGAAAGGTCAGAAAGAGAGCCACTCTCTTTCGCCCAAGGCTAATAGTCGCAGTACCTACAGGCATTACCCAGGTGGAAAAACGAGCGGTCATTGACTCGGCAGAACAAGCAGGAGCGCGCCAGGTTAACCTTATTGAGGAACCCATGGCGGCTGCCATTGGCACGGGCCTTCCCATCCACAAGCCCGTGGGCAACATGATAGTGGATATAGGTGGCGGCACAACAGAGGTGGCGGTTATTTCCCTTTCTGCTGTGGCCTACTCTGAATCAGTGCGAGTTGCCGGCGACGAAGCCAACGAAGCCATAATTCGTTACGTACAGAACCACCACCAAATCGCCATCGGCGAAAATGAGGCGGAGAGGGTCAAACTGGAAATCGGCTCTGCCTGTCCACTGCCTCAGACCTTGACCACCCATGTGGCAGGCAAGGAGATACTCACAGGTATACCGAGATCCTTCAAGATGAGCGACGACGAAATCAGAAGGGCTTTGACCGAACCGGTTAACGTCATCATCGAGAGTATCAAGCGAACTTTCGAAAAGACGCCGCCAGAACTGGCATCGGACATTACTCACAGCGGTGTTTGGCTGGCGGGAGGCGGCGCTCTTCTTAGAGGCTTAGACACCTTGCTTGCTGACATGCTTAAGCTTCCAGTGAATGTAGAACAAGATCCCCTGACCACGGTAACCCGCGGCGCCGGTAAGGTGATGGAATCAATGAATGAATACCAACAGGTGTTTATAAACTGATCCAGCCGCATAGCGCCAAGCGCAGAGCGCAATGGGTGAGAGGTCAGAGGACAGACGACAGAGGGCAGATGATTCAAAGTACTGAATATCGAACAGCAGAACAAGGAACCGCAGAATAATGAAGTGATCACTTCGATATTCGAAATTCCTTGTTCGACATTCTGCGGTTCAAAGAGGCGGTAGCTCAGATGAAGTCAATCTTGATTGCTTTTCTACTGAATTCGGGATTCTGAATTTTGGCTTCTTCCCCTATGCCCCATGCTCTATGCCCTATGCCTTTTCAAATCCGCAATCCGAAATCCGAGATCCGCAATCAGCAATCTAAAGGATTTGACTCAGGAATAGCTTCGTTCGGTCGTGGGTTGGATCTTGAAAGAAGTGCTCCGGTGTGCCCACCTCAACAATTTTGCCCTCGTCCATAAAAATTACCTGATCGGCAACCTCCCTGGCAAAACCCATCTCATGGGTTACCACCACCATGGTCATCCCTTCCCTGGCCAGAGTCTTCATCACGTCCAAGACCTCCCCGATCATTTCAGGATCGAGGGCTGAGGTAGGTTCGTCAAAGAGCATAACCTTGGGGTCCATTGCCAAGGCCCTAGCGATGGCAACCCGCTGCTGCTGCCCACCGGAAAGGTTGTCCGGATAGGAGTCTGCTTTTTCTGGGATGCCTACCTTTTTTAACAGGGCCATAGCCTTATCTTCCGCCTCGTTTTTGGAGCGTTTCCGCACTACTGTCTGGGCCAGGGTTAAGTTTCCCATAGCCGTCTTGTGAGCAAAGAGGTTGAAGGACTGAAAGACCATACCCATTTCCGTCCTGACCTTGTTGATGTTGGTCTTGGGATCGAGAATATCAACCCCGTCTATGTAGATATGGCCTTTGTCAGCCTTCTCCAGCATATTCAGGCAGCGCAGCAATGTGCTCTTTCCTGACCCCGAGGGGCCGATAATCACCACCACCTCACCCTTATCAATCTGGCATGAAACATCGACCAGGGCCTCAACCTTGTGGGTGGTATAGAAGGTCTTGTAAACGTTTTGCGTCCTAACCACCTATGGCAGTCCTCCTTTCCAGATATTGGACGAACATGGACAGGGCAAAGGTCAGCACCAGGTAGAGCAAAGCGCAGATGAACCAGAGCTCAAAGGGCTGCAAGCTGGTGGTGACCACTTCCCTGGTTGCCTTGGTTAGCTCACGAACGGCAATTATTCCCAAAAGTGACGAGTCTTTGATCAGGCTGATGAACTGACCTGCTAATGGCGGCAGAATCCGCCGGAATGCCTGTGGGAGGATAATGTGGCGCATAGACTGGGGATAGGTCATCCCAAGAGAACGTGCCGCTTCCATCTGCCCCCGGTGAATGGACTGGATGCCGGCTCGGACAATTTCCGCCACGTATGCCCCGGCGAACACTGCCAGGGCTGCCACACCGTACCAGAGGGGCGAAAGTTGTCCCATACCCTGTTTGGCCATTAGGGTGTTGAACATGGTCCCCAGGACGAAATACCAGATAAAAATCTGGACAAGAAGAGGTGAACCCCTTATTAGTTCGATGTAGGTAATCGCTGTCCACCTGAGAGCAGGATTCTTGGAAATTCTGGCCAGACCTGTAAAGAGGCCTATTATAATTCCCAGGAAGACAGCAAGTATACTGACCTCTAGAGTGAGCCAGAGTCCCTGGAGAAGAATGCCCACCTTCCATTTCTGGTAGGACCCCAGAACATCGCCAGGATAGATAAAATCCCCCTCAGCCACTCTTACCGATTCCGCCGGAACCTGATATCGCTCTACCTCGTCCTCACCACGGACAGTGACCTCCACCTGGTCACCCTTGCGGATCAGGGAGGCTACCTCGCCTTCGATATCCGCCCTGGTCTCCACAGTATCTTTATAGTAAAAGTACTGTGGTACCCGGTACCAGCGCCACACATACTCAACCTTCTGAGTGGCAAAGTAAATCCCGCCAACCACTACCCCCACCATCACAAAAAACAGGATGACGGAAATATGGCGCCATCCCTTGGTTCGGAGATAATCAGTTATGGAAAAATTGTCCTGGGCCACTGGTCTTCTTTCCTGGGTAAATTTTCTTCCGCCAGGTGCTTCGACACCAATTCCTGATCAATCAACATAGTGGTTGAGTGGCTCAACATGGGATTGCCATCGGAAGGCCACCTCGACAAAAGCGGGGCTCGGCAGTCAGACATTGACCGCCGCCCCCCGTGTCGATGGATTTAGTTACAAAACAATCTCACTCTCTAATTTTGCCGCCAACCTACTCCTGGACATCCTTGATCCAGTCTGTACCTTTGATCCACTTGTTGTATATCTGCTCGTAACGACCGTCGTTCTTCACCTGCCTGAGGAAGTTGTTCAGCCAGTTCAAGAAGTCCGGATCACCTTTGTTGATTGCCCAGGCCAACGGCTCAAAGGTGAAGGGCTTGTCCAGAAATACCAGCTTGCCTGCGCCTTGCTGGGCATTGAACACCACGCAGTACGGCAGGTCGTAGACGAAAGCGTCCGCCTTGCCATTGACCACCTCTAAAGCGGCTTCAGGCTCGGTCTCGAAAGATTTGTAGTTGGCTTTGGGTATTAGCCGTTTCACCGCCATCTCACCCGTGGTCCCGAGCTTGGAGGTCACAGTGTACTTCTTGTTGTTCAAATCTTTGTAAGAGTTCACTATGCCAAGGTGTTTTTTGGGCAGCAGGATGGCCTGCCCCACGATAATGTAAGGGTCGACGAAGTTGATCTTCAGGTTGCGTTCCTGGGTAATGGTCATGCCGCTCATGATAATGTCAAACTTATTGGTGGTTAGAGCAGGAATGATCCCATCCCAGGCAGTGTTTACCGGGACAAACTTGACACCCATGGCTTTGGCCATCTCTTTTGCCATGTCAATGTCGAACCCGACAAAGTTACCCTTTTTGTCTGTCATTTCGAAGGGCATGTAGCCCGACTCAAAACCAACCCGAAGCTCACCCCGTTTGAGAATGGTCTCCAGGGTAGACTTCTTTGCCAGATCAATATCGGCCGCCAACACCTGTACCTGAGAAAAACATAGGAAAAATCCCGCAAGAATCGCCACAACAATCATAAATCTTTTCATATGAGCCTCCTCCTTTGTCTGATGGTTCGGAAACCGGGGCAGTTGGATCTCTCCTCCCACCTCTGTTGCCAACTTGATTAATACGACTTTCCCTCGTCCAGAAGCTCCTCGATGTTCATCTGGATCTTGCAATCTGGACATTTGGGAATATCTTCTTCTGGGATGTAAACTATTTGCGTTCGCTTACATTTGGGACATTTGACCTGGACGGCTTCCCTTTTGTCTCGCATGGTTGGTTTCTCCTGCTCCTGGACCTATTACCACAAAGCGGAGGGGAGAACAAGGAAGAAACAGCTTGGGGATTTCGGATTGCGGATTGCGGATTTAAGATTTCCTCAATTTTTACGTTCTGAGCCGCTGCCGCACCTCATCTGCCGAAATGCCCTCAATTGCAATGCTTTTGGCCCGGGATGTGGCACCCGATTTGAGTGACAATTGACTCTGAGGAATCTTGAGTTTCTTAGCGAGAAATTTGAGCAAATGCTTGTTCGCCGCCCCCGCCACTGGAGCTGCAGTTATTCGTACCTTGAGAAGGTCGCCGTGGGGTCCCACCACCTCGTCCCGAGATGCCCGGGTTTGAACCTGCACCCTGAGGACTACCCCCTTTTCACTGTCACATACATACGTAGACACAGTCGACCCTGGTTGCTTTCTCATGGGTAGGAGACGCACGGATCTTTGCCACTAGGCACCAACAAGTCATAACACTTCGCGCATTTGCGCTTCGTTATCATTCATAGTCATTTGGCCACTGAAAGTGGCCGTCACCACGCTACGCTGTCATTATGCCTTCGGCGTCATTTGTGCTTAACAGGTTACTACGCTATTCTTACTTTCTTGGTTAGCTGTCTTTGTGGCGTTGAAACAACTTAATGACGGGCGTCAGCCCTATTGACGGCGAAGCCAAATGACCCAAACTGGATTGAGCCTCAGTAGTGCTTAGTCCCTAGTGCATGGTGCCTACTGTTTCTCATCGGGCCACAGACGCATATTGTCGATCAATCGCGCTTTGCCGACAAAAACAGCCATAGCCATTACCGCCTTAGGTGTTACTTCGGCTATGTTGGTCACGGTATCCTCGTCCACCACTTGCACGTACTGAATTTTGCAGTGTGGCCCAGCTTCAATCATCGCCTTAATTTTGTCTAGCAAGACCTCCACTCGACGCTCCCCCTCTTTCACCATCTCACGGGCAGCAAGGAGAGAACGGTACAGAGAAAGAGCCGATTGTCTTTCCTCAGTCGAAAGGTAGGTGTTGCGGCTGCTCATGGCCAAGCCGTCCGACTCACGGACAGTGGGGTGAGGGATAATCTCCACTCCCAGGTTCAGGTCTTTACTGAGCCTCTTGACTACCACGAGTTGTTGGAAGTCCTTTTCTCCCATGACGGCCAGATGGGGGCGAATTGCACAAAACAGCTTGGTGACAACCAGGGCAACACCATCAAAATGACCCGGACGGTGAAGACCGCAAAGGTTCTGGGTAAGGCGGTCCACCAACACCCGCGTCTGAAATCCAGGCGGATACATCTCTTCAACTTCTGGGGCAAAGATAGCGTGTGTCCCCAGCTCACGGCAGAGATCAAGGTCCCGCTCAAAATCGCGGGGATACTGGTCAAGATCTTCGCCCGGGCTAAACTGGGTTGGGTTAACAAATATGCTTACAACTACCTGGTCTGCCCGGCGCAAGGCCTCTTCCACCAGAGCCAGGTGTCCCCGGTGCAGGTACCCCATGGTAGGGACAAAACCGACGGTTTGTGCTTTTCGGTAGCATTCGTCTCGCCACCCGGACATCTCAGCATTTGTTCGCAGTATTTCCATTAGACAGGACTCCTTGTTGGCGAAGCCAGCCCTTTGAGGTTGGGGATAAAGACAAGCCGGTAGTCTGAACAGGCAGGCATACTTTAGAAGATGGGGAGAAAAACCTGATTTTTTTGGTTTAGAGGGAAGACAACCGAATAACTACCTTATGGTTTAGTAAAGAATTTCAATTTGCTTTCCAGATCCGCCGCCTCGGCTTCCTCCTCTTTCTGCATATCGAGCATTTTCTGGTATGTCTCAATGGTGGCACGTATCTTTAATTCAAACTGGGTCCGTTGCCTCTTCAGTTCAGCTATGTCCTCGTGAATCTGGGCTAACCGGTTATGGGCATTGTTCAATATGCGCTCTGCCTTAACCTCAGCTTCGGAGACCAGAAGCTTTGCCTCTTTCTGGGCGTTAACCTTCATCTGCTCCACGGTCTTCTGTGCACTAATGAGAGTGTTTTTCAAGGTTTGTTCCCGCTCACGGTGTTCGCCAAGTTGCCTTTCCTTTTCTCCTAGATCCTGCTTTGACTCATCGATCTCTTTCAGCAGGCCACTCATTTGATCTGCAACTTTTTGCAGGAAAGACTCAACGTCCTTTGCATCCAGACCCTTAAAAAATTTGGGGCGAAACTGTTTTTGCTGAATCTCGAGAGGGCTCAGTAACATTGTTGTCTCCTGTGTTCGTGCTATCTATAGCAACCTCCACTAACCGTCTTGTCAGTGGACAAATTGTCTAGCCAAATCATGAAGCGAAGCAACCAGAAATCTTTGCAAAAATATGATGGCCAAAATCACCAGTATGGGCGAAAAATCAATACCTCCAAAAGACAGGGGTAGACGTCTTCTTATGGCTAGTAGAACTGGATCGGTAATACTGTAGAGAAAACGGACAATTGGATTGTATGGATCCGGGTTGACCCAGGATATAACTGCTCTGGCAATGATAATCCACATGTAGAGATTGAGAACAAGGCCAATAACACTCGCCAGGGCTACTAACAGATTGCCCAGAACAAACATTCATCTTTCCTTTCAGCCTACCCTTTCGCCAAGAAAACATATCTTGATTTCCCCATCCTGTCAAGAAAAATACCTTATTTTCAAGAAGATAAACGTTTGAGCTCTTTCTAACTAATCCGGACGCATTGACATTTCTGAATCCTTCTCTGATAATAACCGGCGTGTCATTGTCTGGGTGTCCATCCGGAAATCTGAGATTCCTGGATGGAGCTGTCAGTCCCGCCGTGGCGGGACTGATCGCTCTCATCTGAAAACGGCCGTTTTCGGATGAGTACTGGTTATAAAGCGGTAACCTCCGCATAAGTTACTTAGCAATTCTCGTACCGAAAACTTGTGTAACTTTAACTTCAGCTCTGATTTTACTTGCTAAACGAGGGAGATTATTATGGTTGCCTCCAAGAAAATAGGACTTATCGGCGGAGGGAATATGGGTGAGGCCCTTATCAAAGGGTTATTGCAGTCCGGTCATTTTGACACCAGCCAGATAACCGTAAGTGACATAAGCCGGGATAGACTCAACTATCTCCAGGATACTTACCAGTTGTCGACTTTTACCGATAATGGCAAGGTGGCCCGGGCCTCGGATGTAATCATCCTCGCTGTCAAACCACAACAGATGGGGGACGTCCTAGCCGAAATAAATGCACAGGTCGGACACCTGCCCTTGGTAATTTCCATTGCCGCTGGGGTGACCATTGCTGCTATCGAGCAGGGACTCGGTAAAGGTGTACCTGTGGTCAGGGTTATGCCCAATACTCCTGCCCTGGTCTTGACCGGCGCTACTGCCATTGCCGGCGGATCTCATGCAAATAGCGATCATATTGCCATGACCAGAGTGCTTTTTGAGTCAGTTGGCCTGGTAGTCGAAGTAGACGAAGCCCACATGGATGCGGTCACCGGCTTGAGCGGTAGCGGTCCCGCCTATGTTTACCTGTTCATGGAGGCTCTAACTGATGCTGGTGTTCTGATGGGTTTATCTCGCCTGGTTGCCCGGGATTTGGCGGTGCAAACCACAATGGGTGCTGCGAAACTTGCGGCCAATAGTGACAGCCACCTCGCTGCCCTTAAAGACCAGATTACCTCTCCTGGCGGCACTACCATTCATGGCTTGGCTGTCTTGGAAAGCGGTGGAATGCGGGGACTGCTAATGGAAGCTGTGGCGGCAGGCCACTCAGACGATCCAGGGAACTGGGGAAGAAGTAATAATAGAGGTACCAAACCCATCGACCGGTCAACCTTGGTCATTTGCCTCCGGCGTCATTTGGGCTGGCGATATCCGAATCAATTAGGCCCTACGGCCGTCATTATGTCGTAACAACAAATGACCATAGAATTGACAGCGCAGCGTACTGATGGCCACATTTAGTGGCCAAATGACCTAATGAATTATGGAAGTGCGTTGTTCAGTGCAGTCTATGCTTCTTCCTTAGGCGACGGACT
Source organism: uncultured delta proteobacterium (assembly GCA_963712115.1). GTDB lineage: Bacteria > Desulfobacterota > Syntrophobacteria > BM002 > BM002 > BM002. The sequence goes on along the minus strand of CAVQGX010000027.1, from coordinate 130,225 downwards.
CACGACGACCACCGACAGCCGGCCGACTAGGTCGGCTCTATCTCCATACTCATATCAACCGCTCGGGCTGAGTGGGTTAAAGCTCCAACTGATATCAAATCAACCCCTGTAGCAGCAATCTCTCCGACATTTTCCAGGGTAACTCCACCGGAAGCCTCAAGGGGGATCTTGCCTTTGGTTCGCCGCACTGCTTCAGCCATGGTTTGCAGGTCCATGTTGTCCAACATTACTACATGAGCACCTGCAGCAATTGCTTCGGCCAGTTGATCCAGGGTTTCCACCTCCACTTCCACCCTCAAAGTGTGAGCTTTGCTATCCAGAGCCGCCTGAACTGCCTTTTGGATGGACCCCGCTGCCGCAATATGATTGTCTTTGATTAGCACTCCATCGTAGAGTCCAAAGCGGTGGTTGTAGCCACCTCCGACTCGCACTGCAGCCTTTTCCAACAAACGGTATCCGGGGGTAGTCTTGCGGGTGTCCAAAATGCGGGCTCGGGATTGGGCTATTTTGTCCACAAAAGCCCTGGTGAGTGTGGCGATACCGGAAAGTCTCTGAAGAAAATTGAGGGCCGTCCGTTCCGCCATGAGCATGGCTGCCAGATCGCCTGCCACCTCCAAAAGCGTATCCCCCTCACTAGCACGGCTACCGTCTTTTAGGGGAAGATGAACCTCCAACTTGCTATCAACAGCCCAAAATACCTCTCTCGCCAGATCAATACCCGCAAGTACCAGCGGCTCTTTGGCTACGATCCGCCCCTTTCCCTGAGCCCCTGGCTCCACTGTGCAAGAAGTGGTTACATCGCCACTTCCTATGTCCTCCTCCAGTGCTGTACGGATTAGTATTTCCAAATCGGCAGATAGCAAGCTTCAACCCCCATTACTGATCTTCGCGAGCCTTTCAAGCTGCCTTTGAAGCTTATTCAGTTTGTCACCCAACCGTTCGAATTTGTCGCGCTCCTTTGCCACAACATCTTCAGGTGCCCGGTTGAGGAATTCCTTGTTGGCCAGTTTCTTCTTGGATCTGGCCAATTCAGGCTCTAGTTTACTGATTTCCTTCTGCAACCGCTGACTCTCTTCCTTGAAGTCAAGGACACCCTCAAGGGGTACAAACAGCTCGAGTTCTCCAACCACAGCGGACGCCGCCACTTTAGGCCGCTTACCATCCCTGTGCATCTCCAAGGTTGAGAGCCTGGCAAGATCCTCAATGTAATGACCATGGGCCTTCACAACACTGGTGAGATTATCTGGGCCAAAAACCACTGCATCTACCTGAGCAGCCGGGGCTATATTCATCTCTCCCCGGATGTTTCGGATGGCCGTGGTCACATCCATTACAACTGCCATCTGCTCCGCGGCCTGAAGATCCACCAGGGACTCATCCGGCTTGGGAAAATCTGCCACCATAATGCTGCCTTCAGTGTTGGGCAGGTGTTTCCATAGCTCCTCAGTAACATATGGCATAAAGGGATGAAGCAGCCGAAGAACGGAAGAGAGTCCATAAAGGAGAAATTGCTGGGTTTCCTCGCGTTCCTTGTCGTTGGCGCCGTAAAGAACCGGCTTGACCATCTCGAGGTACCAGTCACAGAACTCGTGCCAGGTGAACTGGTAAATTACACTGGCAGCCTCATTGAAATGATAGGATTCCAGCGCCTCGCTAACCTTGCGGAAGATTTCCTGCTGCCGACTTAGCATCCAGCGGTCCGCCAACCTTTCCGGCTTGGGCAACACCCCTGAGGCCACCGCTCCCTCTACATTCATCAGGGTAAAACGGCTGGCATTCCAGATTTTATTGACAAAATGCCTGTAGCCCTCAATCCTTTCTTCTGAAAGACGTACATCTCTTCCCTGCGCTGCAAAGGCGGCCAGGGTAAAGCGAAAGGCGTCCGTGCCATAGCGGTCCATAATCACCAGTGGATCAATGACATTCCCCTTGGACTTGCTCATTTTCATACCCTCGGCATCGCGCACCAGGGCGTGGATGTAGACGTCACGAAATGGTACGTCTTTCATGAAATGCAAGCCCATCATCATCATCCTTGCCACCCAGAAAAAGAGTATGTCAAAACCGGTCACCAGCACCGAGGTGGGGTAAAAGGTTTCAAGTTCTGGTGTCTTTTCCGGCCACCCCATGGTGGAAAAGGGCCAAAGGGCGGAACTGAACCAGGTATCCAGCACATCGTTTTCTTGAACCAGGTTGCCACTATTACAACGGCTGCATTTTTCTGGCTCCTCCATGGCAACAATGACTTCGTCGCAATCCTCACAATACCAGGCGGGAATACGATGTCCCCACCAGATTTGTCTTGATATGCACCAGTCTTCGATGTTCTCCAGCCAGTCGAAGTAGTTCTTCTCCCACATTTCAGGAATTATGCGGGTTTTTCCTTCCCGCACGGCTGCCATGGAAACTTCGGCAATTTGCTTCACCGATACAAACCATTGCTCAGACAGGGTCGGCTCGATGATTGTCTTACAGCGATAACAGTGTCCCACCCGATGTTGATAGTCCTCTATTTTTAGCAGAAATCCCTGCTCTTTAAGGTCCGCAACTATCTTTTCACGACAGTTATCGCGATCGAGGCCCACATAGGGACCGGCCTCCTCATTCATTACACCCTGATCATCCATCACCTTGAGCGGTGGTAGTCCGTGTCTTTGACCGATTTCGAAATCGTGCGGGTCATGGGCTGGAGTTACCTTAAGGGTGCCGGAGCCGAAATTCATCTCAACATATTCGTCAGCAACTACGGGCAACTCCCGGTTCAGCAAGGGCAGTATTACTGTCTTTCCAACAAACTCCCGGTAGCGTTCATCTTCCGGGTGCACTGCCACGCCGGTATCACCTAGCATGGTCTCTGGACGGGTGGTAACCACTACCAAACCAGCACCCCCATCCGGAGAGGGGTAGCGGATATGGTATAGTTGGCCAGGCCTTTCTTCAGCCTCCACTTCCAGGTTGGCCAGTGCGGTTATGCAGCGAGGACACCAATTGATAATTCGTTGGCCTCGATATATCAGACCTTCATTGTAGAGGGAGACGAAAACCAAACGCACGGCTTTCGAAAGGCCTTCGTCCATGGTGAAACGCTCTCTACTCCAATCACAGCTGGCTCCCAGCCTTTTGAGTTGGTTGATTATTTTACCTCCATACAGTTCACGCCATTCCCATACTCTTTCTATGAACTTCTCTCTTCCCAACTCGTGCCTATCCAAACCTTCTTCTGCCAGCTGGCGCTCCACTACATTTTGGGTGGCGATGCCGGCGTGGTCGGTTCCCGGCATCCAGAGGACATTGTCTCCATGCATCCGCCTGTATCGGCAGAGAATATCCTGGAGTGTGTTATTGAGGGCATGACCCATATGCAAATCACCTGTCACATTGGGTGGAGGGATCACAATGGAATAGGCTGGGGCACCACTGGTTTCCTCAGCCCGAAACAGACCCTGTTCCTCCCAAAAGCGGTACCATTTTTCTTCCACTTCTGCAGGCTCGTATGCTTTGGGTAGCATTCCTTTGTTCATAATCTTATTCCCTTTGGAATGTCCGTTTTCCTTAGTCACTGGGAAGTTTATCTTTCCTGGCAATCATAATCCGAAGTACGCAGTAAAGAAATTGAGGAATTGGGGAATTAAGGAATTAAAAGATTAGGCTTCGTTTTTTTCAATCCCATAATCCCTGAATCCCTGAATTATTATTTTTACCACGGACAACGGGCAAGGGACAAAAGAAAATGGGGATTATGCAAATAACCCCCATTCGCAACCCGCCAGTAATCGCGGGATATAATCACTCCCCTGGTTCCAGAGAACTCTTGATCTTTTCGATCTCCTGAGCAACTAAGCGTTCAACAATTGAAGGCAATTTCTCTTCCACCAGACGGGTCACCACTTCTTCAACCTGAATACTAACCAGCGCTGCCAACTCCTCTGCTGCAGCCGGGGCAATTTCTTCGGGAATATCCATCTGGCTTACCTCTTCTGGCTCCGCTTCGAAGCCGGTAACCTCGTCCTCGGGCTCTTCCCCCAGGGCCAGTGCCGATGCCGCCACAACTGTCTCGTCGATAACACTGTCTATTTCCCCTGCAAAATCGGTAACGACTTCGTCTGAAACTTCTTCTTCAGCAGCAGGAACCAACTCAGGAGCATCCGCTTCCTCGCTCACAACCTCAGGCTCCATATCTAGATCAGCGAAAAGATCCTCGGGCAGTTCTTCCTCCGAGACAGGAACCGGCTCAGAAGCATCCGCTTCCTCGCTCACAACCTCAGGCTCCATATCTAGATCAGCGAAAAGATCCTCGGGCAGTTCTTCCTCCGAGACAGGAACCGGCTCAAAAGCATCCCCTTCCTCGCTCACAACCTCAGGCTCCATCTCTAGATCAGCGAAAAGATCCTCGGGCAGTTCTTCCTCCGAGACAGGAACCGGCTCAGAAGCATCCCCTTCCTCGCCCACAACCTCCGCCTCCATCTCTAGATCAGCGAAAAGATCCTCGGGCAGTTCTTCCTCCGAGACAGGAACCGGTTCAGAAGCATCCCCTTCCTCGCCCGCAACCTCCGCCTCCATCTCTAGATCAGCGAAAAGATCCTCGGGCAGTTCTTCCTCCGAGACAGGAACCGGTTCAGGAGCATCCGCTTCCTCGCTCACAACCTCAGGCTCCATATCGAGATCAGCGAAAAGATCCTCGGGCAGTTCTTCCTCCGGGACAGGAACCGGTTCAGGAGCATCCGCTTCCTCGCTCACAACCTCAGGCTCCATATCGAGATCAGCGAAAAGATCCTCGGGCAGTTCTTCCTCTGAAAGAGGAACCGGCTCAGCAGAAGGAGCTTCTTCATCTTCAACAGGAGAACCCGTGGCCTCCTCTAAAAGCTTAGCAACTTCGCTTTCGTGGGAGGCAAAGAGTTCGGCGAGAGCCTCGTCGGTGACAAGGTCGTCTTCTGTTATTCCCTCGTCTGTTTTTGCTGCAGCTGCTTCGCTTGTCTCATCCTCCCCTAGTTCCATTTCCACATCAAAATCTTCAAAGGAGAGATCCCTGTCCTCTTCCAATATTTCGTCATGGGCAGACGAATCATCGGATTCCGCACCTTCTCCCTCCAAAGGATCAAGTAGGTCGATGATCTCATCGTCAAAGTCATCCAACTGGAAATCAAGATCCTCTTCGGTTGTTTCTTGCTTTTCTTTGTCCTTTGACTCTCGATCGTTTGAATTGTGGCTCATGGCTCCGATTTCCGAGTTAATTTGAGATCTTAGTTAGTTATAAAACCGTCCTACGAATAGCACATGCTTTCCGACACTGTCAAGCGATTTTACTTCGCCTTTGGCAGCCAGAAATCTCCATTTACAAACCCACAACCTGCTCGCACATTCAGAAGGTTCGTGAGACACTTTCTCGCTGCCTGTCTGCCATCGGGCCATATATTAGGTCGCAGTGGAAATTAGAAATCCTAAGCACGAAGCACGAAATCCAAAACAGGATGACTAGATTGGTTGATTAGTGTATAGGAAGAAAGCATCGAAGAACTGCTCATAGGTATGCGTAAAGTTTTGGACATTTGATATTTGGATTTTGCAATTGTTTCGGATTTCGAGATTCGAAATTCGGATTTATTTCTATGGTGGATAGAGAAAATGCGGGTCATTAGCCGGTACATCAGCCTAGAACTCGCCAAGATAATCGCAATTTGTTTGGGAGCGTTTATCGCCATATACCTGGTTATCGACTTCTTTGAACGCATAGATGATTTTCTGGAGGCTAAACTCCCCCTATCCCTTGCATTGCATTTCTTTATGTTGAAGCTCCCGCTCGTCGTTCAGCAAGGCATCCCCATGGGTGTTTTGATGGGTACCCTTATTACCCTGGGGTTGATGGCTAGAAGCAACGAGCTCATGGTTTTGAAGGCCAGCGGAATCGGCCCTGTTCTTGTTGTCGGACCTATAGTTACTCTCGCCCTGCTGGCGAGCATTTTAGACTTTGCTCTATCAGAATATTTGGTTCCTCTAACCAGTACCCGGGCAAACTACATCTGGAATGTTCAGGTAATGAATCGTCCATTACCAACTAGCTTTTCACAGGAGAAAGTCTGGTACAAGAGCGGGCAAGTCATTTACAATATTCGTGTCCTACACGCTAAACGTGGGCTACTCGAGGGAGTTACCATACACATGCTCGATGGCAATTTTCGATTGACCGAGAGGCTAGACGCAAGGCGGGGAGAGTGGGATGGACATTCCTGGATATTCTCGGACGGTATTTTCATCCGCCGGACAGATGATGGCAATTTCACCGCAGAGCATTTTCAGAGGCGACGGTTTGATCTAAAGGAGCGCCCCCAGGACTTCCAACACCTTGAAAAGGCCTCTGAAGAGATGACTCTTGCCGAACTTGCCAGTTATGTTGCCGAAATAGAAAGTGAGGGTTATGATTCTACCCGTTATCGGGTGGACTTCCACGGGAGAATCGCTTTCCCCTTCACCTCCTTAATTATGGCGTTTTTGGGAATTGGCGTTGCTCTCTATCAAGGGAAAAAGGGCGGGATCGCAGTGGGAGTTGCCGCTAGCGTTGCCCTGGCCTTCATATATTTTCTTATGTTTCAGTTCATGCTGTCTATTGGTTACACCGGCAACCTGCAACCCGTGCTAGCCGCCTGGATGCCCAATATCTTATTCACCATTGCGAGCATGTATATATTTTCCCAGGCTATGCATTAGATAGGAAGGCATGGAGCATGGAGCTAGAATATTTCGGATTGTGGATTGCGGATTTCGGATTTAGAGATCATTAGAGTTGACCTCCGATCACTGAATCCTGATCCCGTCTTCTTAGATACGCCATGCGAGCAAAGCGAGTTGAGCGATCTTTGCTCATCTTATAGTTTATGGAAAACTCTTTGACAATGTGAGGCTTATGGGACTCTTGAGATGAAATACTTCAGTCTAACTGGACTACTTTTTACTTTACTCGTTCTCAGTTGTTCCAGTCACGAGATTTCTACTCGCGAGCATAATAAGATAAAGACGATTGAAAACTGGTATCTTTGTTTGACTGGTGAAATGGAAACATTCGAAAAGGCCTTGGATAGTGAAGAAGTAGGTGAGATAAAATCGAGAAAGTCTGTACTATTGAGGTGTGATGTTCAATTACTCGACGCCATAGCTGGTAATCTTGTTAATAAACACCAAATTCATATAGTAAGAAAGCCAAATTCTAGTTCTGGTTACATTCGCATCGACTCTGTATGCCGATGGGAACAATACGTAAGTGTCGATATTAACATTTATGGGCCCGAACAAAATCTCTTAGCTAAAGTAGAGATCAAGAACGGTGAAGATTTTCTTGTAAAAAATGATGAAGAATTTGCTGAATATTGTGCTGAAATAATTGCCGGAATTGTCCTAAGTGAATGAAGAAAGGAATAAAGGCAACCATGGTTCTCTAGGAGGCACCGCTCGCCTCTAGAGCCATTTGAATCTTCTTTTTTAGTTCAGTAAGATCGAAAGATTTCACCACATAGAAATCCGCGGCAATGGATTTCATGTCCTCTTTAAAGGTGTCGTAAGCAGTGGAGAGTATAACTGGCAAGTCGTAGAACTTGTTACGGATATCCTGTAATAAATCCAAACCGTTGTAGTCTACCATCTTTATATCTAGAACAACCAGATCAGGCTTTTCCTGTTCAATCCGTTCCAGTAATTGATGCCCCCCTTCTGCCGTTATAACTTCGTACCCCTCTTCTTTAAGCTCCTCGGAGTAGAGCAACCTGATGTGCTCTTCATCGTCAACAACTAATATCTTGGCCATAACTGAATCCTCCAAACTGCTTGAGCGGTTCCTGAATCGAGCAGTCAATCGACTTATTGAGCGTTTAGCCACTGGCTGAGCAAATAAGGCTTGGCCTCCTCGAATATCATACATTCGTTTTCAATGTATTCCTCTGCTTGCTGGATGGACATTCTTTCCGTTTTTTTGATCAATGATAGCGTCTTCCCGACAAAGAGAGGCAGCAGTGATTTCAGCAAAGCCTCCCGTTCCACCACCTCATTCTTGTAGGCGACCGAGCAACTGTAAAGTAGGCGAGCCCAGATTTCCGAAGGAAAGCTAAAATGCGCCTGAGGAAGCTCCTTGATTTCGCCCAGCTTGTTATTAATGTTGTTTGGCAAAAAGGTTTCCCATAAATCTTTATACTGGGTAAAGCCCTCAACAAAAGCTTGGTGAAGCTCATCCTGCGAGATTTCAATTGGTGCGGGCGTTTCCACCTCACCCATGCCAAAACCGTATATTGCTGTGGGCTTGCTCCATTTCACTCTTTCCCAGATATCCTGAAAATGGATCATGAGATCAAGCACAGTGCCCACCACTTGTGAGAAAGTCGGGTCAGAGGAAACACCATTTGCGTTATGCTGGAAAACTCTCGGTTTACCTACAAAAGCCTGACAGATTGGGATACCTTGGCAAATGGCCAGGGTGGTCATCCAGATATCAACACCGAATTGGGCCACTCTATCATTCCAACTCGGATGGTTGAGATAAGTCTCAGCTATCTCTGCAGCAAAGGCAAAATCGCCACCGATGGGCTGCCGAACCCGGCGACCATAGAGAGCTCGCGTCAGTGGATAGACTATACCGTTTGCCACCGCATCATCGTACTTGTGCCTCACGTACAATGGGGCTACAAAACCGAAGCCGGCGAAAATGGGCTCACCCAGGTTCTTGACCCACATGGGGGTAATACTCTCTACCCCTGCGTCCACCACTATCACCGCTTGCGCTTGTAGCTCAACTGCCTTGGCAGTGAGATTTCTCAGGTTATAGCCTCGTCCGACCATTCCCGGAGGTGTTGATAAGTATATTTTAGGAATCTCACTAACGGTCTGCAGAAATGCTTCTTTGGTTCCGTCCTCTGAGTGGTTATCACAGTTGATAATCACGGAATTCTTCTCACCAAAATGATCTATGAGACCCCTGGCAGCTTGCTCCGTTGGAAGGGCGATGTTACCTGCGTTATTGTGAGAGGATAAGCCGACAACCAGGTCAGCCCGTTCCACTTTCCCCGGATTTTCCTCGTAAGCTAGCATACTTGTTTCTTCCTTAGCCACCTCATCTATCCCAAAAACATAGTAATTACAGATTATTGCCTTGCCTTTGACTATTTACACTATCAGAGATAAAAAGTAAACCGTTTTTCCCTTTGGCTTAACCATGGAGCCCTCAAAATTAACCTCTGCCCACTCAAGAACTAGTCAATCCTTAGCCCTGTTCTCACTGCTGCTAAGATTAGCGTATATAGCACGCCCGAGATCCGCTTTAAAGCGTTTTCCACTCCCCACATAACCACTCGAGGTTTCTCACGAGTTCAGCATATTCCTCCGGGTTCTCCCGGCAAATCTTCAGTAAATCCCTGCATTCCTCCTGGAGCCTGTCGAAGTCCTCAATCAATTTCGCTGCCCGATCTGCCATTTGATCTTTGTAGTCCTTTTCCATCTCTTTCACCCCTCTCCATTCAAGGTAATTCTTTCCTCTGCAGCTTGAATCTTGGCCTTGCCATGGAGTTCTTCTGGAAAGTCTCTCATATTTACCGACAACTTCCACTCGCCTCTTTTGTGTTGTTGGTTTAATTGCATTTGTCGCGCTGTGGAGCTAATGATGAAAACACACCAGAGTAAAAATGGTAATTTTTCCCCGCAGACAAATATCCGGGCTAGGCATGTTTCTTGCCTAGCATATCTTCAGAATCGCTCAGATCTACCCAAAAAAGCAACACAATTCCAAATATTTGTATAAGTTTGTCCAATGTTGGTTCTTTGTTACCCACACGGGAGTAATAGGAGGATGGTTTGATGATACCCTCGCCTACTCCAAAAGATATGACCGTTATGATTTTCCTGGCAATTGCCTGGTGGTTATTTCTGGTGGGGATGGTCCTTTGAAGCGAAGCTTCGGCTCCGTTTTTTTCATTTCAACTCAAGCACCCTTTATGGTAAGTTCCTCAACGGGCGGGGCACCCTACCTTTGCCCTATCCGCTCTAGGATATGCCCCTGCTGGTCATCCGGTGCCCGATCAGTGGGGGCTTTTTTCCCTCCGAAAATAACACGGCATAGACTGACGAGAGGATGAGCTTTCCGAAAACTACTCCATACTCTATAATAAGAATCTATGGAAGAACACACACGTCAACATCGTAGAGCCAAGGTCGGTTTGCCTGTAACCATTAAGACTGAAGAAGAAACTCTTGAACGGGTTACATACAACATCAGTCCTGACGGGGCCTTTATTCGCGGTCTGTCTCCCCTTGAGCTGCATGAAGTCATCGATATGATCATCAGTGTTCCTGGTCGCCGAATAGCGGTCAAAGCAAGGGTGGTCTGGTCGAGTACCCAAGTTCCTCCTGAACAGGATATGCCGCGCGGTATGGGTGTCGAGTTCATTAAGATCTCTGAAGAAGACCGGAAATCTATTTCCTCTTTTATTTTAGATCGTGGTTTTGCCGTGTACTTGGAATCCGCGGCCTCGGACGAAGATGAGGGTCCGGAAAGCTTGACAGAGGAACAGCTGAGAGAGGAAGACAAAGAAGAAGACGCGAATAATCCTGCCCAAGAACCACCCAAAAAATGTCCCCGAGGCCACAAACATTTGTCGTGGTCCGCTGATGAAGACTATCTTTTCTGTTGGGACTGCAATAAGAAGTATTTTCTCGCTGAGTGTCGTGATCCGAAGAATGCCGGGTCCTCAGGTGGTATTGATTCAGAGGACTAACCCCCTTGGCTGAAGACATTAAACGAGCCAGAGACCACCCCATCAAATGCCCCATGTGCAAGCTCACCGTAATAGTTAAGCCAGAAGATAAATTGTGTCCTGTTTGTGGGAGTGCGTTGCCCAGACTACCACAGCGTTGAAACGATTCAACATCTTGTGCCAGATTAAATCCCAGCCGAGTGTGGATTAAGGGATGTAATCTTTAGCTTTGCAATGGCTCTTCTCTTGGTATAGTCTGTCTGCGTATTTTGGGTTGTGATCAGAGCGGATGTCGGTTTCGGTATTTTTTGTTTTCAATATAGTGAATGTTATCGAATAAGTACCTCTAGTTTTTCACAATTCACGATATGCGTATGAGACTTTCTGCATTATAAAACGGATAATACGCCGTATAATTTAAGGTTGGGCGGCACATGACAAGCGCTCTGTCGCCTTTGAGATGGTCCATTTGGGAGTCGCGATGTCAGCGATTGAAGCTTTTGAGCAGGCCTTGAGCCATTCCGAACGCCAGGTTGTGGCGCGGCTGACCACGCCGCGAGACATCCAGGCTTTCCTGGATGAGCTGCCCTACAGTGCGGAAGCGATTTATCGGTGTCCCCTGCGTGTCCTGCGCGAGCGCCTGGCTCACTGCTTCGATGGGGCGTTGTTTGCCGCTGCGGCGCTGCGCCGCCTGGGGTATGCGCCACTGATTGTGGACCTGGTGCCCAGTGCTCGGGATGACGACCATCTGCTGGCCTTGTGCAAGCGGGAGGGGCATTGGGGTGCGGTGGCCAAGTCCAACTTTGTCGGCTTGCGTTTTCGTGAGCCGGTATATCGCACGTTACGCGAGTTGGTCATGTCGTACTTTGAGCAGTACTACAACGTGGCGCGGGAGAAGACCCTGCGAGGCTACACCGTGCCACTGAATCTGCAGGCGTTTGACAAGCAGAATTGGATGAGCTCTGATGAGCCACTGGAAGGCATAGCGCAGCGATTGGACGAGATACGCCGCGTGCCGGTGCTGACGGCGAGGATGATAGCCGGACTCTCGCCGGTGGATGAGCGTTCGTACCAAGCGGGACTGCTGGGAGTGAATGAAGCAGGTTTGTACAGGCCAGCGTGTCCGGGTCGTTAGCGGCTATGGGATGGCAAGAGCCAGTGCCGCCCAACCCGCTGCAGTCGGACGGGGCTAACAGCTTCTTTGATTATATGTGCTGACTCACTATCACATACTTTAATTTACATTTTAGCTTTTGAGGACCAGGCACTATATGCAGTCTTTAAAGCAGAAAATTACCGATATCAGATTATCGGGGTGGAAAGCTAACGCCTGGTCTGAAGGAGACCACCAAACGGTCTTTCCCTAGAACGATGTCGTATGGAAGTCCCTGCTCGGGGATTAGATCAAAGACCAGCCGTACTTTAGTGGTGTATCGACCAACACGTACCTTCTTAACCCATGGCCCTCTAAAGCTCAAAGCACCTTCTATCTCTGTAGACTTGACTCCTATGAGGTCCACCACCAGTCGAGGCGGATTGGTCAGGTGAAAGGAAACGTAATCAGCAAGGCTCCCGTTGGCAACAATATAATACCTCAATTCTTCGTCGATCTTTAACTGGTGAATACTCAAGACCTTGGAGGCGGAGGGTAGAAACGATTTCTCCAAGGGTTTGGAAGGAAGTATGGTTTCTTTTGGAGGAGACTCGGGTGTGGCAACCTCTTTTTTTGTGTAGTATTTCATAGCCTTCGATTTAACAGTTGGCTCAGTTTGCGGAGGCACAACCTTAGTCAAAGGCTCAGCCATATTAAAGCTAACCCAAATCTCTTTTCCCTTGTGAGTGATTTCATACGACGCATTCTGGTTCAACCCAATTTCGACCCGGGTTAAAGGTTGGGGTTCATGAATGAGTTCTGCGGTTTCGATTGTACCTATTACTTCGTTGTCCACGTTAAATGGCTTCGGGTGCATCTCATTTGAGGTATTGGGTAGATCCACCACCAGTCGTAGCGGATCTACCACCATAATGGCTCTGTAGGACACAGATTGGGGTCCGGTAAGGACGACGTGCCACTGACCTTTCTCATAAACCACCGTGATTTCACTGAGTACTTCAGGAGCAGCGGCAGCAGCCAGAGTCGAGTAACTAATAACCCATAACAGCCACACCAAGAGAAAAATCCAGCTTTGCTTAAGGCAACACATCCGACGGCTCATTGATAACTTCTCCATCTGCAGATTAGGTTCACGAGGACCTATTTATAATCCTCTTTCACAAATGTCTCAACTGATAAACCGTTAGCCTCAGCCCAACACGCAGCAATTCTTGTCCAACCAAACATCTCATGCTTTGATGCGAAGTCGGCCTCCTTTTGATTTGCATCGAGAGCTTGTGGTAGGCTCAGTCTCTTCCTAACCTTGCCATTCCCTATCAAGATCGTGGTTTTTTAGCTTGACAGAGGGAACCTTGTTTGTGTTAAGGTGGCGAGTACTGCGCTGTTTTGGATTTTCTATCCTTGGGGATTATCTCCTGCCTCAACACTGCCCCCATCTGTCTAGCCCATCTTCGTAACCTTAGAAGGGTTAACCCAGAGAAAAATTTTGGAAGGGTAACATTAGTAGGCCCTGGACTTGGGCAAGGAGGGATCCATCCATGAGTGCAAAGAGAATTATAATCATCGATGATGATCCGGAAATTTGTGATGCCTTGAGCCACATTCTCTCCCAGTACGGCTATGAGGTTTTTACTGCCCTGGATACAAGCAAAGGCTACCAACTCTTTGTTAACAATCGACCTGATCTACTCATCCTCGACATCATGATGGAAACTATGGATGAGGGGCTAAACTTTGCAACCGAAATCAAAAAGAACGATGGCGCTTTCGGAGTGCCCATACTCATCGTATCTGCCAGGCCGCCGGTAGAAAAGGGGTATAGACGATCGCTAGATGAGGATCTGGACTGGATTCATGCGGATATTTTCATGGAAAAGCCCATCGAGCCGGAAGAACTTATCCATAATGTGAAACTTCTCGTTAAAGACTAGTGTCGCCGGATCGGTCTGCCCTCCTCCACAACCGACTTCCGCCTTTTTGTTATCGAACCGCCCTTGCGCGTGCTCAATCGTAAAAAAACCATTCTCCGTCTGTCTCCACTCCCTAAACTTCCGTATGCTATGGCAAGAAAGTGGGGTTGACTTTTCAGCTTTAGCCCGGATATATCATGAATCACTTGCTAGGACCAAGCTCGCTAAAGGAGGCAGGAAAGGTGAAAGAACTGACTAGCGAAGAAAGAGAAAAGGTTGGAGCCGAGCTTGAGGAACTACACGGCGAGGCCATAAGGGTCTTAAGCAGAGAGGTGTACGAAAAACAACCTGCCGCTATCGGCATGGCCCTTACCTATCTTAATTGTGGCTGTGTCTTGCTACGCGGCTTCGATAAGAGCGGTGAGATTACTGGTGACCCTGGAATTATCGAGAGTGCGGATTCCTGCACTGTCGATCATTCCAAGACTCTAGAAGACCGCTATCAGGCTGGAGTTTACAACACCATTCTTTGGAAGGACACTCCGGAGGAGTTTGACCGCAAATACGGTAACGAAGAGAGGATAATTATTGCCAGCAAACTATTTCCTCCCCCAGAGGAAGAATAAAGAATCCAGGCCTAGAGGATTTCTCCTTGAGTTGACCCCACTGTGGGCTTCGAGGATCTTTCCTTTATTCTGAAGTCTTTTGGAGTGATGGAGTGGTGGAATAGTGAAATCCCAAGCTCCAAGCACCAAATCCCAATATTCAATTACCAAAACACAAAACAGGTTTGGAATTTCGAATTTCGGTCATTGTGATTTGTTTGATATTTGCAATTTGTGATTTGGGATTTCTGATGCTCTGGGACTCCAAAGCCGTTTGTCATCTTTACCGACCAAGTCATTGAAACTTGACCTGTGCTAGCAGTTTGATCTGGAGGAAAGCTTTGAGCACCCAGTCCTTTATCCCTCATCTTTGCCAACCAGACAAGCAAAAGTCATGTGCCTGGTGTTGTGGACTATATAATAGCCACGACACGAGCAGAGCTGGACTGGCCCGTAAACTAAGAGCCAGAACTGAGGAGTTCACCAGTACCAGGAGGACGGTGGAAGCTATCCTCTATTTCTCCGAGAGCAACAGAGAAAAAGAAAAATCCCAGCTTCTGGATCCTGAGTTCTATTCTTGTGAGTTCGTCGGCTTTTTGAATGAAGAAGAAACCCTGGTCGGCTGCATGCTCCACCCCCTTGCCCGCGGAAATGGTGGTACAGACTGGCGTGGTCTCTCTTTTCATGGAGCTATGGCATGCCAGGGCTTCTTCTGCCGCTCTTACCGGGAGCTAAGCACAGTCCAAAAAGAAATCATCCTCTCCACAGTGAATGACTGGTTTCTTTTTGGATTGGTAATCAGCGACGCAGACTTGATTCATAGCTTCTTTCGGCTGCTTGAGGAAAACTCTGTTGATCCTGCCACACTTTTAATACCACCCGCTTCAAAGTTGGTGCATGAATTCTTTCATTCTCTCGCCCCCTTGGATAAAATCTTCATGAGTCTGTCCTCCAACTTTCGCTCTCCCTCGGAGCGCAAGAGTGCTGAAGAGAAGGTCAACCGGTTCTTCTCCCGTCTGAGCAAGGCGGTGTAACAGCACCAAACCCTTGCCAAAGGTTAAATAGTGTTTATGTTTCCATTGCGAGGCAGTTTGTTTTTGCCACGCTCATCCTGGAGTGGATTATCCTGCCAGTCTTCCTTCGGAGAGCGGTATGAGAAAGAGCGTACTTTTTGTCTGTTATGGTAACGCCTGCCGAAGCATTATGGGCGAAGCCTTGGCCAGGCACCACTGGAATGACGCCCTAGAGGTGGCTTCCGCCGGACTGAGTGCTTTGGGCTATGTACCTGAGGAAACCACAGGCGTTCTTGAGGAAATAGGGGTTTCCACCCATGGTCTCTATTCCAAAGGATTGGCTGAGGTAGAACTCGATAGTTTTGATCTGATCCTGGATCTCTTAGAGTATCCTTTGGAAAGGCTCATGCCTCCTTCTTTCAAGGGCAAGGTGATTCATTGGCACGTAATGGATCCCTTTTCAGAGAGTCTGGAGGCCTTCAGACAGACGAGGGACACCATTGAGTGGCTGGTAACTGAGCAGCTTCCCCAGTGGGTTGATGGGGAATGAGCTGGATTTTCGCAGAACGCAAAGCGCTCTGCTCCATTTCACATTTCCCATTTGTCATCTCTCATTTCTCATTGTACATTTGAATACAGCACTATTTAGCTGAAAGTTTACTGCAATGAAAAATGATAAATGCGCAATGAGCAATGATAAATGACGCTATGCGCTATGCTAGTAGAAAACCATGAAGGATTACTACGAACTACTTGAAGTGGACCGGGATGCTTCCGAGGAGCAAATTCGCAAGTCATATCGAAAATTGGCCCTCAAGTACCACCCGGATCGCAACCCCGGCGATCCAAAAGCAGAGGAACACTTCAAGGAAATTGCTGAAGCCTATGGGGTTCTCATAGACCCTGCCAAGCGCTCTGAGTATGACCGGTGGCTAAGAACCGGGGTCAAGGAGCGGGTGGCTGGCGGAGGCTTCCGCTATTCTCAGGAGGAGATTTTTCAGGACCTTTTCAAGGATCCGAGATTCAGCCACGTTTTCCAGGATCTTTTCAGGGAGTTCGAAAAAGCCGGCTTCCGCTTCGACCAAAACTTTTTTGATCAGACCTTTTTTGGCGGCCGCGGAGTGTTTTTTGGTGGCGTTTTCGTTTGGGGTCCATCTGGCTTTCGCCGAATGAAAATAGGAAGACCTCAACAGCGCCAAAAGGTTGAGCGGTCTGAGACCCCGGAAATTCAGCCTTTTGGGTTTTTGAAACGGTTGGGAAAGAAAGTTGCTAACTTCCTCCTAGGAAGTCAGAAAGCACTGCCATCAGGTAGACAAAACCTTACCCTCGGACCTCAAGATCTCACCTATAATCTTGCCATTCCTACTGCAGAGGCCGAGCGCGGCACCTGGGTAACAATCGCCGTCGACCGGGGACAAGGACAGGAAAAGTTGAAGGTAAGAATACCGCCTGGAACTCGATCTGGGACCCGATTGCGCCTAAAGGGAAAAGGAAAAAGAAGGGGCAATGGTGTCGGCGACCTCTACCTCACCGTTAATCTAGGCTAGCCCGGATATTTCATGAATCACTGTCGCGAGATCACGAAGATGGGCGGGCCACCTGGTCGACGATTGCGGAACGCGGATTGCGGAATGCGGAATGAAAATTTGCTCAAAAGCTCGTGAGAACCAGATAGCAAATGGTAAAATCCGAAATCCAAAATCGAAGCCGAGACGTACCTCTGAACGGTACGTCGCAGGTACCGACATCCGAGGACGCCAGGAAGGACGGCCATATCCGTGGTCGCAGTCACGCCAGGGCGTGAATTCATAAAATATCCGGGCTGGAGTAAATAAACAGCAGTTATTTGTTAATTATAGAACATTCCCCTCCGATTTCGGATTGTAGATTTCGGATTGTGGATTTATGGTTCGACTAAACCCCTCCACAAACCTTCTTAGTTTGACTTAATCTGCCAGCCTATCCAGCAAACTTGGCACAGGATGTGCTTATCCTAACTGAGATGAAAGCCTACCCAGAAGATGGACCCATAAGCAAGGGTTGTGATCCTGTGGAGAAATCCAATGTTGTCTTGATCGCTGAGGACGACAATGAGATTAGAGATTTAGTCTGCACTCAGCTCGAACAAGACGGGTTCAAAGTAATCTGTGTTACTAACGGTGACCAGGCGGTTAGCAAGAGTCGCAGCCTGAAACCCGACGTCATTGTCATGGATCTGAAGATGCCAAAGATGAATGGCATCGAGGCCATAAAAATACTGAAAAAGGATAATAGCACCCGTCATATTCCCATCATAGTGGGGACTGTGGTCGAGGAAAAAGAGGACATAGTAAAGAGTTTCGAAGCAGGTGCAATATCTTACGTCTCAAAACCCTACTACATGCCGGAATTGAAGGCGAGGATCAATTCTGTTCTTGAATCAAAGAAGCTTTATGACAACTTGATGCAGTCGGAAGGAAAATACCGCCTGCTTGTTGAAAATGCCAACGAGGCCATTCTAGTCATTCAGGATGAAATTCTCACATTCTATAATCCGAGGGCTTCTGAGCTCTTTGATTATCCCGAGAATAAGCTAAGGTCCACCCCCTTTGTGGAATTTCTCCACTCAGAAGACAGAGACGAGTTTCGCGAGTACCAAGACAGAACCCTCTTGGGCAGGAGAGCCTGCCCGGCACTTTCTTTTCGCCTCCTTTCAAAAGATGGGCATTTCAGGTGGGTGGAGGCAAAAGGTGTCCTCATTGACTGGGACGGCAAATCCGCAACCCTTCATTTTATTAATGATATTACGGCCCGTAAGCGCGCAGAAGAAGAAATGCGCTTTCTGGCCTTTTATGATTGCCTGACCGGTTTGCCTAACCGGTTGATGTTTAATGAACACATGAATCAAACCCTGGCTTATGCCAAACGCAATAATACTCTCCTTGCAACATTATTTTTGGATCTCGACCATTTTAAGCGGGTTAACGATACACTTGGCCATCACTTGGGTGACATGCTGTTACACGCTGTGGGAGAGCGCTTAATAAGGATAATACGGAAGAGCGACATTCTGGCCCGCAATGTCGAAGATATATGCAACACCAATATAGCGCGCTTCGGTGGAGACGAGTTTGTCTTGCTACTTACTAATATCAAGAAAGCGCAAGATGCGGCTAAGGTGGCAAGACGTATTCTTTATACGCTTTCCGATGCTTTTGTTTTAGATTCACACAAAATATTTATTACCACCAGTATTGGCATCAGCCTCTTCCCTGCAGACGGGCAAGACGGTGAAGCTTTGATAAAAAATGCTGACAAAGCAATGTATCATGCGAAGAACTTGGGTAGAAACAATTACCAGTTTTATGCAGACTCAATCCAGGGCGGCACCCCTGAGAGGGTTACGCTCAAAGCGGACCTCTACAAGGCCTTGGAGGCTAAGGAACTGATTCTTTACTATCAACCGCAACTTTCCATTGACACAAGGTCGATTGTCGGTACTGAGGCTCTTATACGCTGGCAGCATGCAAATTTAGGGGTGGTGCCTCCAGCAGACATCATACCACTGGCTGAAGAAAGTGGTCTCATTGAATCTGTAAGCAAGTGGGTACTCCAGACAGCCTGCCAGCAAAACCTGGCCTGGAGAGAGGCTGGTTTGACAGAAATGCGCATGTCGGTGAATCTGTCCAGTCTCCTGTTTAAAGAGGAAAAACTGGTAGATATGATCTCTGAGGTTTTAGAGGAAACCGGTGCGGACCCATCTTTTTTGGAGATAGAACTACCGGAAATCTCTTTAATTCAAGAAGAAAATGCGGTTAAAGCTTTGCACGATTTAAAAGATCTAGGTGTCCGCATAGCCGCTGATGACTTTGGCACTGGGTATTCATCCCTACACCATCTTAGAAACGTCCCTCTGGACGTCTTGAAGATAGATCGTTCTTTCATAAAAAATATTCCCGAGAATGCCGATAATGCCGCCCTTGTTGCCGCCACCATTGCCATGGCGCACAGCCTGAATCTGAAAGTAGTGGCAGTGGGAGTGGAGACTGAAGCGCAACTGGAATTTCTGCGCGAGCGGGGATGCGACATCATTCAGGGATACCTGTTTAGCCCACCCCTCCCCGCCTATGATATTATCCCTCTGCTGCAGGAAGAAGGCCTCGAAGTCACGATGTAATCTCACCCAGCATCTTTTCAAGCCCGGCAATTTCTTCCTCGAGTTCTTCGATCTCTTGAACCTGGTGCGGTCGGACAGAATGAGCCGGCAGAGCAGCCTCTCGATCACGAAGCTTCGCCTTCAATTCCTCAATTTCCTTTAGTAACTGTTCTCTCTTCGCTATAGACATGGCAATTCCCTCTGTATATGAGCCCTATTGCTCACCGCAGAGAGCGCAGAGCACGCAGAAAATGAGTAGAAGACATCCCAAAATTATACGCACCTGGTGAAAACCGGATTAATCTCGACTTAATGCATCTTCGATACCTTCGAAGATGAATCCTCTTTGCAGAAGTCTGCTTCTCTGCGCACTCAGCGATCTCTGCGGTTAATCAACATTAGTTTAGCGGCTGATCCCCATTCTCAAACAGTTTTCAGATACTCGCGGATCATCAGGGCTGCACTGGCCCCCTCACCGGCAGCACTGGCCACCTGTTTGGTGCTCTTGTCCCTTGCATCGCCAGCAGCGAAGATACCCGGCACACTGCTCTCCAGTAGATGAGGATCACGATTTTCGTACCCCGCCGGTCGCTTGCCACTGTGAACCAGGTCATGGCCTGTTACGATGAAACCCCATTGATCCAAGAGCACACCACTTCCAGCGAGAAAACGCGTGTTCGGCTCAAGACCAATAAAAATGAAGGCTCCATCCATAGGCAGATCTTCCTCTACGCCATTTTGATTGTTCACTATTCTTAGCATCTTCAGCTTGGAGCTCTCACCCAGGAATTCCTTTACATCTGTATGCCAGAGCACATCAATTTTGGGGTGGCTTAAAACACTCTCCTGAATGATCTGAGTGGCCTTGAACTGCCCGCCTCGCACCAGCATGGTCACTCTTTCGGCAAACTTAGTTAGCAAAAGGCTTTCCTCGGTGGCGCTGTTACCACCACCAACTACTGCAACTCTCTTTCCCTTATAAAAAGGACCATCGCAGGTGGCACAAAAATGGACACCAGCACCTATGAATTCGCTCTCACCGGGCACATTCAATCTTCGGTAGCGGCTTCCGGTGGTAATGAGTAGGGCCCGGGCGCTATACTCCGAACCGTCTCCGGTTTGCACGCAGTGGTAGTTTTTATTCCTGTGAAGGCGATTCACTTCCTGTGCTTGAAGTAGCTCCACCCCGAAGCGTTCTGCTTGTTGGCGCAACCGTTGGGAGAATTCGATGCCAGCCACTCCGTCCGGAAATCCGGGCATATTGTCCAGTTTTTCTGTACCCGCAGCCTGTCCCCCAAAGGCAGCCCGTTCTATCACCAGGGTATCGATGAACTCTCGAGCCGTGTAAACAGCAGCGGTTAGACCGGCAGGACCTCCCCCAAGGACAATGAGATCGTAATGACTGCGGCTGGCAGCGGTCTTCAATCCCAATTTGGCTGCCAATTCTGCATTGCTGGGTTCCACTAGGAAGGAGCCGTCAGGGAAAACGATGGTGGGAATTATTCGTTTGCCCTCGTTTGTCTTGATCACAAACTCTTCCCCTTCTTTGTCTTCTTCGATATCTACCCAGTTGTAGGGAATTTGGTGTTCCCCGAGAAACTGTTTGCTCTGACGGCAATCTGGGCACCAGTGGGCGCCGTAGAGGGTTATTTCTGGTTTCGCCATACCTCTCATCTCCTTTTGCCTGAAGAGTGAACTATTTTAAATATTATACACATCACCTTGTGTTCTTTGTATTCCCTCTGGTTAAAAAGAATTGCTCCAGGCCTGATATCATTTGGCTTTGAGCAATCTCCTGCCGATCCTTAATGGAGAGATGATTGTAATTCATTAAGACAAGAGAATATCGAACAGCAGAACAAGAAACCGCAGAATGATGAACTGATCACTTCGACATTCGACATTCTTTGTTCGATATTCTGCGGTTTAGAAGATGGGGATTATAGCTTACTTGACAAGATCTAAGTGCAGATAAAATGTTTGATCTCATCGAAAAAAATAGACTCATCGCTCGAGTCCGTCAAGTCCCGGAGTTTGGATTTCTACTTACCTTTCAATTGGCAGTTTTTGCTCCCATATTTCCTCTTGAAGATCGATGTAGATTATCTTCTACCATGAGTTTAAACATCTTAAGTTTTCTTCCCATTTATCATCGGGTAGGTCCCGGTAAAAAGATATTTCGAACCACTTGACAAGACTAATTAGGCTGCTTAATTTTTGCTCACATCAAACTATTATTGGTCTTTGCGGCGAGTAAAAGGCACAAAAACAAATTCACTCAACAGAGGGTTGCGAAAGGAGGGATAAACCATGGCAGTAATCAGATGGAAACCTGGACTTTTCGGCTGGCATCGTGATCCCTTCAGTGAGATGGATCGTCTCAGAAGGGAGATGGACAGAATTTCTAGTGCTTTTACTGAAGGGAGGGGAATCGCACCTGCTGCTGGCGTTTTCCCAGCACTCAATATGTCTGAGGATGACCACAACCTTTATGTTCGGGCAGAATTGCCCGGAGTGGACCCCGAAAACATTGAGATCACCACTAAGGAAAACAACCTCATCCTCAAAGGCGAGAGGAAGATTCCTGCAGAGGGAGAGAAAGTATCCTATCATCGCAAGGAGCGAGACGCAGGGAATTTCAGACGGATTATCTCCCTGCCCACTCGGGTGGATTCCGACAGAGTCACGGCAATATGCAAAAATGGAGTGCTTACTGTGACCTTACCCAAAGCTGAGGAGGCGAAACCCCGTCAGATCTCGGTGAGGTCCGAATAAGCCAACCTTGATCAGGATAGCAGAGGAGGTGATTACCATGGCAGACAAGGAGCTACAGGTTAGAGAAAAACAAGAACTACAAACCGAAGCCGAACACACCAGGCCGGGTTTAGTTTTTACCCCGACAGTGGATATTTTTGAATCAGAGAAAGAGATTACCCTACTCGCAGACATGCCTGGGGTTGCCAGTGATGGCGTAACCATCGACCTAAAGAATAACGAGTTGAAGATATCGGGAGAGGTTGAGGCCCAGGGGTCTGAGAAAGAAAGATATCTGCTCCGGGAGTATTATACTGGAAGATTCCACCGCCATTTCACCCTTTCCGACCGCATCGATCAGAGCAAAATCAGCGCTTCCATGAAAGATGGCGTCCTCAGGTTGGTACTGCCCAAAGCGGAAAAGGCAAAGCCCAAGAGAATTGAGGTGAAGGCGGAGTGATCAAACGCATGAGCGCAGAGCGAAAAATATTTTCTCTCTACGCTATGCTCTTTGCGCTCTGTGATTTCGAGCAAGTTATTTAGCTAAGATGAAGTAGAAGTTGTTGCCCAGGGGAGTAGGCTCATAGCCTACTATTCCATCGTGCATCTCCACCGCCCTCTTGACAAAACTCAGTCCGTGACCGGTACCTGGCACACCACCAGCGTCAGCCCCTCTATATCCCTCTTCGAAAATGCGCTCGCGCTCATCTGGTGGGATGTGCGGTCCTGTGCTGAATACGTTGAATTTTATCCCATCCTGGCCTGAACCGAAGTAGTCCTTCAGGAATTCTTGCCCAAAGGCCATAAATGTTCTCGGGTTTCCCTCCCCATCATGTACGGTGCGCGTGTATTTCAAAGCATTTGAAAACAGATTGGCATAAACTTGCGAGATAAGCCCTACATCTGCCACCGCCACCAGGGACTCATAAGGCACTCCCCCCAGGTGTTCATCAATGGCTATGCCCCTTGAGTGGAAACTCTCCTTAAATCTCTCCAGCTGCGGGTCAATGATCTCCTCTTTGAACTTACAGAGGCGCTTCTGGGGAATAAAGCGGCCTTCTTTAAAGTGGCTCCGGCGAAACAGGCTTTCCACGAAAAGACTGATGTTGCGGTTGTGTCTTTCAATGTTAGAGTACTCATCCTCTAGCCCACGGTTTACCTCCTGGAGTTCTGCCATTACCCCTTGCTGCCAGATATGGTCGACCGTGCCATTGTTAGCAAGCTCAGAGCATTTCTCCTGAAGCACGCTTTCAATCTCACGGTTCTTGCGGATCTTGGCCTCAAGGCGTCTGAGAAAGAGGCGAAAGGCCATATTGGGCACAATAACATTGTGTTCGATATCAGCAACAAGTGATTCGATGAATTTCAAATGTTCAACATTTCTTTGTTGTAAAATCCTGTTGTAAATAGAATAGCCAATGCGGTTGGCAAATTTCTGGAAATAGAATTTTTCGCTTTCGCTGAGACCGCCTCCAGGAGTGACTTGCAGCATGCCGAGAAGTTCTTGCTTTTTTGTGCTGGCTCCCACATCCTGTGTCGCCGTCTTGCCGAATATGGGGGTGAACAAGGAGTTATTCTCGACGAATGCCTCATTTCGCAGCTTGATGCCAGTCGGTGGCAATTTGTCGGACGAACCCTGGTATCCTTTTTTGCTGGTGCAAACCAAGACCAGCACTTCTCTTTTGTTATCCATCAAGTAAAGATTCGTATCGAGCCCAAAGTGGCTCTTAGGTACGGCTACGCATACGAGGCAGAGGTCTTCCAGGGACTCGAACTCCTGGGCCAAATCGAAAAAGGTTTTTAGCGCGTTGTCTTGGTGATTGGAGAAATCATATTGGGAATAGTCACGCTTTTTTTCTTCGACCCTGGAGAATATGTAAGCGAGATCTTCCATAATTCACTGAAAAAGACAAAATCCTCTAACCCCTTAACTGCACACCTATGATTAACCCCTCGGTTGATCTTAACTCAGTGGTTCGAGTTGACGCAAGTCCTCAACTCGAGGATGCCAAAGCCGCTTCAACCAACCGATTGAGAGCCGAGGCCACCGCCTCATTGAGGGTTTCTTCCACCTTCTGGCGCTCAAAGCGCATTACGGTCTCCTCAGGACGAACCTCAATGTTTTTTGTCACCACTTTCCCCTGAGCCTTGAGCCCCAACTTGGCCGAGAGCTTCACCCTGTATCGAAGTGTGGTTTTAAAGGTAGACGACTGCGCCTCTACTTCCAGGGCCTCTATCCTTCCTGCTATGGCGATGTCCACCTCTGGCGGCAGATCCTTGAGATTTTGCGGAGCTGGATCCCAAGTTGAAATTGTAACCACGGGAATATTCCTCGCCTTGAGGGAGCGGCGCAGTATGTGAGTTAAATCTTCAGCGGCAGAGGATGATTCGAGACGGATAGGCTCCTCTCTACCGTTACGGAGGACTCGCGCTCCCAACTTTTGGGTGGAAACCCGACCGTCCTCGAAGGGCAAAACGCCAATGGTGAGTTTCGTCGTCGGCCCTTGCTCCCCCTCTGGATGCGGGCGGAGATGGAGCCAATAAGTTTTGTGCTGGGCGCAGGTGACCACGCTCGCCAGAAGGATCACCATTAAAAAAGTGTAAATGGCCTTTCTCTTTACTAGCCCACTAATGGGTACCATGCATCACCTCCATCTCTAGGACCGCTCAGATTATTTCGTTTGGTCCATATTCAAAAGTCACCCAACAGAAGCGGTCGCTCTGTGAGCTGCATTTCCACCTCCCTTGTCTCTCCCCCATAGTAAAGGGTCAAACGCACTTTGTCGCCCACCCTGAGTGAACTCACCAAGTCGGCCAACTCATCTCGGCCGGTGAAAGCACGACCGTTAATCGCAACTATGATATCTCCACCGAAGAGATACTCCGTGCCGGCAAGGGTGACGGGCAAATCCCCCTCATTCAGGCCCGCCTGCTCAGCAGGACTCTCCGGTTCAACCGTCTCCACCATGAACCCATCCACCAGGGGCAGATTGATGATCTGTCCAAGCTCTTTCTGGATGAACTTGCCGCCGACTCCGAGCCAGGGACGAATGACCCTCCCCTTGGCAAGCAGTTGGGGGAGAACTTTCTTGGCCGTGTTTATGGGCACAGCAAAATTGATGTTTTCACCCTGACCAAACATCGCCGTATTGATGCCGATGACCTCTCCACAACCGTTCACCAGTGGCCCGCCGGAGTTGCCGGGACTAAATGCTGCGTCGGTTTGAATGAGTGGCAGCTCCGGGCTCATAGGGGAGGCCGGGAGAGTCCGGTTAACCCCGGATATTATTCCTTTTGTCAGAGTCTGCTCTAGGCC
This sequence comes from uncultured delta proteobacterium, assembly GCA_963712115.1. GTDB lineage: Bacteria > Desulfobacterota > Syntrophobacteria > BM002 > BM002 > BM002. The sequence goes on along the minus strand of CAVQGX010000027.1, from coordinate 104,654 downwards.
GAAGGGATTACCGAAGGCCAAAACGTCCTCCCCGGTTTGAACCTTGTCAGAGTCACCCAAGATCACCACAGGAAGGCTTTTCACCGGCACTGAGATCCGAAGCACGGCCAAATCGAGAAATGGATCCACCCCAACAAGTTCAGCCCGGGTGGTAAAGCCGTTGTCCAGAATTACATCAATGGTTTGATGGCCGAAGACAAGGTGAGAGTTCGTAAGAATGACTCCTTCCTTCCTGATAATAAAACCTGAGCCCACAGAGGTGGCCAAACGGTCTTTGGTCTTGAAAGGGTCGAAGGAAACCGCCGAGATGAATACCACCGAGGGAGAAACCTTCTTGAAGATCTCCGGCACTGATTCACTACAAGCAGACTTGGCCGATGCCTCGGGCTTTACCATGCCGAGTAAGACCAAGGAGATGAGGATTGAAATATGATATTTTTTCATTCCGTTACCTAACAGAGCCCAAACTAATCCGCGGCCGGAGCACGGCGAAAACCTTCGTCGTGCTCCTTTCCTCTTCAGAAACAGACGCGGCTAAAGTTCGTACTCACCCTCCATCGCTAGGATGAATTCACCTGGAGCTTGTCCGCTACTTACGGTGAAGGTACCCTCCCCTGTGATGGTGGCCAGTTTGCCTGTTCCCCTGTAGGTTTTCCAGGTGCCCTTAGTGGTTTTGCTCTTCCCATCCCTTTGGCCTTCGAAGCGGCTGTACACCGAGCCGTATTGGAAGTGGGTCATGGCATAGCCCTGCATCGACCCTGATCCCTTGGTACGGTCATGGAAATTGACACTGCGGCGGGAGAGGAATTCTCCGGCCACTCCTGGTGTATAATCTATGGGCTCTCCCTCCATTTCCACCAGCATCAAAGTATGGTCTGGCTCGTCATGAACGCAAAGGGCCTCTCTTCTGGTAACGCGCAGTTTGTAAGTGGATTTTCTTAACATAGCTTCCTCCTTCAAGTGATTAGTTTAGATTAATAAAGAGTCCTGGCCCAAAAAAACTGGCTTTGAGCTGCCCCCCAGGGGGGCTTTTAGGGTCTTTCCTTTATACGCACGTCTGCTGGAGTAATGGAGTGGTGAAAAAGTGAAATCCCAAACTCCAAGCACCAAATTACAAATAAATCTCAAATTCCAATATTCAATGACCAAAACACAAAACAGGTTTGGAATTTCGAATTTTGGTCATTGTGATTTGTTTGATATCTGTGATTTGTGATTTGGAATTTCTATTCCTATGGTACTCCAAAACCGCTCGTCTCCTTTACTGGCAAACCATTGAACTCCTACCTGGCCAAAAGGATCAGGCTGCCTTGATTCGAATGAATAATATAACTCACTAACTCTTACCTATCTGCCTTTGCTATGTTTTACGACGATGGTGGAATAGTTAAGCGCTTTGACCTCGAGTAATAAGCGACAACTAGTGGCAAATCTTCGATGTACCTTTGCGGTTTCTCCAGGTTCCAGAAAAATCTTCCGCGACCTGTCCTTGTGCAGTACGTAGCCTTTCTTATTAACCAAGGCGCCTTCTAATTCCAGCTCAATGGGTCTATCACAAATGTTGAGTATTTCGGCACCCCAGACAACCTGGCAAGAGTTAGACAACGACTCAACATAGAATTCACGGTTGGTTAATCTCGCGCAATTATTGCCATATGCATTTGCTGAAAAGAAGAATACCAGTAGTATAACAAAAACTAGCCTCTTCATCCTAATCTCACCTTTTGCCCCCAAGAGTTTCATCTGTTCAATCTTTAGTAATCCTTCGGAACGCTATGGGGCTTCCCGTGACTGCCCTCTCTCCTTAACTCAGAAACAACCCCTCACTCTTTCCGAGCCAAAAAATTTTTTTAGTACACTTCAGGACCAATGTCCAGCGCAACCACAACCGCAGTCGAGGCAAAAGCTCACCTTTGATATTGGCCGGGAAGATAGAAAATTTGGTGAGATAATATTACTTTTCCATCACTGCTTTTTCGTTGCACCTGCCACATAATAATTTGGCACCCGGTATTAGCCCCTTAAGGATATTAATTATGGAACTATGTATTCCTTCAATATCTATGGTTAAATCATCTCTCAAATTGACTGGTACACCTACCAAGCGAAATCCAATATTACTGTCTATAGCAGGTGGACAATTGTTAGGACAAAGGAGCTTCATAAATTTTTCTACCTTTTTTCAGGAGTTTCCCCAAGAATATTTTTCTGACATAGGCCACAGGAAAGCTACTCCACAACGATCATATTCGCGCCATTTATTGGCAGAGTTCCTGTTGAGGAAGCACCACATCTTCATGCAGGCCCTCTCAAGGCTGAGATTGGCAAAGACAGGTTGCTCAGATGCTCGTTGTTTCGCAGCATTCCCTTTTGGCCTATGCTGATGTCTCTTCTGAGTGACTGCGAAAGGTCACACGCCAAGCAGTGCCGGGCAACTCAGTTGAGGATGAGCAGGGCAGCGGTGAGGAAAAAGAGGGTGACGCCGAGGACGTCTATACTGGTAGTCACGAAGGGACCCGAGGCCACCGCCGGATCTATGCGAAGCTTTGTGGCTATTAGGGGTAAGAAAGTGCCGACCACCGCCGCCAGGGTCATATTACCACACATGGCCACACCCACCGCCACACCCAAGATTAGGCTCTTGTTCAAAAACCAGCCCACGAGAGCAAGTAGGAAGCCATAAGCAATCCCAAGGAGCAGCCCCACCCTGATCTCTTTAAAAACTACCCTCCACAGCAATTTGGGATCAATCCTTCCAGTAGCCAGCCCACGGACGGTGATTGATAGGCTTTGGGTACCTATGTTGCCCCCCATTCCCATGATAACCGGAATGAAAGCCGCCAGGGAGGCGAACAAGGTGATCTGTTCGCTGAACTGGCCTTCAAAGCCCTCTATTATCTTGATAGCAGCAACGCCTCCGATCCAGGCTGCGAAAAGCCAGGGCAGGCGTACCCTTACACTGCGCCACACTGAGAAAGAACTGATCTCTTCCTCTGAGGTGCCGGCCATTTTCAAAATGTCCTCGGTGGCTTCCTCGCGCAAAACATCGATAACGTCATCTACAGTTATAATCCCAACAAGAATATCGTTGTCACCTACAACAGGTACCGCCAGGAGGTTGTAACGTGAAACCTTTCGCGCTGCTTCCTCCTGGTCAGTAGTGACATGCACTTTGACCACCTCTGATGTCATTATACGGGAAAGCTTGGTCTCATCAGTGGCAGTTACCAGCTGGCGCAAAGAGAGCACGCCTGAAAGACGCCGTTGCTCATCAACCACGTAGAGGTAGAAGACCATCTCGGTTGCCGACGCCTTGCGCACTTCTTGCACCGCCTCTTGGGCGCTCATGTTCTCTGGCAGGGCTAGAAAATCAGTGGTCATAATGCGGCCGGCCGAATCCTCCGGGTATCTCAATAGCTCAGAGAGCTCTTCTGTGTCTTTGTGCGACATGAGCCCAAGGATTTTCTCACGTACCTCATCTGGGAGACCGGCGAGTAGGTCTGCTGCATCGTCATCCGCCATGGCAGAAAGGATCTCCACCAGACGGTCGGTGGACAGAGTTTGAATGAATTTGCTCCGGAAAGACGGGTGTATCTCCGACAAGACATCAGCGGCGGTGTCCACATCGGGTAAGAGCTTGAAAACGGTGTGGGCTGAACGGTCGTCCAGAAGTTTGAAAAGGTAGGCTATATCAGCAGGGTGGGTCTTTTTGAGGATATTGGTCAGGTGGTAAGTGGCATTTCGGCGCAACAGCCTCTCTACCGTGTCCTGAAGCAATTGGTATCCTCTCTCGGTCATTGCCTTTGCCCTGTCCGCAGGTAGCGAGGCAATTCAAACTGCTGCCTCCTTTGTCCCTTTTGCTACTGTGCGGGTCTTTAGATAAATTTGATTCCATATTCCAGAGTGCCGCACCCCTTTGTTGTGTCCTTAAATGAGCTAGCAAAATGACAAAGAGATGTCAAACAAAAACCTCTAATCTCGATTAAGGTTGAAGGATTGCTTTTCCGATAAAAGGAGGGCAAATACGCACCACCTGTCAGCTCTGAACTTCTACCAACTATGACTAATGGTCGAAAACGTCCTCCGAGTGGTTTTTAGATTTCTGGCGTTTGTACTTCATTTTTGTCTCATGCCGTGACGGGCCGTCTTTAATCTTCTTTTTCCGACATTCCCCACACCGCTTCGGGGCATCAAACCCGAGGGAGTTGAGACGTTGCTGTTCGGGAATGGTAAAGATAAACGGGTTGCCGCACTGAGTGCAGATTAATCTTTTCTCTTGCATGGTGAACTCCTAGGGAAGCTTCCCGGCTCTGGACTAAGCAAGTGAGGGGGCCTCCCCCCCTCACATTTCTAAAAGACCGCTGACACGGGCTCCCCTTCTCTAAACTGACGAAGAGCTTTCCGGCTCTATTCCTGGACGATGTATTTAGTTATGGTGATCGTTTTCCGACCTTCCTCATCCGTGACAATCGAACCGGTCGCTTTTACATTTCTCTCTTCGAGCTTCAGGAGTTCAATGCCCTTGCCCGAGGTGGATACAGCGATTTCTTCCCCCTCCTCGGTTGCAATGACAACAGCCGTGACATTGTCGTTGGCGTCCCACTCAGCGGCAAAGACGGTTCCAGCAATCTCTACTTCTTCTGCGGCCGCAAACAGCTGTACGGCGCCCATCAGGGCGACAATCGCCAAAATACTCAGGACAGGCAGCAGAATTTTTTTTCGCAGCAACATCATTCTTCCTCCCTATTCAATTCTTGTTCGCACTACAGAAAACGGGACAATTCCCGCACCTTCTTAGATTAAACTTCTTTATTGATCACTCTTCCAACACTTCATATTTCTTCACTGTAATGACCTTTTTGCCATCTTTCTTTAGCACTACAGATCCGCTTACTTTCACCCTCTGGCGGAGGAAAGCCAGCAACGCCTCACCCCAAGCGTCTTGGTCTACTAGGTACTCTTCTTCCAGGTGAGTCGAAATGGCCGTGGCAGTGACATTGCCCTTATCGTCCCAGTCCACCGGAATGACGAGTCCTCTTACAGTCTTAAGACTGCTTGCATCTTTATTTTCCATTGGTCCTCTCTAACGATTGCAGCCAGACTTGAGTACCCGGCTCATCCCTTGGTCCAGTCAAAGCGTAGGCAACAGACGTGCCATTTAGATAAGCTATTGTAATTTATGGATTTAACGAGAGATGTGAGTCTGGCGATCGGAACTCCGGCTTCCGATCACTGCCTGGGAGAGGATGGGTCTGGTATGAATTAGCTTTTAATCCTACGCGCAATCCCTTGAAATATATATTTAATTCTTAAAGAAGAACTGCCAGGACCGAATTTTCCCTTGTCGGAACTACCATTTCCGCTTTAACTATTTCGCTGCTTGAATTCCTCTTTTCTAATTTGGTATTTGTTGAGCAGCTTGTGCAGCTGCCGGGTACTGATGCCGGCGACCTCAGCCGACTCCTTTATTCTTCCTCGTTTGCTGGCGAGAAGTTCTCGCAGGTATCGCCGCTCAATATCCTCAACCCCTCTATTTCTAACCTCAGCCAAGGGAAGGGAAGAATCCACCTCCACCCCTGCCGAAACGTCTTGAGATGGAAGAAGTTCAGCCGGAAAACTTTCTACTGTAAGCACTGAGGAGTTTTCCAGAATATAGGCACGCTCTAACAAGTTTTCCAGTTCTCGGACATTTCCTGGCCAGGCGTACTTCATGAAGCCTTCCATCACGCTGCTATTTATAGATCGGATCTGTCTTTTATTGAACTTCTCTAATCTTTGCAGGATTAACTGAGCAATATGTGGAATATCCTCTTTTCTCTCCCTCAGGGGCGGGATTTCCACTGGAAACACATTTAACCGGTAGTAAAGATCTTTTCTGAATTGGCCATCGTCGCACATCATTCCGAGATCCATGTTTGTGGCGGCGATCACTCTGACATTGGCTTGTATAGTATCCTCTCCTCCAACCCTTTGAAAAGTTCCGTCCTGTAAAACCTGTAAGAGCTTTATCTGAGCGGAAGGTGTTATGGTGCCAATTTCATCTAAAAAAATAGTCCCCCCTTTGGCAATTTCAAACTTCCCCAGCTTTTTCCGAATTGCGCCGGTGAAAGCACCTTTTTCATGGCCGAACAACTCGCTTTCCACCAGCGTGTCTGGAATGGCGCCACAGTGGACACTGATAAATTGAGCATCTCGGCGGTTACTGTGCTGATGAATGAGTCTTGCTATAAGACCTTTGCCCGTACCCGTTTCGCCGATGAGCAAAACGGTACTTTTGGTTGGAGCTACAGAGCGGATACTTGAGAAGACTTCTTGCATCGCCGGACTCTTGGTCTTGACCAAGTCCATGTAATCCGATTGCCAAAACCGGTCTCTCAAATAGTCCAGTTCAGACTGGAGGATTATGGCCTCATTGATGGTCTCCGTTACATGGTTAACCTCCTCAGGATCGATAGGATAAGTAATATAGTCGCTCGCACCCGCCTTAACCGCCTTTACCGCCTCCCTGACCATTGCTTGCGGCGACATCACAACAATCTCGACAGAAGGCTGCAAATTGCGGAACTGTTGCAAGGCGGTTTCATAGTCCTTGTCCCCTAATGAGCCCTGAACTATCTCCAGATCAAGAAAGATAAGATCATAGCGCCTCGTTCCCAGCATCTCCAAAGCATCATCTCTGTCCGCTGCCCGGTTCACCTTGCAGTCAGAGCCAAAACACCCCATTATGGTCTGGACAATGTCTTGTTCCCTGGCAACAACCAGAACAAATTTCATTCGCCCCTCCCGGGACCCATTTTGTCTACCCTTGGAGATTTCCCTGTTAAACTAACTCGTCCGACCGGCAATTATATTGCAAAAGTGAAAATCAAGGGTGGAAATTTGTTCAGTCAAAACAAACACCAATTCAGGTTCCGTAATGCACACCATGAGAACTTATAATGCCCTTCTAATCTTTCCGCTTGCTTTGAATCGCTTATAAGATAATATTTGTTCCTTTGCAACCTCAGGCCAAAATATTTTTTCCCTGAATCGGGACGGGGAAAAACGGGCTAAGAAAGCCCGTTTTTCCATGTCTGAGTGTTTGGCTCTAACTTATGAGATTAAAGGAAATTCCAAATGAAAACAGAGAAAGAGGGGACTAGATGGTTTATTCTCGGCCATGAATGCGGCTCAACATTCACGGTTAACACTTCTGAATTCATTGAAAAAATTAACGATAACCTTGAGTTGAGGTGTCCCAATTGTTTTGAAAAAATCGGGCCAAACCTTTTAAAGACCCTAGAGCAGTTTTTTGGAATGTACGAGTTGTTAATAGATAAGCTTAATAAAAGCAAATTCACTATCAGGGAGGTTTTCGAAGATGAAGTGGATTCTGAACTGTAGCACAATAGCTCGGCCAGGGAATTCCATCGAATTTTTCTGGCCTGCAACGGTTTTTTTAGGGAAGTTCCTGGGGTTTAAACCATTGCCTTCCCACTATAATTGTTTGACGTATATAATTTTATCATCCCCAGGAGAGTAAAAATCCTTCAGAACACCTTCCTGCTCGTAGCCGTTAGCCCGGTAGAATGAGCGTGTTGGTTCGTACTGATCACGGGAAGAGGTATCCACGTAGATTCGTCTACCCCCCATTTTCCCTATTTTCTTCTCGGTCCTTTCCAACAAGTCCCGGCCAATTCCCCTGCTTCTAAAGTCATGGAGGACGGCAATCCAGTAAAGGTCGTAACTTTCTTTGGTGCACGGAATCGGTCCATAGCAACTGTAACCAACAACTCGCTCATTGAATTCAACCAATAAAAAACAATAGCCGCTCGACTCTCCTTTAGAAAGGTTTTCTTGCACCAACTCCACTGCCATTTCAACTTCTTCCGTAGAAAAAAATCCGGAAGACTTGACAATGTTCAGGATACTGTCAACATCGGAGGGGATTGGCTTGTCTCGATAAGAGATTCCTTTGAAGTTCACTTGCGCTTACTTCTCTGGTGTGAGCTTACGGTTGAAGGGCTACGAAGATGGAAACCTGACCACAAGCCGGTAAAGAAATTACGGGAATTGATCCCCAGGGAGCGAACTCTGTAGCCTCCCTCCTGAACGACAATCGTGGGTAACCTCAGGGAGCCGACCATTTCTCCATTAAGCCTGAAATCCCTGGCACGCAAACCCCACGAACCGGTGGGATCCTCTTTGGCGGGATCATAACCCAGGGGAACCACGAGAAATTGAGGTTGGAACTTCTCTATCCGCTTCAGCACCTTCTTAAGGGCTTCCCTGTATGCTTCCCCGCTCACTTCTTCCGGCAAGGGGACATTCATATTGTATCCGAACCCGGCGGACTCTCCTTTTTCATCTTCAAAGCCGCTGAAATAGGGGTAGGCAAAACGTGGATGGCCGTGGATCGATATGGTCAATACATCTGCGCGTTTGTAGAAAATGTTCTGGGCCCCATTTCCGTGGTGGTAATCCAGATCCAGCATTGCCACTTTTCCGTAAGAGCTCAAGTACTGAGCTGCAATCGCGGCAGAATTGAAGTAGCAGAATCCACCGAAGGCGCGGTGCTCGGCGTGGTGCCCGGGAGGGCGCACCAAAGCATAGGCTAGGCGATACCCTTCGAGGATCTTTTGGGCCGCGGTCAAGGCGCAGTCAACTGACCTTTTGGCCGCAAGGTAAGCATTCTCGTTCAGTGGGGTGAAGGTGTCGATGCAGTAGTAACCCGCTCTGATCGGTAAAACCTTGGGGGGCCGAGCAACATTTCGAATGGGAAATACATAAGGGTATACTGATTTTCCCGGTTCAAGGTGGTTGCACACTCGTTTCAGGTACTCCACAAACTGGCCGTCATGAACGGCTTTGATGTATTTGTCAGAAAAGTGCCGAACTTTTATCTTCTCAAAAATTCCAGTTGGCTCAATTTCCCTTAGAATAGCCCTTATCCGCACGGGTGATTCCACATACCCTCGGTTATGAACGTGGTGAATGGTGTGCTTGTCATTCACAACCAGGGCGATGCTCTTTTCAATGGACCTGACAGGCCTTACCTCGATGGGAGGTTCATCTTTTACGTACCTGGGACCTCTGAGTCGGACCGGGTCGTCTTTGAAGGACTCTACCACCATCTTTATATATTTTGGAGGGCACAAGTCGCCGTATTTTCTTCTGAGTATGGCCTGCGCAATGCTTTTCATTTTGTAGCGGCGCAACGTTTTGTCTCTGCCGAGATTGTCGCAGACCAGATAGGGTGGGCAGTCATCGTCCTGGCCGAGTGGTGTCTCGTACGCCGTGTTCACTATGGGCCGCGCTCCGTATTTTTCATAGAAGCGGAGCCTGGCAACATTTTGTTTCAATATCTCCGGGTCGCGACACAATGTTTGGTCATCGGGCAAACACTCGAAGAAAAGGCCAACAGCCTTCATGGAGAAGGCTTCTTCCCTTACCCTTTCATAGAGGCCGCCACCGACTCCACCTCCCGTCTGCCACCGCCCTGCTGCCATGAAGTCCAAATAGCAAAATTGTAGGTCTGGGGCGTGTTGAAGGAGAGCAAAGCCTTTGACTCGATTCCGTGCGCCTTCGGCAACGAGAAGAATAGACCTGAACCGGTATTTCAGTGGGTTCCGCAGTTGCTCTGTAAGTTCGGTGATTTTTTCCTTCCACAATAATGGAAACTGCTCCAGCAAGATTTGCTGAACCTGCACAATGGCATCTTTATCCACGGGCAAGGTGTCATCGTAGATTCGACGAATTCGAAACATTTTTCCCTTTCGCCCGTTAACAGGCCGCAGGCTTTACCATCACTGGGTGGTGCTGCCCTCTTCCCTTTGAATGGCAAAATCAACGATCATGCCTATCATATCCCCATAGTCCAGTCCCGACTCTCGGGCCGAGGCGGCAAAGCCGGCATCAGGGCTCAGACAAGGATTCCCGTTCACCTCGAGAACATATATCTTGCCCTGGTCATCAACCCTCAGATCAACTCGTCCGTAATCTCTCACCATAAAGAGGTGGAAACACTCGAGGGCCACCCTCTCCATTTTTTTTGACAACGACCGGGCTAGATCTTGTGGAAACCTTCTGGGACTATGGTGGTATTCGAAAGAAGCCTTATCCCATTTGGCCCGGTAACCGACAATGGGGTAAAGATCTTCGGGAAAAGCGGAAAAATCGATCTCCCCTATGGGGAGTACACTTGCCGTCGGATACCCCAAAAGAGTTAGGTTGAATTCCCTGCCCGGAATGTATTCTTCTATCAATAGCGGGCCGAATCGGTCCAAAAACTGTTTCAGTCCTTCTCGAAGTTCCTGGTCATTTTCGAAGATCGAGTCCTGATCAATACCAATACTTGCGTCCTCAAACCTCGGTTTGACGATCACCGGAAATTTGAGTAGGGCAGTATTGAATTCCCGCGAGCCATTGTAGGCTATATAATTGGGCGTCCTGATTTGCCTGCCCTTCAGCAGTCGTTTGCCAATAAGCTTGTCGGTGGTAAGCACCAGGGCTGCGGAATTAGAACCGGTGAAGGGCACGTTCAGGAGCTCAAAGACGGCTGCTGCATGCCAGACGAGGTGGGGATCTTCATCAACAGTTTCACAGAGATTGAAGACGATGTCCACCACTTGCTCCTTGAATCTCTGAGTGAAGCCATGGAGATCACGGGTAAAGGGAATCCTCACCGACGAGTGGTCCAAAGCCTCGAGCGCCTTCTCAATGGCTTCCACCTGGGCAATAACGTCAATGGATGCTTCCCAATTTTCGTGCCCTTGGGAGGCTGGTTGGTTGTGAACTATACCGACCTTTTTTCTCCTCAAAGCTTCTCCTCCTCAATCCGTGGCGAGCCGAAGCCGAAGAAACAATCGCCTGGATCAAGTCGTTGTAAGAAATTCCCACCTGAGATGCGATGATGCATAGGTCCGAATGGGTGGGATGGAGTCCGGCCAGGGGATTGACCTCCATGAACATGAGAGTGCCGTCCTTAGCTTGACGCAGATCGAGGCGGCCCGCATCCCGGCAGCCGAGGCCTCTCCAGGCAAGCAGGGCCACCTTGCTCGCCTCTGTTAGCAAAGCACCATCGACCGGACGATACTCCACCAATTCCTCACACTTCTCCTTGTTCCGGTACGAGTAGACTTCAGATTCAGCATTCTCTAGGAGAACAACTTCCATAGCACCAATGACCGCTGCATCTTTTCCCGTTCCCAGGATACCCACAGTAACTTCCCGTCCTGGCAAAAAGGTCTCAACCAGTACAGGCTGTTTGTACCTTGACAGCAGGAGACTGCACACGGATAGCAGATCTCTCCGATTGGTAATTTTCGAGGCGGAATCGACTCCCTTGCCGGTACCTTCGGCTACTGGTTTTGCAAAGAGTGGAAAAGGAAGATCGATAAACTGTAGGTCAGATTCGTTCTCCACCAGGAAGAAATCAGGCGTGGGAACGGTTAAATCTCGGACAACGCGCTTGGCCATCCCTTTGTGCAGAGTGAGGGACAGTACCAGGGGATCGGAAAATGTATACGGTATTTCGTGGGCTTCGAGCAGGGCCGGGACTTGCGCTTCACGGCCGAATCCCCTTAGACCTTCGGCAATATTGAAAACCAGATCCCAACTATCCCCGGCAACAAGTCGTCGGGTGAGACTCTTGATGTTCCCTATGCGATCTGTGCGGTACCCTAGATCTTGCAAAGCCCGGTCAATGGCAGCAATGGTTTCCTCCGAGTCAAACTCGGCGGTCTCTTCCTCACCGAAGCCCGCTACCAGGTAATCTTTTCGGAGGTCATAGGTAATGCCTATTTTCATCAGCAACTTCTCCTCTCCCCAGCTTCTGGCCTCAAAGGAGTGCCGGCGGAGTGGCTTTGGGGTGGAGGGGGGTCAGGATAGTAAAATGTCCGGCCCTCATAATTTTTTAGAACAAGGTAATCACCCTCACGGCCGACAAGGTAATCGGGAAGCAAGGGAATCTTGCCACCGCCTCCCGGGGCGTCGATGGCATAAGTGGGCACCGCATAACCGCTAGTGTGACCTCGCAAACCCTGAATGATCTCAAGGCCCTTGCCAACAGGTGTGCGGAAATGAGCCGATCCCAAAATAGGATCGCACTGATAGAGGTAGTAGGGCTTCACCCGAATCTTCAGTAGCCCGTGAACTAATCGTTTCATGGTTTCCACATCATCATTGATTCCGGCCAGCAACACAGTCTGACTGCCCAAAGGAATGCCGGCATCCGCCAGTCGTTCGCAGGCCTGACTTGACTCAGGAGTAAGTTCATCTGGGTGGGTGAAATGAATACTCATCCAGAGTGGGTGGTAGCGCTTTAGCATCCTGGTGAGGGATGCTGTAATCCGCTGTGGCAAAACCACAGGCACTTTGCTGCCAATGCGCAACAGTTCCACATGGGGAATCCTCCTTAGCCGGGACAGGAGCCATTCAAGTTTCTCGTCCGGCAGGGTCAACGGGTCGCCACCGGATAGCAGCACATCCCTGACTGCCGGCGTAGCTTTGATGTAGTCGATGCCCTGTTGCCAATGCTCCGGCCTAAAGGCTCTATTGTGACCAACCATGCGAGAACGAGTGCAATAACGGCAGTAAGTGGAACAGAAGTCCGTAACCAGAAAAAGGACCCTGTCAGGATAGCGGTGGACTATCCCTGGCACAGGGCTATCATGATCTTCTTCCAGGGGATCTTCCGCTTCGCCCTGGGAGTGCAGGTGCTCCCCTTTTACCGGCACCACGGTACGCCGCAGGGGTTGCAACGGATTTTCTTCGTCCAGGAGGCTCGCATAGTAAGGGGTTATGGCCAGAGGAAGTGAATTACCATTGCGGCCAATACCATGGCGCTCATCGTCGCTGAGCCGAATGATGCGCTCCAGTTGGGAAAGATTGCTGATTCGGTTAGCCAGCTGCCAGCGCCAATGGTTCCACTCAGCGCTGGTCGCTTCAGAAAAGAAACGTCTGCGGAAAGTTGAAGAACGTAAACTTGCAGGAAATCTTGAAATACCATAGGTCTTCTTGCCGGACCTGGATTTCCTGTACTCAACAAATATTTGGTCCTTTGAGGAATTCTCCTCCACCTGCCCAGACCTGGGCAGGCAACCCAAAGGTTCAATTTCTTCTGGACAAGGAATTACCGTTTTCATCTCTCCTCGCCTCCTTTTACTGGGCACGGCCACAATGAAAATCAATCGTGCCGGATTTTAGGAAATAACGCTCCATTCAACCCACAAACTATTAGTGGGGCCGACTTTCAACCATGGCAAACAACGTGCCATTTGCATAACCTATTAATATTTTTATGTTTGTTTTTGATCAGTGCAGACGTGCCAGAACTATAAGTTCCGATTTTGGCGAGAAAAAGTGGAATCCGGTGCAAAAGAAGAAATTTTAGGCCGAATAACTAATTAAATTATCACATAATTTTGGAAAGCAGAACTCACGCATCCGATTCTAAGACCATAGGAATTGTTTGTTCTGCTTTCCTCTAATTATTCGCCAAGGGACTCAACGCTGCGGTTATTTTATTAGCCTGAGCGGCTCCTTAGCTCTTTTACGTTTTGCAGGCCAGTGCTTATGAGGGTGTTACTTCGAAATTCAAGGTCTGCAACACATTACCCGCGGAATCAACTACCTCGACACGCCAGGCGCCCGCCTCGTGATTCTCGATATTTTTTGAGCTGTAGGTGCGCCAACTGGCAGAATTGACCTCAAGTTCTACCCTGGCTCGCTCGGTACCGTCAAAAAACCACACGTGGGTAACGTGAGTGGGGTTCAAAGCGCCGGTGATTTTGGTGAAGCAGAAAAGCTTACCTACTGAGGCAGGAAAACTGCTCCCCGCTTCCACTGGAGCCCGATCGATTACATCTTTGGAAACAGTAGCGACTTCCACTTGCAGATTAGAGGGTTCCTGAACTGTCGTAGCCTCCTGGGCTTGGGTAGTCTCCTGGGCTGGGGCGGACGCCTGAGTCTGCGCCGCGACCTGCCCACTCAGGAGCATAAGCACAGCGGCTACCATGGCAAAAACTAAAACTTGCTTTTTCATCTGACTTTCCCTTTCTTAGTTAAGGTTGTAGCCGTATTCATCCCACGGCCTGGATTGTTCCAATTAGATCTTGCAACAGCAATCCACGTACCAACTAATTAAATGTTTAATATTACTTAATAAAATTTAAAGGAAAGAATGCAATCAGAACCATAGCTTCCGATTATTTGGCCTGATCGTAGCCAAAGGAGAACATCTCGAGGGGCATAAACATTTGTAATCAAACAATAATCTAGAAAGAGGAATTTGGGGTTCCGTTAAAATAAATATGAGAACTCGAAATTCTCTTTTTTTTATTTTCATTTCATTTCAGATATTTAGATGATTATCCCTGTCTTCATCTAAATTGCCCACCCTTCCTTCTTTCGATTATCGGAACTGACAGTTCTGGCACTTATATATTCAGTGGACAAATTACCATTGAATTCAATATATTATATTTTTGGCATGAGTTCTGCTTTGAGTGCCAGCTTTTTGTTTGTTGAAAGATGGTTTGCCGAAACTGGGGAAAGAATCTAAGATCAAATGGCAGGAGCTAGCCCGAATATCTGCAGACACAAGGAGAACTCCCATGGAGATAAAACTTCAGGCCAAGGACCTTCACCTCGACTTAATCGCCAAGTCCTGGAAAACAGTTCTTTACAACCTTTGTCTTATCTCTGCCGGAAGTCTAATTTTCGTCATAGGGATGAACTCCGTTTTGATTCCCAGTAAATTGCTGAGTGCGGGAGTTACAGGTATTGCTCTCATATTTCACTATCTTTTTCCCAAGCTGAACGTAGGGCTTGCCTATTTTTTACTGAACATACCTCTGATGCTCCTGGGATTTTTCTCCATTAGTCGCAGATTTCTCCTCTATACCCTTTATGGAATGGGCTTTTTTTCCTTGGCCGCCGCTTTTATCACGCCACCCGCTGCCGCCATCGAGGACCCTATCCTCGCCGCCCTATTTGCCGGCATCATCTGCGGAGCAGGAGTTGGAATCATTCTGCGCTCCATCGGCTCAACAGGTGGCATTGACATTCTGGCAATACATGCAAACCAGAAATTCGGCTTCCGTCCTGGATCGGTTAGTTTTGTTTTTAACTCTATGGTGCTAATGGTCGGTGCTTATTTTTTTGGACTGGAAATAGCCCTCTACACCCTTATCTATGTGTTCACCAGCAGCCGGGTACTTGATGCCGTCCTCACTGGATTCAACCAGCGGTTGTCCACCATGGTTATCTCGGAAAAAACAGGTGAGATGGCCAAAGAAATTTTCAACAAGGTAAATCGTGGCGTTACTTTCCTAAAGGGAAAGGGGGCTTACACCGGGAAAGAAAGAGATGTGCTCTTTACCATCACCACCCTCACAGAACTCCCCAAGCTAAAGGATGTTATATTTGCCATCGACCCGGGGGCTTTCGTGGTGGTCAACAACACTGTGGAGGTCCTTGGAAATCGGCACGGATCAAGGAAGGTTTATTGATTTCCGCCATGCGGGACTGGGGACTGCGAGCGAACTACAATAAGATGAGATATCTTCCTTACATTTCGAATCCTGCTTTAGCGGGATTCAATTTCGCGTTGTGGAGTAGCTTCCCCGTGGCCTAGCCTGGATCTTTCATGAATTGCTGTCGCGAGACCGCGAAGACGACCGTGCCACCTGGTCGACGATTGCGGAATGCGGATTGCGGAATGCGGATTAAAAATTTGCTGAAAAGCTCGTGAGAAGCAGGAAACAAATGGCGGTATCTGCACTGTTAAGTTCGATATCATCAATTGTAGTCAAAAATCCGAGATCCGAAATCCGAGATCCGAAATCGAAGCCGAGGCGTACCTGAATGGTACGTCGCAGGGGCCGACACCCGAGGACACCTGGAAGGACGGTCGAATCCGCGGTCGTAGCAGGTGATTCATGAAACATCCGGGCTTGATCACAACAATATTTCTGGGGAAACTGCCCAAGGTATTAGATGCAAGGCGCCGAGGAGCGACGACTGAGGCGTATGGGGCAATACGCCGCAAGCATGCCCCCGCGCAGGCGGGGGGAGGAGCGATCGAAGGCAACGCCGCCCTTCGACTTTGCTCAGGGCCGTGAGCCTGTCGAACGGCAGATGATGCCTTGATGGTGATCAGGGGGAATTTGACCACTTGTGCAACAGCTGCTATCCTTTATTGTGGTTAGCGAGGTAAGATAATGTCTCCCACCAGATCCCGGCAGGATCGTCTGCGAGAACTCTTAAAGGTTTTCAACTCCAAAGACAAGGTTCTGATAACCATATGTGCTGACCCTGACTCCTTGGCCTCGGCCATGGCTCTCAAGCGTCTTCTCTGGCGTAAGGTCAAGGCGGTGACTATTACCCATTTCAACGAAATCAAGCGTTTCGACAACCTTACAATGATTAGACTTTTGAAAATGCCCCTAGTAAAACCCCAAAGTCTACGAGTTTCTGACTTCACCAAGACTGTCCTGGTGGACGGTCAGCCCAATCACAGCGAGTCATTTGCTGCGCTCAAATATGATGTGGTCATCGACCACCATCCTGTATCACAACAATTGCAGGCCTCTTTTGTAGACATTCGTCCACAATATGGCGCCACGGCCACCATCATGAGCGAGTATCTCCGGGCAGCCAAATTACGCCCCTCCAAAAGCCTGGCTACTGCCCTTCTTTTTGCCATAAGGGTTGACACCGGCAATTTTGAGTCAGGTGTAACAGAAGAGGATATCAAGGCTTTCCGTTATCTTTTCCCTCACTCCAACATGAATCTTTTGCGAAAGATTGAGATGGCCGACATGGGGACGGAGGATCTCAAATATTTCCGCCGTGCTCTCGAAAGCAAAGAGATCATCAAGGGGAAAATCTTCAGCCACCTTGGTCAAGTCGAGTCTCCGGACAATCTCGTGCTGGTTGCCGATTTTTTCATGAGGCTGCATGAGATTGCCTGGGTTGTAGTCTCCGGTGTCTACCGGAAAACTCTGGTGGTGGTCATCCGTAACGATGGTTTCCGCAAGGATGCTGGGAATTGGGCAAACAGTGCCTTCGGTCGACTCGGCAGTGCTGGTGGCCGCCGGTCCAGAGCCCGGGCGGAGATTCCCCTGACCGATCTTCAGAAGCACCTCAGGAAAGATGACCCTAGCGATTTAGGCCGCTTTGTAATCCGCCAGTTCAAAAAAGGTGGCGGCAGCCGATAATCTATGCTGCCACTGCAATGCTATTTTCACCTTCCGAGGAGCCTTCTGATTCCCGGCTTCTCAGAACCTTTTTTGATGATGGTGAAGGAAGCTTTACAATTGCGATCGAATCCCTCAAGATATTGCTTATGCTCCTCTGTCGGTTGTTCTTCGCTCTGCCAACTTTCGCAGCTAAGGCCAGAATCAGAGAAGTTCTCAAAATAAGTTATAACCACGAGATAGGTGTTTTCCTCTGAGTCAGCTCTCGCATAAGTTCTGGCTAATATACAGGTGGGAAGAACATATCCTTGCTCGGAAATGAACTTGGCTATAGGCTCATCCCCAGAAAGAAAAATCACCCGAGTGAAACATTGATATTCCTTTTCACCTAGACTGCATATTCCAGACCTTAAATTTGCCCTTGCATCTCCAAGGAGATTGCCCACATACTTATTTTGCTCTCTACGTAACTGTACATAAACGGCTCTTTTTAACTTATTCTCAATACCATCCACGAAAACATAGGATTTTGTCTCATAAGCAACCAACTGTAAGCGATCTGGGGATTGTTGTTCCATTGTATAATCTAATCTTCCCAGATACTTAAACTTGGGATCAACCTTAGCCTCCAGCTTTGGAGAGGAGGAATAAAACACATTGTCCTTGACATATCTGTCTGATTTTGTTGCTGCAACCAGCAGGAAACAGGTCAAACAAACAATACTGAAACCAATGCAGTTTCTCATAACACTACTCCGTGGTTTCTGAGCTCTATGAAAGGAAAGAATACGGGCCCGAAGGACCTAGTCACCCCCAGAGGCAGTTGCCATGGGCTTTCCCTCATGCTGCGGTATGCTGGAGTAATGGAGTGGTGGAGTAATGAAGTAATGCAAAAATTCTCTAAAGTTGCATCTTTGGGGTTTTTAGCTTTTTCCAACACTCCAATACTCCAAAACTCCAGTACTCCAAAACCGCTGGACATGTCTACCGACAAAGCCACTAGAACTTGACCTGGCTCAGAGGACCAGATTTTCTATGGTTAAATCTAATTAGATTGCTTTTTAATCTTGAAGTTCGTGCTCGAAGTTTGCCTGAAAACTCAAACTGTGTCATAGAAAGTTATTTTAACATCAAATTCTCTTAGCTTGGAAAAATTTCACCGGGATCCGAGCAACCTCTATCGCACCTGGGGGACATATGGGTGTTTACAATCTTGACAAAATCTTCAAACCTGAATCCATAGCGGTCATTGGTGCCAGTGAAAAGGAGGGCAGCATTGGCAGTGTGCTGGTGGAAAATCTTACCCAGGGTGGTTTCCAGGGGAAAGTGTATCCCGTAAACCCTCGCTATCGCAGCATCCACGCTCTCAAAGCTTACCCCTCTATTGTGGATACCGACACCGCAGTCGACCTTGCTATCATTGCCACTCCCATTGCTACGGTTCCTGATATCGTCAAAGAATGTGTTACCAAAAATGTTGGAGGGGCAATCATTATCTCTGCTGGCGGTAAAGAAGTTGGACCTCAAGGCATGGACATAGAGAAAAAGATAGAGTGGGAAGCCTGGAAAGGAGGTCTCAGAATAATTGGGCCCAACTGTCTCGGGATCATCTGCCCTCAGAGGAATCTTAATGCCAGCTTCGCTTCCCGTATGCCCCAAAAGGGCAAACTTGCCTTTATTTCTCAAAGCGGCGCCATCTGCTCGGCAATTCTGGATCTCTCTACCAAGGAAAATATCGGCTTCAGCTACTTCGTCAGCATTGGCTCCATGATGGATGTGGACTTTGGAGATTTGATCGATTACCTGGGAATCGATCAAGAAGTAAGTAGCATCCTGCTCTATGTGGAAAGCCTGTCCAATTTCAGAAAATTCATGAGTGCAGCCCGCGCCGCCTCACGCTTGAAACCAATTGTGGTTCTAAAATCAGGGAGAAGCCCTGCTGGTAGGAGGGCGGCAGCGTCCCACACGGGTGCAATGGCTGGAGAGGATGCAGTTTATGATGCTGCTTTTAAAAGGGCCGGCATTGTCCGGGTCAACACCATTGGTGAGCTATTCGACTGCGCCGAACTGATGGCCAAACAACCCCGGCCCACAGGGTCTCGTTTGGCGGTTGTGACCAATGCCGGGGGACCGGGAGTCATGGCGGCTGATGCCCTTTCTCACTATGGTCTGGAGCCGGCAGCGCTGCAAGCCGATACCGTTGAGAAGCTGGACGCTCTCTTACCGGCTCCGTGGAGCCATGCAAACCCCATAGACATTCTGGGAGATGCGTCTCCTGACAGGTATACTGAGGTAGTCAAGATCTGCATTGGTGCAGATGAATTAGACGGAGTACTGGCAGTGCTTACCCCACAAGCTATGACTGATCCCACGGCTGTGGCCAATGGGCTTGCCCGGATCTCTAAGAGCAGGCGGTACCCCCTCTTTGCTTCCTGGATGGGAGGTGCAGATGTGGAAAAAGGAAGGGAGATTTTGAACCAGGCGGAAATTCCCACCTATGGTACTCCCGAACAGGCTATCCGGGCATTCATGTACATGCATGAATATTCCCGCAACCTTGAGATCCTTCAAGAGATTCCACCGAAACTCCCCCGCACGCTTCAGTTCGATCGTCAGCTAGCCGGTTCTATCATTGACGAAGCATCTCGCCAGCAAAAAAAGGTGTTAACAGAGTTTGAGTCCAAACAATTGCTCAGGGCCTACGGCCTCCCGGTAAACCGCACAGAAGTTGCCAACTCCGCTGACGAAGCCGTGGAAAAGGCGAAGGAAATGGGATATCCCCTGGTGATGAAAATCCTTTCACCGGACATCCTCCACAAAACAGAAGCCAATGGCATTTTGCTGAATCTCCGCTCTGAGGCCGAAGTTTTTGACGCTTTTAAAAAGATCGTCACAGGAGCTCGGGAGTATGATCCAGAGGCTGTGATCCAGGGTGTTACCCTGCAAACGATGATCCTCAGGGGGGATTACGAACTTCTCCTTGGGGCAAAAAAGGACCCAAGTTTCGGACCGGTGATCCTCTTCGGCATGGGTGGAATTTACACAGAAGTCCTCCAGGATAGAGAGATTGGCCTTCCACCTCTCAACCTTCTTTTGGCCAGAAGACTCATGGAAAAAACCCGGGTCTATAGACTCCTTAAAGGCTACCGCAACCGACCTCCAGCTAATATGGAGCTTTTGCAAGAGACGATCCTCCGCCTTGCCCAGCTAGTTGTGGACTTCCCTGAAATAGTAGAGCTGGATATGAATCCTGTGATAGTGACTGACGGCAAGCCTCAGGTGGTAGATGCGAGGATACTACTGGAGACCACATACATATCCTCTCCCCTCCATCTAGTTATCAGTCCATACCCGGAACAATATGAGTCTAACGAAGTCACTTCGGCTGGCCTTGCCGTATTTATCCGCCCAATCAAACCAGAAGACGCACCTCTTCTGGTGAAACTTTTTGACACCCTCTCTCCAACCAGCATCTATTACCGGTTTTTCGGTACCCTCAAGGCCCTGCCCCATTCCATGTTAGTGCGATTCACCCAGGTAGACTACGACCGCGAGATAGATATGGTAGCCCTGGAAAAAACCAATGGCGACAAAGAGCGGATGTTGGCAACCGCTCGGGTGATCTCAGATCCTGATGGAAAAAGAGCTGAGTTTGCCATTCTGGTGGGAGATCCTTGGCAGGGTAAAGGAGTGGGAGCCAGGCTCCTGGAAAGATGCCTTGCCATCGCCA
The DNA here is from genome assembly GCA_963712115.1 of uncultured delta proteobacterium. Taxonomy (GTDB): domain Bacteria; phylum Desulfobacterota; class Syntrophobacteria; order BM002; family BM002; genus BM002. The sequence goes on along the minus strand of CAVQGX010000027.1, from coordinate 83,744 downwards.
AAGAGCGTGGTATCGAAACCGTCTGGGGCATTGTTTTGCATGAAAACACTGGTATGCAGGCACTGGCTCGCAAACTTGGCTTCAAAGTGTCTAGATCTGATGATCCAGGTGAATTGGAGTTGACCATTGATCTGAAATCTGTTGATTTTTGAAACCACAGGAGTCAAATGGATACCCTGCGCATGATAGCCAACATAAGATTCCAGGACGTACTGGACATCCTTTTTCTCACCATCGTTGCTTACTACCTTTACGTATGGTTTCGCGGAACAAAGGCCTTTAAGGCCCTGGCTGGTCTGTTAGCCCTGGCGATCATCTACACCGCGGCCAGAGCTTGGGGCCTCTTCCTCACCACCTGGATGTTTGAGATCCTCTGGCAGGTTTTGATTATCTTACTAATTATCCTCTTTCAGGCCGAAATACGTCAGGTCTTGGAGAGGGTAGATCCTCTCCGGAAAATTGGCTTGCGCAGACATTCTAAACCGGCGGAATGGATAGAGGATTTCACCCAAGCAATTTTCTCCCTCGCGGAGAGAAAAATTGGTGTCCTGGCAATCATTGAGCGACTCGATAAGGTGGACGAGTTTATAACAGCCGGCACCGGTTTAGAGGGAGATCCAACTCCTGAGTTGCTGTTGACCATCTTTCAGAAAGAGTCTCCCCTGCACGACGGGGCCGTGCTAATACGGGAGGGAAAAGTTGTAGCGGCTGCCTGTTATCTGCCCCTCAGCTCCGATGAGGACCTGCCAAAACACTGGGGCACCAGGCACAGGGCGGCTCTCGGCCTCTCCCAGAGATGTGATGCCATGGTGGTGGTGGTTTCCGAGGAACGTAGGGAAGTTTCCCTGGCCCGTGGTGCAGAGCTGGTAACTATGGAAAATCAACAGAGGCTCTCTCAAACTGTCCATGGAGCCATCACCCTTCCCACCCCTGAAGGTAAGGGCTGGTGGGCGACTATCCGTTTGCTCCTGGTACCTCGGTGGCCTTTGAAGTTGGGAACCCTGGCCATTGTCAGTCTGATCTGGCTGATGTTGGCAGGACAGCAGGACTTTGAAGTCACCATTAAGGTGCCGGTGGAGTTCAAGAACCTGCCCGAGCACATGGAAATCGTCGAACCCGTAAAACCTAGTGTTAAGATCACGGCGAGAGGCCTGAGAAAGGACGCCGGTACCTTGAACTCCAGGAACGTTCTGCTGGAACTCGATCTTTCTTCAGCCAAACTGGGCCGCAAGACTTACCGTATCTCACCGAAACAAGCTGTCTTGCCAGGTGAGAGAATAGATGTGGTGAGAATCGAACCTACTGAATTTGTTCTTGAGTTCAGACAAAAGGAGCAAAAACCGCTAAGTAAGTAAAATCCGCCCAAAAGGGGTGTCCGACAACCTCTCTTGTGCGCGTTGTGTCATTCTGAGCGAAGCGAAGAATCTCATGGATTCAGGCACTTACCCATGTCGAGATTCTTCGGCTGACGCCTCGGAATTTTGAGGTTATCGGACAGCCTCTTTAGGGGGATTTCTGGAAGTAGACTTCAACCGAGGTATGTTGACGGAAACTGTTGACATTTTTGAGGAGAAAGATCAAAATTGCCGCCACTATTCCTATGAATATCTTCGCAGGAGGTTAAATTTCCTCCTCACTAATTTCTTCGGAACAGCTCTTTAGGGAGAAATTCACCATTGGACACCCTAATTTCATTGCTCAGATTGTTCAGGGCACTCCTTGACTGGAGGGTGATTCTGGATGTCCTCCTAATTTCTGCGGCCCTGTTTTTCTTATACCGCACCCTCCTTAGGCTGGGGACCTGGAAAATCGTTACCGGCATATTCCTCGCCATGGTTATTTTCGTCGCCGCCAACGTTCTCGATCTCAAAGGAATAAACTGGATTTACTCCAACCTCAGCCAGGTTGCAGCCATTGCTCTAATTGTCATCTTTCAGCCCGAGCTCAGAAAGATCTTTGAACGAGCCGCCTCCCTCGGAGGCAAGAAGTTGGACAAAACTGGCCCAGCTCTGGCTGCGCTCTTCGGCGATGCCGCCTTTGTCCTGGCCAAAAAGAGGCGGGGGGCAATAATTGTCCTTCCCGGAAAGGAACCGGTTAAGAGATGGTTGTCCGGAGGCTTCGATCTCTATGCTGAACCAACCCTTCCTCTTATTCTCAGTATCTTTGACCCTAACTCACCCGGCCACGACGGTGCTCTGGTATTTAGGAACGGCAAACTTGCATATTTCAGTGTGCGGTTACCCATATCAAAAACGGGCCGACTGTCTGAGGAGTTCGGAACCCGCCATCACGCTGCCATGGGTCTTTCCGAGGTAACAGATGCCCTGGTAATTGCGGTTTCAGAAGAGAGGGGCACGGTAAAGACTTTTTTTAATGGCCTTGTAAAAATAATCAATGACCAGGCCGAACTAACCGAGCAGATATGGTCACATTGGCAAACTGCTGCCTCCTCTGGAATTGAGCTCAATGACTACAGAAAGCAGCGGAATCTCATCCCAGAGATGGCAATAAGTCTTGTCCTGGCTCTTGTTTTCTACTCCACTGTAATTATCAGCAAGATGGAAATTCGAGAGAAGGCCTTTACAGTGCCGGTGGAATACATTGCCGCGCCGGAGAACCTCGCTCTTAGAGGGGACAATCCCACGGAGGTCAAACTGCAATTAGCCGGTCCCAAGTCGGATCTCGATAAAATCACCCCAGCAAATTTGGGCGTCAAGATTGATTTGTCCCAGGCCAAGGCCGGGGGACAAGTCTTTGTTGTTTCTCAAGAAACTATCGCCCTTCCCCGGGGGGTAAAACTCGTGAATGCAAACCCTTCCAGTATAGCACTGTCACTGGAGGAGATTGCCGAATTTGAGGTGGAAATCCAACCACAGTTAGTGGGTACCCTCCCTCAAGGTCTGGAATTAGTCTCGGTGGAACTAGATCCCAAACAGTTGCGGGTCCTTTCTCCACCAAGTGATGCGAGTCAAAAAATAACCATCGTTACCGAACCAATATATTTGGAAAGCATAAAAAAGAACGAAAAAATGTTGCGCAAGGTTATAGCGCCACCGAACGTGAGACCTAAAGGCAAGCAATGGCCCGACATTGAGGTGATCATCAAGGTGAGGCCAAAGGCATAACCCGCGCAAGATCAGCCGCCCCAATTGTTTCTGACCCTGACAATCATTTTCTTTCCTCTCCCTGATGGTTCCCTTCAAGTTAAAAGCACGGCAATAATGCCGGTGAGAAAAATGCCATCAAAGGTCCCGGCTCCGCCAATTGAGGCCACGGGCGCTCCCAGTCCGGTGATCTTTTTCAAGTTCATCAGGTCCGCGCCGATGAGCGTCCCCAGGGTCCCCGAAATGTAGGCCACAGGCGGAGCCTTTGCCGGCGAGAGTATGAGAGCAATCAGGGCAGCCAAAAGAGGTGGAACCAAAACTGGCACACCTATACCCACCCCCCTGATGGGCCTTGCCAATTTGAAAACCACCACACTCATAAAGCCAGTTGCCAGGAGGGCTCGAAAGGGTACCTGGCACTTGAGCAAAATGTAGAGGGATATGAAGACCGGGATCACCGCTCCCCCAACGTTTACCGCCAGAGTCGTGGTGCATGGTTGTTTAGGTGCGGGGAGCCGGTAACGCATGCCATAGAATGGAATAACCCTCTCATCACAAAGCTCATCTTCTTCAAACCTTTTGATGGGGATATTGATCGCGCTGCCAACCAGGGTGAGGAAGAATAGGGTGAGCATATATTGCGGGCTAATTCCTATCTTGCTGAACGCCAGGGTAAGGGCTCCGATCTGGACGAAGAAGAAGAGAACGAAAAATACACTAAGGAAAAGGAAAAAAATGAGTGCGGTGAAGGGATTAAAGAACATGGCCCACTCCTGGCTAGCCGACCAACAACAAAAGCAAATAGGTCAGGACTCCTGCGGAGATCGGGGTCAGAAGCCATCCCACAGCTATTCTGGCAAGCATCTTCTTACTCACCGTTCGCACATCTCCCACGAGTCCCACCCCGACTACGGCCCCCACTATTGCCTGCGAGGAGGATACCGGCACACCGATCTGAGTAAAGATATGAAGGGTCAGTGCCTCGGCGATTACGGCAATAACACCGGAAAAAGGATCCAAGGGGGCGATACCCTTGCCAACGGTCATCATCACCTTCTTGCTGTAGGTAAGTACACCACTGGCAATGCTGAGACCACCAATTAGGGAGGCCATGCCGGCAGACAAAATCCCCGCTCCAACATAGACTCCCGTGACGTTCGCCACGTTATTGCCCCCTAATGTGTAGGCGCCATAGCTTCCTGCGACCAGGATTCCAACAGTGTAGATTAAATTTCGCTGCCTCATGCTGGTAACCGTTTTGTCCAGCAGATAGCCAAGCACTTTGTGGAGAGAGAAAGCGATTATGATTCCGCCTATGGGGGTAAGGACCCAGCATGAGACGATCTTGTACAACTTGGAAAATTCCGCTGTACCTGAAAGAATCCCTGCTCCGACAATAGCACCGACAATTGCTTGTGAGGTCGAGGCAGGAAGGGCGAGGAAGGTGAGAAACCCCATGGTGATGGCAGTTGCCAGGGCGCAGGAAAAAGCATCGAGGGGCTGAAGGCGGGAAATTTCTCCGAGAGTCTTAATGCATTTCGGCCCCTCTATCAAAGAACCGAGCAGAACAAATGCGGCCGTCAGCAGAATAGCAGTGCGGTATTTTACCGTGCCGGTAGTAACCCCTGTCCCGAAGACATTCGCTGAGTCATTCGCTCCAAGACTCCAACCCAGAACAACACCGCTGAGAATCTTCCACATTACCTCTACCGTTCGCGTCGACCATTTTCACTCAAAGGAGAGCTACTCTCTAGATTAAAAGGGACAACCAATCCTTGTTGTGCGGTCACCCATTTAACCCGGGTATTTGATGAAATATCCCGGTTAAGATTTCATGCTCACATTGATAATTTGCAGGTGATCACCTGCATCTTCCATGGTGTCACTTATGCTGGTAAGGCCTGAAACAAAATCGGCCAATAATCTGCCTTGCCAAAAATCATCTACTGGTATTTGCCGCAGGTCTTTGACGATACTGAACTCAATATCGTCTATTTTTTTCTCATAAATCCTAATTGCCAGAGCCTTTTCCCGAAGATCCTCTCCATTCAGTATTGCCTCGAAGCTGATCAAGAGCATCTCACACATCCTGGCATTCAAAAAGGCTACCCTCACACACTCGTCTCTTATGTTCTCGGGGAGTCTTACCTCAAGGTAATTGAGGGCGGTCTCCTGCAGGGAATCGAAAATCCTGTCGACTATTTCAGCAAATCTACACAGATCGGGACGGAGGTATGGTAGAAAAGCACCCGCGTAAATATTGGCGATGATATCTCGCCTGATAGAATCACCTTCGCGCTCGGAATCGACAACTTCGCGGACAAGGTTGTTGTCGTTCTCTTCCATAGCCCTATGAAACGAATCACAGGCGTTGCACAGAAGCTCAAGGTGTTTCTTGATATTCTCTATTACCCGTTCTTCCTTTTTGCCGTAGTCAAATATCTTTTTAAGGAACATTTTCCCCTCTTGCTCTCATGATCAGCGAAGCGGTCATTACATCTAATAAGGATGCCACGCCAATAATTTTTTCACCTTCGCAGACAAAAAGCCTGGCAATGTGTGATTTTTCCATTATGGCTGCAGCTTCAGCCAAGGTAACCTCGCGATCTACACATACTATTGGCCTGGCTGCTATAGATGATACCTTAATATCAGTTGGGTTTATCCCCTTTGCTAGAACTTTGAACACCACGTCTCGTGCTGTTATAACACCGTCGTCGCTATTTGTTCCTGTAAACTTAACAAGTAATGATCTAATCCTTCTGTCAACCATCTTTTCTATGGCATCGTATACTGAACGATCAGCATCAATTGTGGCAATTCTTGTCGTCATGAATTCATCGATTTTCATACCTTACCTCCAAACTAGAGATGCAAAGACTAGCCAAAATCCATTATGAAGTTGCGCATCTTCCATGAAGAGAGAAATACTCGTCGAAATCTTTTATATTGTTTCTGATTTCCGACCCAAGGAATACTACCACATTTTTCTGATTGGAACATACATCAATGTACGACTCTTAGCCCAGTAATGGAGACACCGCCCTTTTTCACCTGAGCACGAACATCTTTTACCATGGAGCAGTTATGCAGAGATGTTAACTTGATCTGTTCAGGCCCATAGTCTAGTATGGGGCAATCTGGTCCCCTCTATTCCTCAGGATGGGGGGGTTCGCTAGTAACGACTAGAAACATTTCATAGGGCTATTAATCATGGAGAGTGTTGGATGAAAGTGCTCATCTGCGGAGCTGGCAAGGTTGCAAGACACTTGCTTGCTAGGCTTGGGGAGAGATGGCACGTAACCTTGATTGACAAATCCGAGGAAAAGCTCCAGGACCTTATTTCCAAGTTTCAAAACGTGCAAAAGGTAATCGCAGCAGATGGCTCGAGTCCGGTTACCCTCGACGATGCCGGGGTGGCCGACTTTGATTATGTCCTCGCCCTTACTGAGAATGACAAGGTCAACCTGGCAATCTGCGATTATGCCGGCTCTCAGGGGGTCAGCCACCTTCTAGCCCTGGTAAACGAGGAGGAAAATAAGGAGAGATTCCTAAAAATTGGAGCCCGCCCCGTTCTTGGCAGTACCCTGTTGGCCAAGTCCATACACCATTACCTGCAAGACCCGCGGATCAACTTGATGTCCCTCAGCCTGGGACAGGCCGAGATTATGGAAATGGATGTAGCAGACCACTTTCAGTTGGTTGGCAAGAGGGCCGCATCTCTAATGGATGAAGACTGGAGGTTGGTGGCCATCTTGCGAGAAAATAAAATGTTTTTCCCCGATTCCGATACTTTTATCGAGGTGGGTGATCGCTTGGTGATAGTGGGACAGCCTGACTCCTTCAAAACACTTTGCACCCATTTGGAGTGCGGCATACCCCACTTTCCCCTCGGTTACGGCCCAGATCTCCTTTTAGCCCTTCTTCCAGGGAGCAATCGTGAAGAGCTTATTAAAGAGACCATGCATCTTGCCCAGAATACCAAGGTAAAGTCCCTGACCATTTTGTCTTCAAAAGAAGAAACTAACATCCAGGAAACTCTCGGAACTTGGACACAGACTATTGACATCAAGGTGGTAGCTGCAGAGGGCAAGGTTGAGGACTACCTGGAGGAGATAGGCAGTCAAGAAAATTACGGACTAATGGTGCTCCATCCTTTTGAGGCTTCCTTCTTAGTGTCCCTGGCCAAACCCACCCTCATATCCCTGGCTCATTCCATATCCTGCCCGCTACTCGTGGCCCGGCAAAGCCATCCCTATGAGCGGATTCTGGTGCCTTTCAACGCAACCAACAAGGCCGAACTCGCCTTGGGAGTGGCGGTTGATCTGGCTCGCCAGTTTGGGGCTGAGGTTGCCGTGGCCGTGGTAGAAGAGCCTGAGTTTATCAGGGGTGTAGAGGAAGAGGAATGGACCGAGTCCGTCTCAAAGCGGGTTCGAGAACTGGCCCACATTCATAAATACGACTTCGAGGTAATCATCAAAAAGGGTAACCCCGTGAAAGAGGTTGTTGCCCTGGCAAAAGATTTCAATCTCATGGTCATGGGTAGCGCAACCAGGGGAAAGGGGCTGTTCTCGCCCCACGTGGGAGAACACATGGCCCAAGATGTTTCTTGTTCTGTTCTTATAATAGCGAAGTAGGTAAAGAATCCTGGCCCTGGCTGTTTTGGGATACTAGATAAATACAAATTCCAAATCACAAATCTCAAACAAATAACAATGACCAAAATTCAAAATTCCAAACCTTGTTTTGGTCATTTGATATTGGAACTTGGTATTTGTTTGAGATTTGTGATTTGGAATTTGATAGGTTCCATAGAAGCCGCCTCTGAGGGCAGCCCAAAGTCGGGTCCTTGAATAACCTCCTCCTTCATCGGCAAACAGTTATGGTCCTCAATCAAGCTGAATCTCTTCTGCTCGTTTCCCTGGCCGCAGCCATTCTGCCCAGCCTTAGCCGGCCGTTACGACTCCCGGCTCCAGTAATGGAGATTCTTTTCGGCGTAATTCTAGGAAAAAGTTTCCTCCACGTGCAGTTCAGCGGCGAGTGGATCCAGTTTCTCGCCCACCTTGGTTTTCTTCTTCTCATGTTTCATGCAGGCATGGAGATTGACTTTGGCATGCTGCTGAAACAAAGCCGGGGCCAACTCTCTTTCCAGTTGCTTATTTTCGGAGCCACCCTGGGCCTGTCATTCCTCTTCACCGTCTACCTCGGGAGCGGAATGTTCATGGCCCTGGTGCTTACCACCACTTCATTGGGACTGGTAATGCCGACCATAAAAGAGGTGGGCATACAGAAATCCCCTTTCGGGCAAAGTATCCTAATAGCAGCCTCGTTAGCCGACTTTCTTACCCTCTTTGGCATCACCTTTTTTATCCTCTGGCGCGACTACGGGCTAGGCTGGCATTTCATCTCACCCCTTCCCCTCTTCATCGGCTTCGGCATCATACTGTGGGCAGGGCGACTCTGGGCATGGTGGAACCCGGAGAGAGCGGCCCGTTTCCTCGGTTCACAGGATGCACAAGAACTCGGGGTCAGGCTTTCCCTGGCCCTTCTCTTTCTCTTTGTGGCCGTATCCGAGCTAGTCCATCTCGAACCCGTTTTGGGTGCCTTTCTGGGTGGTTGCGTGCTCTCCTTCGTATTCCGCGAGAAGGGGCAGTTGGAGAGTAAACTATCGGCCCTGGGCTTCGGTTTTCTCATCCCAATTTTTTTTATTAACGTCGGGGCGGAGTTCGACTTGACCAACGTGCTGCGCCCAGGACAGCTTCATTTCACCCTCAAGCTTCTCGCCCTGGCCATACTGGTCAAACTGGTTCCCAGCCTGATATTCACCCTGCAGCGCATCTCTTTGAGGGCAGCTATGACGGCGGGGATTCTCCTCTCTGCGCGTCTGAGTCTCATCATGGCCGCTGCGGAAATAGGTCTGCGGGAAGGGTTGATCTCGCCAGCCATGAAGGATTCAATCGTCCTTCTTGCTCTTCTCACCTGCCTTCTCGGCCCGACCCTCTTCAAACTCCTTCAACCGGCAGGCACTGATCACCTTGGCGGGGTGATCTAGCTCAAACTCAGTATTCTTTCCGAGGAGTTTCCCCAAAAATATTTTTGTGACACAGGCCACGGGAAGGCTACTCCACAACCATCATATTCGCGCCATTTATTGGCAGTGTCCAAGTAGAGGAAGCACCACATCTTCATGCAGGCCCTTTCGAGACTTAGATGCGTAAAGACAGGTTGCTCAGATGCTCGTTGTTTCGCAGCCTTCCCTTTTGGCCTTTGATGATGTTTCTTCTGAGTGACTGCGGAAGGTCTGTTTCACTTCCCCGGCTGTGACTGGGGGAGCCCCTGGCCCGCCGAAGCTTTGCGAAGGCGGGGACAGGGAGGGGGTGCCTTCCCCCGGGCACAGCTGGGCTAGAAGTGACCAGACCGTGAGCCCTGGAACGACTGAAGAGACATCAGCAAAGGTAATCACATTTGCATGCCAATGTAAAGTGGCTGTTAAAAACAGGTTAGAAGAATCATACGCTGATTTTTGGGGAAACTCCTGATTATTCTTCTCACATTGCTTCACGTCGTCGCATTCGACAACCCCGCAATTCCTTGTTTGAGATTATAGAAAACACCTTCTGCTGCCATGAGTTGCTCGTACGTACCCCTCTCCACCAACTGACCGCCCTTCAAAACTGCAATCTGGTCATAGGCCGTTACCGTGTCAAGCCGGTGAACTACTGCCACCACCGTGCACTTTCCTCTCAGATCCGTCTCCAGTAATCGTTGAATGCGTGCCTGTGAGGCATTGTCCAGACTGGCCGTGGCTTCGTCTAGAATCAGGATTCGTGGTTCCTTGAGCAAAGCCCGTATCAGGGCTACCTTCTGTTTCTGCCCACCGGAGAGTCGATCTCCCTTGCTTCCCACCTGGAAGTCCAGACCCATATCAAGCACCTCATCAAGAAGATTTTCGTTATTCAATAGCTGCACCACCAGCTCCTGCACCTTTTCCAAGGCCTGGGGCTGATCCTTTCTGACTCGGCCGAAAAGGATATTATCAAGAAGGGTCTTACTGTAGAGGTATTGCGTCGGGCAGTAGACCGAAAAGTCGGTTATTTCTCTTTTGCCTTTGATTTCATCCGGAAAATCTGCCTCTGCACCGAATTGACATTCGAGTAAGTTCTTCCCTCCAATCTCCCGGATGAACTTGTGCCGAGTCGTCAAGATCTTTTCTTCAAGGGAAAAGGGTAACTGCACAATTTTATGTTCGGCTGGGATAAACTGCAAAGCCAGGCGAAGCAATAGTTCGTTATCTTTCCCGGTCAACTGATTCAGTTGAGCTCCGTAGATATGACGCATCAGTTCCCTGTACTGCTCGAACTGATCCGCACCTATTGGAATGTTTTCCAAAAGGGAAAAATCCTGGCCAACCTCCTTGGACAATCTCACCGTGCGCTCCAACAAACTTTTGCCCAGATCGAGAAGGGGCTGATAAAGACCCGTATCTCGCAGGAGTCTTATAAAGGTTGGATTTTTCGGCAGATTGTTGAGTTCATACTCTTCGCGGTCGGGATCACCGAACACTATGTTCCCATATAGAGTTCGGTGCTGGAGAAATTGGGTGACGTCAAAGAATTCAACCAGCTCAGCCACCTCGCCCCCCCACTGGCCGTGGAAGATCTGTCGGAGTCTGAGCAATTGAGGTACCAGATCCTGACGGCGACTTTCTGGCACTACCGTGTTGAGGCCGAAGCGTAAAATATCATCTCCCAGTCCCACCTCTCGCACCAGTTGAAGAATTCGCTGGCGGTCCGGGAGTGATTTCCTCTCACCCGGACCCTCAACTGTAATCAGGGCCTGGCAGGCATAAAGTAAATTTTCCCGAATGGTGCCGTCGAATATGAAAGACTGCTGCGAGACGAAACCGATGTTTCGACTTACGTCTATTTTGGTAAGGGTTTTCAGTTCTCTATTGTCCAGCAAAACATGCCCCTTGTCGTATGAATAAAGCTGCCCCAAAACCAGCGCCAGGGTGCTCTTGCCGCTGCCCGAAAATCCAACCAGGGCCAGCTGTTTGCCAGGCTCGAGGCTCAGGGAAATCTGGTCCAACAACTGTGCCCGTCCCTCAGCAATGTAACTCAAGTCTTCTACCTCGATTCCTCCTGCCAATTCATAGGGCTGACGATCTGTTGGCGCCAGGGGAAATTCTGGTTCAGCGTCAAAATAGTCCATCACCCTCCGATATCTAACCCGGCTGTCCTGAAGGTCCTGGTAGTAATCCATAATTTCCCTCCAGGGATCGTAGAGCTTTTCGTTAGCCGAGAGGAAGGCGACCAGGGCGCCCAGATCGAAGCGCCCAACCATGGTAAGATATCCCCCCAGGAGAAAGAGGAGAAAAGGGCCCAGATTCTGGAAGAAGTTGTTGGTGAACTTGATGCCGTAGTTGAGGACGTACATCCGTTTACGAAGATCAACCAGTTTGGCAGCAAAAGTTCCAAATTTCTTCCCTTCGATGGGATAGCCGCCGTGTGCCTGGACTTCATGTACTCCAGCAATTGCTTCACCAATAGTGTTGCTCAGGGAGCGATTAACGTCGATACGCTCAAAGTTGATCCGGTTATAGCGCTTCTGAAGCATGGGGATGATGGCGATCTCAATGGGGTAAATACCGAAGCTCAGAAGTGCAAGCAGTGGATTGAGATAGAGCAGGTAACCGGCAAAGGTGCACAGGGTGAGGACATTTATTACCGGCACAGCCAGGGCGCCGCCCAGGAAATCGCCCACCCCAGCCAGCTCCGAGGTGAGAGAACTGATAACCATCCCTGGCGGAGTGCGGCGGAAAAAAGGCAGCGGTAAGCGGAGAACGTGCTGGTAGAGTTCGGTCCTTATCTCGTAGAGAATCTTCTGTCCTATATACCCCTGCAGTACGTTGATAAGGTACTTCAAAGAGCCGGCAAGTATTACCGCCACCAGATAGAAACTACAGTAGATGAAAAGCAGATCCATCTTCTTTAGACTGATGGCCCTGTTGATTATCCGCTTCTGCAGCTCCAGGGGAACAACGCGGAAAAAAACGGTCACCGCAATGAGGCCGAGCAAGAGGAGCTGAAGTCCGCGGTACCGCTGAAGAATCCAGGAAAATAGCGACTTTTTTTGAATCATTTTATTGGCTCCTAAACTTTGATCTTGTCATCCGAAGATAATGCCCCGCTGGACAAATAAACAGTCGCGCCTTTGGCCGCTGTCTCAGTTAGATTTCAGTAATTAGTGTCCATCCGGGAATCCGAGATTCTCGGATGGAGCTGTCAGCATTCAGCAATCAGCGGTCAGCTTGATATGTTGTATTTACATGTATTTTGCTGATGGCTGAGCGTCCCGCCGTGGCGGGACTGATCGCGCTCAATAGTTCTGATAAAGGGTAGTAATTGAATGGAAAGTATACACGAGGTTGGCAAAGCCAAGGCAAAATATTTCGGCAAGATTTATTTGAAGGTTGAAAGAAGAATATACCTTGGCGCTCCAGCAGGGTATTGAAAAAGCCCCCAAACCGTCATTCTGAGGAGTCCCGGCTTTGGCGGGACGACGAAGAATCTCGTTAACCGTTGATATTACCAGCGTCGAGATTCCTCGCACCTCACCGGATCAAAGTTCGTTCATCCAATCCTTTTTTTCCAGCTTTCCCACGTAGCGTTCGTAGCTCGTATTCAAAAAATCCCTGTAATTGGCATAGACCGCCTTGTTAACGTACAGCACCCTGACTCGATGAGCACTCACCTTCTGTAATTCGATATAGTCAGTTCCCTTTTCCCACAAGACATATGGGTAGGGCTCATCGAGTTTTTCTCCGGACAAATTTCTTTCCACCTGGCTGTATTTACTATCGAGCACTCGCAGGACACCGTCAAACATTTTCGGGTCTATGACGACCATGATGGCTTCCAGGGTGGACTTGTTGTCAAAAAAGACAAAAATGCTTCTTACCCCTTCCAAATCTCCCGGCAAAACCTTGAGGAAGGTGTTCTTGCCCCGTAATGGATCTTTTTTGTCGATTTCCTTGAACTGCTTTTTCTCGTACTCCTGATATCTCCACTTGCGTGCTTGAACGATCCCCAGGGCTTCCTCATATGAGGTCTTGTCAATGGTGAAACCGAATGGTTTTGCCGACTCTTTCGACTCAGCGCTGGCAAAGGAAAAAAAGCCAGCCAGCACGAAGGAGAGAAAAAAAACAACAAATTTTCTCATGCCAAACCTCCCTGTAGTAAAAAAACCACAAAGTCCCCTCAGCGGTGTTGTCCGACAACCTCTTCAGGTGGATTTTACTTTTCTCAACTGCAGTATACTCATGGGCCCGAGTATTTGTCCAGCATCCCCCAGAACCAGGGCTTGCACCTCAATGACGCACTAAGGATAACTGTTCCCATACTTTACTATCTTGAAAAACGCTCGGCGTTCGCTCGCCGGAATGGCACAGGCTAATGCCCAGCTAATCCGGTCAATAGCAGAAAATTTAAAAATTATCCGAACAATTTAACACACATCATCTTCTGGTTTTGATCAGAAAAAAGCGCTGGGTGTAGTGATTTATCCCCAGACTTATTAGACCTTAATAACAGGTGTCCAAAGTGATGTTACATCCATTTCTTTTTTTTAAAGATAATCAGTTCGATAACGACTAGTGCCACTAGCAACATGCAAAAGATGGCGAATGCGGCTTTATACTCAGTACCCGGAACGCCCCCCACATTAATACCAAGGAGACCGGTCAGAAAGCCAAGTGGTAGAAAAATAGCAGCGACTATGGACAGAACATACATACGATTATCCATTTGTTCTGATAAACGGCTAATGAGCTCTTCTTGGGTAACAGCAGCACGCTCCCGCGCTGCATCCAGATCTTCTATGTAGCGGGTTAACCGGTCATATGTTTCTCGAAGACGCACCCTGTCTTCTTCGGCAAGCCAGGAAATCTTTTCACCCTGCAATCGTGCTATGGCCTCCCGCTGCGGTGCCATATACCTCCGGAGGTTAATTGCGTCTCGCCGGATCGCGGCGAGCTTGGGGCGCAGTTCGTGGCTCTCCTCCGTCAGCACTGCTTCTTCCAGCTCCGCCGCCTTGTCTTCAAGCTCATTAATCACACCACCCATGCGAACCATGAGGCGATCTGCCACATCCTCCAGCAATTCGCCGGACGTTCTGGGTCCCTTACCTTTTTCTATGGCAGTGCACAGATCTGCCACTGACATCAGCTTTCGTCTACGGGTCGTAATGATCCGGTTTTTCTCCGCCCACATGCGCAGCGATACCATATCCTCCGGGTCTGCTCCAGGATTGAGGTTTACCCCTCTCAAAGCGACCAGTACGCCATCATCAAAGGTTGTGATGCGGGGACGACTTTCCTCCGCTAACAAGGCATCGCCTACAACATCCTCCAGTTGACTTTCCTCCTTGATCCACCGTTGCGCCTCAGGGGCTTCGAAGTTAAGGTGGACCCAGAGTAATCCGGCTGTAGGCGTCCACTCCTGGATCTCCTTCCACCCAACTCTCTTTCCGCCTCCGTTTCCATCAAGAATGTAGGCTGCTATCAGCCCGTCATTGTTTACCATGCTCTCCTCCTTGATAACTAATCAGTATCATAAGGGCTTTGTTCCCCGATATTGCGGTGAGCCCTCCGGGGGATGCGGTTTTCTTTAATCTCCCTGCCACCATAGTTTCGCATCAGCTTCTTCATCTATTTTTGGGCACCAGTTCTTCCATGAGTTCCATCTGAATCTGCTGAATCTCCAGGAGCCTCTCCCACTGGTGGATAATTAGGTGGTCAATCTTCTCGTTCAGATGGCGGATTTCTAGTTCGGCTTTGAGATTTACCCGATACTCATGTTCGGCGCGCAAGCGATCTTTGGCCTCCTGTCGGTTCTGACTCATCATAATGACGGGCGCCTGCATGGCCGCCAGGCACGAGAGTACCAGGTTGAGAAGAATAAAGGGGTAGGGATCGAATGGACGCCAGATAAGGGCAATGGAGTTCGTAACTATCCAAAAGAGCATAACGGCAGCGAAGCAGAGGATGAAATTCCAGCTTCCACCGAACTCGGCCACCCTGTCTGCCATGCGCTGGCCGAGGGTCAGTTGTTCTCTGAAATCGGTGTTTATGTCCCGGGAAAGTAACTCGTGCTCCGTCATGCTTCTCACCACCTCAGACTCGAGCAGAGACAGCTCCCCTTTATCCGCCACAAGGACGTCTTCAACATACTCTGCCCTGAAGTGATTTAGGTCATTGAGGCAAATATAGCCAGAGTCAGACCAGTCAGGGAATTTTTTTCGAATGGTCTCAACCACTGAGGGGCGAACCAGTTCAGCATAAAGAACCTCGTCCATGATTTTCGCTTGCTTACACACCTGACAGTTAACCGTTTTTTCTGTATCTTTTTCCATAGTCGCTCCCTTTTCCAAAATTGCGAAGCCAAAGCCACATAAAATGTGAGCTTTTTCCCCTTGCTCCCGGCTTTCCAGTATAAGGCCCTATATCATCAAAAAAGCCCGCGGCCTAGTTGTTACCATTCCCTGGTCTCTGAAAATTTAGGATCTTCATATCATGAGCCATTCTGTGTTAGTATGCTTGGAAACTCGGCTCGTCGCTGTCAGATCCTTAGCTAAACTCCACATCAAGGAAATAATCTCCCAGACCAGACAAGAGGTAGAGGAGAAAAATATCAATTAGCGAGAATAGCAGCTCATGATATCCCTGCCAGTGATCGAAATATTCGTTACCTCAACAGCATTTCTTATTCTGCTTATATATCACATTCATCTTATTCACCAACTACGCAAAGCACCCATGACAACCTCCATCGGCCTCACCAACCACCTGCGACTGGAGTGGGTGCAATCTACCTACCGTCACCAAAGTTCTTAACCGCGGGACCACTCATTACACCCTGGGCATGAGAGCCTATTACCTTGCTGTTCCATTCGTCCTCTGGCACTTTGGTCCAACCTGGATGCTCGGGGGGGCAATCTTAATAGTAGCCATTCTTTACAAGGTGGATCGCATTATCTAAAAATATAGTCAGTAAAAACATACCTGAAAAAAGAAGATAATTGATTTTGCCAGCACAATCTCTTTTTTAGGAGAATCCCGCCATGCTGAACAAATTGAAGCAACTAATAGAAAAAAGTTCTGCCTCGGCATAATTGATCCACGGGAGATTCGGAGCCCTGTCGAGATCAACAGGGACACCTCAAGTAAGAGGAGCGTTACTTATAATGACACTGGAATCTATTGTTGACACCTATGGTTATGTGGCGGTGCTGATCGGGACCTGCCTCGAGGGCGAGACCATTCTTGTCTTGGGCGGCTTTGCAGCCCACCGGGGATATCTGGCATTGCCTTGGGTGATCGTCGCAGCTTTTTTCGGTAGCCTCTGCGGCGACCAGTTCTTTTTCTTTCTGGGCCGGAAGCATAGTCAGGCGGTTCTGGCCAGGCGGCCCACATGGAAAGCCCGGGCTGACAAGGCCAACAGGCTGCTTGAACGCTTCCGGACGCCCTTTATTTTGATTTTTCGTTTTTTATATGGATTGCGCACAGTGTCTCCCTTCGTCATTGGCATGAGCTCAGTTCCAGTGCGCCGATTCATCCTCCTTAACGCCATTGGAGCGTTGGTCTGGGCGGTGGTTGTCGGTACTGGAGGCTACTTATTCGGCTCTGCTTTGGAGGTGGTCATTGGAGACGTCAAACGCTACGAAGTTGAAGCACTTTTTGCAATCTCAATAATTGGTTTATTAGTCTGGATCGTGCACCTCTACCGAGGCAGGAAAAGCAAGAGCGCTCTTTCAAAGTCATCGGGAAACTCGTAGTTTCAGGCCTTCGGTGAGCAGTTATCGAGGAGGAAGCCGGTATGAGCGCAATCCCTCAGGAATTCTGGAGCATTGAACCCCAAGAACTCTTACAGCAGCTCCCGGCAGAACCTACAGGGTTGACAAGCGAAGACGCCAGGCAACGTCTCGCCCGGTTCGGCGCCAACCTCCTAAGGCCCAAGAAACGTTCGGATGCCCTCGCGCTCCTTACCGCTCAATTTAAAAGCCCCATTATCATTATCCTCATTATTGCTGCCGGGTTGTCATTTGTGCTGCGTGATCCTACCGATGCGCTCATCATCATCAGTATTGTTGTCGTTAGCGGTCTCCTCGGCTTCTGGCAGGAGCGAGGCGCGGCAAACGCAATGGAGAAATTGCTCGCCATCGTACAGGTAAAGGCACTTGTGCTGCGCGACGGCAGCCCGCAGGAAATTCCGGTTGAAGAGGTGGTGCCGGGAGATGTGGTCATGTTATCGGCGGGGGGAACCATTCCCGGAGACTGTCTTCTTCTGGAGTCCAAAGACCTCTTCGTCAACGAAGCAACCTTGACGGGTGAAACTTACCCGGTGGGCAAAATGGTTGGAACACTGGATCCAGAGACGCCACTGAGCCAGCGCACCAACACCCTCTTTATGGGAACCCACGTGGTCAGTGGCACGGCCAAAGCGGTAGTGGTGCACACGGGAATAACTACTGAGTTCGGCAAGGTTTCGGAGCGGCTGAGGCTTAGACCGCCGGAGACCGAATTCGAACGTGGCATCAGGCGATTCGGCTATCTTCTCATGGAAATCACCCTGATCCTGGTAATAGGCATCTTCGCCGCCAATGTATTGCTGGCGCGACCGGTTTTGGACTCCTTTCTCTTTGCCCTGGCCTTGGCGGTTGGGCTCACGCCCCAGTTGCTTCCGGCGATCATCAGTATCAACCTCTCCCATGGCGCCAATCGAATGGCAGAACAAAAAGTGATTGTAAAACGGCTCGCCTCCATTGAAAACTTTGGCAGCATGAACGTGCTCTGTTCTGACAAGACCGGCACCTTGACCGCAGGCGAGATACGGTTGCACTCTTCGCTGGATATCCGCGGTGAAGAGAGCGAAAAGGTCCTTTTTCTTGCCTATCTCAATGCCTTTTTTGAGACGGGGTTCACCAATCCCATCGATGAGGCCATACGGACCCATCGCCAGTTCGACCTCTCCGGTTACGAGAAACTGGACGAGTTACCCTACGATTTCATTCGCAAACGGTTGAGCGTTCTGGTGTCAAGAAACGAGCACCACCTCCTGGTGACCAAAGGGGCGCTTTTGAACGTGGTCGCTGCCTGTTCGATGGCAGAGGCTTCTGACGGAGCACTGTTGGACATAAACGGTGTGAGAGAGCAGATTCACCAACACTACGAAGACTTCAGCGCCCAGGGATTCCGCACCCTGGGCATCGCCTACCGGGAGATGGGTTCTCTCTCTCCCATCAGCCAGGAGCATGAATCTGACATGACCTTTCTTGGCTTCCTCGTTTTTTACGATCCACTCAAACCTGGAATCATTGAGACCTTGCGGGAGCTGAGAAGCCTCGGCGTCACCCTGAAGGTCATCACGGGGGACAACAGACTG
This sequence comes from uncultured delta proteobacterium, assembly GCA_963712115.1. Lineage (GTDB taxonomy): Bacteria > Desulfobacterota > Syntrophobacteria > BM002 > BM002 > BM002. Next base: position 65,200 of record CAVQGX010000027.1, on the reverse strand, counting down.
ATCGCGGCAACCGTCTGTAAGCAGATGGAGGTTTCCGCCCCAGACATCCTTACCGGTACTGAACTCCGGCAGATGAGCGACGAGGCGCTCATCCAGCGAGCCAACGACGTGGACGTCTTCGCTGAGGTGGAGCCCAATCAAAAGGAGCGCGTCATTCTCGCCTTGAAAAAGTCCGGACACGTGGTGGGATACATGGGGGACGGCATCAATGATGCCTCGGCGCTTCATGCCGCCGATGTCGGTCTTTCGGTTGATGGGGCTGTGGATGTGGCGAAAAATGCTGCCGACATCGTGCTCCTTGAAAAGGATCTCAGTGTCCTGGTTCACGGTGTGCGTGAGGGAAGGAAGACCTTCGCCAATACCCTCAAGTACGTGTTCATGGCCACCAGCGCCAATTTTGGCAACATGTTCAGCATGGCCGGAGCATCTCTCTTTCTGCCCTTTCTTCCCCTGTTGCCCAAGCAGATTCTTCTGACCAACCTCATGACTGACTTCCCGGAGATGACCATTGCCGGAGACAGCGTGGATGCTGAATTTGTAGAGAAACCTCGACGGTGGAATATCAGTTTTATCCGAAACTTCATGATAACTTTTGGGATTTTGAGTTCCGTCTTCGATTATCTCACTTTTGCCGTACTCATCCTGTTGTTGCATGCCAACACCGAGCAATTTCGCACCGGCTGGTTTGTGGAATCCGTAATATCCGCTTGTCTGATCGTGCTTGTCGTCCGAAGTCGAAGACCCTTTTTCAAGAGCAAACCGGGAAGATATCTCCTCCTGGCCACTCTGGCTATCGCGGGCTGTGTGCTGATTCTGCCCTTCAGTCCAGTGGGGAAGGTATTCGGGTTTACCCCTCTGCCTCTTTTTTTCATCTTGATCATGCTACTGATAGTTGGAGCCTACATTCTTTCAGCAGAAATTTTGAAGAGGATCTTTTACCAGAAAGTTAAGTTTTGACATGGAAGTTGTGCCTGCTTCAGATAGCCCGTCAATGAGGTCAAGACTCTTGCACAGGATTGGCCCCCTGTTAGGGTTGCTGCTTTTTGCCGGGGCCCTCTGGGTGCTGCATCATCAGCTCAAAGCGTACCGTTTTCACGACATCATCCAGAGCCTCGAGAACCTACCGGGAGAAAGATTTTTCGCCGCCCTGGCTCTCACTTTTTTGAGCTATCTCGTTATGACGGGCTATGACGCTCTGGCCTTGCGCTATGTTCGACATGCCCTCCCGTATCGTAAATTCGGCCTGGCCTCCTTTATCAGCTATGCCTTCAGTAACAACATGGGCTTCGGCATGATCGCCGGAGGCTCCGTGCGCTATCGCCTTTACTCGGCCTGGGGGCTTTCCGCCCTGGAGATCACCAAGGTGGTGGCCTTCTGCAGCCTGACCCTCTGGCTCGGGTTCTTCACCCTTGGCGGCGTGGTTTTCCTCTTCGAGCCTTTGATGCTACCCAAGGTATTGCATCTTCCCTTTGCTTCCGCCCACACGCTTGGAAGAATATTCCTTGCTATTGTGGCGGCATACCTCCTGTGGACTGTTATGGGTAAAAGGTCCGTCAGGATTCGAGACTGGGAGTTTTCTTTTCCTTCCGCCCAAGTGCTGGTCGCCCAGGTTGGAATCGCTTCCATGGACTGGGCCCTGGCTGGGGGAGTTCTTTATGCTCTCCTGCCGAAAGTTGCGGCTCTTTCTTTCCCGGGATTTCTTGGCATCTATCTGCTGGCCCAAACAGGTGGCCTGATAAGCCAGGTCCCAGGGGGTCTCGGCGTTTTCGAAACAATAGTCGTCCTGCTTCTTTCGCCAACTCTGCCTGCCTCAGAGATCCTTGGCGTGCTTTTGGTTTACAGGTTCATCTACTATCTTCTCCCCCTTTTTCTGGCCGCACTTTTGCTGGCTATCCAGGAGCTGCTCCAGAGGCAAGAGGGTTTTAAAAAATTTGCCGCAGTCTTCGCCCAATGGAGTTCCGGGCTGGTACCGCCTGTTTTTGCTTTTACCGTTTTTGTTGGGGGGGCGATTCTTCTCTTCTCCGGGGCTACTCCTGCGGTTGACGCGCGTCTCACCTGGCTGAAAAATTTCCTTCCACTTCCGGCTCTGGAACTCTCCCACTTCTTCGCCAGTCTGGTTGGAATGGGCTTACTTCTTTTAGCTCGCGGTCTCCAAAGAAGGCTCGATGCCGCCTATCATCTCACTCTTGTCCTCCTCGGCTTCGGCATAGTCTTTGCCCTGCTCAAGGGATGGGACTACGAAGAGGCGCTTCTCCTGGCGTTTATGCTTGCTGCCCTTCTTCCTTTCCGACGCCAATTTCACAGGAAGGCGTCTCTCCTAGACCAGCGTTTCAGCCCGGGTTGGATCGCCGGCATCATTCTGGTGCTGCTTTGTTCCGCCTGGCTCGGGATGTTCTCCTACAAGCATGTAGAGTATTCGGGAGATCTTTGGTGGGAATTTGCTTTTGACAAAAAGGCCCCGCGATTTCTCCGTGCCTCGGTGGGAGCTGTGATTCTTGCCCTGACCTTCGCTTTGGCAAGACTTATTCGCCCATCTCCCCCGAAACCCCTGGTTCCGACTCTGAAAGATATGGAAAGGATTTTATCCATAGTCCAGCAATCACGCCAGACCTCTGCCAATCTCGCCTTGCTGGGCGACAAAACCTTTCTTTTCAGCCAGAAGGGTAATGCCTTCATTATGTATGCTGTTGAAGGCCGCAGCTGGGTAGCCATGGGGGATCCCGTGGGCCCAGTAGACGAGTGGGCTGATTTGCTCTGGCGATACAGGGAACTGTGCGACCACCACTACGACTGGCCCGTGTTCTATGAAGTGGGGGCGGAACACCTCCATTTGTATTTAGAACTGGGGCTTACTGTTTTGAAACTGGGAGAAGAAGCCCGTGTCCCCCTGGATATCTTTTCCATGGAAGGAAGCGGACGCAAGGGGTTCCGCCGCACCCTGCGCAAGCTGGAAGAGGAAGGCTGCACTTTTGCGCTCATCGGGACTGAAGGGATTTCTGCAATTCTTCCTGAACTCAAAAGCATCTCCGACGGTTGGCTGGCGGCAAAAAATACTCGCGAGAAAAAGTTTTCTCTCGGGTTTTTCAGTGCAGAGTACCTGCAAAAGAACCCCGTAGGTATTGTTCGCAAGAATGGGAAAATTCTCGCCTTTACTAACCTTTGGTCAGGAGCAAATAAGGATGAACTTTCCATAGACCTGATGCGTTACCTGGAGGAGGCCCCGCACGGGATTATGGAATACCTGTTCATTCAGCTCATACTCTGGGGAAAAAAGGAGGGCTACCACTGGTTCAATTTGGGCATGGCGCCGCTATCCGGGCTTGAGGACCACGAACTCGCTCCTCTCTGGAACCGGCTCGGCGCATTTGTTTTCCGTCACGGGGAGCACTTTTACAACTTCCAGGGGTTACGGCAGTACAAAGAGAAATTCGACCCGGAATGGAACCCCAAATATCTGGCCTGCCCCGGCGGCATGGCCCTGCCGCGTATTTTCACTAATCTGGGAACCCTTATTTCTGGAGGTGTCAAGGGGGTTGTCTCAAAATGAAATTATTCCTATGTATTACAGGGTTTCAGAAGACGGCCTCCCCCACGACTGGGTGAGGGTCATGAAGGACACCATAAAGAGCACCGCACCCAGGTTCTCCGCCCGGCGGATGGTCAAAGAATACGTGGAGAAATTTTATGGCGAAGCCCTGAAAGGGGCGTAAGGTGAAAACAGCGATTAAGGGGGCCATTTTTAAACTACCTAAGTCTACTGATAGAAAGTTATAGTTTCATCACCGTCCCTATTTTCCTTCAATTGTGTGGATCCTCATTTCATGTTAATCTTCTGCCAGCAGACAATCCCTCTGAAAATCACCGGATTTTCCTGGCCGCGGATTGCTCTGAAACATGTTTATTGATTGTTAACCATTCGGGGAAAACTCGAAGGTCTATCCTTTATCTGGGAGATCGAAATGGATCCACTTACCCTTGCAAATTTAGTTGGCATAGTCCTGCTCATCGTGGGAAACGCCTTTTTTGTGGGCTCCGAAATCGCCCTCACCTCGGCGCGGCGCAGCCGTATTCGTCACATCGCTGAGCAAGGGAACAAGGCAGCAGGGGTCGTACAGATTCTGCACGCCGAACCGGAACGCTTCTACTCGGTAACCCAAATTGGTATCACTCTGATGTCGTTGGCCCTAGGGGCGATTGGGATCGCAACTATCACCACCATACTGGAGCCGTCAATTACCTTCGTTGTCGCGCACCTTTCCATCTTTGTATCTCCTGCCAGGGCCCACACCGTCGCCCTGACCACCGCCCACATTGTTGCTTTTCTCTTCATCTCCGCGCTTCACGTTGTCGGTGGCGAGTTGGCCCCCAAAGTCTATGCTTTCCACAAGCCGGTGCGGACCAGTCTCGCTGTGGCACGTAGTATCAACTTTCTCTACCGACTCCTCTACCCAGCAATCTGGCTGCTCAATCATGCTTCCAACGGTCTGTTGAAACTGTTCGGACAACGAAACCTGGCAGGCCCCAAAGGTGGACACTTATCCATCTCGGAAGAGGAGCTGCGCACGATCCTGGTGGCGAGTGAATCGGAAGGCATTCTCGACCCCGAGGAAACAGCAATGATTCAGGGCGTCTTCGATCTCGAAGAACACACGGTGGAGGAAGTCATGGTTCCGCGCACCAAGATCGTCGGACTTCAGAAGGACATGACGATCAGGGAATCTCTCGAGATTTTCCGCCAAGAAAGACACCATCGTTACCCGGTATATGACACACACATGGATCGTATCGTCGGCATACTCAGCATCAAGGAACTGCTCAACTGTCTCGATCCTGAAGGGGGAACGGAAGAGATGGGACGCCCGATCAGCGAGATTATGCTGCCCCCCTATCTGGTGCCAGAGATAAAACCACTCAGTATCCTGCTCGCAGAGTTCAAGGCGCAGCGACAGCAAATGGCGATAGTCATCGACGAGTATGGAGGCACCGCCGGCATCGTCACCCTGGAGGACATCTTGGAGGAGATAGTGGGAGAGTATGAGGACGAATTCTCGCCAAGCTCCGTGTTAATAAAGACAAAGGGAAAGGATGGCAAGACCCTGATCGACCCCAGCATCCGCTTGGACGATCTGGGGAAGATGATCGAGTGCTCTTTCCCGGAGGGGGAGTACAATACGTTGGCAGGGTTTATTTACCACCACCTCGGTCGGGTGCCGGAACTCGGAGACTCTATAGAGCTTCCCAAATGTAAAATCGCTGTGGAGCGCATGGACGGTCATCGAATAACCCTGGTTAGCCTCGAGGGACCGATCCCCGAAAAAGATGCGGAACCCGGGTAGTCGAAGGATCATTTCATGGACCGTTATGATTTCATCGTGATTGGCAGCGGACCTGCCGGCCAGAAAGCCGCGATACAGGCGGCCAAGCTGGACAAGAAAGTGGCCATTATCGAACGACGGATGGTGGTTGGAGGCGTTTCCCTGCACACCGGCACCATGCCCAGCAAAACACTGCGCGAGGCAGTCCTCTATCTTACCGGCTGGAACCAACGCGGCCTCTATGGTTACGGCTACCGTCTGAAACCAGATCTCACCATAGACGACCTTATGCAGCGGCTCCATGTCACCTTGCAGCATGAGATTGAGGTCATTCAAGATCAACTCGAGCGGAATGGGGTTGAGGTCATCAAGGGGGTGGCTTCCTTTGTTGATCAGCGCCGGATGCAGGTTCAAAGTTCCACCGGGGATTTTCTGGAATACGAGGCCGACAAGATCCTGATCGCAACGGGCACCCGCCCGCGGCGGCCTGATGGGGTGCCCTTTGATGATGTGACAATTATTGACAGCGACGGCCTACTCCAACTTAAACGAATCCCAAAATCGATGATCATCGTGGGAGGCGGCGTCATTGGCGTGGAATATGGTTCCATCTTCAGTGTTCTGGACGTGCACATTACCCTGGTGGAGGGGCGCTCGACCCTGCTTGATTTTCTCGACCGGGAGATCGTGGATGAGTTCGTTCACTCCATGCGGGAGCAGGGAGTTACCTTGCGTCTCGGGGAGAAGGTGGGAACCATAGAACTTGACTCCGGGGGATATGTAACCACCACCCTGGAGAGCGGCAAGCGACTGCGGGCAGATCTGCTCCTTTACACAGCGGGGCGAATGGGTAACACCAGTGAACTCAAGCTGGAAAATGCAGGGCTCGCCACAGACGATCACGGGTGTATCGCAGTCAATGAGCACTTCCAGACCCAGGTATCCCATATTTACGCGGCAGGAGATGTGATTGGCTTTCCCAGTCTGGCCTCTACCTCCATGGAGCAGGGGCGACTGGCGGCCTGCCATGCCTTCGACCATCCTGCCACCAGTCAACCGGCTCATTTCCCCTTCGGGATTTATGGAGTTCCGGAAATGAGCATGGTGGGCATGACCGAGCAAGAACTTACCGAGAAAAAAGTACCTTATGAAGTCGGGGTCGCCCACCTGTGGGAAACCGCCAGGGGCCAGATTATGGGTCTTAAAGGTGGCTTGCTCAAGATCTTGTTCGGGCAGGAGGATCAACGGGTATTGGGAGTCCACATCATCGGAGAGGGCGCTGCTGAATTGATTCATATCGGCCAGGCCTCTTTGGTCCTCGGGGGCACCCTCAATTATTACCTTGAAAGTGTATTCAACTATCCAACCCTGGCGGAGGCTTACAAGGTTGCTGCCCTGGATGCGTGGAATCGGCTTTCTGCATAGATCAGGGCGGAACTAGAAATGGGGAAAAGGAGGGCAAAGATGGTGAGTGAAAACGGCAAAAACGTTGTGGTAACCGACATTCGCATGCCGTTCGGGTCCATGGTGGTCTTTATGGTGAAATGGGCCATCGCCGCCATTCCCGCACTCGTGATCCTGACAGGGATCTATTGGATCACAGTTGCCCTGTTTGGGGGTATGGGAATGATGGTTGGAATGGGGCGATAATCGTATTTCATCAACTTGAACGTTCCACAATTAAAATTATATATAGCGTCACAAATCATTGCGCGTCTTTTTTCCAATCTTGGTGTAGGGGCGGGATTTATTCCCGCCCGGAAACTTGCTGAACTGGGTCCATCAGGTGGGCATAAAGCCCACCCTACAAATAATCATCTTTTGATTCAATGTGAGTGTTTATTCTTGACGCCCCGTATCAACACTGCTCTTTGAAGGAGGCAGGCGGATGAATCTTTATCAACTTCCACCAGGCCCTGATCCCCCACATATAGTAAACGCCATTATCGAGATATCCCGTGGTGGCCACAACAAGTATGAGTACGATCCGAAGTTGGGGCTCTTCAAGCTCGACAGAGTTCTGTACTCTGCGGTGCACTATCCTGCGGCCTACGGCTTTATCCCGGGGACTCATGCCGAAGACGGCGACCCGGTGGATATTCTGGTGATAACCGGTGAACCGACCTTTACCGGCTGTCTTGTCGAGGCCCGGCCGGTAGGACTGTTTCGCATGCGGGATGAAAAGGGTGAAGATGAAAAGATTCTATCTGTGCCCGTGGCTGATCCTAACCACAACGAAATTCGAGAGCTTTCCCAGGTAAGGGCTCACTTTCTCCGTGAAGTCGAACATTTCTTTCATATCTACAAAGAGCTGGAAGGGAAACAAGTGGAAACCCTCGGCTGGGAAGACAAAGAAGCAGCCCTAAGCGTCATCCAAAAAGCAATTGACGCAGCCATAAAGCGAAGGGAGCATAAAAGTTGATGAAGTAATGATGAGGGGATTTGACCTTCCATGAGACGCGCACTTTTTATATTGCCAATTCTTCTACTTCTGAGTTGGAGCAGCGTGCTGGGTGCTGACGAGGAAACGGTTGCCTTCGGTCGCTTCGGCCATATCACTTTGTACCGCCAATCTCCCAGGCCATCCCAGGTTGTTCTGTTTGTTTCCGGCGATGGAGGCTGGAACCTGGGGGTGATTGACATGGCCAGGGCCCTGTCCTCCCTGGACGCCCTTGTTGTAGGTATCGACATCACCAGCTACCTGAAGCGACTTGCAGGCTCTGATGATAAATGTTCTTACTGTGCTGCGGATTTCGAATCTCTGAGCAAGTTCGTTCAGAAAAAGCTTGATTTTCCTCGCTATGTGCAACCGGTGCTGGTGGGATACTCCTCCGGAGCCACCCTGGTCTATGCCACTCTAGTCCAGGCTCCGCCCAATACCTTTGTTGGAGCCATCAGCCTGGGCTTTTGCCCTGATCTGCCGCTGACAAAACCTCTCTGCCGTGGCAATGGACTGGAATGGAAACCTGGCCCCAGAGGCAGAGGATATGTGTTCCTGCCAACGACCAACTTGCAACCACCCTGGATAGCCTTCCAGGGTACCATCGACAAGGTCTGTGACGCCGCTGCAACGGAGGCCTACGTCAAACAGGTAAAAAATGGGGAAATAGTGCTCCTGCCCAAGGTTGGGCATGGCTTTTCAGTGCAGCGAAACTGGATGCCCCAGTTCAAAGAGACTTTCACCCGCCTGGTTGCGCGAAAGAAAGCCGAGAAGCCAACTTCTGTGGCTGCATTAACTGACCTGCCCATAGTGGAGGTCAATGCCAGTGGTTCCGTTTCAGACCTCATGGCAGTAGTTGTCTCCGGCGACGGCGGCTGGGCCGGAATTGACCGGGAGGTAGCCGATGTCCTTGCTGGTAAGGGAATTCCGGTGGTGGGATTGAATTCCCTGGCGTACTTCTGGACCAAACGCACGCCTGATGGCTCGGCAAAAGATCTGGAGCGAATCCTTGAACACTATCTTAGCCGCTGGAAAAAAGAGAAAGCCATACTCCTTGGTTATTCTTTAGGGGCAGACGTCCTCCCCTTCATGGCCAGCCGTCTCCCCAAGGAATTGTTGAGCCGGGTGTCTTTGATAGCTCTTCTAGGCCCGGGACGCCAAGTGGACTTTGAGTTTCATCTCACGGATTGGCTGGGGAGTTCATCCGACGGGACAACGTATCCGATTCGCCCGGAGGTGCAAAAACTTAAGGGAACGAGGCTGATTTGCTTTTACGGTGAAGAAGAGACGGACAGTCTCTGCCGGGACCTGGAGCCCGCTCTCGCCAAGGTTGTGGCCATGAAAGGGGCACATCATTTTGGCGGCAACTATGATGCCATTGCCGAGGCCATCCTCCGGCAAGCAAATTGATAGAGTCAGCGCAAACACCATCAAACCAAAAGGAGAAGCTTGTGTCGCAAGAAAAAGGAAGGCTCGAAGAGCTGATAACTAAGCTCAAACAAGAACGAGATGAGTTAAGAGTCCAGATTCATTTGGCAAAAGCAGAGGCCAAGGATGAGTGGGAAGAGTTAGAGAAGAAGTGGGAGGTACTTGAAAACAAGCTGGCCACTTTAAAGAGAGAAACGAAAGATGTATCCAAGGACATTGGCGCCGCCTTAGGTGTTCTCTCCGAAGAAATCGCCAATGCTTACAAGCGCATCAGGAAAAAATTGGATTGAGCTGTTCCTCATGGCGGGCCGAGGCGTCGAAGCCTTCGTTTGTGCATCACGCCATGATGCAGTGTTGCTCTTCGGCTGATGCAGGATTTCAGCTCCTGAGCCAGGACCATAGATGCAGTTGGCTATAACCGTTGGGAGAGTTTTTCTGCGGTTCTGCTTACAGGTGAGATTCAGCCCCAAGAAGCCAAGGCTAAAGGAGAGGAACTATGTCCGATAGCATTTATAACATTATCGAGTTGGTAGGTTCGAGTGATGTTTCACCCTGGACAAGGCCAAATGACCTACAAAAATCCCATCACAACAGGGGAGCAAAAAGACGTCCAACGCCCTCGATGAGTCCGAGAGAGCTCTTTTCTCGTTTTTTCTGAATCAAGCAGTCTGACCTTAATTGTTGCATCCAAACCTCAAGCTCTCTAATCGAATCTGCAGAGTAAATGCATAGTGCAATTTCATAGTTAAGCAACAGACTTCGCATGTCCACGTTGGCCGACCCCACTACCGCAACTGTATCATCAACCAAGATCGCTTTAGCGTGTAACATACGCGGCTGGTAAAGAAAGATTCCTGCGCCAGCTTCCTGGAGCTGACCCAAATAACTTTCCCGCACCAGATCTGCCAATCGGTGATTCGACTTTTGCGGAATTACAACAGATACGTCAATATTGCGGCTGGCTGCTAGGCATAAAGTTTCTAACAGCAGTTCATCAGGTACAAAATACGGTGTTATAATCCACACACGCTGCTTTGCCCTGAAAATCTCGGTGAGGATCACATTGCGAAGTGAATCTCCACTAACATCCGGTCCGCTTGCAACCACTTGGACAACATTGTTGTGGATAGCATCTGGCAACTGGTCGGCTGTCCAGCTGTTGGGAAAATCCTCCTTGCTTGCAAATTTCCAGTCTGATCGAAAGATGTCGACAAGGTGATCGACGGCGGAACCTTCGATCAATAACGAAAGATCCTGCCAGCGGTCGCTGGATTCTTCAATTCCCATGTATTCTGACGCAAGGTTCATTCCTCCGATGATGGCAGTTTTACAATCGGTGATAATCATTTTTCGATGATTGCGTAAATTCGCCCGTCCCCGAAAAGGCAGATGTAGCATCGGCATGAAAAAAGCCACCCGGCCACCGGCTTTTTGGAGCGGTAAAAGGAATCGCCGTGTTATCTTCGCCGATCCCAACGCATCTAAGAGCAGACAAATTTTTACGCCTTTTGAGGCTTGTTCTGCCAGGGCCGTTACAATAGCTTTACCCGTTTCGTCTTTCCCCAGGATAAAGGTCGCAATACAGACAGAGTGTTTGGCATTCTTAATAAGGTTTAATAGTTCTGGAAAAGCTTGTTCTCCCTTTGGTAAAAACTTTAGGCGGTTGTTTGAGGTCGGCGGATAGCCTTGGCTACCAGACGGGGATATATACGCTTCTTTACGATAACCATCAGATGCCATCTTTGGTTGGTATACGGGCAATATTGGCTTGGCTTCTACCTTGCGCATCATTTTTCGACCGCCAAAGATAAGGTAGAGTGGAACTCCCAGGTATGGGATAAAAATAATGGTCATGAGCCAGGCAAGGGTGCTCGTGGGCGACCTTCGCTCTCTTAAAATTTTCGATAATAAAACCAGCGCCAAAATAAACCCCAACGAAGGCAAGAGATGAAAGAGTATCCAGCTAAAATTCATGATAACTATCTTCCTCGTTTATGCCGGGCTTGGTACGTACAATTGCGGCAATTGCTTTAGCCGGGAGAGAGTTTGGATCGCACACTTGTTGCAGGTTTCCTTTGTTCCCCGGGCTTTGCCGGCAGTGGCCGTCAGTCACTGGTTTTGCAGCCGGCAGGCATGCTCTTTGCCGTCCTTTTTCGAAGAAAAGCGTCCAAGGACAAAAAAACCCTCCTTTGAGTGGACCATTCTACCAAACCAGTTGCCAAAAACACAAATTTCTTCCAGAGAAGCAGCCCTAAGCGTCATCCAAAAAGCAATTGACGCAGCCATAAAGCGAAGGGAGCATAAAAGCTGATGAAGAGGTGATTAACGGCAAATATCTGTTCATCCTCCTCCCTCCATGTTATCCTACCTGGGTTGAGTTTGGCGGTTGCGTAATGGCACAATCAGAAGGAGTCTGAACCAGGGGTTAGTGGAATCGAGGGAGCATTCTTTGACGGTTGATAACGATCTTTCGAAACTGCGAATCGATAAGGTTAGCATTTCACAGAGGCGGGGGAAGAAAAAAAGATACCTCACTCCTGTCGGTGGCACTCCTGCTCATTTGCTTATTGGTAATTCTTTACTTTAAGGGCGTTCTAAAACCTGCTCTCGAGGTGCAGGTCGTAACTGTGCAAAGAATCTTTCCGGCCCAGACCTTCACCTTGCTCAACGCCAGTGGTTACGTGGTGGCCCAGCGGAAGGCGGCTGTCGCCTCCAAGATCACCGGGCGTCTGGTCTTTTTAGGGGTGGAGGAAGGCAGCCGGGTGAAAAAGGGTGAAGTCATTGCCCGGCTGGAAAACGATGATGTTAAGGCCGCTCTGGAAAGAGCCATGGCGGATGTCAAGGTCGCAGGTTTCAACATCGAGCAGAGCCAGGCCGAACTGGATGATGCCCTTCTCGACTACAATCGAAAAAAGGAACTGGTAGGAAAAGAGATTATCCCCCTTTCACAGTTCGATGCTGCCGAGGCGCGCTACAAAAAGGCAAAGGCAGCAGTCTCCGCTTATAAAGCGGCCCTGCGGGCGAGTGAAGCGGCCTTGAAAGAAGCAGAGGTGTCTCTGGAATATGCAGTAATTCGAGCTCCTTTTGATGCTGTGGTGCTGACGAAAAACGCCGATATTGGAGATATTGTTACCCCCATAGGCGCCGCGGCAGACGCCAAGGCCGCGGTAGTCAACATTGCAGACATGGATTCCCTCAAGGTGGAGGTGGATGTATCTGAATCCAACATCGAGCAGGTTAAAGTGGGCCAGCCTTGCGAGATCCAGCTGGACGCCTTGCCCAACGACCGTTTTCGAGGCGTGGTTCACATGATCGTGCCCACCGCTGACCGGAGCAAAGCGTCAATACTCGTCAAGGCTGCCTTCCTAGACAAGGATCCTCGCATTCTCCCTGAAATGAGCGCCAAGGTTGCCTTTCTCTCGCGCCAGGTTACACCAGAAGAGAAAAACCCATTCAAAGCATTGCCCAGTAACGCGGTGGTCAACCGTGATGGAGAAACCCTGGTGTTCGTCGTCCGGAACAATAGGGTCCTGAAAACCCCTGTCCACCTCGGTAAACATCTGGACACCATGGTTGAGATCCTAGACGGGGTGGAAGTCGGTGACCAGGTGGCAACAGCGCCTTTGGATAAGATAAAGAATGGGATCAAGGTGAGAGTTGCTCAAGAGTAAAGAATCCAGGCTCAGCTGGAGTAATGGAGTGGTGGAGTAATGGAGTAATGCAAGAACTTTTAAAGTTGAATCTTTGGGTTTTAGCTTTTTCCAACACTCCAATACTCCAAAACTCCAGTACTCCAAAACCGCTGGACATGTCTAGCAGAAAAACCATTGAGACTTGACCTGACGCAAAGAACCAGGTTTTTAGGACTAAATGAATAAAAAAAACAGTCCCCTTGTCCAGATAAGAGATCTCAACAAGTCATACCGTCGGGGCAACCAGATCATCCCGGTGCTGGATAACATCGTCCTGGACATCAATGAGGGAGATTTTCTCGCCCTCATGGGACCATCAGGATCGGGTAAGAGCACCTTACTAAACCTCATTGCCGGTCTCGATCAGGTGGACGGAGGAACCATAGAGATCGGCGGAGTTGAGATCACCTCGCTTTCCGAGTCTGAACTTGCCGAGTGGCGCGCCAGTAATGTGGGCTTCATTTTCCAGTTCTACAATCTCATTCCGGTACTCACCGCCCTAGAAAATGTTGAACTGCCCCTTCTGTTGACGGGACTTTCAAGAAAAGAGCGACGGGAGCACTCAGCCTTGGCCCTGGAACTGGTCTCACTTCAGGACCGAATGGATCACTACCCGCGGCAACTCTCCGGCGGTCAGCAGCAGCGGGTTGCCATAGCTCGCGCTGTGGTAACCGATCCAACCATCTTGGTGGCGGACGAGCCCACGGGCGATCTCGACCGCACTTCAGCAGAGGAAGTGTTGCAACTCATGGATCGGTTAAGTGGTGATCTGGGTAAAACGATCATCATGGTCACCCATGATCCGCGGGCAGCCAAGAAGGCCCGCACCATGAGATACCTGGATAAAGGTGAGCTCACCGATGCTCCTGAAATTAGTTTTACGGAATGCCTTTAGGCACAGACTCCGCAGCCTGCTTACAGTGTCCGGCATGTGCGTCGCCATTCTCGCTTTTGCCCTCCTTCGCACCGTGGTCAGCGCCTGGTACGCTGGAGTGGAAGCCTCCTCTGCCAATCGGCTGATTACCAGAAACTCCATTTCCCTGGTCTTCCCCCTCCCCCTTTCTTATCGGGAGAAGATTCGCCAGATCGATGGAGTCAAGAATGTCTCCTACGGTAACTGGTTCGGCGGCTACTACATCGACAGGAAAAACTTTTTCGCCAATTTTGCGGTGGAAACTGAGTCCTACCTAAGTCTCTATCCCGAGTACCTGCTCCCGGACAACCAAAAGACGTCATTCTATCGTGACAGGAAGTCGTGCGTTGTCGGCCGCAAGCTGGCGAGAAGATTCGGCTGGAAAATCGGTGATACCATCACCCTCACCGGCACTATTTTCCCCGGCAAATGGGACTTCGTCTTGCGGGGTATTTATCGGGGCCGGGACGACACCATCGACGAGAATCAATTCTTCCTCCACTGGAACTATATCAACGAGACCATGAAAAAGACCGTGCCCCGGAGGGCAGATCAGGTGGGCTTCTATGTTATTGGCATAGCTGCGCCGGAGCTTGCTGCCAAGTCAGCAGAGGCCATTGACAGAACCTTCAAGAACTCCAGGGCGGAGACGCTCACCGAAACGGAAAAGGCCTTTCAGCTGAGCTTCGTCTCCATGAGTGAGGCAATTCTCACTGCCATACGCTTGGTCTCTTTCGTGGTCATCGTCATCATTCTGGTGGTGGTGGCCAACACCATGGTCATGTCCGTGCGAGAGCGCGCTGGCGAGTATGCGGTGTTCAAGACTCTTGGTTTTGGCAGTCTCTTTCTTGCCGGTTTGATTCTCGGAGAATCGCTGCTGATCTCAGGATTGGGTGGTGCTCTCGGTATAGCTCTCACCTTTCCCGCGGCAAAAACTTTTGCCGCGGCTGTGGGCAACTGGTTCCCGGTTTTCAAGGTGGAAGCACTGACGGTCTATCTGGCTGCGGCGGGCGCCCTGGTGGTTGGCATTGTGGCTGCGGTTATTCCCATCTGGCGAGTTGTTACCGTGCGCGTGGTTGAGGGCCTTGGGAGGATCGAATAGGTGAAACTGCTTCTCTTCTACAGTTTTCGCAATCTTCTTACCCGGCGGCTCACCACTTTTCTAACTGCCTCCGGCATGGCCCTGGTGGTCTTCGTATTCGCCTCAATTGTCATGCTGGCGGAAGGTCTGCAGAAGACTCTAGTGGAGACCGGATCCTGGTCAAACGTCGTGGTTCTCCGCCGTTCAGCCGGTTCCGAGATGCAGAGTGGAATCGACCGAGAGCAAGCGGCCATTGTGGAGACCCAGCCTGAAGTGGCCCTGGGGTCGGACGGCCGGAGGCTTGTGGCAAAAGAGTTGGTGGTCCTCATAAATTTGCGCAAGCGAGACTCCGGCAGCCCCACCAATGTGATTATCAGGGGAATTTCAGAGACTTCTCTGAAACTGCGACCTCAGGTTAAACTTGCAGTCGGGCGGTTGCCAAGACCGGGTTCGTCCGAAATTATGGCCGGGCTGAGCGTAGCCAAGCGTTTCGAGAATGTGGGCCTCGGCAAAGTGCTCTCATTCGCCATGCGGACCTGGACTGTGGTGGGCATCTTTGATGCGGGCAACACCGGTTTCAGTTCTGAGATATGGGGAGACGTGGATCAATTCATGCAGGCCTTCGGAAGGCCTGTCTACTCCTCAGTCATTTTCAGGCTGCGGAATAACCTCGAATTCCAAAAGGTAAAAGACCGCATCCAGGGCGATCCGCGTCTCACTCTGGAGGCTAAGCGGGAGACCACCTACTACAAGGATCAGTCAAAAGCGCTGGCCAAATTCCTCCGCATTCTTGGTCTCTCCTTGACCTCTATCTTTTCTATCGGCGCCGTCATCGGCGCCATGATCACCATGTATGCTGCGGTGGCAAACCGCATAGGGGAGATTGCTACCCTCCGCGCTCTGGGGTTCAGGCGGGGTACCATACTGGTCGCCTTTCTCCTGGAATCGCTCTTTCTCGGCTTTATCGGCGGGGTTGCAGGGCTTTTTTTCGCATCATTTCTCCAATTGTTCACCGTTTCCACCACCAATTTTCAGACTTTTTCCGAACTCGCCTTCGGCTTCTCTCTCTCCTTTGAGATTGTATACAAGGCCCTGACCTTTTCGCTGTTCATGGGGCTCGCCGGCGGGATCTTGCCCGCTTTCAGGGCGTCGAAGCTCAACATCGTGGAGTCCCTGCGACAAGCATGACCCTACCGACTATGCCAGCACCCGTTTCCCGTTTAAATTTCCCTATGGAGTCTGTCCAACAATGTCATTCTGAGGCGTCAGCCGAAGAATCTCCAAGATGTAAGTGCTTGAACTAATGAGATTCTTCGCTTTGCTCAGAATGACAGTCTCTGGCTTTTGGGTGGTTGCCGGACAGCCTATGTGGTGCCGACTCTAAGAGCGTGGTATCTTATAATATTGCATGGCTTCCGGGAGGAACTCTTTGATTTTTCTGATCCTGGTTTCGTCTGATGGGTGGGTGCTCAGGAATTCCGGTGGCGCCTGACCACCTTTCATTTGTGACATCCTTTGCCAGAAGTCCACGGCTTTATTAGGATCGTAGCCGGCCATGGCCATAAATATCAGGCCTAGGTGATCCGCTTCCGATTCGTGCAAGCGGCTGTAAGGCAGCAATATTCCCACCTGCGACCCCATGCCATAAACAGCCATCCACAGTTGGCTGGTTTGGGACGGATTTTGTTCGAGAGCCACCGCCAGCGCCATACCCCCCATCTGAGTCAGCAGACCCTGACTCATTCTCTCGTTGCCGTGTCTCGCCACTGCGTGGGCTATTTCGTGTCCCATGACTGTGGCCAAGCCGGCTTCATCCCTGGTGATCGGCAGAATTCCCGTGTACACCACAACCTTTCCCCCGGGCATACACCAGGCATTTACTTCCTCGCTCTCCACAAGATTGAATTCCCAGGCATAACCATTCAGTTGGTTTGACAAGTTTTTCTGCTGGAAATATTGCTCCACTGCTTTTTGAATACTAGTTCCAACCCTTTTCACCATCTGGGTCTGCTCTTGATTGGTACTCAACTTATGCTCCCCAAGAAACTTGTCGTACTCTTGAAAGCTCGTAGAGAGCATGGTGGAGTTGGGAACCAGATCGAGTTGTTTTCGTCCTGTAATTGGCACCGTGCTGCACGCCCATAACAGGCAAACTATGACTGCCATGAAAACTACTTGTTTATTAAGAGATTTCATCATAGCCCCCTCTTTCAAGAGCTCTGGTATCACAGGTTGCCAATGACCCTTTTCAGTTTGGCCTGCACCTGCTCAGCTACTTCTCTGAGCTCGGGGTTCTCAACGGCTCGCATGGATGCAATCGGGTCTATAGCAGCCACCTCGATTTTGCCTTCCGCGTCCTCTTGCACGATTACATTACAGGGCAGCATCGTGCCGATCTTATCTTCTACTTGCAATGCTCGATAGGCGAAGGGAGGGTTGCAGGCCCCGAGAATTCTGTACCTCCTGAAGTCCACATTGAGTTTCTTTTTCAATGCTTCTTTGACATCTATTTCGGTAAGAACTCCAAACCCTTCTTTCTTCAGTTCGTCAATGACTCGCGTTACGGCCTCGTCGAATGAACTGTCCACCCGTTTGCTAAAATAGTAGCTCATGGAACTCGCCTCCTTTTTTGCTCCGTTTCAATCCATAAACTCGGCGATCTCGCTGTGTTTTCGCTTGAGCTCTAGGATAAGTTCGTCCTGGTGCCGAAGGCGGACGATGGACCGAACGATCAGGTACGAACCCAGAATTATCAGAGCTCCACACACTAGCAAGAGGGGCAGGAGGAGGAGCATGACGTCCAAGACGTCGTAGTATTTTGAGGTGGCGATCAAGATGCTCAGTACCGACAGTGGCAGGGCGAAGACGGCAATGCCGGTACGCATTACCGCCAGCGTCGTCCTTTTTTCCGCCAGAATGAGCTGAGCCTCCCCAATAATGACGCTTTCGGGTACGATTTCCTGTTCCGGCATCAATGAGTTTTACTCCTCTTCCTTATAGGCTTGTTCGAGGGGGCTGACGACACTCTGTTTCAGAACACTCGCCTTACCTAAGTGCCCGTCTTGAGATCCATCCCGGACATATCTTTCTCGAGCTCTGAGAGGATTTGCCGCAGCGCTTCACTCCACCCCTGAGCCAGTGCCATGGAGGAACTCCCCTCAAGAGGAATCTCCCGGTGATATTGCCTCTGGAACACAATATGACTCTGAGTTGAGATCTCACCAATGAGGAAGAACTGGATCTCCGTCCTCGAGAGTGGTAAGCTCCTTGACAACCCGATCCCGCAATTGGGGAAGTTCTTTTGCCGTGACACCCGCCAGAGGCTGTAAGCCCGGCGAAAATACAAATCTCCATACACCGTGTCCGTCCTACCGAGTTCGATCAACCCCGCAACGTTCCGCTCTATCTGTTGACCACTTCTGTGCAACTCTTTCTGCGCCACTTGACGCTCTCCTTCGTCGGGCCTCCAGTCCATCGCTGGCCCGCAAAACCTGGCTGCCAAGGCCTCAGTCACGTTCCACTGAGGGCTACTATCCCGACCCATCTTCCCCGGACTTTCTGGCTGTAGCCCAGGGCAGTGATGCATAGAAATTTCTTGATGCTTGCTTAATCGGTTATGGTAGCTGTTCTGATTCTGTTTGACTGAGTTCTCTCTTGGCCACTATCAGCTTCCTGTACAGAGCTTCAACTTTTGCCGAATCCTTGGCAATTATCGCCTTGAGTAAATCACCTTCTATCTCAGCTACTTCAAGCCGTTTGTAATAATCCAAAAATTCCTTCAGGTGTGCAAGAACGATTTTTCCTGTCAAGATGGGATGATTATTGGTCACATTTGCATCCTTAAATCTCATCCCATGCTCGAGTTCCACTTCGAGACCCTGGCGAAAGTCCTCTATGTCAATGTTCATTCCTTGGGTATTTACTAGAGTCAGAATTATCTTTGCCTCTTCCGATAATATTTCGGCTTTCTCTAAAGCAGTCCAATCTCTGAGGTTCAATTTCTCGCACACCCTTTTCACCTCATCAACCGTCACATATTCTGGAAGTTCCATAAAGTTCTCCTCCCATTCTTTTCCTGCCTCAACTCTTATCCTTATCACAATGGCTGGCTGGCTCAGCTTTGAGTAGTTGCAACCAGGCTACTTCCCCCCAAAGCTCAGAATGTAGTCCGCCAGATCTTTCCGCTCCCCATCGGATATCTCCTTGGTTTTTTCGAGTTTGCGCTCCATCACCTGCCGCTTGCCCAGATCCATCAGGGGCCCCGTTTCGCCTTTAAGATACTGAACAAGCCGCTGCTGCTGTCCATTATAGGCCTTGGCAATCTCGGGGAGCGACGGGCCAGCGGATCTTCTGTCCGGTTTGTGACAGGTATGACACCTCAAAGACTGGAATGACGCCTCACCTCCCGTATCAGCCGCCCACAGCATTGTTCCCAAGATTAGACAACCACAGGCAATCAGACTCATCAGAACAAAAGGTTTCATAAGAAGCCTCCCCGTTGTGTGGTTCATTGTTTGAGCTTTATCGAATGTTTCGAAGTCCCCGGAAGAGACACCGGCTTTTTCTCAACCTCGTAAGTCAGGACCACCATCCAGTCTGAATAGGAGGAATCAATTTCTTTGAGTGATTCCACCACCTCCAGTTTGAAACCTGTCTCCAGGGGGCCACCCTGCCCGGGCCAGATGCGAAATTTCACCCGGAGGAATTCCTTGCCAGAGCTGGTCTTGACCCTGCCCTCAATTGTTGGAGGAGTCATGAGAATGCCCGGAAACTGCTCATAGGTGGCCTCGACAATGGCGCGGACTCGATCCTCGATCTGTTTTGCTTTGACGCTGTCACCAAGAAGATTGATATCCGCTATGGCGCGGACATAACCACGCTCGTACCTGACCACGTTTGTAATGGTTCTGTTGGGGATAAACACCTCCGCTCCCATGAAATTGGTCAGCACGGTGAAGCGGATTCCTACCTTCTGCACAATGCCCGTTTGACCCGCAATCTCCACCATATCACCCACGTCGCAGAGATCGGAGAAAATGACCGTGAGTCCGGTCACCACATCCTGGACCAGTCCCTGGGAACCGAAACCTACGGCAAGACCAATAATAGATGCACTGGCAAGGTAGGCGGTGAGTGATATGCCGAATTCCCTGAGCACCATGCCCACGGCGACAAAATACATAGCAAATACGGCGATGCTCACGGAAAGGCTGGTAACGGTTCTGGCCTTAGAAAAAGTGGTGCTCACCCGAGAAGCCATTACCCCGTTGACCCAAGCGCCGGACGAGCCGCACCAGTAGATGTGCTCCTCCGGCGATGGCAAGGATCACAATGATACGTAAGACTAAGTGACTTTGCGGAAGTAAGGGACGCATTAGGCCTCTCTTGCCAGCCTTACATCAATGGCTGGGGTTTGGATCAGCAGCTGGAGATCCTATTTTTAATAGCACGCCCTTCTTTACAGTCAAACACATATCTAAGAGGAAATTCCAGCCATTTTTCGTTGGCAGTGATGGTTATTGGTTGAGATAAACCTCTAGCCCGGATGTTTCACTGGTTCTACGAAACCGACTTCGACAATTGCCCGGATCCGGCTGGTCTTCCACGCCCTCGCACTCGAATATTGAGGATTTCAACCAATAGAGAAAAAGACATGGCGAAGTAGATGTAGCCTTTGGAAATGTCTTTACCGAGACCATCGGCAACCAGCACCACCCCCACGAGTAACAAAAAAGAAAGGGCCAACATCTTGAAAGTCGGGTGGTGCTCAATGAAGTTGGTGACGGTTTCCACGAAAACAAACATGGTCACCACCGCGGCAACAACCGCCACGATCATAATGACCACGTGCCTTGCCATGCCCACAGCCGTGATAACCGAATCCAGGGAGAAAACGATATCCATGAGCATTACCTGGAAAATCACTCCGGAAAAGGAGGCAGCGCTGCGATGGGGGGAGTGCGATTTGCCTTTGTCCTCCAAGTTGTGATGTATCTCATAGGTGGACTTACCAATGAGAAAGAGACCCCCGGCAAGAAGGATTAAGTCACGCCCGGAAAAACCGTGTCCAAAAAGGTCAAAGAGTGGTCGGGTAAGGCGCATAATCCAGGTGATGGTCAGAAGCAGGAGAATTCGCATTACCATGGCGGCAAAGAGTCCTATGCGGCGGGCTCTCACCTGCTTGGTGGGGTCCAGCTTTCCGGTAAGAATCACGAGAAAGACAATATTGTCTATTCCCAGCACGATCTCGAGCATTGTGAGTGTGAGCAGGGCTACAATGTTCTCAAAAGTAAGCAATTCCACCATGAGGACTAACCTCCTCTTATCCTTTGTCCTGCGGGTAAAGTCTTAGAACGAAATTCTTCGGGCAGGTTGTGCTCTCAGCTGGTCTTTTTGGCGCCAGCCAACTCTTTCTTCACGGCCTTGGCCTCGATTTAGATCTTGTTTGCTGTGGGGACGGCTTCTTTCACCCGAGGTTCAATACGGTCAATTGCAGCTTCCAGCTCATCTGTTGAGAGGCCGTCGACAAACTCCACATCGATGTTTACCAGAATATCATCGGGGCCCAGGTGCATGGTTAATGGTTAGAAGACTGCCGCATTGCCTGATTTCCGGCATAGTGCAAATTGTTTTTCAGAGTGTTTTTTCATTGAGCTTGGCAGCTTGAGAGACCTGAGGTGGTTTTGATCATGGGACCAATAGTTCAACCCGGGGGGTGGCTTTTTCTCTGGCGTCGTACTCTGGAAGACATACCAGGAGACGATCGTCCTCGATCCCATGATTCTTCACCAGATATTCCTTGATTCCGGCTGCGCGTTGCTGCGCTAGCTTGCCCAGTTGCTCGTCAACAGTGAGGGGCTGCAGCTGCTCTGGATATGTTTCGACTTCGGGAGCGTCTGGGCTTTTTTCCACAGCGGTCGGCTGCTCTGGTTCCTTTTTTCCTGAGGTTTCCTTCTGGTTACCCTTGTCTGCTTCAGTGGCCAGGCCACAGACTTTGATGCGGATTTGAGGTCGCGTTTTCAGCAACTCCGCTACCCGCTCCAGGTAAGGGACAGCATTATCGGAAATCGTATCTGAGCCGGGATCGAAAAATACCGGATCCAAGCGCAACGCGGTAATCTTTTTACCAGCCATGATGCCCAGCTCAACAACTGTCATCATGGTGCCGTAGGGCTGGAAGATGTATTTCAGGTAGCTCACCGCAGCCTTGGTCATGCCCTTGACTAAAGCCTGGTTAAAAGCATCAGTGAAACTAAACTTGGGGTCAGTAATGTCACCCGTAATGGGTACAACCAGCTTGATTTTGTTTTTACTATCCTTTAGCACGGCCAGAGCAGTAGGCAGGGGAACCTTGAGCTGACGTTCGAATTGTTCCATGATCTTGGCGTCAGCCGGGGCGACCTCCGCATTGCTAATGGTGAATTTACATTTTCCTTTGAGGTCTCCTTGAAGGCTTTGAAGCTCGATATCTGTGTCCAGATGGCCACTTGTTACTTTGTAGCCGATCAGCCGAACCACATAGGGAGAAAGGCCTGGCAGGTCGAAATCATCAATCTTGGCGGCAAGATCGAGGCCCAGACGCTGGGTAAAGGGTGTTACCTTTCCCTGAATTGACACATCCGTATACTCGTCTATCTTGCCAACCAGGCTCACGATGGCGGGCTGCTCGGGCTTATCGGAGTCCAGTCCGGTCAGGGTCGCCTCACTGATCGTAAGACTGGTTTTAAAGGGTGGCGATACTCCCCTGTCTTCGAAACGGAACAAGCCTTGGTCAGCAATGCGCGCCCGTCGCGATTTTGACCATAACAGGTTTTTGGCTTTTACCTGTTTCGCTCCTTTTACTTTCTTTGACTGGCAGAAACAGCCCGGCAATCGGCTGCCATTTACCCTGTGAATCGTGGAGAAGCAAGGAATTGATTCCTGATAGCTCCACCGATTTGATTGAAAGCTCCCGCGAGTTCTGCCAGCTCGACATCCTGAAGTCGTTGCGCCTGGAAGCGCTGATCAGAGAAGGCTCGTCGCCTGCTTGTTGATTATCTTGCAACCGCTGAATTAAATGCAGCTTTTCAACGTATACCTCTGGCACCTTGACTTGCTTTGGACCTTGGGTGGAGAGGTTTTTAAGGTTAAGCTCCCCCATGCCGACCAATCTCAACTTTCGCCTCATGTCATCCATATTTACCTGGCGCAGCCCCAAATCACCAGCCGCTTGCAGCAAGCCTGGTTGATTCTCCTTGCCATAGTCCAGTTGCCCCGCCCAGACAAAATCGCCCACGTGCAAGTCCAACCCCTCCTCCAGGAAGCGAACGGCCAGGTCGGTACCGGTTAATTTTCCCTGAGCAGTTAACTCAGATGAGACAAATCGAATGGTGCCGTCCCACTCCAGGTTTCGGCCCGCCGTATCGACACCCTTCCCCGGAGCTTTCATCTGACTGAGGGATATAGTTCCCTGCTGCACTACACTTACGCTCCCATTACCCTCCTTTTTAACACTCAGTCGACTTTTAATGCTGAGCTCACCCTGCAATCCCATTAGAGAAGGTGCTGCCAGATCCGCAATATCAGTCAAGGAGACACCTGCCAACTCCAGACTCCCGCTAACGCTTGGCTGGGCGGCAAAGGGAAAGAAATCTGCTTCCATTTTCACTGTGCCATCGTTGATCTTTCCCTCAAAGTCCATGCGCGCAGCCTGCTCCTTGTCCCAACTTCTCAGTCTGCTCATGGACGCCTTGTCTATCGTCACTTTCACCTTCAGACCGGCTCCCGTGTGCTCAACCTGGCTGTTGCGAATTTCGAGCTGGTTCAAAGTGAATCCCCAAGCCGCCTCGGTCGGTTTGGCTGCTACTGCTTCTGCGGCCGCCAGAGCAAGACCTCCAATGCGCCAGCGTCCCTTTTCGTCATGTTCAACCACCACGGTGGTATCCCTTACGGTCAGCTTTTCTATGTGGGCCCTTTTGCTGAAAAACGGCAGCCAGTAGATCCGCATCCTGGCTTCTGGGACCCGAAGCACTTGGGATTCGCCTATCTTTGCCTGCAAGTTACGCAACACCAGGGTGCCGGTAAAAGGGTTGAAGTCCACGTCTTCTATACTGGCACGGTCGAGCCCTTGAGAAATCAGCCAGCGCTCAAGAGCATAGTCTATACCGTATGGCAAAGATGTGAGTATTGCAGCCGCCAAAAGCGCAGAGGCAATTAAGGTAACCCAGTACCAATTGCGTCGAAGAAATTGTCGGATGACGTTTATTTTGGAGGGCTTTTGCTCTTCCATGTTTTTTTCAAAGCACTCACATTAATGGGCGTTAACCCCTGTCCCATTCTATCGCCACATCAAGTAGAACCATTCTAACCTGTTTTTTGCCTGGCAATAACAAACTTATCCTAAACTAAGAGACCGGGGGAATATACTTAATCTCAGATACAAAAACAACCCAAATAGGCAGCCTCAGCAACTTCACCAAAACGAAAATATTTCAGAAACATTTCCTCCCAGATTGTCTTAAGATCAAAAAGAAGAGAGCATCAATGGTGTGGAAAAACGAAGGTGAGAGCTGCCTTATTCTTCCTGCAACTGAAGCTTGTCTCTTGCCGGCTCACGAAGTTCAGCCCGTACTTTAGGTAATCCCTCTGGATAATTTTGCCGAATAAATTCTATAAGTTTTTCCCTGACCTCACAGCGCAACTGCCAGGCATTGGAGGCATCTGCAGCGCTCATAAGGGCCCGCAACTCTACGGTTCGCTCCGTTGCATTGGTTACCTGCAGTACGCAGACTTGCCTATCCCACAGTGGAGAGTTTTCCAGAATGCGTCTCAGCTCTGTCCGCACTGCCTCGACTGGTACGGTATAATCGACGTAGAGAAACACAGTACCCAAAATATCAGCTGAGATTCGTGTCCAATTCTGAAAAGGTTTTTCAAGGAAATAGGTTATGGGGACGATCAAGCGCCTGAGATCCCATATCCTCACTACAACATAGGTCAGGGTTATTTCTTCTATCCGGCCCCATTCATTTTCCACGATCACCACGTCATCTATCCGCATTGGTTGAGTAATAGCCAGCTGAATTCCGGCAAACAGGGTAGCAATGGATTTTTGGGCGGCGATACCCACAATGATGCCGACAATTCCAGCAGAAGCCAAAAGAGTTGCGCCGAGTTGGCGGACCTTTTCAAAGGTCATGAGGGCTGCCGCCAGGGCCAAGATCAGAACAACGACAACTACAACCTTTTTCAAAATTTGGATTTGGGTGTAAATTCTCCTGGCGGCCAGATTGTCCCTGACATCAATGGCATACTGACTGAGGATAAGATCTTCGACAACGTAAGCAAGTTTAATCACTAACCATGCCACCGCAACGATCCACAGCAAAGCCAGAGTCTGCTTCAGGAAGGGCAGAATTCCTGGGGGAAACCTCACTATTGTTGAAATAAAGCTTACGGCTAAAAGCGGAATGATGAGCCGCGCTGGTCCAGCGCAGTGTTTAACCAGGGCATCGTCTACAGCGGTCTCAGTTCCTCTGGCCAAACGGTTTAAGATTTTGAACAGTAAATAGTGCGCGGCAACGGCTAGGAGTAGGGTCCCAGCGATGATGCCTAAGGGAATGGTAACGGCCTCCCAGTTTTGTAAAAGTTCTTTCACTTGGTAAAACCCCTCGTGCCCCTGTCAGTTAGTGCACTACCCAAACTGCCAATCCACCGCTACTCTGGAGGATTTTACTGGTTACGCTTCCCATGAAAAACTCTCTTACCCCGGAGACGCCCCTTCCTCCCCAAGACGATAGTCCCGCAGCCGCTGGAGCGGGCCTCATGCAGGATGTCGCTGGCCGCACTCCGGCTGCCGTCAACTATCTTGGTGCTTATCTGATTCTCACTTAATCCGGCCTCACGAAGCATTTCTTCTGCCTTTTTCATCTGCGGACCTATCTGCTCTCCCGCTTTGTCCATCCAGAGCTCTTCCAGCTCGGGAGCAGCCTCGATTACCTCCTGCGGGACGAAACGTCTCAAATGACGCTTGGAGTGAAAGAGGGTTATTTGACAGTCGGTTCCGGAAAGCATGAAACCAGCATATTCTGCCGCTCTGAGCGCATTTTCAGAGTTGTCCATGCTCACAAGCACCTTTTTCGACTGAACAGCACCCTCCACTACCCACACCGGGCAGGTAAGGCAATAGTCCAATATTTTGCTTGAGATTTCTCCTAAAAAAAAGGCCTCAAGCCGGCTTCTTCCTTTCGTGGTAACAAGTAGTGCATCCGCACCCTTCTCTCCTGCAAAGTTGCAGATATCTCGAGCTATACCAAAATGCTTTTTCAGATGAGATGCCTTGATCTCTTCGTCTTTGAAACCTTGTTTGAATAGAACGGATCTTGCCTCTGCGAGAATGCGCCCGGCTAACTGGATACTTTTCCTCTCAACATCCAGCAGTCTCATTTTGGTCGTCCGATCTCGGTCAGCTACAAGTATCTGCGGCAAAGCGGGCAGAACATAGAGAACTTCCACCTCAAGATTGTGCTTGGCCCCGTAGATCAACCCCAGATAATCCAGTGCGTTAAGTGCATCCTCGGAACCATCTATGCCCGCGACAATTAGCTTGGTCAGGTGAGTCATGGCCGACTCCTTGGTGCAGGTTATGATCCTTCCGATAGTTGTGGCGTATCCCTGTTCGTTGTCTCGGTCTTCTTTCTTCTTATCCAGCTCCACAATTGCCCGAAAATAAATCCCAAGACAAATGTACCCGCCAAAATCAGTGCTCTGGACACCTGGGTGCTCCAGAACAAAAAGCGCACCTCCAGCACCTGGGTGTTCTGAATAACGAAAACGGCGTAGAGCAAACCAAGAACAATCGTGGCAATACGTTTAATGCCCATGCTCATCCTCTCTTACTCACTCCCTCGAACCCCTCTATCCCACTGAGTATGACTCATCTGAAAAACTTATGCTGAGTGGCCTGCGCTCATCGTGGGCGAGATAGAGTGGTGGTCGGGAAAGCGGGATCAGAACTTCTTTTCATAACCATTTCTTTTTCTTAAACAAGGCTATCATTATTATGAATACTGTAACCACAACAAACCAAAACACAAGGTAAGCATATTTCCATTCAAGTTCTGGCATATACTTAAAGTTCATTCCGTATATGCCGGCCAGAAAAGTCATGGGAATAAATATAGTTGCAATAATAGTTAATACTTTCATAACTTGATTCATTCTATTTCCTACACTTGATAAATAGATATCCAGCATGGCAGATAGCATGTCTCTAAAGGTTTCTATGGTATCAATTGCTTGAATTACATGATCATATACATCTCTTACATAAACTAGAACGTCTTCTTTAATCAAAGTCGACTCACTCTTTGCCAAACCGCCTATTACCTCACGTAAAGGCCAAACCGACTTGCGGAAAAACAGCATGTCCCTCTTTAGGTGCTGGATGATTTGCAGGTCTTCTTGCTTGGGCTCGGACACCATCTGTTCTTGCAACGACTCTATGTTTTCCCCAAGTCCCTCGAGGATCTTGTAATAGCTATCCACGATGGCATCAATCAGAGAATAGGCGAGATAATCGCTACCCTTCTTTCTAATTCGGCCTTTACCGTTTCTCAACCTTTCTCTGACTTGCTCGAAAACATCTCCTTGTCTCTCCTGAAAGGAGATGACGAAATTGGCTCCAACAATTAAACTGATTTGTTCTCCCTGCAGTTCATTCTCCTCTTCATTTAAAAAAAACATCCTCAAGACAATAAACAGATGATCGTCATACTCATCAAATTTTGGCCTTTGATGAGTATTCACCACATCTTCTTGAAGCAAAGGGTGAAGAACAAAATGAGCCCCGAGTTTTTCGATAACGTCAACTTGATGAACACCATCTATATTGATCCACGAGATAGATGGAGTATCCTTGAAGGAAAAACACTCTTCAATGTTCTTGACTTCTCTTTCCGCATATTGATGCTCATCGTAATCAATAATTGTGATCCTAATCTCCTCTACTTTTTTCTCTCCCACAAAAACAACAGTTCCCGGTGGAAGACCGGCCTTCTTCGAACCCTTTTTTAGAAATAAAGACATTGCCTTTCACCTCTCTATTATTTTTTGTTAATTTTTAAGGTTATAAGAAGGATGATTGAAATGCAATAGCATTAAAACAGCCACCCACCTGGGTAAGGGCAACCAACGATTGGTAAGGTCTTTAGCACCTGTAATTTGAGACTTTTCAATAATTCAGTCTTTGAATTTCTTGAAGCTTTGACCTAGCTGGATCCCCGCCGCAGTCTATCCCGCACTTGATGCGGGACCAGGATGACGGGCGATCGCATACTGTCGTCATTCCCGCGAAAGCGGGAATCCAGGGCATAAACAGACTTTTACCGAGAATTCCTAGGGGTAACCATCCAAAACATGATGTTATAACTATTTGAGATCTCTGCTTAAAAAAATATTGAACAGTCTCAATGTGTCGACAGCTTGACTAACCGGAGTTTCTTCCTAGTATGACACTAATAACAATTATGCCGCCTTCAGCGAGGGGGTAAAAGATGAAAATCTACACAGGTAGTGGTGATCGCGGTAAAACCAGCCTTTTCAGCGGTGAGCGCGTGAGTAAATCAGACCTCCAGGTCGAAGCTTACGGGGACGTGGATGAACTGAACAGCTTTTTGGGAGGCTTAATTGCCGCACTGCCGCCCACGGAAGCTGAACTAGTAGAAGAATTAAAGCAGATTCAATCGGTTCTCTTGCACATTGGAGCCCGCCTCGCTGTCACCCCTGGTTCGCCGGTTTCAGCAGAACTCGAGGAAATTACCGAAGAGCAAAGCAAGGGTCTGGAAGATGCCATTGATCGAATAGATGAGAGTCTTCCCACCCTGAAGGATTTTCTTCTCCCTGGGGGGCACATCTCGGCTGCCTGGGCTCACGTGGCAAGAACTGTGTGCCGCAGAGCCGAGAGACATGTGGTGAGGCTTTCGACAACTCAAACTGGGAGTGAGGACTCTGAACAGCTCAGGAATGTGATTGTTTATCTAAATCGCCTCTCCGATTACCTTTTCGTGGTTGCTCGGCTTTGCAACAAGATCCACGGGCTCCCTGATACTCTCTGGAAGAAATAAAGAATCCAGGCCCAGCCTCCGGCCCAGAGGGCCTACGGCCCGGAGGGAGGACCTGGCTTTGAGCTGCCACCAGAGAGGGCTTTATGGGTCTTTCCTTGATACGTGAGTCTCCTGGAGTAATGGAGTGGTGGAGCATTTTAAAATAACAAATCTCAAGCACCAAATCTTAAGGTTTCAGGTGTCAGGTGTCAGTTTTCAGAAATGATAGACCTGAACACTGAAACCTCAGTAAACTCTGACCTGGTCCATCGAAGATCCCGCTATGCGGGGAAGGACCAGGTTTCCGGGACCCTAATGCAACTATTGACCTCAAAAGAACAAGATGTTCAGATTTATTCCACCGAAGTACTTGATCGGCTTTGGCTTACAGACAAAGTTTTTGAGGTAATGCTCTCCAAGCCTTCCACCTTTCAGTTCATGGCTGGACAGCGTATCCGCCTCTTCCATGGTGCCATTCACCGGGATTACTCGTTGATCACTGCACCAAATGATCCTACCCTCGCCCTCTGCTTAAAAAAGATCGAAGGGGGTGAGTATTCACCTACACTCGCTTCAGCCGAACCGGGCACCAGCCTCTCTTTCGCTGGCCCTCTCGGATATTTCACTTATCGCCCCTCAGACAAGCCTGCTGTCTTTGTCGCCACTGGAACAGGCATAGCCCCTTTTCTTTCTATGATCCGTAGTGGTATAACCGACTTTACTCTCCTCCATGGTGTGCACGAGGCAAAGAGCTTGTATTACCAAGATATTTTTCGCCGAACCGCTCGCCTTTACATCCCTTGTTTAGCTCCAGATGCAGATGAAGCCGGCAGTGATGAAAATGTTTTCCGCGGCAGAGTTAGCCGTTATCTTGCAGAACATCTACCTCCAAATGTCTATGACTTTTATTTATGCGGGCGACAGGAGATGATCCGAGATGTAACCCTGTTGGTGGATGAGCGGTTTCCCGGGTCCCTGATCCACACGGAAGTGTTTTACTGAACTAGCTGCGGGGAGTATGTTTGTAGGCGGGTGACTATAGAAAATCTATGGTCTGAGACTCCAACGGTCGGGTCGGAGTAATGGAGTGGTGGAGTACTGGAGTATTGGATTTTATTTGGACATGAAGCTTTTTTAATCCTCTTTATTTTATTTGTCATCATCAAGATTATTGCTGTCTGCTGCCTGCTGCAAGCTGCTATCTAATATTATCGTCCCTCGTGGAGCTAAACTCATCTATGTCTTTTTACCCATTTCCAAGAACCGCAGTCCAATTTGCTGTGCCACCAGAGGCGCGTTTCCTCCGGCCCGGTTGTTCACAATTATGTTTATGCGAATATTGTTATCAATTGCTTCCCATATCAGCTCAGCTGTCTCCTCTACCATTGATGGGTGTAACATGGAGGGCACCAAGGTGTTGAAGGGATGTGCTTGACCGTAGGCCTCTTCGTAACGTGCCCCACGGGGGGTCATCAAACGGATTATGCTTTGGCCGCCGGAGTTGAAAAATCTCCGTCCTGATTTGGCGAACTGCTTGCCAATGGAGGGAAGCCAGGTCCAGTGCGACAGCACCTGCCCAACCCCATGTTTTTCCATGACCTTGAACACCGGATCAGTAAGGTAAGGCTCAGTTCTCAATTCTAAGTGGTAGCGGTTATCTTTCGGGATCTCCTCGAAAAACAGCTCGAGGTCTGCTGCCAGGTCCTTTGGAGAGGAGCGATCCTTTTTACGTTGGTATTCTTGCTCAAAAATGAACCCGGTGAGGAAAGGACCCAAGATGGTCACTGCCGGATCATAAAATTGCCGGGTGAAGATATCTTGATTTAAATAGCTATTGTTTTCGACGAACTTACCCCCACGCCACATCTTTTGCGCGCAAACTTCCTGGGGGACCTTGACTATGACATTGTCGTCTTCTTTCAGGTACTGCCGGTACTTCTGGAGTACGTGGTAATTTGGAGTGGGCTGTCCATCCTCTTCCAACAAAAGGCGATAAAAGGTAAAATCCAGCTCGAGGACTCGGAAATGTTGGAAGTACTCCTCAACACTATCCACTGGGAGAACCTCCTCCACGAATGACATTTTGCCCAAGGTTTTTTTCCTGCGGGTGATTCTATCGGTGTAGCGTTCTTCTGAGTAGATCTGACCTAGCCAACCCGCATATCGGTCGCTGGCCGTTCCCAAGAACAGGCGGGGGTGAAGGCCACGAAAATAGAAATTTTGCAGATCAAGAGTTTCTCGGTCGGACATTGTTGGTTCCCAACACGCATAGCGCATAGATTTAAAGGCTCAGGGCGCAAGGCACAAGGCCTAAGGCAAAAGCTTAGATCAAGTCAGTAGCCGGTAGCCAGTAGTTGAGAAAAATTCTTTTTTGATTGCTTTTCTCCTGAATTCTGGATTCTGCATTCTGGCTCCTAACTGACCTCTGATCTCCGTTCTCTGACCTCTGATTCCATGCTCCATGCGCTATGCGCTATGCTATTCCACCGCCTTCTTGTAATGTTCTGGAAACTCGCCGGTATAACGCAAAAAGGAGGGAATGGGATATCGCACTCCCCCTTTATGCGTCCCCTCCAAACCGTCTATGATTTCTTCAACCCGAGATATGGGAATGGAAAAAGCCATCTCGTGGTCTTGGGTTTGGGCAAAGATGCGGTCACCATAACAGGGGAGAATAAGTTCACATTTTTCCGATTGGCGGGGCACAATAATCTCTTCTGCACAGTCAATTCGACCCCCGAAACTAGAGGTCAGACGTCCACCAGATTTCCACAGGGCTGCCGTCAGCAGTCTAAGAACCTGGGCGGGGTTTGCATACACTATTATCACTTCGGGGTCGAAAACGGTCCTGTGAAGTGGGGCCACCAGTATGTATTGATATTCCCCGAAGGAGAATTTCTCTACCTGTTCCTCTGAGAGCATTCCGGCCTCTTCAGTTTCAGTGTACATCCCAGCGCAGGCCTGGCCTTTTACATAGAACTCGCTCGGTCGCCGAAAACCAAAAGCAACTGCGGTCAACGGACATGAGATATCCTCTTCCCCTATGGCCAAAACCCAGCCGTAGCGTCTTGCCATGGCAATGGCCTGGCAGGTTGCGACCGTAATCTGCAGATCGTGTGCGGGGCGTTTAACCATTTCCGGTAAAGTCTCGCCCGGTTTCACCATTCGCACTGCCACCGGGAAGCTCCCCAACCGCACATGTCTAACCAGTGCATCTTGAAATTTAGCTAGATCCGTTTTCACTACGTCCTCCTCCTGAGAGCAACTAGATAAAATGAACTGAAGTGAAGAATTCGGGCCCCGAGGACTTAGCAAGCCCCAGAGGGGGTTACAATGGTCTTTCCCTCATGTGGCGGTATGCTGGAATAATAGAGTGGTGGAGTATATGAAATCCCAAATTCCAAGCACCAAATCTCAGGGTTCTAGGTGTCAGGTGTCAGGTGTCAGGTGTCAGTAAAAAGAAAAATAAAGGGTAAAACCTGAAACCTGAACACTGAAACCTCTTTAAAGGCAAAGCCATTGAAACTTGAACGGGGACCAGGTTTTCTATGATTAAATAAAATATCTAAGAATTGCAAGGGAAACACTTACAGAACAGCTTATTATGGGCTTTTCTTGAGATTGTCAGATGTCTAATTGAATCCCTGTTTCTTTGAGAAGAGAACGGAGATAATGAAAGACTTTCACGGCCTGCTTCCTCGGGCGTATCCACATACGGGTAAAGTTCAAGGCTGACGTCGCCCTGGTATCCCAGCCTGGTCATAGTTTTGAAAACTTCCGACAACTTGATGGCTCCGTGTCCGAGTATGAGGTGATTGTGGACCCGTGTTGCAGCAATGTCTTCGAGGTGAACGTGTCCAATCCACTCGAAAAGCTCTTCAAAGGCAGCACTTGGGTCCTCGCCAGCACAAAAGAAGTGTCCAATATCGAAATTAATTCCAATGGCAGGTGACTCGACATCTTTGATGAACTCCTTGAATTCCCCGGTATTTTCCAACAAGAGTTCGGGCTCCGGCTCAACCAAGATCTTTATGCCCAATTCCTCGGCCAGTGGAGCGACCCGTGCTAGTCCTTGATGAAACAAGGACATGGCCTCTTTTCTCGCCATGTTGGCCAGAGGTCCGCCCGGCGGAACGGAAATATTCATACAGCTGAAAAAATCGGCGAGCCCTAAGCATTGCAGGGTGTGTTGAATTCTGATCTCTCGCCTTTCCTCCTGTGGTTCGATCCAAGAGGGCAGGTAGGTATCCCCAACCGCAAATAAGGTAAAGCTGTTCAGATTTGTGACCTTGAGACCACTTTGGTTGATCAAGAATTTGAGGTGGGCCAATTTTTCCTCTCCGTAATCTGGTGGATAAAGGTGTGGCCTGTCGCACATGATCTCTACGCCACGGAAGCCCAGGTGGGCTATTTTTTCTACTGCTTCCAGTAGGGAGAATTTCACGAAGGCGTTGGTGCTGTAACCCAGGATCATCTTCAAGTCCTCTGAATCTAACGCCGAAATATCAGGTAAACGTTAGACCTTGGTATTAACTTAGACACTGGGCACCCACAAGTCATTACACTTCGCGCATGTGCGCTTCGTTGTCATAGGGCTGGCGCCCGTCTGCCTTACGGCCGCATAAGTTGTTTCAACGCCAACAGTTAACTATGAATGACAGCGGAGCGTATTGACCTAATGACCATAAATGACGCCGAAGGCATAATGACAGCGTAGCGTAGTGACGGCGAAGCCAAATGACTCAACGCTGCCTGCTGCCTGCTGGCCGCTGCTCCCTGTCCTTCAGGATTCTCTGGTGGCACCACAATCCCAACTCCCGAAGGACGGCAACCTGGTCCTGGAAAGTCAGCGGGGGCTCATGGCCCACCGGCTGTTTATAGTAAAATGCCAATTCTGGAACCGGCCCAGAACGACCGGCCATTTGCAGGACAATCATCCAGCGTGCGAGATCCAGTACCAGAGGAGCCGCCAGAACCGAATCTCGGCCCTGCAAATTCAAGCGCAGGCTCATTGGCAGCCCAAATACGCCAAGGAAGTCAATCACATCCCATGCTTCTTTGGCGTCACCCCTGGGGGGATAGTAGTCTATCTTAACCTTGTGGGAAGAAACGCCATATCTATCCCCCACCTGATAGCCCATGATATCGTCCAATATATCGGTCTTGTTCGACAGCTTGCCAGCGGCCCTATGGGGATCCATCAGGTTCTTCCCGTCCTGATTGCCGAGGATGTTCAGACTATACCACCCATCCACAATGAGATTTCTGGCTTTCAAAGCGGAAGCCAGGACCACCTTTAAATAGGTTTGGCCGGTCTTGCCATCCCGCCCGGATATGGGTACTCCTCGTTTGATAGCTTCTTTGATTACAGGAGGAATTTCTACTTGGTTGGGAGTGAAATTCACAATCGGCACCCCGGCGAGGATAGCCGCAATAGTGTAAGGAAGGTCTGGGAGATCTTCCGGGGCAAGCTCCGAATATAGTTGGGAAAGATCCTCTAACTGGTTTAGATCTCTTGTTGGAGCAGCTGGCAATAAGTTAATAAAAACACCCTTGGCATGAGGGTATTGTTCTTTGAAAGCTAATATGTCTTGTTTAAGTCTTTCCACTTGACCAGGGAGGTCTAGGCTGGCCTCAGGGGGTAAGTGCACTTTAACCTGATCGAGTTGGCCCTCGTATGGCTTCCACAGCTCTTTTGGCAGCACCCCGTGCGCTTCGATACATTCAAGGAACGTCCTATCGTTCAAGTCCCAGCCCACCATATGAACAGGCTTGGAAGGAAGGAGATCAGAGAGCATCTGTGCCGTTGTCAAGCTCGGTAGAATCGACTCGGGTCGCTGTGACATAGCCGCAGCCACAACCGCAAGAGTGGACCCTACAGCCCCTTTGGCCCCGGCTACCATCAACAGAAGTGGCTGAGATTTGGAGGAATCCGTCATGTTCATGCTATTAAAACCTGGCAGAAATGCACCGACATTATCAGAAAAATGGGTTTATGTCCCCTAGTCTTTTTCAACTTATCCAATACCGGCAGGCGATGTCCACACCCGATGTTACCTCCCTGGAGTGTTGGAGTGTTGGAGTATTGGAATGCTGAAGGAAGCTTATAATCCATGGAGTTTCGTATTTTAGCTTTTTCCAGTACTCCATTGCTCCACCACTCCATTACTCCAGCTTTTTCCGGCCCCCTGTACTCGAGCGCCACAATGGCTACCTAGGTAGGGCAAAGGTTACGCGACATACTCTGAGCAACTTAAAAATCGCCGTAGGGAACATCATCCTCCGGGTCGTATACGGAATCATAGTACTCTATCACCTGTGCCTCTTCCTCTGCTTCAAACCGATGGGCGCAGTCGGGATAAATGGTAGCGAGTTGCCCTTCTTGCAGGGTGACTATAGATTTCATTTTGCTGTCGAGATCCACAAGGTGAACTCGGATTTTACCTCTCACCACGTAGAAATGTTCCACCTTGCTGCGGTGATAGTGACCGCCCCGGTAATATCCTTTGCCCTTTTTCAGGCTAAAATAACCAAGATGTTGAAATGACTTGCCATCTTCGATGAGGGCAAGCTCACCTCTTTCCTGAATCAGCCTTTTTTGCCCCATGAACTTCTCTGTAATGGGCAACGTTCGAATCTGTATTTTGTCGGTCACGCTCCATCCACCTCCTTCACCTCCGAACCTCGAGATAACGCTGGAGCACATACAGGCAGTCCGGTGTGAACTGCTCAGTGTTAGCCAGTCGAAACACCTCGTCTACCCTCATGAACTCACCGCTTTCAACCTCTTCCTCTTGTAAGACCAGCTCACCATCGTACTCACAAGAAAAGGCCCTGCCCCACAATCGAATGTGTTCATCTTCATAATAAAAATCGAAAAGCGAGGTCAGTGGTGTTTCCCGGATTCCCAATTCCTCCTCGAGTTCACGGATCGCTCCTTCTTCATAGCTCTCTCCTGCCAACACCACACCCCCTGCAGCTATGTCATAGTATCCTGGGAAAACGTCTTTGGTCTGAGTGCGTTTCTGCACGAAGAGCTCGCCCTGGGCGTTGAAAACCAAGATATATGTTGCCCGGTGTCGGAGCCGGCGCGACCGCATCTCTCGCCGGGGCACAACCTCCACCTCATTGTTTTCTTTATCCACGATGATCACTAGTTCGTCCGCAGTGTCCATTGCATTAACCTCAAAAGAGTTAGGCTCAAGGCATAGGGCAGAGGGTATGGAGTTAAGATATGTCGTAATTTCGCAGTTCTAAATCCGAAATCCGAAATTCGAAATCGCTCTATGCTCTCTGCTCCATGCTCTATGCTAGCTGACTGGCTACTGAATCCTTATTTATACTACAAAGCACGCGTGCGAGTCCTCGTGTTTTTTCTTAGATCTTATTATCCCTTATGAATGAGAAGGCTTTTGAGATGTGGGATCTGACAAATCGAAAAGGTGGTTAAGTTGGAAGGACTCGCTAAATGTATGGTATTAAGGTTTTTTGTTATTAATAAAGTTCTTAGCTATCTTGCCATAGCGCTTCAGAATCACCTCTCGCAAGAAGTAGCTGTCATTATCTGAGATTTTGGTAAATTGCACACCCACCCCAAATGATGGAGGACCTTCATTTGCCTTTAGCGCAGTGGACCAAACCACTCTGCCTGCGACGTTGATTGACTGATGGCCGGGCACTCTAATTACCATGCGAACGCTGCCCTCTGATATGGGCACTTTTTTGCAGGAGACAAATACCCCTGTTGGACTAACGTTTTCTGTCTCTCCCTCTGTTTTGTCCTGCGAGGTGAGCAAAGTCACAGGCCATCTGACAACGGTCCTGGAGAACTGGCGTCTTCCAAGGGGGACGGACATGGCAAAATCCTAATCTATCTTGGCCCGGATATTTGATCTCCGGAAACAGAATCTTTCACCCCGGTTTTCTCATTAGAGGATTTGTCTAGGTAGGGGGGGTGGATTTATATGAGGGTCATATATCATTAAAGGGATATTTCGACAAGGGTTCTTTTTCTCATTTTAACCTGAGACACTTTGCAATCGCCTCAGCCAGGTACTGACGACTATTTCCTATAAAACTGGTGAATCTTATTCCCGTCTCGCAACCGTAAAGATCGTTAGGCTGCGCCTGCAGTTTTGACCAGACCACAATACCTGTCACTTGCAACAACTCCTCGCTAGCAGGAATTTTAATGGCCAAACGGAGGGGCTCAGAGCGGCCTGGATCTCGAGTACAGACAACAGAAGCGCCGCCCACACTAATATTCTTGGCTTCTCCCCCTATATAACGCTGCGGAGTTACAACAACAACTGGCCAGTTGACCAAGATTCTGTCGTGTTTGCGTCTTTCTCTTGCAACTGCCACTGTGGTGCCCCCCTTTTTGTAGTGGTGGGTCATTTAAAATCAGAAAAAGCTAGTATGCGCCAATTAGCAGAAAATATTAGCCGTATTATTTGGCAGTTATCTTCTTGACAAAATCATTTAAATCCATCTCTCCCATATTACCCCTAATTCTACAATTCTTGTCAAAACCAATTGACTTTCGTGCAATCCTATCTTTGCACTCGTCCGAAGATCCATAATCCTCATATAAAAATAAATTGTTTTTCAATTCATATTCAAAATTGCCGTTTACTTCAATATAAAAATCTACTCTTGCTTCATATTCACATCCCGGTGGATGAGCTTCCTCGGCGAAGAGAGCTGAAATGGCAAATAGTCCAAGGGTCTTGTAGAGAATCCAGACAAGTTTTTTGTGTTCACCATAAGTATTGGAGATCTTAAAGTTATAATCTCTCTTGAGAAGAGTCGCAAATTCAGTTGCTATTTGGTGTTGCATAATCAAGGTTTTAAAGTTTGTCTCTTGCTCTTTCGATACTACCCCGTCGTAGTAAAGATTGTAATTATCATCGGTCCTGAACATGATATTCCCTCACCTGCCAGAGATTATATATTCACACAAATACCAACCAGATTAAACCGTGTCAAGGAAGATAGAAGACATAGCAGCAGTGCCCAATTTTTGGCTAGCGTGCACTTCAGTTGATATGATATTAGGGGAAGACCTTAGGAAATTTTTCTGAAAAGGCGAGGGAAGACCTCAGGAGGTGGCTGAGATGAAACTGGCAGCAGCACAGATGGACATAACCTGGCACGACAGATCAGCCAACCACGAAAAAGTTCGCCAAATGGCGGCGCAAGCGAAGAAAGCAGGAGCCGAGTTGCTTGTCCTGCCGGAGATGTTTTCCACCGGGTTCTCAATGGATACCTCCATTACCGCTGAATCCTTGGACGGGGTCACCCCGACATTCCTACGTAAGCTGGCCCGTGAACTGTGCATGGCAATCGTAGGTGGATTTGTCTTGGCTCGGGATGACGGTGGGCCACAGAATGTCTCCCTCGCTGTGGACAGTAATGGCAATGATCTTGCGCTTTACGCCAAGATTCACCAGATCGGTTTGTTGGGAGAGGACCAAAGTTACGAACCCGGGGACTGGCCCGTTCCTTTCAGTCTGGGAGCACTCAATGCTGCCTGTTTCGTTTGCTATGATCTGCGTTTCCCTGAACTGTTTCGTCTTGTGGTCGACCGGTGCGAGCTAATTATGATTATAGCTTCTTGGCCAGCTGCGCGGCAGCCTCATTGGGACTTGCTTCTAAGAGCTCGGGCTGCGGAGAGTCAGTGTTTCGTGGTAGGGGTAAATCGTGTAGGACAAGGTGGCGAGCTCAACTTCATCGGGGGCTCGGCCATCATAGATCCTCTTGGCCAGGTCCTCGCTCACGGCGGAGACAAGGAGACCCTGATCGTGGCAGATATTGATCCGGCCAGAGTGGCCGAGGTCCGCTCCGCCATGCCTTTTCTCAAAGACAGAAAACCACATTTGTTCAAGAAACTGGCAGAGTTTTAACAGCTAGCAGCCAGCAGCGGACAGCAGGCAGCGTTGAGTCATTTGGCTTCGCCGTCACTACGCTACGCTGTCATTATGCCTTCGGCGTCATTTATGGGTATTGGGTCAATACGCTCCACTGTCATTCATAGTTGACTGTCATTGTGGTGTTGAAACAACTTAATGACGGCCCTACGGCCTATTGACGGGCGTCAGCCCTATTGACAACGAAGCGCACATGCGCGAAGTGTAATGACTCGTAGGTGCCTAGTAAAATATAAGCTGGGCACTGCCATGGATTTTCGCAACTAGTGACAGACAATGAAAAAGTACTCCGTTCCATTCCCCCGCTCATACTGGGTCGTGCCGGGAAAATTTCTCGCCGGCTACTATCCCGGTAGCAAAGATTCTGCTACGGCTCAGGCAAAACTGAAAAAACTTCTTGAACACAGCATTCGCCACATTGTAAATCTCATGGAGAGAGATGAAGACAATTTCCAGGGAGAGAAATTTGTTCCCTATGAGGACCGGCTTCAAACCGTGGCAAATGAAATGGACATTCCCATAGAACTGGTGCACATGCCCATTCGGGATATGAACATTCCTCTGGTGGAAGGTATGATTTCAATCCTCGATGAGATCGATCGGGCCATGGAGCACAATCCCGCCGTTTATCTTCATTGTTGGGGAGGCCGTGGCAGAACTGGCACAGTGGTAGGCTGTTATCTTGCTCGCCATGGAATGGCATTGGGAGAGGCAGTCCTGGATCTGCTCAGCGAGCTTCGACGAAATGATCCTATCTCACATCTTCCCTCGCCGGAGACCAAAATACAGGCGGAATTTGTCCGTACCTGGCCCAAAGGCAGATAGGTGGCCCAGCCCGGACATTTGATCAATCCTGTGCGGCGACTAGAGGATAAAACCTTTCTTCTGGGCTATAAATGTTCTGCCATCGCCTTTAAGTCGAAGCCTTCACTTCGCAGACGGATGTCATAGTAGAAAAGGATCATGGCTATGGCAGTGAAAACCGTCGCCAGTGAGGTGGCTATCACATTGAGAACCTGCTGAAGGGTCAGGGTCAGCCCCCCGAGGCTCATGGGCAGAAACATTTGACTGAGCAAGCCGGGCACTTGAAAGAGAAGGTGGATTCCCACCCCGATCAGAAAGCCCAGGAGTAAAATCAGACCGGCTTTGTTTTTTGGCCTTTTCCAAAATCCCTGCTCGGTGCGGGTATTCATCAGCTCTTTGCTGCGACCCAGCGCACTTTTCCAGCCCTTTCCCTCGAGTACCACTACCTTGTCCACCAGAAGCCAGTTGAGCAACAGGTGAAAGAACCAGATTATACCTGCAAAAACCAATACTATTGATAGTATTGCTGTAGTCGTGCCTCCGAAGCCCATTGCGGCGAGCATGGGAACGGCAATTGCCATGGCTATGCCTAGTAATGCCGGCACCAGAAAGATCAAAATTCCCACAAGAAACATGGTGCCCAAAAGTCGCCCGAGCCGGGAGCGCATGGCACCGTACGAGGTGGCCAGCGAGGTTGCATGACCCAGATAGGTTTCGGAAACTGCGTGGATAAGTGCCCCCTGGGCCCAGAACTGGAGAATCATCATTACCAGCACCGCGAGTATAACCGAAACAATCAATCCTATACCCATGTCCGCTGTCATATCTTGCTGCATTTCTCCTGTGAGAAAATACTGACTTCCTTTGTTAAATAAGAAAAAAGTTCCCTGGGGGATCAATAGAATGAAGAAGAACAGCAGAAAGTGTTGGCGCAAAAGGCGAAAAGAACGATCCAGAATTTCGCCAATTCCCATTGGATGAATGCCAATACCGGGGTGGACCCGAGGCTTGGCCCTGCGCTCGGCCCCAGTGTAGGGTTTATCTTCCTGAGGAGCAGCAGCTGCCCTCACCATTTCCGACTTTCGAGGAGCGGCCGCAGCTGTACTTGCAGATCTAACTGCTGAAACAGGAGGAGCCGAGCCTGCCGACACAGCTGCGTTGACCAATCTTAAGATAGCCCCTTTTGACTCGAGGAAGCCCTTGACCTTTTTGGCCTGCTCTTCCGTGGCCGAGCGGGTTAACAGCAATGGAAGCCTGGCCAAGGCCCCGCGAATTTGCACGGCTGTTTTCCTTGGAAAGATACGCTGGAGAGAGACAACTAGATCTTCTAAGGACGATCCTGGCTTAAGCCCTGTCAGGCTTATGGCGAATCTTTTGGTCTCTGTGCTAGCCGCACTCTGAGTCATGGGTACCCCCGCCTGTTATGAGAAATGTCCCACTATTCCCTAGCAATTTCCATTCCGGATTTCAATGTTATTGCTAACTTTGTGCACTCCTGGGAGAAAGTGAAATACGGCGAGGCAGACAGAAGCATGGGGCATAGGGCATGGAGCATACAGACAAATCCGAAATACGAATATCTAAATCCGAAACAGATTCAAATTTCCAAACCCCAACGACCAAAACTTACTGTTACGAATTCCAGGTTTTTTGTTTGGAGCCTTGGAACATTAGAATTTGGGATTTGTTTCGGATTTCGTGCTTAGGATTTCGAATTTGATATGGAGCGTTCCTGGTCAAGAGTTGTACTGACTAGAGTTTAGTGGACTAAATGGCTTTCCTCGTTCGCTCGTAGATCCCCACGATTTCCTCGAGGAAGGACTCATCAGGGATGTCACCACTGGGTGAAATACCCCATCTCTTCATCAAGCGGCGGGTCAGGAGGCTGGCAAGCTCGCGTCGGTGGGTGGCGTCCATTGCCTGCCGTCTCTGAAGAAAGGATCTTATGACCTGATATTGCTTTGGTTCAAGGGTGGAAAGATGGAGTTCAAGCTCCGGAAAGTTCAACTTGGAAGTTGAGCGAAGGCGAGTTTTATCCATGGGCACGTTGCGCCTGCGTTCAACAATCACCACCGTGCCGGCGGCATAGTCTCCGATTCTCTGGCTGCGAGAACTGAGAAACATTACGAATAGTCCCAGGGGGTAAAAGCCCAGCAATATGTCCACTGCCCTCAAGATGTTGCGAATTGAAGACTCCAGCCAGCCGATGGGCTGACCATTGACTCTGATCACCCGGAGGTTCTGCATTCTTTTTCCCGGGGTCTGGCCGCTCCATAAGCCCTCAAAGATTAGGAAATAGCCCAAATCCACCACCCCATAGGCAAGGACTCCCAGGGCAAAGAACCAGGTCTTGGGAATCGCTGCAAATAAGCCGGTTGGATCAAATGCTGGCAGCAATCGAGCAAGAAATATTACCACCAAAAAGATAAATAGGATGAAGAGACCCCTAACAACCGTGTCAAGTAAAAAAGCTGTTGAGCGCGTGCCCAATCCAGCAAGCACGTATCGAAAACCTACGTGCTCTGGGGTTTGAATTTTTAGAGTCTCTTTTGCTGTTTCCATCCCAGCAGCCTTTTGCTACCCTAAGGGCATGAGTCAATCCATCGAGAAATTTATCGAGTCTAGAAGACCACGGTGGGAGAGGTTAGAAAAACTCCTTCAATCCCTGGAAAGAGCTAAAGGGAGAAGCTTGCACCCTTCAGACCTCCCCGATGTGGGCCGTCTCTACCGGGAGGCAACCGCTGACCTGGCTCGATTACAAGCCTTTCAACAGGAGGCGGCCCTCCCGGATGAACTGCTAGATTATTTGAACCACTTGGTGGCCCGGGCTCATGGCCAGATCTACCGCAGTCCCTCCCCCGGCTGGACTAAATTGTGGAGGTTTCTCCGTACCACTTTCCCTCAAACTTTCAGGGCCACAGCCTCCTGGACCCTAGCTGCCCTGGCCATCTTCCTCCTTGGCTGTATATATGGTTTCGTTGCCGGCCTTATTGACGACACCTTCATTCCGCTGGTCGCCCCCCCACATCTTATTCAACAAGTGGAAGGGGGCAAGGTCTGGTTCGACTCAATTTTGGCCGTCCGTCCCTTGGCCTCCAGCACAATAATGACCAATAACATCTCTGTGACTTTCCTGGCCTTTGCTCTCGGGATAACCTTTGGTCTAGGGACCGTCTACATAATGGCTTTTAACGGGCTTTTATTGGGAACCCTGGCCGCCTTGTGCCACCTTCATGGTCTAAGTGTGGATTTTTGGTCCTTTGTTGTTCCCCATGGGGTCATCGAGCTCAGCGCCATATTTATCGCCGGAGGAGGAGGTCTTTTGCTTGGCTCAGCTCTAACTGTACCTGGCGACCTGTCAAGAAAAGAGGCTTTAATTCAACGGGGTAGAAAAGCTGTCCAGCTCATTCTCGGTTGCGTCCCTCTGCTTATCTTTGCGGGAGTTGTGGAAGGCTTTTTCTCCCCCGCTCACCTGCCTCCATGGATCAAGTTTCTAACAGCTGGTTTGCTTTTTGTCCTTCTCCTTTGCTATCTCATGTTACCTGCACCTCACAGTAGGCCTCGTCTTTTCACCTCTAAATAACGCTCAATTGTTCCTATTGAGAGCTTTGAGGGGGGCAAATCCATGGCCAAAGCTCCTTTTTGCACCAAACCCCCTAAAGCCTTGCTCCTCTGGTGAAGCAGCTCTTGCAATACAGCCCTTTCGTACACGCCTTGCACCTTGGTAGGCGGATCTTTCAACAATTCGTCCCACTCCGACTCCCTGATGGCGACACACAGGGGTAGATGAAGTGGTCTCAGCAGTGACACCGCACCAAGAAGGTTCTCCGAAGCTACTTCGTCCAGAAGATCCGTATAGATAACCACCAAACTACGCCGCCTAACCCTGGACCGGACCCAAAGAATCGCCTGTTCGTACTGGGGCTCCACCAGAACGGGCCGCAAGGAAAGGGTTCCCTTCAAAATAAACTGCAATTGTTCAACCGTTTTCTTGGGGGGAATAAAGGAGATCACCCGGTCGGCAAAGGCCAGAATGCCAGCCTGATCCCCTCCCACAAGGGCTGTGTGGGCTAGGTGAAGGGCTGCCTCGATGGCGTAATCCAGTTTTGTCTTCCCCTCTGACACCGCACTCATTAACCGTCCCACATCCAGCAATATCATTACTATCTGGTTTTTTTCCGTCTGATATTGTTGGACTATAGGTCGATCAAACCTGGCTGTGGCTTTCCAGTGGATCTTGCGAGGGTCATCACCTTCCACGTATTCCCTAAGAGACTCGAATTCCCTTCCCTCTCCCCTCCATCTGGTTGGCCTCAGTCCCCATTGATGGGCGACACGCCTGTAGGTGGCCAGGTCAGCGCAGCGTAGGGGC
Organism: uncultured delta proteobacterium; assembly: GCA_963712115.1. Taxonomy (GTDB): domain Bacteria; phylum Desulfobacterota; class Syntrophobacteria; order BM002; family BM002; genus BM002. The sequence goes on along the minus strand of CAVQGX010000027.1, from coordinate 21,145 downwards.
TGAAGACTGGGGTAGACTTGTACCTCCTCCGGTGTACTGACTTTCATTGGCCTGGATATTAGCCCCAAAGGTCCTTCTACTCTTACGAAAAGGTCGCCGAAACCATACTCCCCTCTTTCCGGAGGAACAACTGGATAATCAAGGTTCAGAGAAGATCTCCCCGGAATCACAGCCTTAAGCACCGGCGCAGCTGCCCATTCTAGAGGAGTTTGATCTCGCGCCCGCACTCTCCTGCTGGAGGGAAGGGTGTTCTTCAAACGTATTCCTATACTGTTCTCTGTGCCGATGGAGAAATGGCGCGGGCAGATTCTTTTGCCCTGAATCTCACCACCCTTGAATGTCAGGGTGTAATCTACAACAGACAACACCAGGATTCCAAGATCCAACCCCAAAACCACTTTCCAGTTCAGCAGAGCAGCAACTCCAATGCCCAGGATCAGAAGACACAGGGCAAGAGTAGTGGGAATCGGGAATCTTTCCCAGGCTCTCTGTATTTGACTTTCCTTGCTCATCCTTTGTTTTTTATCCGATCTTTTTATCTCTCACAGAGCTCACAGAGAACTCAGAGAGCTCTTCAATACAAAAGCAGTGAGGTAGATTCGTTTAGGCCAGGATCGCTTAAAGACTTAATGGAGAGGGCCTGAGGCCAAGAAAAAGCAGGCTTATTCTTGTTGCTCAGGACCTCTCCATTCGTCCCGATAGTCCTATCGGGCCGCCCTGCTTTGCAGGGCTCTTTAAGCGACCCAAATACATCCACCTATCAATTCTTCTCTGAGCCCTCTGAGGGCTCGAGAGACCGCAGGGGTTGACTTCAGTCAAGCCCAAGGGAGCGGGCGAGAGATCGTTACGAAGGAAGTTAGCAAATGCGACCTACCTGGGCACGGGAATGCCATCCAGAATCTGGGAAATAACCCGGTCAGGCGTAAGTCCCTCAAGTTCTGCCTCTGGCCTCAGAATCACCCTGTGTCTAAGCACAGCTAAAGCCATCTCCTTGATGTCGTCTGGAACAACAAAGTCCCTCCCCCTTACAGCGGCCAGACACTGGCTCGTTCTCAGCAAGGCTATTCCTCCCCTCGGGCTAACTCCGAGATGGAGGTGAGGGGAGCGTCGCGTCCCGGTCAGTAACCTTTGCACGTAGGCCACAATGCCCTCCTCCACTCGCACCTGGCTGACCCTTTGCCTAAATCGCACAACCGTGTCCCCCCCTGCCAGCCTGGCTAGTCCCGCGCCCTCCAAGTCGTGAGCCTCTGACGAGGTCCCGTATTTGGCAAGTATCTCGCGCTCTTCACCTTCTGAAGGGTAATCCAACACTATCTTCATGAGGAAGCGATCCAGCTGTGCCTCTGGAAGGGGGTACGTTCCTTCCTGTTCTATGGGATTCTGGGTCGCCACCACCATAAAGCTCTCAGACAAAGGCATAGTCTTGCCGTCAATGCTCACCTGCCTCTCTTCCATAGCCTCGAGAAGGGCCGACTGCGTTTTGGGTGGTGCCCGATTGATTTCGTCGCCCAAAAGGATCTCGGTGAAAATTGGACCATGGCGAAGGTGAAAGGTCCTGCTTTGCAGATCGAAAATTTGTGTTCCCAAAATGTCGGCGGGCATCAGATCAGGAGTAAACTGAATTCGGGTGAACTCTGCCTTGAGGATGTAAGCCAAGGTTTTGGCCAGGAGGGTTTTGGCCAACCCCGGGACACCCTCCATTAAGACGTGCCCTCTCGCCAGGAGACCCACCAGCAAGTGAGTCACCCCCTCCTGCTGCCCCACCACCACTTTGGCTATCTCAGCTGAGATGCGATCTGCCAACTTCTTCACTTCTGCCGGCATGACATTCTCCCTTACTTTCACTAAGAACTAAACACTACGCACCAGGCACCAAGGAAAATAACCCGGAATTTGAGGATAAATCCTAAATCCAAATATCTAAATCCGAAACAAATTCAAATTTTCAAACCCCAATGACCAAAACTTGCTATTACGAATTCCAGGTTTTTGTTTGGAGCATTGGAACATTAGAATTTGGGATTTGTTTCGTGCTTCGTGCTTAGGATTTCGAATTTGATATCCCGCGTTCCCCGTTCCCCGTTCCCAGTTGTGGTGCTTGGTGCTTAGTCCCTAGTGCCTAGTGTGTTAACAACTGCTCTCCTGCGAGCCTCCTCCAAGGCCAAGTAGAGCCCGCGGGAGATATTTAGAAGCTCTTTTTCTGTGGTGTCCTCTATTTCAAGGTGTTGTCTTGCAGCTAATAATCTATTTTGAAGGTTGCGGTCCCTGTGGACCAGGATATTTTTGGCTTCCTCTTCAATCCAACTCACCACAGCCTTTAAAGCCAGTGGTCGAACCTTCGCCCTCTGGTACAGCTGCGCCATTGCCCTCACATACTCAAGAGAGGAACTCCGCTCCTCTTGTAGTAGTTGTCTTGGAGGGCCAAAACGCCTTCCTTTGCCGGCCCACAGTACAAGGAGAATGAACATTCCCTGCAGCAAAGGTATTAGAGCTCTTGAGCTGAAGAGATGCTCCAGCACCGAGGTTGCCCGTCCATACCCATGGTGGTATTCATCGATGAGCAATTCCCCATTTCCACGATGGGACAGCAATAGATTAAGGGACAGCCGAGCGTGGTCGCCATCTCGCAGCGATACGTTAGAGAATAGACTGGGATCGGAAAGACCTATCACCCTTCCTTTGCCCTCATCCAAAACCATAAGGAGTCCGCCTCCAGCGCTCCTGACATGAACAATTCCTTGGGGGCGTGACGAACTGAGGCGAGGATGGCCACTGTAGTTGAGGGTCCTAATCCCTCGAGTGTAAGGTCCTGGTTGGAACCGCAAGGGCTCTAGTGTATCCTGCAAGTGCTGCATAACAAGCACCGGTTCCAACTCAAACCCCATTTCCAACCAGAACAAATTTGGCTGCCTGGCTATGAGAACAAAAGTCCCTCCTTTGGCAATCCATTCTTTGAGCGATTTCAGTTCCCCTTTGCTTGGACCGAGTTCGGGCTCTGCCATCACCAGCACCGATGCTTCTACAGGAAGGTCGTTGAGTGTTCTTTCCCATCTTCTAACTGGCAGGTTCAATTCATCAAGCCAGAGATAAAGTGCTTTGTATCCTCCAGCTGCCGCGCTGTATGTAGTTCTCCGCTCATGTTTTTTGCTTATTTCCCTGGACTCCAAAGCCACTAGTCCGTAGGCAGCGAAGAAAAGTAAAACCCCCAGGCCCCCCACTTTCCACCACTTGTTACTTCCCCCGCTGCTCATGCCAGGGCCTCCATGCGCTGAGCCCAGTGTTCGCAGTCTTGGAACTCTTGCCGACCCGGCTGCCTCAACCCATACCACGCCAGCTCGTAGCTTTCGATCAATCTTTGGAGTGGTTCACGCCTGTCGCTGGTGGCTTCAACTCGGGCGAGATGTTCTCTGTTGGTGGCCTCTGGCTCATAGATCCACCATCCCTTTTGCTGGCCTTCCACCAAAACCGAAATAAACAAAAATCTAATGGCTTCCCGGAAAGCCCCTTGTTGAGCCTTCTTGTCAGCCTCCTCCCGCCATTCCCTCCAGCCTTGTTCGGAGGATGATTGGATCGAGGTAGTTAAGGCCTCCCCGTGCTGTCGCCAGCGCCAACCCACCGGACCGAACAAGCGCATTATCCAGATGATGAGAATGGTCGCCAGCACGAGCAGAGTCGCGTAAGTGGCAAAGAAAATCCATTCTCCCTGGATTCCTCCCAGAAACTTCAAGTGCTCCTCAAGCCATTTTCCCAAGACAGCAAAAAATTCCTTCAGGTATTTTTGCCAAGCTGGAGTCCTTTTCTTGGCAAGCTTGCTGAACTCTTTGCCGCTGTATATCTGGTCCAGAAGGGTTCTGCACTCCTCCCAGCCACCTTTTTCCTGAAATGTCCCTTTGGCTTCCCAGGAAATCTGACTCAATAGAGCCTTTTGATAAGCGACAAGCCCATCCCTACCCTCTGGGCTATCTTCAGCATCTTGAATCCAGCGCAAAAAATCTTCGAGATCAATGAGATAGCCCTCTCCCGTAACATCCTGGACCACTAGATCGGGGGGAAACCTCTGGTTGAACCAATTATTTTCCTCAGACTGCAGTTCACCCTCTCCCTGTTCCAAGAGTGCAACATAGTCTTTGATCCTGGAGCGATAATCCGCCGCCGGGATTTCCGTTGCCCAGCCACTTGCGCTTAGAATGAGAAACAGGGCCAGGCTCGAGATCCAGAATGTGAGCTGTTTTTGCGCCGTCATTAATCGTTTAACAGGAAATAAAGGTCCTTGTTCTATAGCCCGGATCTTTGCCATAAGTAGGCAAGCTTAATGCAACTTTCATGCGACCTATGAGATAGGGAGATTTAAGATTTTAGATTGCAGATTGGAGATTTAGGGGCGACGCAGAGAAAGTGAAATAACGAATCCAAAATCTAAAATCTGCATTCTGCAATCTGCAATGTAAGTCGTTGGCAGGCCAGGGCGATTACTCGCTGTTGAGAGCAGATCCGTTGTTATCGTTGTTTTCGCTGTCAATATCTACATACACAGGTTTTTGGGGGTAGATGACGAGCCGGTCGCCTGGATGGATGGTCGCTCTGGGGTTCAGTCTATTCCAAATGATAAGAGAGGCCAAGGGTACACCAAATCGCTCGGCAATGGCGGTAAGGTTGTCGCCTTCTTTGACAAAATAAATTCGCTCCTGTTGGTTCGAGGACCACTGTTTTATGAGACTCCTATATCGAGTCTGAAAATCCTCTGAGTCGCCCTTGGGAATCAGTATGGTGTAGCTTCCTTCAGCCAGATAGTGTCCTCTGATTTCGGGATTCAATTCCTTTATAGCTTTGAAAGTCGTTTTGGCTGCCTTGGCAACAATCCGAATTGGAGTCTCGTCGGCACATTCAATGCTAACCTGATCAAAGTGGAAGGGGGGGTAGTAGTCCTCCTCAACAAGATAGAAGCCATATTTGGCCGGATCCTCTAAAATTAACTTTATTGCTATAATCCTTAAGATATACCGTTGGGTTTCCAGGGGAAGATGAAGGTTATAATAGTCGTTGTTCCCCTGCTCTAGAATTTCGGCCATGAGCCCTTCCTCCCCCATATTGTAAGCAGCGGCTGCCAGAGCCCATGAGCCAAAAATATCGTGGAGATCCTTCAAATATCTAATTGCTGCCCTGGTTGAAGCGAAAATGTTCCGCCTCTCATCGATACGGTTATTTATAACTAAACCGTATTTCTGTCCGGTGTAACTAATAAACTGCCAAAACCCCACCGCTCCTTTTCTTGAGTGGGCGTGCGGTCTCAGGGCGCTCTCAGCGAGAGCAACATATTTCAAATCCTCCGGCATCCCCTCATTTCTCAGAATCTCTTCGATGTGGGGCAGATATCGTCTTGAACGCTTTAGCCAGAGAATGACCTGGGGCCTGTTCCACAGGGCAAGAAGGAGCTCTTTTTCAAGTCGCTCTCTCACCTGCTGCTCTCCAATGGGTACTTCCTCTCCACAAAAATCAATAGGCGCGGCTAACTTGAGCGATGTTAGGAGTGGGGGAAAACCGGAAGGCTCAAAGGGGTCCGCATGAGCCTTTGAAAAAGAAAAAATAACTGCAGCCAGCAAGAGTAAGGACTTCCACTTCACGAGATTCACCTCTTTCAGATCAAAACGTGCTATCAACTCCGGGTTGGGCTAGCCCGGATGTTTCATGAAACCGGGCTAGATATTTTTTCAGAATTGCAAATTTTATAACACAAATTATGCCAACCTTTCCATTGGGCAAATGGGGTCACATTTTCATTTATCATCTAACCCTAGGGTTAAGAATCATTTCAAAAGTTGGAGAATAGCATTATAAATGATAAATGAAGCTGTGACCTCACTACTACACTGATTTAATGTATTATGATAGCCTGATTGTGAGGCGGCCCAAGTTATTCTCTACGGGCAAAGACAAGGAGAAATGGCCATGAAAACAAAAGACGTAGCCCGGGCAGTGATCTTGGTGGCTATTGCAGTGGCCTTGTCCCCCTTTTTTATCCCCGTGGGCATTTCAAAGTGTTTTCCTGCCCAGCACATGGTAAATGTCCTCGGCGCGGTGATGCTGGGACCGGGCTACGCCGTGGCTATCGCTACTATCGCCGCCATAATTAGAAATATTCTTGGTCTCGGGACTATTCTGGCCTTTCCTGGTGGAATGCTTGGTGCCTTGTTGGCAGGCCTTGCCTACAGGTTATCCAAAAACATCTATCTAGCCGGGTTGGGGGAGATAGTAGGCACCGGGATATTAGGTTCCCTTGCCAGCGTCTGGATTGTAGCTCCTCTTTTCATGGGTAAGACTGTTGCCGTTGCCACCTTGATGGTAGCCTTCAGTGTGAGCACTATTGGCGGTACTATTATTGGGGTCATGGCCTTGCATCTTCTCCGCAAAGGGGGGATTTGGGAGCCGTGATTCGTTTGAGCGACATAAAATACCGTTACCCTAGGAGCGGGTGGGTACTGAAGGGAGTCGGTCTCTCAGTGGACCATGGTGAGTATGTCCTCATTGGAGGTGGCAATGGCTCTGGAAAATCCACCCTTGGCTATATGTTCAACGGTCTCATTCCCCACCACTTCGGCGGCATTCTCCAGGGCGCGGTTACGGTTGCTGGCCTAAATACTCTAGAGCACAAGGTTTCCGACCTCTTCGCTCAGGTGGGTCTTGTGCTGCAAAACGCCGATGCCCAACTATTCAACAGCACGGTGGAAGACGAAATTGCTTTTGGTTTGGAAAGCCTGGGGGTGCCAGGACCGGAGATTGCCGAGCGTATCCGGGAAATCTCCATTACTCTGGGGCTCAAGGATCTTCTCAGTCGATCCCCTATGACTCTTTCGGGAGGTGAGAAGCGTCTTGTGGCCATAGCCTCGGTGCTCTGTCTGAACCCATCTGTCCTCCTCCTTGATGAACCTTATGGCGACCTTGATTGGGCCGCCAGCAAAAAAGTTCGCCAAACCCTCTTGGAGATCAACCAAACTGGCAAGACAGTCATAGTTATAGAACAACTATTGGGGAATTTACTTAAGGACACCACTGGCTGTCTCATCCTGGATCAGGGGAAGGTTCTGTACCAGGGGATCCCGCAGCACGTTCACGAGGCCCTTTCCAGAGTGCGTCTCCTGCCTCAGTACTCCAGAAGAGAAAACAAGCCACCAGGAAAGGAAACGGTTCTCAGTGCTCGAGACCTTTCATTCCGGATTGGGGAAAACGAAATCCTCACCGGTGTATCTTTTGATCTTAGAAAAGGGGAAAATGTTGCCCTCATCGGAAGAAATGGCTCGGGAAAAACCACTCTGCTCAAACACTTAAATGGCCTGCTGAGGCCCTCGGCGGGAAAAATCACATTTATGGGGGAAGACATCCGGGGTAAATCTCCCTCTGAGATGGCAGCCCAGGTGGGGCTCTCATTCCAGAATCCTAACGATCAGTTTTTCAAGTACCGGGTAAAAGATGAGGTCTTGGTAGGGCCCAGAAAGATAGGCAAATTACGCCACGAGTGGATAAAGGAGATGTGGAACGTTTTTGATCTTCACGGGCTCCTCAATAGATCACCTTACCGCCTCAGCGAGGGGGAGAAGAAGCGAGTATCCCTTGCCTCAATTCTGTCCATGCGACCACAACTTCTTGTCCTGGATGAGCCGACCTCAGGACAGGACGGACGCTTTCGAGAGTCTCTGGCCACCCTTCTGGCTGAACTCGAGAATCTCGACTTCACTCTCTTGATTGCCACTCACGATTTGGAGTTTGCCCAGGCCATCACTGACAGGTGGATAGTCCTGCATGATGGTCGAGTAGTTGCCGACGGATCACCTGAAGATCTATGGGGCGATAAAGGATTGATTCAACTGGGCGCCTTGCCGCCGCCCGACTCCGCTTACTAGGAACTAGGAACTATGCACTAAGCACCTACAACTCGGAAGGAGAAACCTGAAGATAAATCCGAAATCCGAATATCTAAATCCGAAACAAATTCAAATTTTTAAAATCCTAATGACCAAAACCTCTACTCATTTATTCGACTTTGTTTCCGACATTGGAGAATTTGAATTTAGGATTTGTTTCGTGCTTCGTGCTTAGGATTTCGAATTTTCAGTCAGTATTGCTGCTCTGTGGTCTCAGTGTCCTCTGTGGTGAAATACCCCGCTTGCATTACTTGGCAAGAGATGGCTTGAGGTAGAGGATGAAATTGAAACGTTTGGATCCGAGAACAAGACTCGCCCTGGGGTTGATGGCAATAGCAGCGGTCTTTGTTGCCCGGGAGCCGGAAACGCTCATCTTAGAGTCAATTATTCTATTGGCTGCTCTGCCGCTGCTCAGGATGGGAAAGGATTGGGCCCATTCCTTTCGTTACTTCTGGCCAATGCTCGGGCTGGTCTTTGTCATCGCTTTTTTTTCCTTTAACCTCCAGGTGGCTTTGCTGCTTGCCATACGGCTGTTTAATCTCTTGACCGTATCTTTTGTCTTTTTTCGAACCGTCAGTCCAGAGGAAATGGGTGCTACTCTTAATAAATTAGGGATACCTTACGGCTTTCGCGTTTATATTGACCACCGCCATGCGCTACGTGCCCTTGATAAGGCAGAAAATCCGCAACATTATCGATGCTCAAAGTTCCAGGGGAATCGATCTCAGGCCAAGACTAAGAAATGTCGGCAATTTCTTGGCATTGCTCATGCCCTTGTTGGCTCAATCTTTCGTCCTGTCTGACGAACTTGCCTTGGCTATGGAATCGCGAGGATTCGGACGCAAGGGCAGGTCTTTACGAAGACAATATAATCTTACTTTATGGGAGTGCGCTTTGATGGTCGGGGCTCTGCTGTTACTGGTACTTTTCGCCTTTTGGGAAAGGAGCTAAGGTCAGCTGGCAGGAGGCAGCGGGCAGCAGATAGAAGTAACTAGGCACTAGGGACTAAGCACTAAGCAGTATGCATCTAAGACAATCCACAACGAAGTGAGATTAAAAAGACGAAGCACGAAGCAGATCAGAACATCTCGCCACACTTAAGCCATGATTTTCCTGGCTGTTTCTTCGGCCAATTTCATCATGTCCTCTCGGCTCTCCACGTCGCCCTTGTTAAATACCCCACAGGCACGGATCTGATAACTGTCGCTGAATCCATACCATTTGAAAATGGAGTCGTACCTGGGAAATACGTCTGCAAATAGACTCTCGTCAGGGTGCCCCTGAGCCTCGATGAACACCAGTTTCTTGCCCGGGGAGAGTCTGCATGGGCTGGGGTTGGTCGGGTAATCGGGTACCAGATATGAGAAGGTTCGGTCAATGAAAGCCTTGAGTTGACTGGAGATCTCGGCGAAATAGATGGGAGTGGCCAACACCAGAATCTCGGCATGGCGGATAGCGTCCAAAACCTCCGCCAGGTCGTCCTTGAGCACGCATTTTTCCAGTTTGGTTTTGCAGGTCATACACGCCTGGCAGCCGCGGTATTTCAGCTTGTTTAAGGCAAAGGTCGTAACTTCAGCACCTAAACCCTCGGCGGTCTCGCAAAATTTGCTGGCCATGGCTGCGCTGTTTCCTTTAGGTCTCGGGCTACCAAGTAGACAAACCATTTTCATGCTCACTCCCCCTTTTCACCCTGCTAGAAGCTTCAGTCCGCAATCCCAAATCCCCGCCCGCCATGCGAGCAAGGCGAGGCGGGCGGGCGCAATCCGCAATCAAGAAATCCAGTAGCCAGAGAGGCGCACGGGGATTTGGTCACTTGGCTGCGCCGTCATATGCCTTCGGCGTCAGTACGCTTCGCTGTCATTTACTGAAATAGATATAAGCCTTCAAATCGCAAGCAAAGCTTGCTCCTACAGAATATAGTAGAGTTGATATTACTTGCTGTATGTCGTCCTCTGTCTTCTGACCTCTGACTTCTGACCTCTGATCTCTGTCTTTTTACCCTATGCTCCATGCTCTATGCTCTATGCCCTCTCAAATCTTCAATTTCTCTTCCACCGACTCTACCTTGGCCGTGATTCGGTCCTTACCTTTTTTCCTGTAGTCACCCTTTATGGCAAAATACACCCTGTCACAGTCCTTGCTCAATTCTTCAAAGCAGTGGGCCACTACAGCCATAACCTGGCGCCATTCCCCCTCGATGCTGGTGCCCATGGGTCCGAGCTTGTGTGGCAGTCCGCTTTCTCGGATTACTCTCACCACCCGCGCCACGTATGGGCTGACGCTCTCGCCCTTGTCCAGAGGAAACATGGAAAAATCAATGAGTAAACTCATGGGTTCTCCCTTTTTTAAGGTTCATCCGGAATTTGCTTGGATGGTCATCTGTTGGCCATTGATCCTGCGGCTACCTTAGGACAAGGGGAGGTCTTAAGGCAAGAAGAAATAGAATAATAAGCCAAAACAGACTAGAATAGCTTAAATATTGGGTTAGACCGAAGTTGAGTATATAGCTGGTGGAAAAATGAAACTATCTTGTTGCCGGTTGGCGCAGACAATGAAATTTGGGCGATGCTGCTATTTGCTTTTAATTTTGCTCCTGCTGATGCAAAGCGGCTGCGCTTGGATGTACTTCCGCAAGGCGAGCGAGCCGCCGCCAGAGCCGGTCCAATATTCTCTGGCCGAGTGGCCCTTTGAGGAGTATTGGTCTGGAGTCGTTTTTAACGGAGCCAAGATTGGTTTCACCCATCTTTCTCTCTCCCCTGCAGAAGATAGTGAAAAGGAGTTTGATATAAGATCCGAGGCGGTGCTTCACTTTCGTTTCCTCATGTTCGACAAAAAGGTTAATTTCAGGTCTTTCGACAGGGTGGCGGATGATCTCACTCTTAGACATTTCGTCTATGATTACGATTTGGACGGTAACAAATTGAAGCTGATTGGAAAGCTCACCAATGGCGTGCTCGAGGTGGAGATCAAATCGAGAGGCGAGACCAGAAAAGAGACTGAGGTCGTTGAGGGCAAACTTTATCCCGCAAGTGTAATCGGTCTTTATCCTGTCTTTGATGGGTTGGAGCTTGGCCGTCAATACGAGTACCAAGTCTATTACGGAGAGACCCAGAGCTTGAGCAAGGTAACCCAGAAGATCCTGGCTTTCGAAGAAAGCGATCTCTTCACCGGTAAAGCCTTTAAGATGAAAACCGAACTCCTTGGTCAAAAAGTGACCACTTGGATTGACCTCCAAGGCCAACCGCAACTCGAAATATCTCACGGTGGATATATTATTTCAGGGTTGGAAACTGAGAATGAGGCCAAGAAATACCTGGCCCAGGCGACCATAAATAAGGAAGATGTACTCCTAGATTACAGTTTGATAAAAACTGAGATTCAAATTCCTCAACCCGAGGAGGTCACCTTCTTGGAAGTGGCTTTATCCGGGATTGATCCGGAGCTGAAACTGCCCTCGGACGAGATGCAGCAGTGCGATCGGAGAGACAAAAAAATAATCTGCCGTATCAGCATAGCGGAAATGGACGAGGCCAGCCAGGCTCACATGGAAAATCCTCCAGAAGATCACCTCCATCTTCGGCCCTCTCAGACAGTTCCAAGTCACAACGAGCTTATTCAAAAAACGGCGGCCGAGATAACGGGTCAGGTGACGGATCCCCTGGAAAAGATTCGACTGCTTATGGAATGGATGGACAAGAACATAGAGCAGGAACCTGTGGATGTATTCACTGCTCTGGATGTGCTTTCACGCAAAAAAGCTGAATGTCAGGGCCACACCTACCTTTACGCAGCTTTTGCTCGCTCCTTGAAAATCCCCACTCGCGTGGTTAACGGCATTGTCTATGCCGAAGAGTATGGCGGGTTTCTCTACCACACCTGGGCGGAGAGCCTTTTGAATGGCCGCTGGATTGCAGTGGATCCGACCCTTGGGCAGCTACCTGTAGATGGAACTCACATCAAGCTAGTTGAAGGGGAGACCTCTCTCGACTTGATGCCCTTGGCCGATTTGGTGGGGCGGTTGCAGGTGCAAATTATCTCTGTGGAGACATTTTGATTGCTGACACTCTCTGGTTCTATGGAGAGAGTCAACCAGAGTCGGGTTAGATATTATCCTTTAAGTACTCTATTAATTCCTCCACTCGCTCCTTGCTCAGTTTTTTAGAGAAAGAAAAAAGAGGCATGCATTCCCCTTCTTCGCCGTCATCAAAGCAGTCTCCTATACTAAACATGTAAGAGTCACCCTCTTTGTTCAGTACCAAAAACCCTTCTTTTTGTAAGGTCTCTCCGAATTTATACATACTTTTGCCTCCCACGATAGATCACTAGCCAAGGTAAATAAGCCACGCCCAAACGAAAGATTGGTCGTGTTCATTGGAGTACTGGAGTAGTGGAGCGCTGGAGTATTGACTATTTGAGATTCAAGATTTCAGATTCTAGATTTTTTATGCGATCCATTGAATATCTTCACCATCTGCCGCAGGGAAATTCGCTTATATGGCTAGCTTACGGAAAGGAGAAAAAAGTTTCAAGACAAATCTGGCCCACACTCCCACTACCTCTTGTGAGCCATGAACCGCAGTGGTAATGAAGCACCCTACAGCCCCACCCCCCTCCCCCACCACCGGAGGAGGCTGAGGCTGAATTAGCGCTGGTAGTGGATTGTACCACTTGATATATTGCCCCGTTAGTGGCAGACAGATGGGCAAAGTATATCTCTCCGGACTCGTCTTCACCAAAGGTGCTTATGGAAAAATTTGTGTCTAACAACACTGTGGTGTTCCAGCCACCTAGGCCGTCCTCTTGAGCACCCCAGATTAGACCGGTGCAGAAGTCGCCGTAGAGGTATAGTCCATTGAGATTAGGGTTTTTGCTTCCCCGGTAACGGTAGCCCCCGGTAACCGAGCAGCCCACACCATGATCGTATACCAAGATTGGTAAGGTGAGGGTGCCGTTGTTGCAGTTGGTTGCCGGATTGAAGCAGCTGTTGCCTTCCATTAGCCGCCAGCCGTAATTCTCGCCCCCTGTGCTGGTGGACGGCTGGAAATTCACTTCTTCCCAGCTGTTCTGGCCAACGTCTCCTATGAACATATCTCCCGTCAACCTGTCAAAGCTGAAACGCCAGGGGTTCCTCAAGCCAAAGGACCAGATTTCGTCGCGCGCACCTACAATTCCAACAAAGGGATTATCTGGTGGAACAGTGAAGGGCAAACCGGAGTCCACATCGATACGAAGTATTTTCCCCAAGAGCGTTCCCAAGTCTTGCCCGTTGTTTTGAGGGTCCCCACCTGAACCACCGTCGCCTACCCCGATATAGAGGTAACCGTCAGGCCCGAAATGCAACTGGCCGCCATTGTGGTTGCTAAAGGGCTGAGGGATGGTGAGTATAATAACACCTGACGTTGGGTCAGCTCGGTTGGGATCTAAGGAGACAGAGTAGCGGGCAATTACGCTGGCGCCGGCAGTGTCAGTGTAGCTCACGTAGAAAAACCCGTTGCCCACATAGTTTGGATGAAAGGCTGCACCTAGCAGTCCTCGCTCTCCCCCTGAAGAAACGAGAGAGGTGATATCGAGAAAAGGAGGGGAGAGAATCTGCACGCCGTCGAAAATTACAATCCTTCCACCTTGAAGGACGATGAAGAGCCGGCCCGAACCATCACCTGCATGGGTTATGTCCACCGGACTGGAAAGCCCAGTGATCACAGGCTCCGCTTTAATGGCGACAGCCCCCCACGAAGCTGCTGTAAACGAAAATAGCAGCCCACAGAGCAAGGCGGTCAATTTTGCTGACCTCAATAGCTTATGGCCCAAAAACCTTATAGACAAAACCCCAAGTTTCATTTCTTTACCTACCGAGTCACTAGGAAAATTAAACAAAAGATAGGAATTAGTTAGGTAAAGTCAACAGGAGGCTTGGATTCCTGCTTCCGCAGTAATGACGCTGAATGCACCTTTCTCTTAATCCCCCCTAACCCCCCTTTATCAAAGGGGGGAACTTCATGTAATCACTTCAAAATCTCCCCCTTTCGTAAAGGGGGATTTATATCTCGGCTGTACATTCATCAAACCAACTCAGACATTATCCAATTGGCAAGAAAAGCTAAACTATACCACCACCACAGGAGGTGTGTCTTGAAACTACTAGGCTGGCAAAAACTTAGGGAGTGAAAGACTCGAGTGTTGATTTACTCCGGGTTAAGGCGATTTTAGTTCTGAGAGGAAAGTATGGAAAGCTTTTGAAGAGAAGTACACCACTTTTGTTTCAGGTCCAATGGATATTTCATCCGCTTCAGCTAACTGGTATTCCTCATGGGGAGTTACCTTTGTGTCATTCAAAAATGTACCATTTGTAGATCCGATATCAATGAGACTGCATCTTTTCTCTCTATGGTTCAAAAGTAGATAAGCATGTCTTCTTGATACCAATTTATTGTAAATGACAATATCATTATCAGGAGAACGTCCAATGGTAATCATATTAGGCTCGGTAATATCTTTTCTCTTGGCAATTTCTATTACTCTGGCAGCCAGTACGGCAGTTCTTACCGTGCCATTTTGTAATTGTTGTAGCACATGCTCATCTTCCATTACATCGGTTAGAAACTGAAACATTACATTCTTGTCTAAAAAGCGCTCCGACTTTTCGACGAGAAAACCGTTTGGGAAAGCGCTAAAAAATTCAGGCCATGCCAGATCTTCAAAAGTAGTCAGATAGTAGGCAAGTTTCTTATATCTCGCCTTTCCCGCCACCTCCGCAACTACGACCGGTTCAAATTGTTTGAGATTCTTGATAAACTGTATACCAATACCCTCATTATCTTCTTCAATTCTGGTAATGACCGCGGATCCCTGCAAACCAACGATTTTATCTTGACCGGTGAAATCGGGCGGCAGGAAAAAGGTGAAAACTGCGGGGTCACCGGCCTGGAGAAAGCGCCAGTGCTTCGTCTTGATGAAGGCCCCCTTTTGGCTCAGATTGGCAGTCTTTCCGTCCAGGGTTAAATCAATCCCCTGTTTGAGAAATTTCACCTGAAAGATCTGTCGTATCCTGGGGCTTCTTCGTTGATCAAAAGGTTTCATAGCAGCCAGAAAGTTAAGGCACTTTTAAAGGGCAAGCAAATACTCCTGCCTCAGTTCTTCCAGAAACATCACCGCAACTTGTTTGTCTTTGTCATTTACCCTCTTGATTACACCTGAAACCTTAATAACAGTCTCATTGTTATTTTTTGACGCTCTCGGTCGCGAGTATATTTCCAGCTCCACTTCCTGTTTTAGAGAAAAATTAGACCAGTTATCGGGCATTATTAGAGCGCCGACACCGCTTACATTTATTATCTTGCCCTGTAATCTGGTCCCTTTTTTGTCAGAGATGACTGCAACTCTAAAAGGTTTTCTCAGCCGGATGTACTTTCTTTTCTCATTTAGATAGAGACCGCACTTCTTACAGATCTCTTTCACTGCACCTATTTCTGCCGGACTGAGCAAATGGGGGATCAAATAAGCTCTATCCACCAAAGAGGTTTTCGGACACTCGTCCTCTGCATAAAAGGGACACTTTTCCCAGTATGCATCATCCATGAATTTACCTCAACTGGAGGAGCGATTGACACAGCCTCCATCCTTACCTAGAAATATAGCGCTGGGAGTCCACACCTTTCCGGGTGACTCAGTCCATGCCGCGGTAATTAGGAGTGCGCTGCAGTCCTGGCATGGAGTAGTATCCGGGGTTTCCTCGATAAAGTGTGAAATGGGGCGAACTCTCTTGATACGTTTTCAGCTTCTCACATGAATCTGCACATTCATTCTTATTCTTTTTGAGTCTCTCGCAAGTTATGCATGGGCTCCTTTCTTCTTCAACCATGGAATACCTCCTATCTCCTGGCTGTTAACTCCAAAGGACTCATGCAACAAGTTCGAAGACCCAATACACAAGGATCGTGCCAACTTTGCTCATTTTAAAAAGTAATGTTATTTCTTATAATTAGCGGTGATTATGTACAAATGGCCATTTGTCGTATTGTGAAATAAAGGTAACAAAAATGGAAAGAAACTACCACTTTGAATGAGATTAGCTAGGTTGGATTCTATCTTCCTACTTCCCACCCCCTTCGGTTTCCTGGTAAAAATCTACCAAACGATTTGTCCTGGTATTGAGAATATAATGAAAGGGATTCACATATTTTGTCTTAACCCTGACAGAGTAATGAACATGGGTCCCCGAGGAGCGGCCGCTGTTGCCCATGAAACCTATTACTTCCCCTCGCTTTACTTGCTGGCCTCGATCAACATTATATCCGGAGAGATGGCCGTAGGTAGTGGTTACTCCTCTGCCGTGGTCAACCCGGAGGTATCTGCCCAGATATCTGTGCTGGCCTCTTCTGTAAACGACACCATCTGCAGGTGCAACAACGGGTGTACCCTTGTTACCGCATATGTCTAAACCGTTGTGAAACTCCTTAGCTCCTGTAAAAGGGCTGCGCCGCCAGCCAAAACCGGAAGAGAACCAATAGGAATTGGTTTTTACTGGTAGTATACTGGGAGTGCTATCAAATACCTGTCTTTGGTCCCACATGGCCTCTACCAGTTCACGAAAATCTGCTTGAAGGGCTTTAGCCCGCTCTACTATTTCAGTGGCTTGCTCTCTCTCAGTTAACGGTGGCCTACTATAGGTTATGGCATCGTTGAGTGCTACGGTAGAAAGATCTGTTGAGGGCTCGCCTCCTTGTCCCAGGCTAGTCTCCTCCTTCTTATCACCATCAACACCCAAAAAACCGCGGATTACCCCCTCATCTTTCTGGATCTGGTGAATTGTATCCCGCAAGGTGTCGAGATCCTTCACCTCATGCTGTAGATTAACATTTTGCCTGCGCAATTCGCTGGTATTACTATAGAGACGGTGTCCCCAATACCCTCCCATAACTAGCAGCATCAATGAAACTGCCAGCAGTCCTATGCAAATATATAAATAGACTTGGGGGACGGAGAAGGTTCGAGGGCCACTGTTACCAGAAGGCATCCACATTACTGTAAATGTTTTTTTCTTCATCCTAACACCTGAACCTTGAAAATTGATTTAGGTCTTTTAGCACCGGGCTGCTATTGCGAGCTTGTCCCTCTACTTTCCTGTGCCATTTTTTCTATGATGTATTAAAAACCATACCCCAGGCTTTCATTTGTCCCAGGCTGCCATTGCATTACAACAACTGGCTTATTTGGCTGCTGGCCAGCAAAAACAAGGTCAGTAAAGATAACCAGCCCGGATTCGAAAGCAGAGGATGCCAAACTCACGCAGATAGTTAGTGCAACTGATGTGCCAGGATTCTTCTTTTCCCTGTCCCCCCTTTTCTAAAGGGGCGAGCGAGGGCTTGCCCGCCCTCGCGAGCCTGCTCGCTCAGGCGAGGCGGGCGGGGGGATTTTCCTCTTTAAGCTTTGAAAATCTTGGCATAATCATGCCCAGTCCTGGGATGAATCTTGCATCTGGATGGCTGGCGAGGTCGTTCTCATTGTCGCAACGAAATCAATATGAATTCATAAGGTTGGTGGGGCGATTCATCTGCTTTCAGTTGGCGGAGCTATGACAAAGATCATTGCTCGTCCCCTAAAGAACAGAGGAGAGATTCATGGAATTGAACAGATCCAATGCAGAAATAATCGAGGAGTTCAAAAAGAAACGAACACGTCAGATCATGGCAGTAGGTCCAATTATACTTGCATTTATTGCCCTTTTCTCAGTTGAGGGCAATCCAACCGGTATTTTCGGGCTGCCGCCGAACGCTGTTCTCGGCATTTCCTTTGCCTTAATCATTTCTGTCTTGATATTTTCCCTTTTCAATTGGCGCTGCCCTGCCTGCAATAAGTATTTGGGCAAAGCCATCAATCCGAAATTTTGTGCCAAATGCGGTGTTCAATTGAGTTAGCTAGCCCGCACTTTACAATGTATCAAACGGGCTTTTCACGCCCATACCGCCCTTCTGAATTACATGGGTATAAATCATTGTGGTGGACACGTCCTTGTGCCCGAGCAGCTCCTGCACTGTTCTAATGTCGTACCCGGCCTCCAGCAAGTGGGTGGCAAAGCTGTGCCGCAGGGTGTGCGGGCTGACCGGTTTTAAGATACCCGCAGTCCTCGCTGCAGTTCGAACAGCTTTCTGCAGCCCGGTTTCATTAATGTGGTGTCGCCGTATCTTACCTCCGCGAGGGTCAGCGGATATACGCTCCGAGGGGAATGCATATTGCCAGCTCCACTGCTTTGCTCCCCTGGGATACTTTCGTTCCAGGGCAAAAGGCATGTATACTTCACCGAGCCCTTTTTTGAGATCCTGCTCGTGCAATATCTTCACCCGTGCCAGGTGATCTGACAGGAAAGGCTTCAATTGCTCGGGCAGCATGGTTGTACGGTCTTTCATCCCCTTGCCATCGCGCACGGCAATTTGGTTTCGTTCAAAGTCGATGTCCTTAACCCGCAAGCGTACGCATTCCATGAGCCTCAGGCCGCAACCATATATGATCTTTGCCATCAACCCGTAAGTGCCCGATATGGCTGTCAGCACACGCACCACTTCTTCTTTGGTCAATACCGTCGGCAGCCTCTTTGGTCGCTTGGCCCTTTCCATGGGGCCAAAGTCGCCTAACTCTATTTGGAGAACATGTTTGTACAGGAAAACTATGGCGTTGAGGGCTTGATTTTGGGTGCTGGCTGCGACTTTACCGTGAGTTGCCAGATGAGATATGTATTGCGAGATTTCGTTTTCTCCCATATGTTTGGGATGGCGCTTGTTGTGAAAGAATATAAATCTCCTAATCCATTGAAGGTAGGCCTGTTCTGTGCGAATGGAGTAGTGTTTTTTGCGGATGACTTCGCGGACTTGGTCGAGAAGTCTCATGGGGTGCCCCTTTCTTTGATTTTATTGTCCCCTATTGCGCCAGTTACTGATCAAAATACTAATCGAGCACAAGGATTGCAACTCGAAATTCCGTAAATGAAATACGGAAAATACGCTGCATAGCAGAAAAGCAAAAGTTTACGTATTTTTTGTTTTCAATATGACAGCATTTTTTTTGTAAAATATTAGAATATATTGAACATGGCGGCATATTGATTCTAGTTTCCGTTCTATACTACGGACAATACGCCGTATAATCTAAGGTTATGTTAATTAGAAGATCATTATGACAAAGGGCAAACGATTTCTAGATATTTATGGTTATCTCTTAATTGTTTCCTTTGTTGGTTGTTTATATACCCTTCATACATCTGCTGCGATAGGGATTTCTCCAATTTTTCGAAATTACTTCGGAATCACGGTATCCTTACTTTACCTCGTTACAGGGATCGGAATTTTGGCTCGGAAAGAATGGGGATATTACCTCTTTAAGTTCTTTCTTTTTGCGCTGTTTTTAGCCTTCCCCATTGGGACCATAATCTCATACAAAAGCCTAGGCTATATGAAAAAAAATGATATCAAGAGTCATTTCGGTAATTAACATAACCAATCGCTGCAACGGACGGGGCTGACAGCTCCGTTGACTTAATGCATTGAATTCGAAAGGCAGTAAATCAACCACCAATCAGCCCCGCCGCTGAGCTCGACCGTTATGCTTCCGGAAATTCTTTGACAGGGATATCATCTGATGTCGATAGGGCAGTTCTTGTTTGGCGGTGGCAAAATTGACTATTCAGACCGTGATGTGTCCATAGCAGTTGTGAGGGACGCTCTGGAGAAGAAATTCAAATTGGCAGTTCTTGGCGAATCATTGGCTCATCTTGATTGCAAAATTATCAGACATTGGAGGCTCTATGGTGGTCCGCATTTGGTGATGCCAAATTCCAGAATGAATATTGTTATCGATACAGAGCAGAATGGTACCCAACTTTACTACAATTTCAAATGGCCCGAATACTATGTGATCCCAGTATTTGGTGCATTAGCCGGCATATTGCCAATGATCCTTCTCATTGACAGACCCTTCACCGAAAGGTTGCTAAACAGTTTAGGTCTTTTCCTTCTCGCACTAACGTTTTGTGGGGCCCTTGTTTTTCTGGACACAAAATATGTAGCATATCGAGTCCGTAGATTATTGAGCAATCTATAAAGCCCGTCCGCATAACCACTCGCTGCAGTCGGACGGGGCTGACAGCTCCGTTGGGGCAGCCCTGGTGTTACCGACTATTGCCCATGCCCAAGATGTGGGACCACTTGTACTCTTTGTGGCGCTGCCAGCTATCTTACTCGGCGCCATTTTTTCAGTTGTCTTGAAGTTCGGCCTGCTATCTCTTCCCCGCCACAGGCAAGCACGTCCGCGTCTCAGGCGTTTCATAGGAATCGCGCTGGCTGATTTCGCTATTTGGGCTCTGGCACTCCCGTCTGGCCTCGCACTGCGCTTCGGCACTCGCTGGGTGTACAAAGAGTATCTTCCAGTGGCCCTGATCCTTGCGGTGGCGGCTGGCTACGTCGCCAATTATCTCGCGTTCCATCGGACTGCATCCGGTGGCGCAGGGGGTGTAACTGCCGTCAGTATGGCTCTCGTGCTTCTTTTGACACTCTTGATGCCATTGCTCATCATCTCGTTCGTGCTTCTTATATTTCTCATATTCTGGATTGGTTCATTCATCTCGTTTTAAACAGAAGCCTAACCAATCGCTGCAACGGACGGGGTTAACAGTTTCTTTCGGTTTTCCGGACTGAGTTCGAAAAGTCAAACATCAGGCACCGACCAGCCCCGCCGCTGAGCTCGGCCGTTAGGTTTATGATCCCAGCTAAACAAATACTGCTTGGACTTGCTTTAGTAGTAGGGGGAGCCCTTATTGTGAATGTCCCTGGCTGGACCGTTTACGGAATTCCTGTGTCTAGTGGTCAAGGAATGCTATTGATATTTGCTGGGGTCATCTGGATAGGCTACGTTCTATTGAATAGGAAGAAGATATTAATTCAAGAAGAAAGGGTCAAGGAGGCAAAGAGAGAGGCAAAGCGTTTTGTAATATGTCCCAGATGTGGAGAAACCAAATACGCCAAGGATGTACCTGGGTTGAAATGTCCTAAGTGTGAAACCGCTCTTGAGGAATTGGAAGGTTTTTACGATAGGCATCCCAATCTGAAACTAGAAGAGAACGACTAAACCTAACCACTCGCTGCAGACGGACGGGGCAAACAGTCTCTTTGGTTTTTCAGTACAGAGTTCGAAAGATCATCAATCAACCACCGGTCAGCCCCGCCGCTGAGCTCGGCCGTTAG
>CAVQGX010000026.1:0-140054 GCA_963712115.1 uncultured delta proteobacterium | reverse complement strand
TACTTTAATCTAAACTCTGGCTAACTCAGAGCTCATCCAACATTTTGTACCGAGGTCCCAGAAGCCGATAGTGCAGATCAAGGGATATAATATAAACTTTCGGAGTGATTGGCTAGAAGTTTACATAATTTATCAAATGTTGAACGAGTATAGCAGCCATCACTTGTCAATAATCTCAAGAACCACACGCTTCCTCAGCTTGCCAGCGGCAGCGTTTAAAAGGGTCCGCATGGCCTGCACATTACGCCCTTTCTTGCCAATTATCTTGCCGATGTCCTCCCTTGCTGGTCTCAATTCAATCACTAAAGTGTCACTTCCAGCGATCTCGCTTACTTCCAACTGATCTGGATTGTCTACCAGTGCCTTCGCCATGATTTCAACCAACTGTCTCATCGCTGTAACCTCCGTTCTAATAGTACTAGAAGTGAACTTCAGATGATATGTCTATGTTACATAATACCACAGCCTCTTGAGAATGCTTGATGATTAATCAACGGCTTGAGCGATGCTTTCCTGCTTGCCCCCTGATTGAGGCAAGATTGGAAGCCTCCGAGGATAAGTAGGACAAGATGCCTTTTTTATTTTCGCAGGCCTCACCCAGACGTGGTCTGTTTACACGATGCTGGGTATGAGCTAGCTCTTCCGGGCCTCTTGACTACTTTGTCAATAAGTGTCATAGTTGATTATCCTTTTTCGTTGGTTTTGGTGCGCAACCCCAGAGCCTGTAGGGACTTCTGGGGTTTTTTATTGCTGGATTCAAGGAGGTGGGTAAGCCGGCCTTTATGGCCGATAGTAAGCACTTTGTCGATCTCTAGTGCAAGGTGAAGCTAAATAAGCTCTACCACCGAACCCCCGGACTCAGCGGGATCAACTAAAGAGTTTAGAGATGGGAGAGTGCAATGGCAAGACGTGGTCAACACAGCTTTATGAAACGCCAAAAAGAGGTCGAGCGCAAGGAAAAGGCCCTGGAAAAGATGGCGCGGCGGCAGGGCAAGAAAAAGCAAGCTACTGACGTTGACGAGGAAGAGCTTACAGAGCGCCGAGAAGAGCAAGACGAATAATAGGCAGACTGGTCGTCACTTTCGCCTGAGCGACAAAGGCAAGTCAATGTCCCCCGATCCGCCCTTTTGGAAGTGCTGAAGGTAGAATGTGCTCGAGAGAAAGCGTTCCAACTACAGCTTGTTTTTTTAAAAAAAAGTACTAAACTCTACCGAGAGAAGTAGAGATCGAAGGGGAGCAGAATGCAAGGTAGCAAACTTTATATGGGAAATCTTAGCTACTCTGTGACTAATGATGAGTTGGAAGATTTAGCCACTATATGCTAACTGGTGCTGCGGGCGCCACTGGTTCACGAGGACTAGATGGTGCCGCAAACTGAAGACACACTTTAAAGCAAGAGGTTTGGAAAAGATGGAGAAAAAACTGTATGTGGGAGGTCTGAGCTGGAACACAACGGATGATGGTCTGCGCCAGGCTTTCGAGGCGGTCGGTGAGGTCATCGAAGCCAAAGTTATAACAGACCGCGAGACTGGCCGTTCGCGCGGCTTTGGGTTTGTGACCTTCGCCCAAGACCAGGATGCCACAACCGCAATCACCGAGTTAGATGGCACCACCTTGGACGGCAACACCATTAAGGTCAATGAGGCTCATGAAAAGAAGCGCAGCGACCGTGGTAGTGGTCGTGGTGGGGGCTTCCGAGGTGGCCGTGGTGGTGGCGGGTCGCGTGGCGGCGGGTCGCGCGGCGGCCGTGATCGCTGGTAGGGAGATTGGCTGCGGTTGTGGCTGGTCTCGCCCTCCGAGGTCCGTGTAGTTTAGCCTCACTCGGTTCATCTTTAACGCCGTAGGTCGTGAGTTCGAGTCTCGTCGTCCCCGCCAGAATGCAAAACCCGTCCTTCGAGACGGGTTTTTTATTTGGTGACCTCTCAGATCCTCATGGTTCTCAGCTATTACCTTGATTTTACCTGAAAAACTCATTATAGATGGAATAGGTTGCAAAGCAGCGAGTTGAAGCCTATGGAACCGAATATTATCAACCGTGACCAGCACCCAGTCTCTAGGACGCAGATGAGCCAAGAGGTTCTCAAGGTCCTCTACCGCCTTCATGGCACCGGACATCTCGCCTACCTTTGTGGCGGTGGAGTGCGCGATCTTCTGCTGGGACGGGAAATCGACGATTATGACGTTGCCACTGATGCTGAGCCTAAACGACTGAAAGAGGTCTTTGGAAACTGCAGACTTGTGGGGCGCCGCTTTCGTATTGCTCATATCATGTTTAGAGGTGGGAAGATCATAGAAGTCTCTACCTTCCGCAAGCAGGGCGAGGAGGACAATTCAGAAGAAGACGACAGCAACAGTCTTCTTATCAAGCGCGACAACACCTTTGGCTCGCCTGCGGACGATGCTTTTCGCCGCGACTTCACCATAAACGCTCTCTACTACAATGTGGCTGATTTCTCGATCATCGATTACGTGGGAGGTAGAGCGGATTTACAGGCCCGCTTAATTCGCTCCATCGGCGACCCAGACATACGCTTTCAAGAAGATCCCATCCGTATTCTTCGCGGCATAAGGTTAGCGGCAACTTTAGGTTTCAAGGTGGAGGAATCCACTTGGGAAGCAATGAAACGCCAGCGCCATCATATTTTGGAGTGTTCGGTCTCGCGAATTCGCGAGGAAATAATGAAAATGCTTCGTCGTCAGGCCAGCCACAATGGTTTCCATCTCCTGGTCCGTGCAGGTATTTTAGAGGTTCTGTTTCCTAAATTGGAGGAATTCAGATTAGCACATATTGAGAGTAAGACCATATCGGAGGGTCCCATTCTCGCGCACCTTGGCGTCCTCGAAGATCTCCGCGCCAAGGGTACTGAGTTTTCAGACTCTGTGCTATTGGCCACGCTGACAGCAGGCCCAGTTAAAGAATTATTGGAAACCCTTCCTCCTGATCACGATGTGGGGAAGTCTTTGCATGAGTATTTGGAGGAAAATTTTAAACCCTTGGCCTTTCCCAGAATCGTCCGGTCCAAAGTGCATCTCTTGCACCTGGCTCTCCGTCACATGTTGGCCGAGCAACGAAGAAAAAGGCGAAGGAGCTTGCGGCGCAGTCCGATTTTTGCTGATGCTCTAAAGCTTCTGGAAATCCACTGTTTGGCCACAAATCAACATTGGTCTGTTTTGCGTCACTGGCAAATTCCCCCAGTTCAGAGGCAAAAGCGGAGAACTAAAACCCATGTCGCAAGATCAAAGAGGATCGTATGAAGAAAACCGGCGTCTTTTACCATCCCAGCTTCAGCCGCAGAAGTTATCTCACCCGTGGAGCCAGACTGGAGGATTTTCCTGAAGCAATCGACCATCTACTAGCCCGGGAAAATGTGATTCTCTATGAATCCCCGCCCATCGAGGAAGAGTGGATTCTCAGGGTGCACACACCCGATCTCATACGCGGTGTAGAGAGCGATCCACTGTGCTCTACTGCCTGGCACTCCGTAGGTGGTGTGGTCTTGGCGGGAGAAAAAATCTGCACCGGGGAACTCTATAACGCTTTTGCCCTCATAGGTGCCGGCGGCCATCATTCTGGCAGAAATTACTTTGGCGGCTTTTGTTGCTTTAATGATGTGGTGATCACCATCACCTATTTACGAGAAATTCACAAGGTTCAACGCTTTGCCATTCTGGATACAGATGCCCATCACGGCGATGGCACTCGGGACCTACTCAAAAATGACCCCGACGTGCTTCACGTCTGCTTTTGCAGCATGGAATCCTCCTCAGCCGATGGCACCAAGGTGGACGTTGTATCGCCTGGCGGCTACTGGGGATCTTGGGGCAAAAGCGATAAGGATGTGGACCAACTCTATGCCAATAAGGTGGCGGAGGAGTTCGGCCCTCGTGTGGCTGATTTCAAACCGGATCTCATCTTCTGGTATTTCGGCTTCGATACTCACAAAGGTGATTATGGTAGCTTGGGTCTTAGTAAGAGTTGTTATGTGGACATTGCCCTCTTTATGAAAAAGACGGCAGACGAGATCACCGACGGCCGCCTCGAGGTGGTACTGGGTGGCGGCTCCCGCACTGACCTTGCAACAGCACTTATCCCACCCATTATTGAAGTCCTGGCCGAATAGCTCGGTAGAACGATCTCATTTTTTTTCTATCTCTCGCCATTTTGGTGTCATTAGGCTGCGCCGTCATTAAGTCATTTGGGCTTGCGCCCGTCATTAGGTAGCCAGATCACAATGAATGACAGCGGAGCGTAATGACCTAGTGACTATGAGTGACGCGAAGCATAATCCTGCACGATTCTTGCACTGTATCTAGCCCGGATATTTCATGAATTGCTGTCGCTGTCCATGTATTGCGATTGAGAGGGAGATGTAAACAAGAGTGGAGGTTAACAATGAAGGTTCCGGAATTGTGCAAGACATGTAAATACGTTACTGTTCTTGCCCACGGAATCCGCTGCCGGAAGAAAATGCGTGTTCGCTACGTCAACGGCAAACTCGTGTGCGTCAAGTACCGCATGTCCAAACGGTATCAGACTGATTCCATTTTTGGTTGAGACCTCCCTACTGTCTCCATTTTCCAGCGAAACTCAGTGGATTGACCCGGCAGGGATAACTAGGAACCCCTTCGACACGCTCAGGGCAAGTAGGCATCAGGCACCGAAAGCAAGAACCTGGATTTCGGATTTGTTTTCAGGTTTCTCGTTCCGAGCTACACTGCTTACTGCTCACTTCTTACTGCTTACTTTTTATTTACAGCTTCCCCACCGTAACCATGTAGAGTACGGTTTCCTCCTCACCGTCCACATCGATAAGTTCGTTCATCTCATCGTCGTAAAAAGCACCTATGGGGCAGGAACCAAGGCCTAGAGCGGTGGCTGCCAACTGCACATTCTGGCACACATGGCCTAGATCCATGGGAATATACCTTACTGCTCGTTCACGATACTTTTCCATGCACCTGAGCATCATGGCGGTCCAGATGAGCACAACTGCTGCTTTCCGAACCACGGGCTGACCCAGGCCGGCAGCGGTGATTATCTGATTGAAATCACCCTCCTTCAGCCTTGCCAAGGCGAAGTCCGCAACATTGAAATGATAAATTCCCTGAGACACACCCTCTACCTTATGGACGTACAGATAAGTCTCGAAAGGATAAAGTGCGCCTGCTGAAGGCGCAGTTCTGAGCAAATAAATGCCGGCCCTTGCTGTTATCCCTTGAGCTGCCCACAGTATTTTTGATAGTTCCTCCCCACTGAGTGGCTCCTGGGTGGTATCTCGTTCGGATCTTCTCCTGGCCAGACACTGCCAGAGGTCAGCGGGTTCACTCAAATCTGGTTGTGACAAGCGCAAAAGTTCAGCATCAGGGTATGTTTTGAACCGCCCTGGTGACGGAATGCCACCAAGGTGGTCTCTGTGACCTCGCTCTCGCGAGTACTTGGTCTTTTGCACGTAGGTGAAGGCTAACCCTTCTTTGTAGCGTGCCACGACTCTCTCCTTTCTTAAGGCGATGTGAGATTTGAGATGTGGGATGTGAGATGTGAGATTACTCTTAGGATTACTTTGGTCTTATGATCTATGATATTTCTCGACCGAACCAATGAATCGATTGAGTTTACCGCCCAGTCCATCGAACCTGGGCAGCAACTCCTCTACAGCATCCCACTCACATCTCACATCCCCTATCTCGCAAACGCCTTTTTCGTAAGCTGCTCGATGAACTGCGGATACTGAGGATCTAAGATGCGCACCCGGGGCCGTCCATCTTTGCCAGCCTCAACCTGCAAGTCCCCCTGGGCCATCCATTGAATGCATTGGGAGTAAAGAACATATTCAAGTTCGAGTCCTCGTTTCCGTATCATATCCAGAGTATCTCCCGGCCAGATGGGAAATGTTGCCTGGGCGATTATTGGACCGGTGTCTTCTCCCTCATCGACAAAATGGACGGTGATGCCACCGAAACGGCAGCCATAAGCGAAAGTATTTCCATACCCATCGGTTCCAGGAAAAGCTGGCAGGAGGGCCGGGTGAATGTTCATGATCCCGTAGCGGTCTTCCCTGTTGTAGTGTCCAATAAAATAGGGGGAGATCAAGCGCATAAAACCCGCCAGACAGATGAGATCAGGATTCTGTGGCTTTAATATTCTGATGATTTCCTGTTCCGCCAGTACTAATCCGGCCAACCGATCCCTTACTTCCTCATTAGGAAGACCCGAATAGATCCGCTGCCCCTTGACCAGCTCATCAAATTCTTTGGGAAGAGTGTTTTTGGCGATCTTTGGGAGCAATCTCTTGCTGTAATTCCTGTAATCCACAACCGCAGTGGAAATTCCGTGTTTTTGAGCACGTGTCAAACCGTATGCCTCCGGGTTGTTGCTCACCACCAGGCTGATCTCAGCATCTAGTTTGCCAGCCTCAATTCGGTCAACCATTGCCTGGAGATTGCTGCCGCTTCCGGAGATCAGCACCGCTAGTTTAAGTTTTTTGGTCTTCGGTTTCACCTTGTCCTACCTCAAGTGATTGTTTCTTTAACACCCTGTAGAGGATAGCAGAGATGTTAGCGTTGATGGAAGTTTTTTCAGTTTGAAAAGGTTAGTTTTAGAGGAATAGAGCTCATGGTAAAGAATCCAGGCCCGTCGAAGATCCCACTATGAGGGAAATGACCAGGTTTCCGGGACCCTAATGAATATAGGTGCAGAAAAGTTTTACTAAATAAAATCGAAGAATAAAGGTTGTCGACTCGCCATTTAGACTGCCTGGTGCTATAATGCGTGGCAGTAACTCTTAGAAGTTACTAGGTCGCCAATATTGCTATCGACAGTGACGCTATCATGGGGAGTGTGCCATGTCCATGTGGCTTTATGATGATGCAAGGGAGTTGGAAGAGTTCCAGAACTATCAGAAGGAAGTCCGGCGCCTCGAGAGAGAGTACCTTGAAATCCGGGTCCTTCTTCGTGATGCGGAGGCGGATTATAGAGCAGATCCTGACAGCGAGTATCTTAAAGCAAAGGTGAAATATCTCCAAAAAAGGCTGAAGCATTTGGAGAGCCAAGCAGCCCGGCTTGCGGCTGACCATCCGCTGGAAATCTCCCTTTTTGCACCCCCCCACGGATAGCTGGGTTGGCCCGCATTTATCCCCTACCCTTTTCAGTGTTAGATAGATTTTTTTCTTATGCCTTATATCTTACGCCCTGGGGATACCATCTCCCCCAAAGAATTTGAAAATATCCTAAAGCTATTGATGGTTGATGGGAGCGGCAAGTGGAACAAACCACTTGCGGCAGACGATTTGCTGGGAATCGGCAGAGAAGCATTTGAGCCCTTGTTTCATCAACCACCCCTCGGCCCGATACCTGAGTATCTCAGACCTTATTCATCAGTCCACGGTTGTGTTGCTGAATATGAAGAAAAGCTTGAAGAACTTGAACGGTGGAAAGCTCAAAAGCTTGAATTGTGGTTGAAAGATAAAGTCGGAAAGAAGATTACTGCTGGAGAGAAGGTTTATGAACTTTCTAGAGAAAGGGGAGAACCCAGAGCTCCTAATAAGTATTGGTTAAAGCTGATAGAAGACCGGGACCAGGAAACTAAGGAGGAAAAAGTGGCACAAGCGAAATCAGGTGATAGAGTGATGGTTCACTACAGCGGAAGCCTGGAGGATGGTACGATTTTCAGCTCTACTTTTGAGGAAGATGAACCATTTGAATTTACCATTGGAGAGGCAAACGTACTTCCGAGCTTTCAAAACGCAGTAATCGGCATGAATGAAGGAGAGACAAAGACTATTTCAGTTCCCCCAGAGGATGGTTACGGTGAGCACAAAACAGAATTTGTTTTAAAAATGGAGAGGGCTCAGGCCCCGCCCGATCTTGAACTTGAAGTAGGTAAGAGGCTGCAAATTCGTTTAAACGATGGGACAACAAGGGTAGTAACTGTACTGGCTATTACCGAGGACAGCGTGATACTAGACGCAAATGACCCACTTGCAGGGAAAACACTTCAATTCGAGATTAAACTTGTTCAAATAATTACCAATTAAGCAGAATAAAGAAAATGGAAGGGTTTTGCCGGTGTAAGGAGTTGTCCATGTAACGAGTGTGGTCAATGCACCTCAAGGTCTGTGTCGTGACTCATGCAATCCCAATTACCCTTGGGATCACAGTCTTGGCAGTGGTAGTGCTCACCGTATAAAAGCCTGTGTTTGTAGTCAACTGCCTCGTCCAGACGTACCCGGACTCCACAGTGAGCGCAGTTAACGTATTGAATGTTCTCTTTTTTCATTACGCAGTGAGCATGGGGGTTGAGATCTGGCTCATTCTTCACTTTCTTCACGTTCCTTAGGTTTGTGCATGGGCAACCCATAAATTGTATCAATATAATATTCAAAGTTCTCAGGACCTAACTCTGCAACCTCTCGCCGGAATTTCCTGCAAATTTCCAATCCTTTCTCCTTAGCGCCTTCGGGAAAACCTTCCTCATCTGACAAATACCGCTTCTCGATCTCATCGAGCTTGTTCATGAACTCTTCATAAGTGATTTCCTCTATAGCCATATATGCTCCTCTGCCTTCCGGACTTCTCATTCAGAAGCTTTCAATCCGCTTTCAACTTCAGTTATGGCTTTTCTGGCCTCGGCAATCAAATCGTAAAAGGCGTCAGATTGAAAGGTATCAAAACCACCACATCCCATGTCAGCGGCTTTGTCAAAAACATGCTCTTTGTCAATATAGGTTACCAGATCCTTTGCAGCCTCAAAGAGGGTCAAATACTCATCCTTCATTTGTCTCTCTCCCTTTCACTCCAGCGAGTGTCAATCCGGAAACTTCTTTTCCCCTCCCCTGGCGGGAGGGGATTAAGGGGAGGGGGGGATCACCCCCACCCTAACCCTCCCCCGTCCCCGCTAAAGGAGAGCGGGATCTTCGACAAGGGGGAGGGAATTGTAAAGCTATACGGGGATTTCTTAGCCCGTCAACCCTTGACTAAACACTATGGGCCCTAGCTTGAATCATCTTGCTTTTCTTGTTCCTGCCGTTTGTTAATTTCATCTTTGAACCTATCCATAAACTCCGTCTTGAAAGGTTCGATGTCCATAGCCTCATCATATTTGCCCATAAAGTACAGGGCCATACCTTTGAACACCTGCGCTTCCTTGATCTCCGGGTCTATGGCCAGGGCCTCATCGAAGTATTTCAAACTCTCATTGAATTTTTGCAGTCCGAGTAAGGCATGGCCTTTGGCTGCAAGGGCGTGAACGTTTTCGCCTTGCTGTGCCAGGATCTGATCTAAAATCTCAATAGCCTCTTCGCAGCGACCCATATCGTTCAGGGAGAAGGCCTTCAACTGCAAGGTTGACAATTTTTCCGGTCTTAGGGCAAGTTCCTTGTCGCAGCAATAAACAACTTCCTCCAGAAGCCCCTTTTCAGCCAGTAACATGGCTCCATCCATCCAGGTTGCTTGGGATCCCGGCTCGACCTCTACGACCTTCATCATCACGCCCTCGTAGGTTTGCTCGACGGCGAGTTTGCCGGCGCCCGCTACGGGCACACCGTGGCCGGGGAGTATATTTTCAATGTCTTTTTTCAGCAACTGCTTGAGTCCGTAAAAGTAATGGTCCAGACTTCCTCCGGCAGTCTTGTCAGCATCTGCCATGGCGTGGGGCAAAACGGTGTCGCCGGTAATAGCCGTCTTGCTCGGCTGGTGATAGAGGCAGATGGAGTCAATGGTATGACCGGGCGTGTGTATTACTTCCCATTCAAAGCCGCTCAGATCCAAAGTTTCCCCGCCCTTTACCTGGGTCAGGGAGAATCCTTCATTTTCGAGTATTTTTTTAAACTCCTGGGGGCCTCCTTCATGGTTGATAATCTCGATCTCTTTACTTTCATAGATAGGCGGGTATCTCAACAGCTCGAATACGCCCATGCAGTGGTCACGGTGCCCGTGGGTGAGCACAATTTTTTTGATGTCCAGAGGATTGAACCCGAGTCTTTCAAGCTCAGTAAAAACAGTATAATCATTTCCCG
This sequence comes from uncultured delta proteobacterium, assembly GCA_963712115.1. GTDB lineage: Bacteria > Desulfobacterota > Syntrophobacteria > BM002 > BM002 > BM002. The sequence continues at coordinate 130,040 of CAVQGX010000026.1, read as the reverse complement.
GATCGACAATGGTCAGGTAATCACCCGCAAGCACATAGACATTACTGGATTCCTGATAGCCGATAAGAAACATGCTCTTTTCAAAGACCGGATCTGATATCTTCATAATCTCTGCGATAGACAGCCAGCCCGGGTGGTCCGGTTCATATTCGGCTGGGAGGACAACCCCTTCTTCAATGGGATCGAACTCCTCTGGAAACTCAAACTTTTCATGGTCATTCTTTTCCTTTGTCATTTTCACTCCCTATTGTATGTCTTTATTTTTTTGGAATTAGTGTCCATCCGGAAACTCCATGTCCCCTCCCTTATTTTTCACCCCCTCCTGCATCCTCCCCCGTCAAGGGGGAGGAAAAAAAAGGGTATTTCTGGATGGACACTAATTAGACCGCCAATAATAGACTAATCCCTGGGGTTTCTCAAGCCAATAAAAAATCCCCCTCCCCTAGTGGACAAACAGGAGAGGGGGATGACACAGCTGTCTTGGTGGCAGGCAGAGACGCCTGCCCTGCTACCCTCTCCCCCGCTGGCACGGGGGACAAGGTATTGATGTTATGGGTCTGCGGTGGCTACTCGATGTAGTCCAGACTATAGTCCAGCTTCATCTTGTCATCCGGCCACCAGTTCTTGCTCTTCACTTCTTTACCGGCGGCGACGTCTTTGCCATCAATCTTCTCAATGTTCATCTCGAAGAAATGAAATTCCGTGACCTTGTACTTCTTGATCACGTCAGACGGCAGCAAGACGACCCGGCCGGTCTCCTTGGCGGTCTCCCACTCAAAGGCTTCATTGGGAGCTGCTTCTTCCTTACCGGTCTTGCCGGAGTAGATTTTGAGCAGCTTGCCGGAAACCTTCATTCCCGGCTTCATGCCAAATTCCTCGTAAAGCGCGTCGGGTATATGCCACCAACAGGCTCTCATGTTGGCAGCCGCATAGGCTTTTACGAGCATGGGATCGAAGCCGCAGACCACCACTCGACATTTTTCAGGCATGTTAAACCTCCTTATTCACTTTTATCGGTTTCCACTTCCTGCAACTGGTTGCGAAGATCTTCAACCTGGCTGTAACAATAATCCATGAACTCTCTGGCCTCAGCATCGCTGAGGTGTTCCGCCTCACGCAATCTGGTGACATAGGGGTAAATTTGCTCCTGGATCTCTTCGGTGAATTCCAGAAGCACGTGTTGGTCATCCCCGTCAGGGGATGCCCAGCTCATAAAACCCCTTTTCCAGTTGTTAATCATCTGCTTGAGGACATCGAGTTCTTGGCGGACGTTTTCTTCCATGCTAGCCTTTTTTTCTCTGCTCAAAGGCATAGCACTTCTTGACCACGTTGAAATCCGCTATGCACCAGTAATGGGGCCAGTGGATCTTCATGCACCAACCGATAATGTCTGCGGGCGGAAACTTGGAACCCTTGAGAACAGGCTTCAAGCCCCGGCAATTCCAGCATATATGGTCACTTTGTTTTTCCGGCACCAATACGGTATCCAGAAATTCTTCTGGGGTTAACTCTGCCATGTGACACTCCTTTCTCCAGTTACCACTCCTTGACTTCGCCTTTCGCCATCTTCTGCTGATACTCTTCCCAGATCTCGGGCGACAGTTTCTGAATATCCCAGCTGAAACCGAAGCTTCCGGCCAAACCTGCAGAAGGCGGTTGCGGACGCCAGCCGCGCACCGGCCGGCCCCGGATGCTGAACTTGACCATATCCGCAACGCCCGTCAACCAGGACCTTGGCTTGCACTCGTAAGGCCTGGTCCTGCCCTCGACACCTGGTCTGTAGTTGGCGTAGCCCTCGAAGGGCTTGTCCGCATAGAGCGGGCTGGTGTCAGGCTTCTCGCCGGGTCTCTCCTCCGGCCCCTTGTACATGAATCCCTGGATCATGTGGATGTAGTACACCGTACCGCACTCGGCACAGTTAATCGTGCCTTCCCAGTTCCAGAAACAGTAGGGGTCCAGGTAGTTGATAGTGTCACAGTCTTTTCCACCAACTTCTTTTTTGCACCAGATTATATCACACACAGTGGTCCCTCCTTTTAGATCCAGGCCTTGTCATACCACTCTTTGATTTTAGTGAGCGGAACGCCGAGCAGGTCACGGTAGATCTTCTTGTTGTCCGCACCAACCGGGCGCCAGTGCCAGTTGATCCTTCTCGGAGTTTTTTCCATCAACCCGCAGCTGTAGCCGGCATGGAGCAGCATATCTCCGAAGAGGGGATCGTCCAGCCAGCGGACCGTGCCTCTCTCCCGGTAGTGTGGGCTCTCGTAAGCCTCACGGTCGTTGCGAACAGGCTCGGCCAGGAGGCCTGCATCTTGCAGGATCTTGGCAACCTGGGACCTGGACTTGTCGGACGCCCACTGCTCCAGAGCAGCATAGATCTCCACCTGAGCCTCGCCTTCCGCCCGGTCCTTGTGAGCCTTGTATTTGCCGTAGAGATCCTTCATGCCGGTAATGTTGCAGAGCTCCTTGAAGTCCTCATCCTGGAAGGCACTGACCATGACATAGCGCGCACAGAACTTGTCCTGCGGATTGTCGTAATCCGGAAAATCGGACTTGCCGCAGAGGATGATGCCGTGCACTGCCAGCTGGGTGTCCCAGTTGCCCCAGCGCTGGCGGACAATACCGAACTTGCCGTACATGGGTAAGGTATGTCCGAGCATCCGGGTCGGGACCTGTACCTGGGAAAATTCGATCATGGTGCCCAGCCCGGTCTTTCTCCGATGGTGGATGGCCGCCAGGATTGAGCAGGTGATCAGGTTGCCCGATTGCCAGTCAATGACCCAGTTAGTCTGCTTGGTTGCATGGCCCCCCATGAACTCATGCATACCGGTTATGGAGGCGAGTCCGGCGTGGGCCTGGCCCAGGATGTCGTAGGAACCGCCGAAGATCTTGGGGCCGTAGCCGAAACCGCCGCCCCAGACATAGATAAACCGGGGGTTGATTTCACTCAGGTACCTGTAGCTCATCTTCCACTTGTCCAGGGTTCCCGGCCGGTAAAGCTCGGTTAGGCCGTCGGACTTCTTCACCAACCCGTAAAAGACTTCCACCATCTCGGGGATGTGGTAATCCATGGTGAGAAAATACTTGTTGGGGTTGGCGTTGGTGAAACCTAGGCCGGTTCCGGTCATGGGACGGGTGTCGTGGAGTGGATAGAGGTAGCACTCGTTAAACGGGGATGTGTGCCGCATGGCGTCACCCATCCTCGGCATCTCAATCTTGATGACCTCGGCCCCCAGTTCGGCCAGGTTGGCCACAGAGTGGGGCGTGAAGATATACATGGTGCAGCTGAGCCACCGAATCCCTTTAAGCGCGATGGGCTTGGTGTGTTCATTGCCCACATCGAAGATTTTCCTACAGTACTCCTCGTAGGGCATCTTCATCTCATCCATTTCACCCTTGCTCTTGGGGCCTGGCAGGTCTTCTATACGTGTTACTCTTGGATCTTTTGCCATTAGATTACCCCCTTTGCCTTGAGTTCATTAACCTTGGTCTGAGTCATTCCAGTCCATTTCAGGTAGATTTCGTAGTTGTCAAACCCTACGTCTCTGCCCATCCACTTGCATCTGAAGGGCGCTCGCACCTGATAGGACGCCGGGCTCGAAGCAATCAGCAGCGGGCCGTAGTCGGTCTCATGGACGTACTGCCATGGACGGTACTTGAAGTGGGGGAACTCAGCGACCTCGTCGATGTAGAGAATCGGCCCGGCCGCAAGCTGGTACTCGAGCAGCTTGGTTTCAGCTTCGACCCTGTTGGTGTCCCTGAGCCAGCGAGTGGTCAGAGAGTAGGTCTTGATCAGGGCGTGCAGGGCGTTCCTGGCTCCCATCTCCTTGAGGAAGGGATCTTCGTGGATCAGCCGGCCGAACTGGTCGTCATCGCGCTCGATGCAGAAGCCGATGTTGTACCAGAGCTTGTCGGTCTGGCCGCCGATCATCATGTAGCCGTCCTTGCAGGGGTTCCAGGCATACTGGTTCAGGTTGGGGTCCCAGCCGCCGGATCTTCCTTTGATACTGGCATTGAAACCATACCAGGTGATATCAAAGTCGATGATGTCCATCAGCGTTTCGGCACCGGTGACCTCAATCATCTGGCCGGTGTTCCCCAGTTCGTCCCGCCAGTAAAGGGCCGCATTGGCGTTAAGGAATCCCTGCGCCCCGGCAACATAGTCGGCAAGCCAGATACCCGAGCGGGTCGGGTCGCCGCCCTTGCCCCTAGGGAGCAGGTCCTGAGCCAAACCAGTGTTGTGCACCCAGGAGTTGGCACAACTGGCAAAGGGCTCGAGCTCCCACTGGCCGAACTTGGACTGTTTGTCCTTCCAGGGGCCCCACTGGCCGAGCATGCCAACCCAGACGTAGACCATCTTGGGGTTGGCTCTCTTGAGCTGCCGGTAGCCGATACCCAGACTATCCATGTAGCCGGGAGGCATGCCGTCGATCAACACGTCGACGTTCTGGGCCATTTGCTTGAAAATTTCCCGGCCCTCCTCGGTCTCGACATCCAGGGTGACGCAGTGGGTGTTCACCGTCTCGCAGACGAACTCCATGCCGCACTTTTCACCGGTTTCCTGATTTTCCAGCAGGTACTCTTCGCGGCCAAAGGGAGTCAGCTTCCGCAAGGGGTCGCCGCCGGGCGGCTCGATAGAGACCACCTCGGCCCCAGCTTCGCCGAACAGTGAGGCGCAGAACTTGTGGCCCAGCCGCCAGAGGCCGATATCCAGAACCCTGAGGTGTCCCAGGGACTGATCTTTGCCGTATCTTTTTTCGAATTTGAGGTTGTCCTCGGCCCAGTCACAGAATTCCAGCGCCTTCCTTTTTTCGTACACCGGCTTAACTTGCTCGTAGGAAGGCGGCGGTGTGACCGGGTAGGGCCTAACATCCATATCCATCAGACCTATGGTGTCGACCCTGCTTTTTATTTCAATGTCCTTTTTTTCTGGCATGTTTTAACCTCCGATTCAGCAGTATTATCTCCAAACTTGCTGTACACTCTCTTTTAGCGTTAGAGGTTAGTCTCATATTCCCTCGTCGCTGTTTATCACCACCTCCTTTCTCACTGCGATCTGGTTAGAGCTTTTAATGAGAACCTCAGCCCCAAGTAGGCAGGAAAGTCGCGGGGCTCAATGGTTGGGTTGTCCTTTGAAGGCTGTCTGCTCTAACAGTCGGTGAATCGTTTTTACCACCCTCATCGGCGGTAATGGACTGCTTTTTGATCACCCCCTTTTAATTGATTAGTGAAAGCCAAAAACTCTACGATCAAAACATAGAGTGCAAGTGTATCCCTCCGCTGACCTCGCCGAACAGCTCTTGGGCTGAGGTCATGAGGGGCAGTATTCTCTACCTCATGAGGCAGATACGATCATAGAAGATTCAGATGTGTTGGTAGAAATATGTGCTGGCCTGCTTGCCAGGTATAGAAACTGTTTGCTGCCAGAACTTAGTTGCTCTGGACAAACAGATTACTCTCAGGATAGTTTGTGAATCTTGACCGTGTCGCTGGTTCCGCTAGAACTAGAAAACAGCTGCAACGAGAAACATGAAAAGCGAGTTATCTGCTCGAGTTAGACCCTTCTGTTGTTCTGGTGTAACAGGTACGCTTCTGCGAAGGAGTGAGAAGCTTGTGATTGTAGAAAACGCGTAGAAAGTAGTATTAAACAACTGAATTTGTTTCAATAATATATTGAAGCCGGATTTTGTCAAGTAAAAAATAGTTCGTGATTTTTTTCTTTAATTCCCTTATAAGAAAGGATATAGGAAGAGACCTCCTCAACCTTAATTAAGCCCTAATCGAGAGTATGCAGCCCCTTCAAAATAAGGGTGAATAATTTGAGAGGAATACAGAGGAGAACTTTGGTTAAATTAGCCATAAACCGCTAGGAGGCAAAGCATGCTTAGCCACAAAACCAAGGTATTTGTACGTTTCGGTGATACAGACCCTTACGGGGTGGTATATTTTGTGAGTTATTTTCGCTACTGCCACCGGGGCATAGAAGAGTTCCTTCGCCACCTTGGCCTGGCTCCCGAGACTATTTTTCGTAACCGGGAAGAAAAATTTGGCTTACCCATTGTTGCCGCTGACTGCCGTTTTCTGAAACCCGCCCGCTATGGTGAGATGCTTGAAATGGAGACTTCAATCAAGGAACTCAAGGAAAAGGCCATCGTCTTCCACTTTAGCTTTTATCGCCCCCCTGACGCCGGTCTTCTGGCTGAGGGTACGGCCACCTGCGTAGCCATTGATCATACTTGGAAGGCGAGAGCCCTGCCGGAGGTTTTAGCTGAGAAAATACGCATAGCGCAAGAATGACTAGGCACTAAGAACTAGGCACTAGGCACAGCGGGACGACACGGCGATGGGGAGAAACGGCGAGACGGCGATGAGAGGTCAGAGGACGACAGACTACAGATGGTTCAAAGTGCTAAATATCGAACAGCAGAATAAGGAACCGCAGAATAATGAAGTGATCACTTCGATATTCGAAATTCCTTGTTCGACATTCTGCGGTTCAAAGAGGCGGTAGCTCAGATGAAGTCAATTTTGATTGCTTTTCTCCTGAGTTCTGGATTCTGGCTCCTTACTCTATGCCCCATGCTCCATGCCCTATGCTCTTTGCCTTAAATGACAGATTGCATCGCGGCTAAAAGCCGCTCCCACAGAATAAAAAATTATAGCTATTATGAAATTTAGGAGTAACCATGGCGAGGTTTCAGGTTAATAAAACAATCCAGGAGATTAATGAGAAGATAAAAAAGGGGAAGGCAGTGGTGGTTACTGCCGAGGAGATGATTGATATCGTCAGGAAGAAGGGTGAGGTAAAGGCTGCAAGAGAGGTGGACGTGGTGACCACCGGCACCTTTTCGCCCATGTGTTCCTCCGGTGCTTTTATCAATTTTGGTCCGGTGAGCCCCCCTATAAAAGCGGCCAAGGTCTGGCTCAACGATGTGCCCGCTTACGCCGGAATTGCTGCGGTAGATATATATATAGGTGCTACTGAGCCAAACGAAGACGATCCTTTGAACAAGATTCATCCAGGTGGTTTTGAATATGGCGGTGGCCACGTAATAAGCGATTTGGTGGCTGGAAAATCGGTCAAACTGAGAGCAGAGGGTTACGGTACTGATTGTTATCCTCGGCGGCAGTACGAAAAGAAAGTCAGCCTCAAAAAACTGAACTATGCCCTGTTGTGCAATCCCAGAAATGGTTACCAGAACTACAACTGCGGTATTAACCTCTCAAAGAAGACGATCTTTACCTATATGGGTGTTCTCAAACCAAGTGGAGCCAACGCCAACTATTCCACTTCCGGCCAGTTGAGTCCCCTTTTCAACGATCCTCTTTATCGCACCGTTGGGCTGGGAACGCGCATTTTTCTGGGTGGCGCTCAAGGTTACGTTGCTTGGCCGGGCACACAGCACCTGCCCCAGGTGGAGCGAGCCCCCAATAACACACCGCTGAGGCCCGCCGGCACTCTCATGGTTATCGGAGATCTCAAACAGATGCAGCCGCGCTGGTTGCTCGGAGTGAGCATACTCGGCTACGGTTGCTCCCTGGCGGTTGGTCTGGGAATTCCCATCCCCATACTCGATGAAGAGATGGCCCGCTACACCGCTGTTGCGGATGAAGAACTTTTTGCCCCCCTTGTGGACTATAGCGAAGATTACCCAAAAGGAACGGGCAAAACCGTAGGCCAGGTGAGTTATGCCGAACTGAAAAGCGGCTCCTTCCGCTTCAACGGTAGAGAGGTTCAATCCGTGCCACTTTCCAGCATGCCACGAGCCAGGGAGATTGCCGATATTCTGAAGAGGTGGATCAGACAAGGAAAGTTTCTGCTGGGAGAACCGCAGCATTTCCTACCTACTGCCTAAATGAAGATTAGGGTGACGGGGAGACACGGGGAGACGGAGAAAGATTTGATCAGCCCTAATAGATTTGTTCTAATAACGATTAAATTATCGCCGCGTCACCCCTTCGCCGTGTCGCCACTTCAGTGGCACTCGGTAGCCACGGAGAAAGACCTTTGGACAAACACCTTGATAGTCTTAAGAACATACTCCGTGACCTTGGCTCGGTGCTCGTTGCCTTTTCCGGTGGCGTCGACAGCAGTTTTCTCCTTCACCTTGCCCATGAGGTCTTGGGAGATAGGGCGAAAGCCATAACCTTTGTATCACCGTTCCTCTCACGCCAAGAACTGGATCGTGCTGCTCGCTTCTGCGAGGAAAGGGGCATAAAACACATCCTTCTCCAGATCGATCCCCTTGCCATTGAGGAAATCCGGGTAAATCAACCTGATCGCTGCTACCACTGCAAAAAACGGGTTTTCTCTCAAGGACTCGCTGAAGCGCAGAAAATGTCCATTCCTCACCTTGTTGAAGGCACTCAGCTGTCTGATGCCAGTGACCATCGGCCTGGACACCGGGCCCTTGTTGAGTTGGACATAAGGAGCCCTTTGTCCGAGGCAGGTCTCAGCAAGGATCAGGTCCGTATGCTCAGCAAAAAATTAGGTCTCTCCTCCTGGAATCTCCCGCCCATGGCCTGCCTGGCCTCGAGAATTCCCTACGGAATACCTCTTGATCTCGAGTCTCTAGCAAGGGTGGAATCTGCTGAACAATTTCTTTTTGACCAAGGCTTTTATTTGGTCAGAGTGAGAGATCACCATGGCACGGCTCGCATTGAACTGTCAGCCGAAGAGATTGCCAGGCTCAGCGACAAGGGTTTACGTGACCGGTTGGTGGCCCGTTTCAGGTCTTTGGGCTATTTGGCCGTGACCCTGGATTTGGAAGGTTATCGGACTGGCAGACTAGGCGAGCTCTGGCAGCAAGAGACAGGCGAGAAGCTGGTCAAGTAAGGCATAGAGCATTTACCAGCGGGCAGCCTTTCAACTAGGCACTAGGGACTAAGGACTAGGCACCAAAATACAAAGAAGTCGGAGGTCAGAGGTCGGAGATCAGAGGACAGATGACAGGTGGTTCAAATTACTGAATATCGAACAGCAGAACAAGGAACCGCAGAATGATGAAGTGATCACTTCGATATTCGAAATTCCTTGTTCGACATTCTGCGGTTCAGAGAGGCGGTAGCTCAGATGAAGTCAATTTTGATTGCTTATCTCCTGAATTCTGGATTCTGACTTCTGGCTCCCTACTCTATGCCCCATGCTCTATGCTTTTTTCAACGCACTCTAGATTAGCAGTTCGCGAAATTCCTCTTTCGCAGGTGTGTTGACTGTAATCTCGCGTTCTTCCTTTCCTGACACCTCGACTATGGCTTCTTTGCCAGTGTGGACATCGCTGTAGGCTGCCACAATGTGCGCCGCCAATTCCACTTCTTGCTCGGCAGCCATGGCAGCGATTATGCCTGTTGGGCCCGGCACTTCCTTGACCCTCAAAACAAGATCTTCCGCACGGGCCAACTCCTGTAGCTTAACGTTGTCCCCATGCACTCGCCCAACCACGAGACGTTTGCCTCCGGCAAGCCTAAAATGACGACCCCATTTCAGCAGCTCCACCTCGTGGAGCCCCACATTTTCCTGGGTGGCCAAAAGATCTCTCAACCTGTCAGCAAAGCCAGCCTTGGTAAGGATGCATCCCCCACCGGGGCTGGCATATTCTTCAATGGAGTAGTGGGCGGCGAGGGCCATCTGACGCTTGCGAGAGCGTCCTCGGATGTCCAGAAGTCGCTGACGATCGACCTTCCCTTCTCTTTCCGGTATGGTTTCAGGAAGCAACCTGGCGCTCAGTGGGCGGAGAATGTACCCTCCGTAACCAGAGAGCTTTTCCACGGCCCGAAGAGCATCCTTCCTCTGGGACATGGGGCGCTGGCCCAACACCTCACCCGTGGCAAGTAAATCAAAGCCTTCTTCGTCCATGATTCTGCCGGCCGTCTTGAGCATGAGGGCATGGCAATCGATGCAGGGGTTCATCTGGCTACCGTAACCATACTTAGGGTTTTTGAGCATCTCCAAGTGGGCCTCTCCTATATCCACCACCAGCAGGACTATTCCTAACTGATCGGCTGCCTTTTGTGCCCCTTCAGGCCCAAAAAACGGGGTCTGGAAGGTAATCCCCCTTACCTCGATTCCCTGATCGAGAAGCACCCTGACAGCCAGCATGCTGTCGAGACCTCCGGACATTAAACCGAGTGCACGCACATTCATTGGCCACCTCAAAGCTTCGATTCCTAGTGCGCTGCTGTTAACTCCGACCTTTAGCTCAACTAGGCACTAGGCACCAAGCCCAAGAACGCGGAATTTTGATCGCGAAACTAGCACATAAATCCGAAATCCGAATATCTAAATCCTAAACAAATTAAAATTTTCCAAATCCAAATTTACGAAACTATAGATTAGTTTTTTGGGCTGGTTCTGTTTCGAACATTGGAGAATTTGGATTTTGGATTTGTTTAGTGCTTCGTGCTTAGGATTTCGAATTTGATATCAAGCTTTTTACGTTTCCCCTTCCGAGTTATGGTGCATAGTCCCTAGTGCATGGTGCCTAGCGGCCTTCTGCCTGCTGACCGTAATCGCAGTGTTTCAGCAAGGGACACTTGGCACATTTGGGCTTTCTGGCATTGCATATTTTCCTGCCGTGCTGAATTAATTGGTGGGAAAAAGCCGTCCACTTATCTTTGGGAATAACTTCCATCAAATCAAATTCAATTTTCACCGGGTCTTGCTCACGGGTCAGTCCCATCCTTTGGGTTATTCGCCCCACGTGGGTATCAACCACAATCCCCGGGATTTTGAAAGCCGTACCCAGGATCACATTGGCAGTTTTCCTACCAATGCCAGGAAGTTTCACTAGCTTTTCTAGGCTGCCCGGCACCTCCCCCTGATGTTTTTCTACCAGTGCGGCGCCACAATTCTTCAGGCTTTTCGCTTTATTCCTGAAAAAACCAGTGGACCGTATGTCATCTTCCATCTCCTCCAGGGGAGCATTGGCATAATCCGCTGCAATTCGATATTTCTTGAACAAACTCTTGGTAACCTGGTTTACCCGCTCATCCGTGCACTGGGCTGAAAGTACTGTAGCCACTAAAAGTTCCAAAGGATTGTTGAAATCCAGGCTGCATTTTGCTTTGGGGTACGTCTGGTCCAAAATGTTTAGTATTGTTGGTATATCCTTCATTCGATCGATCCTTTCTCAACTAACTATATGGCACAAGGCACAGGGCACCATTAGGTCATTACGCTCCGCGCTATCGCGCTTCGCTGTCACTAGGCTCCGCCGTCATTAGGCCTAAGGCCGTCATTATGTTGTTACAATAAATGACCATGAATGACAGCGTAGCGTATTGACGCGAAAGCAAATGACTCTTCGCTGTCGGCTGCCAGCTGATTAATACTCCATGCCTTCTATAACATAAAAAGTTTTGCCTACATACCCACCCACCAATTTGACCACCCCATTTTACTTGACCCGACATGCCAGTTCAGTTAGCATCTCAACCTCGAAGTTTATCCCAGTGGAGTTTCTAAGACATGAAAGACTTATCTCCTGCCCTGCAAGGCCGAATCGTAGCAGTCTCTACAAGTCGTCGCAAGGGACAGAAAAAAAGTAATCTTTCGGAGTGCGAGCTAATAAAAGACAAAGGGTTTGAGGGCGATGCTCATGCAGGTGACTGGCATCGGCAGGTAAGCCTCCTTGCTATGGAGAGCATCACCAAGATTCGCGACAAAGGTATAGATGTAGCCCCCGGTGATTTTGCCGAAAACATCACCACCAGTGGACTCGAGATTTGGCAACTGGCGTTGGGCACCCGGCTAGCAGTGGGGAGTGAAGCAGAGCTTGAAATCACCCAGATTGGCAAAGAGTGCCATGACCGGTGCGCCATCTACCATCAGGTAGGTGACTGTGTAATGCCCAGAGAAGGAATCTTTGCGCGAGTCCTCCGTGGCGGCAAAGTCAAACCTGGAGATACAATCCGCGTGCTATCAGCAGTCCGAGGCCGGCAAGGCTCAGCAGGATAAACTCATAGCACGGAGAACACAAATGTCAGAGAGTGAGCAAAATAAATGGTGCCACATTTCTAGCATCTATGATATAGATACCCCTCTGAGTTTACTGTGGTTTCTTTCCTTGTCTCGATTGAACTAGGCTTGCACCCTGGCCAGACTGGTGTCAGCGACAAACTAGAACGGAGATTTCCCCATGCACCTCAATATCGTTTGCCCCTTTTGTGAGAGAAAACACCCTGTTCCCCTTGACTTCGACGATGTCTATAGTTGCGCTTGTGGAGCCTGCTACAGGATCTGCAGCAGTGATCTCCTCGATGACGATATGGCTTTAATGGCAAGGTCCGTCTTGCCCAGCGATCTTTTGTTTCTCTCTGCAGAGGAGGAAATGGGATTTTGTCAGGTCGTGGTCAACCGTGAGTTCGACCGGATTATATCCCTGAAGCAATCAGTGGATAAGACCTCCGAAATGCGTTTTTGTAAATACAATCCCTCTGCGGAGTTAGCTCTTGTTTGGATGAAGAGACCTCACTGATGGCGGCATTCCGCCTCGCTCTCATATCCATGCCTTGGCCCTTGGCCAACCGACCTTCCATACAACTAGGCACCCTAAAGAGTTTCATCGAAAACAAAGCGGCAGACGTAAAGATTGACTGTTACCATCCTTACCTCGAGGTGGGCAATTTATTGGGGCTCAAAGCCTACAATGATATTGCCGAGCGAACCTGGGTAGCAGAATCCGTTTACGCTTATCTGTTCAACCCGACAGGAAGACGTGAAATAACTGATCTAGTTACCAAGGAGTATAGTGCCAAGGCAAAAGGGGATTCTCCAGATCTTGAAAATATCTCCAGACAGATTCACCGCTTGCACCAAAGGAAACATCTCACTCTGGCTTGGTCTTCTTATGATCTCATCGGTTTTTCAATCTGTCTTTCCCAATTGACCTCATCTCTCTATATGATCAGGGAGATCCGCAGGCATCATCCCCCTTGCCCCATAGTGGTTGGCGGATCAAGTTGCGCAGGCGAACTGGGTTACTCCCTCCTTGCCAACTCACCTGAGATCGACTTCGTGGCGAGCGGAGAGGGTGAACTGCCGCTGTTAACTTTGATTAACCGAATCAAGAATGGCGACTTCAAAGGTGATGACCCTGCCGGCCTGCTTTGGCGGGATAACCAGGGTAATATCAATGGGGGAGGGCTGAAACAGCTATTGAACCTGAAAGAACTTCCTGTGCCAGACTACAGTGACTATTTTGAGCAATTAAGTCGTCAATCTCGTTTGTCCAACCTAATACCCAATCTACCGGTGGAAACCTCTCGAGGATGCTGGTGGCAAAGAGTAAGGTCTGGCTCGGTCGATCGTGCCTGCAAATTCTGCAATCTTAATTTGCAGTGGCGAGGGTACAGGAGCAAAGAACCCATTCAAGTAGCGCGGGAAATGGAAGAGTTGGCCAGCAAACACTCTAGTCTGAAATTCTCCTTTACTGACAACATTCTGGACAGCCGCAAGCTCAAAGGACTCTTCAAATCTATCACTGATATAGATCGGAGCTTCGAGATCTTTGCTGAATTAAGGTCATCTGTCTCACGTGGCGATCTCATTCAGATGCGGAAAGCCGGGGTCAATCAGGTCCAGATTGGAGTTGAGGCCCTGAGCACCAGACTCCTTGATAAAATAAACAAAGGGACCACGGCCATCCAAAACATCGAGATGATGAAACACTGCGAGGAACTGGGCATCCAGCATTCATCCAACCTGATCCTGGGCTTTCCAACAAGCGATGGCAATGATGTTGAGGAAACCCTCAACAATCTCAAGTTTGTCCTACCCTATCAACCTCTTCGCAAAGTCCTTTTCTGGCTGGGGCAAAATAGCCCGGTGCACCTTCACCCGGAACAATTTGGCATCCGCAGTGTGGCCAATCACCCACACTATAAGAAGTTGCTCCCGCACTCACTCGCAGAGTCCCTCTGCCTAATGATAAAAACATACAGAGGCGATCGCACCAAACAAAAGAAACTCTGGCGGCCGGTAGCTAGGGAGCTTGCCAGCTGGCAAGAGCGATACCACTCACTTCGAAAAGACCATTTCCCTGCCCCTTTGCTTGGCTACCGTGACGGAGGAGATTTTCTCTTAATCCGTCGGCGAACCAAAGATTACGAGATGGAGACCTTTCGACTCAAGGGATCCTCGCGGGGTATTTATCGCTTTTGTGAAACACGTCGAACTCAGGGCCAGATCCTCCATGAATTTCCCAGCTTGTCTTTCGATAAGCTGCAGAATTTTATTTCTCATATGGTTGCCAAACGGCTCATGTTTCGAGAGGGTGAGCAGGTTCTGAGCTTGGCGGTTAATGAGGAACCGCACAAGGTGTTATGTGGCGCGGAGAAGTAACTGCTGGGCACTTTGGAGTAGGCATCCATTTCAACTAGGCACTGCAGGGCGACACGGTGAAACGGCGAGACGGAGACACGGCGAAAATGCCAGAAGTTGCAGGGAATTCCATCTTGATTGCTTTTCTCCTGAATCCTGGATTCTGACTTCTGGCTACTTACTCTATGCTCTATGCCCTATGCCCTATGCCCTATGCTTCGTTCCGCTGAATTTCCCTTGACACTCCAACCGCGGGTCTGCTATGTAGCGAAATTGACTTAGGTTCCTGTTTCCAAGAGGTTAGCGGATGCACCTGAATCGTTCATGGCCTTGGTGGTGGAGTTCCAAGGATAGGTCCGCCCACAGGCCCACATGAACTGATTCCGGTCACAAGATTATCGCCGTGGGCGGCTTTAAAGCTCACGGCTTTTCTGTTTTTGGGCCGGATTGTTCATAGAGATTTGCTGACCTATTACAAAATCTCTATTCTGGCCCCCATTGAGGCCAGCGATGAGTAAACTCATCAAATCCGAATATCGAAATTCGAATATCCAAACAAATCCAAAATCCTAAGTTCAAATGACCGAAACTTGATTTCACATCAAAAATCATTCCCTTTTGCCAGTGGCAAAAACGTTCTGTTTTGAATTTTGGTGATTCGAAGTTGAGAAAAAATAGACTGATCAAAAAACAACCAAACTAGCAGCTTTGTGCTTATGATCTGGTCTCAGCTCCCTCAATTCTTTGTATCAGGACTCACTAGTGGCAGTATTTATGCCCTCATTGCCCTGGGTTTCGGGATCATTCATAACGCCACAGGCATTGTCAACTTCGCCCAGGGAGAGTTTGTCATGCTCGGCGCCATGACCATGATCAGCCTCACCCAGGTTGCTGGACTTCCGCTGCTCATAGCCTTTCCTCTGGCGGTGCTAGCTGTAATGGTAGTGGGTTGGTTAATGGAGATTGGACCTATTCGTAGGGCTCGCTCGGACAGCATTCTGATTCTGGTGATGATCACCGTGGGCGCTTCTATCACCATGCGGGAAACGGCCATGCATATATGGGGTAAAACCCCGCGGACTTTGCCGCCTTTTTCTGGTGATGAACCATTGATCCTAGGCAGTGCTGCTATCCTACCCCAAACTCTTTGGATCCTGGGAATCACCCTGCTGGTAGTTGTTTTGCTCGGCTTTTTTTTCAGTCGCACCATGGTAGGCAAAGCCATGAGAGCAGTGGCTGAGAATCGGCGAGGGGCTGCCCTTATTGGTATAGGCGTATACCGCATGACATTGCTTTCTTTCGTTCTCAGTGGCGGGATCGGAGCGGTGGCCGGTATCATTATTACCCCAATTACCACTATGTCATACAGCGCTGGGGTCATGCTGGCACTAAAAGGCTTTGCTGCTGCAATATTGGGTGGTTACGGCAGCATGAAGGGCGCAGTACTGGGTGGACTTCTTCTCGGGGCCATGGAAACCTTTGGTGCTGGCTTTGTCTCATCTGCTTACAAGGACGCCTTTGCTTTTCTTATCCTGTTGCTGGTGCTCTTTATCAAACCCACAGGGCTGTTTGGCAAGGAAGAGATCAAGCGAGTATAGAAAGAGCAAAGAGCATAGGGCATAGCGGTTAAATCAGCGGCCAGCGGAGAGTCATTTGCTTTCGCGTCAATACGCTACGCTGTCATTCATGGTCATTTATTGTAACAACATAATGACGGCCGTAAGGCCTAATGACGGCGGAGCCTAGTGACAGCGAAGCGCGACAGCGCGGAGCATAATGACCTAATGCTGCCTTGCGCCCTGCGCCTTGTGCCATCTAGTTAGCCTTAATTGCCACGGACTCTTTTGTTATGTCTAAGACCCACAAAAAATGGATTTACTTCTTTGGACTGACAGGGCTAGTGGCCCTGCTTCCCCTCGTAGTCAAAGGAGGCTACTACCTGCTGGTCCTGAATATTATTGCGATAAACGGCCTGGTGGTCCTTGGCTTGAACCTGCTGATCGGGTTTGCTGGTCAAATCTCACTGGGCCATGCGGCCTTTTTCGGGATGGGGGCGTACTTCTCGGCCATCTTTACCGCCATGTATAATACACCGCCCTGGCCGACTTTAGTGGCGGTAATGGTCTTTACTGCTGCGGTCGCGTATGTGTTGGGTATACCAACTCTTAGGCTTGCGGGCCACTACCTGGTCATGGCAACCTTGGGCTTTAACATCATCCTCTACATTCTTATGGTCCAGATGGAATATTGGACTGGTGGGCCATCTGGTTTCTCTGGAATCCCTCCTCTCCACCTGGGGTCTTTTACCATCCAGGGTGACCTCCACTATTACTGGCTACTATGGTCCTTTTTCCTGCTAGTTTTCTTTGTTTCTCTTAACCTGGTGGATTCCCGCGTGGGCCGGGCACTTCGAGCTATTCATGAAAATGAACTTGTAGCCAATGCCCTGGGAGTCAACACCGAACGCTACAAGATTGTCATCTTTGCTATCAGCGCAGCCTATGCCTCTCTGGCGGGGAGCCTTTATGCCCACTACCTCTCATTTATCAGTCCCAAGACTTTTGACATCTTTTATTCCATTCAGGTTGTCACTATGGTGGTGGTGGGGGGTATAGGTAATCTCTGGGGAGGTTTACTGGGCGCTGCATTGCTCACGGCTTTGCCTGAAGTGCTCCATGCCATGCGTGATTACGCCCTCCTGCTTTATGGGGTAATCCTGATGGGAGTTCTGGTGTTCTTTCCGGAAGGCTTGCTGCCGGGACTGGTAAAGCTATGGTCTCAGAAGCGGTCAAAGAAAATTTTGTTATCAGAATAGAATCTTACAAAAAAACCTCCATAACCCTGGAGGCTGTTGCACCATAAGTCATCCCGGCCAAGTCTCGCAAAGCGGGACGCGAGCCGGGATCCAGGAAGAATCAGACTATATTGAAACCTCGCTGGATTCCGGACCTCGCCCGCCTATACTTCGGCGGACTCATCCGGAATGACGGCTTCGGCGAATTGTGACACAGTCGTCTGAAGGGAGAGGGCGCTTCGCCAATGGCAATGAAAACTAACGGCACCCTATTACACCTCGAAGAAGTTAAAAAGCAGTTCGATGGGTTGCTGGCGATTGCGGACGTTTCCTTCCGTCTGGACTCAGGTGAAATCGTATCTCTTATTGGCCCAAACGGCGCGGGGAAAACTACAATACTCAACCTTATCTCTGGGGTCTATCCTCCAACCAGTGGTGAGATTTTGCTCGATGGAGAAAGCATTTCAGGGCTAAAGCCTTACCAGATTGCCAAAAAAAGAGTGGCAAGAACTTTTCAGTCAGTCCAGATCTTTCAGCATATGACCGTAATGGAGAACGTCTTACTGGGGCTGCACCACCGGTTGCGCAGCGGTTTTCTCAAAGGTATGGTACACTTGCCCGCAGAACGGCAAGAGGAGAAAAAGGCAATAGGTCAGGCCGGAGATACACTGGAGAAGTTCGGCATCGGCCATTTAGCTTACCGAAAGGCGGACAGCATTAGCCTGAAAGAACAAAGATGTTTGGAAATTGCCCGTTCCGTCGTGTCTGACCCCTGTTTACTGCTTTTGGACGAACCTGCTGCGGGTCTCAACATCCGGGAAACGGAGGAGATGGGTGACATTATCAAGGGATTGCGGCAAAACGGCCTAACCATTCTACTGGTTGAACATGACATGAATTTGGTTATGAGCATAGCCCATAGGGTCATTGTCCTACATCACGGGTTGAAGATCGCTGAAGGTTCACCCGAGGAGATCCAAAGGGATCCGGAGGTAATCCGGGCGTATTTAGGTGGCGGCTCCACGTAGTTGGTTCATGCGCACTGTCGAGTTGTTCGTTTTGTCAAAAGCATAGAGCATAGGGCATGGAGCATAGGGAAAATAAAGCTGGCAGCTAGCAACTGGCAGAAACCAGAGGTCAGACATCAGATGTCGGAGGTCAAAGGGAAAAGCTGATCTCTGATCTCCGATGACCTCTGTGATGGACGACTTGAACGGCTTGAACGATTCGAGCAACGGACTACGGACCGCGGACAACAGACAAGAATACAGCCATGCTTCTCGTAAAGAACGTCTCGGCATATTACGGAAATATTCAGGTGCTCCGCAGGGTGACCTTCCATGTCAACAAAGGAGAGATAGTCTCTCTTATTGGGGGCAACGGTGCGGGAAAGAGCACCCTGCTCAACGTGATTAGCGGGCTGCACCCAGCCAGTTCTGGCAGTATTTTCTTTGAGCGTCAGGAGATTCACAAACTGGCACCGGATAAGATGGTTCGCCTTGGTCTCCTGCAAGTACCGGAACAGAGGCAGATCTTTAACTCAATGACAGTCACTGAGAATCTGGAATTGGGATCCTACAGTCTCCCTAAAAAAGAGCAAAAAAGGATGGCCAAATCTCAGCGTCAGGAAATTTACACTCTCTTCCCTATCCTGGAAGAGCGAACCCAGCAGAGGGCTGGCACTTTGAGTGGTGGTGAGCAACAGATGCTGTCCATTGGACGGGCTCTCATGGCCAGGCCCAGAATGCTTCTCCTCGACGAACCATCGTTAGGACTGGCACCTCTCGTGGCACAGGAGATTCTGCAGGTAACCCGCAAGCTTCGGGACAACGGCACTACCATACTTTTAGTTGAACAGAACGCTCAGGCTGCCTTGGAAATCTGCGATCGGGCCTACGTATTGGAGGCTGGCCGCATTGTTCTCGAAGGAACACCTGACGAGCTTCTGGCAAATGATGAGGTGCGCCGTGCCTTTTTGGGCAAGGATTACAAGGAGAAGTGGGAAAGGTAGATTGTCATTTGGTCATTACGCTTCGCTGTCATTTGTTGTCATTAAGTCGTCATGATTGATGATAATGAATAGGACAAATAACTACAAGTGACCATAAATGACGGGCGCTAGCCCGAATGACGCCGCAGGCACATGACCAAAAATGACGGCCTTAAGGCCTAATGACGGGCGAAGCCCAATCCCAAATGACATTGTGACATTTTGAGACGAGAGGAGGGCGAAAGAGGAATGGTAGCCTTCTGGAACGAAAACATTGAAACTCTCCCGCGGGAAGAGCTGGCCGAGCTGCAGCTTGAACGTTTACAGGTGACCCTCAACCGTGCCTATGCAAAAGTAGATTTCTATCGACGTCGGTTCGAGGAACTAGGTCTACTGCCCGAAGACATCAGTTCCTTAGAAGATCTCAGGAGAATTCCTTGTACCACAGCGGCAGACCTGGCAGATCATTACCCTTATGGGTTGTTTTCTGTGCCGTTGAAATCCATTGTCCGCCTCAAGTTTTCTGCAGCCCCAAAGGGGCAACCCATTGTGATCGGCTATACCCAGAAAGATGTCCAAAATTGGTTGGAACTGATGGCGCGACATATGACCGGTATGGGAATCTCTATTAAAGATATTATTCAGGTTGCTTTCAACTATGGGCTTTTCACCGGTGCCTTCACCTTTAACCAGGCCGCGGAACTTGTGGGCGCCACCGTAGCCCCCACCTCAATAGCTTCCGCCACGATTCAACTGCAAATCATGCAGGATTTCCGTAGTACGGTGCTCGCTACCTCGCCTTCTTTTGCCATGCACATTGCCGAGACCAGAGAACGTCAAAACATTGATATCAATCAGATACACCTCAAAATTGGACTATTAGGTCCCGAAGCCATGTCGCCCCACGTCCGTCGGACTCTGGAAGACCGTCTTCGAATTCAGGCCTATTCAGTCTACGGTGTCAACGAAATGGTTGAACCGGGAGTTTCAGCGGAATGTCAGGAAAAATCAGGACTCCACCTGGCGGAGGACCACTTTTATCCAGAGGTCGTTGATCCCCATTCGTGCCAGCCTTTGACTCTAGGACAAAAAGGTGAACTGGTCATCACCACTCTCACCAACGAAGGCTATCCTTTTATCCGTTTCAGAACAGGTGATATTACCACTTTGGATTGCAACCCTTGTCCGTGCGGTCGCACCAGTATGCGGATGGCAGCGCCCTTGAGTCGCTCAGACGATTTGCTCATGATACGCGGTATAGCTATTTATCCAGAACAGGTGGCACGTTTGCTTGGGGAGGCAGCACCCGAAGTAGAAAACTATCGACTAATTATTCGCCAGCGTGACGGTCTGAATGACCAGTTGGAAGTGCAGGTCGCCTATCCCACCAACTTTGTCTCGGACTGGTACCGGACTCACGCTCTGGCAGACAGTATTAGAGCTCACCTAAGAAGGGCTATCGGCCTGGGCATTAAGGTTAAGCTGGTTGAGGAGAGTACGTTATCCAGCGAGAAAGGGCAAATCGTGTTTGAGGAGTAGATGAGATTGCAGATTTCGGATTGGGGGGCATAGAGCATAGGGTATGGGGCATAGGGAAATACAGCCAGTAGCGAACAGTTGGCAAATTCAGCGCGACGGGGAGATACGGCGACATGGAGACGCGGCGAGAAATAAGAAGTTTAACGTTAAAAGCTCAAAACGATTTCTATGTTTTAACGAATCGACGAATTTGCTAATTGACTAATTAACGAATTCTCGAATCAACAAATGACTACTGAATTCTGACTACTGACTACTGACTACTGTATGTAAGATATGGGATCTGAGATGTGAAATTTAGGATCTTGGCTCTCCAGAAAGATCAATCTTATCGCACATCCCACATCTCATATCAAAACTGGTATCTTGTTCGACTTGGAGAAGTTGCTATGACTCGTACGTTCATGCCGAACATTGCGACCTTAGAGGAATTGAAGAGTTTACAACTAGAGGGGCTGAAATGGACAGTACGCCATGCATATGAGAACTCACCCTTTTATCGCCAGCGGTTGCAGAAGGCTGGAATCACTCCAGAGGAGATCAACTCGCTGGATGATTTGATTAGACTGCCCTTTACCACGGCCGATGACTTACGGGAGGGCTATCCTTTTCCCTTAAGGGCCGTGCCCTTCGACCGAATTGTCCGCATTCACGCCTCATCGGGCACCACAGGAAAACGCAAAGTCCTTTGCTATACCCAGAAAGACATTGACGACTGGGCCAACATGTTCGCCCGCTGCTATGAGATGGCGGGCCTTTCGGCAGAGGACCGGGTCCAAATAGCCGTGGGCTATGGCCTGTGGACTGCTGGTGTCGGATTTCAATTGGGCTGCGAGAGACTAGGTGCCATGGCGGTGCCTGTAGGCCCTGGAAATACGGAGATGCATTGTGAGATGTTGGTGGACATGCAAAGTACAGTCTTCTGCGCCACCGCTTCCATGGCACTTCTAATGGGAGAAGAGGTGCAAAAGAGGAACCTTCGGGAGCAAATAACCCTGAGGAAAGTCATTCTGGGTGCAGAGCGGCACAGCGAATCTATGGACCGACGCATCAAGGAACTCCTCGGAGTTGAACACGTGTTTGATATACCCGGCCTTACTGAATTATACGGTCCTGGAACCGGTCTGGACTGCGGTAAACACCAAGGCATCCATTACTGGGCTGACTACTACATATTGGAAGTCATAGATCCTGAAACCCTCGAGCCGGCTGAACCGGGAGAATTGGGCGAAATGGTAGTCACCACCCTGCGCAAAGAAGGAGCTCCACTAATCCGTTATAGAACTCGAGACCTGACGCGGATTATCCCCCAACCATGCTCTTGCGGTAATCCGTTGCCCATGCACGACCGTATCCTTGGGCGCTCGGACGACATGTTCATTGTCAGGGCGGTGAATATTTACCCCGGACAAATTGATCACCTCTTGTCACAGATTGCGGAAATAGGCAGCGAGTACCAGGTACATCTCGAACGAAGAGAAGACGGCCGCGATTACATGATCCTCAAAGTAGAGCGGCGGCCACGCTATAAACCTCAAGATAACGAAGCAATAGCCAGTCGTATTTCCCAGGACATTCGCAAGCATATTTTGGTGAGTGCTGAAGTGGAAGTCATTGACCACGGCAGTCTGCCACGAACTGAGCGCAAAAGCATGAGGGTATTTGATCATCGCGGTTAATTTCTGATTTCACATTTCGCATTTATCATTTATCATTGCGGATATTTCTATCTTTCACTCACAACTTTGCTCACTGAGACTGGAATTAAAGACTCCGACATTGCGGAATCCGTCTTAGCCCGGATGTTTCATGAATCGCTTACTGCGACTACGGATATGCCCGTCCCTCCGTGCGTCCTCGGGTGTCGACCCCTGCGACGTACCATTCAGGTACGCCTCGGAACCAACACCCTGCGGTTGCCCGGTGGCACGCCCATCTTCGTGGTCTCGTGACTGCAATTCATGAAACATCCGGGCTTGACCCGCTTGCGGCGGGA
Organism: uncultured delta proteobacterium; assembly: GCA_963712115.1. GTDB lineage: Bacteria > Desulfobacterota > Syntrophobacteria > BM002 > BM002 > BM002. The sequence goes on along the minus strand of CAVQGX010000026.1, from coordinate 107,401 downwards.
AATCTAGAACCACAGACTATTCCATCCATACCGGATAACCGCAGGTCCAATATGACGATTGTTGTTACTTTCCGTATTTGCATAAATTTACAAATGAGAAATAACAGAAGGAGGTGATACTGAACTGACCAGGGATAGGAATTTCAGCTCTTAGCACAACAATTTGACATAAGGGGGATTTTAGAATGAACATGACGAGAAAGATTATGGTTTTGCTCTTTGCCATCACGGTTGCCTTTTCATTTGGATATTCTGTGAATGAGGCCACCGCTGAAGAACCGATCAAGATAGGCGCCTTTTTCGATCTCTCCGGTCCTGCGGCTTTTATTGGCACTCCCACCAAGCTCGTGGCTGAGATGGTGGTTGAGAAAATAAACAAAGAAGGTGGTATAAACGGCCGCCCCCTAGCACTGGTTGTTGGGGACACCGAGGGCGACCCTACCAGGGCACTCATGGTCGCCAAACGTTTAGTTGAGCAAGAAAAGGTCGTGGCCCTAATCGGCCCCACCCGAACGGGCACGGGCATGGCGGTAAAAAAATACCTCGAAGAACAGCAGATCCCTACCGTAATGACAGTGGGTGGTGATCCGGTTATTATGGAGGGTATGCACGGCGGCAAGAATTTCGGCACTGCCAAGTGGATCTTTAAGTCGCCCCAGCGAAGTTCCGTAGCGGTAAAGAAAGTCTACCAGTACCTGAGGGCCAAGAAAGTCAAGAATATTGCCCTTATTACTGCATCTGACGGCTTCGGCCGTGACGGGAAGGGCTGGCTTGCCAAATTAGCTCCCGACTACGGTCTAGAGGTTGTAGCTGATGAGTCCTTTGGGGTCAGGGATGCTGACATGACCACTCAGCTTACCAAAATCAAGAACACCAACGCCCAGGTAATCATCTGTTGGACCATTGGCCCGGCTGGATCGATAGTTGCCAAAAATGTCAAACAGCTGGCGATTAAACTACCCCTGATCCAGTGTCACGGCTTGCCGGATCCCAAATACGTAGAACTGGCGGGGAGCGCCTCAGAAGGGAATGTCATGCCATCCACTAAGTTGATGGCATACAATCAACTCTCGGATTCAGATCCTCAGAAAGCAGTTATTAGTGAATTCGTCCGTCTCTACAACGATGTGTACGACTTCGACAAACAGTTTCCCATCAACACCCACTCGGGCTACGCCTGGGACGCTATTTACATCGTAGCCAATGCCATGAAAAAGGTGGGAACCAATAACGTTATGTTACGTGATGCCATTGAACAGACCAAAAATTATGTGGGAATCAGCGGCATCTACAACATCAGCCCAAAAGATCACAACGGATTGGGCACTAATTCTATGGTTATGGTAATGATTTGGAAGGGCGGTTGGAATCTGGTTTATTAGGTGGGCCGACCGCAATTTCTTCTCTCTTGGCGGGGAAGATGAGAGGTTCGGATCAAAGGGCGCCCTCCCTGTCTTTTGTTGGTTGGGCGCCCTTATCTTTTGGATTGTAGACTTAAGGGAGGAACCCATGCCGATTGAAGTATTTGCCATGGATTTGAGGGCTAGCTTGCAAGAAAACCTTTACGTCAAGCTGGATCGTTTGCTCGATGCTGCTGGTTTCGATGACATCATCAAGGCAAGGCATCTGATTGCCATCAAGCTGCACTTCGGAGAGAAGGGGAACACGGCTTACATTCCGCCCACGCACTTGCGTCATTTGGTCAATCGAGTTCAGAAACTGGGGGGCAAGCCCTTTTTAACCGATACTAACACGCTCTATGTGGGTACCAGAACCAACAGCGTGGATCATCTCACCACAGCCATTCAGAATGGGTTTGCTTATGCTGTGGCTGGTGCGCCCCTCACCATAGCTGACGGCCTCAGAGGTAACGCTGAGGTGGCTGTACCAGTGAACCTTCCCATCTATGATGAAGTTTACCTTGGTGGGGACGTGGTACAGGCGGACGCTCTCATTAGCGCCGCCCACTTCAAGGGACACGAACTTGCAGGGTTTGGCGGCACTATTAAGAATCTGGGCATGGGCTGTGCCTCCAGAAAAGGAAAACTTGCCCAGCATTGTGAGATCTCGCCCGAGTTCGACGCCAAAAAGTGCATCGGCTGTGGCGAGTGCGTAGCCCACTGTCCTGTTGAGGCCATTGAACTGCTCAAGAAAAAGGCCAAGAAGGATGCCGAAAAATGTATTGGCTGCGGCGAGTGCATAGCAGTGTGCCCGGAAGCGGCTGTCTCCATCCCCTGGGATAGCGACACGGCCCGTTTTCAGAAGAAAATGGTGGAATACACGGTGGGAGTCCTCAAAAACAAGGAAGACCGTGCCTTCTACCTCAGTTTCGTCAGCCGGGTAACTCCGCAGTGCGACTGTTATGGCTTTAGCGACGTTCCTTTAGTGAGGGATTTGGGCATTCTGGCAAGCAGGGATCCGGTGGCCATCGACCAGGCTTCAGTGGATCTAGTCAATGCGCAGCCAGCCCTACCTGACTGCTGCCTTGAAAGCAATAGAGGGCCTGGTGAAGACAAGTTTCGGGGCGTCTACCCTCACATTGATTGGTCCATCCAATTAGGTTATGCAGAAGAGTTGGGACTTGGAAGCAGAGATTACGAACTAAAATATGTGTAGGTGCAGGAGACCAGGTTTAATGTCTCATTACGATACGATCATCTTAGGAGCCGGACCAGGTGGTTACGTAGCAGCTATTCGGGCCGCCCAACTAGGAGCCAAAGTCTGCATTATCGAAAAGGAACTGGTGGGCGGGACCTGTCTCAACTGGGGTTGCATTCCTACCAAGGCCATGTACAAATCCGCCGTCCTATTTGAACAAATGCGCCAGGCGGAAGCATTTGGCCTGAGTTGCCAGCACCCTGTTGCTCATTTGGACAAGATTGTTGGTAGAAACCAGCGGATTGTGGCAGAGCTCCGTGAAGGAGTCGAACGATTGTTCAAGAAACACAAAGTTAACCTGATCCTGGGCAGAGGAGAGGTGCGAGGCCCAGGAGAGGTTGAGGTTGAGACGAAGGATGGGCAAATCCAGAGGGTTCGCGGCAAACAGCTCATCATAGCTACCGGATCAGAACCCCTACCCCTAGATCTCTTGCCCTGGGACCATAAGAAAGTGTTTAACACCCGCAGCATGCTGGAATTGACAAAGATTCCCGAAAGCCTCTTTATTGTGGGCGGTGGTGTATCTGGGTGTGAATTCGCCCTGCTCTTCAGTGCTCTTGGCTCCACCATCCATATGACCAAGCGCAGCAAGGAACCTATTAAGGACCTGGATCGGGACATCAACAAAGCACTCATTCGAGCCCTAAAAAAACGAAAAATAAGACTGCATCTTGGAGACCCTCCTGTCGCTGCTTCCCACACCTCATCTGGCGTGGAAATCACCCTTGACTCTGGCAAACGTATCGAGACAGAAGCGGTCCTCGTTACTGTGGGAAGAACTCCTGTTTCTCGAGGGATAGGGTTGCATGGCACTGGCGTCAATTTGCAGAACAGCTATGTCCAGGTTGATCAGCACTGTCAGACCAATTTGCCTGGAGTTTATGCCATCGGCGACGTTACCGGCAAAAGAGAGCTAGCTCACTTTGCCTCTCACCAAGGGATAGTCGCGGTGGAGCATGGATTGGGAAATCAGGAAGCAAAAGTGGACGAATACGCTGTACCTGTGGCCATATTTACCAGTCCCGAGGTTGCCTTCGTTGGACTTACCAGCCAACAGTGCGAAGAACAGGGTATTGGCTACCTCGAGGGATCTTTCCCTTTTCGCGCCCTGGGAAAATCACACGCCATCGGCGAAATAGACGGTTTTGTCAAAGTAATCGCCCGGGAGAAGGACGAAAGGGTAATAGGCATACACATAATAGGCCCGGATGCCAGCACTTTGATTGCTGAATGTACCGTGGCCGTGAACCAAGGTGTGACCCTCAGCGAGATGGCTCGGACTATACATGCCCACCCCACTGTTGCGGAAGCGTTGTGGGAGGCGGTGGAGGATGCGAGGGGTCTTTCGATTCATAAGTTGGATCTTGGGCTTTAGCCCACTAGGCACTAAGCACTATACACTAGGCACCGCAGGGCGACGCGGTGAAACGGCGAGACGGAGACGCGGCGAAAATACCAGAAATTGAGAGGAATTCTGTTTTGATAGCTTTTCTCCCGAATTCTGGATTCTGACTCCTGGCTTCTTACTCTATGCCCCATGCTCCATGCCCTATGCCCATGACGATCGAAAGAGAAGCGAAATAAATTGATGACAAACAGTGATGGTTGGATTGTAAACCTAGGTCGCGCCAGATACCTCGACGTACTCGACCTGCAGAGACGACTGGTTGAACTGCGTCAGGGGAACCTAGTGGTTGACACTCTGCTGCTGGTGGAGCACGAGCCGGTTATCACCTTAGGCCGGCGGGGGAACAGAACCAACATTTTGTCAACTTCGGCAGAGCTCGCCTCTGAGGGAATTCAGGTTCATCCAGTTGAACGAGGAGGAGATGTCACCTACCACGGCCCAGGGCAGTTGGTAGTCTATCCCATAGTTGATCTAAGTCAACGGGATCTCTCCATCCGCAGGTATGTCGATTTGCTCGAGGAAACCATAATCCAGGTTCTGGCCGATTTTGGCATTCAAGCTGGCCGTGACCCGTTACACCGAGGCGTCTGGGTCTCACACCTAAAGGTGGCCGCCCTCGGCGTTGCCATCAGGCGATGGGTCAGCTTTCATGGCTTCGCCCTGAACGTCTCCCCCAATATGGACCATTTTTGCCACATTAACCCCTGCGAACTCAAAAGCGAGCAGGTGACTTCAATGGCTAAGTTGCTGGGAGAAAATCCCAGCATGGAAGAGGTGGTCCAGAAGGTTGTGGGCAGATTTGTTGAGCTTTTTCCTGGAAAATGGCGTGAAATTTCACCAACTGAAGTCTTTGCACGAGTTCAGATCGAAGATGCGAATGCTCGGGCGGGGATGAGTCCCGGCCCTGCCATCCTTTCTAAATAAATGGGCAAAACGCTATGCGCCATGCGCTCTGCGCTATGCCCTCCTGGCAACGGACTACGGATCCGCCTCAGGCGGAACAACGGACAGCAAAAGGAGGCGACATGGCAAAGGGAGTTTTGAAAATCAGTCAAGATCACGTCTATGTGCAACCTAACGATGATGGTGCACAGGTGGGCATTTCCGACTTTGCTGCCGAAGCCCTTGGCACCATCATTTATGTGGAGCTTCCAGAGGTTGGCGATGAAGTCATTAAGAACGAACCTTTTGCCGCGGTGGAATCAGGAAAAGCCAGTGTTGAGCTCCCCGCCCCCATATCAGGCAAAGTTCTGAAAGTGAATGAGGAACTCGAAGACGCTCCTGACCTGATAAATCAAGACACCTATGGTAAGGGCTGGATCGCAACCCTGGCCATCAAAGAAGTCACCGAACTCGACGAACTGATGAGCAAACCTGACTACGACCTGTTCGTGGCCGGCGCCGAAGAAGGCTAGTTTGCCCAATAGGGGCTCCTCGATGATTCAGCAACCAATTCTAATTGTGGAAGACGATAAAAAGACCGCTTCCCTAGTAGAACTCTACTTACAGCGGGAAGGGTTCCAGACTGTTGTCGCTTCTGATGGCCGGGAAGCCCTAAAACTGGCTCGTCATCACAACCCCATGCTGGTGGTTCTCGATCTCATGCTTCCTCTTGTTGATGGCTGGGAAGTCTGCCGGGAGCTCAGGAGTTGGTCGGATGTTCCTATCCTCATGCTCACCGCCAGAGGGGAAGAGGTTGACCGCATTTCGGGGCTGACATTGGGGGCTGATGACTATGTGGTGAAACCCTTCAGTCCTCGGGAACTGGTGGCAAGGGTTAAAGCCATTCTCAGGAGAGCACGTTCGGACACCACTGCCAAAAAAACTGTCTGGTCACATAAAGATCTCGTTCTGGATCTGGATAAGCGTAAGGTGAGCCTAAAAGGGCGGGCTATTTCTCTCACAGTTCATGAGTACAACCTCCTCAAAGCTTTGATAACCAGGCCCGGGAGGGTGTTTACTCGCGCAGAACTTCTGGACCGGCTCTATCCAGACGGTGAAGCAGTAATAGACCGCGTCATCGACGTCCATATCGGGAAACTCAGGCAGAAGATCGAAGAGGACTCGTCGCGGCCTCGCCACATTCTCACCGTGAGAGGTATAGGATATCAGTTCGCCGAGGAGAGTGACTCATGAAGGGGGGGATTAGGCCGTGAAAAATCGACTCCTGTGGAAACTCCTCGGGATTAATGTCCTCGTCATTGGATTCGTTATCATTATGGTATGGCTGGCGGTTGACTACCTCGCCGCCGGCTACTTCATGACTCTGATGGAGAAATACAATATCTCTCCAACATCGAGTCATCAAATGTTCTTGAGCGCGGTTCATCGCTATCTGGTCTGGGCCAGTCTTGGGGCTCTTGTGCTGGCTGTTGGTTTCAGCTTCTTGCTTATGAGAAGAATTTTGCACCCCCTCACTCAGATGACTGAGATCACAAGCAAGATCGCTTCTGGCGACTACTCAGCCAGCGTTCCAGTGAAATCTCAAGATGAAGTTGCTCAGCTGGCTCTGGCCTTTAACCGCATGGCTGAAAGCCTTCAAAAGATCGAGCAACTGCGGAAGACGATGATGATCGACGTGGCCCATGAGCTCAGGACTCCCCTGACCAACATAAAAGGATATCTCGAGGCCCTGACTGACGGGGTGGTCAGCCCCTCTGAGGAGACCTTCGAGTTGCTTCAGGAGGAGACATTCCGCCTGGTGCAATTAGTGGAAGACATCCTTCGGCTGGCCAAGGCCGACGCCGCCAAGGCAAGCCTCCGTAAAGTGGAGATCAATATTGTCGATCTGATTACTCAAATGCTCGAATCCTTTCGTTCCCAGCTTGAAGAAAAAGAGCTCAGGGTGGAGACTCATTTTGCCGATGGCGAAAAAAACCTTTGGGCTGATCCCCATCATTTGTCGCAGATACTAAATAATCTCCTGCAAAACTCCTGGCAGTATACCCCGTCTGGTGGAGCGGTCACGGTCTCAACTGAACTAAAGCCACGAGCTATCAAGGTTGTTTTTACCAACACCGGTGGGGAAATAGCCGAAGAAGATCTTCCCTTTATATTTGAGCGGTTTTACCGAGGGGAAAAGTCCCGCTCACGTGAGCACGGCGGGGCAGGCATCGGTTTGGCCATCGTCAAGGAACTGGTCGAGGCCCACAGCGGCTCGGTGGGCGCTGAACTGCTCAAGGGTAGCATGCAAATCTGGTTCGAGCTTCCCATGAACCCACCCCCACGGGTCGATTGACCCATTTATTCCTCCCAGCGGAGTCCCACCCTAAATCTTTACCCAATCTTTACAGTTTCTTTACACCATCTTTAATATTCAGTCTTATTATTGATCCAGAGAAAAAATAAACTCCGGTCTCTTTGGACCGGAACCATATTAGATGGGCAGAAACTAAGGAGATGTCTTATGAAAACTTTAAATATAACGGTTATCATCCTGGTAATGGTCCTCTTAGGCTACCATCAGGTAACTGGAAAAATGGAGAAAAAGATGCAGGATAAACCCCAGAGCACCCGGGCGGCCTATTTTGCCGGTGGCTGTTTCTGGTGCACGGAATCCGATTTTGAGAAAGTCGACGGAGTGATCGAAGCTATCTCGGGTTACACCGGCGGCAACGTTGCCAATCCCACCTACAAACAGGTCTCCAAAGGAGGGACCGGGCACGTAGAGACCGTGAAGGTAGTTTACCACCCGGCCAAGGTCACCTACGAGGAGCTCCTCGAGGTGTTCTGGATGCATGTGGACCCCACCGATGGAGACGGCCAGTTCGTGGACCGCGGCTCCCAATACCGCAGTGTTATCTTCTACAGTAACGAGCAAGAGCGCAGTTTGGCTGAAGCCTCCAAGAAAAGATTGGCGGCATCGGGCCGCTTCGACAAGCCCATAGTAACCGATATCCTTCCCCTCGGGCCCTTTTACCCGGCAGAGGACTATCACCAGGATTACTACAAAAGGAACCCGATCCGCTACCGCTGGTACCGTCACGGCTCCGGTCGGGACCAATTCCTGAAGCAAGTATGGGGAGACATGGAGTCAGACATGAAGCCGGAGGCCAAAGCCGAGATGAATTCCGGGATGAAAGATGAGATGAAAGAGACCCCAATGACCCCGGACAAAATGAAAGAAAAGATGGGCGGCGGTATGGCATCGGACATGGAGGCCGGCCGGATGTACAACCGTCCTGACAAGGAGGAATTGCGCCGGCAATTGACGCCTATGCAATACCAGGTCACCCAGGAAAACGGTACTGAACCCCCCTTCAACAACGCATACTGGAATAACCACGAGATGGGCATCTACGTGGACATTGTCTCGGGGGAGCCTCTCTTCAGCTCAAAGGATAAGTTCGACTCTGGAACGGGCTGGCCCAGCTTCACCCAGCCTTTGGAGCCAGATAATATAGTAGAGAAGACAGACCGGAGTTTTTTGACGACTCGTACCGAGATACGGAGCAAGCACGGCGACTCGCACCTTGGCCATGTATTCAACGACGGGCCCAAGCCCACGGGTCTGCGCTACTGCATCAACTCAGCCGCCCTACGATTCGTCCCCAAACCGGACTTGGAAAAGGAAAGCTACGGGAAATACCGGAAGCTGTTCGAGTGATTAGAAACGGAGAGTTCATCATGAGAGTCATTGCTGCAATAATTATGACTTTTCTACTCGTCGGATCTATTTGGGCAGGGGCGGTTCAGTCAAAGGACCAGCCCCTTGCTAAAATCGTCTTTTACGTTAGCTGATACGATGTGGGCAAGTCAGCCCTGGAGGGGTTGAAAGGCATCAAAGAGGTAAAGAGAGGTTTTCGCGGGTTCCGGGAAATTAACACCGTTATTTACGACCCGAGCATAATTACCACGGCTGAGATGGTGTCGGCCCTGAAAGCGGCCGGCACCTATCGCGGACTAGCAGAGGATTGATTACAGTATTGCTGGGATCGAAGAAGCTAGTCAGAGAAGAACTTTGGGCTCAACCGGATGGTGCTGGCAGGCCAGGTTGATCCTCAACCGGTCCCGCATGTGGCGGGGAAGCCTACTAGCAAAGGTCTTCAAAATCATTTCTGAGGAATTGTTGGTCTCGCTCACATGAGCAAAGATCACCTCCTGTAGATCTTCGCTAAAGACTTGAGAGATAACTTTTACCGACTGCTCATTGGAAAGATGGCCAAATCTACTTCTGATTCGCTGTTTCACCGGCCAGGGATAGGGGCCATTTTTCAGCATCTCAACATCGTGGTTTGCCTCCAGAACCAGGATGGAGCAGTGTTCAAGATGGCGATGGACCAGGTTGGTAGCCGCTCCCAGGTCTGTACAAACTCCAACCTTGACTGAGCCATTGACCAAAGCAAACCCTACTGGGTCTGCGGCATCGTGCGAAATGGCAAAAGGATGAATGGTGATGTCTCCAACGGAGAAACTCCTACCAGTGCCAAACTCCACTTTCTCCCCCAGTTGCCCCACCGTCTCCGGTAGATGAGCATGGGTCAACTGGTTTAGATAAACCGGCAGCTTATATCTCCTGGCAAGACTACCCAGGCCCCGGACGTGGTCCAGGTGTTCATGAGTGACGATGATCCCAGCAAGATCTTTGGGGTCGACACCCATAGTGGCCAGTCGCCGCTTGGTCTCCCGCCCACTTAGGCCGGCATCTATCAGCAGACGCACCCGCTCAGTTGCAAGGTAGATGCTATTGCCCTTCGAGCCACTAGCCAGCACAGAAAGTTTGATCCCCATTTCGCCCTCAGGTAGTTCCCTAACAACTAGATCACAACATCTGGCTCAATTCAAATCCGAATATCTAATACCTGCCCGCCATGCGAGCAAGGCGAGGCAGGCGGGTCTAAATCCTAAACAAATTCAAAATCCTAAATTCAAATGACCAAAACATCTGGGCTGCGGCCTGGGAGCCTGAATTCAAACACCCTAATCCCCTAACCTTATGATTTTGAATTTTGTGCTTTGGTCATTCGGATTTGTTTCGTGCTTCGTGCTTAGGATTTGGAATTTCAGCTCGGCTCTTTGCCGAGCTGCTAGCGGCCCGTGTGCCCGAAGCCCCCCTCATTTCGTTCGGTTGCCTCCAGACTCTCCTTGAGATCCCATTGTACCCGGTAAACTCGGTTAATGATCATCTGGGCAATACGGTCGCCCCGGTGAATGGTGAAAGGCTTTTTCCCTAAATTGATCAGGGCCACCTTGATTTCCCCGCGGTAATCGCTGTCTATGGTTCCAGGTGCGTTGATCACTGCAAGGCCATGGGCAACAGCCAGGCCACTCCGTGCTCTTACCTGTCCTTCGAACCCCTCGGGTATGGCCACCGCTAAACCGGTTGGTACCAATACAGCCTCATGGGGTTGGATGGTCAGATCTTCATCCACGGCAGCGAAAAGATCCATTCCTGCTGCCCCATCGCTCATGTATTGGGGTAATGGCAGGTCTTGGTCAGCATCTCCCCTCAGACGACTGATAGGGATGGAGAGTGTTTGGTTACGGGTTTCTGTCCTCGGATTTGCTGTTTTGGTCATGGCAGGTCTATTGATTGCAGATTGTAGATTGCACAAAAACCACCAGGCACTAAGCACTAAACACTAGGCACCGTAAAGAAGTAGCCAGCAGTGAGCAACAAGTAGCTGAGAAGAACTTAATTTTGATTGCTTTTCTCCTGAATCCTGGACTTTGACTCCATGCCCCATGCCCTATGCTCTATGCCCTGCCAAAGCTGCTTAGCTCAAATGTCCAAATACGATTGGTCTACATTGAGCCCATCCACCTGCCCCAGCAGTACCAAGGACATGTATTCCGGTCGGAAGAGTTGTTGAGCTAGGGTCTGAACCTCTTCAACCGTAACCCTTTCAAGACCCGCCTCTATTTCTTCATAAGGAACGAAACGTTCGAAAATAATTTCATTCTTTGCAAGACGGCTCATCCGATTGTCTGTATTTTCTGCGGCCAGGTAGATTCCTCCCTTGATGTGTTCTTTTGCGGCTCGCAGTTCGGCGTCACTAATGGGCTCCTCTTTGAAGCGGCGGAGTTCATGGCGCACCAAATCAAGAGTTTCCTTGATATTGTGAGGCCTCACCGCCCCATAAATTCCCACCATCCCAGCATCGGTGTGTGAGGAGAGGAAAGAGTAGATCGAATAGGCCAGACCCCTCCGTTCTCTCACCTCCTGAAACAGACGTGAACTCATACTCCCGCCAAGGATTACATTCAATATACTGCAGCTGTATCGCTCCTTTTCAACCAACGAGGTCCCCCTGGCGCCAAGGCAAAGGTGGATCTGTTCGAGATCCCTTGGATAAAGCTCAACCCTGGAGTTGATGCTAGGAATTTTCCGATTGAGAGTGTGTGAATGTCTCTTTATATTGTTAAAGGCAGGTTCCACCAGTTCGAGAAATTTCTCATGGTTCAAGTTGCCGGCAGCGCTCAAAACAATTCGATCAGGATGGTAGCCGCGATTCAGGTAGCCAAGAATCATCTCCTGGGTAAAGCTTTGCACGGTCTTGATGCTACCAAAAATCGGGCGAGCCATTGGGTTACCATCCCAGAAGTTCCGATTGAAAAGTATATGCACATATTCGTCGGGAGTGTCCTCCACCATATTAATTTCTTGGAGGATCACCTCTCGCTCCCGTTCCACTTCGGCGCGATCGAATACGGAATGGAGGAAGATGTCGGATAGTATGTCCACGACCAGGGGTAGGTGAGTGTCTAGCACTTTTGCATGGAAGCAGGTATTCTCTTTACTGGTGAAGGCGTTGGACATGCCCCCCACAGCATCAAGCTGTTTGGCAATCTCCTGAGCACTTCTCTTGTCTGTCCCTTTAAAGAGCATGTGCTCAATGAAATGGGTCAGGCCGCTTTCATTCTCTGTCTCATCACGTGAGCCTACATTCAGCCAGATACCCATGGACACTGAATGCAGATGGGGGATCCGCTCAGTCACCACCCGCATACCATTATCTAAAACCGTTTTCTGATACAACCTTCAGCTCCCTCATTGATGATGCCATATGCTGCGCCTCAGTTGGCTTCGCCGGCAACAGGGCTAGCGTTCGTCACTTATGGTCATTTGCCTTCGGCGTCATTCGGGCTGGCGCCCGTCATGAGGCCTTACGGCCGTCATTTGTGGTCATTATGTCCTAACAATAAATGACTATAAATGACAGCGAAGCGTAGTGACGGCCACGTTCAGTGGCCCAATGACCATGAGCGGCAGGGTGCTCTGCCGTGAATGCTGTGAGCCTCTAATTTCGTACTTTGCTGAGAGATTCTCCCAGGGCGGCTTTTCGACTGAGACGAATACGCCCGTCTCTGTCGATTTCCAGCACCTTGACCAATACCTCGTCTCCTTCATTCAGTACGTCTCTCACCTTCTGAACTCGTTCATGATCCAGCTGTGAAATATGTACCAACCCATCAGTCCCGGGAAGTATCTCCACAAATGCCCCAAAGTCAGTAATTTTACGCACTTTACCCAGATAAAGACCACCAACCTCTGCTTCAGCCGTAAGCTTTTCGATCATCTCCACCGCCTTTTGACAGCCGGCGAGATCAGGGCTCATAATGGTCACCTTGCCATCATCTTCAACATCAATCTTGGTGTTGGTTTCGGCAATTATATTACGAATTATTTTGCCGCCAGGACCGATGACGTCGCGGATTTTATCCGGATGTATTTGAATGCTCAGAACTCTGGGTGCGTAAGGTGAGAGTTCCTCACGAGGCGCCGATATGGTCTTGCTCATCTCCTCCAGAATGTGGAGCCGACCCTCTTTGGCTTGAAATAGAGCCTGACGCATGACCTCACGTGGTACACCTGCCACCTTGATGTCCATCTGCAGGGCTACAACTCCTTCAGAGCTACCGGTCACCTTGAAGTCCATGTCTCCCAGGTGGTCCTCATCACCGAGGATATCGCTGAGAATGGCGACCCGGTCATCTTCCTTGATCAGACCCATGGCGATTCCGGCCACGGCTTTTTTCAGCGGCACCCCCGCATCCATAAGAGCAAGGGAACTGGCACACACCGAGGCCATGGAAGAGGAACCATTGGATTCCAACACCTCCGCCACCACCCGAACTGTGTAAGGGAAATCTTCATGGGAGGGAAGTACTTTTTTCAGGGTTCTCTCAGCCAGAGCCCCATGACCAATTTCCCGTCGGCTAGGTCCTCTAAGGAATCTGGCCTCCCCCACACAATAGGGAGGAAAATTATAGTGGAGCATGAAACTCTTAAACTCATCACCCTCCAAAGCCTCTATCTTCTGTTCGTCAGAGGAGGATCCCAAAGTCACCACAGAGAGTACCTGGGTCTCACCGCGGGTGAAAAGTCCGGAACCGTGGGTTCGGGGCAAGCGACCAACCTGACAATCAATGTGCCGAATGTCTTTGAGCCCTCTGTTGTCGATCCTAGTCTTGCGGGCGAGTGCCATCTCACGCACGAACTTCTTCTCGATGTTATGGACAATCTCTCGCACTTCTGACTCACGTTGCGCAAAGTCCGGACCGAGTTTTTCCATGATCTCCTGGATCACGGAACTCCGCAGGAGATAGCGGGCTTCTTTTTCGGCGGTGGTGTTGGCTTCCGCAATTCTCTGTTGGGAAAGCTCTGCCACCCTAGCCGCTAGAGCTTGATCTTCCTCGGGAGGCTCAAATGTTTTCTTACTCTTGCCGCAGCGGGATTTCAGTGTCTCCTGCATATCCAAGATGGGCTGTATTGCATCGTGGGCGAAATAGAGCGCCTCCAATAAATCATCTTCACTGACAAATTGGGCATTACCCTCCACCATGACGATGCCCTGACGGTTGCCGGCCACAGCCACATCAAGATCGCTCATTTCCAACTGGACTGCAGTTGGATTGATTATCAACTCACCATTGCACCGTCCTACCTTTACAGCACCTATTGGTCCTTGAAAGGGTATGTCGGAAATTTCCAGTGCCGCGGATGCCCCCACCATTGCTACCATACCCGGGTCGTTATCAGGATCGGCAGAGAGCACGGTGGCAATCACCTGGATTTCCTTTCGATATTTTTTCGGAAAAAGGGGCCGGATTGGTCGATCAATTAGGCGGGATGTCAGTGTTTCTCTCTCGCTGGGTCGACCAATTTCGCGGCGGAAAAAACCGCCAGGGATCCTACCCACAGCAAAGCCTTTTTCCATATAGTCCACGCTTAGCGGCAGGAAATCGATGCCCTCACGGATCCTTTCCTCACCAACCGCGGTAACCAGAACCACCGTTTCTCCGTAGCTGACGAGTACAGCACCACTAGCCTGTTTTGCCATCTCCCCAGTTTCAAGCCTGAATCTTCGGCCACCTACTTCAATTTCAACTATTTCCTTCATAATTTTGTTTCCTTTACTTCAGCAGCTTTATCTGGCAACAGCCAACTAGCAATAAAGCAATGCCGAGTTCTGCGGATCTCACTTTCTCGGCAAGGCCGCATATAATAAAAATTCTTTTTGTAGATACATGGATCTTTCTTGGGATAAATTGCCAAGAGATTCCCGGAAATACCATAAATGGACTCCTGCCTCGATTAACGACGAAGACCTAGTCGCTCAATAACGACTCGATAGCGATCAATGTCCTTGCGTTTGAGATAATCTAGGAGACGGCGACGCTGCCCTACCAGTTTTAGCAATCCCCTCCTTGAATGATGGTCTTTTTTGTGAGTTTTGAAATGCTCAGTGAGATAGTTGATGCGCTCGCTGAGCAAAGCTATCTGCACTTCAGGAGATCCAGTATCGGTCTCATGTGTTTTGAAGATCTCTATTACTTCTTTTTTCCTTTCAACCGTTAGTGCCACAGTTAATACCTCCTCGTGTTTCGACCTTTAGCTTATTCACCATTCCTAGTAAGGAATCCAGGCCCTGAGGACCTGGCCTTGAGCGGACCCCAGAGCTGGTCTTTCCTCGATGCGGGATTCTGCTGGAGTAATGGAGTGGTGGAGCGATGGAGTAATGATAAAAACTTATTCAATTTGACATTCGGGTTTTAGCTTTTTCCAATACTCCAGTACTCCAGTACTCCAGAACAGCTCGCCATCTTTATTGGCAAAGCCATTTAACTTTGACCCGGCGGAAGGACCAGGTTTCCCGGACCCTAATAAATTTGCCTAAAATAGAGGCTCTTCGTCCCAGAACCTTAGATTTACCCTATAACCCGGATATTTCATGAATCGCCTGCTGCGACCGTGGATATGGCCGTCCTTCCGGGCGTCCTCGGGTGTTCGACCCTGCGACGTACTATTCAAGTACGCCTCGGATCCAACCCCCTGCGGTTGCCCGGTGGCACGCCCATCTTCACAGTCTCCCGAAGACAATTCATGAAATATCCGGGCTAAGAAATTGGCCCAAAAACGCGTAAAGTCTTGAATGTGATCTCCCCTTCGTGCCCATCACTGGGTCTTTGACCCGATTTGGCAACCATCGCCACCAGGTTATTACCGGGGTCCAGAACCCTATAGGGACCTTCGAGGCTGAGTTCAGATTCAAGAAACTCTCTCGAGTTTAGCCTACCTCCCCGGCGGATAGTGTTGGCAGCCACATAAGAAACTCTTAGTTCAGGATAGTTAGACAATGCCTGTGCTGGCGAGATAAGGTTCTGGCCAAGTTCTCCCTTGTCGACAATTTGTTTAAATTTTTCCAGGGTCAGGGCCTGTCTCAGGTCAAATCCCCCACTGGCAAGCCGTCGTAACTTGCTCACATGTCCACTGCAGTTCAAGTGACAGGCCAGATCTGCTCCAAGACTTCTCACGTAAGTTCCTTTAGAGCAGGTGACCTCAAATGTAACCTCTGGCCAGCTTAGGTCGCAGAGGTCAAAATTCTTGATCTTCACTGTGCGACAGGGTGGAGTCACATCGACACCTTGGCGCGCCAGCCGATAAAGTCTTTGTCCCCCTACACGAACGGCTGAAAAGCGGGGGACCCTCTGCTCTATGTCGCCTAAAAAGGCAGCACAGGCCTCTCTTATTTCGCCCTCAGGTAAGGGTCCACACGGATAGGTAGCAACCACCCTGCCGGTGCTGTCCTGGGTATCAGTCTCAACTCCAAATTTAACAGTAAAACGATATCTCTTGTCCTGGTCCAAGAGAAAGGGAGCGAGCTTTGTGGCGCGGTTAATCAGCAGAATGAGAACCCCCGTAGCAAAGGGATCCAAAGTGCCACTGTGTCCCACCTTGAGCGCTCCCAGCCTTATTTTCACCTCCTTGACCACATCATGGGAGGTCAAGCCTGTTGGTTTATCTAAAACCAGAACACCATTAGCGGTGAATTTGGCCTGACCGTAGGCTCGTTCTTTTGGCTTCAAACTTGGGCTCAAATTCACTGCGATCCTCCAGCAATGAATTCCTCTGCTGCTGCTAAGACTTCCTCAACCACTTCAGTTAGAGATCCTTCGGCACGAAATGCCGCCGCATTATGATGGCCACCGCCGTCATAATTGCGAGCAAATTCGGCTACATTCAGCCCACCCCGAGACCTCAAGCTGACGTTTACCTTGCCCGAATCCATTTCTCTGAAAAAAATGGCCATCTCAGCGGTGTTTATCCCTCGCGGATAATTGACGAACCCGTCGGTGTCCATGACAGAAGTCTTAGTCTCTTCCAGCATCCGCCGACTCACCTGCATGGTGGCCAGACGGCCATTTGCCCACAAAGTTAGAGTGTTGAGGCTGAGAGCCAACAATTGCAAGCGCTCGGGGCTCATGCTGTCGTAGACCTCACTGGCAATCTTGTCCGGCGCCACTCCGAGGGCCACCATTTCTGCCGCTATGTCCAGGGCTCTTGCCGTGGTGTTGGCAAAACGAAAAGAGCCTGTGTCGGTCAGGATAGCGGTGTAGATGTTCTCTGCTGCTTCCGAGCTCAAAGACGCCGGGATAGCCTGAAAAATCTCGTAGAGAATTTCGGCTGTGCTACTACACTCCGGTCGGACCAGATTCAGCTGGCCGAAATCATCGCTGGAGCTATGGTGGTCGATATGGATGATTTTCTCGACTTGTTGTAAAGCCTCGGCAGCGTTGCCAATCCGGTCAAGTTCTCCACAATCCAGCACCACCGCCACATCAAACCCATTGGGACCCGGGATCTCCCTTACTATCCGCTCTGAATAGGGGAGAAATCGCAGAAACCCAGGTATCTCATCCTGACAGTAGGCCACCACCTCTTTGCCCAGATCCTCGAGTACCAAGGCAAGAGCCCCAAGGGAACCGATGGCGTCTCCGTCTGGATTTACGTGGGTAGTCAGGAGAAAACGTTTGTTATCTCTAAGCTCTTTTGCGATAGCCTCTATCAATGGTCAGATTCCTTGAGTTCAGCAAGTAGCCGGTCAATTTGGGATCCGTGTTCCAGGGAAGCATCAAAGTAAAATGAGATATCCGGCATTCGCCTCAGCTGCAACCTCTTGCCCAACTCACGCTTGACAAATCCTCTAGCACTTTCTAGACCCACAGTTGCTTTATTTCTTTTCTCATCATCCCCCAATAGACTGTAATATACCTTTGCATGACGAAGGTCCGGTGACACCTCAACATTGGTCAAGGTGATGTCAGCCAGACGGGGGTCTTTCACCCTGCGCAAAAGTACCTCGGCGAGCTCTTTCAAAATGAGATCCGCAATCCGATCTGCTCTTTTGTTTTCCATGAGTTTCTCGATGCTCGATGCTAAATTCTCTAGACTCGATCCACTATCAAGTATCTAGTATCCAGAATCCAGAATCTAGAAGTGAATTAATTCCCTTTGGATCCTAATAATTTCAGCCACTTGCATATTTTCGACAAAATTGATTGCTTTGTCCAATTTTGAGTCGATGTATCCAGTCTGGTTGCCGACTGCCACAAGCCCTAACTCTCCAGTCTGCCATAAATCCTGGGCGTCGGTCTCGGCCACTGCCAGATTGAAACGCTGGCGCAACCTTTCGGAAATGCTCTTAATCACCTTACGTTTCCCCTTGAGCGATTTGTTTCCTGGCAAACGCAGGCTTAGCTTTGCAACCCCAACAACCATCGCCGTGCCCTTTCGACCTTAGCGGTACCCCTCCTCAACACCAAGCACTGAGGAGAGAGTTTCACCAGCCTCCCTATTCCGACTTTTTATTGCCTTTGCCGGGCTCCAGGACAGCTTTAATCTCTTCGACTGTATAAGTCTCCAGGATGTCCCCAATCTTGACATCGTTAAACTTCTCAATCATTATGCCGCAGTCTTGACCTGCCTTTACCTCCTTAACCTCATCTTTATATCTTCTGAGTGAAGCGATCTTGCTGTCATTGATCACCACATTGTCACGTAGGACCCGGATCTTGGCTCCCTTTTCCACCCGGCCTTCGTTGATCATCGAGCCAGCCACTGTTCCAAGTCGGGAAACAGTGAAGGTCTTGAGTACCTCGGCGCGACCCATAAAGTGCTCTTTGTAGATGGGCTCCAGCATTCCCTCCATTGCGTCTTTTACATCAGCAACCAGTTGGTAGATGACGTCGTAGAAGCGCAGATCCACCTTCTCAGCTTCGGCCAGCTCTTGAACTTTCTGAGGGGCCCTAACGCTAAAACCAATAACTATGGCGTCAGAAGCTGAGGCCAGCATTATGTCAGTCTCAGTAACCGCCCCTGCGGCGCTGTGAATGACGTTAACTTTGATTTCCTCGGTACTGAGGTTGTTCAAAGAGTCAATAATTGCGCCCAAGGAGCCCTGCACGTCAGCTTTGAGCACCATCCTGAGCTCTTTGGTTTCCCCTTCTTTGATTCGGGCGAAAAGGTTATCCAAGGTCACCTTGGTAGCTCGGGAAAGCTCAGCTTCGCGGAGTTTTAGCTGCCTGTGGGCTGCTACCTGTCTTGCCTGCCTCTCATCCTCCACAACCACAAACTCGTCGCCTGCCTGTGGCACCCCTGATATACCATGGACCTCCACCGGCATTGAGGGCTCCGCTTGTTCTACTTTGCGCCCCAGATCATCTAGCATTGCTCGAACTCTTCCGTGGAAGGTCCCACAGACGAAAGGATCTCCGGCTCGCAGGGTTCCCTCCTGCACCAAAACGGTAGCCAGCGGCCCTTTTCCTGTGTCCAATCTAGCCTCGATCACCCTGCCTCTGGACTTCTTGTTAGGATTGGCCTTGAGTTCCATAAGCTCTGCCTGGAGCAGAATTAGCTCGAGCAGCTCATCCAGCCCTATCTTCTTCTTGGCAGAGACTTCCACCATTGTGGTCTCGCCGCCCCATTCCTCTGGAGAGAGTCCTCTTTCGGCCAACTCCCTTTTTACCTTATCGGGGTTAGCGTTTTCCTTGTCTATCTTGTTAATGGCCACCAATATGGGAACATCTGCCGCCTGGGCATGGTTGATTGCCTCAACCGTTTGCTGCATGACCCCATCGTCCGCCGCCACTACTAGAACAACCAGATCTGTCACCCGGGCACCGCGGGCCCGCATGGCGGTGAAGGCTTCATGCCCCGGCGTGTCCAAGAAAACAACTTGCCCGGCGTCTAGGCTCACGTTGTAGGCACCAATATGCTGAGTGATACCCCCCGCCTCTCTCTCTGTAACCTTGGTCTCCCTGATGGCGTCAAGCAGGGAGGTTTTGCCGTGGTCGACGTGTCCCATAATGGTTACGACCGGAGGTCGAGGTTTTAGGTCTTCCTCCCGATCGGGTGTGGCCTGGATGATTTCTGTTTCCTCAAAACTAGTCTTCTCCGTCTCGTAGCTAAATTCCGCTGCCACCAGGGCCGCTGTGTCAAAATCGATCGCCTGATTAAGAGTTGCCATGAGGCCCAATTCCATTAGTTTTCTGATGACCTCAGTAGCCTTGATTCCCATGCGCTTGGCGAGATTCCCTACGGTTATGGCCTCGTCAACTCTTAGCCGACGCTTGACAGCCTTCGGAACTGTGATCTCAGTCTTTTTGAGGTCTTTGGCAACCGCTCGAGCTACCCTCCGACCTTTCATAGCCCGGCCTGGAATGGTACGCCTTTCATAAAGATCTGCCCCGCTAACCACCTCTTTGCGACGACTGGGCAGTTTCTTTCTGGCAAGCCGTTCCTCTTCCTCCTCCTCAATACGTGCACGTCTACCTTTCTTCTTTTTTGCTTTGGCCGTCTTCTTTTCTGGCTCAGGTTCGGGTGCAACCGCGGGGGGCACGGGCTCAACTGCCAGAGGCTCAGTCTTTTCCTCGGGTTTGACCTCTTCCTCAGGAACCACCTCCACGACCCTTTCTGGAAGCTTAATTATCTTGGCCGCAGCCTCTTTCTTGACCCGTCGCCGAGGCTTCTTTATTTTTCTTTCCTTTTCTGCAACTTTCTTTTTTACTTTCTTCTCGGGCTCAGCTTCTTCAGCGACTTTTGCTTCTGCTTCAGCTTCGGGTGTTAGTTCCTCATCCACAACGGTTGCTAACTCTTCCTCCAACTGTGCTTCCGTTGGAGCGGTGCCCTCAAGCTGTGTTTCGGCATGAATCTCCACGGGGGGTACTCCCTCTGGTTTGATTTCTGCTTCTACCGGTTCAGACTGTGGCTCGGCCTTGACGACCTTTCGACGTCTGCGGATAACTCCTCGCCGAACCCGCTTTTCCACAATCAGTTGTTGCGACCTACCCGTTACCGTGTCTCGCACTAGCTGAGCCTCTTCTTCATCCAAAGAACTCATGTGCCCAGTGATTTGAATGCCCAAGCTGTCGATTTTTTCCACCAAGTCCTTGTTGGGCATGTCCAATTCTTTTGCCAATTCGTACACCCTCAGCTTCGCCATGCAATCCCCCGACTTCTATTAATGTACTACTTGCTAAAATTCATAACCCCGCTCTTGAGTGTCTGGCTAAATTCAACCCCTTTTTTACTGAGCCTCACAACCCTTGAGAGCCTCAGCCATTGCCATGCCAGGATTCCATGCATCTTCAGATAGTGTTCGGCGAAAGGCCCTGTTGAGGTGTACCAGTTTTACTCGCGTCAGGCACTCTGGTCTGGAGCACACATAACCCCCACGACCATGGTGGTGTTGCCGGTGATCTAAGTAAACTCTCTCCCTATTATCCAAGGCCAACCTCAAAAGTTCTGCCTTGGCTCTCTTGCTACGACAGACAATGCAGGTTCGTTGCGGCTGCCTTCCTTTCTTCCCCATTAGCTCCACTTCGTTTCCTATCTAGCCCAACTTTCCAATATTCCACCATTCCATGAGTGGCGCAACAAACCAGAGCCCTGAATATTATGGATCCACGCTGGCTTGCATAAAGCTGAAACGGCTAACTATGCTTTGTCACCCTCTTCAACCTCAGGTTTTTCCTTTTCATCGGCCTGAGCTTCCTCTTGCTCGGCCTGAGCTTCCTCTTGCTCGGCCTGAGCTTCTTCTTGCTCGGCCTGAGCCTTCTCCTGTTCGGCCTGAGCTTTCTCTTGCTCGGCCTGAGCTTTCTCCTGTTCGGCCTGAGCTTTCTCTTGCTCGGCCTGAGCCTTCTCCTTTTCGGCCTGAGTTTCCTCTTGCTCGGCCAAATATTCTTTTGCTGCGTCCAGAAACTTCACCGCTTTCTGCTGGCTTATACCAGGAATCGCCACCAGTTCCTCCACTAGGCCGCCAGCCAACTCCTCTGCCGAGGCAAACCCAGCCTCATAGAGAGTGTCGGCGGTAGCATCCCCGACCCCTGGCAGTGCTAGGAGTGAGTCATAACCCTCTTTGAGTGATTTCTGATACTTGCTCTCACTCTTGACGTCTATGCGCCACTCGGTAAGTTTTGAGGCTAAGCGCACATTCTGGCCCCGTTTACCTATGGCAAGAGAAAGCTGATCATCGGGAACTATAACCTCCATAAGACGATTAGCCTGGTCTATGACGACCTTGGAAATAACTGCGGGCGCTAACCCATTGCATACGAATTTGGCAGGATCCGGGTTGTATTCAATAATGTCTATTTTTTCACCTCGCAACTCTTGGACCACACTTTGCACCCTGGAGCCTTTCATCCCCACACAGGCGCCTACGGGGTCAATGTCCGGATCTTTAGAGGTCACAGCTATCTTAGCCCTGCTACCTGGTTCCCGAGTTGCTCCCATAATGGTGACAATGCCTTCGGCTATCTCGGGCACCTCGAGAGTGAAGAGCTTGATGATAAACTCCGGGTGGGTTCGACTGAGGATGATCTGAGGCCCGCGCGCTTCCCGGTTCACCTCCAGTACTAAAGCCCGAATGCGATCGCCCCTTCTGTAAGTCTCTCGGGGCACCTGCTCCCGGTAGGGGATAATGGCCTCGGCCCGACCCAGGTTTACTGTAATTCCCCCTTTGTCCAAGCGTTGAACTATACCGTTGATGATCTCGCCGCGCCGGTCCTTGTAATCTTCGTAGATCATCTCTCGTTCGGCGTCTTTCATTTTCTGGATGATGACTTGCTTGGCTGATTGGGCAGCAATGCGGCCAAAGGTGTCGGTGTCCAATTTTATACCCAGGCTATCTCCGATCTCACATTCGGGGTCCAATTTGCGGCCCTCAGCGAGCGATATCTCCAACACTGGGTCCTTTACCTTTGCCACTACCTCTTTAAATTGAAACGCTTCAATCTCTCCGAATTCATCGTTGTAGGCTACTTCCAAATCGAGATCGTGGCCGAATTTTTTCCTGGCAGCAGACCGCATGGCCTCTTCCAGAGTGGCGATAAGTATGTCCCGCTCAATGCCTTTATCTCTGCTGACCTGTTCTATTAACCTTTTCAGATCCTGGATCATTTCCGTTGTTCTCCTTATCCACTAACTTGGCTTAGCTTTGCTCGCCAACTGGAATGATGGAATTTTGGAATAATGGAATAATGGGGAGAAAAATGTAAGCGGTTTCCCAGTTTCCAGCATTCCAATATTCCAATATTCCATAAGCGAGGCAAAGTTCAAGAGCTACAAAAACCCCTTCGAGTTGAGAACGTTTCAGGAGTTTGTCGGGCCGTTCATCCACGTCCGAAAGCTCATTGCCTCAGGCTTTAGAATTCATAGATCAAATTGGCCCTGGCTATATCCTTCAGTGCCACCGAGAAGCGGCCCTCGGTAGCTGTCACAACTACCTCTTCTCCTTCAACTCCAACTAGGTCCCCCACAATCTTTCTCCGACCATCCTTGGGCGAAACTAGCCAGAGCTGAACCTTTTGACCGACAAACCGAGAAAAATCCTCCTTTTTCCTAATCCGCCGATTCAATCCTGGCGAAGAGACTTCAAGCACATAGGCTTGGGGAATAACGTCCTTCACCTCCAAAAGATCGCCTAACTCCCGACTAATGCGGGCGCAGTCATCAATATTAACTCCCCCCTCTTTGTCTATGAAAAGTCGGAGCATCCATCGGGGACCCTCCCTGCGATACTCAAGGTCCACCAACTCCATTCCCTCTGAAACGACAAGAGACTCGCAGATTTCTTCCACCTGCCTGTGGATCTGTGCTTGTTGATCTTCCTTCATATACAAAAAAAAGTGGGCTGACGCCCACTTCTCCTAGCAGACTAGATTATAACTAAATCGACAACAAAAGCTGGCTTTTGAAGCAAGCAAGTCTATAACCTAAAAATCCACTAATCGAAGTAAGCGCACCGCCGGTGGCTCCCTGTCCACCTGGCAGCTACCTCAAAAAGGGACATGAACATCGGCTTTCAGCCGTGTTCCCTCCGCCAAGCTCACCAGCTCAACTGGAAGAGCTGATGGAGCGGGCAACGGGATTCGAACCCGCGACACCGAGCTTGGGAAGCTCGTACTCTACCAACTGAGCTATGCCCGCTCAGGCGTAGGAAGTCTAATCAATTGCCCAATTTTTGTCAACCTTTATTCCAGCGGTATAATCCCCCCTGATTTGCGCTGTTTACTTAGCCCGGATGTTACACGAAGTGGTTTGGCTGATGTCTCTTCTGTCGTTCCCACCGGGGCGTAGGCCCCTATGGGCCGGAGGCCAGGGCTCACGGTCTGGTCACTTCTAGCCCAGCTGTGGCCGGGGAGGCGGCCCCCCTCCCTGTTCCCGCCTTCGCAATGCTTCGGCGGGCCAGGGGCTCCCCCATCCACAGCCGGGGAAGTGACACAGACCTTCAGCAGTCACTCAGAAGAGACATCAGCCAAAGCCAAAAGGGGAAGCTGCGAAACAACGAGCATCTGAGCAACCTATCTTTACCAATCTCAGCCTCGAAAGGGCCTGCATGAAGATGTGGTGCTTCCTAAGCAGGAACTCTGCCAATAGATGGTGCGAATATGATCGTTGTGGAGTAGCTTTCCCGTGGCCTATGTCACAAAAATATTTCTGGGGAAACTCCTGTTTCCCTTCTTACATTGACACAACCTTGACTGTGTGATACCCAGACTCGAGATCCTCGGCTCTGTTATTTTTTAAGAGAACAGAGCTATTTAATTCCTGAGAAATTAGGAGTGAGAGTCTTGTCTGATACTGTTGAAAAATGGCACCCTAACGCAGCCGCCACTCTGGTGGGAAGCTTGCCCCATGATGATCGCCGGAGGGCTTTAGACCTGGTGTTTGAACAGATGGTGGAAATTCCTGTCTGGCCGCAACTTTCGCCCTATAACCCCGAACAGATGATGGTGCAGTTCAACGAAGGCCTGCCTGGATTGGTGCGCAGAGACAACCGTACCCTGTTTGTCACCTCTGCCCCAAACTTCGAGGAGGAATTGCTCAAATTTTATGAGGAATACCTGGCAGCCTCAGATGGCGAGCTTCCTTTGGAAAAGTCCCGCTTTCGTTTCGGAGACGACACGGGCAGGACTTTCTTTGCCTTTCTGGACAGGCTGGAACGGCAGCAGCCGCGCCCTGCTGCGGTAAAGGGCCAAATCACCGGACCTTTTACTTTGCTGGCGGGTCTGAAAAACGAGAATGATCAACTTGCCCTCTACGACCCTCGACTCCGTGATGTGGTGGTTAAGACTCTCGCCCTCAAGGCGCAGTGGCAGGTCGAACGATTGGCCCGCTCTGGACTGCCTGTTATTGTATTCATCGACGAGCCCGCCCTAGCCGGGTTTGGCTCATCTGCCTTTATCAGCGTTTCGGCAGAAGAGATCATCACTCTGCACAATGAGGTGGCCAGCCATATTCATAAAGCTGGCGGTCTCGCAGGTACTCACGTTTGCGCAAACACTGACTGGTCTCTTTTCTTCGGAAGTTCTTTGGACCTGATCAATTTCGACGCCTATAACTACTTTGACCGTTTTGCTCTCTATCGTCCGGATCTGGTTCCGTACCTCGACCGCGGCGGCCTGGTAGCCTGGGGTATCGTTCCGACTATGGAAGCGGATCATATCAATCAAGAAAGCTCTGATTCCTTAGTGAGTCGCTGGCGCAGCCAGGTCGAGGAGCTGGTCGGCAATGATCTTTCGCTGGAAACCATCTTTCGCCAAGCGCTTATTACTCCCAGCTGCGGTTGTGGCACCCTGACTGAAGCCCTGGCCGAGAGAGTAATCTCCCTTACTCGCCAGGTATCTGAGCATATACGCTTGGAATTCAAAATTTAGCTGAAAATTTCTGCCTGCTGCCCACTGCGGGCTGCTCCCGTCATGGGTGGTCAGTTGCCTTCGGCGTCATTTATGGTCATTAACGCTACGCTGTCATTCATAGATAATTTGTTGTAACAACTTAATGACGGCCGCAAGGCCTAATGACGGCGCAGCCAAGTGACGCGAAGCAACTGACTTCATGTTACTCAGTGCGTAGTGCCTAGTGGTCTCTAGTGGCATGCACCGCCATCCAGGTAAAACTCCCGGTTGGTGACTCGCCAAAAAAAGTGAGATCCGCACTCAACCACGTTTTTTCTTTCAGTCCCTGATGTCCTAGTTTTTCTTGCAGCAAAGGCTTGTCTAGATCCTGAAAGCCTGAGAGCACCAGCCCGCCTCCGGCCCTACTTAGGCGACACAGCTCCGGGAGTTTTTCAGTGAGCACCTGCATAGGCAAGTTTGCTAGTACCAGATCAAAGCAGCCAGCTACTGCTTCGGCTGAACCCTTGACCAGCATAAGTCTGCTTGCCAACCCATTTAATTGTCCATTTATTCTACTAAGGTTAAGCGCTTGGGGGTCGATATCCAGTGCTACTGCCCTCTCGATACCCAGTTTTAAGCCTGCTAGCGCGAGAACACCGCTTCCGCACCCCACATCCACAAGGTCTTGATAGGATCGTTCCTTCAGAATCTGGAGCATTAGACTCAGGCACATTCTCGTGGTGGGATGATAGGGGGGAAAGGTCCTGTTGTATTTAAGGACAACAGAAGTGGGAGCCCGAGAAATCAGCCAACGACACCAGGGGGAACCGACAGCCAGGGCACGATCGACGCGGTAGTAGAAGAGCACGGCGTCAAGTCCTCCCAGACCTCATTGCGCGAGGGGCAAGGCGGAGAGAGCTAGGCACTTTGTCAATTTGGGATTGCGGATTGCGGATTGCGGATTCAAAAAGGCATAGGGCATTGAGCATGGGGCATAGAGCAAGGAGCCAGAATCCAGAATTCAGGAGAAAAGCTATCAAAACAGAATTCCTCTCAATTTCTGGTATTTTCGCCGCGTCTCCGTCTCGCCGTTTCACCGCGTCGCCCTGCTGTGCCTAGTGTCTAGTGCTTAGTTCCTAGTGCCTAGTTAAAACGACTGCCTGCTGCGAGCTGTCCGCTGCCTGCTGGTTAAAGCGCTAGGCGTTTAACCATAACTACGTTCGAAATCTGCCATGAACGAGACCAGGGCCTCCACTGCCTCAAGGTCTGTGGCATTATAGAGGGAGGCGCGGCAGCCGCCAACCGAGCGATGTCCTTTGAGGCCCCCTAGACCACTTGCCAAGGCTTGGTCGATGAATATTTGCTCAAGAGATTGATCTGTTAAGCGGAAAGTGACATTCATCATCGACCGGTCTTCTTTTTCCGCAGTGCCCCAGTAAAAATCACTCTTATCCAGGTAGTTGTAAACAAGTGCTGCCTTTTCCTTGTTTATCTGTTCCATCTTGGCCAGACCACCTACGTTTTCTTCCAGCCATTTGAGCACCAGTTGAACCACGTAGATGGCGAAACAAGGCGGGGTATTGAACATTGAGTTCTTGGCGGCGAAAGTGGTGTACTTCAACATAATGGGCAGATTGTCCGGTACGCGCTCAAGCATGTCTCTTCGGATTACCACCAGGGTGACACCTGCCGGTCCCAGATTTTTCTGGGCCCCCGCATAAATGAGTCCAAAGGGGGCTAGGTCCATAGCGCGGCCCATGATGTCAGAGGAAACGTCACTTACCAGGGGTACGGTTCCCGTATCGGGGAAACTGCTCCATTGGGTACCGCGAATGGTATTATTAGAAGTTATGTGTACATAGGCCGCATCCTCATTTAAGCTGATATTCCTTGGAATATAGGTGAAGTCACGGTCCTCCGAAGAGGCAACCACCCGCACCTCTTTATTCAGAATCTGAGCCTCTTTTATGGCCTTTGTAGACCAAGAGCCGGTGTTCACGTAGTCAGCGAACTGATCATCCGGTAGCAAATTCATTGGCACCATGGAAAATTGCAGACTCGCTCCTCCTTGGAGAAATAGCACCTCATAGTCTTCCCCACATTCAAGCAGCCGTCTGACCCGCAGCTTGGCATCGTTTATCACCTCATCGAACAAGGCAGAGCGATGGCTCACTTCGGTTATGGACATGCCAGATCCCCTGTAATCCAAGAACTCCGCTTGAATCTCTTCAAGAACAGGCAATGGCAGCGCAGCTGGACCTGGGTTGAAGTTATAAATGCGCTTCCCCATCTGTTGCTCCTCCTTAGTCCTTAAGTCTCGCCCTCTGCGCCATGCCCCATGCCCTATGCCTTTTAGTCTTTGAGGAAATAACGATGATACTCTTCTTCGCTCAGATGTTTTTTCATTAGGCCCGTAAGGAGATCAACCAGATTGTCAATCTCTGAGTCGCTAACTCGACCCCTTAGCAGTTCCATGAGGTCATCGTCGGAGAACTTTTGCAGAAAAACTATCAGGGAGCGTTCATCTTCCTCGCGGGAATAGCCGAAGGCCATTATCCCCTGGTATTTTTCCACAAAGTCATGACGGTGCCGGCGCATAGGGACTCCTCAATTCCTAAATTCCCCCATTATCGATCCAGCAAGCTAATTGCTGCAAGTTTTGTTTGATCATCAGATTGCCAAACTGTCGACCTCCCAGACTCTGAGCCGGACTAGCTTCGAGATAATAGCTAATCCGGGTTCCCTTGCCGTCCGATTTAGGTTCGACCCTCCAATGGCCGCGGAAGGTTGCAAAGGATCCCTGGCGCTGGCTGAAATAGAGGAAGGGTCTATCTTCGACAACGTCCATAACCACTCGAAAAGAAAATGATAAGAGCGAAATTCCCACTTTCGCCCTTTGTTCTACCAGAAGGTAATTGCCTTCTTTTCTTAATACTTTGCTTGTTTTTAGTCCGCTCAGATGTGCGCCCATTTCATCAAAGGAAGTCAGAATACGCCAAACACGTTCTGTCCCGGCAGCGACGGTTATTTCCGCCACTATTCCATTGCCATTTTTTCTAACGGTGATCGAGCTGTTGTTATTATTGGAATTCAACTGCTCATCCTAAATGAGTGAAATTTGCAGGTATCTTCCCAACCGGCAAGGCGGACAACCGGCCTTCGCTAAAATTATAACCGAGAGGCAGGTTGTTTTCTGCCAGGCAAATACAACGGCAAAACGAAAACCCCAATTTGACCGCCTGCGGCAAAGAGGGGAAGCTGGGAACACATATATTGGCGCTAACAATGCCCAAGGCCATTTAGTTTGTCAAGGCAAATCTAGCCGCGGGTTAATGCTATGATAATCCCCATTGAGTTCTCTCTTCTTTCTTTTTTTAGGGATCAAAATGAAGTATTGAGGCGAACAAAAGAGGAAAGTCTTGACATTTGAAGATTACGCCTTATTTTCCTAAGCATCCTATGTTATTTAGAGGGAGAAAACCTATTTTAGCACTTGAATTTTTTCTACGAATCGGTAAATTTCTCTGTGTTAGCACTCATCCTAGACGAGTGCTAACAATTCTCTGAGGAAGTACAGACTCCCACAATATCTAAATCAATTTTGCACTCTAGGGGAGTGCTATTAGAAAAGGAGAGTGATGGCATGAAGCTGAGACCTTTGCAAGATCGAGTCATTGTCAAACGGATCAAGGAGGAGGAAAAGACCACCGGCGGTATTATTATTCCTGATACTGCTAAAGAAAAGCCCCAGCAGGGTAAAGTTGTTGCTGCTGGCAAAGGAAAGATATTGGAAAATGGCAAGGTTAGTCCGGTTAGCGTCAAAAAGGGAGACCGAGTGCTTTTTGGTAAGTATGCGGGAACGGACATCAAGATTGATGGCGAGGAACATCTAATCATGCGTGAGGACGATATTCTTGCCATAATTAAATAGGGAAGAAGTTGCCGTTCTCGACAAAAAGGAGGGATTAATTCAATGGCTGCAAAAGAAATCAAATATAGGAGCGAGGCCAGGGAAAAAATCATGAAGGGAGTTAACACCCTTGCCGATGCCGTAAAAGTAACCCTTGGCCCCAAGGGACGAAATGTTGTTCTGGAAAAGTCTTGGGGTTCACCCACTATCACCAAAGACGGGGTGACCGTGGCTAAGGAAATCGAACTGGAGAACAAATTCGAGAATATGGGCGCCCAGATGGTCAAAGAAGTGGCCAGCAAGACCTCAGATGTGGCAGGTGACGGCACCACCACGGCCACCATTTTGGCGCAAGCCATGTATCGTGAAGGATCCAAGTTGGTGGCAGCGGGTCATAATCCTATGGCTCTCAAGCGCGGAATCGAGAAGGCGGTTGCTGCTACAGTGCAAGAACTGCAAAAGCTTAGCAAGCCGACGAAGGATCAGACAGAAATAGCCCAGGTAGGCACCATCAGCTCCAATAATGACGAAACCATCGGCAGCATCATCGCCGAGGCCATGAACAAGGTTGGCAAAG
This sequence comes from uncultured delta proteobacterium, assembly GCA_963712115.1. Taxonomy (GTDB): domain Bacteria; phylum Desulfobacterota; class Syntrophobacteria; order BM002; family BM002; genus BM002. The sequence goes on along the minus strand of CAVQGX010000026.1, from coordinate 77,446 downwards.
AGGGCGTGATCACAGTGGAGGAAGCCAAGGCCATGGAGACCACCCTCGAGGTGGTGGAAGGCATGCAGTTTGACCGTGGTTACCTGTCACCCTACTTTGTCACCGACCCTGAACGCATGGAAGTGATCTTAGACGAGCCATACATTCTGGCCCACGAAAAGAAAATCAGCAGCATGCAGGATCTTCTGCCTTTACTCGAGCAGGTTGCCAAGATGGGTAGGCCCCTGTTGATCATTGCCGAGGATGTCGAGGGTGAGGCTCTGGCCACTTTGGTGGTGAACAAGTTGCGTGGCACTTTGAAAGTCTGTGCGGTGAAAGCGCCCGGTTTTGGCGATCGACGCAAGGCCATGCTGGAAGATATCTCCGTCCTTTCCGGCGGCCAGGTTATCTCTGAAGATCTTGGAATCAAACTCGACAAGGTGACCGTCAACGATCTTGGCACAGCCAAGACAGTTCGGGTGGACAAAGATAATACCACCATAGTGGATGGTGGCGGCACTCGAAACGCTATTGAAGGCCGGGTCAAACAAATACGTGCTCAGGTCGAGGAGACAACCTCTGATTACGACCGGGAAAAACTCCAAGAGCGTTTGGCCAAATTGGTTGGCGGCGTGGCTGTGATCAATGTTGGCGCCGCTACTGAGACTGAAATGAAAGAAAGGAAGGCACGGGTTGAAGATGCGCTTAATGCCACTCGGGCTGCGGTAGAAGAAGGTGTCGTCGCCGGCGGTGGCGTGGCTTTGCTTCGCTGCATTCCTGTTTTGGAGAAGTTGAAACTTGAGGGAGAGGAAGCTTTCGGGGTGAATATCGTAAAGCGGGCCTTAGAAGAGCCGATACGGCAGATCGCCAACAATGCCGGACATGAGGGGTCGGTTGTAGTTGCGCGAGTAAAGAGCGAGAAAGGAGCCTTCGGTTTCAACGCCGAGACAGAAAAGTTCGAAGATCTCACCAAGGCTGGGGTGATCGATCCCACCAAGGTGGTGCGATTCGCCTTGCAGAACGCTTCCAGTGTTGCCTCTCTGCTTCTCACCACTGAGGCCATGGTAGCGGAAAAGCCTAAGAAAGAATCAGCGGCTCCCGCCATGCCTCCTGGCGGCGGCATGGAAGGGATGTACTAGTTCACCAAAGGAGTTACAAATGCGGCCCAGGCGCCCGGGCTCTAGATCTCGGGTTGCCTGGGCTTTTTTATTTGTCAGCTGGAAGCTGACGGCTGGCATTCAACAGGTCATTTACTACGCGTCATATGGCTTCGCCGTCATTATGCCTGCGGCGTCATTTATGGTCATTAGGTCAATTATTCGCGCTCGCTGCGCTCCGCTCAGTCCCGCAAGCGGGTTCCCAGTTTCGCTACGCTGTCATTCATAGTTAAATGTCATTGTGGCGTTGAAACAACCTAATGACGGCCGTTAGGCCTAATGACGGGCCCAGCCCTGATGACAGCGAAGCGCGATAGCGCAGAGTGTAATGACCTCATGACTGCCTGCTGTCTGCTGCTGCCTGACTGCTGATTTCCATTTTCCCCTTGCTTCCTGTAAAGTTCTCGGGTATACATTCATTTTTTGAGGAGGACAAACATGGCTCGTGTCACCATTGAAGATTGTCTCAAGGAAGTCAACAATCGCTTCATTTTGGTCCATCTCGGCGCCAAAAGGGTCATCCAACTACGTAAAGGTGCCACTCCCCTTGTAGATGCACCTAAAAACAAAGAGGTTGTCTTGGCCCTCAGAGAAATCGCAGCTGGGCTAGTGAATTTTGACTCTCTCGCCCAGATCGAACCGGATGAGCTTATCGCCGAGACCCTACCAGAGCAAAGTCCTGAGGAAGCTGAAACCGAAGCCACCACTCAGGAGGACGCAAAAGAAGCACTACCCCAGTCAGCAAAAGCCGACGAAGGCGAAGAAGTTAAGGAAGACTGAGTTCGTCTGCATAACACTTTCCCTGGCAGCAGGCTGTGGCCAGCTAGGGTGTAAGGAGTTAATGGCATTGGCAGGCAAAAAGCTCCCAAGTTGTCTAAAAAAGCGCGACTTACTAAACAGCGACAGAGTGGACAACTCCGAACTTATAAAGCTGGGCCAAGGCTATTTGCAGGAGGGATTCATTTCCGACTGCATCGATTTCTTTGAAAAAGCCGAACATTTTGAAGGGTTGATTCAGCTCAAGGAAAAGTGTGCTGCCGAGGGAGATTATTTTCTCTACCATAGATTAGCAAAAATTCTGAGGGATTCTCCATCTCCTGAAGAGTGGACACAGTTAGGGGACAAAGCCTTGGGGCTGGGTAAGCTTTTGTTTGCCAGCTTTGCCTATGAGCGAGCAGACAACCATGAAAAAGCGGCTCAGGTGGAGAAACTTCTTCAACTTCCCCCGCAGGAGCGAACTTCAGGCGGAACCATGCTCCATTGACTGGGAACCCCAATGAATTAGAATCGGACCACATCTAACCAACAAATCCCCCCCTTTTATCAGAGCCTGTAGCATTATCTCCTAGCCGGCATGGTTATTGAAGCATTATGCTCCCTCATATGTAGCCCGAAAGAATAAGAACTTGTTTTCTTGTTCTTCCGGAATTTGCTTGGATAGCATAATAAAAGGGTTGGATTGGCCAGGAGGAGTTCCTCCTGTCTAAGTGAAGCCATGGCATCAATGGCTAGTAGCCCGGCTTGCTCATGCAACCAATTAAAAACACGAGCAATCCGCTCTAGGTTAGCTATAAAATTGACAAATATAGGCGTGATGATTATAGAAGATCGTAAAGAATAAGTCCTTCTTCCAGTCAGTCTAGGACAGGAGAATCAATTTAGTTGCGTGTTTTTTATTGTTTAAACGGTTCCACAAAGTTTTCAGCCGCCTGATTTAAGGTAAAAACTTACTGGAAAGATATTGTTCGATGGCTAAGCGAGACTACTATGAGGTTTTAGGTGTCGATACCAAAGCCTCTCAAGAGGAGATAAAAAAAACTTATCGTCAGCTGGCGCTCAAGTTTCACCCGGATCGGAATCCAGGTGATAAAGAAGCCGAAGAGAATTTTAAAGAGGCGGCTGAGGCTTATGAAGTCCTGCGGGACTCGCAGAAGCGCGACATCTACGATCAGTTCGGCCACGCTGGCCTGGAAGGTACAGGGTTCGCCGGGTTTGGTGGTTTCGACGATATTTTTTCTGCCTTTGGTGACATATTTGAGGATTTTTTTGGTTTTGGAAACCGCAGGAGAGGTTCAAGAACTTCGGCCAGACCAGGTGCAGATCTCCTGTATGATATGCGGCTCGAATTCGATGAGGCTGTTTTTGGAACTGAGAAGGAAATAGAGATACCCAACAGTGCAACCTGCGAATCTTGTGAGGGAACGGGCCGGGAAGCAGGTACGGAGGAAGAGAGTTGCCCTATATGCCACGGCCAGGGCCAGATTTTGCAGTCTCAGGGATTCTTTCGAATTAGCACGACTTGCCACCGGTGCGGAGGCCAGGGACAAATTATTACCAACCCTTGCCAACCATGCAATGGTACCGGACGACAAAAAATTAACCAGAAAGTATTGGTTAAGGTCCCGGCTGGCGTGGATACTGGCGTGCGTCTCCGTATTCCTAACCAAGGCGAGAGCGGTTACTTAGGCGGCCCCCCTGGAGACCTTTACGTGCGCTTACATGTAGACCCACACGAGTTTTTTGAGCGAGAAGGCTACAACCTTTATTGCCATATCCCTATCTCCATGTTGCAGGCCGCAGTTGGAGAAACTATCGAAATCCAAACTCTAGACTCTACCCGGAGCGTGAAGATTCCACCAGGCACTCAAAGTGGCGATGTCATTCGGTTGAGGGGAGAGGGAGTGCCCAGTCTGCGAGGGTCGGCCCGGGGAGATTTGCTTATCGATATCCAGGTGAAAACACCTGTGAACCTCAACAAACGGCAGAAAGAAATTTTGCGGGAATTTGCCGAGATTGAAAAGAGCAAGAAATCCTCTGAGAAGCTTTTTAAATTCTGGGGCCGGGGGCATAAGAACAAGCATTCCAAGAGCAAACATTAGATATTGCTGATATTTGCAGATCTCATGCAAATGTGAATGTTTAAAGAGAACTCTTCATTATGAGTGCTCACCAGCATAAGCAGTTTGACCAACTCGAGGCCACTGCTCTGTTCTGCGCCAAATGCCGCCAGGCTACACCTGTGAGGCAACGGTTACTTCTGTTTCTACCTGACGGAGAACTGCATGAGTACCTTTGTCAGTACTGCGGCAGCTCGGTGGGCACCAAAAAGGTTACCCAGCAGTCAGAATTCCAACTCCTAGTTCCCTGAGCAAGTTGGAATGCTTTGCACTCGGTGGTCTATGGACCACCATTTTTATATGTAAACGCATAGCGGAAAAGAGAGTAAATGGTAAACGGTGAAGGGTTGCGGAGTCAGCGCATAATCGGTTTACCGTTTACTGTTTACCAGACGCTCTGCGCTATGGGTGAACCGGAGGCTCGATAAAGTGATCGAAGTTGAAAATCTCACCAAGTTTTATGGCCCGGTTCCCGCTCTGCGGCAGGTGAGCTTTAGGGTGGACCAGGGCGAGATCGTGGGATTCCTTGGCCCCAATGGAGCTGGCAAGACTACCACTCTAAGGATTCTCACCTGCTTCATGCCACCCACCTCGGGAGTAGCTCGAGTTGCGGGACTGGACTGTCAACAGAACTCCCTGGAAGTGCGTGCTAAGATTGGCTATCTTCCTGAAAACGTCCCTCTTTATTCGGAGATGACAACCCGCCGTTTTCTTGAATTTGCTGGCACTGCAAAGGGGGTGGTCCGCTCCCGTATCCGACAAGAAATCGACCGGGTGATGGAGATATGCGCGATTACCTCTGTAGCGAATCGGATTATCGGACATTTGTCTAAAGGCTATCGGCAGCGCATCGGCATTGCCCAAGCGCTGTTAAATGATCCGCCGATCCTTATCCTAGACGAGCCCACCATAGGATTGGATCCTACCCAGATAGTTGAAATCCGCGCCCTGATCAAACAGTTGGGCACTGAACGCACCATCATTCTGAGTAGCCATATCCTTCCTGAGGTAAGCCAGATTTGTCAACGTATCCTGATTATTAACAACGGGCAAATAATTGCAACTGACACCCCGGCAAATCTCACTACTCAACTACAGAGGAACTTGCAGGTTTACCTAGAGGTTGAGGGGCCTAGGTCTGAGGTCATGGCGAAAATAGGGGGACTTGCTGGTGTTTTGGCAGTTAAACCGGCAAACAGCGAATCTACCTATTTAATAGAGAGCCAGCGGGGGCAAGACTTGCGCCCTGAGTTGGCTCGCACAGTGGTGGAACATGGCTGGCATCTTCGAGAGCTCAAATTGCAGGACTTGAGCCTGGAGGACATTTTCATGCAGTTGGTGACTGATGAAGAGCCCGGGGAGGAGCAAGAATGAAAGGATTTTCTGTTGTCTATCGCAAGGAGCTTTATAGGCTCTTTGCCTCACCCATATTCTACGTGGTTGCCTTCATATTTCTGGGCCTGGTAGGCTATTTTTTCTACTCATCGGTAGCCTACTACTCTCTTCTGAGTTTTCAGGCAGGTACGAATCCCTTCCTTTCCCAGCAGCTCAACCTTACGGACATGGTACTCGAGCCTTTCTTTGGCAGCATTAGCATCATTCTCTTGCTCATGGTGCCACTAATAACCATGAGACTCTTCGCCGAAGAAAAAAAGACCGGTACCGCAGAGCTGTTATTCACTTATCCCATCTCTGACCGAGGTGCTGTGCTGGGAAAGTTTACCGCTGGGGTTACAGTGTTACTTCTTCTTCTGCTGGGAACTTTTCCTGCCATGCTCTTGTTGGAAATTCTCACCGATCCCCCTTGGGCGACTATCCTGGGTTGCTATGTCGGCCTCTTTCTGATGAGCAGTGCTTTTGTCAGCCTGGGCCTTCTTGCCTCATCCCTTACTGAAAACCAGATAATCGCTGCAGCCATTGCCTTCGGGGCCTTATTATTTCTTTGGATCATCGGCTGGAGCGAATCCTTGGTAGGCCCCGGCCTGGGGAGCTTTTTAAAATATCTCTCGCTGCTTACACACTATGACAATTTTGCCAAAGGAATTCTGGATTCCCGCGACGTGCTCTTTTATTTTCTTTTTATCCTACTCTTTTTGTTTACTACGCTGCGGATTTTGGAATCTCGTCAATGGAGGGGGTAGTCTGAGATGACAAAGAAGCCTGGAAAGCTTGCCCTATTGTCCAGTACCGCCCTGGGTTTTGTTGCTTTCGTTGGCATTTTGGCCTTTGCGGCCCTTATCGGTCAACGCCATCCACTGCGGCTAGATCTTACTGAAGGTAAACGATATAGCATCTCAGAACAGTCACAAAAGGTTGTCAAAGCACTCAATGACGACATCAATATCAAAGGCTTTTACCAGGAAGCTGATCCCAACAGGGACCAGAGCCGTGACTTGCTCGAGACCTATAGATATTACTCCAAAAAGATCAACTATCAGCTTATCGATCCAGACCGGGAGCCTAGCCTGGCCAAACACTACATGATTCGCACCTACGGAACCTTGGTTTTGGAGGGCTTCGGCAAGACACAAACCATAACCACTGCGGATGAAGAATCTATTACCAACGCTATCTTGAAGCTGACGCAGGAAAAACAAAGGGTCGTCTACTTTCTCACTGGTCATGGAGACAGGGACATTAGCAATTTTGATAAAGACGGTTATTCTACTGCCAAGGCTGCCATTGAAAAGGAAAACTTCCAGGTGAAAACGCTCAACCTGCTGGAGGTCCCCAAGATTCCCGAGGATGCTGCTCTTGTGGTTGTAGCTGATCCCAAAAAGGTCTTGATGGCCACTGAGCTCGAAGCCTTGCGTCAATATCTCGGACGAGATGGCAGCTTGATGTTGTTACTTGAGCCTTTTTCTGACGCTGGCCTGGGTGACTTTCTCAGGTCCTACGGGATCGCCATCTCATCGGACATTATTGTGGACACCATGAGTAGGGTCTTTGGTGCCAGCTATCTCATCCCAGTTATCACCGAGTATAGTTTCCACAAGATTACCGACGGCTTTAACGTTGCCTGCTTCTTTCCCACAGCAAGATCCATTGGTTCGGCTAAGGAGATTCCTGCCTCCGTCGATATGACCGAGCTCGCCTCCACCTCGCCTTATAGTTGGTCTGAAACCGAGTTCCAGTTTGGCCAACCGGAGCCACCGAAATTCGACCAGGCCAAAGACAAAAAGGGTCCAATCAATGTTGCGCTAGTCGCCTCCATCTCAAACAAGAGCTCAGGGGATGGGCAAAAGAGCGATGAGCAAGAGGCTGTTAAGGGTGCTGGAGGAGAAAGCCCAGGAGGGCAGGCCCAAATACTGGTTTTTGGTGACAGCGATTTTGCCAGCAACAGTTACTTCAGTCTGCAGGGGAATTCCGACTTTTTCCTGAACTCCATCAACTACCTAGCCCAACAGGAAAATCTTATCACCGTTGAACGTCCCAAGACCTCGGGAACGCCGCTAACCCTCAGTCGCTCGCAGAGCCAGCTTTTGTTTTGGGTGGGACTGCTTTTGATGCCAGCGGTAGTTATGGTATCCGGTCTGACAGTATTCAGGCTGCGGAGAAAACACCGATGAAAACCAGAACTGCCCTTATCTATTTGGCCGTTCTTGCAGTGCTTGCTGGGTACTTTTACTACTTCGAGGTAGTGCGCCGCAATGCTCTCACCGAAGAGAAAGAAGATGCCCTCCGTCTTTTTCAAGTGGAAAAAGCTAAAATCACCTCTCTCCAATTAGACAAAGGGCAAGGCAACCCCATAACGCTCAATAAAGAAGGCCAATGGCAAATAATTGAACCGATAAATTCTGCCGCCGATGAATTCGCCGTGGGAAGTCTGCTAACAAGCCTGGAGTCTCTTAAGATGGAACGGGAGGTCGAGGCTGAAGCTCAAGACCTTCACCCTTATGGTCTTGACAACCCAAGGCTCCATCTATCTTTCTTGGCGGATGGCACCCGGCATCATTTGCGTGTTGGCGCCAAAGCGGTTGTGGCCGATCAGTATTACGCCTCCGGCGACCAACCAAATCGCGTGGTCCTAATCGCTGCCAGCCGGGAGCAAGGGCTGAACAAGAAGATTTTTGACTTGCGTAGTAAAGAATTTTTTTCTCTGAAAAGTGAGGAGATAGACCGGGTTGAGATTGAGCGTGCTGAGGTAAAACTTGCTTTGACAAAAGTGACAAAGGACAATTGGCAGCTCTCAGCTTTTCCTGAGGTCAGCATTAAAAATTCTAAAGTGGAGAGCCTTATCAGTCGCTTGATCTGGCTACGGGCAAAAAGGTTTCTGGACAACGAAAAAAGCGATTTACCCCAACTTGGTTTTGAGCCTGCCAGGATAAGAATCAGCCTCGCCAGTAAAGATAAGAGCCAAACTCTCCTCCTCGGCAACAGTAAAAAGGCAGAGGGTATTTATGCCAAAGGAGGAGAATTGCCAGGTGTTGCCCTGGTGGACGAGAAGTTACTGGAGCAACTCCCGGTTAGTCTCAGCGACCTTGAGGATCGCACCCTGCTCGCTTTCGACTTGGACCAAATAAAAGCTGTCGGTTTGAAACTGAATGATGATAGTGGGCGGCTTGAGCGCCAGGGGGAGAAATGGAAGTGGGCGGCAGGCGACAGCAGGCAACATCCTGAAAACTGGCAGGTCAATTCTCTACTCTGGAAGATGCAGGAACTGGAGTACTTACCCGGCGGTCTTCCTGAGGTGGATCCGGTTACCGGAGAGAGACGGTTAGACTTGGTTCTTTATTCTGAAAAAGATAAGAAGCTCGGAACATTTTTCCTGGCAGAAGTTCCCTCGAAAAATACAGAGAAAGGGCTGCTCTGGTTCTTTAAGGATGACGACACAGCTCACCCTTACTGGATGAGTGGCGAAACGCTCCGGGAGTTGGCGGAGAAAACAAAAAAGCTTCTGGAACCACAATCATAGGGGCAAAAATCTTTTGCAAATGGAAAACTGAACAACAGATGTGGGATGTGCGATATGTGATGTAGACATTCAGGAATTGCGAATTAAGGGATTAAGGAATTGAGCCTGGTCTAGAAAAATCCCTGAATTCCTCAATCCCTAAATTCCTGAATTTGATTCTCACATCTCAGATCTCACATCTCACATCCAGCTTGAATTTATTTCGGCTTTGTTCTGAATTGTGCTCTCTGTGTTTTTTAATCTGCCCTGTAACCAGACACTGGAATCAGCCATGCTCTCTGAAAAAGGTTTGATCTTTTTCCCCATGCGGCAGCTAGAGGGAACACCAAAAGAATTTCGTCTAGAGTACGAAAACGTCTTTTTCTCAGCTGCAGACGGTATTCGGTTACATGGTTGGTTCGTGCCCTCCTCAGATCCTGGGGAAAACACTACCCTCCTGTGGTTTCATGGCAATGCCGGCAATATAAGCCACAGATTGGAAAATCTCGCACTCCTTCACCGCTATCTGAATATCTCAATTTTCATCTTTGATTACCGGGAGTTTGGCCTGAGCGCTGGCCACATTTCCAAGGCTGGCACTTACCTCGATGCCAGAGGTGCTTGGAACTATCTGGTCAGGGAGCGTATGCTTGAGCCAACTGACATTCTGCTCTTCGGTCGTTCATTGGGTACGGCCCTGGCCGTGGATCTAGCTTGTAGCGAACCTTGTCTTGGCGCGGTGCTCGAGGCTGCTTTTACCTCCTCCCAAGACATGTTAAAGCGCTATTTTTTGGGAGCGATTCCTCCCGAGCTTAGCCAGTCCGCTTATGACAACATAGGCAAAATTGACCTGATCCAAGCCCCCCTTCTCTTCATACATGGTGAATACGACGAAGCTATCCCGCTAGAGATGGCGCAACGGCTATATCAGACTGCACGGGCCCCAAAACGATTTTACTTGGTTCCACAGTCGGGGCACAACGATACTTACGTAGTGGGTGGCTCTAAATATTTTCAACAATGGCAGGGTTTTCTGGAGGAATGCCAAGAGAATTTGAGATTGCGGAATGTAGATTGAAGATTTTTCCTCAAGAACGAGAAAACAAGAGATATCATCGCTAAGTTGCAATCTGCAATCTTAAATCTCCAATCTTAAATAGTCAATGTAGCACTCGTCTCGTGATATCTTCCACCTCATCAATCTCAAAAGGTTTGCGCAGATAAGCGGTTATGCCCAACTCCTCCGCCTCGCTCTCGTAATGGCTTTGGGTCGTAGCTGTAACCATTACCACTGCTACTTCCACTTTATCTTGCCTTAACTTTTTGAGCACCTCCATACCATTCATACCTGGCATTTTTATGTCTAGAAAGACGAGTCTGGGTTTGTGGGATTTCACATATTCAATAGCGGCAAACCCATTGTCCAAGGTCACCAATGGATAATCATCCCCAAGCATTGCATCAAATGACTCCAGAATCCCCTGGTCGTCATCCACCACTACTATTTCTTTATCTAAATATGCCATGTCACAGCCTCCTTTCCTAAATAGGATGCTTCACTTTCATACTCAGCAAGGATAATGCCAGAGTCGAGAATCACAATCGCTGGTGAGGAAGAAGGCTCTAAATATGGGAGATGGGCAGTATCTAACCTTTTATTGATTCGGGCAGGACAATTGTGGCATGCCTATGATCATGTACAGTGGCACCACTATTGTGGGCACAGTTCATCCTTGCACTCCAGGAAATCTCAAGGTAAAGGTAGTTCCCTTGCCAACCAAACTGTCAACCTCAATATCGCCGCCGTGCTCCTGGATGATCTTGTGCGTCATGGCCAGGCCAAGCCCTGTGCCTGTGTCTTTGGTGGTGAAGAAAGGGTTGAATATCTTATCTTTGGTGGCCTCGTCCATGCCTACACCGGTGTCGGTGAACTGAAGTACCACCCCTCCTGCCTGTTCTTCAGCGGTGACGGTGAGGTTGCCTCCCTCAGGCATGGCCTCTAGACCGTTTACCACGATATTGGATAATGCCCGTACCAAGTGTTCCCTGTCGGCCCAGAGTTCCGGCAAAGATTCTTCTTGGCTAATTTCAAGGGTGATGTTGGCTGCCTCAAGCTTATCTCGATAGAGATCTTCTACCTGGGAGAGACAACCACTTAAATGAGGTCATCTTAAATTCGAGCTTGGGTGGTCGTGCTAATTCCAGTAGGCTCTCTATGAGATCGTTGATCCGGTTCAACTCGCGGGGTACGGTGGTCTGAAACTTATCAAAAAAGGCGGGATTTGAGATCTTTCTCGGCAAAAGCTGGACAAAGGTTTTGATGGCAGAGAGCGGGTTTCTGATTTCGTGGGCAAGTCCGGCTGAAAGTGTACCTAGAGCGGCCAGTCGGTCACTCTGCCGCATTCGAGCCTCCAGGGCCTTTACCTCTGTAATGTCGTTTATCACTACTAACACCCCCATTGTTTCCTCCCTTCCATCTTCTAGGAAAGAGGTGTTCACCATGAGGGTGCGCTGCTTTCCCTCGCCCGTGTCCAATGAGATTTCCTGGTTACGGCAAGGAGTCTGACTTTGTAGACATTTTTGCAGCAATCGAACTAGTGAGTTGTCTTTAGGCCACAGGTCACGGAAACTTATCCCCTGCCAGTGCCTGCCCTCCAGCCCCAGTATGGATTCTGCTGCGCCATTGGCACTAACAATCCGTGAACCCAAATCCAGGGTTATCAAGCCGTTGGTCATGGAAGCCAAAACTATATCGTTATAGGCTTTGAGTTCTAAGATTTCATTGAAACGCTGCTCCAGTTGCACCCGCTGATCCAAAATCTCACTGATCATGGTGTTGAAGCTGTTGGCAAGATCCTCTACCTCATCTCTGGTGTGGATATCTAGCCGCTGATCTAGGTCACCTTCGGCGGCAGCGATTGTGGCGTTGGCTAATTGGCCCAATGGTTGGGTGATACGGCTGGCCATGACATGGGCTCCGGCAAGTCCTAATATTAGAGCCACTGTGCCAATTCCCACCAGAACCAATTGGGTCCGTCTAATTTGCCAATACATGCGCTCAAGAGAAAGTCCCACTCGAACGGTGCCCCATTTCATGTCAGAACTAGAGATGAAAACTGGCACACCTATATCCAGTACCCGCTCACCCGTTTCTTCCCACAAAACAGACTGGATAACCGGCCTCTTGGCAGCCAGAGCTTTTTTGTTCACCGGATCGTCCAAATAATTCCCTTGCCAGCCGCTGTGACCGCTAAATGCAGCTACTTTCTCCTCTTTATCGAGGACAATGACATAGACAATATCAGTGCCCTGGCCGGCCTTTTCGGCGTTCTGTTCCAAGGTAATGTAATTGTATGTTACTAGAGCATTAGTGGAGACAGCAGCGATGCTGCGGGCCACAGCAAGACCGCGGGCCTCCACCTCCTGTTTAATGATCCGGGTGGACCGATTCCCCACCAGCAAAACAATAATCGCCATTAGCGCAAAAAGAACTGTGCCGATAGCGACCATGAATCGAGTCTTCAAACGTATTTTTCGGGCAAACCAGGACATTCAGCGCTGTCCGTTGATGGTCGTTAGACTTCGGTGAACTGGCGATGACGCACATGAAGGGGTAGAAAAGAACGACTAGTGCTTATCGAGCCAGATCTTTTTCAGAGGAATGTATGGGCTGTCCTAGAGCACTAATCTCCAGGCCCTTGACGTAAGGTTGAAAAACGGACTCGAAGACCCAATACATAAAGGGAATCATTGGAGCATCCTCCAAGATCATACTCTCAGCCTCCCGATACAGCCTCACCCGTTTGATAATATCGGTTTCTGCCAGAGCCTGGGCAAGGAGGCGATCCACTTTGGGGTTGTTGTAGCGCATGAAGTTGTACTGAGAGTCTGAGCCGCATAGTACATTGACAAAATTGTCGGGATCCGGAATGTCAGCAGACCAGAAGTACCGATACAATCTGGAACTTTCCGTTGATCTGAGAGCTGCCTTCAAAGGTGGGCCAATCTGTTTCGTATTGGATTTGAAGTTCAACTCCCACATCAGCTAAGTCCGCTGCTACCATGGCCAATTCTCTTCTGGGCCACGTTTGATTTCGAAGCAGACAGGAGAGTCAATGACAGCTTTTCTTGTGATGGACCATACCCGGCTTCAGCAAGGAGTTCTTTGGCCCTTTCAGGATCATAACCGTAGGCGGCGTTTTCCGGAGTATAGCCGGTCATGCCGGGCGGCAGGATTGTTTCCGCAGGAATGAATTGATCTTTGAACACCTCACGAACGATTTCTTCTTTGTCGATGGCCCAACTCAGAGCCTGCCGTACCCGTCTATCTTTCAACGGGGAATTGGTCGCAATTCATTCCGTAAAACTGCAGGCTCAGACTGGGCTTCCTGACGAACTGATAGACGGCTGACTTGGCCATTTCCTCTCGATCTGCTCCGAAGACTAGCGCTTCTTCCAAGCGGTCCTCCTAAAAATCCTGCAGGATCTTCTTTCGTTGCGCACCCGCATAGATGGTGTAGACGAACTCGATCCAAATAAGGTCTGCCTTCGTGGTAATCAGGATTTGCACTGAGCACAATCTGATTCCCTTCCCAAGACTCCAAGCGGAAGGGACCTGTGCCCACCGGGTGATGGCCAAATTCCTTGCCCCACCGTTCGACCTCTTCTCGGGGCAACCACCTTGGAATCGCCATGGCCAACACTGGACAGAAACGGTGCAAAAGGTTCATCTGAGAGTTATCTCCAGGGTGTGAGCATCAAGGGCCTTGAGACCAGCAACTTCTTTACTCTTCCCATTTCGGTAGGATCGCCGCCCCCTTAACTCTTTCAAAGAAGCTTAGTGCGCCTGCTGGCTCCTCTGGATCCAGGATGCGGGTAAATGAATAGACGAAATCGTCAGCTGTCACCTGTCGGCCGTTGTGAAATTTGGCATCTTCTCGGAGAGTAAACGTGTAAGTAAGGCCGATCCGGCGATACTTTCCAAGAGCTGGCGAGGCTCGGGACTACATTGAGATTCTTGTCGAACTGAACTAAGCCGTCAAAGATCTGTTGGATTAGAGTTACCGAGTAGATATCCGTGGTGAAGGCGCGGATCCAGAGATTCGTCGGACTCCAGGGAAGGGCAGCTCGGTAGACACCGCCTATCGTGGCTTCGGTTGAACTCGTTGGGGTTCCGGTAGGCTCCTGTTGGCAGCTGATGATAAGCATCAGTATAACAGCGAACGGCAACAGTAGTCTTTTCATGAGCTTTAATCCCGTGTCTGATTTGTCTACCAATTAGACGTCTATCTTGGCTCTATGAAATACTTACTATACCAGCTTTCCGACAGTTTGCAAAAAAAAAGCACAGCCCCAAAGGACTATGCTTCTTACACCAACCAACCACACGTTGGTCGTGATTAGGCGCCCCCGCCCCCTGCTTGCCAGCGCCGGCAGAACATACATAGCAATAATGCTTCCAGTAATGAGTAGTTGCAGCAAAATCCTCTTAGTCTTTTTCATTGCCTCTCCCTCCTCTCATATGTGTAAAGGATTTGTGCCCCGTTTCTGAGATGGGGGGAGTAAGAGCAAGGTCGGTACCAGAGGGGACAATAGGGGAGGAATTGGCGTCTATACTTATGAGATTACAGAATAATTAATTGCAGTTGGAGAGAAGACAAATTCCTAGTTGCCAGATAGGTTTGCACAGTGTCTAAGATAGTCTGGCCTGGAAAATATAGAGCATTACCCATGGAAGGTTGTGAAGAGTTCAGGCTTTGTCTAGCCACTGCACATGATCTTGTGCATTGCCCAGGCTAATGTGCAGTTCGCAGAGTGCAAAGCACTCCGGCGAAACGGGAGGTCGGGCGAAACGAGGATTTAACGGCGGAAGTCGGAACGCGGAAGGTGGAATTCTTTTCTGGGCTGATGGCCAACGGCTAAACCGGCTAAACAGGCAGCGGGCATCTGGCTTTTTGTCAGTTGTCCGTGGTCCGTAGTCCGTTGTTACAGACGCAAAGCGTAGAGCGCAGAGCGCCTAGAGTTAGGGGCTTTAGGCATGGGGATTTACTCTATGCCCTATGCCACTCCTACTGACTATTAGCTAGTAGACTCTTTATCTTAGATTATCAGACGTGACCTCCGACCTCTGTCGTCTGTCCTTGCTGACCTCCGACTTCCGACCTCTGACTTCTCACCGCCTTTGTGCCTAGTGTTTACTGCCGAGTGACTAGTCATGCTAGGTGAATTGAGGAGGAAGACTATTTAGCGGGGCTTGCGGAAGGTGATTCCTTGATCGCCAGGGATTTCATTTTTTGGATTAGGGTATTCCGATGAATTCTGAGAATGCGGGCGGCTTCGCTCTGATTCCACTCCGCCTTTTTCAGGGCTTTGAGGATGTATTGCTTCTCGAAATTGTCCCGGGCCTGAAGCAATCCATCTCCCAAGGGGGGAGTCTCTGTCATAAGGCTGGAATCCAGGAGGATTTCCAATGGCAGGTCTTCATATGATATGTAGTCGCCCTCCCGTCCCAGTACGACCAGTCTCTCGATCAAATTTTCCAACTCACGGATGTTCCCGGGCCACGGGTAGCGCTCTAGGGTTTCAATAGCCTTGTCGGTAAAACCCTTCATTTCCCGCTTCAGCTGCAGGTTGAACCTGTTAAGGAAGTGTTGAGCCAGGAGTCTTACATCGCCTTCCCGCTCGCGCAAAGGCGGGAGATAAATGGGGATGACATTGAGCCGAAAGTAGAGATCCCGCCGAAAGCTGCCCTCCTCTATAAGGTCCTCCAGATTGGTATTAGTAGCGGCCAGGATACGGACGTTCACTTTTATAGTCCGGTTACTGCCGAGCCGCACGATCTCTTTGTCCTGGATAACCCGGAGGAGTTTCGCCTGCAGCTCAGGGCGAAGGGCCGAAATCTCATCCAAAAAAATGGTCCCGCCATTGGCGTGCTCGAACTTCCCAATGGTGCGAGTGTGGGCCCCGGTGAAAGCCCCTTTTTCGTGGCCGAAAAGTTGGCTCTCCATTAGTTCACTGGGAATTGCAGCACAATTAATCGCCACAAAAGGAGCCTTGCAGCGGTCGCCGTGCTGGTGCAGCGATCTGGCTATCAGTTCTTTGCCAGTGCCGCTTTCGCCGGTAATAAGAACGGAACTAGCGGCGCTTGCCACCTTGTTTACAAGTTGCAAGATATCCAGTACCGTTGAATCCCTTGTCACAATCTCCAGTTCCCCATATCTGTGGGCTATTTCAGAGCGCAGATAACGGACTTCTCTCTGCAAGGTTTGTTTCTCCAGAACCCGATCCACCGCCGATAGTATATCGTCAGGCTCAAAAGGCTTGGTGATATAGTCATAAGCACCAAGCTTGATAGACTCCACCGCCTTGTCCGCTTTGTCCGATGCTGAGATCATAACAACGTCCATGGGCTCGTCCATGGTGCGAAGCCTTCTTAAGGTGGCAATGCCATCAAGCTCTGGCATGGCGACGTCCAAAAAAACTAAATCGTAATCAAAACCCTCACAATATGCGATTGCCTCCTGCCCACCAGCAGCAGTGGTCACCTCATAATCATCCTCAAGAATGACCTGTAGGGCATCCCTAGCCCCCTGTTCGTCATCAACAACAAGGATCTTGGCTTTTATGGATTTATCCTTACTCATATCTCTATCACAGTTCTGCGCTGTTCTTCGCTCCAGCCCAACCCACCATCGAAGGAGGGAATTTAACCACAGAGATCGCAAAAGGATAATTTGAGATTGTAGATTGAAGATTGCAGATTGACAAAAGTAGGAACTAGAGAATTTCGCAATCTGCAATCTTACAATCTAAAATCTCAAATTATCCTTTTGTGATCTCTGCGGTTATGCCTGACAACGTCTACCAATGGGAGTTGGCAGTTTGTTGCCTCACTGGTCTGAAAGTAGCAACTCTAGCCCCGAGATGTCAATGTGAAATGAGCTGGATGCTCGATGCTTGATACTGGATGCTGGATGCTAGATGATACATTTGCGATTTTCCCTGGGTCAAGACGTATGGGAGATTTGTTGCTGCCTTGTATCCAGTATCTAGTGACTAGAACGCCTAAGTTTTCAAAATAGTTGACAAGATCCTCATATCTAAGCTAGTTATAGATGCGGGATAATTGAGTCTTCTGCCAGCGGCCACAGGTCGGAGTATGAATAAGCACGAAAAGCGTGTGGTATTTACCGCCGAAAAAATTGCCCGTCAGGTTCAACAGCTGGCAAACCGGATCTCTCAAGACTATGAGGGCAAAGAGGTTGTACTCATAGGGGTTCTCAAAGGTGCTTTTATCTTTCTTGCTGATCTGGTGCGCCAACTGACCATACCAGTACAGTTGGACTTTATTCGAGTGGCCAGTTACGGTCCTGGCACAGAGTCAAGCGGCAAGATTAGAATCACCACAGATGTTGAACTTGATTTGCAGGGTCGTGACGTCCTTATTGTGGAGGACATTGTAGACTCTGGACTAACTACGGCATTTTTGAAAAAACACCTGGCAAGCAAAAAGCCGCGTTCGGTGAAGATTTGTACCCTCTTAGATAAGAGAGAGCGGCGCACCGTGTCCATCCCGCTGGAGTACGTTGGATTGCAGCTGGAAAAGGGCTTCGTTGTTGGCTATGGCCTAGACTGCAATGAAGCCAACCGCCAGCTACCTGGCATTTATGAGCTGATTTTGTAGCCCAAGTTTACGCCGTCACACGGACCGTATCGAAAGCAACGAGGTCTAGGTATGATTGTTCAGTGTGAACAGTGCAACAAGAAATTCAAACTAAATCCAGATCTCATCAACCGGCCGGCTGTCAGAGTCCGTTGTTCCAGCTGCCAACATGTTTTCACCGTCTCACGCCCTGAGAAGCTTGATGTCATGGAGGCGGCACTAGTTTCTCAAGAGGTGAAAAGCCCCCCACCCTCAAGGCGAAAAACCTCCAGTAGACGTCTGCTCCTTTTCCTCATCCCACTACTCTTAATTGCAGGCAGTATAGCTCTGTGGCTCTATGTACCGTGGCCCTTAAAGCCTAAACCCGTCGAGAAGAGCACAGGTATCGAGCAGCTTCATTTGGTGGAAACCCGCGGCTACTTTGTTGACAACCAGAATGCCGGGCAGCTTTTTGTCATCCAAGGGAGGGTACGTAACGAATTCCCCAAACCTCTCCGCTGGATTCACTTGCGTGCCAAAATTTATACCAGCGACGGTCAAACGGCGCGGCAACTGGATTTTTACGCCGGCAATATTCTATCTAACCAGCAATTGCAGAGCATGCCCCTGGAAAATTTACTGGCTTTTGTTCAGACTCAGCCCGCCACCAAGGATCAGGCGCAGGAGATAGGATCCCGTCAAGAGGTCTCCTTCACCGTACCTTTTGGCGATCTACCCGAACTGACCCAGCTCAGTGACTATAGTGTGGAGATTCTCGCATCCCAACCAGCCTGACAAAATAACCAGTCGTCTGCTGCGTCACCCACTATAAACAGGGGGTTTCCACGGTAACCTGCACGTGACGAAACTATGACAAAAACCCGCAACTTAATATTCGCTGCCGTTATGCTATTTCTGGTTGTTAGCATGGGTACAGTCGGTTACATGATTCTCGAGAAGTGGAATTTTTTAGATTCTCTTTACATGACTGTGATTACTCTCACCACCGTCGGCTTTAGCGAAGTCAATCCAGTTAGCGACCAAGGTCGTATACTAACAATGACCATTCTGATTTCGGGTTTAGGTGTGGTGGGCTATCTTGTCGGTACACTCACCCAGATCGTGGTTGAGGGACAGCTGCTCCGAATTATGGGGAGGAAAAAATTGGAACGTCAGATTGAAAAACTTAAGAATCATATCATCATCTGCGGTTATGGACGTGTAGGCCGCATTATTTGCGAAGAAATCTACAGATCCAAACCAACTCCCTTGGTGGTGATCGACAATGACAGCACTGTTACCGCCAAGATAGAAGAAGACGGCCATCTATATTTACTCGGCGACGCCACAGAGGAGCAATGCCTTCTCAAGGCTGGTATTCGAAGTGCTAAGGGATTGGCAACCGCCCTGGATTCAGAGGCAGACAATGTCTATATAACCCTAACCGCCAAAGGACTGAAACCAAACCTATTCATAATTGCCCGAGCCGGAAGAATAGGCTCTGAGAAAAAGCTTGTGCAGGCGGGCGCCAACCACGTGGTGTCGCCCCACCAAATCGGTGGCTACCGAATGGCTCAGGCCTTGCTTCGGCCAAACGTCACGGAGTTTATTGACTTTGCCACCCACGATCCAGGCACTGGCATGGGGATGGAGGAGATTCCAGTTAGACCGCAAAGTAAATTGGCAGATGTGGCGTTGGTTGATTCAGGTATCCGTAAAGAGCTAGATCTAATTATTGTGGCCATAAAAAAGGCCGACGGCACAATGTTATTTAACCCTGCTTCCCACACTACTATTCAAATTGGCGATACTCTTATCGCCTTAGGCCAAAGAAGCAGTTTGCTTAAGCTGGAGCTGCAGCTCTTTTAGGAAACTAGCATTCCTAGCCCGGATTATCTGATCAATCAACGCCGAGAGGCGTGACTGAGGATATGGCCGTCCCTTCTATTAACCTTTGTCCTCTCGCACTTCTCCATCAATCCTTTTGATACCAGCGACAAGAGACCATTTCACCAATAATGTGCGAGAAAGCATAGATGCGAGGCACCCTCGGAAGTAATAAATATCATTGACAAAAGTAGCTTGGCATGGTAGATTTTTTTGTTTTTTTAAAGCTAAAAAGAAACTTAATAGAGGAGTCCAATGCTAGATATCAAGTTTGTTAGGGACAACAGGGACGCAGTAGAGCGCATGCTGGAGCAACGTGGCTATGACATGGACCTGCAAACCATCTTGTCTCTGGATCAGCAGCGTAGGGAGGCCATCCAAGAGGTTGAATCGCTAAAGCATGAACGCAAGGTGGTTTCGGACCAGATTGCCCAAATGAAAAAGAAAGGTGAGGATGCCTCACAAATCATCAGCCGAATGCGGCAGGCCTCCCAGCGCATAAAGGAATTGGATGGAAAGCTTGGCGAGGTAGAGGACGAAATCCATAGATCACTCCTGCTGATGCCCAATGTGCCGCACGAATCAGTGCCCGTTGGCAAGGATGAAAATGATAACCCGGTGGTAAAACGTTGGGGAGAGATTACCCAGTTCTCCTTTGCTCCTAAGCCTCACTGGGAACTGGGTGAAAGCCTTGGAATTCTCGATTTCGAGCGCGCTGCTAAAATTACGGGGGCACGTTTCACTCTATACTGGGGATTGGGCGCCCAGCTTGAACGCGCCCTGATTAACTTCATGCTTGATCTGCATACTACCAAACACGGCTATGTGGAAGTGCTGCCTCCCTTCGTGGTGAACAGTTCGGCTATGATGGGAACAGGTCAACTGCCCAAATTCAGAGAGGACCTGTTCAAGTTGGAGGATTGGGATTACTATCTGGTGCCTACAGCTGAGGTTCCGGTTACTAATATCTTTATGAATGAGATCCTGGAAGAGGAAGATCTGCCACTCTGTTACACAGCCTACACGCCTTGTTTCCGCTCTGAAGCGGGTTCTTATGGCAAAGACACCCGAGGGCTCATCCGTCAGCATCAGTTTAACAAGGTGGAAATGGTTAAATTCACTACTCCTGAGCAATCTTATGATGAGTTGGAAAGTTTGTTGCTCGATGCAGAGGAGGTTCTCCAGATGTTAGAGCTTCCTTACCAGGTGGTTACTCTTTGCACTGGAGATTTGGGATTTTCTGCTGCCAAGACATATGATATCGAGGTGTGGATACCCGGCCAGCAGGCTTTCAGGGAAATCTCTTCTTGCAGTAACTTCGGAGACTTCCAGGCGAGGAGAGCCAATATTCGCTATCGCCCCAAAGGCAAGAAGAAAATCGCTTATCCTTATACACTCAATGGGTCCGGCCTTGCTGTGGGGCGCACCTTGGTTGCCATCATGGAGAATTGGCAACAAGAGGATGGTAGCGTGGTGATTCCGCCTGCTCTTCGAACTTACATGGGCGGAGTCGATATCATCGCCTCGCAAGGCTGATCTTTCTGCACAGCAAAAAAAGGAGGATTTTGTATGACTAGGCGTGAACTTATCGCCGCAGTTGCTGCTGCTGAGGGCGTAAGCATTAAGGAGGCAGAGCTAGTAGTCAAAACTGTGTTTGGTATTATGGAGCGGGCACTTACAGAGGAAGATCGGATCGAGATCCGCGGTTTTGGCAGTTTCAAAGTGAAATCTTATCAGGGTTATCAGGGGCGCAATCCCAGGACGGGTGATAGTATCCAAGTAAAGAATAAGAAGCTCCCCTTTTTCAAGGTTGGCAAAGAACTCAAAGAGCGAGTCAACAAAGGGTGAGAGAGGTGTGATTTGAGCAAATGGGCTTGAAGTTAGTATCCAAGCGGAAAGGTCGATTTTGGCTGCTCCTCGTAGTTGCAATTTTGCTGGGCTTTGGTGCGTCCTTCTTTTTAGGGAAACTATTTTTACCCAGATCCGAGTCAGTCAGCCCCTCTTCAAGGGTGAGCGACTCAATCTCAGTTCAAGAGGCCATAACCAGGAAAGTCCACCTTTATTTTGCCGACCGAAAAGGGAATTATCTCCAGGCCGAGGAGAGAAAAATACTGGCCGAAGACACCATTTCTGCCATCGAGGCCATAATAGCTGCTCTTTTGGAGGGGCCCGATGACCCCAAACTTGTTTCCACCATCCCAGCTGGGTCACGCTTGCTCCATATATTTGTCACAGATGACGGGACTGCCTATTTAGATTTTAGCTCAGAGCTCTCCCGTCTTCATCCTGGCGGGATCACGGCGGAACGGCTCACCCTGTATACAATTGTAAACTCACTCGTTCTGAATCTGGAACAAGTTGAACGGGTGCAATTGCTCTTTGAAGGTAAGCCAGCATCAACTTTGAGCGGTCATTTGGACATTCGACAAGCCAAAACGGCCAACCTTTTACTTGTCCGATGAAAGGAAGAACTTCACCCCTCTGGGCCAATGGAATGTTGGAAATTCCATCTTTCAGTATTCCATTGTTCCGTGAGCGGCGGAAACAGTAGAAGAGGTAAAAAGCCCCCTGTCTTTAGAGGGCTGCCAAAATCTTCGCACCGGTGAATGGTTATGTCCGGAGTCAAACGACTGCAAAAAACACGCAATATTGGCATCATAGCCCACATAGATGCTGGTAAGACCACAGTCACCGAGCGCATCCTCTACTACACCGGCAAATCGCATAAAATGGGGGAAGTCCATGACGGCGAAGCGGTCATGGACTGGATGGAGCAGGAGCAAGAACGGGGTATAACTATTACCTCAGCAGTTACTACCTGTTTGTGGCGAGATTACGAATTCCACCTCATTGACACGCCTGGGCACGTGGACTTCACCATTGAGGTGGAGCGATCTCTTCGAGTTCTCGATGGTGCCATTGGAGTTTTTTGTGCTGTTGGAGGGGTAGAACCACAGTCTGAGACAGTTTGGCACCAAGCTGACAAATATCGGGTTCCCAAGATCGCCTTCATAAACAAAATGGACCGACTGGGTGCAGACTTCACTGGCGCCGTGGATCAGATGCGAGACAAGCTCGGTACCCGACCACTTGTTCTACAGATACCCATGGGATCAGAAGCAGACTTCGTCGGGGTTATCGATTTGCTTAGGATGCAGGCAGTGCTCTGGGATGAGTCCACCCTCGGCCTCGCCTACGAATTCACGGCAATTCCCCCCGAATACGAGGAACAGGCAAGAGCAAATCGTACAGAACTCCTCGAATCCCTTGCAGAGCTTGATGATACCATAATGGAAAAATACTTGGCCGATGAGGTTCTTGAGCCGGAGGATCTCCTGCCGGTAGTTCGTCAGGCCACTCTAAAGCTGAAAATGGTTCCAGTCCTGTGCGGTAGTGCCCTCAAAAACAAAGGAATCCAACTGCTGTTGGATGCCATTATTGATTTCCTTCCCAGCCCCTTGGATGTTGAAGCTGTGTCGGGACAGCACCCTGAGACCAGAGAAAAAGAAACCCGCGCCAGCAGTGACAATGAACCTTTTGCCGGGCTCGCCTTCAAAATTCAAATGGATCAGGGACGGAAACTCACCTATGTAAGAGTATACTCAGGTACGGTCTCTGCAGGAGCCGAAGTCTACAATGTCAACCGCAAGCAGAAAGAGAAGGTCGCCCGGATTTTTCAGATGCATGCAAACAAGCGGGAAAGACGGGCCAAGGCTGGCGCTGGCGAAATCGTAGCCATGGTTGGTCTCAAGTCAACCACCACTGGGGATACCATTTGCGCGCCAAATAAACCTATCTTGCTGGAACACATCGAGTTCTATGAACCGGTAATTTCCATTGCCATGGAGCCTCGTACTCGCGCCGATGAGGACAAGACTATTCAGTCCCTGGAGAAACTGGCGGAAGAGGACCCCACTTTCCACTTTCGCCAAGATCCAGACACCGGCCAGACCATTATCTCAGGAATGGGTGAACTCCACCTGGATATCCTGGTTAATAGACTGCTCAGAGAATATGCCATCCAGGTTAATGTGGGAAAGCCTCAGGTAGTCTATCGTGAAACTATTACTAAGGTCTGCTGAGGTCGAAGTCAAGTTTTGACCGAGAGATTGCAGGGGTCCCTCACTATGCCCAGGTTGAACTGCATCTGGAGCCTAGGCCCAGGGGCAAGGGCAACCTCTTCCGCGACTTGGTTAGGGATGGCTCCTTACCGAAATCCTTAATCCCTGCTGTGGAGGAAGGGGTGGTGGAATCATTTGAAAGTGGTGTAATCGCGGGGTATCCGGTAGTGGATGTAGAAGTGGCAGTAATCGGCGGGATCTACAAAGAACAGACCGCCAGTGAACTCGCCTTTAAGGTGGCTGCATCAACTGCCCTCCAGGAAGGTTGCAGAAAGGCACAACCTCAGCTACTCGAGCCCATCATGTCGGTTGAAATTATTGTTCCTGAAGAATTCACCGGCGAAGTCATCAATGACCTCAACATAAGGAAGGGGAAGATTGAAGGAATCCACTCCCGACGTTCTGTGAAAATTATCCACGCCACCGTGGCTCTTTCTCAGATGTTTGGCTACTCAACTGCATTGCGCTCGGCCAGTCAGGGGCGCGCCACTTTCACTATGCAATTTTCCCACTTTGACTCTCTGGTGGAGAAGAAAGAACTCTTTTTCTAATTTCACCGGCTTTTATTATTCTCTCGCTGTTCTTCTTTAATCTCTCCCTTCAACTGCTGCAGTTGTTTTTCGATAGCCTCTTTCCGGTTGGGACTATCGGCATACCGCAAAGCTTCCATGAAGTGAAACTGTGCATTCTTCAAAGATCCCTCACGCCTGTAATGAATCCCGAACTGGTAGTGCGCTTCCGCCAGTTGATTCAACCTGCCGTAAGCTAGTCCGAGATAGTAGTGGATGGCCGGCAACCTATCATTGACCCGGGCTGCTCGTGCCAGGTTCTTGCTTGCTTCTGCCGCTCTACCCTGCTCCAATTGGGTGCGGCCCAAGACATAGAGGGCCATCTCTTGATCCGGTTCCAGGATGAGGGCCGAAGACACCACTGAGTTAGCCTTATCAAATTCGCCCATCTGGAAGTAGGTCTCTCCTAGTTCCACCAAGATGGGGACTAGATCCGGACGCAGATTAATGGCGCTCTTAAGAGAATCGACAGCTTCTTGCATCATCCTTTGCCTCCTTTGCAGCAGACCCATCCCATAGTAGGCCATCGGTTTGGTTTCAGGTCTTTCAAGCCATTCGCGAAACTTGGCTGAGGCCTCCGCGGGGTTTTCGTAACCACCATAGAGCTTAGTCTGCATTAACAGGAAGGCGTCAGAGTTATTACTACCTTTCTTAGTGGCTTGGGAAGACTTGGGCCTTGTCTCCACTGTTGTGGCCAGGTAGGCGACACGTTCGGGTACTCCCGGGTGGGTGGTGAGATAGGTAGGTATATGGCCGCCAGCTTTCCAGCTGTCCTGGCCCATTTTTTTCATGATAATTACAAAATCCTCACCATGATAGTCAGCCGCTTCCAGATAGCGAAGCCCCTTGCGGTCCGCTTCCTCTTCATCCTGGCGGCTGTAATTGAGCATTGCCGAGGTGGCGCCCGCCTGACTACCAGCAATAATCGCCGCCCCAGCCTCGCCGCCCAAAAGGATTCCGGCCAGAAGGCCACCGAGAGAAGCTATGCTCAGTTTTTGCGCCCTGGCCATACGCTGGGCAATATGCCGGGACTGGACGTGGGCGATTTCGTGAGCCAGGATCGCGGCCAGCTCTCCTTCATCGTCCATGATTTCTATGAGGCCGCGGTTCATGAACACGTGCCCTGCCGGAGCCGCGAAGGCGTTGAGGGCACTGCTGTCCACCACGTAAAAATGATAAGGAAAGGTATGAACCTCAAGGTGATCAACTACGGTCTGCCCCACCCTGTCTACGTAACCAACCACCTCCGGGTCCTCAACCAATCTGAGCTGTCGCAGGACTGCTTGGAGAAACTTCTCTCCAAGCTTTTTTTCATCCTCAATTGAGAATTCAGCACGTGCCTTTCCAGTCGACCACCCGGCTGAGATCACGAATATCACCAGAAAAATCAATACTGTTCCACCGATGTCTTACTATCATAGTATAATCTCGTCTTTAGCTACTTTTGCCAGATTCTGATCCCAGCAACCAAATTAATTCCTCAATAACAAATCACAACCCTAAGTTTCAGTGTTCGGTCTATCATTTCGAATCCTGACACCTGAAACCGGAGAATTTGGTGCATAAACGCCACTTCCTCCGTGACTGTATTCCCTTCACTCCCACAGGTATTAATTTCTCCGAGACGTCTCATTGATCTGAAACCCCCTTCTCAGAAAACTCTATTTGCCGGGCCTCCCACCAAAGCCCCTCTAGATCATAAAATGCCCTCAAGGGATGGTAAAAAATGTGCACTATCACATCATTGAGATCGAGGAGCACCCAATGACCTTCTAGCATGCCTTCTACCCCCATGGGCTTGACCCTTCGTTGAGCCAGAGCTGATTCAATGTGTTCGGCAAGGGCTTGGACGTGTCGAGTTGAGCGGCCGGAACAGATGACAAAATAATCAGTGTAACCCACAACTGCAGCTACTTCGCAGATCAAGGGTCTCTCTGCCTTATGGGCAGCCGCCACCTCGGCGCATAACATCGCTTTTTCTAGCCCGCCCATCTCCTCGACTTTCTTTGAAGTTTGCTGCTTCATATCCCGTGCAGGAATTTAGGGATTTAGGGATTCAAGGATTGAGGAATTAAATGGCCAAGAGATTGCTATCTGCTTGGTTTTTTGTGATTGCGAATTCCTCAATTCCCTAATTCCTTAATTCCTCAATTTTTCTGCCCCTGCGATCTCTGTGATTCAAGCTTTTGCGGTTTTTTCGCTTTTGCCGTCTCGTTTCTATATTATTACCTATATAGACCATGATGGCGAATGTAGTGTTCCACCTTGTCCGGTAACAAGTAGCGCACCGAACGGCTACTGGCCAGAAGATTTCGAATATCGGAAGAGGAGATATCCAACAGAGTTATTTCCCTATAATAGACGACATATTGGTTCGGATGGACATATCCCTGAACCTCAGAGTCAAAAAAATAACCATCATCAACCTGGCTCTTGAGCATTACATCCAAGGATTCCGGGGCAAACCCCGGCCGTGCTACTACAACAAAGTGGCAGAGTTTGAATAGCTCACGGTAACTCTTCCAGGTCGGCAGTTCCAAGAATGCATCTAATCCCAAAACAAAGTAGAGTTCCTCATCTCCACCATATTGGCTTGAGAGTTGCGTCAGTGTTTCCACCGAGTAGGACTTACCTGGACGTTGATGCTCCAGGTCCGACAGCACGAATAGGGGGTTCCCACTAACAGCAAGTTCCAACATACGGTAGCGATGATCAAAAGAAACCAAACCCACCGCACTTTTGTGAGGTGGTTTTGCTGCAGGCATGAAAATTACCTGCTTCAACTGCAGAGACTCCGCCACTTCTTCAGCCGCTCGCAAGTGGCCAAGATGAACCGGATTAAAGGTTCCGCCCATAATTCCGATACCCAAAGAGACTCTCCCCCCTTTTACACTAACCACTAGGAACTAGGCACTACGGACTGGGTACTACTAAGACTCAGACCATTCTAGGTCATTTTGTTGCGCTTTGACTCATGGTCATTTGTTGTCACCACTTAATGACGGCCGTAAGGCCTAGTGACGGCGGAGCCAAATGACGCGGAGCAAATGACTTGCCGGTGCCTGCTGTACGCTGCTTGCTGCCTGCTAGGCAAAGGCACTAGGCACCTTGCCCGTCTGAGTCTGTCCCGATTGTTTCACTCAAAACAAAATTGTCTCGGTGAATTATTTCGTCAGAGTGCTTGTATCCCAGAACCTCCTCTATTCGATTGCTGCGCACACCCATTATTTTTTCTATTTCTTCTGCCCCATAATTCACTAGACCAATGCCGATCACTTCCCCCTCACTGCTCAAGCAGCGCACTGGAGCCCCCACTTCAAACCTCCCGCTTACCGCGACTATACCGGTGGACAAAAGGCTCTTACCCCTTAGCTTCAATGCTTTTGCCGCCCCCGCATCCAGGATCACTTCCCCTTGGGGTTTCAGTGTATGGGCAATCCACTGTTTTTTGCTTGGAAGACGCCGCTCGGCTGGTAAGAAGAGAGTGCCTACCTCCTCGCCATCAAAAATTTGCTTGAGAACATAACGATTTCTGCCATTGCCAATTATCATCGGCACCCCAGCAGCGGTAACTTTTCTGGCTGCCATTAGTTTACTGAGCATACCACCAGTGCCGAGCCCTCCCGGACGATCTCCGGCAAAACTCTCCACCTCTCTGTCGATACGGTGAACAATAGGGATAATTTTTGCATCTCGGTTTTCCCGCGGATCTGAGTCGTAGAGACCGTCCATGTCTGTCAATGCCACTAACAAGTCAGCCTCGATTAGTTGGGCAATAAGTGCCGAAAGGTTATCATTGTCTCCAAACTTGATTTCATCCACCACCACCGTGTCGTTCTCGTTGACAATGGGAATTATCCCCCATTCTAGAAGGGTTTGTAGGGTGTGACGGGCATTTAAGTAGCGCCGACGATTGGTCAGATCATCACTGGTGAGTAAAATCTGGGCAACCTTAAGATCGTAATGGCTGAAGGCCTCTTCGTATGCCTGGATTAGGCTGCCCTGACCTACGGCAGCTGCAGCCTGCTTTTGGGGGATGGTCTTTGGCATTCCCCTCAAACCCACCTTGCGAATGCCGGAAGCGATTGCCCCCGAAGAAACGATCACCACTTGCCGACCTTGCTCCCTCAGCATGGAAACCTCATCGCAAAGCCGATTGATGACACCCAGCTCAAGGCCTCGCCTGCCGGCAAGCACAGAACTCCCAACCTTTATTACGATCCTTTGGGCAGGGCCCGCCACCTTTTTGCGTTCAGGAGAAATCACCACCTTGCATCCGCCTCGCTAAAGCTAATAAAGCAAATAACCCACAAAGATTGTGAGATTCCCCAAATTTTAATTTTATCACGACTGATCCTTTTTGCTCTCAGTATCTGCTCTAGAGACAGACACTTTT
Organism: uncultured delta proteobacterium; assembly: GCA_963712115.1. Taxonomy (GTDB): domain Bacteria; phylum Desulfobacterota; class Syntrophobacteria; order BM002; family BM002; genus BM002. The sequence continues at coordinate 48,905 of CAVQGX010000026.1, read as the reverse complement.
TCTCTTGACCCCTTGCGCAATCTGACAAGATGCTCTGCCGCTGCCCAGATCAATCCCTGGGTACCCTCACCCGTCACCGCAGAAATAGCATGCACCGTAACCCCAAGTCTTAGGAAATGTTTTCGCAGTTTTTCCAGAGATTCCCGCTCCAGCAGCAAGTCTATTTTGGTCAAGGCCACTATCTGAGGCTTGCCAAGGAGCTCAGCGCTGAAATGGCCCAGTTCGTCATTCACTTTGTGGTAGTTATCTAAAGCGTTTTGGAAATTGTGGTCACAGGTAGAGACATCCACGAGGTGGATTAATATTAGGGTCCGTTCAATATGCCGAAGAAACTTGATTCCGAGTCCAGCCCCACGGTGAGCACCTTCGATGAGCCCTGGAATATCAGCGACCACCATCGATTCGCCCTGGTCTAATCGAACAACTCCCAAATTTGGTGAAAGGGTAGTAAAAGGATAATCTGCGATTTTGGGGCGCGCCGAAGATATGCGAGAGATGAGAGTAGACTTGCCGGCATTGGGAAGACCTATTAGGCCCACATCGGCCAGGAGCTTCAGTTCCAGCTTAATATTTCGCTCCTCACCTGCTCTGCCCGGCTGGGCAATGCGGGGGGCACGGCGGGTCGAAGTGGCAAAGTGCATATTGCCCTTTCCGCCCTTACCGCCTCTGGCAACTACTACAAAGTCGTCTTCCTGGGTCAGGTCCCCGAGCAACTCGCCGGTGTCTCCATCCCTCACCTCGGTGCCCACCGGCACCGCAAGAATGAAGGATTCACCATTTTTGCCAGTCTGCTGTTTGCCGCGGCCATGATCACCTCGGGCCGCTTTGAAGTGACGTTGGAAATGAAAATCGAGGAGGGTTTGTTTGACACTTGTGGCTTTGATTACCACATCACCGCCCTTGCCACCGTCTCCACCGTCCGGACCGCCTTTGGGCACGTATTTTTCGCGCCGGAAACTGACACAACCACTGCCGCCGTCACCGGCCCGGACGTGGATTCTGACCTCGTCAACAAAACGCATGTTTAGCGGTGATGGGTAACCTTCTAAGTATTGTTCGTCCTGGGGGTTAAGGAAATCTAGCGCCTAGTGTCCATCCGACCAATTTGGCTGGCCACTAACTTGGGGCATAAACGCTCACCTTTTGACGGCTTTTGCCCTTCCTTTCAAAATGCACAATCCCATCTATTTTGGCAAAAAGAGTGTAATCTTTACCCAACCCTACGTTTTGTCCAGGATGAAACTTAGTACCCACCTGACGCACCAAAATATTTCCGGCCCGAACAGATTGGCCCCCAAAGCGTTTGACGCCTCGTCGCTGGGAAGCGCTGTCCCGACCGTTTCGTGAACTTCCTCCAGCCTTCTTGTGTGCCATGGACAGTTACCTCATCAGATAAAGCCGAAAAGTTTTAGGCTTCTATGTTCTCTATAGCCAGTTCAGTGAAATATTGCCTATGTCCTTGCTTACGGCGATAGCGCTTGCGCCTTTTGTACTTGAACACCACTATTTTTCGACGCCGCCCGTGTGCCGTGACCCGAGCAGTCACTTTCGCTTGGGAAAGGTCGGATGGTTCAGCTTGAATATTCTTACCGTCGCTCAGAAGCAAGACATCATCGAAGGTTATGGTATCGCCCACCTGGGCTTCCAATTTTTCTACGCGCAGCACGTCACCAGCACTTACCTTGTACTGCTTGCCTCCAGATTTCACCACTGCGTACATGAGTTAATCCTCCAGAAAGACAAAAGATAAAAATAGACTAATCGAGTTCTTTTGTCAAGCAATTCTCGCAAGCAAGGAATTAGAGTAATGGAGTACTGTAGCGACTAAAATGCAAAGATATACAAATTCCAAGCAAATAACAATAACCAAAATTCAATCAGACCTGTTTTTGTCATTGAATTTCGGGATTTCGGGATTTGATGTTTCGAAAGATTCAAAAACTCCAGTAGAGATCCAAAAAATATCTGCCAGTCTAGTATAGGCACAGTCTACTTACACTAAGAAATGGTGTAGATATCATATTGCTCCAGATGAAGACTCTGGTCTGCTTGCACCGTGATCCGTGCCTTGAGATTCTGCTCCAACTCCTCCAGACGATGGCGCTCCTCGTCGTAGAGAAGATGCACAACTTCCGGGTGTGCGGTCACCATGACACTTCGCCCAAAAAGTGCCTCATGATCTCGCTCTATCTCGCTAAATATTTCATAACACATGGTGGTCGTGGATTTGAGATAACCCTCTCCATCACAATAAAAGCACGGTTCCCTTAATACTCGGGTTATACTCTCTTTAGTCCGTTTACGGGTCATCTCAATGAGCCCAAGCTCTGACATTTTCAGGATGTTGGTTTTACTTTTGTCCTTCCTCAGGGCTTCTTTGAGCGTGTTGAATACTTTTTCCTTATTGGCCTCCTTTTCCATATCAATGAAATCGATAATAATGATACCCCCAAGATTGCGTAAGCGCAGCTGATAGGCAATCTCTTTGACCGCCTCGAGGTTAGTCTTGAGGATGGTCTCCTCCAGATTTCGTTTGCCCACGTAACGGCCTGTATTGACATCGATGGCCGTAAGTGCCTCTGTCATTTCTATTACGATATAGCCGCCGGATTTTAGCCACACTTTCCTGCCCAGAGCCCTCTGAAGTTCCATTTCAATTCCGTAGGCATCACAGATGGGTTCGGATTCCTCATACAACTTTACATCTGCTCTTAAACTAGGCATGAAAGTCTCAACGAACTCAACAATCTTTTCGTACTCTTCCTGAGAATCAACTATTAGCTTGTCCACTTCTTGGGTAAACAAATCTCGCACTGCCCTGAGAATGATATCCGGCTCTTGGTAAAGTCGGCTTGGCACTGGACTGTGTTCGTTATTTTTCTGAATCGTTTGCCATAGCCGCAACATGAACTCCATCTCTGCTTTGATCTTATCATTCTCCACCCCCTCAGCTGCGGTGCGAGCGATGAAACCGTACTTGGGAGGTTTTATCTGCAGCAGGAGTTCACGTAATCGGGACCGTTCACTTTCATCTTCAATTCGCCTTGATATTCCTACATGATCCATTGTTGGCATGAGAACCAGGTGACGCCCCGGGATGGAGACATGTGAAGTAATGCGCGCTCCCTTGGTACCCAAAGGTTCTTTCGCCACCTGAACCAGGACTTCCTGCCCTTCCTGTAGCCGATCTTCTATGTGCATCTCCATCGGCCAAATTCCCTCGGCTTCCTCCCGGTGTGGCTCATCCTCCTGCTGATTTTCCTCGTTGCCGGCCATCATCTTTTCTATATCTTCAAGGTTATCATAAACATCGCTAACATACAGGAATGCTGCTTTATCCAAACCTATATCCACAAAAGCTGCCTGCATCCCTGGTAACACCCTTACGACTCTCCCTTTGTATATATTGCCGGCAATGCTTCTATCGCCTGAACGTTCTATGTAGAGCTCAGAGACCGTGCCATTTTCTATGAGTGCAACCCGTGTCTCATAATGGGTAACACTGATGATCAAATCAGTGGACACAATGTCATCCTTCCATAGAAATTTTGACAATGCGAGCGTCCAAGATTTCTTCTTTGGACAGCTCAAATATGTGCATTAATAGATCCCGGACCCGTATATTACCATGTTGGCCCTGAGTAAAGCTGAGCCGAATAGTGCATGAATCCAAAGACTCGAGACTAAGGAGTCGCTCTGCCAAATGGATAAGAGTCTCGCCCCTTTTGGATCTCTGCCTGAGGGGAGCCAGGGACTGACTCTGGAACCGGCGGAACCCCTCTATCGGCCAGACTCCTCTCTTTAAGGTAGCTTCGTATGTAACCACTCTAGGAGTCATTTGTCTAGTATCTTTATCTTCCTTGACTACCTCAAGTATCTCCAAACCGGCTGGGAGCTCACCATTCAATCGTTTGCCAATCTCTGAAGGAAGCAAGGATTCGCACAATATCACCTTCATCTCCTCAGCCTGACTCTCTAAGCCCAGTGGCAGTGCATCCTCAAAGGAGACTTTAGGCGATGGGTGATATCCCTGGGTGTAGGCCAGTGGCAGCTTAGCTCGTCGCATCGCCCGCTGGAGAACCGTTACCATCTCTAGGTGGCTCAGGAAGCGTCCCCTTCCAGACTTTGAGAATATTAGCCGATAGCTACAGGACTCGTCCTTTTTCCCTTCAGGATTCACCCTCCCACCCTGTTCTGGCATCTCTTGTAGGTGGAGTTCCATCCGGACTGTTTCGTGATCACAGACGCCACAATCATTGCAGCCCCGAGTCCTGCAATCTAAGGTAAAGTCTTCGCTCAGGGCTCGCTCATATTCTTGCCAAAGGTAGTCCCTGCTCACACCGCAATCCAAATGTGACCAGGGAAGAACCTCATCGAAATCTCTCGATCTTGCCCCGTATTTCAAGGGATCAATCCCTGCCTCGGCAAAAGCCTGCTGCCAGAGATCAACCCGCAAATGGTCACTCCAGCCGTCGAAGCGACAACCTAACTCCTGAGCCCTCAGGATTACCTCTGCCAACCGTCGGTCTCCCCTTGAGAACACGCCCTCCAGGACACTTTGCCACGGTTTGTGCCACTTGAAATGAAGTCCTTTTTTCCGCAAATGTTGTTTGAAAAAAGCGAGATTTTCTTCAATCTCCTCGAGACTGAGCTGTGCTTCCCATTGAAAGGGAGTGTGCGGCTTAGGCACAAAGGTAGAAACACTGACATGCAGTCTTCTGCGTGGTCTTTGCTTAGCCGCCTCGTGCCAAACTTTCATGGTAAGATCTACCAGCGCCCAACGGTCTTTAGATCTTTCAGTGGGTAAACCCATCATGAAATATAGCTTAATGAGCGGCCAACCGGCAGAATATACTTTGCGCACCCCTTCCAGCAGGTCGCTTTCAGTTATGCTCTTATTGATGACCCGACGCAGACGCTCACTACCCGCTTCGGGTGCCAGGGTGAAGCCGGTCTTGCGCACTTGCTTGATCGCTTCAATCATCTTCTCATCGAGCGTTCCCACCCGAAGACTTGGCAAAGAGATAGCCACTTGTCCGTTCCGGTGATGATGCATCAGGGTCTGAAGCAACCCTTGAATGTTGCCGTAATCACCGACACTAAGGGCCAGTAGAGACAATTCATCATGACCTGTGCTGGCAAGACCTTCGGCTGCCGCCCCCAAAATCTCCTGGGGTGATCGTTCTCGCACCGGTCTGTAGATGAAGCCGGCCTGACAGAAACGACAGCCCCGCGTACAGCCCCGAGCCAATTCAAGACTCAGCCTGTCATGAATAATGCGGGTGCAAGGAACCAAGGGGCGACTCGGCTGTCGGCTCATCTCCAAGCTTGGGATAATCCGTTTTCGCACCCTTGCTTTGCCAGGAAAGCTGGGTTCTATTTCGCTGATACGTCCCCTGCTGTCGTATAGTGGTTTAAAAAACTGGGGAACGTAGATTCCTTCAATCTTAGAGAGGGCTTGTAGAATATCTGACCGCTCCCCCCCCTGCTTTTTCCACTCTTTAACCAGCTCGGCGATCTCCAGGATGACTTCCTCTCCATCCCCGAGAACCAATGCGTCAAAAAAGGGTGCCACTGGCTCTGGATTGAAGGCAGTGGGACCTCCACCTATAACCAATGGCGAATCACTCCCCCGAGATCCTGCAAGGGTAGGGATACCACCCAACTCTAGCATGGTCAGCACATTGGTGTAGCTCAACTCATATTGGAGACTGAATCCCACCACATCAAAGAGATGGAGTGGTGTGGCCGATTCCAGGCTGGCCAGAGGCTTGCCATTTACCCGAAGCCTGGCTTCCATATCAGGCCAAGGGGCAAAAACTCGCTCAGCCCCTATCCATTCTTGCTGGTTGAGAATGTTGTAGAGCAATAAAATCCCGAGGTGAGACATGCCCACCTCGTAAACGTCAGGAAAGGCCAGCACCATTCTCACCTTACTGTTGGCCCAATCCTTTCGCGGCACATTGATCTCATTGCCAAGGTAGCGACTAGGTCTTTGAATTGTATAGATGAGGTTATCGATCATCAAATCTCACACTCTGGTGACTTGCTCCCGAGTAATCAGCCATCAAAATATCCCAAAAGGAAAACCCTTTCAACATTGCAGATTGTAGACTGTAGATTGCAGATTGCACAGAAAGGACTAGGCACTAAGCACCAGACACAAGGCACAAAGACGCTGAGAAGTCAGAGGTCGGAAGTCGGAGGTCAAAGGACAGACGACCGAGGACTTGGAATTTTGGATTTTTAATTTGGAAATTCGAAATTCGAATTTCCAAATTTTGACCCTATGCCCCATGCCCTATGCTCTATGCTCTATGCTTTCGCAAATCTACAATCCGCGATCTCAAATCTAAAATGTAAAAAGGGCGCTTCCCGGAACTCCGCTTCCGGTCAGCGCCCCGTATTTCTATCCAGCCTTCGTTGCAAGTTATCCAGGCTATCAGGAATATGTTGGACAGATTGTATCTAAAGAATCCGAGCCATTCAGCCCTATAGGTAGTATCAAGTGACGCCCCACGAGTCTCCCATGTGCTCAGTAAAACCTAGAGTCTACAACTGGGATCGTTTCGATTTCAGCCACTCCTTAAAACCGCTGGGCTTCTCGTTGGTCTCCTCATCTTTGGCCGGCTCCGTGGTAACTTTTGTTCCCGTTTCCTCTTTGACATCCTCGCCGGCTTCGGCAGCTGGCTCTACCTTGACTCCAGTTTCCCCTTGTTTGCCTTCCTCTTGAGGAGCCACAACTACTTCGGCTGGTTTTTCTTCCGGGGTGGCAGTAGCCGCAGGTTCCTTGATGATTGTTTCCTCCGCCGGAGCAGTCTCAGCTTCTTCGTCTGGTGGTAGAACCGGAGCAAGTCCCAATGTTTTTTGCATGGTTTCTACTTTGGCTTCCAGCATGGCGCTATCTGCCAAGCCGGCCTTAAGCGCTTCCTGGTAAATCGGCAGTGCCTTTTGATAAGCCTTTTGCAACCCTAATTCTGCCATGGCAACCCGTTGTTGGGCCAAGTTGAAACGCATTGTCGCCAGACTATCTTCCTCTTTGCCGTTGCCATCCATAAAATTCTCTGCCCTGTCGAGGAGTAGGCTGATCATGCTCATGTCTGCCTTGTCACCTTTGGAAGTCTCTCCGGTTACTTGGTCCATATAAAAACCAAAGATGGCTTTATAAACAGCAGCCTTGCCAGTGTAGAGCTTGTTGGTCAACCCACTTACGTCACTGTCCCCAACCACTACCGGCTCGAAGGACTCCACCACTTCAAAACCACGGGGAGCAAACTTACCCTTCCATAGTGTGACGGTGTTGTTGTTCTTAACCAGCTTATAGGTGTTGTAATTGCTGAGACTAATGCTCACTAACAGACCGATTGCCAAGAGCAATACAGCGACGAAGGCATAGCCGCCAAGGCCCTTTTTAGCTTCACCCCCACTAAGTGGGGGAGTTGGAGATGGTCTGCTTACTTTTTCCACTGCCTTGGGCTCCTTCGCCAATGGCGGGGAAACCGGCTCTGGAGGCTTCACCTTGGGTTCCTCCACTGTTGGAGGTTCGACCTTTTCCTCCCTCACTTCTTCGGCCACCGGTTCCGCCTGCACCGGAGGTTGGGATTCGGCCTCTTCAACCGCAGGGGCTGCTTCTACTTTTTCCTCGCTTGGTTGCGCCTGTGAGCGACTGTCCAGCAGTCCCTCCTCCCCTTCCTCTTCGTAGCGCTTGAGCCAGCTGTAATAGGTGGACCTGGAAATGCCCAACTCCTTCAAAATCGTCTTGGTGGGCAGGTTGGACTGAGCCACCTTATCAAGGATCTCTTTTTTCCTGTTTGCCTCTGCCGCAACTTCGGCTTCCGATTTTGCACCTTTTTTTGATGGTTTAGCCATAAGCACCACCCTTGTTGCTTGAGTTTAAACACTTAATTTAGACAATCCCTGATTCCAACAAATACCTGATCCACAGCTAAACCGGACCAGACCTAGAGATGGGCTGATTGTATAGAGAAAAGCTCTTCTTGTAAAGGGGTTTTCGGAAAAAAGTGGACTTTTACCGTGTACCGATTAGACCTCATAAAAGCGAAAGTACATTATTGGACAAGCTATTTGCGACCATATCAATAGCGCCTTGTTAAAGAGGGTAAAATTGTCTTGCAATCCCCTGATGCTCATGGTATACGGGAGGAGTTTTCGTGCCATCAGTATGGAATGGGCGGCCTTTCACGCTCTTTTTCGGTAGCCGCTAAATTTCGTGGTATCTACAAGAAGGAGGAAATGGCATGGCGGTGTTTGTCGGTGGGATTGTTGCAGCTGTACTGGGGGTCATACTCTTGCTTGTTTGGTGGGATGCATTCCTGCTGCTGGTCGCAGGGGGACTGCCTGTAATGCTGTTGTTTGGTGGTGTTATTGCTGCTTACCTTGGCTTTGACGAGGTGAAAGACAAGCTTCCTTATTTCAGCAAGAAAGAGGATGAGTTTTCATCAACTCTGGACACCGATGAAGCCCCCAAGTACAAAGAAGAGGCAGAAAAGTACAAGGAAGAAGTTGAACAACTTAAGTCGGAGCTAGGAAAAATCAAAAAAGAAGAGAAGTCCTGATCCTATCTTTAAGAGTGGGAGATAGGTCAACAAAAAAACCCCTAGCTATTTTTGCCTTAGCTAGAGGAGGATTAAAAAAACCACCCCTCAGCGGGTGGTTTTTCTCTCGAGCCCAACAGGGACAGGCACAGAAACTGATTGCCGTCCAAAATACCAGACAGTTCGTCGCCCGCCAGATGGCCTGGTTACATTTTTCTGGTCGGGCCTAACCCGCATTACTCTCGCGCTCAGGTCTGCGAGTGGATTCTGAGCACTACCCTGCCACAGTACGGACACCCGAGAGGGCAGGGACTCTCGTGGTGCCGGGGTCGCTCTCCTTCCAGAAGAATTCCGGAAGGAGCAACTCCTTCAGGGGCACGTCCCTGCGTGCCTAGCCGTCTTCTTATTAGGTGGCGCGGCGCTCCGTGGACGCAGTTTCTGTGCCTGCCCCTGGCAAGCTCATTTTTTAGTTTATCGTCCCATGCCCCAATTGTCAATGTTTCCCAGGGCCATTCTCTATTCAGCTAAATCCGAAACAAATTCCAAATTGTCCTCCGGACTCCCCACCCTTTGGGTGGGGCCCCAGTTTCAAATATTCAATGCTCAAAAGGTCGCGCAACCCTAATTCTGCAGGCAAACGACTATGCTGAGAATCTGGCCATTGATTTTTCCCGTTTTTAATTTTGTATTTTGGTAATTCGAATTTGTTTGGGATTTAGAAATTGGGATTTCGGATTTATGCCAGAGGCGCATTGCGCCTCTGGCATTCTAGTGCGCTTCATCCCAATTATTCCCAATCCCTACTTGCACCACCAAGGGAACCGCTAGGGACGCCACCGATTCCATTTCGTGCTGCACCAGAGTAGCCACATCTCGAGCACTGCTGGCTTCCACTTCAACAACCAACTCATCGTGAACCTGCATGATCATTCTGGCAGGCAGCGATTTCCTTTCTAGCTCAGCGTCAATGCGAATCATGGCCATTTTGATCATATCAGCAGCGCTGCCCTGTATCGGCGTATTTATGGCAGTTCGTTCAGCAAACTGTCTGACATTGCGATTGCGGCTCTTCAGATCTGGGAGGAATCTTTTGCGATTTAATAGGGTTGCGACAAATCCCTGTTCACGCCCCAGCCTAGGGGTCTCTTCCATATATGATCGAACTCCCCCGTACCTGTCAAAGTAACGTTCTAAGATCTGTTGGCCTTTCTTTTGAGGTACACCCAGATCCCTGGCGAGTCTGAATGCGCTCATGCCGTAGATGATGCCGAAGTTAATGGTCTTTGCCTGCCGCCTCATTTCCGCGGTAACCTCATGTGGTTCCACCTCAAAAATCTCCGCCGCAGTGCGGAGGTGCACGTCCTCACCTTTGTGGAAGGCGTCAATTAATGCCTGGTCTCTAGAATAATGGCCTAGGATTCTCAGTTCAATCTGAGAATAGTCCGCTGAAATTAACAAATGACCGGGGTCAGCCACAAAGGCGCGACGGATTTCTCTCCCCTCTTCAGTACGCACGGGGATATTCTGAAGATTCGGTTCGCTAGAGCTCAGTCTGCCCGTCACTGTACCGGTCTGGTTGTAGGACGTGTGTATTCGACCGGTATCCCGGTTTACCATGCGCGGCAGGGTGTCAACATAGGTATTCTTTAGCTTCGTGAGAGTTCTGTAATTAAGGACTTCCCTGGGTAGGAGATGGTAAGGTGCAAGTGCTGTAAGGACATCCATGGAGGTAGAGTAACCTGTCTTTGTTTTCTTTCCCATGGGCAAGGCCAATTTATCAAAAAGAATTCGTCCTAACTGTTGTGGCGAATTTATGTTAAAGCTCTCCCCAGACAGATCATAAATCCTCTCGACTATATCCTCTAGGCGAGCGCTAAAGTCCCTATCAAGATCCTCCAGTCGCTCCACATCGATCTTTACCCCCTTCATCTCCATGCGAGCCAGCACCCGAACCAGTGGAATTTCGATGTCTCTAAATAGTGTGGTCTGGTTGGCTGCCTTGATTTTTTCCTCCAGAGGCGTGGCGAGTTGCAGGGAATAAACAGCTTGATCTCCGGCATAGGCCAGAATTTGCTCCACCGGCAGGTTGGCTAAGGCTTGTCTCTTTCTGCCGGTTCCCACCAGATCATCATACGAAACCAACGACTTGCTGAGATATTCTTTTGCTATGGCCTCCAAGTCCTGCACCCTCTTGCCCGGATCCAATACATAGGCGGCCAACATTGGGTCGAAGTTGGTGCCCGACAACTCAATGCCTAGTCTTTTAAAGACAATCCAAGCCTTTTTGCTGTTGTGGATAACTTTGTCAACATCGGGTTCACCCAGCAGTGGGGCCAGCAATTTTACTGTTGAAGTGGCGGATAATTGGTTAGGACCAGACTTAGAGACCTGACCAAGGTGAAGGTAGTGGCAACCACTTTCCCCTTCCCAAGCTAGAGCTATACCTACCAGGTCAGACTCAAGATAATTACCCTCTGTGGTAATTACACTTATGGCTACCTTTTGGCTCTTTAGAATCCGGTAAAGAATCTTTTTCAGTGCTTCAAGGGAAGTAACAAGTTTATAGTCGTCCCTGATCGTTTTGAATTCTTGGGTGTCTTTCTTTTCGTCCAATTCTTGGAGGAATTTCTTAAATTCCAGCTCCCTGTATAGGGCTAACAGACCCTCCCGATCACTCTCGCCCAACTCAAACTGCTCCCAGTCCTTTTCCAGGGGGACATCGCACTTAATCTCAGCCAGTTCTCGCGACATTTTGGCCTGCTCGGCATGAACCTTCAGCCTCTCACGTTCTTTTTCTTTGGGGATTTTCTCCAATTCAAACAGTAAGTTATCAATACTGCCGAATTCTCTTATTAGCCGTTGAGCTGTCTTTGGACCAACCCCAGGCACCCCAGGAATGTTATCACTGCTATCTCCAGCTAACCCCATTACTTCAACCAACTGGGCAGGGGGAACTCCGAATTTTGCTTCCACCTCCGCTGGTCCAAAAACCTCATCTTTCATGGTGTCCCACATCTGCACTTGTGGCGTCATCAGCTGCAGCAGATCCTTATCCCCTGAAACAATTACCACTTTCGCCCCCTGCCCGCTGGCCCAGGTTGCAAGAGTACCAATGATGTCATCGGCTTCATATCCGGGGATCTCCATACTGGGTATGCCAAAAGCCCCAATCAGTCTTTTTATGAATGGAATCTGCTTAGCCAGATCCTCCGGCATTTTTAAACGAGTTGCCTTGTAATCAGCGCTGAGGTCGTGGCGGAAGGTTGGTCCCGGGGCATCAAGGGCAATAACTATGTGCCTTGGGTCCTTTTCCCTGAGGATCTTATTGAGCATGCCAATAAAGCCGTAGACCGCGTTGGTGGGAATTCCTGAGGAGGTACTCAAATGACGGACAGCGTAAAAGGCCCTGTAGATATAAGCACTGCCGTCGATGAGATAAAGGGTAGCCTCTTTTTCTGACATGGTTTTCTACAATTCCTTCATAACACTTTCGACCAAAGAGATGATCTGCGATTTCGAAGCAGTAAAAGAAAGGATTTCCAGCTTGTCCTTGAAACCATGTCTTTCCATGGCGGATCGTTCCGGCGCTAGAGCTTTCATCACTTCTATGACCTGCACCAGCACTTCGTCATCCTTGTAATCCAGCAGAAGCATTAAGGTGCTCCAGTCGTCGGGGATTCCATATTTCTGGAGATACTTCTTGACCGAACTGGCAAACTTTTTGGTTCCATAGTTGCGGTGGATTGCATTCAAAGCGGTCTTGTGCTCTTTGCCCCCTTTTTTCCCGGTGAAGAATTTGTCCACTTCCTTCAAGTATTGTTCCTTCGCCCAGGTGGAACGGAGGGACTTCTCCTTTGTGCTGCGGTCATCACGGCTTGCGTGGCGACTTCGGTCTCTTCTCCGGTCAATTTCACGCCAGCTCGGTTTCTCTCTTTCATCGGAGTCAGAGTCAAAAGATGGTACCATGGTTTTACTCCCCAATTAAAAGGCTTTAAATAGATATTAATACCGGCAGGATCCAGCTCCTGGCAGGAATGAATTACTGAGGATTGTAATTAAAGCTTATCTCAATAGGGTCCTTTTGGCAATGCTAATCTCAGGGTTTTAGGTGTTCCGCCGGAGGCGGATCAGGTTTCAGGTGTCAGGTTTCAGAAAAAAGAAACATAGAAGCTGAAATCTGTCGAAGATCCCGTCTGAAGCGAAGCGACAGCGGGGAACACTGAACACTGAAACCTTAGTCATTGCTATTTGGATTTTTCCTTGACTTTACCCGGCCGATTAAGTATCAAATTTTGTTTACTCTTTGACGGTGGAGTAGTCGTGGCAATCAAGGCAATAAAGGGAATAAATGACATTCTTCCCGATGTAGTCGGCAAGTGGCAGCTGGTGGAGTCAGTTGCCAGGAGGGTCTTCTCTAACTTTGGTTTTCAGGAGATAAGAATACCCATTCTTGAGAAAACCGAACTCTTTGCCCGAAGCATCGGGGAGACCACTGATATTGTCGAAAAGGAAATGTACACATTCCCCGACCGTAACGGCCAACTCCTCACCCTGAGGCCCGAGGCTACAGCCTCGGTGGTCCGAGCTTTCATTCAGCATAAATTAGATTTACAGCCAGCCATGCGCAAATTTTACACCATGGGGCCCATGTTCCGCCATGAGCGGCCACAAAAAGGGAGGTACCGACAGTTCCACCAGATCAACGTGGAAGTTTTTGCCATGGATGACCCCATGGTTGACGCTGAGGTCATCTACATGCTCCTCGTATTTTTGGAGGAGTTAACAATACCCGACATTAGCCTGCACATTAATTCCATGGGGTGTCCTGATTGTAGACTGCCCTTCCGACAGTCCCTGGCTGACTACTTGGAAGGGGTGAGCGACAAGCTCTGCTCAGACTGCCAACGACGCAGACTGATCAATCCCCTGCGGATCTTCGACTGCAAGGTGGTTTCTTGTGGTAAGTTGGTGGAAAAGGCTCCAGTGCTTCTGGATCATCTCTGCCATGAATGTGAAAAAAACTTTCACAGTGTCAAGGAGCACCTGGACAGCCTCGCCGTTGCCTACACCATTGATCCTTTCATGGTGCGAGGTCTGGACTATTACACCAGAACTACCTTTGAAGCCATTACCCCACACCTGGGGGCCCAGGACGCAGTCGGAGGGGGAGGACGTTACGATGGCCTGATGAAGGCATTGGGGGGGCCCGACTTGTCCGGCACTGGTTTTGCCATCGGCATGGAGCGACTGATTTTGCTTTTAGATGACAAAGCTGGGGCAGCACCGGACTCGAACCGTTTATTTGTAGCTTGCTTGGGCGAAGAAGCCAAGAAGAAAGGATTTCCCCTTGTCCAGGAACTCAGACTCAGTGGCCTTTCTGTGGAGATGGACTACGAGTCTAAGAGTCTTAAGGCCCAAATGCGAAGAGCTGACAAGCTTGAAGCAACCCATGTACTTATTCTCGGCGATGATGAACTGACGAAAGGTGCTGCGGTGCTGCGCAACATGGAAGCTTCATCCCAGGAGGAGATTCCTTTAAAAGAAATAGTTGAGAAATTACTGCAAAGATTCAAGTTAGGGATGTGAGATCTGAGATATGAGATGTGGGCGGAATCGAGTTATTTATCTCACATCGCACATCTCAAATCCCACATCTTTTTGGCAAATTGGGAAAGGTATTCTATGAATTTGGACTCTTTAGGTGACTGGGAACGTACTCACGACTGCTGCACTCTTAATCTCGACCATACAGGCATTAAGGTAACGCTCATGGGTTGGGTCCAAAGGCGTCGCGATCACGGGGGTCTCATCTTTATCGATCTCCGTGACCGGGCCGGTATTACCCAAGCAGTGTTCGATCCCCAGCGCAATGCAGAAGCACATCAACGTGCTCACGCTCTTCGACCTGAGCACGTTATTGGAGTCCGCGGCGAAGTGCGTTTGCGTCCCGAAGGCATGACTAATCCCAAATTGAAGACAGGAGAAATTGAGGTTGTCGTGGATGAGTATCGCCTTTTCAATACCTCCCTCACTCCTCCCTTTCAAGTGGAACCGGAGATTGACGCCGGTGAAAATTTAAGGCTGCGCTATCGTTTTTTGGACCTCCGTCGTCCTAACATTTTTCAGAACTTACTCAGACGTCATCATGCTGCCCAGGCTGTGCGGCAGTATCTGAACGACATCGATTTTTTAGAGGTGGAGACTCCGGTATTGACCAGGAGCACTCCCGAGGGGGCTCGCGACTACCTTGTTCCTAGCCGAGTTAACCCAGGTAAGTTTTATGCCCTGCCACAATCGCCCCAACTGTTCAAGCAATTGTTAATGATCGCCGGCTTCGACCGTTATTATCAAATCGTCAAGTGTTATCGCGACGAAGACCTCCGCGCTGACCGCCAACCTGAGTTTACTCAGGTTGATATGGAGATGGCTTTCGTAAATGAGGAGCAGATTTTCAAAATCACTGAGGGGTTACTTTGTCATCTATTCGAAAAAGTTCTCGGCCACAAACTTGAAATTCCCTTTCCCCGCCTTACTTACGATGAAGCCATTGCCCGCTATGGGACAGACAAGCCTGACACCCGCTTTGGCATGGAACTGGTGGATGTAACCCCGGTCTTCGCCAGTAGCAACTTTCGGGTCTTCGCGCAGCTCATTGAAGCTGGCGGCATGGTCAAGGCTTTGAACCTTAAGGGTCAAGCAATCTTGCCCCGCAGTGACCTTGACAAGATGCAGGGAAAAGAGAACCTGGCCAATCACTACGATGTGCAAACTGGTGCCCAGGGTGTGGCCTGGATCAAAGTGCAAGAAAATAACTGGCAAGGGCCGATTGCCAAAAACCTCTCCGGCAGTGAGAAAGATCTCCTCGCCGAAACCGCCGGCCTTGAGCCAGGAGACTTGATTCTTTTTGTGGCGGGCGACTCTAAGGTGGTACATCCCACTTTGGACATCCTTCGCGGTCACTTCGGTCGTCGTCTCAACCTTTTGACCGACAAACAGTATAGTTTCACCTGGATTACCCATTTCCCCTTATTAGAATACGACATTGCAGAAAAGCGTTACCTCGCTGTCCATCATCCATTTACCGCCCCGGCAGAACAAGACCTAGCGATTTTTGCTGCCCAACCTGAGAAGGTCCGCAGCCGCGCCTACGATCTGGTCCTAAACGGCAACGAGATTGGCGGCGGTAGTATTCGTATTCATGACCATGATCTTCAGCAGCAAGTATTCAAAGTTCTGGGCATTGACGAAGATGAAGCCCAGCACAAGTTCGGCTTCATGCTGGATGCTCTCAAATATGGTGCGCCACCCCACGGAGGCATTGCACTGGGTTTTGACCGGCTTGTCATGCTCATGTGCGGTGCGGATTCAATTCGTGATGTCATCGCCTTCCCCAAGACCCAGAAAGCCGCCTGTCCAATGACTCAAGCCCCCGAGAGTGTGAGTTTGGAGCAACTCTTGGAGCTTTCCCTCAAGCTTGATCTACCCGGCTAGGCAACTGCACCCACAAGTCATTACACTTCGCGCATACGCGCTTCGTTGTCATTAGGGCTTCGCCGTCAGTAGGGCTAGCGCCCGTCATTTGTAGTCATTCAGTTGTAGCAAGGCTACAATGACAACTAACTATGAATGACGGCGTAGCGAAACTGGGAACCCGCTTGCGGGACTGAGCGGAGCGCAGCGAGCGCGAATAATTGACCCAATGACCATAAATGACGCCGAAGGCATAATGACAGCGTAGCGTAATGACTTAACAGCTGGCTGTCTGCTGCCAGCTGTTAACTGTTCGGTTATAATAAAATATTGACAATTCGGAGAAATGTCCCTTAACATGCGGCTTCACACGCAGGGTTCGTCCTAGGGGCGATCTTAAACAAAACACTTTTTTCATGCAGGTGAAATCATGGCACGTTGGAACAAACATAAAAGGGTATTGGAACATCAACACAGCAAATTTTGGGTTTACCGACTCCAAGAAGTGCCCGAACCAAACCTTCAAAGAGAGGTATTTCCTTACGAACAGATAAGCCGGATAGATTTCGACCATAAAATTATCTCCATTGACCCGGCTGACGAGCTGCTAATTACTGACACCACTTTTCGCGATGGTCAGCAAGCCAGACCTCCTTACACGGTCCAACAAATAGAGACTATTTTCGATCTATTACATCGACTCAGCGGCCCAAACGGTGTGATCAGGCAGACTGAATTTTTCCTTTACAGCAATCGTGATAGGGAATCCGTAGAGCGCTGCCTGGCCAAGGGATACCAGTATCCTGAGATCACTGCCTGGATTCGGGCAGTTGAGCAAGATCTGGATTTGGTTCTTGACATGGGACTCAGAGAGACGGGAATTCTCACCTCTGTCTCCGACTACCACATTTTCTACAAGCTCAACAGTACCCGAGCCAAGATAATGGAGAAATATCTGGCCATTGTCCGGGCTGCTCTGGACAAAGGAATTATTCCGCGCTGCCATTTTGAAGACATTACTCGCTCTGACATTTACGGTTTTTGCGTGCCCTTTGCCATTGAACTGATGAAACTCAGGGAGGAGACCTCCATAGATATCAAAATCCGTCTTTGTGACACCCTCGGCTTTGGTGTGACTTACCCAGGCGCCGCCTTACCGCGGTCTGTCCCCAAGCTGGTCAGGGCAATGATAGACGATGCTGGGGTGCCGGGAAATCTTCTTGAGTGGCACGGCCACAATGATTTTCACAAGGTGCTGATCAATGCCAGTACCGCCTGGCTCTATGGCTGTTCTGCAGCAAACGGCACCCTTTTGGGTTTTGGCGAACGAACCGGCAACGCCCCAATAGAAGGCCTGATAATCGAACACATCAGCCTCATGGGTCACGACAGCGGCATAGATACCAGCGCCATTACCGACATAGCCAACTATTTTTCCCAAGAGTTGGGCTATAAAATCCCCCACAACTACCCCTTTGTGGGAAGCGATTTCAATGCCACCAGTGCAGGTATTCACGCCGACGGTCTTATAAAAAATGAGGAGATCTACAACATTTTCAATACAACCAAGATCCTTAGCCGCCCAGTGAGCATCACCATTACCGACAAAACCGGAATTGCCGGTGTGGCCTACTGGATCAACAGTCGGCTCAGACTAGAGGGAGATAGGGCCATTAACAAACGCCATCCTGGTATCGTCAAGATCCACAAAAGGATCATGCAGGAATATGATGGGGGTCGAGTTACCAGTATCTCGCGCAAAGAGATGGAGCAATGGGCCCGGCAGTATTTGCCTGAATATTTTGTCAGCGAGTTTGACTTGCTGAAACAGCAGGCCCATGGGCTGGCAGCGCACCTCGTGGAGGAAGTGGTGGAGTCTGATGAGATCAAATCAATGGACCCCACCCGTCAAGAACCAGTGCTCCAGAGCCTTCTGGATCTCAATCCCTTTATCCAATACATATATGTCACTGACCGCGAAGGGATCAAGACTACCAGGAATATCACTCACATTTCTGATCGTGCCAAGTATGAGAAAGCGCAAGTTGGGGAAGACCTCTCTGATCGTAACTGGTTTATTAATCCCATCAAGGATGGCAAGGTTCACATAACTGACTTTTACAAATCCATCTATACAGGGGCTTTGTGCATAACGGTATCAGCACCCATTCGCGATGCGGCAGACGATATCGTAGGAGTTCTCGGACTCGACATTAGATTCGAGGAATTGGCTAAAC
Source organism: uncultured delta proteobacterium (assembly GCA_963712115.1). Taxonomy (GTDB): domain Bacteria; phylum Desulfobacterota; class Syntrophobacteria; order BM002; family BM002; genus BM002. The sequence continues at coordinate 30,643 of CAVQGX010000026.1, read as the reverse complement.
TGGAAGAAGAGGCAGAGTTCTAATCTGGGGCTTAGCCCAGCCACGTAATAGTGAGACCGAAAGGTTTTAAGCAGGATCTTAAACTCGAAATCCTAAGCACGAAGCACTAAACAAATCCGAAATACAAATTCTCCAATGTTCAAAACATTGCTACTGAAAGTTTCAATTACACGGTTTTGCTCATTTGGATTTGGAAAATTTGAGAATTGTTTCGAAACTGGGAACCCGCCCGAAGGGTGGGAGTCCGAAGGACAATTTCGGTATTCGGATTTCGGATTTAGTCGTGGTGCACGCCGGTTTACTCATCTTGAATTCTCTTTCTTCTGGCTTCTCCTCTCAGCTATTCTTCTTCTCTTTGTCGCTTGCGCCAGCACCCCCCCAGAGACAAAGAAGGGTGACTACTACACGGTGGCTGGTAAGCGCTACTATCCAATTTCGTCTTCCGCCGGCTTTGCCCAGCGTGGTTTGGCCTCTTGGTACGGCGGGAAATTTCACGGCCGTCTTACCTCCAACGGTGAGCGCTATAACATGTACGGCCGTACTGCCGCCCATAAAACCCTCCCTTTCAATACTTACGTTCGGGTAACGAACCTGCAAAACGGCAGAAAGACACTAGTCCGCATCAATGACCGCGGCCCATTTGTCCACGGTCGCATAATCGACCTCACCTATACCTCGGCGGACGAACTGGCAATGGTGGAAGATGGAGTAGTGCCCGTCAAGATTGAGGCTCTGGGTTACGCCCGGAAAAAACGTGAGGCCGGAAAATGGGTGCAAGTTTACGAAAAGCCTGCTAGTTACATGGAGGGTGATTTTACCATTCAGGTGGGGGCCTTTGCGGTAAGGGAGAACGCCCTGCGGCTCCATGATTCTTTGAGCCGGAAGTACAGCGATGCCAGCGTAATGGTCTTTGACCGGGGCGATCAAACATTCTACCGGGTGAGGGTGGGGCGTTATTCTCGCTTAGATCAGGCCGAAGCCGGTGCCGAACGTTTGCAGGAACAGGGTTTCCCTACCGCTTTTGCGGTAGCAAGGGACAAGTAAAGAATCCAGACCCGGAGGACCTGACTTTGAGCTGCCCCTAGAGCTGGTCCTTGTTTGATGCGGGAGTCTGCTGGAGTGATGGAGTAATGATCACTACAATTTTAGTTGAAATTTCGCTTTTAGCTTTTTCCAACACTCCAGTACTCCATTACTCCAAGCACCTTGCCATCTTTACTGACAAAGCCAATTAACTTTATCCCGGACCAAAGAATTTGGTTTCCGGGACCCTAATGAGGTCGCGATGAAAGTACTTACCTATCCTACTGAAGAGGCGGAAGTCCTGATTGACCGAATCGTTAACCGGTCTCTATCCTATTCAGTGGATCTCGAGCATACTGTGGGGGAAATCATTAAAGCGGTGCAAGCCGAGGGTGATTCTGCCCTGTTACGCTATACTCGTCAGTTCGATGCACCTGGGATAAAATTGGAGGAGCTCAAGGTTAGTGACTCAGAAATGAAAGAGGCTGCCAAGGAGGTTGACCCTGACTTTAGCGGTCTTGTGCAGCGTGCCAAGGAAAATATTGCCGCCTTTCACCAAGCCCAAAGAAGATATTCATGGTTCATGCCTTGTAAGGACGGTTCCATCCTCGGGCAGATGTTTACACCGGTGACAGCAGCGGGTCTCTATATTCCAGGTGGACGGGCTGGGGAAACCCCCCTAATCTCCTCTCTGCTGATGAACAGCATTCCCGCGATTATTGCTGGAGTTCCCCGTCTGCAGGTGGTTACGCCTCCTCGCCAGGACGGAACTGTCAACCCTTATCTCCTTGTGACCGCACAGCTGCTCGGGATTAGGGAGGTTTTTAAGGTGGGAAGCGCTTGGGCCATAGCAGCCCTCGCCTTCGGTACTGAGACCATACCTGCAGTGGATTTGATAGTGGGCCCAGGGAATATTTACGTTACTCTGGCCAAAAAACTTCTGGCTGGCCAAGTTGGCATCGATATGATAGCCGGGCCCAGTGAAATTCTTGTCATTGCCGACTCTAGTGCCAATCCCCAACATGTAGCCGCCGATCTACTAAGCCAGGCGGAGCACGATCCCATGGCAAGTGCACTCATGCTTACTCCGGATGCGGAGTTGGCTGAAGCCACTGCTGCTGCTCTGGAGGAACAGCTAGCCGAACTCCCCAGAAGACAGGTAGCCGAGGAATCCTTGGCCGCATTTGGAGGTATTGTCCTGGTGAGCGATTTGGACACTGCCCTTGCCCTGGCAAATAAGATAGCTCCTGAGCATCTCGAATTGCTGGTGGAACAACCCTTTCAGCTTTTGGGAAAAATCCAAAACGCCGGCGCTGTTTTTCTTGGTCACCACTCTCCCGAACCTGTGGGAGATTATTTTGCCGGCCCCAATCACGTCTTGCCCACGGCCGGCACAGCCCGTTTTGCCTCGGGCCTTAGTGTGGATCACTTCACCAAAAAGACCAGCGTGATCTCCTATTCTTCAGAGGCCCTGATACGAGACGCAGCAGATATCATGCGGTTGGCCGAACTGGAGGGTCTCGAAGCACACGCTCGGTCGGTTAAGGTGAGACTGGAGAAGGACTAGGCACTTTTTTCATTGCGGATTGCGGATTGCGCCCGCCCGCCTCGCCTTGCCCGTCCGCCATCGGCTTCGCCTTCAGGCGATTGCCGGGCGGGCTCGCATGGCGGGCGGGGATTGCGGATTTTGAATTCGAAATTCGCAATTAGACATTCCAGTAACCATAACCTCGATTTTGATTGCTTATCTCCTAAATTCTGGATTCTAGCTTCTCACTCCTTACTCTCATCAGCCCACCCTTAAATACGCAAAAAGATAAATAAGATCAAGGTAGGGCCAGAGCACCCAGTTTTCCCTTTGCTTCTCCTATGGTAAGCTTATAATATTTGGAGAGATTGGCAGGTTAATTGCACTGATGCAAATCTAAATTTTCATCCTGAATTTGCAGGAGTCTGCGCTGTCATCTAATTTGGACTTTACTACTGGTTCGATATAGATTAACTAGTTGTATGCTATCAAGCTTTAGTTTTTTCGAGGGGAGATTTCACCACTTATCACTTGATGGAACTTGATTAAGAGTAGATTCGAAATTAGACCACTCAGCTAGTCGGAAGTGGACAGCTATGGAAAAACCGATAAACGAAACGCATGACCAGGAAATAGAGGGGGGAGCCGCACCAATTACCTCTCTCAAGGGTAGACGTCTACTCAATCTGCTCTTGTCTCTCCTGGTTATTGTCATTGGCCTTGTGGTTGCCACCTATATTACCCACAAAGCCCCTAAGGCTCAGAAGCGGGCGCCGGTGAAGGCCATACCCGTGGTGGAAGTGCAGGTGGTTCAACCGGGGGACCATCGCATCATGGTTCCGGCCATGGGTACGGTGGTGCCGGCCCGTGAGGTGGTGCTCAGAGCACAGGTGTCAGGGAAAGTACTTTCTCTCCACCCCGAGTTCATCGAAGGCGGCTATATAAAAGAAAACGCCGAGATCTTGCAAATCGACCCGGTGGATTATCAGTTGACCGTCACCTTGGCTGAAGCCAAGGTGAAAGACGCAGAAAGCGGTCTCGAGCTAGCCGAAGAAGAGGCCAATGCAGCCGAGGAAGAATGGCGTTTGCTCTATGACCATGATGCCAATACAAACGACAAACCGCCGCCACTAGTAGGCAAGGAACCGCAGCTGGCTGCTGCGCAAGCGAGATTGAAGGCGCAGCAGGCGGAACTCAAAAAGGCGGAATTGGACCTCAAACGGACCTCAGTCCCAGCACCCTTCAATGGTATTGTTCGCACCAAGAGTGTAGAGGTCGGATCCCTGGTTACCCCGCAGGACCCCTTGGCTGAACTGGTGGGCGTGGATGAGTATTGGATACAGGTTTCAGTGCCAGTGGACTATCTGAAATGGATCTCCGTCCCCAACCAGAAAGGGAAAAAGGGGGCACAGGTACGGGTGGTCCATCAAAGCGGTTACGAGCGGACCGGTGAAGTCATCAAGCTCCTCGGGGACTTGGAGACCGAGGGGCGCATGGCCCGTATCCTGGCCGCGATCAAGGACCCGTTAGGATTGAAAGACTCTGGACAAACGACTCGCCCTTTGCTTATTGGGGAGTATGTTCGGGTTGAAATTGAAGGCTCGCCGCTGAGCCAAGTTTTTCGCATTCCCCGCCTCGCCTTGAGGGACAATGATACCATCTGGGTGGTGGCAGATGACTCAACCTTGGATATTCGCCCGGTAACAACTATCTGGCGGGATACGCAAACGGTGTTTCTCGACCAAGGATTGAACCCTGGAGATAAATTAATCGTCTCGGATCTGCCCGCTCCGGTGGAGGGCATGAAGATTCAAATGGAAGGAGCGGAAACAGCGGAGCCCGCCCGAGGAGAGGAGATGGGAAGCGGCTGAGGTTCCCGTGCTTAGCCATAGATTTTGTAGCCCGGATATTTCATGAATTGCTGTCCCGAGACCGCCAAGATGGGCGTGCCACCTGGCAACCGTCCCGCGGTAACGCGGGATTGGTGCAGAGGCGTACCTGAATGGTACGTCGCAGGGGCCGACACCCGAGGACGCCAGGAAGGATGGCCATGTCCGTGGTCGCAGTCACGCCAGGGCGTGAATTCATGAAATATCCGGGCTAGGAACGCCGCTTGCCGCGGTAGCGGTGGCGGCTGTTTACTTGGGGCTAGTGATAAATTGAGATTATGAAAGCTGCAACAACAGAAAAACGTACAAGCGGTACCATCGGTTGGATGGCCGGACACTCGGTCACCGCCAATTTGTTGATGCTGCTACTCCTCGTGGGTGGTTTGATCTTCAGCCTGAAGATCAAAAAAGAGGTTTTTCCCGACTACGAGCTCGACATGGTGAACATTACAGTTCCCTATCCTGGCGCAAGTCCGGAAGAGATAGAAAGGGGTATTGTCCTGGCCATCGAGGAGGCCATCCTCGACCTGGAAGGGATCAAGAAAGTGACCAGCTCGGCCGCAGAAGGCGTCGCTCGAGTAACTGCAGAAATTCATGAGGGCGAAGATATCCAGGCCATCGCGCAGGATATCAAGAACGAGGTTGACCGGATCACCTCGTTTCCCGAAGAGGCGGAAGAGCCCCAGGTTGTGATCGCCAAACGCAAACGATTCGTGGTTTCTCTGGCCCTTTACGGAAATGAAAGCGAGCGGGTGCTCCGGGAGCTGGCTGAAGTGGTGCGTGATCGGTTCCTGCAGGATCCGGCAATAACCCAGGTGGAAATGGTGGGCGTCCGCCCCCTCGAGATCAGCATCGAGATCCCCCAGAACAACCTGCGCACCTACAACTTGACCCTGGGCGAGGTGGCGCAACGGATCAGGCAGGCATCCGTTGAACTTCCTGGAGGATCCATAAAAAGCGAAAGTGGTGATGTTCTGTTGCGCGTCAAGGATCGACGTGACTATGGACGGGAATTCGCCCAGGTACCGATTGTAACCACCCAGGATGGGACCCGGGTTCTGCTGGAAGACATCGCTACCATTAGGGACGGATTCGAAGAAACCGACAATTTTGCTACTTACAACGGTAAGCAAGCGGTATTGATTGAAGTCTACCGGGTAGGAGATCAGACCCCTACCTCCGTTTCCCAGGCGGTGAGACAAGAACTCGCCATTATCAACAGCCAGATTTTGCCCAAGGGTGTTACGCTTGAAAGCCGCTATGATCGATCCGACATCTACCAACAGCGTATGGATTTGCTGCTGACTAACGGGTACCTTGGTCTGGGTCTGGTATTCATTCTTCTTGCCGTTTTTCTCGAGGCCCGTCTCGCCTTCTGGGTGAGCCTGGGCATCCCCATATCGTTTCTTGGCTCGCTTTTGATTTTGCCGGTCTTCGGGGTCAGCATCAATTTGGTATCCATGTTTGCCTTTATCGTCACCCTGGGAATCGTGGTGGATGACGCCATAGTGGTGGGTGAAAACGTCTATCACCACCATCAGACTGGGCTGCCTTGGTTCGAGGCTGCGGTGACAGGTGCGCGGGAAATAGCCATGCCCGTCACCTTCAGCGTGCTGACCAATATGGTGGCCTTCATGCCAATGTTCTTTATTCCCGGTTTTATGGGCAAAGTCTTCAAGCAGATACCCATTGTGGTAATCAGCGTCTTCGCCATATCTCTGATTGAAAGCTTGTTCATCCTCCCGGCCCACATCGGCCACAGCAAGGAGCGCACTCGCAGTGGGGTTTTCGCATGGCTCCATAATGGTCAACAGCGATTCAGCCGTTTCTTCAGCCGGATGGTCCAAACCCGCTACGGCCCTTTTCTCGATGTGGTCCTTCGCTATCGCTACGTGACCTTCTCCATCGGCCTTGCCGTGCTCTTGATCACTGGAGGGTACATCAAGAGCGGCAGAATGGGCTTTGAACTCTTTCCCAAGGTGGAGTCAGACTACGCCAAGGTAACCGCGGTGCTTCCTTTTGGCACTGCCTTTCAAAAGACCGCAAAGGTACAGGAAAGACTGGTGTCAGCGGCCCAGAAGATCGTGGCTCACAACGGTGACGACAGACTGGCTGAGGGGATCTTTGCGGTAATCACCGGCAATCAGGCGGAAGTGCGTTTGTATCTGACCCCTCCGGGAGAGCGCCCCATTTCCACCGCCCGGGTGACGGAACTCTGGCGCACAGAGGTGGGAATTATCCCCGGGCTCGAATCAATCAAATTTGAATCCGACGCCGGCGGCCCCGGCAGCGGAGCCGCCATTTCTGTGGAGCTCAGTCACCGAGATGTCCACGTCCTCGAGCGAGCCAGCGCGGATCTGGCGGAGGCTCTGGCACCCTATCCGGAGGTAGCGGACATCGACGACGGGTTTTCCCCGGGAAAGTATCAGCTCGATTTCCGCATCACCCCCGCGGGTCGAAGCCTAGGGCTCACCTCCCAGGAAGTCGCTCGTCAGGTCCGCCACGCCTACTACGGCGCCGAAGCTCTTCGCCAGCAGAGGGGTCGGAACGAGGTCAAGGTGATGGTGCGCTTGCCTCGAGATGAGCGGACATCTGAGTATAATCTGGAAGAGATGATCCTGCGCACACCGGTAGGATCGGAGATACCGTTGCGAGAAGCCGTGAACGTAAAACGTGGCCGCGCCTACACCACCATCGATCGCCGGGACGGTCGCCGGATCGTAACGGTGTCAACCGATGTCCGCCCCAGGAGCAAAGCCGGCCTGATCCTGGGGTCAGTGAAATCGGAAATTCTCCCCGCTCTCCAGCTTAAATATCCTGGTTTGACCTTCAGTTTCGAAGGCAGGCAGGCTGACACGCGCGAAAGCACCCAAAGCCTTTTAAGAGGCCTGATGATGGCGTTGATAGTCATTTACGCCATGCTGGCCGTGCCCTTCAACAGCTATATCCAGCCGGTGATCATTATGATCTCCATCCCCTTCGGGATTGTCGGGGCAGTGATCGGCCACCTGCTCATGGGCTACAGTCTGAGCGTCATGAGCCTCTTCGGTGTTGTCGCCCTTTCTGGGGTGGTGGTCAATGACTCCCTAGTGCTGATTGATTTTGCCAACCGCAAGCAAAGAGCTGGCTTGGGTAGACACCAGGCAGTTCGTGAGGCTGGCATCCACCGGTTTCGACCGATTCTGCTAACAAGCCTTACCACCTTTGGTGGGCTGGCGCCCATGATTTTCGAAACCTCCCGCCAGGCCAGATTTCTGATTCCCATGGCCGTCTCACTGGGATTCGGCATCATGTTCGCCACCCTGATTACCCTGCTGCTGGTTCCAACCCTTTATCTGATGGTAGAAGACATTAAAAGACTATTGCGGGCAGACCGGCTGTCGGATGAACCGGCCCTTTGATCCAACTCCAAGGTAATCCCTCAGCACTCTCCTCAGTCCTCGCCTTGAGGATCTTCGCGCTCGCTCCGCTCAGGCCAGCACCGCAAGCGCCATCTACGACAAGCGGGTTCCCAGCTACGTGGTCTCGTGACAACAATTCTTGAAAGATCCGGGCTAGGAATTTTTATTAGTAGTGCTAATGACATTTTTTTTGTTTAAGCTTGACACCCAATAGGTGCTTCCCTATATATTCCATCCAGCCTGGAATCACTCTGGGTTTTAAGCTCCCTCGGAATCAGTCAATTACAGGAGATTAGTATGCCAAGAAGGGAAGACATTCGAAAAGTGATGATCATCGGTTCTGGACCGATTGTAATCGGCCAGGCCTGCGAATTTGATTACTCCGGCACTCAAGCCTGCAAGGCACTGCGCAAACTTGGCTATGAAATTGTCCTGGCAAACTCCAATCCGGCCACCATCATGACCGACCCAGGCATGGCAGATGTCACCTATATTGAACCCCTTAATCTCCAAGCCATGGAGGAGATCATAGAGAAAGAGCGGCCTGATGCTCTATTGCCCAACCTTGGAGGGCAGTCGGGACTGAATCTTTCCTCGGAGTTGGCCCGTGCCGGGGTGCTCGACAAATACGGGGTAAAAGTCATCGGGGTAGAGATAGATGCAATCGAGCGCGGTGAGGACAGGATCGCTTTCAAAGATACTATGAACAAACTCTCCATCGACATGCCGAGAAGTTCCCCTTCTTTCAGTGTAGAAGAAGCAGAGAAAATCGCTTCGGAGTTGGGGTATCCGGTGGTTCTTCGCCCCGCTTACACCATGGGTGGAACCGGAGGTGGTCTGGTTTACAATGTTGAGGAGTTGCGGGTTGTGACGAGCCGTGGTCTGTCGGCGAGTCTCGTGGGCCAGGTACTGGTGGAGGAGTCGGTTCTAGGATGGGAGGAACTTGAACTCGAAGTGGTACGAGATGCCAAGAACCAGATGATCACCGTTTGTTTTATTGAAAATGTTGACGCCATGGGCGTGCATACAGGAGACTCCTTCTGCACCGCCCCCATGCTGACCATTGACCCTGAACTGCAAGAGCGACTGCAGAAACATTCTTATGACATTGTCGAGGCAATTAGGGTAATCGGCGGCACAAATATTCAATTTGCCCATGACCCCAAGACCGGCCGGGTAGTGGTCATCGAGATCAACCCGAGAACCTCGCGTTCGTCAGCTCTGGCCTCAAAAGCCACCGGGTTTCCCATTGCCCTAATCTCTTCCATGCTGGCTGCAGGCCTGACCCTAGATGAAATCCCCTACTGGCGAGAAGGTACTTTGGACAAGTACACGCCTTCAGGTGATTACGTAGTGGTAAAATTCGCCCGCTGGGCCTTTGAGAAGTTCCAGGAAGCTGAAGACAAGCTCGGCACGCAGATGCGCGCTGTTGGTGAGGTAATGAGCATTGGTAAGACATACAAAGAAGCGTTTCAGAAATCGATCCGCTCCCTTGAAAACGGCCGGTACGGCCTTGGCTTTGCCAAAGACTTCCACCAGCGTTCTCTGGATCAACTAATGGAGCTCCTTGCCGAACCGTCGAGTGAACGACAGTTCATTATGTACGAGGCTCTCCGCAAAGGTGCAACTGTAGATGACCTTTATGCTAAGACCTACATAAAGCCCTGGTTTATTCAACAAATGAAGGAAATTGTGGAGCTGGAAGAAAAAATCCTTCACTACAAGGGCAATGAGTTGCCGGACCGATTACTGGCTCAAGCGAAACAGGACGGTTTCTCTGACCGCTACCTATCAAAACTCCTCTCCATCCCAGAGCCTAAGATAAGAGAGCGCCGCATACAGCTGGGCTTAGTTCAGGCATGGGAACCGGTACCTGTAAGTGGCGTCGAGAATGCCGCCTACTACTTTTCCACCTACAATGGACCTGACAAGGTTGAAACAAGTGACAGACCCAAGGTCATGGTTCTAGGAGGAGGGCCTAACCGTATCGGTCAGGGAATCGAGTTCGACTACTGCTGCGTTCACGCCGCCTTTGCCCTTCGCGATGAGGGCTACGAGTCGATCATGGTTAACTGTAATCCCGAGACTGTCTCAACGGACTACGATACCTCTGATAAGCTCTACTTTGAACCCCTCACCGTGGAAGATGTTTTGAGTATCTATGAAAAAGAAAAACCGGAAGGTATCGTGGTACAGTTCGGCGGTCAAACCCCCCTCAATATAGCCAACGAACTAGCACAGGCTGGGGTTAACATTCTCGGCACCTCACCGGATACTATTGATTTGGCTGAAGATCGGGATCGGTTCCGCCAGATGATGCGGAAGCTGGGTATTCCCCAGCCGGAATCTGGCATGGCCAGCACCCTGGATGAGGCCCTGAGTGTTGCCGCAGACATAGGCTACCCTCTAATGGTAAGGCCGTCATATGTTCTCGGGGGACGGGCCATGGAGGTGGTCCACGATGAAAAGATGCTAAAACACTACGTTTCCATGGCAGTAGAGGTGAGCCCGGAACGGCCGATCCTTATCGACAGGTTTCTGGAAAACGCCATAGAAGCCGAAGCAGACGCCGTTGCCGATGGCACAGATGCTTTTGTCCCAGCAGTTATGGAGCATATAGAACTGGCAGGTATACACTCCGGCGATTCCGCCTGCGTCATTCCACCTATCAGTATACCAGCCAAACATCTCGACACTATATACGATTACACCAAGAGGATGGCGGTTGCACTCAAGGTGGTAGGGCTAATGAACATTCAGTATGCCATAGCAGACGACACTGTTTACGTACTCGAGGCAAACCCACGGGCCTCTCGAACCGTTCCCTTGGTGTCAAAAGTTTGCAATATCCCCATGGCGCGGTTGGCCACTCAGCTTATGCTCGGCAAGAGTCTCAAGGATCTCGACCTCAAGCCCCAGTCATTTAACCACTTTGGCGTTAAAGAGGCGGTTTTTCCCTTTGACATGTTGCCAGAGGTTGATCCCCTCCTCGGACCTGAGATGCGTTCCACCGGTGAGGTCTTGGGCATGGCCAATTCCTTTGGCCTGGCATTTTATAAAGCTCAGGAGGCAGCCAAACAGCACCTTCCTCTGGAAGGAACTGTACTGATCACTGTCTCAGAAAAGGATCGACCAGCTGTGCTTGAGCTGGCTCGCCAGTTTGATGACCTTGGCTTCAAGATCATGGCTACAGTTGGAACCCATGCGTTTTTGGGCGAACAAGGGATCCAATCCGAACATATTCTCAAGATGCATGAGGGGCGTCCCAACATTGTGGACGCCATAAAAAATAAGGAGATTCAACTCGTTATCAACACGCCCAGTGGCAAGCTCAGCAAATATGACGATAGCTATATACGTAAGGCAGCTATTAAGCACAAGGTGCCCTACATTACCACTCTAGCTGCCGCCCTGGCCGCGGCAAGGGGCATAGCGGCGAAGCGCAAGAGACAGAGCACAGTGCGCTCTCTGCAGGATTACCACCAAACTATTGTCTAGAAATCCCGAACTCCAAGCACCAAATTCCAGGGTGTCAGGTTCAGGTGTCAGGAAAGAGAAACAAAAAAGCTGAAACCTGAACACTGAAACCTTAGTCATTTATGCTGGGAAGGACCTGGCTTTGAGTGCCCCTGGAGGGAGTCTTTAGGGTCATATCTTTATACGGGAGGCTGCTGGAGCAATGGAATGGTAGAGTCTATGAAATCCCAAACTCCAAGCACCAAATTACAAACAAATCTCAAATTCCAATATCTAATGACCAAAACAGAAAACAGGTTTGGAATTTTGAATTTTGGTCATTGTAATTTGTTTGGGATTTGTGATTTGCTATTTGGAATTTTTGGTCACTCCAGTAATCCAAAACAGCTCATATCTTTACCGGCAAAGCCATTTAATTCTGACCTGGACCCTAATGGGGTACGCGCCCCAGCAGATCAAGCTCATTGTCGTATTTGTCGATGACCAGCTCCCATGAGTACTGCTCCATGTGATCTGCAAGGTCTTCCCTCTTGTCCCGGTATTGCCCTGGATTTGTCAGGATCAGGCACAGTTTTTCCACCAATTCCTCGTGGCTGCTGTATAGGCAATCATCATGATGCTTTTGGGGGATTAATTCCGGGTAAACAAGATTTTTGGGCAGAAGAGGATAGCAACCGTATCGTATTGCCTCTACCACCGAGATGCCGAAATTCTCCTGGATTGCTGTGCTAACTACAACTACACCCTGCCTTAGCCACTCCCTGTATTTTTCCTTTGAGGGTTCGTAACCATATTGAACCACCCTATTCCCCAACTTTTCCCTGGCGGTCAGCAATGGTTTGGGCACCAGCTGAAAATTTTCTCCCAGGAGTGCCAGGCGAAATTCGTGCCCGAGAGATAAAACCTCCCCGAGAGCTGCGATAAAGATTTCGGGACGCTTGTCAAATTCCCACCTGTGGTTCCAGATAATCAGGGGAGGATTGGAGAGGTCCCACGGACTCAGATTAGCTGGACCTGCCGGATAATTGCAGCCGGGATACAGGGCTGCCGCTTTTGCCCGAATCTGATCCACGACCCAATTTGGCCGATATTCCGGCATCATCCCAATGAATCCGGGGAGAGCGTCGAAAAAAGTATCCATGTGGGTTTTTGAGTTGAAAAGCAATCTGTCTGCTACGATCCCGGTGGTTATGTCGGTGAAGCCAAACTGGTAATCCATGGTTTCACCGGGAGGCAAAGGATAGGAAAGCTGATTTTCATGGAAATATACCAGAGCATTAGGACAATCCGCTCCCCATAGCGCTTTCAGGTCGGAAAGACTCATCAGGTTAGATGCAATCAAACCTCTGTAGTCTGCCGGGCTTTGCACCTTCTTGGCAAAGTGGAGCGCGGCCCCTCTCATCCGCCATTTCCAGAAACGGGCGGGGAGGGTGATGAGGTCGAGCCGGTGGCGGGAATGTTGGACCCAGCCATCGGCAAAGTCTCGATGGGAGCCGCCGTAGAATGGTTCAAGAAAGAGGAACTTCATGAGTATACCCTAATGTTACATACCCACGCCGAGGAAAAACGCGTCAGAGTGCGCCAAATGTGAGCGCGCGCAGGTTGGGATAGGATGAACAGTACTTGACCGTACGTGAGATCCTGTCCGAGGCGAGCACGCTCATCCCGCCACGGGCGGGACTATCAACCGAGCGCAGCGATTTTTACCGGTTTGGGTATGCAACGTTAGGGTAACACCATAGCACAGTTCACTATTGCTGTCCTAGGGATGATCTTATACACTTCATTAAGCATCAAATCCTAGGGTTTCAGGTGTCGGGTGTCAGGTGTCAGGAAAAAGAAAAATAGAAGCTGAAACCTGAAACCTGAACACTGAAACCTCGATCTGAGAAAGGGGAGAAAGATGGACGAAAAATACCTGCGACTGCTCGAGGCCACTAAAGCTTTGCTTAACCACATCGATACGGAAAATGTTTTTGATAAAGCCGTACAAATGGGACGAGGTAGCTTGGATACCTCTCGATCTGAGGAGTTTGACGGCCTGGTTTCAAAAGCCAGAGAGGCGGTGAAAAATGCGGAAGATGGTATAAAATAGTTAGATGACTGATTCGCAGAAATTACATAGCTGAGTCCCGGCCAATTAAACCACTTTCTATAACAACTCAATCTACTCTGACATTCATTCAAGTACATTACAGAGGGGCATTAAAGAAGCTCATTTTACTTATGACTTATTTAAGACAGATACGCTTTGTGAATCCTACCGAATAATGTTGACAGGTTCTTTGACTCGGTCGTATCCTATTAAGTTAGGTACTGCTGCAAATTTTGGCACATTATTGGGGTAGGAAATGAATTTGAAAATGTGCCCATGGTAATCTCAATGGAACATTCTTTGTTCTATTGGGATTATTGCAAATACGGCTTTTTACGTTGTCGAGCGCACCGCCGAATGTATTCAGCTCCAAGTCATTGTAGAATATATTAATCTCCTCTGTTTCCGATGTTATTGTTTTTATTTACCCGACCTCTGCTGGTTCCTGACTTCTGCGACTTTGCCTATCCTTTCCAACAGCCCAGGCCAGACCTCGTCATTGAAATCTTCTAAAAGTCACTGCTAAACATTCATTGGGCGTTGCGCCTGGATGAAACTCAAATGCTGCTGAGGACCCGAGAGTCGAGGAGGAAGGTATCGCCAGTATTATCTCGGTACCACTGCGCATAAAGGGAAGGGTTATCGGCGTAATGAGGCTCTATACACCTGATCCTCGGGAATTCTCAGAAGAAGAAATCAACTCAGCCGAGGTTCTCGCAGAAACAGGTGCCATTGCCATCGAAAACGCAAAGATGTACCAAAGAATAACCAAGGATTATGAGGCGATCATGAGAGACCTTTACAGATAAGCTTCAGGTTGAGTCTCTCCTGCACTTAAATGGTCTTTCAGTGAAGATTGACTAAAAGAGATCCATTATGGGGAGTTGATTTGAGAAGGAAATAAGATGGCAAGAATACTACTGGTGGATGATGAGGAGCACATCCGCCGGTTTTACTCCGAGGAATTGGCAGATGCAGGCCATAGGGTCTGGACGACAGCAACGGGACATGACCTCCTGAAAACAATCGACAATCTTAAGCCGGAGGTAGTGGTTCTCGACATCAAACTCGTTGACTATGATGGCCTTGAACTGCTCCAGGAGGTCCGCAATAACCATCACGACCTACCGGTTATTCTATGCACTGCCTACGACACTTATAAATATGACCGGAAATCCATTGCGGCAAATTACTATGTGGTCAAGTCATTCGATCTAACTGAACTCAAATTGGCGATTCACCGAGCTCTAGAGGCAAACACTTCCGTCAAGCCGGTAAGACTAATCTGACCGTTGTCTGCAAGCTAGAATGAGCTTGAAAGAACTGTCTGAGAGATGTCGCGCTGGCGGGCTTTTAGCCCGGATAACATTTTGTTTACTCAAAGGAACAAGGAGTAAACAGTGAAAAGATCATTAATCAATATAGCTAACCTCATGCACTCCGCCGATCCTCGCTCCCGTTTCGCATTTGAATTCTGGGACGGAGAAACAATCGCTTACGGTAACCACCCAGAAATGATCCTGCGGTTCAGATCAAAAGAAGGTGCCAAACAGCTACTTTGCAACGGATTCCTGGGGTTTGGTGAGGCTTATATGGCCGGTGATCTCGAAGTTGAGGGCGATCTGCAAGAATTGTTGCGTTTAGGGATTTGCCTCAGGTATGACAGGCGAAATCTATCTTTCTGGCAAAATGTCCGGCTTCTCGCCCATTCCCTGGCAACAAGAAATACCTTGGGTCGAGCTCCACAAAACATTGAGTATCATTACGATCTTGGTGATGAGTTCTACCAACTTTTTCTTGACCAGACTCTTACTTACTCCTGCGGCTATTTTACCAGCGAGAGAGATAGCCTCCAGCAGGCGCAGCTAAATAAGTATGAACATATTTGTCGTAAGCTGAAGCTTCGGCCTGGAGAAAAGTTGCTGGACATTGGCTGCGGATGGGGAGGAATGCTTATTTATGCCGCACAGAATTACGGAGCCAACGGTCTGGGAATCACCCTTTCTTATAATCAGTATGAAAGGGCGAACAGGAAAATCGAGGAACTCGATTTGCACAACAGTATAAAGGTGGCTTTGGCCGATTACCGTGAGATTGATGGAGAATTTGACAAGTTTGTCTCCATTGGAATGTTCGAGCACGTGGGGAAAGCATTCATTCCGGTGTTTATGAAGGAGCTTTCGAGGCTTTTGAAAAAAGGAGGAATAGGGCTCCTGCACACCATCGGTAAAGTAACTGAGTCTCCAGGTGATCCTTGGATATTAAGATACATTTTTCCAGGGGGCTATATTCCAAATTTAACCGAGATTGTTCGGGCAATGGGCCTGGCTGGGTTCTCCTTACTAGACGTGGAAAATTTGCGTCTTCATTACGCTCACACTTTGGACCGCTGGGCAGACAACTATGAAAAAAATCTCGAACGAGTGAAGCAAATGTTCGATGAACCCTTCGTCCGCATGTGGAGGTTGTTTCTCAACGCTTCCTCGGCGGGATTCAAATACGGAAGTTCCCGCCTCTATCAAATTCTTTTCTCCAACGGGTTGAATAATGAACTGCCCCTCACCCGAAAACATCTGTACCGGGATGCATACCATTAGAAAACTACTAATCTCAGCTATTACGTTCTCGAGAATATGAACCGCAGAACCGAAGAGCAAGGAACCGCAGAATATCGAAGTGAAATACATTGTCTTACTGCTTTCAAAAACTTCTGCTGTTCGAAATTCCTTGTTCGACCTGCCCGCCATCGCAAGCCGCTCAGGCGAGGCGGGCGGGTATTCGATATTCAAAATATTAAAGAGGCCGAATCCACCAAAAGCCTAGCTAAACATACCTCGGTTATTCCCCCTCCATCCCTTGACCGAAAATCCAGGAATGCTTAAGTTTAGCTAAACCTTAAGGTTTACATACAGGAGGTAACTACGATGGAAAATCGTAATGATAAAGATGCGAGAACAATGCATTCTGGTTGGGAAGGCCCGGGCATAGAAATCTGGCCCGAAGAGGATGATTACATAATGTGGCGCTCCATGAAAGAGGACGCCAGAAGACACCTCGAGTGCAACACCCTCGCAATGGAAGCAAGCCCCTTTTGCGGTAAAGGCTATCACAACGGATAAACCAGCCTAATTAAGATCCACAATACCGCCCGACGAAAAACCCGCTCCTTGGAGCGGGTTTTTTCTTTCTTATACCCAATTTCACCATATAACTTATAAACGTCAATGTTAATATAACTTGTATTAATTAAGTTATATTTTTCTTGACAAAACAAATGACAATGTGGCTTTCTAAAAAGAAGGGCAATGAATGGATGTTCGAAGGAGGTTCCCAATGAAGAAGGTCATGGTAGTTGGTTGTGGAGCGTACATGGACAGCGGATATGGCTGCGCTGGAGAATGGCGGTGTCTCAAGGCTGCGGCTTTGGGTGAAGGAAAATTCGACCAACCGTCTCAAGTAATTTCCCTAGTCACCTGCGAGTGCCCAGGACGCAGCCTGGCAGCCAACGCTGGGGTCGCCATGAAAATGTCGGAAATCCAGCCGGATGTAATTCACTTGAGCTCGTGCTTGGTGAATGCAAAGCCGGATTGTCCCTACGGTACTGCTGAACAGTTTGCCCAGATACTGGAGAACAAGTTCCAAATACCTGTAGTGTTAGGAACCCACGAATATCATTAGACTGAAACTGCCCGCGGTCTAAGTGCACTTATGGCATTCAAAAGGATCTTCATAAATCGTAAAGGACCTTAATTTGGAGGTGTGTTATGGCAGAGGAAGTCAAAGAGAAAAAGAAGAAGGAATTGTCCATTGCGGAGGTAACTACCTGCAAATCCACCCAGCAGATGTTGCGTAAGGCAGCGGAAGACGGTGTAGAGACTGCCTTTCACCGGGCGGCAGACATGAAGGCCTGTCCCATTGGGGCGGACTCTGCCTGTTGTAAGCACTGCTCCATGGGTCCCTGCCGGCTATCGTCCAAGGATCCCTATGGCAAAACGGGCGTTTGCGGTGCAACCATCGACACCATCGCCTCGCGCAACTTTGCTCGGATGGTGGCCAGTGGCGCCGCAGCCCATACGGACCACGGCATGAGCATGCTGGATGTGTTTCGGGGAGTGGTGAGAGGCGAGATTAAGGACTACCAGATCAAAGACGAGCAGAAGCTTGTGGACGTGGCGGAGTCAGTCGGCATTGAGACTGCGGGTCGAGAGATTAAAGAGGTAGCCACTGATCTTTATCATGAGTTGGAGCGCACCTACACCCAGGTTGAGGGAGAGATTCCCTTTGTTTCGCGGGTACCACCCAAGACCCTGGCCAAATGGCGCGAATTGGGCATAGTTCCCCGGGGAGCTATGCGTGAGATCATGGAGATTATGCACCGGACGCATATGGGAGTGGATCAGGACTACGAGAACGTGGTTAAGCAGTGCTCCCGCACCGCCCTTGCCGATGGTTGGGGTGGATCCATGGTGGCCACAGAGATCTCTGACATTCTTTTCGGCACGCCCTCTCCGGTACTGGCTGGGGTTGACATGGGCTGTTTGGATGAGAAGCAGGTAAATATCATTGTCCACGGCCATGAGCCCAACATGTTCGAGTCCATGATTGCCTCGGTAAATGATCCCAAGCTGTTGGAAGAGGCCAAGGCAGCCGGAGCCGAGGGTATAAATCTTTTGGGTATGTGTTGTTCTGGTGCTGAGGTATTGAGCCGTCACGGGATTCCCCATGCGGGAAATTTCATGAGCACCGAGACCATTTTGATCACCGGTGCGGTGGATGCCATGGCGGTGGATGTCCAGTGCATCAAACAGTCTCTCCAGTCATTAGCCGACTGTTACGGCACCAGGTTTTTCACTACCAATCCCCGGGCGCACATTGAGGGAGCTGAGCACATTGAGTTTAATGACCACAAGCCCCGCCCATGCACGGACAAGGTGGTGAAGGAGGGGATCAAGCGGTTTAAGAATCGCAAGGCCAAGATAGTCATCCCTCAGAACAAGTCTATGGGGATACACGGCTTCAGCCACGAGTACATCAACTACATGCTTGGTGGCACCTTCAGGGCTTCTTATGTGCCCTTGAATGACAACATCATCAACGGCCGGATCAGGGGAGTTGCCGGTGTGGTTGGTTGCACCAATCCCAGGGTGCGGCATGACTATGTGCATGTTGAGTTGGTGAAAGAGCTGATCAAAAATGATGTTCTGGTGGTACAGACGGGTTGCTCCCAGATATCACTGGCCAAGGCCGGGTTGATGAAGCCTGATGCTTCGGTGCTGGCAGGTGATGGTTTGCAGGAGGTTTGTGAGACCGTTGGTATGCCGCCTGTACTGGGTCTGGGCTCCTGCGTGGACAATAGCCGGATCCTCATTGCCTGTGCTGAAATGGTGAAGACCGGTGGTTTGGGTGAAACCATAGCAGATCTGCCGGTGGCCGGGGCTGCGCCTGAGTGGATGAGCGAAAAGGCCATCAGCATTGGTCAGTATGTTGTGGCCTCGGGGGTGTATACCGTCTTTGGTGTGACCTTTCCCACCATAGCCGAGACCAAGTTCCACAAGTTGCTCTTTGACGGTTTGGAGAAGCAGGGTCTGGGCAAGTGGGGTTTTGCCAAAGATCCCTACGAGATGGCCCATCTGATGATCGACCACATCGACAAAAAGCGTGAGGCTCTGGGCATTATGGGTGAGCGCGAGCGCGTGCTCATGGATATGGCGGATCGCATGGCCCTGGAGGTTGAAGCGGGTGATATAGAATAGTGCCTAATCATCGGCATCTACAAACAAAAACTTAGAAAGCAAAACCCCGCTCGTCAGAGCGGGGTTTTTTTCTGCTGAAAAAAGCACCAACCGCCTTGCAATCCTTGCGGGTAAATTGGTAACGTTTGAGGCATTTTTACCCAGTTATAAAATAATCTAGTAATATTAATATATTAAGTGTCCATCTTACCATAGGGTGGGGCATTCCCCCCGCTGACCACCTGCTGGTGTCGCCCCATTCATTAGCTTATATTATTGATATTAATGTATTTTTTTATTTTTAGCCTATTAGGCACAAGGTTTGCTGATTACAAGGGAAGACAAAATCTGCCCCTTGAACTGCGCCCACCCTCAAACTGCGTAACCTTGCAGCAGGAGGGAAAAAGAAAATCTTGTTAGGAGGAAGCTCATGCAAGGCGAAACTATCGTTCTTGACAAAAGGGAAAAACGGCGACTGGCGGGAGAATATCCCGACTTATGCCTCACCTGTGGTACCTGCGCTGGAGGTTGTCCTGTCACCGGAGTAGACGGGTTGGACATGCGCAAGGCGGTGCGCATGGCCCTGCTTGGCTTGGATCAGGAGCTCATTGATTCGCGCTTCCCCTGGATCTGCACGATCTGTGGCCGCTGCGAGCAAGCATGTCCCATGAATATCGATCTCAACAAAATGATGCGCTCGGCCCGGACCCTGCGGGCTCGGGACAAGGTTCCCGGGGTAATGCACAAGGGAGTGGAGATGTGCCTGAAAACAGGCAACAATATGGGAATTCCCAAAGAGGACTACCTTTTCCTCCTGGAGGACCTGGGCGCCGAACTGGCAGAGGAGTTACCGGGCTTTGAGGTTCCGGTGGACAAGAAGGGTGCCAGAATCATGGTGACCATCAATTCCAAGGAGCCCTTTGCCGAGCCCGAAGATATGTTCTTCTGGTGGAAAATATTTTACGCGGCCAAAGAATCCTGGACCACCACCTCGGAAAACTGGGAGGGGGTGAACTGGGGTCTTTTCACCGGCGATGATGACTCCATGAAGGAGATTGTTCGGAGGATTGTGGAGAATTACAAAAAACTTGAATGTGAGTATCTCCTCTTGCCGGAGTGAGGCCACGCCTACTATGCGACCAGGCTTGGTCTGCAACAGTGGTTCGCCGATGAGGACGTTAAGTTCATGAGCGTTCATGACCTACTGAAGGAATACATTGAAACGGGCCGCATCAAAATAGACAAATCCAAACACCCAGAGCTGACCACCTATCACGACCCCTGCAATTACGCCAGGAAGAGTGAGAAGACCTTTGGTCACGGCTACTACGAGGAGCCGCGCTGGATTACCCAGCAGTGTGTGGATAATTATGTCGAGATGCATCCCAACCGGGCCAACAACTATTGTTGTGGTGGTGGTGGAGGCGCCTGGGCCATGCCGTATGCCAAGGAGCGCATTCACTATGGCCGGGTAAAGGCCAAACAAATAAAGGATACAGAAGCAAAGCTACTCATAGCGCCTTGCCACAACTGCCGTGACCAGATCATGAAGAGTCTTCGCCAAGAGTACGACTTCATGGATGTGGAGGTGAAATACCTCTGGGAACTGGTGGCCGACTCGCTGGTGATCGATGGGGTGGACGATAAAAAAGAAGAGTGAGCTCGCAGTAAGTTCCGATCCCTTCTACGCCCCTAGTCATTATTGGCTAGGGGCTTTTCATTTCTTGGAGTAAGCAGTAAACAGTGAGCGGTAAGCGTTACGGAACCAGCGGTGAATGGACACCCTACATGGCTCAGTAAAAACCACTTACGGCTTACCGCTTACCAGACGCTATGCACTGGATCTCTTAAAGGTGGCCTCGAGCGCCTGCACGGCGGCAGTAAGGTCTTCTTCTCTGATGATCACAGAAACAGACGATACAGTGCAACCCATGGCCAGGAGTGATACCCCACTGCTTTCCAATGCTTTTACCAGGGTAAGGGCGATGCCATAGCGGTCGCCGAAATGTGGTCCGTGAATATACAGTGCCGCTACCTGGGAATGACGGGTGAGCTCGGTGCTGCCTAGATGAGAGGAGAAAGTTTCCCTTATCCGGGGGTCCTGCTCCCCGGGAAAGCAGAAGTTGAAGACAAGCCTGTTCTCCGGGGATAACAGCGCTATTACAAAGGGCATCCTAATCTCCCACTGCCCGAGAGCCATCAAGGCCTCACCCAGTTTAGCCAGACCTATCTGGTCCACAACTAGGCTCCATAGATCTAGCTCCGATTGCTGAACGATATCGTAGATCCTGACGACTTTTTCTTGGTATGAAGCAATGATTTTTTGCAGGAGATGTTCCTTCCCCTCGTAGGCACCATACCAATCTGAGGGGGAGCGATAGGCCGGGAACTCAAAGGCTTCAAACAAGGTGTCGATGGCAGCCTCTGTCTCGACGGTAGAAACAATGGACGACACTGCCGAAGGGGAGCTGGCCAGGCCCTGCAGAGTTATCTCTTTCTTCGCTAGAGCATCCAGCAGCAAACCTGTCACTCGTGGTCTTTGATCATGGGGAAAGACGGAGAGGGTGCTCACTTCTCCATGAAAATCCACTGTTGAGGTCCTGCCTTGGTGGGCTTCCACAAGTGAAGCAGAGGCGAGGCCAGCGGAACCTTCCGTGCAGAAGGCTGTGATGGACCTCGCACTCTGATCAAGGACGGCATGGGTAAGGAAAGTGAGATTGATCTTGTTTAGTGCCAAAGGGGAGCACACACCTGTCGCCAGGAGGTTGTGGTCACCAGGGCTTGAAGAGACCACCTGCGCTCCTCCTTCCAGGAGCTTGAGGCCTCTAAGCTTGATTTTAGTCATTGCCAGTTACCCGGCGACAGGCGACCCCCCGCATCTAAAGCTGGCACTAGCCAAAGAAGCTATCTACTGCCTCTACCAAGGTCTTGCTGTCCACCGGCTTGGGAATGTATTCTTCCGCCTCGGTTGACATCCCCTGGGCATGGGTATAACTGGTTGTGGGGACGGCTTCACCCACTGCAGTGAGCAGGATAATCGGGATGTCCCTAGTCGCTTTGTCGGCCTTGAGTTCAGCACAGAGTTTGTATCCGTCTTTTCGTGGCATCATTACGTCGAGGACCAGTAGGTCGGGACGGCGTTGCTTGATGGCCTCTTTGCCCTCAACGCCATCATAGGCTTTCCCCACCTCGTACCCCTTGTCCTCCAGCATCATGCAGACAGTTTCTACCAAATCCGGATCGTCGTCAACGATCAAAACATATTTTTTTGGCATGAGAAAACCTCCTAATTAAAATAAAACGTTTTTTGCCTTTTTTTAGAGTTATCTAGTTTTCGTTTACCTTAGGTCTCGGGTAAAGGCCCGCCATTTCAACAATCCCCGGGACCTTCTCCTCCCACTCGATGGCCATGATGTGAAAACCCCTGATTCCTTCCTCTTCTTTCAATTCCTCGATCTGCTCAACGCAGATTTTGATTCCCTCGTCCGCTTGTTTTTCTTTGGGCACCCCGGCCAAACGCGCAACAATCTCGTCCGGAACGTCAATCCCTGGTACCCGGTTCTTCATATATTTGGCCATACCCACATTCTTCATCGGCGTCAACCCTGCAAGGATGGCCACCTTCTCGTGCAATCCCTGGTCGCGAACCTGCTTCATCCAGAGCTTAAATTTGTCCATGTTGTAGATGCACTGGGTCTGAATGAACTGGCAGCCGGCCGCCACCTTTTTGGCCAGACGGGCTACCCTAATTTCAAAAGGGTCGGCAAAAGGGTTGGCAGCGGCACCGATGAACATTTTCGGGCGCTCTTTCATTTCAAAGCCGCCGAGTAATTTACCCTCATCCCGCATCAGCTTCACCGTCTGAATGAGTTGGGTGGAGTCCAGGTCAAAGACATTAATAGCCTGGGGGTGATCGCCAAAGTGTTGATGGTCCCCAGTGAGACAGAGAATATTGTTAATACCGAAAGAGGCGGCTCCGAGAATATCACTCTGGATACCGATACGGTTTCGGTCCCGAGTAACCATCTGCAAAACTGGCTCCAACCCCATTTGCTTGATGCGGATGCAAGAGGCCAGACTACACAAGCGCACCACCGAAGTCTGGTTGTCGGTGACGTTTATCGCATCCACGTGGTCCTTGATAAGATTTGCCTTCTCCGCCACCACCTCACCGTTGGCTCCACGGGGCGGACCACATTCTGAGGTGACGGCAAAGTGTCCTTCAGCCAAGATTTTTTGCAATTTGCTCGGTGTTGTCGTGTTCATGACCGCACATCCTCCCTGACGATCTTGCGAGGTCCACCATCCCTGCTGCTGATCCAATCTTTAGGATCAGTGGGCTTGGCGAAGAAGTCCAGTTGTCCGAGTTCTTTTAGCCGCTCATAGATGAGCTGCCAGCCGCAATCCGTGTCGGGACTTACCTCGCATTTGCCCTTTTCGGAACCCCCGCAGGGTCCGTTCAACATACGCTTCGAGCATCGGGAAATCGGACAAATCCCTCCGGTGCTGGCCAAGATACACTGGCCGCAGGCCTGGCAGCGCTCCGCCCAAACGCCCCGCTCTTCAGTAACCCCAATAAAGCAGGTATCCACCCCTGGAAATATGGGCTTATTTCGATACATCTCTGCCATGAACTGCACTCCGGCGCCACAGGCCAGGGAAACCACCGCATCGTAATCATTAATCCTGTCCAGGAGCTCCCGCAGGTAGTCTTTATCGCACTGACGGGTCAGACTGGTTTCGTCGATCTCAATGCGCTTGGTCTCTTTGGTGAAGTAGAGTCGCAAGGCAGAAGCCAATACCTGCACCTCCTTGACACCCCCGGCTTCACAGACAGTGACACAGCCGTCACAGCCTGCTATCAAAACTTTTTTGAAGTCTTTAATCTCGTCAATTATTTCTTCTATGGGTTTGGGTCTTGCCATAATCATGCGGCCACCTCCACTTTCGATTTCTTAGAAGCCAACTTTTTCGCGTTTTTGATAGGGCTGGGCCCCAGTTCTTTAACCTTTTCGGTCATCTCCCGGGCGATTTCGGCAAACCTTGGACCCTCCCCAGCGGATAGGTTGTACATGGCCACCCTGTCCGGTTCCATACCAATCTTTTCCAAGACCTCCTGAACATAGATCACTCGCTTTTTTGCCCGCAGGTTGCCCGACTGATAATGGCAGTCCCCCTCCAGACAGCCGGCGACAATGACGCCATCAGCGCCCTCCTCCAGGGCCTTCAGCAGATGGATGATGGCCACCCTGCCGCTACAGGGGACTTTGATAATCTTGATGTTGGTGGGATACCTGAGCCGCATCGAACCTGCCAGGTCCGCCGCAGAGTAGGCTCAGTAGTTGCAGCAAAAGGCGACGATTACCGGTTCAAACTGGTCCATTACATCACTCCTTCCAAAAGGGCATGTAAGTTGGCACTAATCTGGTCATCCTCGCAATGACCCAAGTGGATCGTGTTAGCCGGACATTCGGAGACACAAACCCCGCAACCCTGACAAAGGGCCGGGTTGATCTCCGAGACGTTTTCTTCATTGATTCGGGGAACCCCGTAAGGACAGCTCATGACACAGACCAGACAGGCGGCACAACGCTCTGGATCTACTACGGCAACGGCACCGCCCACCCGTAGCTCCTCTGCTGCCAGAAATGAACCCGCCTTGGAAGCGGCGGCCAGTGCCTGGGCGATGCTCTCACTCATGAGTTTCGGCGCATGGGCAGTACCGCAAAGGTAGATCGCCTCTGAGGAAAAATCCACCGGTCTCAGTTTGGCATGGGCTTCGATAAAGAAACCGTCCCTATTGCGCGGGAGCTTGAGAAGGGATGCCAGCTCTTCAGTGTCCGCCGCCATAGTGGCAGAACCCAGAACCACAGCATCCGCACTCATCTGGACAGGCCGGTTCAGCAGCTGCTCCACAAAGGTAATCTGCAGGCCGTCACCGTTAGTGCTCGCCTGAGGTGGTTGGTCAGGGCTGTAGCGAAAAAACAGGATACCCTTGCTTCTTGCCTCTTTGTAGTAGTCTTCCAGCAGACCATACATCCTCATATCCCGGTAGAGGATGATGATCTCCATCTCCGGGTTCAACTCTTTGAGTTCCAGCGCATGTTTCACCGCTCCCTGACAACAGACACGGCTGCAGTTGGGATTATCCTCATTCCGTGAGCCCACACACTGGATCATCACTACTCTCTGCCAATTGGCCGCCTTTTTGCCGTTCTCATGGAGGAATTTACCTAAGTCAAGCTGGGTCATGACCCGCTCATCTTCTGAGTAGAGATATTCTTTAGGCTTGTGCTCCACCGCGCCTGTGGCAATTATGGTCGCACCGTGCTCTATTTTCCTTTCATACATACCGGGGCCAACCAATACTTCAGTGGTGAAATTTCCTTTGGCCCCGCTAAATCCGACAACAAGTGCCTCGGTTAGCACCTGGATCTTCTCATTGTTCTGTACTTCCTCGATGAGGTTGTCCATATATTTTTGCACATCTAAACCGTCTATGGTGTGGTGGAGATGACGTGCCAACCCCCCTAACTCCTTTTCCTTCTCAACGAGGACAGTCTCAAAGCCCTGTTGGGCCAGATTCAAGGCCGCATTGAGGCCTGCCACCCCGCCGCCGATCACCAACCCCCGCTGTTTGATCTCTATCATTCTCTCTTCAAGCGGCTCCAGGAGAGCTGCCCGGGCCACAGACATGCGTACGAGATCTTTGGCCTTTGCCGTGGCCTTTTCCGGATCGTTCATATGCACCCAAGAATCCTGATTGCGGATGTTGGCCATTTCAAAGAGATACTTGTTGAGGCCGACCTCAAGCAGGGTTTCTCGAAACAGATCTTCGTGAGTATGGGGGGTGCAAGCAGCAACTACCATGCGGTTTATGGATTTTTCTTTTATGACCTCGGCCATATTAACCTGGGTATCCTGAGAACAGGTGAACAGGTTGTCTTCCACATGAACAACATTGGGCAAGCTCCGAGCATATTCTCGAACAGCGGGTACGTCCACAATGCCGCCAATATTGATACCGCAGTTGCAAACAAACACGCCGACCCGGGGCTCTTCTTCACTAACGTCCCTCTGCTCTGGCAATTCCTTGATTTTGGTCTCGGTCCAACGAACCTCACTGAGTAAGGCACTGGAAGCTGCGGCAGCGCCCGAGGCTTCCATTACGGATTGGGGAATATCTTTGGGTCCCTGTAGTGTTCCACAGACATAGACACCCGGTCGCGAAGTGGTCACGGGAGTCGATGGGGCGGTTAAGGCAAAATTGTGCTGGTTGAGTTCAATACCGAGACGTTTAGAGAGTTCAATGACTTCCTCTCCCACCTCGAAACCCACGGACAAGACCACCATGTCGAAGACTTCACTCTGAAACTCACCCTGACCGTCCACATAGGAGAGCAGCAGATCGCATTCGCCCTCGGGTTCAATACTGTGGACTCGCGAACGAATAAAGCGCACACCCTCTTCCTGAGCGCGGTTGTAGTAAAGTTCGAAATCCTTGCCGTAGGTTCGCATGTCCATAAAAAAGATGGCTGTATCCAGATCACCGTGGGCGTGCTCTTTGGCGATGACCGCTTCCTTGATGGCGTACATGCAGCAGACTGCCGAGCAGTAGGAGTTATCACAGTGGTTGATATCCCGTGAGCCCACACATTGCAGCCAGGCGATCTTTTGCGGCTCTTCCCGGTCGTAAGGTCGCATAAGGTGACCCTGGTATGGCCCGGAGGCACTCAATATGCGCTCAAATTCCAGACTGGTAACCACATTAGGTAGGTCCATGTAGTTGTAGGTCTCAAACCTGGACGGATCAAAGACCCCGTTACCCGGCGCCAATATTACGGTGCCCACTCTAATCTCGGTCCGGCGGGGCTCGTCGCCGTAATTGATGGCTTCAGCCAAACAGACCTTTTGACAAAGGCCGCAGCCGACGCAGATGTTGCGGTCTATGACAAAGCCTCGAGGCATGGCTTGTGGATACCTCATGTAAGTGGCTTCTCTAAGATCGAGGCGTTCATTGAATTCATTGACAGCGGTTGCTGGGCACACCCGACTACACTCACCGCAAGCGGTGCACTTCTCCAAATCAATGTAGCGAGGGTGATTGATCAGCTTAGCCGTGAAGTTACCGGCCTCACCTTCGAGACCTTCCACTTCCGTGTTGGTGATCATATTTATATTGAGATGCCGGCCGACCTCAACCAGCTTGGGTGAGATAATACACATGGCACAGTCGTTTGTCGGAAAGGTCTTGTCCAGTTGTGCCATGATGCCACCAATGGTTGGTGATTTGTCCACCAAATGGACATAATAACCTGCATTGGCCAGGTCTAGAGAGGCCTGCATCCCGGCGACTCCTCCTCCGACCACCATTACGGCACCTACTTTCTTACTGTCTTTTGACTTTGCCATAGCTATTCCTCATAGAGTTTGCCATTGACCGCTTCATCACGCAGCCGGGCGCACGAACTTGGCCGTTGTCCCCTCGAATTTGTGAAATTGTGCCTGACCCGCTCTTTCCAAATCGTTCAACCTCAAGGAGACGGTGTAGACCGGCAATCCGGTCTTGCTGGCCATTTCGCGCACAGACTGCGGCCCATCTGCGAGGGCTTCAAGGATCAACCCCTTTTCATATTCATCAGCCACAGCTTGCCGGAGAAATGCCTGGTACGCTGTCGCTTCCATTTTCTCGTGGTAGACGTTTTCCTGCTCGGTGATCTGCCTATCCATTCCCATGAGCCAGCGTATGCGCGTCGAATTCAGAACGCTTTCCGCCGCTGCCAGTTCCATGGCGAAATCAGCAGGTTGGAAGGGTCCGAGTTTTCGCAATTAGGTCACTCAATTCGGTAACGTAGTTGGCGAAGAGTTGTCCCTCGGCAGCGCTTACCCAGCGAAGCTGAATTCTGCTGCTGCCAATACCGCTAAAATCCAACAATTGCTCCACCACCGGTATCCGCTTGGAGGTGTATACATTACCGTCCAGGTAATGACATTCTCCTAGATGTCAGCCGAAGACAAAGACCCCGTCGTAGCCGTTCTTGAATGCCTCCAATACATAAAGGGGGTCAACCCGGCCGGAACACATGGTTCGGATGACGCGAATGGTGGGAGGGTATTGAAAGCGTGAAACCCCCGCCAGATCAGCCCCCGCATAAGCACACCAGTTACACAAAAAGGCCAGGATTTTCGGCTCGTATGTCTCTTCCATGTGTTTTCTCCTGCTCAAAACCCTGTTACTTAGTTATCCCGCCGTACCACCTGCGCGAATGGCCGCAATGATCTGTCGATCTCGAAAGTGGATCATGTCGATGGCCTTCTGCGGGCACGCCGCTGCGCACAATCCGCAGCCTTTACAGGACGCCGAGACGTTCACAGCCCGGTATCCCTTGCCCTCGACCTTTTCAAGATATACAGCACCGAAGGAGCAGGTAGCCTCACATAAACCACAGCCGATGCACAGATTCTTGGTCCACCGCCGATACCATGGGCTCCACCCTCACAAACTTCTGGGAAAGAACGGTAGCAGCCCGGCCTGCAGCGGCCTGGGCTTGGGCGATGGACTCCTCAATTGGCTTGGGGTAGTGGGCCAAGCCACAAACGAAAACACCATCAGTGGCAAAGTCCACCGGCCTCAGCTTCATGTGGGCCTCGAGGAAAAACTTGTCTTCGTTGAGGGGCACCTTGAAGAACTTGGCCAACTCCTCGTGATCCTTTGGATAGATGGCCGTGGCCAGGTTGATGAAATCGGGCTTGATGGTCAGAGGCCTAGCCCAAAATGTGGTCAGTGACGGTAACCTGCAGTTGTTTGCTGCCATCCTTGCCAGCTATCTCCTCCACCACTGGCTTGTCCTCCAGTCGGTAACGAATGAAAATCACACCTTTCCCCCTGGCCGTCCTTGTAAAGTTCCTCCCGCGGGCCGTAGGTACGAAGATCCCGATACAATATGTAGACATCCATCTCCGGATTGATCTCTTTCAGCTTCAGTGCCGTCTGAACCGAGTGGGTGCAGCAGATCTTCGAACAGTAGGGTCTTTCAGGCTCACGGGAGCCGACGCACTGGATGAAAACTGCTACCCTCGCCTGCTCGACCATCTTTGGGTTGTTCTCGATGGCTTTCTCCAGCTCGTGCCAGCGATATACCAGAATCACTCTTGCCGTAGAGATATTCATCCGGCTTAATGGAGTGTGCCCCGGTGGCGAGTATGGCCACCCCGTGCTGAATCTCTTGGGAGCCATTCCCATTGGCCACCGTACTGACAAAATTCCCCACAAAGCCGTTCACCTCCTTGACTTCCGTGTTGGTGAGAACCTCAATGTTTTCATGGCCTTCCACCCGCTCAGTGAGATCCGCCACAAAAGACGCTACATCCTCACCCTTCCAGGTGGTCTTGATTTTCAAGGCATGCCCGCCTAATTGGTCTTTCTTCTCCAACAGGTAGCTCTTGAAGCCCTGATCGGCCAGGTTGAGAGCCGCCACCATGCCAGCCACACCTCCGCCGATGACCAAGGCCACCGGGAATAGATCCACCTTGATATCTTCGATGGGCTCGAGCAGCGAGACCTTGGCCACCGCCATCCGCACTAGATCCTTGGCCTTGTCCGTGGCCTTTTCAGGTTCGCCTTGGTGTACCCAGGAGTCCTGGTCGCGGATATTTGCCATCTCGAAGAGAAAGCGATTGAGTCCCGCCTCACGGATAGTCTCCTGGAAGAGGGGTTCATGGGTTCTGGGCGTGCATGCAGCCACCACTACCCGGTTCAGTTGGTGCTCCTTGATAGCCTCTTTCATAATTTCCTGCGTATCCTGGGAACAGGTGAAGAGATTGTCGCCCACATAGACCACAGAAGGCAGGCTTTTGGCGTAGTCGCGCACAGCAGGAACATCTACGATGCCGCCTATATTCACTCCGCAGTTGCAGACAAAGACTCCCACCCTGGGTTCTTCCGCCACCGTGGGAATTTCTGCCTGGTAAATCTTTTCCGTGATCAGCGAACCCCGCACCGACGCCAGGATAGCCTGAGATGAGGCCGAAGCTGCACTGGCCTCCATCACCGAATAGGGAATGTCTTTGGGGCCGCTGAAACCGCCACAAACAAAGATCCCCGGTTTGGATGTGGCCACAGGCGCAAAGGAGGAGGCAGCAGCAAACTGGTCAACATCCAGTTCAATCCCCAGCTTTTCCGCCAGTTCTACAGTTTGAGCTGACGTTTCCATACCCACGGAAAGGACAACCATGTCAAAGGTTTCAGTCTCGAGAGTCCCCTCCTCGGTTGGGTAGGTAATCTCGAGATCGTCGGTGCCAGCCACCCTCTCCACACTGTGCACCCGTGAACGGATGAAGCGTACCCCGGTCTCCTGCTCGGCTCGATTGTAGTAACGGTCGAAGTCCTTGCCGTAGGTGCGCATATCCATGAAAAATATGGCGGTATCCAAAGGCTGCTTGCTGTGTTCTTTGGCAATCACCGCCTCTTTGATGGCGTACATGCAGCAGACCCCAGA
>CAVQGX010000025.1:0-56690 GCA_963712115.1 uncultured delta proteobacterium | reverse complement strand
ACAGTAACTGTGGTCACACTGATTGATGTCTCGAGAACCGACACACTGTAGCCAGGCAATCTTCTTCGGTTCCATGTGGTCGGAGGGGCGCATCAGATGGCCCTGGTATGGGCCGGAAGCGCTGAGGATACGTTCGAACTCCATACTGGTGACCACGTTGGGGAATTTGGTGTAATTGTATGTCTCGTAACGACTAGGGTCGAAGGGTTGGAAGCCGGGCGCGGCAATAATAGAGCCCACCTCCACAGGGACCGCCATTTCCTGCATACTGTGATCCACTGCCTCCGCCTTGCAGGCGGCCACGCATTGCATGCATTCGCAGCAAAGCCCACAATCCAGACAACGCTCGGCTTCTGCTCTTGTCGCTTCTTCACTTGCCAGCAGGTTGACTTCCTCGAATCCTGCCAGGCGTTCTTCCACGGGCCGCGTCGGGGGGCGGAGGCGTGGTCGCACCGGCTCGTCGGAAGAAATGGTTTTCCAGTTGGTACCGACAGGAGGTTCTTCGACCCATTCGGTGGGAAGTTCTTCACCCTGAATATATTTCGCCATGTAGCGCGCGGCCCTCTTCCCGGCCTCCACGGCCTCTATTACTGTTGCAGGGCCGGTAATCGCATCGCCGCCAGCAAAGACGTCTGGCTGTTTTGTCTGCAAGGTTTCGGGATTCACCACCAGAAGATTCCACTTGGAGATCTCAACTTCGGGATCGGTTCCGAGGAAGCCCAGGTCCGGTTCCTGGCCGATGGCGGGGATAATGTGCTCAGCTTCGATGAAAAACTCTGAGCCCTCTATGGGAATGGGCTTGCGACGCCCGCTGGTGTCTGGTTCGGTAAGACGAGTGCGGATGCATTTGATACCGCTCACTTTGCCGTTTTCGCCCACAATTTTTAGAGGCGCCACTTGAAAGAGGATCTCCACTCCCTCCTTTTCCGCTTCTTCCACTTCTTCCTGCTCGGCCAGCATCTCCCTGCGCGAACGACGGTAAATAATCCGCACCTCCTCGGCCCCGAGGCGCCTTGCCACCCGGGCGCCGTCAATGGCCGAGTGGCCACCGCCGATGACCACCACACTTCCGGTGAGTTTTTTCAGCTTTCCCAGGTGAACTTGACTAAGAAAAGAGGTGACGTCTGCCACTCCCTCATAAGCATCTTCCCCCTCCAGCATGAGTTTAAGACCTTTCCAGGCTCCGATGGCCAGGAATATTGCTTTGGCTCCGTGGGATCGCAGTTCATCGATGGTCAGATCCTTGCCTAGACGCGCATTGGTCTGGATTTTTACACCCGTTCGCTGGATCAAGGCGATTTCGGCGTCCAATACGGAACGTGGCAACCGATGCTCCGGGATACCATAACGCAACATACCGCCCGGTTCAGGCATTGCCTCATAAATGGTCACCTGGTAGCCATCAAGGGCGAGATAGTAGGCCGCTGTCAAGCCGGCAGGCCCAGAGCCTACAATGGCCACTTGCTCCTCCCGAGGAGTGATTTCCGGCAGGGGAAGTTCCTCCAGATTCACATGGTCGGCTGCCACACGTTTGAGCTCGCGGATGGCAATGGCGCTATCCAACTCCAGCCGCCTGCAGCTATTCTCGCACTTATGGGGGCAGACACGGCCAAGCACCCCGGGGAGCGGCAGATCCTCGAGGATAATCTTCACCGCCTCCTCGTATTTGCCCATCTTTACCATGGCCACATAGCCTTGCACGTTGAGGTGAGCAGGACATGCCATCCTACAGGGGGCGGTGTCCAGCTTCTCAATGACATATCCTCCAGGGATCGCCTGAGCGTAAGGTTTGAAGGTGGCTTTTCTCGTCCCTAGCCCCTGGTCAAACTGGCTGGGTAATGCCACCGGGCAGACTTCGGCACAGTCGCCACAGCCAGTACATTTGTCCAGGCTGATGTATCGTGGTTTCTGGCGCAGCGTTACTTGAAAACGGCCCTGTTCACCAGTGACTTTTTCCAGTTCAGTGCAGGTATGGAGTCTAATATTAGGATGCCGCCCGCATTCCACCAGCTTGGGGGACAGAATGCACATGGAGCAGTCATTGGTGGGAAAGGTCTTGTCTAGCTGCGCCATGACTCCACCGATGGCTGGAGAATTTTCCACTAAGTGAACATAGAAGCCGGAATTGCCCAAATCCAAAGCTGCTTGGACGCCAGCGATGCCACCACCCACAACCATCACTGAGCCAACGGTCTTGGTGGCCTTAGTGGCCTTGCTGGTCTTGCCGCTTTTCGCCTTTTGTTTTTTCTTTCTGCTCGCCATGGTTAATATTCCTGTAAGGGTTGGAGGTGGAATTCTTACGCTTTTGCTCCGTCTAAGATGTCCAGGAGTTTGTGTTCCCAGCCAAGGGGGACGATGAGCACACCGTTGCAGCCCATTTTCCTCAGGCCGGAAACTAATTCTGCGGCAATGTCAATGCATTCACCCACCTTGTCTTGAGCCTTCTGAATCCGACTCACAACTTCACTCGGAACGGTGACATTATCGAGATGACGGTCGATGTATCGCGCCATGCCTACTGATTTCAGCAGGAGCACGGTGGGAATGACCTTGGCCTCCCGGCCGGCAACCTTCCTCATAAACCCGGAGAACGATTCCAGGTCAAAAACCGGCGGCGTCACAAAAAACTTGGCGCCAGCGGCTATTTTCCTGTCAAGTTCCGCCAGCTCCATATCGAGAGCGCCACCACTGGCGCCGGAATTTACCGTGGAACCCACGAGGAAATGTGGTGCGCCGTTAAGCTCAACACCCGCCATATCTCGACCATTCTGAAGATTTTTGATCACTTCCAACAGTTCAACCAGATCGATGTCATAGACAGCCCGGGCACGGTGATGGTCCCCATAGGTGGGATCCTCCCCGGTAACGGCCATGACATTTGCCACCCCCAAGGCCTGGGCTGCAAGCAGGTCCGCCTGCAGGGCCAGTCGATTGCGGTCGCGACAGCAGAGCTGCATGACAGTTTCCAATCCCTTACTCTGCAGCAGGATGGCAGCGCCTAGGGAGCTCATCTTCATAACGGCATTGCTCATCTCCGGAACCACAAATGCATCAACCCTGCCCCGCACCCTGGTGGCGTTAGCAACCATCTGCGAAACATCCACCCCCTTGGGAGGCTCCATTTCCGCCAGTACCAGGAATTCTCCCGAGGTCATTTTTTTCTCCATCTGCATAGGACCTCCCTTATCTCAACCGTGTGGAGCGCGCCATGGCATTAGAAATGGCGAGCATGAGTTCGTCCATTCCAAAAGACTTCACGTGATAGTAGAAGATACCCATCTGTCTGACGCTACTCTCCAGTTCCGGGTTATTCTCGTCCGTGGTGACAATAATAGGTAACTTACTGTGCATACTCTTGATTATGGAAATGGCCTCACAGCCCATCTCCTCCGGCAGACAAACATCCATTACCAGGACATGGATCTTCTCGCACTGGAGGGCGAGGAAAACATCCTTGATATTTTCAACAGCTCTGACCTTGTACCCTTTTTCGGTGACCCACGGCTCAAGCTCAGTCGCCAGCTTGCAACCTGACTCACCTATCAACAAGGTTCCGCACTCTGTCACTGCTTCCTACCTGTTAGGGGGAGATTCCCAAAACTCAACTGACCCTACTCCACTTGAGCAAACCCTGTGCCTATTCAAGTAAAATCTAAAAAATTATTTTATTTCGATAGGATAGACTGTGTGGGGGTGAGGGGAATTGGGGAAAAGGACCGGGGGATATACCCCGGATTTTACTGGGCTATCTTTACAAGGTACTGTATTACATGAATAATTTACTTATTGGGTAAAAATGTCCCATCCGTTACCAATTTACCCGCAGGCCGTATTTCTTGATCTTGCCGGCGAGAGTCTTTCGGTTGATACCCAGAATACGGGCCGCTTCTTGCCGCCTACCTTTGGTCTGACGAAGAACGAATTGGATATACCTCTTCTCGAGCTCCTCTAGACTGAAGCTCTCTTCTGAGAACACCTGGAACTCACCCTGTCTCTGGCTGATAAAGGCGGGTAGGTGCTCGGGTTCGATTACGTCGCAATCCTCCAGGATAAGAATGCGCTCGATTGTGTGTTCCAACTCCCGAACGTTACCTGGCCATGAATAAGCCGAGAGCATCTCCAGGGCTCGCTTGGAGACGTCCCGCTGCCGCCCGTTTCTTTTTTGAGAGTGCGATTTGAGAAAGTGGCCCACAAGTAGCGGCACGTCACCAATTCTATCACGAAGGGGCGGCAATCTAATGGGAATAACACTCAGACGATAGTAAAGGTCTTCGCGAAAGGACCCATCTTTTATAGCCTCTTTGAGATCACGATTGGAGGAGGCGATAATGCGAATGTCCAATCTTATCCGTTTCTGGCTCCCCACCTTCATGAATTCCCGTTCCTGGATTACTCTGAGCAGTTTTGCCTGGATGTTGACACTTAAATTAGAGATTTCGTCAAAGAAAAAGGTACCATGGTTGGCCAGTTCAAAAAGACCGTGTTTTGTCTGAAAAGCTCCAGTGAAAGAACCTTTGACGTGACCAAAAAGCTCACTTTCCAGGAGGCTTTCAACCAGGGCGGAACAATCTACTGGCACAAATTCTTTTTCTGCCCGATCACTGAGGGTGTGGATTGCCCGAGCTACTAGTTCTTTACCTGTGCCGCTTTCACCGGTGAGGAGCACAGTGCTGTCACTGGGGGCGGCTCTCCTTACCTTGGAGAAGACTTCTCGCATGGCCTGACTACTGCCTACGATGTATGGAACATCCCCAACCTTTGCCCCTTCCTCAGGAGCGGCCTTGGATTCTGTATCTTTAGTCACTTGCTTTTGAGCTTTCAGGATGAGGGATTCCAGTTCGTCAACTCTGAAGGGTTTCACTAGGTAGTCTATGGCCCCCAGCTTGGTGCACTCAATAGCACTCTGTATGGTGGGATGTCCTGTAATCATTATCACCACCGTGTCAGGATAGGTGGCGCGTATATGTCGCAGGACCTCAATTCCGTCTAGACCTGGCATTTTGATATCTAATAAAACGATATTAATGTGATACTCTGCCATTATTTCCAGGGCCTCACTGCCATCGGCAGCAGTGTGAATCGATAGACCCTGCTTTTCCAGAACCCGAGAGATTCCTGCCCGCACTACTGCTTCATCATCTACTACCAGTACCTTGGGTTTTCTCTTTGTCTTTGCCATAATCGGCAGCCTTACCTTCTATGATCCTGTCGGCGTCAAAATAGGGTGCTCTTACCACAGAGCACACGGAGAAGAAGAAATCCGAAATCCGAATATCTAAATCCTAAACAAATTCAAATTTTCAAAATTCAAATGATCAAAACCTACTTCAATGAATTTTAGGCTCTTGTCGTTTGGAGCGTTGGAACATTTGTATTTTGGTATTGTTTAGTGTTTCGTGCTTAGGATTGCGAATTTGGCAGTGGTATCACTGCCATTGTGCTCTTTGTGGTTCAGTTTTCTCCTTCACTGATCATTGCCCCGCAATCGTAGGGAGTAGCACTCTAAAGGTGGTGCCTACCCCTGGTTCACTTTCCACTTCCACTGAGCCGCGGTGCGCCTCAATGATTGCTTTCACAATGGAAAGACCGAGGCCGGTTCCGATTACCTGTCTGGTCTCAGGATGTTTCACCCGATAAAATTTGTCAAATATCTTAGGAATCTCCTCCGCTGAAATGCCTACGCCGGTGTCACTGATCCGCACCTCCAGGTATTCCTCATGGGGGATTGCTAAGACATTAACAGTACCTCCGTCCGGGGTATAGTTGATGGCGTTACTCACCAGATTGGTAAAGACTTCCTCAATACTTCGTTCATCTGCCTGAACCAAAGGTAGATCTGACGGTAGCTCCAGTTCAAGGGAAAGCCCCCGCTCCTCAGCCTTGGCTTTCATCAGAGATACTGTTTGCCCTAGGATGTCCGCAAGGTTCATCGGAACTTGCTGCTGAACTCCATGGCCACTTTCAATTTTGGCAACGTCGAGCAGGTCCTTGATCATATCTAACAATCCCTGAATTTTATCCTGGGCACGGCTCAGGAGCTCTCTCTGTTTGCCAGTCAATTCCCCCGCTAAGCCATCCAAAATCACCGTATGTTGCTGCTTAATAGCCGAGAGGGGAGCCCGCAGTTCGTGAGACACATGGTGGACGAAATTGGATTTCATTTCATCCAATTCTTTAAAGGAAGTCACGTCGTGGAGAACCGTGACCGTACCGAGTACCTGGCGCTCGGGGCCATAGACCAAGGCGGAAAGCGCCCTGAGATGTTTACCGCCCGCGAACAATTCTTGGGCAATACATTCTTCTTCCCCCTGGGCATTCGCCAAAAGGTTCCTGAGTGCCTTACCGAGATTGTGATCATCTATGTAGTCGGAGATTGCTCTTCCCGGACTCGCTGGCGGCAAGAACTCCAAAAGCCTAGTGGACGCTGGGTTGTGAAGTACCACTTCCAGATCAGGTGTGGTCACCAATACCCCGTCTGCCATGCAACTCACTATGGTGCGGATGCGGCTCTGCTCCGCGGCCAGATCATAGAGGCTTCTGGCCCGCTCCTCTTGAAGCTGCCGGGCTCTCCGTTCGAGTGCTTGCTTTTCCAGCGCTCTTCTGACAATCAGAACGAGATGGTCGGCCCTGAAAGGTTTGGTAATGAAATCGTAAGCCCCCCTCTTCATACATTCTACCGCACTCTCGACCGTACCGTGACCGGTAATAATGATCACCGGGATATTGGGGTACCTCTCCCCAATCTTCTCCAGCACCCCGAGGGCTCCCATGACGGGCATCTTCAGGTCGCAAAGAATGAGATTGACGGTTTCTCTCTCAAGGGCTTCCAAAGCCTCCTGGCCGTTTTCTGCGGTTAGAACCTGAAGACCCTCAGGTTTGAGGATACGACAACAGCCATCTCGAACCACCCTTTCATCGTCAACTACCAAAACCGTCTCTTGTGCCGACATGGAATACCTGCTTATTTGGCCATGGATGTCCTAGAACTCTAGCCGCACTTTTTACTTCAGCATCTTTGATTCATCTGAGTCCGGGCCTTCCTTCAACATGTAGGACATTACAAAGGGTGACTCCAGAGGCAGCTTTATAGTAAAGGTAGCGCCACCATCACTAGGGCTGTCCACCTGTACATGGCCGCCATGCCGTTGAATAACC
Organism: uncultured delta proteobacterium; assembly: GCA_963712115.1. Lineage (GTDB taxonomy): Bacteria > Desulfobacterota > Syntrophobacteria > BM002 > BM002 > BM002. The sequence goes on along the minus strand of CAVQGX010000025.1, from coordinate 49,535 downwards.
CCATAGACAACTGACAACCCCAGTCCGGTTCCCTTGCCCAAAGGCTTGGTGGTGAAAAAGGGTTCAAATATTTTGTCCTTGATAGCCGGGGAGATCCCTGGGCCTGTGTCAGTGAATTTCAAAATTACCTGCTCTGCTTTCAAATCTGAGCGACTGCTGATAGTAAGCTTGCCGCTTCCATCCATCGCGTCTGCAGCATTGATCATGAGGTTGGTGAAGACCTGCTCGAGTTCGCCTGGATTTCCCAGAACCTGAGGGAGAGCTGAATCAAGATCCTGGATGATCTCGATATTGTGGAAGAGTGCCTGGCGCCCCAACAGCTCCACGCAGTGACCGATAACCTCGTTGACATCAAAAACGACTCGTTCCTCCAAAGATTGCCGACTGAACTCCAACAACCGCGAGACAATCTGCTTGCAGCGCAGAGTCTGGTTGATGATTTCCTCTAAATCCTGCCGCCAATGCTCATTGTGTTTGATTTCTTTCATCAGCATGTCAGCATAAATGAGCACCCCGGCGAGGGGATTATTGATTTCATGGGCCACACCAGCGGCCAGACGGCCCAGGGAGGAAATCTTTTCGGTTTGAAGCAACTGCCTCTGGGTCTGTTCCAACTCCCTCCGCATGCGCTCGTGTTCACGGAGGTCGGCCAATTCCTGCCGCATCCGCTCGTGTTCACGGAGGTCGGAAAAGATGCCCACACTACCAATTTCCCGATTTCCTTCCTTCATAATGGCAGCGGAGAAATTAACCGGCACCTCCTCACCGCTCTTGCTGGTAAAGGAGATGCGGGTGGGGTTTAGTTTGCCAGGAGGCCCGTATTCACTGCTGCGTATCCGCCGCATCATCTCGCGAGCCAAATCTAGATCGTAGAACTTGAGAAGCACTTCTGAGTGGCCCACGGACTCCGTGGCCTTGTATCCCAAAATGCGTTCGGCTCCTTCATTGAAAACAAGGACATTTCCCTTGGTGTCCACAACCACGATACCATCCACGGAACTCTGAATAATATTATTGAGAAAAGTATTGGCCTTGCGGAGTTCCCGTTCGATCTCAATCCGCTCTGTAAGGTCCCGAAGGTACAGGTAGGTGATTCTGCTTTTACCCACGCGGGAAACCCCTATGCAGGTCTCAAATCTGCGGTAGGTGTCTTCCAGATTGAAGTCTGCCTGCAGGGTGCTGCAAAAGCACAGGTGCCCTAGATTCTCAGGATCCGGTTCGCTCAGTAGGTTTGCAATCATCTCATCATGTTGGGGAGAAAGGAGCTCACTTATACTCATGCCGACAATCTCTTCCTTCGGCAGTGCGGTGATTTCCGCCAGCCGGGAGTTGGCGAAGATGACGCGATGGTTTTCATCCGCCATCAGGATGCCTTCTTGGGTCATCTCCGCGAGCAATTCGATCTTTTTTTCGGCTTCCACTCGCCGACTGATGTCACGAACGGCCTCGAAACCTCCGATGACATTTCCCTCCGCGTCGCTGATGAGGGAAGCATTGACTACTACCGGAATCCTCCTGCCTCGACGATCGGTGAGAACCGTCCGAAGCCCGGCAATGGGACGTCTATCCACCATGGCGTGGAGCAATACACACGCGTCTGTCTGGCATTGGTCCGCACAGAGCACCCTGGCACAGTCCATGCGCCCGACTACCTCCTCCTTGGTATAGCCCGTGAGCTTTTCCATGAGTTCATTCATATGGGTGATGACAAGATTGGGATCGACGGTGAAGAATGGCGTGGGGAAGTTGTCGAGGATGTTCGACAGGGTGGAGAGCTCGTTTCGGATCTCGGGGCAAGCTTCGAGATCCGAGTGAATATCCCTTAGTATTGCCAGGCAGCCGACAACGTTTTCTGCATCGTCCTCAATGGGGGTCACGGTAACCGACAAAGATGACCACCCCCCCTGACGATTTCGCAACCTAAGGGGGGCGCGGTTCAAGGGTACTCGGCCTCGCAACCACTGTTCAATGGAAAAGGGGTGCTCTTTTATATCGGTTTCAAAAATTTCGCTGCAGAGAGGGTACTCTTCCCCAGCACCCACGGAACAGTCAAAGAGGTCTTCGGCAGCAGGGTTCATAAAAACCACCCGTCCTTGCCTGTTGACCACCATTACTGGGTCGGGGAAGGTGGCAAAGATACGCGAGGGGTACTTTAGATCCAGCCCAGTCATGGCAGTCATATCCCCCGAAGCAGTTGCTTTGGGTGTATTGATTCTTGCATCTGAGCTCATATTCTCGTCCTTAATCATTAAACCGGGTTACTGGTTAAGCCAAATCAACCACAACTCCCGGCCTCGATGAACGATGTCTGAAAAAATAGCACCGTGCTTGTTCAAAAATGTACAAGTCGATTATAGTAGAAGCCATCATGTTTTGCAAAAAGAATCGGACATATATAAGGGTGGTGCCTTGCCAAAATAATTCATCTTTTAGCCACTTTTATCATACAACATATAAACAAATTATTTAATATTTCATGAATATACAGACAAAATTTCTCTTGACCTAATAAGTGACAACAAGGCTTTCCTGGACAAAGAAAAGCTGACAGGAAGTTTGAAGGAGCTTCAATATGAAGAAGCTCATTGTGTTTGGCTGTGAAGGTGAAAAGTAAGAATGGAAAGATTCACCACAAAAAAAACTCTCCCGGTTGCGGGGCCGGGAGAGTTTAGCAAAACCTTGAGACTCGAAGTCCTCGGTGTCAGCTTCTGAGAAACTCCTTAACCAATTTTGACCAATCCTCATCCTTGAGATTCCCTGTAACGTCATCCACGGACGGACCACCGTCAGCTGCGATTCGGTCATCCTGATGGACCCGTGCAAGAAGTCGTTCCCGTTCCTCCTCGACATAGCTCTGGGCCTCCTCGCCGAAGTAGAGGTTCTTCAGATTTTTTCGCAGTCGGGTGGGCTCAATGATGAAAAGCCAGCCCGCCTCGTAGGGAGATTCCTGGATCAAACTTGGATTGTTCAATACCTCGTAGTTGACGTGCGTGACAATGCCGTCCACCGGCGCCAGAGCTCTAACCCGAGAGGTGTTGCGCTGCAGCTCCATGGCGGCCTCACCCTGTTTCACTGCCTGCCCCACCTCGGGAACACTGAGCTGACGCAGCCGCCCTAGAAGTTTGCGGGCAAAGTCATCCAAACCGACACGGACACGACCACCATACTCCGGTCGAGCCCATGTGTGGCCGTCATGATAGTAAAATCCCTCGGCAAGCTCGAAACCACCAACAGAGGCGTGGGCCTGGGCGGGAAGCTCTGAAGGCTGCAGCCGATCCTGCATCATCTGATCGAAAGCACAGTTGCCACATTCATAAGCATTTGCACAGATTTTTCGATCCACTTCCCCGGTGAGCATATAGCGGCACCTGCGCCTGTGGGCCGCCAACTGCATTTCCTTCTCCACCCAGGTCGGGGTAAATTCCTCGGGAAGGGGCTCGGCCACCGGAAAAGCGGCTAGAGACGCCCGCTGCCGGGCTACCTTGAGCTGCATGCCCTGGTCGTACGAGCAGGTCGGACAATCAAAGTTATGGTCGCAAAGTTTGTAAGAGACCACACCGGCCTCCATCCAGATACACTTCTTCTTCCCTGGCGGCACCACCTTAAAAGACTTCTTTTCGCTAGCTTCGGCCATGATATCCTCCTCCTGTATGGATTATTATCTCATTTCGCTATCCCTTTAGAGCAAACAGTATGCCAACAATGGATTACTTCAGTAACCGATTAATAATATTGCAACTTTGCACTTTATGCCACCAACAATTCTCTCGGCTCCCTGGTTTGGATTGGTGGATTATTCGACACTCCTTCCGAGGATTCTCGCCATAAGCAATTTTTATTATGCTGATATAATTATATAATTTTGTTACTGTCTAGAAAATAGGCGCATTGTCGAAAATATAGGCATAATTGGAAGTTGGTGGGCTAGACTGCTCCTTGCAGACGCCAGCGGAAAAGTTCCCGGCAGGTGGTACAGAAATCAGCCGTTTTGGCATCAGTATCATCAATGCGGGTGGAGGAGTACATCACACAGGTGCGCCGCCGACAGTGGGTAAGTCCCAGGGAGTGACCTAGTTCGTGAAGAGCCGTTTTTACCAACCGCTCCAGAAGGAGTTGCTCATCTTCCTCGCCGCCGTAAAACTGCGGGCGGAGTCGATGGAGCGAGATGACTGCACATCTCCCTTCCATCTGGGCGGCGCCAAAAACGTATTTGAGGATGGGGACAAAGAGATCTATCTCGGTCACAGCCAGGACCCGCCAGGAATGCGGCGAGCAGCAACGGTGCAATCGCTGCAAAATGCGTTTGCAGCTGTACTGTGCCCGTTCAGGATCCTGAGCGTAACCCGGATTTTCCATGGGTTCACCCACCAGGCAAGATATCTGACAGCGATCCTGCACACTGATGGCCAGATGCTGGAGGATTCCCGCAGGTACCGGGCCAAGTGGGTGGATGATCACGCCTGGTGGGTGATCCGTGCGAATGCTCATTCCCTATTTCTGCTATTCAGCACGGCTGAGGCCGTATTTCTCCATTTTGTTATAAAGTGTCTGACGGTCGATCCCCAAACGACGGGCGCTCTGGCTGATGTTCCACGCTGTATTATTCAAAATGCGCTTGATATGCAGACGCTCCATCTCCTGGATCGATTCAGGCAGTTCAGCTTCCTGCATCTGCCCACGCCCGAATGGAAGATCACCGGGTACGATGGCCTTGCCTGTACCGATAACCAGGGCTCTCTCGATGATATTTTCCAGCTCCCGAACATTACCGGGCCAGTGGTAGTTTGTCAGTAATCGCATGGCCTCCGGGCCGATCTTAACCAGGTCCTTGTTCATCTCCAGGCAGAACTTGCGGATGAAACTCTCGGCCAGGATTGGGATGTCCTCTTGCCGCTCGCGCAGAGGGGGCAGATGGATGGAGATCACGTTGAGCCGGTAGTATAGGTCTTCCCTGAAGCGTTTTTCACCTATGGCCTTTAGCAGATCCCGATTGGTGGCAGCGAGGATCCGAACATCAACCGGAATCTCCCCTTCGCTCCCAAGACGCTGGATCTTCTTCTCCTGGAGCACCCGCAACAGATCCACTTGGGTCTTAGCGCTTATCTCACCTATCTCGTCCAGAAAGAGAGTGCCGCCATTGGCCATCTCGATTCGGCCCTTGCGGGTTTGGTCGGCGCCGGTAAAGGCCCCCTTCTCATGACCAAACAATTCGCTTTCTAAAAGTGAGTCGGGCAGAGCGCCACAACTCACGGTAATAAATGGATAATAACAGCGAGGGCTGTTTCCGTGAATGGCCCGGGCCACCAGTTCCTTGCCGGTGCCGCTCTCCCCTGTGATCAACACCGTGGAATCCGCTGGCGCCACCCGGGACAGCGTCTCAAAGAGATTCAGCATGGGTTGACTTTGCCCAATAATCTCATCAAACTCTTCCCGCTCCTCCAGCCTCCGCCGAAGCAGAATGTTTTCCAGCACCAGTTCATGGTGGGAAACAATCTTTTTGATCAGCAGTTCCACCTCATCCGGATCAAAGGGTTTTACCAGGTAGTCGAAAGCCCCACTCTTCATGGCCTGCACCGCAGTATCCACTGTGGCATAGGCGGTCATCATCACCACCTCGGCGTCGGGAGCCACCTGGCGCAATTCCGCCAGAGCCTGGAGTCCGTCCATGCCGGGCATTTTGAGATCCAAGAGCACCACATGCCAGGAGTAATCCTTGGCCATGGCAATAGCCTCGGGACCGCTGGCCGCCAGCCCCACTTCATATCCGTCCTCCAGAAGCCAGTCCCGGAGGCACTCTCTCATGGCAGTCTCGTCATCAACTATAAGAATGCGGGTCTTTTTGCTCATCCAGCAACCTCCGATCCCGTTGGTTATCAGTTTTATCTCTAATGCCGGACACCTGCATAGAAGATCTACCCACTACTCGAGTGGTCATATCAGAGTTGGTGCGAGATCTGGCTGTCCCCTTCTGGCTCATCAGCCTCCCCGGTCTCTACAGCAATAGGCAAGCGGATGCGAAATCGGCTACCGCTTTCCCCGTCCACAGGCGGGCTTTCCACCTCTACCGTCCCATGGTGTCGGGCGACAATGCCGTATACCACGGCCAGACCCAGACCAACCCCTTTCCTTTCTTCTTTGGTGGTGAAAAAGGGTTCAAATATATCCTTCAGGTTTTCAGGGGGAATACCACAGCCAGTGTCGGCGACAGCCACCTCCACATAGTCGCCTTTTGCCGCCTGGCAGACCTGCAAGGTCAGCGTGCCCCCTTCGGTCATCGCCTCGGCAGCATTACCCAGAACATTGAGAAGCACCTGCTGAATCTGCTTGAAATCGCATCGGACGTCAGGTAGGTGCTCTTCCAGCTTTTTCACCAGCCTTATGCCCCGCAGTTCTAGATCATGTGAGACGAGCGGCAAGGTCCTGTCAATAATCTTCCTGATCGAATTTGCTTTCATATCAATTTGGGACTGGCGGGCAAAGGCCAACAGGTTCTTGACAATCTCGCCGCAGCGACTTGTCTCTGCTTCCATGGTGGCCAGGTAGCGGTTGATGTCCTCCAGCCGTTCCGGGGTGAAGTGCTGCCGGCCAATCAATTTGAGCATCAATCTGATGTAGGTGAGGACCACTGCAAGGGGATTGTTGATCTCGTGCGCGATGGTGGCCGCCAGCTTACCCAGGGAAGCCAATTTCTCGGTGCGCATCACTTGCTCCTGGGCCGCGCTTACATCTTCAAGTGCTTTCCTGGTTTTTTCGTAGAGATTGGCATTCTCCACCGCCATGCCAATCTGGTTGCCGATGGAGGTGAGGAACTCTATTTGCTGGCTGGAAAACTTCTCACTGTAATGACTGGAAGCACTAAGAACACCCACGGTGCGCCCCTTGGTGAGAAGAGGGATGTACGCCACTGACTGTAACCCTTCCTTTTGCACCGCGTCCCGGTAGAGGGTTCCCACCTGGCTGGTATCTTCCGCGATCACCGTCTCGCCCTGCTGGGCCACCTCCCCCAGCAATCCTTCTCCCAGGGCTCTCCGCTGGACAAGTGGGTTTTCGACAAATTCACGTGACAAGCCGCGGGCTGCAGCAAGGTAAAGATGCTCTCCTCCCTCAGCCAGGAGATAGACCCGAACACTTCCCACCTGAAGCACACTAATAATGAGATCGATGGTATTGGCCAGGACCTCCTCCACCTGGAGTGAACTGCTTAGCGTCAGAGAAATTCGGTTCAAGGCAGAAAGCTGCTCACTGTTGCGGCGCATCTCATCAACCATCTGCTTCTGTCGGGAAATATCGCGTGCAATACCCTCATAGCCGATGATCCGACCATTCTCATCGCTGATCAAATTCGCCGAGAGCGAAATATCTAAAGCGTTACCCTGTTTGGTCTTATAGCGAGTCACCAACTCTCTCACCATTCCATTTGCCAGCAACTGCTGGCGAAAACGCGCCAGTTCACCGGGATCTTCGAAAAGCTCGCTTAAGGAACCAACCGCGAGTAGTTCGTCCTTGCTGCGATACCCGAGCATGTCGACCCCGCACGCATTGATATCCACCATCTTTCCCTGGGGATCGGCGAACAAAATCATATCCTGGCAGCGCTCAAACATGGTGCGATATTTCTCTTCCGATGTCTGCAGATGCTTAAACCGCTCGGCCACCCGCTCTTCCAGCGAACCTGCCCCTGGACCCAATTCTTCTTCCAGTCTCCTCTTTTCGGTAATGTCGGTGGCCGCCTCCAGCACGTAGATTACTTCACCCTGCTCGTTTTTCACGGGGGTAGTTCTCACTTCCATTTGCCCCTGCCGGCCGTCTTTAAAGACAACAGTCTCCTCGCTGGTGTGGATTTTTCCATCCAGAAAGCTCCTCTCCACCGGACAATTCTCACATTTGGTGGAACGATTCTTCCAATCCCGGTAGCAGATGCCTTCCGCGTGCATACCAAACTCACTCTGAAAGCGCTCGTTGACCATAATTATTTCAAAATTGCGGTTGATCGCCACAACATAGTTGCTGACGCTGCTGATCAGAGCCTGATAATCCACGCGCTTTTTAATCAGGTCTGCGGTGCGCACTTTGAGCTTGCGGCTCAATTCATTGAGGCTCACGGCTAACTGTCCCAATTCATCCTCACTGCCAACAGAGACTCGCCCATCATAGTCGCCGTGGTCAATCTGCTTGGCCATGTCGGCCAAACGTCGCACCGGCCTGAGCACCAGAAAGTGCAGGCAGAAATAAAGGCCGGCTGAGAGGCACAGAAAAAGGCTGATTAGCGTCTTCTTCTCATGCTCTACCTTTACCAGGACAAAGGCCACTATAGTGAGGCCAATGACCGTGGTCACAGCCAGGAAGAGCTTGACGCTCAGACTCCGATTTATCAGAGCCAATGGCAGTTTCCGTCTCATGACACGCACTCGAGATATATTCTATCTGGTCAGATTAATTTGCGCTGGCTGCAGGAGCGAGTGGACTCCCAGGCCGACAACGAAAAACCGAGTTGGTCTTCGGCCGCAGGGTTCATGAAAACCACCCGTCCTTGCTTGTTGACCACCATTACTGGGTCGGGGAAGGTGGCAAAGATACGCCAGGGGTACGTTAGATCCAGCCCAGTTATGGCAGTCATATCCCCCGAAGCAGTTGCTTGGGGTGTATTAATTCTTGCATCTGAGCTCTTATTCTCGTCCTTATCACCAAACCGGGTAACTGGTTAACCCAAATCAACCCCAACTCCCGGCCTCGATGAACCATGTCTGGAAAAATGACCACTGTGATTGTTCAAAAATGTACAAGCTGATTATAGTAGAAGCCGTCATCTTTTGCAAAAAGAATCAGGCATGTATTGTGAGGGTGCCTTGCCATAATCCTCTAGATAATACATCCTTTGACCATCTTTTATCATACAACATATAAGCAAATTATTTAATATTACTTGAATATACAGGTAAAACTTCTTTTGACCTGAGAAGTGACAACAAGGCTTCCCGGGACAAGGAACAGTGGACAGGAAGTTTGAAGGAGCTTCTTTATGAAGAAGCTCATTGTGGTTGGCTGTGGAGCGTACATGGACAGGGGTTATTTAACCTCAACGCTTATCGGTGTCTATCCTCGCCACCATCCATTGGTGAATGGCAGCCATGAGCGTTTCGGCAGCAAGAAAGGCACAGTGCTTTTCTTCCTCAGGCAATCCTCCTAAGGTCATGAGAACAGTGTCACCGCCAATCTGGGCGGCTTCCTCGAGATCCTTGCCCGTAGCCAACTCCGCTACTACTGAACCACAGGCCACACTCGAACCGCAGCCGTCTGTAAAGAATCTCGCCTCTTCAATGTGATCATCTTTTATTCGGAGATATATCTCCATCCTATCCCCACAGTTGCCGGTTAGTCGGCCGACACAGGAGGCATTGGTCATTCTCCCCATAAACTTTGGGTTTTGCCACCTGCTAAAGACTTCCTCACCGTAGACCTCTTTCGACTCTTCAAAAATCTGCTCCTGTAGCTTGTCGACAAAATCATCCATGGGATTTTTCATATTCAGTCGTGTCTCCTCTATGTGAGGTATCAGGACACGAAGGGTCTAGGATGTGGGATGTGAGATGTGGGATCGCAAAAGCTTGGTATTTGCCACCCAATCTCATCTCAAATCGCATATTTCACATCCTAACCCTTGATGCCCTTCGCGATTTTCGCGGTTTAGTGGCTGTGGGTCTATTTTGCCGAAGATGTTTCGTTAATGTCATTCCCGCGAAAGCGGGAATCCAGATTCCGGATATCCGCCTCCGGCGGATTCCGGAATGACGTTTTGCTATCCCGCAGCTTGCTGCGGGGCATTTCATTTTGCCCTGGTCTGAAGAACTGAAACGGCCGTGACTGCATCACTACTCACGGGTCATGGCGGTACCACACTTGGGGCAGCGCACCTCATTACATGGAACACCGCGTTTATGTGGTGCCTTTTTGCCACAACTGGGACAGACGCATTCGCCATTAGGCCCCCGACCAGTACCACCCATTCGGCCACGTCCCTCGCCCCTGCCGCCACCGCGGCCGGCGCCACCTCGTTTGGATCCGCTTTCACCACGTCCTTGCATCATTTTCCTCCTATCTTATCGCCGATCTTTAACCCCGGCGGCAGCTTCCTCCAGACGAACAGGGTGGAGTATCGCATCGCTCCTCTTGGCCACAACAGGTATGGCCTGCGCTGCTAGTCACTTTTTTGGTCAAAAGAGAGGCAACTGACAGAATTCTGCTCACTCTCTGGCTGCCACAGTGACTACAGCAGATATCCGTTACGCTCTCTCCACCCACAAGCAGTTTCTCTGAGACAGCCCCACATTCCTGGCACTGGTATTCATAAATCGGCATGGTAAATCCCTTTAATCTTCTTTCAGTCCATCTCTTCCAGGATCTTCTTCAGTTGCTCGCCGTGGATAAAACCATCCACGTGAACCTGTACACTTTTGACTCCCGGCACATCCAGGACTGCTTCTTTGATATTTATTCCCAGTTGAAAACCCAGCGGACATAAGACCGAGGAGGGGCGAAAGGTAAGTTCAACATCTCCGCGCCGATCCACCTTTAAATCCCGAACGAGTCTCATCCGCATCACATCCATACCAGTCTCGGTATCTATTACCTGGGTCAGACTTTCTTTAATCTTCTCTAACAAATCCACGAGACCAACTCTCCTAGTTAGTGTCCATCCGGAAATGATTCAATGTCATTCCTTCGGCAAACTCAAAATGAACTCCGCGAAGGATCTCGGGATTCTTCGTCGTCCCGACGCGCTCGGAACTCCTCAGAATGACATGGAATTGCAAGGGTTCTCGGATGAACACTAGTTGCTGACTCCTAGAATATCTGCAAGAGCGATCCAAATCTTTTTGATTTCATCAGAGACGACGCCATTGCCATACTCAACCATAATTTTTTTCTCAACCAGGGCCTTAGAAACCACATTATCGTAGGGAATCATCCCAACTAAATTAACTCCTGTTTCCTCACAGTAGCCGCGAATCCTGTCACTCATCTCAGGATTCAGATCGTACTTGTTGATGCAGGCCGCGGCAGGAATATTGAAGTGTTTGGCCAAAGCCGCCACCCTCTGCATATCATGTAGCCCGGCAAGGGTTGGTTCTGTGACGATGAACACCAGGTTGGCACCGGTAATCGCCGAGATCACCGGGCACCCAATGCCGGGAGGGCCATCCACGATAATGAGACCCAGCCCCTTTTCCTCGGCTATCAGTTTGGCGTTGTGGCGGACTATGGTAACCAGCATGCCGGAGTTTTCTTCGGCAATACCCAATTTCGCGTGGACAAAGGGACCATAGCGGGTGTCCGACACAAACCACTCGCCGCAGATGTTCTCCTGCATCTCGATGGCCTCAGCCGGGCAGAAGTGGGCGCACACCCCACACCCTTCGCAATCCACCTTGTCCACCACATAGTCCTGACTGATGGCATCGTAGCGGCAAAGCTCCAGACATTCGCCGCACTCCACGCATGCGTCCATATCAATGAAGGCGGTGTGCCCGCCGCGAAAGGACTCTCGTGACTGAATGCTCGGTTCCAGCAGGATAAAAAGATCCGCTGCATCCACATCCGCATCTGCCAACACTTTGTTCCTGGCCAGGGCTGCAAAGCAACCCGCAATGGAGGTCTTACCGGTCCCCCCCTTACCACTGACAATGACAACTTCCTTCACAACATTACCTTTCTCACTCGCTTGGCCGGTTTAGCCAGTTTAGCCGGTTATGCCGGTTGATATGCGTTCAATCGTTGCAAAAAGCTGTTGAAATCTCTCCCTATACTCAGGAATAACGTCGATGATCATTACCCCGCGTGAGTAGGCCTCGGCGATTTTCCGATCCTCGGGAATCTCCATCAAGATAGGGATGTCCCGCCTCTCGCAAAACTCTTTGACCGCCAGGTCGCCAATGTCAGAGCGGTTTATCACCACCCCGATAGGGATTTTGAGTTGTTCGACCACCTCCACCGCAAGTTCAAGATCGTTAAGACCGAAGGGGGTGGGTTCTGTGACTAGTATGCAAAAGTCGCTTCCTTTAACTGCTGCTATTACCGGACATGAGGTGCCTGGTGGGGAATCGATGATAACCACTCCATTTTCTCTAGCCAGCGACCTTGCTGCCTTTATGAGCGGAGGTGACATGGCCTCACCCACCTTAAGCCGACCATGAATGAAGCTCAAAGAGTCTGACCTGCCCTGATCCAATATGCCAATGGGTCTAGGGATTTCCGAAATGGCATCTTCAGGGCACACCAGAACGCAACCACCACAGCCATGGCACAATTCAGGAAAGGTGAGAACATTACTCTTGATCACCACAATAGCGCTGAAGCGGCAAATTTTGGCGCATTCACCGCAGAAGGTGCACTTGCTCAGGTCCACTCTGGGATTGGGTAGGTGAACTTCCTCGGTCCTTTCTATTCGGGGATTGAGAAAAAGATGACAGTTCGGCTCTTCCACGTCGCAGTCGATGAGCTGAACTCCATCGCCGATGGACTTGGCCAGATTTGTGGCTATGGTGGTTTTGCCGGTTCCGCCCTTGCCGCTCGCTACCGCAATGATCATCCTAGTGTCCCTCTCCTATCTGCTGGTCTATCACCACCTTCGGCCAAAGGTTCTTCCAAAGCCGAATCCTCCACCCCAGTAGCGGCCGCGGCCGCCACCCCGGCGAAATCCTCTCCACCCCGTGAAGCCAGGGCTGGGAGAATCATAGCGGGGATCGCCATAACCGGCTCCCCGTCGCCAGGGGAGAAAGGATGGACGGTTGTAGCTAGGACCTCGCATGGGCATGGCGCAAAAACCACGTCCCCTGCCCATCATGGGCCCCATACCTCCCGGTCCGGTTCCGTCAAATCTTGGCATGTTGATCACCTCCTATTTCTTCTTTTCCAGCTTGCTTATCCTCTCCTCAATCCGTTTCATCTGCTCTTGGAGCTGGTCTTTCTGGTTTTTCAATTCCTCCAGGTCATTGGCAGGGGTGACCTTTGGGCCAGATGAATAGCCTCGGCCCATTCCGCGACCCATGCCCATACCTCTGCCCATGCCTCGACCCATTCCTCGGCCCATACCCCGACCCGCACCCATACCGGTTCCACCGCCTGGGGTGGCTGTGCCGAAATTGGCATCCACCGAGGGGCCAGTGGCCTCCTGTAATTGTTCTTCCATATATTGCTGCAGTGCTTCGCGCACGGTTCCTGCCACGCCGAGATAGACCTTCAGGCCGGTGGCCGCCAGGGTATCAGCGGCATTGGGACCCAGATTCCCGGTTATCACCGCATCCACTCCCGAGTTGGCTACCATTTGAGCAGCCTGTATCCCCGCACCACCGCTCATCATAGCGGCCTCGTTGTCGAGCACTTCCAACTCTTCGGTTGCGGGATCAACCACTACAAAGCATTGACAGCGACCAAACCTCGGATCGATTTGGGCATCCAGATCCGGTCCTGTGGATGAAATTGCGATTCTCATAACGCTTCCTTCCTTGTTAAACGGGTGGAAATTTAACCTCAGGGCGGGTATCAGGACCCGCCATAAGGCGCCTGCCAGTTTCCTGCAGGGTTAATTAGTTTATCAGCTTGCAGCTTTCAGCTCTCAGCAAAATACATTTAAAAACATAAGGTTAAGCTGACCGTTGACAGCTGAGTGCTGACTGCTCCATCCGGGAATCACTGATTTCCGGGTGGACCCTCACTAGTGGTCGCAGATATTCTGACCCGTAATCAAGATTCCCTTCAGATATTGCTCCACAAGTGCCTCTGGCGGAGAACTGGGAGCCCCAACAGTCACCTGAATACCCTTCTCACTGAAGAGGCCAAGCGCTCTCCGCCCCATACCTCCGGCTATCACCACGCTTACTCCCAACGCGGCCAACCAGTTAGGCAGGACTCCAGGTTCGTGGGGTGGCGGAGTATGCAGTTCCTTGTCCTTGATTCGACCATCCTCCGTCTCAATAATGGCAAACTGCTGACAATGGCCGAAGTGAGCACAAAGCACACCCTCTGCCAATGGAATAGCAAATTTCATATCTCTCCTCCTTCTTTCCCAAGGTTTTCATGAGTTCCAACAAGACACGCCTCAACAAGACTGATTCACCTCGCCGCGTCTCCGCCGTCCTTCCCTTCACCCCCAGTGTCCCTCCACATTGGCCGCCGCAGCAGGTCGCAGATCTCCCTGAAGATAAGCCTGGATGGCATCCTCTATCCTTCCGCTCACGCCAACCACGACTTTAATCCCGGCAGCTTCTAAAGTCTTGAAGGCCTTGGGGCCACAGTTTCCAGTAAGGACCACATCTGCTCGGTGATTTGTCACTATTTGAGCTGCCTGAATACCAGCCCCCTGCGGAAGACTAAGGTTTTGCTCATTCTCTACCACCTCAAACCGCATGGTATCAGAATCCACAAGCAGGAAGTGTTTGGCCCTGCCGAACCTAGGGTCTATCTCTCCTTTTGGATCTCTCCCTTGGGCTGTCACCGCGATAATCATAGGTCATGTCTCCATAATTTCACTGAGCTGCAGAAGTTATCTTATCTTCTGCTTTCTCCGTTGCCCTGACCACAACTTGAGTTAAGTTCTCAAAAGCCTTGCTTACCTCTGATGGGCCTGGATCAATCACGAAGGGTGTCCCTGCATCGCAACAGATCACCATCTTAGGGTCAATGGGGATGCGGCCCAAAAAGGGAACTCCCATCTCTCGAGCTGCTCTTTCACCTCCACCCACCTTGAAAAGATCGATCCTCTCGCCGCACTTAGGGCAGGCCATACCGCTCATGTTTTCTATAATCCCCAGTACAGGAACATTGATGAGCCTGCTAAAACTTACCGCTTTTCTGGAATCCAGCAGGGCCACATCCTGGGGGGTAGTCACTATGATCGAGCCGTCCACATTCTTGATCAGGTGGGCTATGCTGAGAGGCTCATCGCCCGTACCTGGGGGAAGGTCAATGACGAGAAAATCCAAATCACCCCAGTTCACGTCGCCGAGAAACTGTTTGATGGCCTTGTGCTTTAGAGGCCCTCTCCAGACTATAGCTTTGTCAGGATCCTGAGAAAGAAGCGCCATGGAGACAATCTGGAGTCCCTTGAATACCCTCACAGGATTGACGCCAACTCCATGACTCAGCAATGGCCTGTTCTCCACCCCGCACATTCTGGGAATGTCTGGGCCGTGGATATCAGCGTCCAGAATACCCACCGCATAGTCCTGGAGGGCAAGGGAGGCTGCCAAATTCACCGCTACAGTGCTCTTGCCCACCCCTCCCTTGCCACTCATCACCATGATCTTGTTGCGGATGTGAGACAGTTTTTGAACCAGCCTCTCTTCCTCATGTTCTTCTTTCTCTTTACTGGAACAGGTTCTTTCCTTTTCACAGCTGTCGCAGCTCTTGCTTTCGTCGCATTTATCCTTTTCCATTCTTGTTCCCTTCTACTCGGTTTTCTAACCTTCGTCCCGTTGCCTACTCTCTAACTCGCTTAGCCGCTCCTCGACAGCGTTTAGTTCTTCCTTCAAGCGGGCAGCATCTTCTTTAAGTATGGCCATCTCTTCATCCCTTGTGTAGAAGTTCTCGTAATCGGGTTCCTGGAAGGGTGAAAACCCGCCCCTTCCCCATCGAGGTGAACCATAACCCCAATTCCAATGTCGCCAACCTCTACCCCGGCCGCCCCAGCCGAACCCCCCTCCAAAAGTTTGGCGGCCTAATCGCCTACCATATGGGGTACAAAGTCCGCGCCCCCATCCTGTCATCGGACCCATCCCTGCAGGCCCTGTTCGGTCTAATCCTGGCATGATACATTCCTCCTTTTTTTAACCCTCATCGGCCACGAAATGTTTGTGATTTGTGCCTTATGTGGGTCTAACCTCTGCTGCCAAAGCGTTTTCGTCTGCGCCTAGGACAGCAACCCATTCCTGGAATCAGCCGGCCGGTCATAAAAGCCGCCAGCACATCATCTGCCTCCCCTATGATGCCCCATATCACTTGGATACCCTGTGATCGAAAAAGATCTTGAAAATGCCTGTTCATCCCGCCGCTAATCACTACCTCCACCCCCTCCTTGCCGAGAACGGTGGGAATCTGTTCAGGGTAGTAATCATCAGTCTCCAGAGTCTTCTTACGGATTTCCTGGTGGCCACTGACCTCCACCACCATGACCCCCTGACTGTAGCCGAATCTGGGAGAGACTCTCGTGCCGTAAAGCATAATGGCCACTTTCATCTTCGACTCCCGGAGGTGAAAGGAATAAAATCTCTAACCCGATAACTTCTTGCCGCCTTTCAAAGGGGCAACATGCGTGCCAAATAACCATTTATTGATTAAGCTATTTAATTTACACAATAATTATCAAAGATTGTTTGAATCGCTTGGAAGGGAAAAGTAAGAGGGTTGTTGCAATATTGCAACTTAAGACTTATAATTGCTTATCATGGCAGGAAATTATATTTTTTTGCATTTTTGCAACAAGATTATTGATCCGCAACATTTGCTCGAAAATGCTGCTAAATAAAGGAATGTGAATGACCCCGAAACAAAACTACTCTAGCATACAGGATGACTCCTCCTGGACAAGCCTCATATTAGATAGTATCGCTGACGGAGTCTTTACCGTCGATCACCAGGGGCGGATTACCTCCTTCAACAGAGCCGCAGAAAAAATCACTGGGTTTTCCAAGGATGAAGCCATTGGCCAATACTGCCACGAGATCTTCAGAGCCAACACCTGCTTTGAAGCCTGCCCTCTGAAACATACCGCTGAAACCACGGAGACCATTATCAATCTGGAAGTCAACATCCTCAACCGCGATAACAAAGAGATTCCTATCAGTATCTCCACAGCAGTTGTCAAGGATCATGAAGGAAAGGTGGTGGGAGCGGTGGAGACCTTTCGCGACCTCTCTCTGATCAAGGAACTGCATAAAGAGATCTACAGACAATACTCATTCCAGGATATTCTGGGGCGCTCAAAACCGATGCTCAAACTTTTCCAGATATTACCTGACATCGCCCAGAGCGATGCCACTGTACTCATAGAAGGAGAAAGCGGTACAGGAAAGGAACTCTTTGCCACGGCGGTCCATAACTTGGGCAGCCGCCAGGATAAGCCCCTCATCAAAGTAAACTGCGCCGCCCTCCCAGAGACCCTACTGGAATCCGAGCTTTTTGGTTACAAGAAAGGGGCTTTCACCGACGCAAAAAAGGATAAACCAGGCCGCTTTCGCCAAGCCCATGGCGGGACTATTTTCTTGGATGAAATAGGTGACATGAGCAAGGGAACCCAGGTGAAATTGCTTCGAGTTCTCGAGAAGAAAGAGTACGAACCCCTCGGCAGCAACAAAACAGAGAGGGTAGATGTACGAATCATCGCTGCTACAAACAGGGACCTTATGGAGATGATGCATCGAAGGGAGTTTCGCGAAGACCTCTTCTTTCGCATCAACGTTATCCGGCTCAGTATCCCGCCATTGCGAGAGCGGCGCGAAGACATTCCCCTGCTGCTTGATCACTTCATTGAGCGCATTAATCTGAAGCAGTCCAAACAGATTAAGAAGGTCTCCTCCTCAGCCCTGAAAACCCTCTTTGATTATGATTTCCCGGGCAACGTCCGTGAGCTGGAAAACATTATCGAGCACGCAACGATCCTGACGAAGGGAATCGAGATTCAATCTAGACATCTTCCCTCTTACCTAGCGCGCAAGCATGAAGTATCTCCCGCTTCCGCCAGTCTCCCTGAAGGAGAGGACATGTCCGTCCTGGATAATGTCGAGCGCGATTTAATCGTTCGAGCACTGGAACGACATAGGGGACGCAGCGCCGGTGCAGCCAAAGAACTGGGAGTCCACCGGTCCACCCTCTGGCGCAAGATCAAGCGCTACGGGATTGCCACCCGATGACCACACCCGATCCCGCCTCAGGCGGATTGAAGTGAACACTTCATGATTCTGCGGTTCCTTGTTCTACCTGCCCGCCATCGCGAGCCGATCAGGCGAGGCGGGCGGGCATTCGATATTCAACGGTCTTAACCCGTATGACTCAAGAAATTCGCAGTAAACGTTGCAAAGCTGCTACTTTTTATTCCCCAAATGTTGCAAAATTGCTACTTTTTGAGATGATTCGCCAAGGAAAGTATATCTTCCATATTTTTTTGAAGTGGAGACTGCAAAGGGAACACCTTGGTCCCACAGTAAAGGTCTGCCCGCAATCGACCTGGTGTAACCAATTCGCTATCGATTTGATACAAAGTTCACAAAGATGGTTGCAAGGGTGCAACTTTTTAACTATTTGATTTAATTAATTAATCTTATTATTGTACCGAAATCCTCCCCCAAGATTTACTTGCTTCCATTCCTATCTAATTTAGCGATGGCACAAAAAATACAATTAAATCATTATTTTAAGGATAAAAGTCATAATGGCACGATTGTTGCCATTTTAAACAATCGCATGATAACCCGGCTCCTTTCGGAGTCGAAAATTGGCTGCGGGAGAAAAATGTACACAGCAGAGTCAGCCCACCCAGTTAACCGGGAAGGACAAAGATTCATTGAATGCCCTTTTTATGGGGATTGTCTGATGCATGCTGCCAAACACGATTGGAGAGCTTGGACCTGCGAGAAATGTCCAAACCTCAGGTTAGACTTGGTTTGTAAGAAGCTCAAGTTCATCTCACCATATTACCAGTTACTCTCAGAAATCTATCCACAATTCAGAACAAAGTACGAACCAGCCATCGGTCTTTTTGATCTGGAACACTGAATGACACTGGTGGAGCATTTTAAAATGTCAAATTACACCCACCAATTCTCAGGGTTTTAGGTGTTCCGCCGGAGGCGGATCAGGTGTCAGGTGTCAGGGAGGAAAAACACAAAAGCTGAAACCTTAAACCTGAACACAGAAACCTTAGTCCTTGTTATTTGGAATTCTTAGCCACGCTAGCACTCCACTACTCCAAAATAGCTCGCCATCTCTACCAGCAAAGCTATTCACTCGCGGATCTACTGGCACAGCCGGTATCTTTTAAAACTACTAATCTCTTCTCATATCGTTTTTATGGCCCAAGCTAATGTTGCGAAATGCTACACTTTCCGATATAGTAAAACAAGTTACACATTTTTGGGGAGTCTATCTCCATGGCCAAAGTGCGCAGAAGTCAAGGTAAACACCGTCAATCCGCCAAGTCAGCCGACAAGAGTCATCTTCCCCCATCCAACTCCCGGAAGAAAAAAAATAAATCCAGGAAGGGGGCGAACATCGCCATCATCGGAGGCGGAACAAGGTGTAGGGCCCTTTTGGAAATGTTTGCAGCGGGGCGCTTTGAACATCTTAAAGCCAAAATCGTCGCAGTGGTAGACATCAATCCGGAGGCTCCGGGCTTTCGTCTCGCCAAAGAGCAGGGTATCTACACTACTACCGACTACCGTGATCTCCCTCACTTGGATAACCTGGACTTGATTGTTGAGCTAACAGGCAAAGAGGAACTGCTTGATGACCTAATCAGGAACAAACCACCCCAGGTCCAGGTTCTGGATTTCACCATCTCGCGACTTATAGGAGATATGATCAACTTTAGTGGAGAGTTTGAGGCTCGGGAACGTGACCTGGATTTTTCCCAAAGTATGATCAATACTTTATTCGCTGGAATGAGAGAACCTTTATTCCTTTTGCGACAAGATTTTCGCATTCTCGATGCCAATGAGCCCATGCTCAGCCTGCTTGGTTTGCCCAAAGAGGAAGTAATTGGTAGGACCTGTCATGAGCTCAGCCATCGTTCCTTGCAGCCCTGCGATTCTAAAGCCTGCCACTGTCCCATGAAGGAAACCATTAAAACCGGCCTTTCCGCCCACGCTATTCACGAGCATTTGGATCGCCAAAACAAGCCCCGCTATCTAGAGGTATTCACTTACCCCTTGAAAAATAATTATGGCCAAGTCAACATGGTTTTTGAGTTTTATCGGGACATAACGGATGAGCTCGAGTCTCGGCTTGAGCGTAAAGCAAAGCAGGTCAAAAAAGATTTGGCCAGATTGGTACATGAAGACAAAATGATTGCCCTGGGCAAATTGGTTGCCAGTAGCGTGCACGAAATCAATAATCCCATCGCCGGGATACATACCCTGGCCAAACTAATGCTCCGCACCTTGGAAGAGGGTCAGCTTGAAGCAGAGGAGCTTGAAGAGTTCCGCCGTTATCTGGCACTTATTGCTCACGAGTCCTCCCGTTGCGGCCAGATTGTATCCAATTTGCTCTCTTTCTCTCGCCAGAAAGAGTTGGAACGTCGCCGAGTCGATATCAACGACATCATCCGCTCAGTGATTCTTCTTTGCCGACACCGGATGCAGCTGCAAAACATTGCCATCATCGAAAAGTTGGATCCTGACCTCCCCGAAATAACTGGAGATTATAATCAAATCCAGCAATGTATTATGAACCTGATCTTCAACGCCATGGAGGCCATGCCCGATGGTGGCAAATTGACCCTCAGCACCTCTTTCGAGAGGAAAAAACGTATGGTCCACATTAAAATTAGTGACACCGGCTGCGGCATTCCCGCCGAAAACCTCTCGATAATCTTCGAGCCATTCTTCTCGACTAAAGAGGAGGGTAAAGGGGTCGGTCTAGGGCTCTCTGTGGTTTATGGAATCATTCGAGAACACCAGGGAAGCATTTTTGTGGACAGCAAGGTGGGGTCCGGATCAACCTTTACTATTAGATTTCCCATAGTAAATAAAGGTCCCTAAGCAATACCCCAAAATGAGACGGTGCTCTCATCCCTGGGCGGGTATGGTGCACAGATCTCTTGGTGGGCGTTATTCACTCGCCATTTAGATAAGGGAATACCATGGCAAACAAAATTAGCATTCTGGTGGTAGATGACGAACTGGTCATTCGCGAGTCACTCCATGGCTGGCTGAAAAAAAGTGGTTATAAAGTAGACACCGCAGAGGGTGGCAGCGCTGCCCTGGCTATGTTGGAGAAAACCCCTTACGACCTCCTCTTTCTGGACATTATGATGCCGGTGATGAGCGGGATCGAGGTTCTCGAGGTGGTCAAAGAGGACTATCCTCAGACTCTAGTGGTGATGATCACTGCCTATGGTTCGGTGGAAACAGCCGTTCAGGCTATGAAAAGGGGAGCCATTGACTATCTCATGAAACCCTTTGATCCTGATCAACTCTCTTTGCTGACGGAAAAGCTCATTCAGCAAAAGAAGATCCTGGACGAAAACATTTTTCTCCGTGAGCAGATGGCTGAAGCGATTCGCTTCGAGAACCTTGTGGGTCGCTCTGAGGCTATGCAGGAGTTATTCATTATGATCCAGGATGTGGCTGAGAGTGATTCCCCAGTCTTGATAACGGGGGAGACCGGTACGGGCAAAGAATTGGTAGCAAAAGCTATCCACGCAAAAAGTGCCAGGCATAATGGTCCTTTTATTCCCATCAATTGTGGTGCATTCCCAGAGCATTTATTGGAGAGCGAGCTTTTCGGTCATGAGCGCGGCGCTTTTACCGGCGCTCACCGGGCAAAGAAAGGACGACTGGATTTGGCCCACCATGGAACTCTCTTTCTGGATGAGGTGGGCACAGTGCCTCTCAAGATGCAGGTTGATCTTCTTCGCGTCCTGGAAACCAAGGAGTTTCATCGCTTAGGCGGGACCACGGAAATCGAGGTGGATTTCCGAACAATTGCCGCCACCAATAGAGATCTGCAACAGGCCATTAAAAAAGGAGAATTTCGCCAGGATTTCTTCTACCGCCTCAATGTGATCTCTTTACATATCCCCCCACTTCGGCAGCGGCGGGATGACATACCTTTATTGGCAGATCATTTTCTTGATCGCTATTCTCGTGAGACCAACAAGGATATCGATACCATTAGCAAAGAAGCCATGGCCCTTTTCAGACAGTATGACTGGCCAGGAAATGTTCGTGAATTGGAAAATGCCATTGAGCGGGCGGTGGTCATTAGCAAAAAGAGACGCCTTGGCCCTGAGGAGTTTTCCTTCCTAGCACCTCATCTATTGGCAGCAGCGGAAACCTACTCCCTTGAAAAGACTCAAATCGCTCACCTCCATAAAGTGCTCAAGGAATTTGACTGGAATATCACCAAGGCTGCGCAGGCCTTAGAAATCAATCGGGTCACCCTCCACAAGAAAATAAAAAAATATGAATTACGCCCAGACCGGGCCAGCAACTGATCTGAGATGTCTCCTGTGAATACCCGGGCCCGAACACCAACAGATAACCCTGGGGCAAACAATTCCACTTCACTGCCAAAACATGGAGTTGTTGGTGTTGTGCGCTTGGGCGCTGTAGGCGAAGCGGTCTTAAACATTGTTGCCGCCAACCTACAGGAGATTTTCCATGTGCCGGTGGATATTCTCCCCGCCCGTCAAACCCCCGAATTTGCTTACAATGATAGGCGTAAGCAGTACCACGCCGCCCTGATTCTGAAGAAACTCGCTGAAAGCAGTCGCCCCCATCCTCGAATTTTGGCCCTAGTGAGCGTCGACCTCTTTATTCCGGTGCTGACCCACGTGTTCGGAGAAGCGCAAATGGGAGGACGCGCCGCTGTGGTCTCACTCCATCGTCTCAAGCAGAAGGAAGAAGGGAGTCGGGCATCTTTGGATACTTTCTACGAACGTGCGGTGAAAGTGGCCCTCCATGAAGTGGCGCACACCTTTGATCTGGTTCATTGTAGGCAAGCCGAATGCATAATGAGGATTTCCTCGGGGCCGAGCGATTTGGATGAATTACCTTTGTTTTTCTGTGAATACTGCGAGGCCTTTCTTGAAGAAGCTTACCGGAGGTATGAGATCCAGAGGCTGCCTGATTGACGGCCGAGCGAAGCGTCTGAACGCTTCACTCACCTGCATGGGGCATGGAGCATTGGGGAATTTGGGATTTCGGATTGCGAATTGCGGATTTGAAAAAGCATAGACCATAGAGTCCCAGAACTCGGCCTAGTACTTAGCTTTTCTCTGCCTGCTGCCCGCTGTCTGCTGCCAGCTTGCCCTGACCTTGGCGGAGGGATAAAACATTTTGGCCGAGCAAGTTGCTCGGCCAAAATCTTGATATAGATTTACACTGTTCTCTGACCCGGTTAGGTCAGCAAGAATTCGTGCACTAGAGTTTTCCAGCCGACCTCTGGAGCATTACCATAGATGTCATCGATGGGATCACCACCTGTGGCTGCCAGTGGTCCATGCTCTGCCATTACCAGATTGTGAAGCCTTTGGACCTCATGCTCCATCCAACCATCCACTTCTTTCTTAGCAAAGAGAAGGTTTTTCAGGTTGCCCTTTAGTCTTTCAGGTTCCACAACAACCAACCAGCCCTCGGTGTAGGGCCTCGTGTTGCTCAACTGGGGCTGGCGTAAGACTTTATGGTTAACCGCTACAACTGTGCCAGTTATGGGAGAGAGCACCTCGGCCTCATTACTCTCTCGCGCCAAACTGAGGCCGACATCGCTTTGCCCCACCTTCTTTCCTAAGGAAGGAAGACGATACTCATCCACCGGTCCCACCAGCTTCAGGGAAAAATCATCTAAGCCCAATCTTACGCGCCCGCCATACTCTACACGAGCCCAGCCATGACCGCGATGGTAGTAGTAGTTGTCCGGCACTTGGTAACCTAGTACCCGGTGGATAGCGGGCTTGCCCAGATGTTCATGGAGTTCGGCTTCATCCAAGCTCTGGTCAAATTCGCACACATCACAACGAAAATCGTTGGTACAGATTTTGTATTGCACCCGACCAGAAAGCATGTGACGGCACTCACGCTCATCCCCATAGCGGAGCCGCATCCGGTCTCGCCAACTCTCCTGATCTTTTTGCTTCACCAGCGGTCCTGTCTTTTCAAGGGCCCGGGTCATGGCAGTATCAAACGGGCAGTTGGTACAATCGAATGCATTGTCGCAAAGCCTGAAGTTGATCACCCCTGCTTTCATCCAGATACACTCATCTTCCAGGATATTGAAACCCTGAACTCTTTTGGCCTTTTTGCTCTTTTTGCTTTTACCAGCCATGATAGTAACACCTCCCTTCATGTGCTCTTAATGCACGCTCCCACAGTGCCAATCTAATTTCATGCAGCATGAGGCATTGCAGGTAGTGGAGTTAAATTGTAGGCAAAGAAATCCATCATGTTCTGGTCAAAGAGGCAGCGCTCGCAGTGCAGTCGTCTGGTGCAGCCTCGGCTACTAACGACCCCGGCCTCAGACCAGATGCAGATTTGCACCCCAGCCTTTTTTTCCTGATCTTTCTTGATTCTTTTAGTGGCGTTCATGGCCATCTCCTTTTCGTCTGGAGTTGTTGTCGTGCGCTTACTCTTAAGAGCAATGAGAGTGCCACCATTTGTCGGACCACTATTATTTTTGTAAACTATTGAAATTTCGTAATTATTAGTGATTATTCAAAAGCGAGCGTGGGAAGCTCATTGATTAAAAAAGCTACACTCGGAGAAGATCTCGTGGGCAAGATGGGAAAAAGTTCTGTTATATTAGTGCTTTATCAACTGTTTAATTCGGCAACATGAGTTGTAATTTTTTACAACGTTATTGTGAGGGAATTCAACAAGAGGTTTTCTTGGGGTAAATGTCCTCTTAATATCTGAGCGCTATAAAGCTATAAGAGCGAGAGTTTTCTAATAGTAAGATTCTGCTCTCGAGGCGGGGTTTTTACATTGACATGATTGCAGCCTCTAATGTAGCCTAATAGTATAAGTATCTGTTTTCCTTTCACTTGACACCTTTTGTTTTGCTTTGACCTGACCCGGTATCCATAATAGGTTCCCGTTTGGTATTCATAGGTTAACCTCAGAATCATCAAAGGAGTATCCCATGGGCAAACACAAAGGAAAGATCTTACTGGCTGTGGATGGTTCAGATCAGGCTTTTGAGGCGGTGCGCTATGTTAGCCAATTGTTTCCGCCTAAGCGTGTGGAAGTTGTTCTTTTCCATGCGCTGAGCAAAGTTCCCGAGGGTTTCTGGGATGTGGAGAAAAGCCCAGTATTCAAACACAAGCTCAGCAGCGCAGCAGCTTGGGCGACGCGGGAACAGACAGTGATCCAGGAATTCATGGAGAGAGCACGTCAGCTATTCTTGAATCAGGGCGTCCCAGAGGATAAGGTCAGTGTCAAGATTGAGGAAAGGAAAAAGGGCATAGCCAGAGACATTATCGCTGAGTCACAGCGGGGTTATGACGCAGTAGTTGTTGGACGCTTGGGAAAAAGCCAGCTAAAAGATCTTGTCTGGGGAAGCGTTGCCAACAAGCTCATGGGGCGACTGACCCATGTCCCCGTCTGTGTCGTAGGAGGTAGCCCACAAGCTGGCAAGATACTAGTAGCCATGGACACCTCGGAGGAGGCCAAGAAGGTTTTGGACTTTGCTGGAAGCATGATGGACATTACGGATTGTGAGATAAAGGTCTTACATGTCATTCGAGGCATCGAATCTTGGACCGTGGAGGCCAGTGAAGAATTGCGTACAGCTGAAATAGCTGCAACCACTCTTTTGGAAGAGTCTATAGATCGTTTGGAAAGGGCCGGCCTCAATCGCGATCGTATCTCCACTGAAATCCGCTCTGGAGCGGCCAGTCGAGCTGAGTCCATCGTAGAAGAAGCCAGAAACTCCGGCTGTGGCACTATTGTTGTGGGGCGAAGAGGTTTGTCCCGGGTGGAAGAATTCTTTATGGGTCGTGTGAGCAAAAAGGTTTTACAGCTAGCGAAGTGGAATGCGGTTTGGGTGGTAAGCTAGCCAGGATGTTTCATGCATTGCCTATTGGGGGGGTAAAGAAACCCCCCTTTTAGGTTGAAGGCAAGTGGATGATAAGAGCAGTACCTGGACCTCTTTTGTCTCCTTCTCCGATTTCTAATATTTTCAGCCTTTCAGCAGAGAGTGGACTCTCAACCTCAATATGCCCTCCGTGATCCTTAATAATTCCAATGATTACTGATAACCCAAGCCCAGTACCTTCTCCCACCCCTTTGGTTGTAAAAAATGGATCAAAAATCTTGTCTATTATTTCCAGATTAATACCTGTCCCCGAATCAATAAAACACGTAACTATTTCTCCTGCTTCTCTGTCGTGGTGGGTAGTAATGCCAATGGCACCATCGGTACCAATTGCCTCATGAGCATTATTGAGCATATTAATATAAACCTGTTTCAGTTTTTCAACGTCACCAGAGATAGAGGGGAGATCAGATTCGAAGTTCCTTGCGATATAGATTCGGTCTATGTTTAGGGAATGCTCCATCACCGCTAGCACTTCTTCAATTGTTTGGTTGATATTAATAGAGCCAATAACACTTTCGCCTCTTCTCGAATAGAGTAGAAGATCGGCGACAATTTTGCCGCATATCTTGGTCTGTGTCTCGATCAGTTTGAGATCTTCAATAGCCTCACTTCCATCCGGGAATTCGTCTGCTAGAAGCTGTGAATGGGTCAAGATAATCTGAAGGGGGGTGTTGATCTCATGGGCTACTCCTGCTGCCAACTGTCCTACCGTGGCCATTTTTTGTGATTCAATTAAACGTTCAGTGACTCTTCGGAGTTCTGTGACATTCTTGGCAATCCCTTCGCATCCAGCGAATTGCCCCACTTCATCTAAGATGGCATTTGCAGTGATCAGCATATTAAGGATTCCGCCGTCTTTTTTCCTGAACTCTACCTCATAATCTTTGATGAAGCCCTGATTTTCCAGGGTCAGACGATAATTGTGAGCCTCATCCGGATTCCGGAACACATCCTCAAGGGTGAGGTGTGGGCAATCTTCCCTGGAGTCGTAGCCCAACAGCTCCAAACCGCTGGGATTGATTTCCATGACCTCTCCGTGCTTATTGCATATATAGACCATGTCCTTTGAATCCTCGAAAAGCCGGCTGTACTTCTTCTCTGAGTTGACAAGTTCTTCTGTGCGTAACTCAACCATCATCTCCAAATTGGCATTCAGCTCGTTGATCTCCTGGTAACGAGCTTCCAGTTCTTCATGAGACCTTTCCAGCTGCTGGCTCATCAATTTCATTTCGGTGATGTCAGAAAAAATGCCACTTATATTGGCGAGCTCGCCCTTTTCATCCAGGACAATGTGGCTTCTCTCCCGAATCCACCGAACATCGCCTAATTTAGTTTTTATCCTGTATTCTCGCAGATAGACTTTATCGGCCTCCAGCGCCTTCTTAAATAACTCTTGTATCGATTGAAGATCCTCTTCAACAACAATATCGTACCAATTAAGTTTTCTTGAATTGAAGTCTTCCTTAGGATAGCCGCTCAGTTTCTCGATCTTGTCATCCAAGAAGTCAACGGACCAATCCTTATATCCTTTAAAAACAATAGAAGGAATCGTACTGAGCAACAACCGATAGTTTGCCTCAGATTGCGCTAAAGACTCCTCCATCCGCTTGCGATACGTAATATCTTTGAAGTCCTCCACAATACCCAGGATCTCATCCCGTTCATTTCGGAAAGGCGTTGCTGTCGAGATACACTGGATGGTGGTGCCGTCCATCCGGTATCTTTCGGTTTCGTATTCTATCCTGTTCTCACTTTCCAAAATCTGTCTAATATTACATTCGCGTGTGTGACAGAGGGGTCCCGGGAAAATTTCGTAACACTTCTTTACCAGGCATTCTGCTTCTCTCACACCCGATAGGGCAACAAAAGTATCGTTGACTCTGAGCACGTTGAAATCCTTGTCCACTACCCGCATTCCGTCCGCTGCTGTACGAAAGATCTGCTCCAACTCCATCTTGGTCCTGGTCACTTCGTCTCTAGCCTCCTTTCTTTCAGTATCATCAAAGAAAACACCGCTGAAATGCTGAATGCCGCCATCCGAGTCATACACTATGGAACCTCTGTCCCGAATCCATCTTGTTCGACCATTTCTGATCTTTATTCTGTACTCTCTGATATAGGATCCATTTCTCCTCAAGGCCATTTTTGTTGTGCCTTTGACAGCTTCAAAGTCATCCTCAACAATTAAATCAGACCACTTCATCCGTCGAGAATTAAAGACTTCTTTTGGATACCCGGTTAAGATCTCAACCTTATCGTCAAAAAAATCAACCTCCCAATTTTTGTATCCCTTGTAGACAACGCCAGGGATATTACCGAGCGATAGTTCATAATCGGCAAGTGATTCCTGCAGCGCCTCTTCTATCAACGTTGACCTGGACTCTTCCGTCTTGAGCCTTACAATTTCATCTTCAAGCTCTTTGATCTTTTCTTGTAACTTATTGTAATTTTTGTACTTCATAGAAATTTTACCTCTACAGTATTTGTCAGGAAGCGACTATTTTCGCAAAAAATCTAACCTCGCCCTTCATTACCAACCATCAGAGGTTTCTCTAACATGAGAGACCTGTTAAATAGGGGATGGATCAACCCTCGACCGCCTATATCACACCCTTTTTGATCACAAACAGTTCTTGTGACTTCGTTTTTTCGGAAGTAGCCCGGCGCTTCAATGGTTTTTCGGAGCGACTGTAAGAACTTTACCGGCCAAGCACTCAACTTTCTAACCTCGGCGACATAGTCGAGTTGGCTTCAGCGGTCAGCCTTATTGTGGAAAAGTCAGCAAGCTAAGCGCCAGTGGTCCAAGAGAGTAGAATCACCCAGATATGGGGGGCACGTTCAGAAGGGAGAAAGCTGATAGCTCAGTGCTAACTATAATTAGCTTGCCTGACTCAATACTTCGTCCACCTTCCTTTCGAGTTCGCTTCGGTCGATGGGTTTAAGGCAGTAGGCTTTCGCGCCAAGTCGCATTGCTTCCTCCACTGTTTCGTGCGTGGGGTAACCTGTGAGCATAATAATCTTAATACCGGGTTGAACCTCTTTTAGTCTGCCCAAGACCTCAACACCATCCATCTTTTTCAGCTTTATGTCCAGGATAGCCAGGTCAACCGGATTGTTGTTCACGTGATCAATAGCCTCAATTTCATCTGTAAATCCAATTATCTCATGCCCTCTTTTCTCCAATACTTTACGAACGGCGTTTACGGCCTCCTTCACATCGTCCAGAACCAAAATCCGAGCCATGTTGTCATACCTCCCATTTGTTATCTCACTAAGATCACCTCATTGGCTCCTGTGATCGGCTCGCAGCGCTTTACTGGTAGAGCTCATCTCTGCCCAGTCCCGGTCACAGCTTTTAAGGAGCCATGTTTGTCAGCCCTTGTGAGCAAAATGATTTGGTCAACTGACATATAAATAACTATTTCAATTTTTCTTTATCTTATAATATATAATTTATAATATAATATTTATTGACACAAGCGACGAGATTCATCTGGCCGACCTGTGCGTGCTGGAACTCGGTTAATCAAGTGTAGGTATCCAACACACTATGTTGCTTGCCAATTCTTGATCCCATTCTTATTGTTCCTCTCGTTCCGCTCTCTTCAATCTCGACCTCTCGCTCCGTTTTGCCCCGCTGGAAAAGTTGCTAGAACTCTATTCTTGGGAGATCTCATGTGGGCTCCGCCGATTAAAAAGTATCAGTCAGCACGAAAATGTTTGCTGCTCTAGTCTAGCTATTTCAAACACCAATCGCGCTATGCAAGCTGATCCGAACCTGGCACATTACGGCTTCTACTCCGATCTGCTTGAGAAGTCACCTGCCATGGGCGGGACAATGACACAACTCGACAGCACCCTCTCCACCTGTAAATGCGTCATCCCAAGTGTCTCGCCGGTCCTCGTTGAGGTCGGCCGGCTCTGCCTTACCACTCCGCCCACCTCTGCCCAGAAAATAAAGGTAAGGCGGTTTTTTCAGTACCAACCTGAATTAAACCCAATTCAAGGATTGTGAGCTTATGTTTTTCACTATTTCGTTATACCTTGCCCTGGCAGTCTTCGGACTCGGTTTGCTTTATAAAATATCAACCTGGTTTCGCTACCGAATCGGCTTAACTGCCAGAGAATTGTCGGCCGCAGAAAGGACCTCCGCTGCCATCAAAGGGATCACTTTAACCCTGTTCAGCGGCAAAATCTTTACTCTCCTCCGAGTCTTTATTCTCGATGTACTCCTGCAGATAAGAGTTTTACGCCAAGACTTTCTCAGGTGGCTCATGCACATCTGTCTATATGTTGGCTTTATGCTGCTCCTTCTGATGCATGCCTTGGACAAGTTCGTCACCGCTGTGCTCTTTCCAGAATACTATTCGACCATCAATCCCTTTATGTTTTTGAGGGATCTCTTTGGTCTCCTGGTAATCGTTGGCATAGCCATTGCGCTCTATCGTCGCTTTATTTTGAAGGTACCCCGTGTGCGCACCGGTGGCCAGGACTACTACGCCCTCATCATCCTTGCGGTGATTATGATTTCTGGCGTTCTTTTGGAGGCCACCAAGATAACTTCTTATTCCACATACCAGGAGATGGTGGAAGAATACACAGTTGCGGCTGACGAAGAAGAGCTCAGAGCTCTGGAAACCTATTGGGTCAAGGAATTTGCTGTTGTCTCCCCCACTGTAAAGGGGCCCTTTGAGGAGAAGCTCCTGGAGTCGGGTAAGGAAGCCCATGAGATGACTTGCGCCCAATGCCACTCGAAGCCTCAATGGGCATTTCTGGGTTACACCACAGCCAAAACCATCAGCGCCATAGCTTTGGCATTGGACCGAGCAAATATACCCGAGATCCTCTGGTACATCCACTTTCTCGCCTGCTGGCTGGGTCTGGCCTATCTTCCTTTCAGTAAGATGTTTCACATCTTTGCCAGTCCCCTCAGTCTTCTAGCCAATTCAGTGATGGACAAGGAAAGCTCAAGTCCTGCCAATATCGCCACCAGGCAGGTCTTGGAGTTGGATGCTTGCACCCATTGTGGAAGTTGTACGGTCCATTGCTCGGTTGGCGTTGCTTTTGAGTCCATTCCAAATCTGAACATTCTGCCATCCGAAAAAATAGTCTCCTTAAAAAAACTTGCCTCGGGAAACCACCTGACTGAACAACAGCTCAAACAGGTGCAAGAAGGGATCTTTCTCTGTACCAATTGTGAAAGGTGCACCGTTGTCTGTCCGGTCGGAATCAACTTGCAGGATATGTGGTTCAGCGTAAGAGAAGCTCTCCTTGAGCGAGGTTACCCTGAGTTTTTCATGCTCTCGCCTTTTTCCTACTACCGTGGGCTCATGCAGCAGGCTCTGGTTGAAGATGGTTACCGAGAGCCATTGGATAGGGCCAGGGGGGCCATAGCTGCTGAATGCCATTTAATGAGCCCGGATAAACTCATACCTCTAAGCCCTGCCGACAGAGAGTTTAAGAGTGGTCTGAGCCTTTCAGCTCAGGCAAGCACCTTCTCGGTTTGCTTTGGCTGTCAGAGCTGTACCACCGTGTGTCCGGTAGTGGCTAACTATGACAACCCCGAAGAGGTCCTGGGTATGTTGCCACATCAGATCATGCATGCCTGTGGCTTGGGAGTGAGGGATCTGGCCTTGGGCTCAAATATGCTTTGGGACTGCCTTACCTGTTACCACTGTCAGGAGCAATGCCCCCAAGGGGTCTGCATTACAGACGTGCTCTATGAACTCAAGAATGTGGCGGTCAAACAGGTAAGACAAAAGGCTTCATAGTGGATGGGGACAAGCTAATGAAATTCGCACTCTTTCTCGGTTGCAACATACCGGCTCGTCTCGGTCAATACGAGACTTCCACCAGGGCTATTTTGACCAGACTCGGCGTGGAATTGGCTGACATAAAGCAGTTTAACTGCTGTGGCTATCCCATAAGGAATCTTGACTACAAGACATTTGTTCTTGCTGCGGCAAGAAATCTGGCCCTAGCGGAAAAGAACAATTTGAATCTTTTGAGTCTGTGCAAGTGTTGTTACGGCAGCCTCAAAAAGGCGGACCATCTCCTCAAGGAAGATGCTTCTTTGCGGGAAGAAATCAACGGGATTCTCAAGAAGGAATATCTTGAATACAGGGGAGATGTTGAGGTCAAGCATCTTCTTTCCCTTCTGTACCATGATGTGGGTATTGGGGTTATCAAAGAGAAGATAGAAAAACCCTTTTCCGGCCTTAACATCGCCACCCACTACGGCTGTCACGCTCTCAGGCCAAGCCAGATCGTTGCCTTTGACGATCCGGTGGCCCCAGCCATATTTGATCAACTGGTTGAAGTGACCGGAGCTGAGAGCATCTCCTGGCCAGCCAAGCTCGATTGTTGTGGGGCCCCTGTCTGGGGAATCAACGATGATCTATCCATGGATTTGACTGAGAAGAAACTCAAAGACGGCAAGCAATCGGGAGCTGAGTACCTGTGTGCTGCCTGCACTTACTGTCACATTCAGTTTGATACAGTACAGAAGATGATTCTCTCCAGCCGCGGGAATAATCTCAACCTTCCCTCTGTTCTTTATCCCCAGCTCTTGGGACTGAGCATGGGTATGGATGGAAAAACCCTGGGACTCAGCATGAATCAGTTGTCTATTGACGGCATCGAGCATTTTTTCTTTGTACCAGAGCCAGAGGAAGAGGAAATGGAAGAGGTAGCGGAAGTGTGAATACTCTTTAGCCCTAATTTTATTGCTTTGACGGAGGATAATAAATCCTAAATCCGAATATCTAAATCCGAAACAAATCCGAAATTCAAATATCAAATGTCCAAAACTCTAAAGAGTAAAGAATTCGGTAATGCAACAGTTCAGTGTGTTAATTCCTCAGTTTGCCTTTTTGTTTTGAATTTGGTGCTTTGGTCATTTGAATTTGTTTAGGATTTCGTGCTTCGGATTTCGAATTTGAGATCACCAATCATGAAAGTTGAAGAAAAGCATAAACCTACTCTGGTGATCTAAGGCAGGAGAAAAATGACACAGAAGAAAACCGGTGCAGTGATGGTGGTAGGTGGTGGCATTGCCGGCATGCAGGCTTCCCTGGACTTGGCCGATTCCGGCTACTATGTCTACCTGGTGGAAAGGTCCGCATCCATAGGAGGCATGATGTCCCAGCTGGACAAGACCTTTCCCACCAATGACTGTTCCATGTGAATTATCTCGCCCAAGCTGGTCGAGGTCGGCCGGCATCTCAACATTGAGCTTCTAACCCTCTCTGAGGTGGAAAGCATCTCTGGGGAGGTAGGAAATTTCGAAATAGGAGTCAGGCAGTATCCCCGCTATGTCGATATGGAGAAATGTATTGCCTGCGGTATATGCGCTGAGAAATGTCCCAAGAAGGTATCGAATGCATATGACGCTGGTCTCGCCAAGCGCAAAGCCATCTATGTGCAATACGCCCAGGCAGTTCCTCTCAAATACGTGATCGATGCTGAGAATTGTATTTATTTCGTCAAGGGGAAAGGCAAATGTAAGGCATGCGAGAAACTCTGCCCCAGTGAGGCTATTAATTTTGAGGACCAGGAAACAGAACTAACCATCAAAGTAGGAGCGGTAGTGTTGGCCTCGGGCTCCAGGGCCTTCAGTCCGGCTATCCGCGATATCTATGGCTACAATAGATCCCCCAATGTGGTAACCAGTTTGGAATTTGAACGAATCCTTGCAGCTACCGGCCCCTACCAGGGCCACCTGGTGAGACCTTCCGACGAAAAGGAGCCGAGGAAAATCGCCTGGCTTCAGTGTGTGGGCTCCAGGGATATCCACCCGGAGACTAAACCCTATTGTTCAGCGGTTTGCTGCACCTATGCCATAAAAGAGGCCATTGTGGCCAAAGAGCACAGTAAGAACTCGCTTGATACGGCCATATTCTACATTGACATGCGAACTTACGGCAAAGACTTTGAGAGATACTACAACCGAGCCAAAGAGATCGGAGTGCGTTTCATTAAATCGAAGATCAGCAACATTGTCCCAGTGGATGAAAACGGAAACCAACTCATCCGCTACACGGACCAAGCTGGCAGGAGGGTTGAAGAGGAATTTGACCTGGTGGTGCTATCTGTCGGCCTTGAGCCAGACCCTGGTGTAAAAGGTCTGGCAGAGAAGCTCGGCATCGAATTGGATCATCACGACTTTGCCAAGACCAGCAGCTTTACCCCGGTGTCCACTTCAAAGCCTGGTATTTACGCCTGTGGCGTCCTCCAGGGGCCTAAGGACATTCCATCCTCGGTGATGCAGGCCAGCGCCGCTGCCAGCGCTGCCTCTTGCCAACTGACCACGGCTAGAGGCACGCTGGTCCAAGAGAAGACTTACCCTAAAGAACTGGACGTTGCTGCTCAGTTACCACGGGTGGGGGTCTTTGTCTGCGACTGCGGGGTCAATATCGGCGGCGTTGTGAGGGTCTCCGAGGTGGTAGAGTATGCCAGGACTATGCCCAACGTGGTGTATGCGGAAGAGAACCTTTTTTCCTGTTCCCAGGATGCCCAGGACAAGATGCGGCAGGTCTTTGCTGAACAGAAGCTGAACCGGGTAGTGGTGGCCGCCTGTTCGCCCCGGACCCATGAACCGCTTTTTCAGGAAACTATGAAGGCGGCTGGCCTCAACAAATATCTCTTTGAGATGGCCAACATCCGGAACCAGAACTCCTGGGTGCACCAAAATGATCCGGATGCTGCCACCGATAAGGCCAAAGACCTGGTTCGCATGGCAGTAGCCAAGGCCACCCTCCTGGAAGTTCTTGAGGAGCAGCACCTGAACATTACCCCGGTGGCTTTGGTGGTGGGGGGCGGCCTTGCCGGAATGAGAGCCGCTTTAAGCATTGCCGAGAGTGGTTATCAGGTTCATCTGGTAGAAAAAACTCATTCCCTAGGTGGGCAGGCAAATCACATCTACTGGACATGGAAAGGTGAAGATGTCCAATCGTTTCGAATGAATTTGCAGGAGGCGGTGGGTCAACACCCCCTAATAACAGTGCACCTCGGTGTGCAAGTAGCTTACATGAGTGGTTTTGTCGGAAACTTTCGCACCACCCTCACCAGTGTAAGCACCAGCCAGGAAGCAACGACCATCGATCACGGGGCGGTGGTGGTTGCCACCGGCGGCGTGCCCCATCGCCCCAAAGAGTACCTGTACGGAGAACATCCTGGTGTTTTCATATCTCATGAACTAGACGATCTGGTTGTTAGCAAAGACCCCATGATCACCGAGGGGAGAAGTTGCGTTTTTATTCAGTGTGTGGGCTCAAGGAACGACGAACGTCCTTATTGCAGCCAAATTTGCTGTTCCAATAGTTTGATCACTGCTATGAAGATAAAGGAAATCAACCCGGACATTGATATCTACATTCTCTATCGGGACATACGCACTTATGGGTTTAAGGAAGCACTCTATACCGAGGCTCGGGCCAAGGGGATCATGTTCATCCGGTATGGCTTAGAAGAACCACCCAAAGTGGCCGTAGGAGAAAAGGGGGAGCTAGAGGTCGAGGTGATCGATCAGATGTTCCGGCGCCCAATATCTATACAGGCGGACTTCATAAACCTGGCCACTGCCATGGAACCGGCTGCAAACGAAGAGATAGCCCGGCATCTCAAAGTTCCCCTCAATCAAGACGGTTTCTTTGCCGAAGCGCATGTGAAGTTGAGACCGGTGGACTTCGCCACGGACGGTATTTTTGTTTGCGGCCTTGCTCACTACCCAAAAGACATTGAGGAAACTTTGGCTCAGGCCATGGCGGCGGCAGCGCGAACCGTGTCCGTACTGGCCAAGAAAGTCTGGGTGAGCAGCGCTCTGGTGGCACACATAGATGCGGAAACCTGCGTGGGTTGTCAGGGGTGTTTGAACGCCTGTTCCTACGGGGCCATCGACTTTCTCGCTGATAAACACATCTGCCAGGTAAACATAGCCATCTGTAAAGGTTGTGGCTCCTGTGCCGCGTCTTGTCCTTCTGGGAGCGCGCGGTTGGCTGGTTTTGCCCGCCAGCAACTC
Organism: uncultured delta proteobacterium; assembly: GCA_963712115.1. GTDB lineage: Bacteria > Desulfobacterota > Syntrophobacteria > BM002 > BM002 > BM002. The sequence continues at coordinate 13,714 of CAVQGX010000025.1, read as the reverse complement.
AACGCTCAGATAGTTGCATCCATGAGAGGAATCTAGCTAAGGGAGAGAGAACATGGCGGATTTTGAACCTAAGATTCTGGCTTTTCTCTGTAACTGGTGCGCTTACGCAGGTGCAGATCTGGCTGGCGTGGGTCGCCTTCAGTACCCAGCCAACGTGCGGGCTATTCGAGTCATGTGCTCTTCGTCCGTTTCTTTTGAAAACATTCTGAAGGCCTTTCAAATGGGAACAGACGGTGTTTTCGTTGGAGGCTGACACCTGGGTGAATGTCATTACCAGTATGGTAATTATCTGACAGCGCAAAGAGTGTCCGTACTGAAGGATCTACTCGAATTTGTTGGCATTGAAGGTGAGCGATTGAATCTAGTTTGGGTTTCATCGGCTGAAGGACCTCGCTTTGCCGAGGAAATTACCCGATTCACAGAGAGAATTAGGGATCTAGGCCCTCTTAATTACAGTTCCGAGTGGTCCATTCCAGGTTCTGAGCTGCAAGCTGAGAGTCTCCGAACCTAACTCCTTAATGGATTTTTGGGACAAGAAGCTAAACAGAGCAAAGCTGACCTTCAGGGCTTAACGTGGAGAAGCAAGATGCATGATGCCATCAAGACCAAAGTGAAGGAACTTCTCACCACCGAGCAAATAAAAGGTTTTCTCGCACTCAAGAAGGAAAATGGACAGATCAAACCGCACCTTTTTGTTTCCCCCGATGAAGTCGACCAACTATCTATTGGTGATGGAGTAAGAACTGGTGACGCCCGCTATCCTCTCAGCAAAATCCTGACCAAACTGCTTCAGAACCATTCAGAGGCAAACTTTGGCATTCTAGTTAGAGGTTGCGACCAGCGGGCCTTGAGGGCGCTCGCCGCATGGAATCAGATCTCACTCCAACAGGTAGTGGTCATAGGGGTGGCTTGCTCTGAAGAGTTGGCTCAAGCGTGCAACTGCGGACTGCCCTATCCTGATGAATGGCTCGAAGGTAAACAGGTGGCACCAAAGGATCCCCGACCGGTGGAGTGGGAAGAAAAACCCCCCCTGCAAAGGTTCAAGGATTGGAGAGCCGAATTTGAAAAATGCATTAAATGTTATGGCTGCCGAAATGTTTGTCCAATGTGCTTTTGCAAAGAATGCAGCCTTGAAAGTGAGGATGTGGTAACAAAAGGGGAAATCCCACCGGACCTTCCCATGTTCCATCTGGTAAGGGCCCTCCATATGATCGGTCGCTGTGTGGATTGTGGACTATGCGAAGAAGCCTGTCCAGCAAGCATTCCGCTGAGAGCACTCTACAAAAAGGTCAATGACATCGTTGAGACTCACTTCCAATTCAGATCGGGGATAGAGCAGACTGAACAGTCTCCCCTCCACAAAATAGCCGAACCGCCAGCAGCAATTTGAGCATGAAAGAGAAAAAAAACGCCTAGCGGCTCAAAGCCTTAGGATTTTAAACCACAGAGAACACAGAGAGATATTTTAGATTTTAGATCTAAGATTGTAGATTTAGAGAGTATGGCACCTGAAGATTTCGCAATCTACCATCTACAATCCACAATCTGAAATTGCATCTCTCTGTGTGCTCTTTGGTTATCTCCCTTGCTTTTCTGAGGTAGAAATCCCTCTTCTCACGCCTTTCAATTCCTTACCTGTATTATTTTCGACTCACAAACATCTTTCCTATTTAAGCCAGCTACATTCAATAACAAAGAAAATCGTGGTTGACAGCAAACTGCAAACCATGCGACTATGAACAAAATACGACCCGTATTTAATACAAATTCAATACACTCTTATACCGGAATCTGAACTCTTGCCGCCATGCTCTGTTACTGCTCATTGCATGAACGAAACAGCAACCTTCGCCCGTATATGATTCTCCTTTGACCCGGATGTTTCATGAATTGGTGTCACGAGACCACGAAGATGGGCGTGCCTGCCCGCCATCGCGAGCCTGCTCGCTCAGGCGAGGCGGGCGGGCCACCGGGCAACCGTCCCGCGGTACCGCGGGATTGGTTCCGAGGCGTACCTGAATGGTACGTCGCAGGGACCGACACCCGAGGACGCACGGAAGGACAGCCATATCCGTGGTCGCAGTAAGCGATTCATGAAACATCCGGGTTAGAGCACCAGCGACCTTCGGACGGTATGGGCAAAAACCGGAACTTCCTGGCCTTACCCAACTGAACAGGGAGGCACATATGAGCGCCTACGATGAAAAATTCCTCACCAGGGTTTTTGACAGCGTAACCGATCCCTTTGCCATCTATGACCGGGAGTTTCGCATTCTCAAGGTCAATAAAGCTTTAATGGAGCTCTTTCACCTGGACGAAGAGCAGTTGCTGGGCAAATTTTGCTATGAGGTATTCTACCAGCGCTCGGCCATTTGCGATGCTTGTCACGTGCAGGAGGTTTTCCGCACCGGTGAGACGCTGATGCTCGAAAAGCGAGTCCCTGTGCCAGATGGAAAAGAGCGCATTTTTGAAGTGTATTCTTATCCAATCAATGATCACCATGGAGTAACTACGCAGGCGGTGGAGCACGCAATAGATATTTCTAAGCGTAAACAACTCGAAAGCCAGCTGCAATCAGCTAGAGAATTCAACGAGGAGATCATTAATAGCATCACCGACAGCCTGATTGTTGTGGATCCCGATAACTTCACCATTTTACAGGCGAACGACGCCTTTAATGCTCGCGTAGGGTTGGAGTCGCCAAAATCAGTTGGTCAAAGATGTCATGAGATTATGCTTGACAGGCCAACACCCTGTAAGGAATCGGGCATTAAGTGTCCAATGGAGGAGACTATACGTACCAAACGTCCGGCCTTATCGGATAAGATCTATCCAAATGCAGAGGGCGTGGATCGCATGCTCGAAATTGCAACTTATCCGCTTTTAGATGCTCAGGGTGAGATAAGCTCGATCATTCGCCTGGAGCGGGACGTCACGGAAAAAAGGAGAATGGAGGAGGCCCTGGCCTTCCGTTCCAAAGAATTACAGAAGACCCAGCATCAGCTGGAAACACTCTTCGAGCTCTCTCGCCAGGTTAACAACAAAAATTCTCTTTCGGAGTTGATTGATTTCATCCAGGAAACTAGTCAGCAACTCTTTCCCAACTCAGACCTTCTCCTTTTCTTTTTAGATTCAGAAAGCACAGGTTTTCTCCCATTGGCTGATGTTCACTCTGATCGGGTGGAGCCTTCGCATCGTGCCCAAAAAGAAATCGAGCGATCTGAATTAGTTGCAGATTTTCTCCAATATCTGAGAACGCTCAATAAACACCGCATAGTCAGTTCTGAACACAGTAATGACATTCCCACCTTCCTGAAAGTCATTTCAAAGAGCTATACTAATTGGTTTGGTCTGCCCATCTCCTCACCCCACCAATGCATTGGCTATTCACTTTTGGGCTCATCAATCCATCAAGAATACGCCCGGGATGATTTGCACTTCCTCCTGACTTTTTTCAGTCAAATAGCCGGATACATCCGTCATCTCATTGTTCACCAAAATGAAATAAATCATCTCCGCGAAAAAGTAGCCGAGAAAACCTCTCACGGAAAAATTATTGGTCAGAGTGACGAGATGCAGAGCGTCTATGAACTGATTGATCTGGTAGCCGCTTCCGATGCAACCGTACTAATCACGGGCGAAAACGGCACAGGCAAAGAACTGGTCGCCCAAGCCATCCACCGACAAAGTCACCGCCGAAAAGGGCCCTTTATCGCTGCCAACTGCTCAGCCTATTCGCCCACCCTTTTGGAGAGTGAACTTTTCGGCCATGAAAAAGGAGCCTTTACCGGCGCTATCAAGAGAAAGATGGGACGCATAGAACGTGCCAAGGGAGGCACCCTTTTTCTCGATGAAATTGGTGATATTGCTGCGGCCACTCAAGTGTTATTGCTCAGATTTCTCCAGGATCACTCCTTTGAACGAGTGGGTGGGGAGGAAACCCTCGAGGCTGACGTAAGGGTGCTGGCTGCGACAAATCGTGACCTTTACCGCGAGGTTGAAGAAGGGCGATTTAGGGATGACCTTTATTACAGGCTCAACGTCATCTCTATACACTTGCCTCCTCTCCGCGATCGTATAGAAGACATTCCCCTTCTAGCCAAACATTTTCTCGGCAAGTACACCCTCAAAGAGGGGAAGGCGATCCACTCTTTCTCATCCGGTGCTATGCAACTCCTTATGGATCACGACTATCCTGGCAATGTCCGCCAGTTGGAAAACGCCATAAGCCACGCTGTTATTCTCGCCCAGGATTCGGTGGTGGAGAGAAGGCATCTGCCCCAGTTCCTCAAGCAGACCCCCGCAGATCCACCCTCCACCTCTCTTGCCGAAAACGAGCGGCGGTTGATTCTCGGAGTGCTCCAGGAATCCAACTGGAACAAGCATGAAGCAGCTCGAAGCCTCAAAATCAGTCGCAGTACTTTGTATAGCAAAATTCGGCGCTACAGCCTGAAGAAAGGAACTGTCCCTGTTTGAAATACGAACAGAAAGGGGTCTTTTTCCCGACAGTCCAGGAAACCTGTCTGTGAGTAAGTGTTCAGGACTTTTCTGCCCAAATAGGGTCCAAATTAATACAGCATCACCCACCTATCCCCTAATTCGATCCAGCCGTAGCGCCCAAACTTTTTCTCTTCCATCCACTAACTATTTAAAATAACGTTAAATTAAGACACATCTTGAAAAGTTGCCCTGGTGCCTTGTTCCCTGGCAGGAAACTTGTAATTGGTCCTGCAGTAAGACGAAATCCGTATTAGATCTCAATTATACAAGGGCATGGCCCTGCATCTTTCCGGCAGATATTACGAGGCCATGGACATAGAGATTTTCAATCCGATCCCAAGCGATCGTCACCGTGTGACTTTTTGTATCCCATCCTGGATGAAGATTGAAGTCGTAGTCTGCATTTTTGTTCGCCCTCGGGGATAATTTTCTCTTTGCGATTTGGGAAAGATTGTGCTAAAGTTCACTTTCTCGCCTTTGTGATACCTGATCGATCACACGGGGTTCGGCAAGCCAACGTTTTTTTGGAGCAGATGGCTATTGTCCTTCGTTTATCTTTAACAGTCAAACAGAGGGAGGATTAGACAATGGCAGAGATCTTTTCGGCGGTTCAGGTTGGAGATGAGGTCGTTTGCAGGGATTGCCTTAGAATGGAAGAAATGATCTCGGCGCAGAGGGGTATAACGGATTCATATTCCGCTGATGATGTGAGGGAAACTGAATACATCTGCAGCCGGTGCAATAAAAAGATCGAGCCTTTTGAGATCAAGTTCTAGACCGGGTGTTTCATGAATTGCTGTCGCGAGACCGTGGAGATGGGCGTGCCACCGGGTCGACGAATGCGGATTGCGGATTTGAGATTGCACAAGATCGAGTAAGACAAAGCACACGGTTGAAGTTAAAGTTGCATTCTTGTTTGATTCAAATAACCAATATGAATCAGACACCCTTCAATCTGAAATCTAAAATCTAAAATCTGAGTTCCTGAAGCGGTCGTAGCAGGCAACTCGTGAAATATCCGGGCTAAAATTAAACCAGGGCCCCCTGGATACTCTGGGAGCCATGAAAAGTAAAGATTCCAGTGAGACAAATTCCCGGATGGGGTCATCCGCCCAGCCAAGGGCATTCAAGGCCAGTTTCAGGGCCTTGTCCTTTGGGTTTTTCCTGCCGGTTTCATTAACCATAGTTGCAGAGTATCAAGGGATACTGATTTCTTTCTCTTTATCTACTACTACTTACACGGCAGTAAGCGGCGGCCTTCAACATTCACCCTCTTTTATCTTCCTGATTTCTTCTCGGCCTCTCTCACGGCTTTTCACCGGAATCAACATTTCCTGCCCTACCACATAAAAGCGATTTTCGATCTCTAAAACTCTTAGACTGCCGGAAACATCGATCTCAACACCACTAGAAAGTCTCGCAATCCACATTTTTTTCAACCCTTTCTGATGCTTGTTTAGAAAAATATCATAATCTGTAGAATTGCAATTTGTCGACCTAGGTAGAAGATAATTAGACAAAATATTAACATTTCCGTTCAGCGAAGAGAATGGGATGGGCCCAGGAGTTGCCCGTAAAAGAAGCTGTGTAGCAATTCGTCATCCCGGCCAAGTCCGCCTGCGGACGCGAGCCGGGATCCAGGAGAAATTTGATTATATTGATTTTTCACTGGACTCCGGATCTCGCCCCGCAAAGCGGTGCTCGTCAGGAATGACGGCTTTGGCGAACTGCGATACAGCAAAGAGAACTTAATCCCAGAGCAAGTCGGGGATAACCGAAGAAGAAAAGAAGGAAAAGAGGATGACTTATCAAGAATGGGCAGACAAGCTTGAAGCCATTGCATCTTATCTTCAATCACTATTTCCAGAATGTCTAATCGAAAAGATAGAGGACGCTCTCAGATGCCAACTCTTTAGAAAACACATATTTCGCCTTGAAGACCGTGGTCATAAGATCGAACATTTTTTCAGTCTTGACTATGATTACTTGCATCATAACACACCGGATGAGGTCATTGATTTGTTTGAAAAGCGAAATTTGAAAAATGTTCTAGAGGAGCCTGGGAGAAAGGAGGTCATAATGACAGATGATGGTATAAGAGTGATCAGGCGTGAGAATTAAAATCTAACTCTCGGCAAGAATTAACTTCATTATATAGAAGGCATCATCGGCAAGATCATCTTCATAATCCAGGTGAATTGTCTGCATAATCTTAAACCCAAATTTCTCATATAATGCTATTGCTGGTTTTCTTATCATTTCAACATTCAGGCAGACATCTATGATTTTCTTTTCCTTCAGTATTTCCAAAACTCGATTGAGTAGGGCTGTGGCTACACCTTTTCGTCTGTGCTCAGGGTGAACAGCCATTTTCATAATAGTAGATCTGATATTCTTAGAACAACAAACAGCAATTAAGTAACCCGAGATGTCTTGCTCGTCAAAGACCAGAAATATATCGTCTAATGCCAATTTGAAGATATGATAATCCCACGGCTGTAAGAACGACAGACGCTCTATTTCCAATACTTTGTTAATGTCATTCTTGTTGGCGAATCTAGCGCTCATGACTGCTCTCCTTTCAATGCACTTGGGTCGGAGCGGAAACCTGTTCTAAAGTGCCAGTTTTGCCAGATGGCATGCAGCCACTAAGGAGAGAGAATATCCTTCTCACTTGTCTCTGATTTTTCGGGGGTGTTGGAACAATATGCGCGAGGAAATGCAGAATTTAGGTTTTCTGAGTTCGGACCAACTAGAAAAAGAAAGCTGCTTACAATCAGGATAGTCAGAACACAGAAAAGATGTCAATGCTAAAAAATAGCCCGGATATTTCATGGAGGAGCCGTAGATATTTTGGTAGAGCTTTTTGCTAAACAAGTAAGCACAATTATAGAAAGAAAGTTCCATATACCTACTGGTCTGAGCGAAAGTGATTTTGTCAACCGCCACATCATGCCCTTAAAACAACTGCTCGTTGAGAATGACAAAGATACTAAGATAGAAGAGAACCATATTCCCATTTTGATCGTTTTACCTAATATTATTGTGCCTCTAAGTTACCAACTCGAAAGAATAAGGCAAAGTATCAATGACATTCAATTGGAGCATATCATCAAGCCCGAGTGGTTCGAGAACGCCAAAGGTGTGTCGACTCCGGACAAACCCTATCTTTTAATAGATGTCGAAAACGGTTACGCCATGAAGAATACAACACCCAAGAAGTGCGTTAAGACCTTCAATGATGAGGAAAGATTTGCTCTAACTGTTGACGAGGGCATTGCTCTCATAGCCCACTTACCAGAAGTCTTGGAGAGCCATTGGGTAGATTTACCAGGCTCTGTATTAATCCATAAATTTGTCGGAGAGAATGTGATGAAACGGGGCATGCTTAGCTCTTTACCGCCTGCTTTTGCTAAGGCAACCTTTGTTCCGACGCTCAACTACAAATACTACAACTATTTGAGGCTTTACTATATCTACGAAGTGACCGAAACTCCTTATTCTGGATCAGCCTCCTGCGCAAAACGTTTATCGCTCTGATTTGTCGGTTGACATTTTGCGGGCTAATAAGAGGAAGGTGTGTTAGATGATATCTGAAAATCCATGACAGAACACTTTGAGGTAAGGAGAAAAAGGAATGGGAGATAAGCATAGCGATTTCTTAAGGCAGGCCGTTGAGACACTACAGAGTCACGACGTTGAAAACTTTCTGATCATCGCCGAAAACCCCCAGTCGGAAAGAAAAACAGGCGATGTGATCAGGGCTGCTTATGGTGGCAAGCAGAGTCTGATAGTAGCAATGCTGATGGAGGTTTTTAGAAGTAAGGCAGATAATCTAAGTTTCATCCTAGACGCTTTTATATCACTCGGCCATCTTGATAAAACGGGACAGCATGAAGAACTAGAAGAACTACTTGAAAAGCTCAGGAGCGAATAAACCAGGAATCCAACTGGAACAAGCATGAAGCTGCTCGAAGCCTCAAAATCAGCCGTAGTACGTTGCATAGCAAAATTCGGCGCTACAGTCTGAAGAAAGGAACTGCTCCTGTTTGAAATACGAACAGAAAGGGGTCCTTTTTTTGACAGTCCAGAAAACCCTACCTTGTCTGGGTATTCGCCAATCTTCTGCTAAAATAGGGTCCGGTTTGATACAGCGATGGTGATCTTCCCCAAGTTTCAACCCTGCCAGAGCCCAGAAACTGCATTTCCTTCCAGCCAGCAACTATTTAAAATTACATCAAATTAAGACATATTATAAAAAGTCGCTTTGATGCTCTATTCCTGGCAGGAAACTTGTAATAAATCCACCAGTAAGACGCAAGCCGTTTTACTTCTCATTCGCTCATAAGCATCCGCTCAAGATATTAAATCAAAAGTGCTTGGCATCCAAAGGCTGATTGACAGCGGATCAACTTCTTCAGCGGTGACCAAAAGGCTGGGTTATAGCTGGTTTTTCAGCTCAATTGACCCAATTCAGTATACAACCATTTACACTAGTAGAAAGGAGGTGAGAACTAAAACAAAAGACCGCCTCCTCCCAGTTAAGGTTTCTATTTAACGCTAAGTGACCTTGCGGGTCTGAATTACCGAACCTGATTATCGACTAGGGGAGGACTGTGGCATTGGTTTCAGAAAAACCGAAAGATGGGAGGTCAAAACATGGCAGAAAAGAAAGATGTAGAAATAAACAGCAGGGCGGACACCATCGATCTGATGCATCCCGACATCAGGCCCTGGCCGGTGACGCCGCCTCCTTCGCCGGAAGAAGTGGCAAAGGTGTACGCCAGAAGGAAGGCGGAAGATTTCGGCAAATGGTGCGAGGACAACCTCAGGTATGAGTACTGCTTTGCTAAACCCGAGGCCCTGCAAGGATTCAGGTTTGTCTGTGTAGGGCTCTGGAGAATGGGCCACAAGTTCTGCGGCGGTTTGCTTTGCGAGGCCGGGGCCGAGGTGATCAACATCGAGCCCCCCGAAGGAGACCCCGCAAGGCAACTCACTCCCTTTGGCAGAAAGGAATACATGCTGGAGAGCAAGATTACCGGCGAAAAATGCGGCCTGGACTTCATCCACGAGATGAGGGGACAGAAGTCCGTAACCCTGAACCTCGAGACCGAGGAGGGTCGTAAGATTTACAGGAGGCTGGTCGGCATGGCCGATGGGGTGATCGATGAGATGCCTGCGGGCTACATGGACAGCCTTGGTCTGGGCTACCGGCACCTTCGCAAGGAGTTCCCCAGGCTGGTCTATCTGAATATAGCCGTGCGCGGCACCTGGGGCCCCTACAAGGATAAGACGTCCAAGTTCGGCCAGTGGACCCTGGAGCCCTTTGGTGGCTGCTCCAACGCCTTCGTCCACAACACCGGCTTTCCCCAGGACCAGCTCCCCAGAGAGAGCGGCGGCTCGCCCACCAGGTCCGGTGTCTGGTTTGCTGATTTTGTTGCCGGTGAGCAGGGGGCAAACACCCTGCTGGCAGCCCTGTACTGGAGAGATGAGTTCACCGGTGAGGGTCAGTTCTGTGAGGTGACCGGTGCCGAGACCCAGATGGACATTCTGGACTTTGACATCAGCTGGTATATGTTCAACGCCTCCATCAAGGCGAGGACCGGCGGCTGGGACCCCAACCTGAACCAGTACGAGTGGAACCCCTGCCGGGACGGCTACATGATGATCGGCGGGCAGACCGACCGGCTGTGGTACCGCATCGGCATGTGCATTGAGCGTGATTTCCCCCAGTTTGGCCGGCTGATCCACGAAGATCCCATCCTCAAAGAGATGGGCGGCAGGAACGCCCTGGAGATGCTGATCAAGACCTATACCCTCACCACCCGTTGGCTGAGGGACATCAACCGCATCGAGGCCGAGCAGAAGCTTCTGGAGTACGAGATTGCAGCCGGTCCGGTTCTGTTCATCGACGAGGTCTCCGAGTTCCCCCACTTCGTGTATCGCCCCTGGGTCTGCACCATTGATACCGATCACTATGGGACCCTGCTTTTCTCGGTGTCACCCAACAACTACCAGATGAGGACACCGCACCGGGTCAAGCAGTTGGGCAGGCCCCTCGGCTACGATAACTATGAGGTCTTTATGAAGCTGTGCGGTATAGGTCAAACAGAAGTCAACGAACTCAAGGAGAAGGGGGTTATATAAGATGCATAAACTCAAGTATAACAAAGATCCACGTGAAACAAGACTTGAGGATCTGCCGGGCCCCAAGAGCAAGGAAGAGCTCGAAGAGATGAAGATGCCCTATGAGGAGTACTGCCGGGCCAAGTTCGATCCGGGCAATGAGTTCGGCAAGCCCCAGTCTCTCAAGGGCATCCGGTGGATGAGCACCACCATGTACATCTTCACGCCTCATTCCGTCAGCAATTTGGCTGAGCTCGGGGCCGACGTGATCAAGGTGGAGATGCCGCGGATGGGTGATCCCATGCGGCACTGTGCTCCTTTCAACGAGACCTATCTCTATCCCTTGCACGACACCAGGCCCATGACCGGCACGGGTATGGGATATTTGAACGCCAATCCCAACGAGTACCACATCAGTATGGACTATCACCTGGACGAGATGAAGGAGGCCTTCTACTCCCTGGTGAAGATGTCCGATGGTCTTACCGAATGCTACCGCCCTGGCACCTTTGACAGGTGGAGACAGAGCTACCGCTACCTGCTCGAGATGAACCCCCGGTTCATCTATGTGTGGGGTGGAGGTTTCGGCTATGGGCCCAAGGTATTCGGCGGCTCCTACGACATTCTGGGGCAGGCCCACGCCGGGCTCGCCTCGGTAACCGGCTTCCACGAAAGCTTTGGCGGCCACGCTGCCAAGCACTCCAACTGGTGCATCGACTGGTACTCCGGCACCCAGATCACCTTCGGGATTCTGGCAGCCCTCCACTGGCGGCGGAAGACCGGGCTGGGCACCATGATCGAGTTCTCCCAGGTGCAGGCGGCCACCAGGTGTCTGGGCTTTGCGGCGCCGCTCTACGGCAGGTTCGGCATTGTGCGCCAGAGGTGGGGCAACTGGGACACCCAGCTTTGCGCCCACGGCATCATTCTCTGCGGCAAGTCCGACTTTCCGGATGCCAAGAACCCGCAGGAAAAGTTTTGCGCCAGGTATGCCATGATCAGTGCCTTCCAGGATGAGGACTTCGCAGAGCTCTGCAAGATCACCGGCAACAAAGGCCTTCTCGACAAATACAAGGCTCACGATCAGAGGGTCAGGGCCGAGGCTCAGGTGGAAATCTACGCGGCTCTGGAACAGTGGGCTAAGGACAAGTCCAGGTCCCAGGTGGTAAAGGTCTGCCAGGATGCCGGGCTTTTGGCCGAACCGGTGATGAACGACAAGGAGGTCTACGAGTCCGAGCACTGGAGGACCAGGGGGACCGTCAGGTGGCAGGAGGATCCCATCTTTGGAGATGTAGGTGTGATGGGTACCTACGGTGCCGGCCTGATGGAGAAAACCCCGAGGAGACTTTACTGGATCTGGCGGCCGGTTGGTGCTGACAACGTCAAGATCTACCACGAGCTGCTCGGCTATCCAACCAAGACCATCGAAGAGTGGTATGAGAAAGCCTGGATATAAAGGAGGGATGAACTGTGTGTGACATAATCTGGTGCAAAAAAGATGTGGGTGGAAAACCCTGTAACACGGTTAACTACCTGGATCCTTACTGTTTCTGGAACTGGGAAGGTAAAATCAACTGTGCCGAATGCGGTGCAGTCTACTACATCCACATGATCCAGGGCCACATGTACAAGGGCCCGGAGGACAGGCCCGGCGAGAAGCCTGACACCAGCCCGCTTTATGCGGACAAGCCCTTGGACGGCTACTCCAACTATAGTCCGGGTGTAGAGGGCAGGACCAGACCCTTCCAGTGTCTGCCCAGGGACATTTACCTGGGTGTGCCGGACATGGTGAAGTTCAGCATACGGGGCAGGCCGGTAAGGGGCTGGCGGCCGCAGCCGCCCGACGGCGGCATAGCCGGAAGCTACCCATTCAACTGGGATATCCAGAGGCTGTCGCCTGAGGTATGGGAGGAGTATCAGCAGAAGAAGAAAAAGGGCGAAGTGAAGGACTGGTAATAGAGAAAGGAGTAGCGCATGGCAGAGTTAACGCCGCAAGAATTCCTTGACAAGGTATTGAAGCCGGAGAAGGAGTCTGATCATGTATGTTGGGATTGCAGGTACCTCAAGCCTGTGATCGAGGGCTCCAAGTTTCCTCCGGCGGACCTTATTGGCTATTGCATGAAGATTCACTGGCCGTTTTACTGGGGCGTGGCTGACTTCAACGTGGTCAAGAAGTGTTACGCCTTCGAGTCAAAGAAGGTGGCGAAGTAGCATGGAAGAGAACGTTGTAAAAGAACTCGAGACCCTCAAGACCATGGTGCTCAGATGGAAGAGGAGCTATCTCGGCTGGGTGCCGGACGATGGGCAGGGTGAATATCTGCTGGAGGATTTTAGGGATGAGATCTCTACCCACGTCTCCCCCTTCGTCCAGAGGTTGTTCCAAAACGACCATCTCACCTGGCCTGAGGCGCAAGAGTTTCTCAACTATTGCTACAGCCAGGTTGAGGAAGTACGCCAGGCAGTGGAAGAAGCTAACAGCAAACAACTTGAAAAAGCATCCGAGCATAAGCCTGTGGAATACTCCAGTTACAGTTGGCGGAAATGAACTTGAGCTTATGCTGCAAATAGAACCAAAAGGAGGTAGAGCATGCCTGAGAAATGCCGCGTGGGTGTTTGCGGGTTCGATCCCATGCTCGTCAAAGGGTATGTGAAGACAGGCTTTCGCGGTCTGTGGTGGCACATATCAGACGAGATCTATGAAGAGTACGGAGTCAAGCCCAATGACAAGATCTCTGGTAAGCTGCTCAAGGTATTTACCGGCAAAACTGGGGAGATGACCCATGAGCCCAATGAAACCTTTGAGTGGAAACTGTCCATGGAATCGGGGCTTGCGGTGCTGCTTCCGCCTGAGGCCATAGTCAAGTACCAGCTCACGGAGTTTCATTTTCTGGAGCTGATCGTTGAGAAGATCAATGACAAGGATGTCTGGCCCGGCAAAGACCAGATTAGCACCAAGATGTGGCCTGAGGACAAGATGAAGCTAAGCTTCGTCCTTGATTTCATTGCTCCATAAGATTCACCACCCAGGAGGGGCTATTCCCCTCCTACAAAACCCACCGAGCGGCGGGGGGTTTGGCCTGCTACCCCCGCC
>CAVQGX010000024.1:0-26572 GCA_963712115.1 uncultured delta proteobacterium | reverse complement strand
GTGAATGAGATAGAATATTCTGGGAGTGACAAAACAGGCTCATGTCTCTTTAGCGATGGGGCCATGGGGTACGTCGGGATCGATTTGTAGGACCATGGTTCCGTTGGAGAAGGCTCGGACATTACCATCGGTTGCTGAGACCACAACCGCTGTAGCATCGGTGCGCATGGTTACGGCAGCAGCCGCATAGTGTCGAGCTCCAAGGCCGGAAGGCAATTTGATCTCTGCGTCGGTAGTAGCCAAGAAAGTCCCCGCTGTTTGGATGAACCCGTCGCCGCGGACAACAAAGGCGCCATCGAGCTTGGCCAGCTCGACGAGGGCGCTTTGGATGTCGGGGTTTGTAAGCCTACGGTTAGCATCATCGTGGCCCTGGAAAGGGTTGGGGATAAGCTGTTTGGAACCCTCAAGGACCTTGATGGAGTCACCTAGCATGAAGATGGCCCCAAGACGGGTGCCGCGCCGAGCCGCCCGACCTATTTTGCAGGCTATCTCTACGGCAACCTCCAGTACTGTTGGCCGGATGCCGTCGGTGAGCTTGAGGAGGTCGGATACTGCGAGGTATTCGATGCTCGATTCCACATCGGTCAGGACTATAAGGGTCCCTTCATCGTGGTAAACTTCGCGGCCTATTGCACAGACGACGAAATCTCCAATGGAAACGGTTTTGGCTTTGAGCGCCACTGAGACAATATGGCGAACCTGGCTATACTTGTCGATGGCACGAAGCGGCAGCCGTATGGCTTCCAGACCACCCTGAACCAGGTCATCGTATGTTTCTCTGTTTGTGGTGGCGGCAATTAGTTTGACCTGCTCTGAAAATGCGTGCAGATGCTTAGCGAACTTTCCGGTCTCGGTGGCGCAGATTATGGCATTAGCCTGGGCTGCCACGGCCACACGGACAACCATTCCGGCGAGGTCCTTGTCAGAGCTCCAAGCTCTCTCGCTGGTATCGTTTTTTCTGCTCATGTTTACACTCACAGCTCAATTCAAGAAGATGGGCTGTTGACTAAGCGGTTGTTGTAAAAGCATCCGCGGTGCCGAGAGGAATCGCGGGGGGAATCCACGATCAGGACAAGTCAAGAATTATTCTAATAATATACGTTTTCTCTGTAAACTGTTATGAATTTTTGGGTCGATTAGGCCGATTAGGCTCAAGCGTGTTATTATGCCATAGTTGCTATCGGCGATTTTCCCTAGTGAGGTAACACCATGCGTCCAGTCAACCCCCCCACAAAAGTCGCCCGAGTCAGATCCACCAAAGAAAAACTTGAGAGGCTGTTTCAGGTTTTCGCCCACCAAGATAAGGTTTTGATTACCATAGACGCAGATCCCGACTCAATGGCCTCGGCCATGGCACTCAAACGGCTTCTAAGGCAGCAGGTCACGTCGGTAACTCTAGGCCATTTCAATAAAATAATACGGAGCGATAACCTCAGTATGGTAAAACTCCTCAGAATCCCCCTGGTGAAACTGCAAGAGATAAATCCGGACCGTTTCTCCAAAATCCTTCTAGTTGACGGGCAGCCCTACCACCACGAGGCATTCAACGACTTTAAATACGACGCAGTTATTGACCATCACCCCAAAATAATGCCGGTGAAGGCTGCCTTTGTTGACATAAGACCGAATTATGGGGCCACAGCCACAATCATGACCCAATACCTGCGCTCGGCCAAAATACGACCATCAGAAAGACTAGCCACTGCACTAGTCTATGCGATCAAGGTTGATACTAGTAATTTTGAGTTAGGGGCCGTTGAAGAGGATGTTAAGGCCTTTCGCTTTCTGTTCCCATACTCGAACATGCACCTTTTGCATAGAATTGAGATATGCGACATGGGGATAAACGACCTCCAATATTTCCAGGAGGCCCTGGAAAACAGGCGAGTTATAAAGGGGAAAATGTTCAGCCATCTCGGGAAAGTTCCCTCACCGGATGCTTTGGTACTTGTTGCAGACTTTTTCATGAAATGCCATGAGGTTGCCTGGGTTATAGTTTCAGGGATTTGTCAAAATACCTTAGTAGTGGTTATTCGTAATGATGGTCTGCGGAATGACGCTGGGAATTCTGCCATCAAAGCCTTTGGAAGATTCGGCAGCGCCGGCGGACATCGAGCCAAGGCCCGAGCAGAGATTCCCTCGGCAAATTTAAAAGCGCATTTTACAAAAGGCGATCATGCCAATTTGGCTGAGTTTGTCATCCGGCAATTCGATAATTGTGTCGAGATGTGATAATAAGGATTGAGCAGGTCAGTCTTTCAACCTAAACATATCCTGTGCCTTCTTTATTGCTGAAGTGGGCCCAACAAAAACCACATGATCGCCCACCTCGATCTTGGTATCCCCCCGCGGCACAACGAAATCTTTCCCTCGGACCACTGCTGCCACCACGCAGTCTCTAGGAACGTCTATGTCCCGGATGAACTGGCCGGCAACTTTGGCCTTCTCTGGCACCACCATACCCACGAGGCTGGCCACACCGCCCGATATCTCAAAGAGTTCGGCCACACCGGGTCTGTCGAGGTAGTTCTCCACCATTGCCGCTGTTGCCCAGGGTGCACTGATTCCTACCACGCCGTTTTCCTGCAGGAGGGGCAAGTAGTCAGGATCCTGGACAATGCCTATAACCTGCGGAACGCCGAGTCTCTTGGCTTGAAGGGCCACAATCACGTTGCGGCCGTCATTTTCTGAGGCGGCGATAGCTACGTCTATGTTGTCTACCCCCACCTGTTCGATGATTTCTTTCTTGCTGCCGTCTCCTTGGTAGATTGGCGCATTGAATAGCTGCTCCAGCTCTTTACAGCGGGTCTCGTCCTCCTCAATGAAGGTTATTTGATGCTCGGAGGAACGAAACAGCAGCCAATATTCGTCTCTGGCCATGAGCCTTTTTGCGATGTTTTGGCCCTGACGTCCGCCATCAATGATAAGAACACGCATTCTCTTTCTCCTTCTCAATAGCATCCATGTTCTGATCCTATGGGCAGCTGCCCTGGGTAATTCGCCGAGATAAGCCCTGTTCGCTGGGCGGATTAGATATAGTCCGGCCCCTGCAACAGTCAGTATACCACCCAAAACGAAGCTCCTGAGCTCTAAGGCTGGAACAAAAAACCAGCAGGTGAGCACGCCGAGAATGGGAACCAAGGGGAAAAGCACTACTTTGAAAGGTCGTCTCAAATTGGGCATTTTTTTGCGCAGAGCTATGGCGCACAGGTTTACTATCCCCTGTCCCATGAGGTACCCGAAGTCACTCATCGAGGCAACTAGCTTCACGATCCCCGACGAACCGAAAACGATTACAACGGCTGCACAGGTCAGTAGTGCTATGTGAGGGGTGCGAAATCGTCGGTGCAGTGTGGCAAAAAACCGGGGAAAGTGGCCGTCCCGACCAAGGGCGTAAAGAATTCGGGCGCTGGCGCCCAAAGTCACACTGAAAGCAGAAAGGCTCGCCATTATGGTGGCCACGATCCCAGCCCAACGGCCCCAACCACCAAACAATCGGTCGGCGGTAAAGATAAAGGGGACATGGCTTGTAGCTAGCTCCGTGTGATGAACTGTACCCATCATAGCAAAAATGACGAAACCGTATATGACAATGCCAACGCCAAGGGTAATAAGGATAGCGCGCGGTATAGTCTTTCCGGGTGCGACGATTTCCTCGGCAGCCACCGTAATAAGGTCGAAGCCAACGTATGAGATGTAGATGAGGGCCATTCCAGGCACAAAAGGAGCATATCCCATTGGAGCTAGAGGTGTCAGGTTCTGCGGTTCCAGCTCAAAGAGTCCGAGTGAGGCGACCGCCACCAGAATCACCAGTTCCACCAGGTTCATAATGGTGATAAGTTTGAGTGCCTCGGACATTCCCCAGAAGTTTACACTGGCGAAGACCACCGTGGTGACAAGAACCAGCAGGCTAATATTTGCCGAAGGCCAAAAATAGGCTCGGATGGTTAGAGCAAAAATAAGGGCATACATGGCACAGGCGAGGGTGTTGCCGATCCAGAAGAACCACCCGGTAAGAAATGACACCGGCCTGGGAAGGATGCGACTGGCGAAAGAGTATCCGCCGCCGGCTAGTGGTATGGCAGCTCCGAGTTCGCTGTATGTGAGTGCGGTAAAGACGGTCAGAATCCCCATGGTGAGGTAAGCAAAGATGCCAAGGGGGCCAACCATGTGGGCGAGTTCGCCTGGTAGGGCGAAGATACCAGGGCCCATCATGGCGCCAATGCCAATCATCACCGCCATGAATAAGCCAACGTTACGCTTAAAAGCTAACTGCTCCGCCACTTCTTGCCACTCAATAAGCGAACCCTTTGGAACCTGGTCGCACTAAACGCTGCATTAATTGTTGGTTGATAAAATATCTGCCTCACTGGAGAACAATGGATGAAATCACACCCCTCCTATTATTAATCTGCTAGTCATCACTCTTAGGGAATTGCCTGGAAACGGTCTTTGGGGGGTCTTTGAGAAGTATCTAAACTAGTTCATTCCTTCCGCTCTGGCAAGCACATTTTGATGGCTTTCATTCAACCTTGGTGAAATTCTGGGTTCAGTAATTGAGTGCGGGGGATCAACGGTTACGTGCAGGAAGTCAAGCTAAACTCTACAGCATCTTTCCTCGAGCCGCTATCTGAAATTCCTCCACGACCTCACCGTTCCTGATTCCATAGGCTCGATCGAAGAGATTGACTACTGCACAAGCATGGTTGGGAATTAGTCGAACTCTGTCGCCGATCTCTAGATCTTCATCTGGGTCAAGGCTCATAATACCGTGCTCTTCGGAAAGCCTTTCCAATGTAGCCTTCTTACCTAACACTATGCCAAAGCCGGATGCCATTTCTTTACCGTGTGCGCCCCTATCCGAACTAAAAGCCTTGCTTCCTCCATCTATAACAGCCCTTTCTCTAACAGGTCGGCTAATCACGGTGGCCACAATGGACAAAGCGCACTCTTCCACAGTTGCCACTCCAAGGGATATCTGTATGGCATCATGAAAAATGTAGTTGCCCGGCCGGATCTCGTTGACACCTTTATGCCCTTGCCAGACCTTCATGGTTGGCGTAGACCCCACAGAGACAATTTCAGCTAAACTTCCGGCCTGTTCAAGTGCTCGTGCGGTCCCAACCATTATTTTGCTTTCGTGGCGACTCAGCTCCATGACTTCGGCAAGCGATCCAGCACCATATACCTGCCCTGCGTGAGTGAAGATTCCCTTGAACCGAAGGGAGGGAAGACCATTTATAGCCTCATAGAGCTCGACCGCATCCCTTCCAGGCAAAACGCCGCATCGATTGAGACCGCTGTTAATCTCTATGAGATATTCAATGGTGAGCCCGGAAGCGGCGAATATAGCTGAGAGGTTCTCCGCTGCCGGGGTGCTGTCCAATCCGACCGAGATGTTTACTTTTTTTGAGAGATTTGCGAGGCGATTCAGCTTTTTTTCGCTCACAACTTGGTTGGCGATGAAAATGTCCTCGATGCCCGCCTCAGCCATGACTTCTGCTTCTGAAACCTTGGCTACGGTAACCCCAACTGCACCCAAGCCCATCTGAAGACGCGCAAGTTCGGGTATCTTATGAGTTTTTATGTGAGGGCGGAGAGATACCCTGTATTCGTCGGCTTTTTTCTGCATCCTTTTAAGATTGCGCCAGACAATATCCAGGTCGATTAATAAAGCGGGTGTGTCAATGGAGGGCAGGCCTGAATCCATCATTTGACAATTCTCAAATTTGATTTAGTCATTTGGCCACTTTCGTGGCCGTCACTACGCTGCGCCTGTCAATTGGCCTTACGGCCGTCACTTATGGTCATTTGGCTTCGCCGTCAATAGGCCTGACGGCCGTCATTAAGTTGTTTAAATGCGACAATGACAGTTAACTATCAATGACAGCCTAGTTTATTGAACTAGTGACCATAAATGACGGCCGTAAGGCCAATTGACAGGCGCAGCCTCAATGACAGCGAAGCGTACTGACCTGCCGAAGTGCAGCTAGGCCGCTAAGGTGGCTGTCGATCCGACACAGCTGACTGCAAAGGTACTGCCCAGTTCCTGACTTAAACGGGTGTTGGGCCGGAAGCCGGTGCAATGGCCGGTGAGTGTTAGTTGAGCTCCAGAATTCTTGATACCGTCAATGGTCTGGCTGACGACCTTGTCACTCACTTGGGCAAGGTGGAGGCCACCGATGACCGCATATATGCGGGGGTTTTCGGTAATCTCCTGGGCATATTGGATGGTGTTTACGATTCCCGGATGGGAACAACCTGAAATCACTACCAGCCCCTTTTCTCCCAGGTTTACCACAAGAGCCTGCTCGTCCACCAGAGGATCGTCCATATCCTGTCCGTCCTTAATAATTTTGGCACCAGGCATGGGGCCCTCAAAGCTTGTACGGCGTGGAATCTCGCCGGTGAGAAAAACACCTTCTCGCAGTTGCTTAACCTCTGTGGCGCAGGTCAACTCAGCGCCGGTTGCCTCAATTTTCTCACGTTCCAGTTTCCACGGACCCACCTTACCCCGGGGCGTCATGAGATATTTTGGCCAGAATACATCTGGATGGCAGTAGATGGGGAGGGGCTCCGCGCGCCAGCCAAGAAAACCAAGAAGCCCGCCATAATGGTCCGGGTGGCCGTGACTCAGAAAAAGGGCATCGACCTCGGTGGGAGTTCTCCCCAAGGCCTCCATGTTATGTTTGAGCGGTTCAAAGGCGTTGCCGGTATCCATGAGCAGGGAGAACTTGCTTTCTCCCTGGCTGATGTCAACCAGGAATGCAAGGCCATGACCGGCCAAGAGAAAGCCTTTAAGTTTTCCGGGCACAGCACGTTCAACTAAGGGGGTGGAGGGTTCAAAAACGTCTAGATAATTGTCGATAACCGCGGTGACACTAACTTTTTCGGGCAGCGCCATGGTGAGCCTCCTTCAATGAAGATTTTGGAAGTAACCCCTATGCATTCTTGCTTGCAAGGTCAAAAGGGATATCCGAGCGGGTTCCAGGTTTCCACCATTCAAGTGCTCACTTATTCATGATGGTGCAGTTCTGCCAGGAGCGAGAATCTCACTAGTTACTGAACCATCTTGGTTCCTAGTAACATTCGTTACGAATTTCCAAGTTAACTACCTGCAGTCTATACCACAATTGGTCAAAGTGCAAAGATTTTCCGATGGGAATGCCGTCTGTATGAGCTGTTAGCCAAAAGCAATTTTGATCAGTTCAGCAACGAGTTAGGGAAACCACGAAGAACACAAAGACACAAAATGATATTTGAGATTTTAGATTTACACAAGTAGGCAACAGAAGAAGTTGCGATCTACAATCAACAATCTGCAATTACGTCGCCTTCTCGTTTTCGCTTTCGGAGACTAGTGTGGTATTATTTGTTGCAAGGGGTTGCAACATTCATCCCGGAGTGCAGAGATATTTTTTGCAATGCTCTCTAGCTCTGTAGCTGGTGAGCAACTGCAAGCAAAAAAGGAATCGATAGCATGCCTGGAAAAGCTCTACCGTCCGAGACCAGTATTTTGCACGGGCAATTCAGCCAGCTTTTGGAAAATCTGGGTATTGGTGTTTTCACCGTTGATATAGAACGGAGAATCACCTCGTTCAACGAAGCTGTGCAACGCCTCACCGGTCTAAAGGAAAATGAGGTCATAGGCAAGAAGTGTTACGAGATTTTTTTCAGCGACCTGTGCCATGGCCAGTGTATGTACAGCGAGGCGGTAAAGACTGGTGGCAAGCCGCTGGCATTTGATATGGAGATCTACGATGAAAATGGCAATAAACGCCACATTACTAAGCTTGTCTCTCCCCTGTTCACCGGTGACGGCAGAGTGACAGGTTGCATCGAGATATTTCAGGACCTTTCTGTTTACAGTGAACTGTTAGACCGGATTCGCTATGACGAGCATAGGCTTAAACTCATCCTGGACAATTTGGACATTGGGGTATTTACGGTAAACCGGGGTGGTCACATAACTTCGTTCAATTCAATGGCCGAGACTATTACAGGCTACGAGCGTCAAGAGATTCTAGGCAAGCATCACGCCAAGCTAACAGGCTGCAATCTCCCTGGAGAGACCTGCAGTCTGGAGGAATCAATCGTGAGCGGTAAGACCCTGGCAAATCTCCACCGGAGATTATTTACCAAAGACGGCCGCAAACTGCCCATCCGTGCGAACTTCATGGCCCTGCGGAACGAAGCGGGAGAAATTATCGGCGGGCTGGAGACCTTCCAGGATCTCTCCCTAATCCAGCAGCTAAACCGTGCCATAAGTAATAAATACACATTCGCCGACATGATCGGCAAAGATGGAGTGATGCAACAGATCTTTGAGATTCTCCCAGTGGTTGCAGAAAGCGAAGCCACCGTTCTAGTCGAAGGGCCAACTGGTACAGGCAAGGATCTACTGGCCAAGATCATCCATAATGCTTCACGGCGAAAAGATAAACCTTTTGTTAAGGTCAACTGTGCGGCCTTGCCAGACAATTTACTGGAATCAGAGATGTTTGGCTATGTCAAAGGAGCTTTCACTGGGGCAGACCGGGACAAACCGGGCCGTTTCCAAGAAGCTGACGGGGGTAGCATCTTTCTTGACGAGATAGGTGACATGCCCCTATCCCTTCAGGCCAAACTCTTGCGAGTGTTAGAAGACAAAGAATTCTATTCCTTGGGTGGGAGAAAACTCTGTCGAGTGGACGTGCGGATCATCGCTGCCACCAATCAGATACTTGAAGATCTGGTTAGGGAGAAAAGATTCCGTGAAGATCTTTTCTACCGTCTCAATGTGATGCGTCTGGAACTGCCGCCTCTGAGAGAGCGGCGGGCAGATATACCTCTGCTAATCAACAATTTTGTTAAGCAGTACAACGTCACCAAAGGAGCTTCGGTAACCAAGATCGCGGAAGACGCCATGGACATTCTGCTCAACTATGGCTACCCTGGCAACATACGTGAGCTAGAAAATATCATTGAACACGCCTGTGTGCTCTGTCAAGGTGAGGTAATCGAGCGCAGACACCTACCCATCTATCTGCAGACGCCCAGTAGTCATCTGGTGGAAGGACTCATCTCCAGGACTGATGTTGCTACAGCACAGCATCAGTGGGAGAGGGAACGGATAATAGAAGCATTGAAAGAACATCGCTGGCATCGACAAAGGGCTGCCCAGGCCCTAGGCATGGAGCGTACCACCTTATGGCGAAAAATGAAAAAATATAACATCTCGCCATGATTTCCCTAGGTTGCATATTTTGCAACTAACGTTGCAACATGTTGCAGATTGGCCATCCATGTAAAAAACCAATATATTACGAATATTTATAGGAAAACCCTCCAAATATTGTTGCACAACTGAAGCAACAACGCGCCACCCACCCTGCCATTTTTCTCAACATTATTTACAGTAAACAATTGAAATTAAATGAATTTTTACCTTTTTAATCTACGGTGGCATGACCCTAGCATAATGATCTAGACACAAACCCATTGGAGTGTTTCGGATGAGTGAGTCAGCCAAAGAGAACTCAGGTCTACACCTTCTTAGAAGGTTGAGACGAAGCCTCAGTTTTAAATTAGGTCTGGCGGTGGGTCTGATTTTCCTGGTTGCGGTGCTTGCCCTCACTTTTTATCTGGTATCGCTCCAGGAAAAACAGGCGTTTGAGCGAATGGTCATGAGTGTCAGCCAGTTTAGCGACACGGTGAAGCGCGGCACCCACTACAGCATGCTCAAGAACCAGCGGGAGAGTTTGCACAAGATTATTGAGGCCATCGGCGCCCAGCCGGGGGTGGAGAAGATCCGGGTATTCAACAAGACCGGCGAGATCATGTTTGCCAATACAAAAGAGGATATCGGTACTAATGTAGATCTACAGGCAGAGGCGTGTTATGTTTGCCACCGGCGGGACCAGCCCCTGGAACGGCTGAGCATGAGCGACCGCACCCGAATCTATCGAAGCTCGGCAGGAAATCGAGTCCTGGGGATGATCAATCCCATATATAATGAGACCAGTTGCTGGCAGGCAACATGTCACTACCACCCAAAGGAAAAGACAGTCCTTGGCGTTCTGGATATTGGTCTTTCTTTGGAACCTCTGGATCAAGAAATCCTTGCCACCAAGCAAAAGATCATCTTTTTTGCCAGCCTCATCTTTCTGGGGGTCACCGCTATTGTGGCCGGCTGCATCGTCTATTTCGTTAACCGACCCATTCGCCGTCTGGTTTCAGCTACCAAGCAACTCGCCAGAGGTGACTACGAGCAGGAGGTGAAGGCCATTACTCAAGATGAGATCGGCGATCTCTCCCATTCCTTCGACGAGATGCGGAAAAACATCAGAGACCAGGCCTACGCCTACCAGAAAAGCAAGGAGGAATACCAGACCCTCTTTACAGAGGTTCCCTGTCAGATCAGCGTCCAGAACCGGGACTTTCGCATCACCCAGGTAAACAGAGTCTTCGAGGAGCGCTTTGGCGACTGCCAAGGGGAATACTGTTACCGGGCTTACAAGGGCAGGGAAGAGAAATGCCCCGTCTGCCCAGTTGAAAGGACCTTCCAGGATGGCCAGCCCCATTACAGCGAGGAGGTTGTGCTACGCAAAGATGGCACCCTCGCCTATGTTCTTGCTTTTACCTCCCCCATTTTTGACGAGGAGGGTAGTGTAGTGGCTGCCATGGAGATGGCAACCGATATCACCCAGGTGCGTCTGCTGGAACAGGAGCTGAAGAGATCTGAAGAAAAGTACCGGACCCTGTTTAACAGTGATCCCAACCCCATTTTTGTTCTAAACCCGGAAACTTTGGAGATTAAGGACGCAAACGAACGAGCCCTAAATTCCTATGGTTTCGAAAGAAACGAAATCCTCGGGAAGAGCTTTCTGGAGCTAGCTGAACCCCAAGAATGGGATCGCCTCGGGAAAGTTCCGTGGGAGAGAGAAGGGGCAGTCTACAAGGTGAGACAGCACACTAAAAAAGCTGAATCTATAATGGTGAACATACGTTACTCCAGCCTTAAAGACATTGGCCAGGATACCGTGATTGTTACCACCTCTGATGTGACCGAGCGGGTTAAGACCGAAGAGCAACTAATTCAGGCAAGCAAAATGGCCACCTTGGGCGAGATGTCGGCCGGTGTTGCTCATGAGTTAAATCAGCCCCTTTCAGTGATAAAGACCTCCGCCAGTTTTCTCACCAAGAAGATAGATCGAAACGAGCCAGTGTCTCCTAATATTCTTCGGGAGTTAGCAGACGAAATGGACAGTCAGGTGGACCGTGCCTCCCTCATCATAAATCACCTGCGCCAATTTGGCCGGAAAACAGATATTCGCAAAGTAAATGTGCAACTCAATGATTGTATTTCCGGGACTTTCACGGTTCTGGGCCGGCAGTTGGAGTTGCATGGCATCAAGGTAGAGTTGGACTTGGACAAAGAGTTGCCATCCATCAAAGGTGATCGGAACCGGTTGGAGCAAGTGTTTCTCAACCTCATCATGAACGCCCGTGACGCTATGGATGAGAAGGAGGAGCGAGCAGGACAGGATGTTGAAAAAGTACTGAGGATCTCCTCAAAAACTGCAGGCGACCAGGTGGTGGTGAACGTAACCGATACCGGACCTGGCATGAGCGAAGCAGTGAAGGAGAAGATATTTGAACCTTTCTTTACCACCAAACCGGTGGGGAAGGGAACCGGGCTAGGCCTCTCAATAAGCTTTGGCATAGTACGGGACTATGACGGCATCATAGAAGTGCAAAGTGTTGAGGGTCGAGGGACCACATTTATCATCAGTTTTCCAGCGGCGGCAAAGGAAACCCGGGAGCCGATGGAGGTGGTCGGTGGCTGAAGCCAATTTAAAGCGCGTCCTCCTTATCGACGACGAAGAGGGCATCAGAAAGGTCATGTCGATTGCCCTTAAGGATGCCGGCTATGTGGTTTGGACTGCCGAGAGCGGCGAGCAGGGGTTGGAAATTTTCGAACGGGAGCAACCACCGCTTGTTCTTACTGATATCAAGATGCCGGGGATGGACGGTATTGGAGTGCTTCGGCGCATAAAGGAAATGAAGACCGATTCCGAAGTGATAATCATCACCGGCCACGGCGAGATGGAACTGGCCATCAGCGCCCTACAGTTGGAGGCGTCTGATTTTATTACCAAGCCGATCCATGACGAGGCCCTGTTCATTTCTCTAAAACGGGCCGAGGAAAAAATCTCTCTGAAGAGGCAGCTTCGTGATTACACGGAGAACCTAGAACTAAAGGTCCAGGAGGCTACTGCTGAAATCCAGCGAATCAGCGACTTTCAAGCCAACCTCATCGACAATTCCTTGGATGGCATTGTGGCTGGAGATGAAGAGAGAAAGGTTGTTATTTTCAACGACAGCGCCCAGCGGCTGACTGGGTATGGGGAGGATGAGGTGGTGGGTCGGCTCACCTTAGAAGACCTCTATGACAAGGAGATAGTTGATCGTTGGCTCAGCCGGGAGAGAGAAGAGGGAGACCCCACAAGTGAGGAGGGTAGTAGTCATCTGGATACAACCATCCGGTCTCGGGAAGGAAAAAGAATTCCAATTCGGTTAACTCACACAATCCTACGACAAGAAGGCCAAAAGGTGGGCTGTGTCACCTTCTTTCAAGACTTGCGCGAAATTCGTCGTTTGGAAAAGCGGCTGGTGCAATCAGAGCGGCTGGCTGCCATCGGCCAGACCTCGACGACTATTGCCCATGCCATAAAAAATATAGTGGGTGGTCTGAAAGGCGGGATGTTTGTGGTCAATAAGGGCTTCGAGCTATCAAACCAGGACTATCTCCAGAATGGCTGGGACATGGTCCAGCGCAATGTTGGCAAGATCTCCAGCCTGGCCATGGACCTGCTCACCTACGCCAAGGAACGGAAACCTGAATACCGCTTGGCAGAAGCCAATAAGGTGGCTGCAGAGGTTGTGGAGCTCTTGAAAACGCGGGCAGAGGAGTTCAAGGTTAATCTGACCTTGGAAGCCACAGAGGGGTTGGAACCGGTAGCAATGGATGTGAGCGGTATTCATCAATGTTTGGTCAACCTGATCAATAATGCCATTGACGCCTGCTGGCCAGAAATCTGCGGCCATGAACAGGGGCAGGTTAGGGTGCGCACTCGCCGCCACCCGGACTGGGCAGTCTGTTTCGAGGTGGAAGATAACGGTTGCGGAATTGAGGAGAACAATAAGGAAAAGATCTTCACCAATTTCTTCAGCACCAAGGGAGCCGATGGAACCGGTTTGGGCTTGATGAACGTCCAGAAAATTACCCGTGAACATCAAGGGCGCATAGAGGTTGAATCTGAGCCTGGCAGGGGCTCACTATTTCGTCTATTGCTGCCCTCGGGACCCAGCAAGGATAAGGAAGACCTTTATGAATATGAGGGAGGGGAAAATGAGAAGCAAGAATCGCACTCGGTCGTGGCCCAAGCAGACAGGAGGAAGTCATGATTGATTATAAGAACATTCTGTATTGCAGTGATTTTTCTGAGGAGGCGGAGATGGCATTCCATCATGCCGTAGACTTCTGCCAGCGATATAACGCTAAGCTTCATCTGCTTCATGTGCTGCACTCGGGATACAAGTACATGCGGCACGTGGTGGACGAGTATGTCGACCCGAATAAGGAGGAACAGGTAGCAGACGATGAGCTTATGAATCAAGCAGCGGAAGACCTTAAGTCCAAATATGGAAGCAGGCTGGAAAAGTGCAATCAGGCTGTCTTCGCAGTTCGAGTCGGGGTTCCCTTTGTGGAGATTGTTCGTTACGCCAGAGAGCACAAGGTGGATTTCATTGTTATGGGTGCTTCCGGCAGCTCTGAGTTGGATAAGCAGACCTTTGGCAGCACGGTTGAGAATGTAGCAAGGCGGGCGCACTGCCACGTAATGGCCATCCGCAACCCAGAGCATGCCTTCAAGCTCCCCGGATGAGTCGGCAGAGAACAGTCTTGGTCAGGTTGGCAGGTGATGCTGATTAGCAGAGTACGGTCACAAGGCCAAGCTATTAAATAAGAAAGAAATGATTCCAGTTAGAAGGAGAATATCATGAAGAAAAAGAGGATCTTGGTGGTGGATGATGAGCTGGACATGCGCACCTTCATCACCACTCTGCTGGAGACCAGTGGCTATAAACCGATTATCGCCGTCAACGGAGAAGAGGGCATTCTGAAAGCCAGGGAGAAAAAGCCGGCGGCAATCATCCTAGATGTGATGATGCCCCGAGAGGGCGGGATTCAAATGTATCGAGAACTAAAAACTGACGAGGAGCTCAAGGATATTCCGGTGATTATGCTGTCGGCCATAGCCAAAAAGACCTTTTTCCATTCCCAACAAGTACTGAATACCTATAGGGGACAAAAGGTTCCAGAGCCGACCGCATATATAGAGAAGCCTCCAGAGACCGAGGAGCTCCTCCAGATTCTTGAAAAGTGTGTCGGCTGTTAGGAGCGATTAGTCGAATCAACTTGTTTCAAGTGAGGTTAGACCATGACAGCGAAAATTGGCGTGTTCATTTGTCATTGTGGAACCAACATTGCTGGCAAGGTTGACCCCGAGGAGGTGGCGGAGTTTGCCAAGGGGTTGAGAGATGTTGTGGTTGCCCGGGACTACAAGTTCATGTGTTCAGATCCTGGCCAAGAGATGATCCAAAAGGACATTCATGAACAGGGTCTGAACCGCGTGGTGGTGGCCTCTTGCTCTCCCAGACTCCATGAAAAGACCTTCCAGGGAGCCTGCCAGCGAGCAGATATAAACCCTTATCTTTTTCAGATGGCTTGTATTCGTGAACACTGTTCTTGGGTAATCGAAGATAAGGCTGAGGCCACCAGCAAGGCGAAAACTCTAGTGGCGGCGGCGGTGAGCCGAGTGAGTCAACATCAGAGACTGGCCACCCGGGAGGTGGGTGTCCACCCTGATGTAATGGTGGTTGGTGCAGGCATTGCCGGAATCCAGTCAGCGCTGGACATCGCCAAATCAGGCCACCAAGTCTACCTGGTGGAGAGGAATCCCTCCATTGGTGGTCACATGATGAAGTTTGACAAGACCTTTCCCACGCTGGACTGCGCCGCCTGTATTTCTACGCCCAAAACGGTAGCTGTGGCCCAGGAGCCCAACATCCACCTCTTTTCCTACAGCGAAGTGGCGGAGGTGAATGGCTATGTGGGCAACTACACTGTCAAGATCAAGCGGAAAGCTCGCTATGTCCGAGAGGACCAATGTACGGGCTGCGGCCAATGCACTGAAGTGTGTCCGGTTTCGGTGCCCAGTGAGTTCGATGAGCATCTAAGTGAACGCAAGGCTATTTTCCGCTTTTTCCCTCAGGCAGTGCCCATTACTTATTGCATTGAGAAAAAGGATCGGGCGCCTTGCACCATTACCTGCCCGGCAGCGATTAATGTTCAGGGTTATGTCCAGCTTATTGGCCAAGGAAAATACAAGGAAGCTATTCAGCTGATCATGGAACGGCTACCCTTGCCAGGGGTGTTGGGGCGAGTATGTCCCCACCCATGTGAATTTCAATGTCGCCGGGCAGAAGTGGATGAAGCGGTGGCCATCAGGGATCTAAAACGATTTGCAGCTGATCAGGTGGATCTGGAAGAGCTACCAAAGCCCGAGATCGAGGAGCGGCCTGAAAAGGTTGCGGTGGTAGGATCCGGGCCAGCCGGGCTCGCAGTGGCCTACTATCTCCGACTGAAGGGATACCAGATTACCATCTTTGAGGCCCTGCCAGTGCTGGGTGGCATGCTTCGCGTGGGTATACCGGATTACCGGCTTCCTCCAGAAATCCTAGACCGGGAAATCAATAACATATTGCGGCTGGGAATTGAAACGCAGACCGGCAAAAGACTTGGATTTGATTTCACTTTGGAAGATTTGAGGACGGAAGGTTACAAGGCTGTTTTCCTCGGTATTGGCGCCCACCGGAGCTTGAAAATGGGCATTAGTGGTGAGGAGGATTTCGAGGGTGTAATTGATGCGGTTGATTTTCTCAGGGAAGTCAACCTGGGCGACCGTGCAAGGCCGGGCAAAAGGATAGTAGTTATCGGTGGTGGTAATGTTGCTATTGATGCTGCTCGGGCAGCAGTACGCTTGGGGTGTGAGCAAGTGAGCATCGTCTATCGACGAAGCCGAGAAGAGATGCCGGCATATCCGGAAGAGATCGAGGGGGCCTTGTCCGAAGGGGTTGAGATCCATTACCTTACCGCTCCTCTCGGCATTGTGGGCACCAACGGCAAGGTAAGCGGCTTTGAGTGTATTCGCACTGAACTGGGACCTCCAGATGAAAGCGGTAGACGGAGGCCGGTCCCGGTAGAGGGCTCTGAATTCGTCATTGAGTGCGATGCGGTCATCCCAGCAATAGGCCAGCAGCCTGATGTGGACTGGGCAGTGAATGAGGGCGACCTCGAGATCACCAGGCGCAACACCTTGGTGGTAGATCCCCACACCATGCAGACGGCCATCCCTGGTGTGTTTAGTGCTGGTGATTCTGTGAGTGGACCGGCAACGGTTATTGAGGCTGTGGCCTCTGGCCATAAAGCAGTGGAAGCCATCCATCGCTACATCAATGGGGAGGATCTAGCCCTTTATGCCGAGGAGGTCGAAGCCAGGGAACCACCGGGGCAGGAATGGAGGGAAGTCCCTGAAGATTTTCTGGTGGAGGCAAGAGCCAACCTGCCCCACAGAGATCCCCAGGAGAGCAGATCTCATTTTGACGAGGTGGCCCTGGGGTTCGAGGAAGAAGAGGCAAGAAGAGAGGCGAATCGCTGCATCAATTGCGGTATCTGTTGCGAGTGTATGGAATGTGTCCGAGCCTGTGAGAGAAATGCTGTCGAGCATAATATGGTGGAGGAGGAAGTTGAGGTCAAGGTGGGCAGCATAATTATGGCTACCGGCTTCCAGACTCTAGACCCCACTCCAATCAAGCAGTACGGTTATGGACGGTTCGCAGAGGTCTACACCGGCCTGGAGTTTGAGCGGCTGAACAATGCTGTGGGACCCACGGGTGGCAAAATAGTAATGAAGAATGGCAAGTCGCCGGCCAGCGTTGGCATCATCCACTGCGTGGGAAGTCGTGATGTGAATTACCACGAATACTGCTCGCGGGTCTGCTGCATGTATGCCCTCAAATACGGCCATCTCATCAAGGAAAAGGCTGGGCATGACACGCAAGTCTACAATTTCTACATCGACATGCGCTGTTTCGGCAAAGGTTACGAGGAATTTTACCGTAGGCTGCAAGAAGAGGGGATTACCTTCATAAGAGGAAAACCTGCCGAGATCACCGACCAGGCCATAGGATCTGAGGAGAAGGGCAAACTTATAATCGTCAGTGAAGACACCTTGATAGGTAAAAAGCTACGAGTGCCAGTGGACATGGTAGTTCTTTGTACGGCCATGGAGCCCACCAAAGATGCGGCCGAGGTGGCTCGGGTGTTTGGAATCAACCAGGGAGGAGATGGGTTCTTCCTGGAAGAGCACCCCAAATTGGGTCCGGTCACCACCGCCACTGACGGGGTTTTCCTTGCAGGGACCTGTCAGGGGCCCAAAGACATTCCGGACGCCGTTTCCCATGCGGCTGGGGCTGCGGGTCAAGCGCTGGCTCTGGCTACCAGGGGGAAGGTAGAAATTCCTTCCATCATCTCCTGGATTGATCCTGATTTGTGTGCCGGTTGTCAGGCCTGCATCGATCTCTGTCCCTATTCGGCCATCGAGTTCGATCCTCGCAGAAACGTTTCGGTGATCAACGAGGCAGTATGTAAGGGCTGTGGGAGTTGCGCCGGCCACTGCCCCAGCGGGGCGGCACGGATAAACCATTTTACCGGCAGGCAGATCTTCGCCGAGATCGAGGGAATCCTGGACGACTTAGTTGGCTAGGTGAAATGCGAATCTGCGAAGGGAGAACTCGGAATACAAGATAAAGTTAGGTAAGGTTATTCACCCAATTATATACATTTTTGCTTACTTTAGTTCATCTCAGACACTTCTTGGTGGAGGAAAACCATGTCAGACTTCGAGCCGACAATAATCGCTTTCGTTTGCAACTGGTGCACCTACACCGCTGCGGATTTGGCAGGGACCTCAAGGTTAACCCAGCCTCCCAACGTGCGGATGATCAGAATGATGTGCACCGGGATGGTGGATCCCAAGTATGTAATCAAGGCCTTGTTGGAAGGGGCAGATGCAGTGCTTATCAGTGGCTGCCATCCCGGCGACTGCCACTACATCAACGGCAACCTCAAGGCTCGCCGGCGGGTCAAATTGCTAAAAGAAATTCTACCACGTTTCGGCTTTGACCAGCGGAGACTTAAGCTCACCTGGATTGGAGCTAGTGAGGGAATTGACTTTGCCAACACCATGAAAGAGTTGGTGGTTGAGGTCAAGGGGTTAGGCCCCAATGAAGTGCGGAAGCAGATGGTCATTTAAAGATCTCTGTGCCCCAAGTAGATAATCTGGAGGGAATCGATGGCAACCACAGTAAAGATACCAATAAAGGATCAGAATCTGGTCAGTTCTCTACAAGAATTTTTCAAGACAATGCTTCGCGACGGAGAAATCAACAGCCTCATGGTGGCCCAACACCTGCCCACGAAAAACGCAGTAATGCCCACTTTAGTCACGGACCCGGACAAGCTGGATGCTGCCGATCCACTAGCACCCGTCTTTCCCCTTAACGTAGCCAAAGTGGTTTCAAAGCTTACCAGAAAGCCTCTAGGGGGGAAGGTGGCAGTGGTGCTCCGCCCCTGCGAGATCCGGGCCTTCATTGAGCTGGTGAAATTGAAGCAAGGCAGAGTCGACGACGTCGTCCTTATCGGGGTGGATTGTCTGGGCGCATACAGCAATGTCCAATATCCTGGTTTTGCCGGTGATAATGGCATGGAGGCCACCTTAAGGTTTTACCGCAATATCCAAGAAGGCAAGGGAACGGCTTGCGATGGCTTTGAAGTTTCTCCTGCATGCAAGGCCTGTGAGTATCCCATACCGGAAAACGCAGATGTGCTCATTGGCTTAGTGGGTGTAGACTTCAAAGATCATCTGCTGGCGAAGGCCAATACACCTAAAGGAGAGGATTTATTGGACAACCTGGGACTATCTTCTACCAGTGAGCCGGAGAAACGGCGGAAAGAGATCGAAAAACTGCTGGCAGAACGGCTGGCATATCGTGACCAGATGTTTGCCGAGACCAGTGAGGCCACATCAGACGTGGAGAAGCTTGTGAGTTATCTCGGTAACTGTGTCAATTGTTACAATTGCCGGGTGGCTTGCCCTGTTTGCTATTGCAAAGAGTGCGTTTTTCTCACCGATGTCTTCGACCACGAACCTTCGCAATATCTGAGATGGGCAAAACGCAAGGGCATCCTAAAGATGCCCACAGACACGGTCTTCTTTCATTTAACCCGCATAGCTCACATGAGCACGGCTTGTATCGGCTGCGGCCAGTGTTCCAATGCCTGTCCCAATAATATACCGGTAATGGAGATTTTTCGAACCATGGCGCACTACACGCAGAAGGCCTTTGATTATGAAGCCGGACGCAGCCTGGATGACGAACCACCACTGTCAATATTCCGGGAAGATGAATTCCAGGAGGTTGTGGCTAAATCGCACTAAACATTGT
This sequence comes from uncultured delta proteobacterium, assembly GCA_963712115.1. Taxonomy (GTDB): domain Bacteria; phylum Desulfobacterota; class Syntrophobacteria; order BM002; family BM002; genus BM002. The sequence goes on along the minus strand of CAVQGX010000024.1, from coordinate 6,961 downwards.
ATGTCCGTGGTCAGTCGTCCGTTGCAGGAATAAAAGCATGGAGCAACCGGCAGCGGGCAACGAATAAAGTGGAAAACAGTTGACCACTCATTACAACCAACGGACAGGCGCGAAAGGTTGACGACCGGACTTATTGTCAATCTATCTAAATCAACAGGGCAAACTTAGTGAGGTTTCTGATCATGAGAAAAAAAATCGGGTCAGCCTTGGTTGTGGGTGCCGGAATCAGCGGTATCCGCTCCGCTTTGGATTTGGCGGAGGTAGGCTATCACGTGAAATTAATCGACCGGGCACCGAACCTGGGCGGCACCCTCACACAACTGGACTACCAGTTTCCCAGCGACCACTGTGGCATGTGCAAGATGCTTCCTCTGGTGGAACGCGACTCCTCCTCGCAGTACTGTTTACGTAAGGGGTTATTCCACGAGAACATCGAGATCATGCTTTCCACTGAATTGGTAACCATGGAGGGTGAGCCAGGGAAATACCTGGTCACCCTACGACAGAAGCCTACTATGGTGGATCCAGAACGCTGCATCGGTTGCGGCGAATGCTCCCGCGTCTGTCCAGTGGAGGTGCCTGACCAGTTCAATGCCGGGTTGACCAAGAGAAAGGCGGTCTATCTGCCGGTGCCGCACAACATTCCTAATAACTACGTGGTCGACCTGGACTCCTGCACTTTGTGCGGCGAGTGTGAAAAGATTTGTCCCACTGGGGCCATCGATTTCCGCTGGGAGGCTCGCAAGCAGTTCCGTATCTTGGTAGTGGACGATGAACTCATAGTGCGCGATTCCCTCAAGGATTGGTTGACTGAAGATGGCTTTCAGGTGGATGCAGCCGAATCGGGACCCGACGCTCTGGAAAAACTCGCAAAGCAAAACTACCACTTGATGCTTTTAGATATCAAGATGCCCGATATGGATGGGGTAGAAGTGTTGAAACGAGCTAAGGAAATGCGCCCGGACCTCGCCGTGGTGATGATGACCGCCTACGCCACGGTGGAGACCGCTGTTGAGGCAATGAAAATTGGAGCCTTGGAGTACCTGATGAAGCCCTTCGACCCCGAGACTCTTGTCCCTCTGGTGGTAAAGCTCTACGAAAACCTAGAGCGCGCCGACGAACGTGAACTGGAAGTGGGGGCGGTAATTCTGGCGGCCGGCTTTGGATCCTTCGATCCAGGTACAACAGGGTTCAATACCTATGGCTACGGTGAGATTCCCAACGTAGTTACAAGTGTAGAGTATGAGAGGATTGTCAGTGGTACCGGGCCCAATCAGGGGAAACTGTTACGGCCCAGCGACGGCAAAGAGATCCGCAAAGTGGCCTGGCTCCAGTGTGTCGGCTCCCGGGATATACAAACTAACGCTGACTACTGTTCTTCCATCTGTTGCATGTTTTCAATTAAAGAAGCTCTACTGGCAAAGGAACGCAGCAACGGTCAGGTAGAGACGGCCATATTCTATATGGACATGAGAACCTACGGTAAGAACTTCCAGCGTTATAAGGATAGAGCCGAAAAGGAATATGGTGTCAGGTTTCAGAGGAGTAGAGTCCACTCGGTTGAGCAGGCTGGTCTCGGTGGCGATCCCAGAATCGACTATACGGACATAGACGGTATGGCCCATGAGGAGATTTTTGACTTGGTGGTGCTTGCCGCCGGCCAGAGGCCGCCGGCAGGTAGTGAAGCGCTGGCTGAAATGACCGGAGTTGAACTCAATTCATGGGGTTTTTGCCAGTTGCAGCCTTTTTCGTTAAGCCTCACCAGCCAGGAGGGCGTGCTGGTAGGGGGATCATTCTCTGGGCTTCGGGATATCTCTGAATCAGTGATTCAGGCAAGCTCCGCCTCATTGAGGGCGTCCGGCCTTATCCATTCCAAGGGGGGTAGCCTGGCAGAGGCGGCCAAGCCGCAACCCTTGTATCGCGACGTTTCCCGCGAGGTACCAAAGGTCATGATAGCACTGTGCAGCTGTGGCGACAGCCTGGCCCAAGTAGCAAAACTAAAAGAGATCGAAAAAGCAGTTTCGGACTTGGACTCGGTTGGCAAAGTGCAATGGATTGAGCGGGTCTGCACCCGGGAAGGCTGGAGTCAGCTGGAGGAAGCACTTGAAGGCAGTTCGGCAAATCGCCTTTTAGTTGGAGCCTGCCTGCCTTACGTTTATACGAGAAAGCTGCGAGAGCTGGGCGAAAAAGCAGGACTGAGTTCTGCACTAATGGAGGTGGTCGATATAAGCACACCAGCTTTACCGGGTCGGGAAGCTAACCCCGAGCAGGTGAGCCGGGAAATACGGACAACTCTTTCCATGGGGGTCGGCAAGCTGAAAGGCATGGACCCTTCGTCACCTAAAGCAATTCCAGTGATGCAGAAGGCTTTGGTAGTGGGTGGCGGCATCGGTGGCATGAGCGCTGCACTGGCCATTGCCGACCACGGCTTTGAAGTGTTCGTCGTAGAGAAGGCAGAGACTCTGGGGGGCAATCTCCTCGAATTGTATCGGACTCTTGAGGGGAATTCACCCCAGGAACTTATTATGCAAACGATTGCCAATGTAAAAAAACATCCAAACATTCAGGTCTACCTGAAGGCGCAAGTGCTGCATTCCCATGGAAGGGTCGGCCGATTTCGCACTACCATTGAAAAGGAAGATGGCGTTGGTGAGGCCTTGGAACATGGAGTGACAATTCTGGCCACAGGCGGAAGGGAAGCCGCAACCGAGTCCTATGCGTACGGGCAGAGTGAAGCCATCGTCACCCAGCATCAACTAGAGGAAAAACTCCAATTTGAGTCGCTTAATCCTGCAGACCTGAATGTGGTGACCTTTATCCAATGTGTGGACTCCCGAGAGGAACCCCGTAATTACTGCAGCAGAATCTGTTGCGCTTCAGCTTTGAAAAGCGCACTCTATTTGAAAGAACAGAATCCAGAGATCGACGTTTACATCCTCTACCGGGATATCATGGCTTATGGCTTTTTGGAGGCCTACTACACTCGAGCACGCCAAGCCGGAGTAATCTTCATCCAATACGAGGTAAACGACAAGCCCCGGGTGGAAGTGGAAAATGGTAGCGTGTCGGTGGGAGTTAGAGATCGGATCCTCGGTCGCGAGGTGGTGCTAGAGTCCGACCTTTTAGTGCTCAGTACAGGCATCGTTCCAAATGGTCAAGAGAAACTGGCGCAGATATTCGGGGTTGAGACCGACGAGGACGGCTTCTTTCAGGAGGCGGAATCCAAGTGGCGGCCGGTGGACTTTATCAAAGAGGGGGTCTTCACATGCGGCATAGCCCATTCACCTCGTTCCATCACCGAGACCATCGCTATGAGCGAGGCAGCTGCGCAGCGCGCTTTGAGGATACTTGGCAGTGAGAGATTAATGGCGGGTAGTACCGTAGCAGAGGTGCGTCACAGCCTCTGTTCTCTCTGTGAGAAATGCATTACTGCCTGTCCTTACGGTGCCAGATGGCGAGACGAGGATGAGGAGAAGGTCTTGGTGGACGAGCTCGCCTGCCAGGGTTGTGGTTCCTGTGCGGCCGTTTGTCCCAACAGCGCCTCGGTGCTGCGTGGCTTCCGGGATCAACAGATCTTCTCTGTGATTGATGCAGCATTGGAAGAGATTTTTTAAATCGATACTCGATACCAGATGCTCGATGCTAGATAAAGGAAAAAGGCAGTTTGAGGTATCCAGTATCAAGTATCCGGCATCTGAGCCGCTCGAAAGGCGGTGAGTCGGAACGAAGGAGAAAGTATCCCATGAGCGAAGAGAAACTAGAACTAGCCGAGGAACACACTGCTGTGGACCCGATGAACTCTATTAGGGAGAATATGCGTCCCTGTATGCAGTGCGGCACCTGCACCGGATCCTGCGGTAGCGCTTATGCCATGGATTTCACCCCTAGGCAAATGTGGCGAATGGTCCAACTTGGTTTGGTGGATGAAATCTTTAACAGCAGGACCTTTTCCCTTTGTTCAAGCTGCTATTACTGCACCTTGCGCTGTCCACGGGGCCTGCCTTTGACAGAGACCATTCATGGTTTGAAGCAATTGGCTGTAGCCAAGGGGCTAGCAGAAAAAAAGGGAGCACGTTTCTATCAGACCTTTCTTGACACGGTTAGACGCTATGGGCGGGTGAGGGAGATGGAGCTTATGGCCAGGTACTTTATAACCATGAAGAGTCCCATGCTCCCCTTAAGTTTCACCCCTTTGGGTATGAGGCTTATGATGAAAGGAAAAGTCTCCCCTGAAATGCCGAAATTCTTTGGGCCAGGGAGGTTGGACGCCATCTTTCGCAAAGTAAAAGAACTGGAGGCAAGTTCATGAAGTACTTCTATTACTCCGGATGTTCTTTGGAGGGGACAGCGCTCGAATATAACATCTCTACCCAAGCGGTCATGCAAGCACTGGGAATAGAATTGATAGAACTAGAGGACTGGACCTGCTGCGGTGCCAGCGCAGCAGAGACAATCAGTGAACTGCTCTCGTTGGTGCTGCCCGCCCGCAACCTGGCCTTGGCCCAACAGACGGATATGGGCTGCGATTTCGTAATCCCTTGCAGTGCCTGCTATCTGAATCTGAGAAAGGTGGATGAACACATAAAACGGGAGGAGGGGCTGCTTGACAAGATCAATGAGGCTTTAAATGTGGAAGGCCTTAGCTACCAGGGAGGCATCAGATCTCGCCATTTGCTGGATGTAATTGCCACCGATATTGGTGCAGAAATGATCAAGGCTAAGGTAAACCGCGAACTGTCAGGCCTGCGCATCGCTCCATATTACGGTTGTCAGGCCTTGCGTCCTTACGGGGGCTATGACGACCCCGAACAGCCTCGCTGTATGGAGCCGTTAATCGAGGCCCTTGGCGCAAAAGTGCATCCTTGGACCATGGGTGCCAAATGCTGCGGTGCCGGGTTGATGACGACTAAGAAAGAAATCGCCCTTGAACTAACAGGTGAACTGTTGAAGGCGGCAAAAGGTGCCGACTGTATTGCTACAGTGTGTCCAATGTGCCAAATGAACCTGGACAGCTATCAGAAACAGGTGTCACAGGCCAAAGTTGAAGACTTGAGAATTTCGGTTCTCTACCTACCCCAGCTCATTGGTATGGCTTTTGGGCTGCCGGAAAAAGATATCAAACTGGACCTTAATATGGCTATCATTGGCTCCTTGCGTGCCAAGCTCGGAAATTAGTTTTGCCAATATATTAGTATCCACAGCCATTCGACCGAAGACCGCAGGTGAGGCGACGATCATCGTTGCCTCCAGCAGGTTAGCTATACCGGTGCCCACCAAGACCACCTGCCCTCGATTGCGAGAATGTACTCGCCTTGTCGTTCCCCCGCGGTAACCGTGAACGTTCCTTCGCCTTCGATCCCAGCTACTTTCCCTGTGCCCCGGTAAGCTTTCCAAATTCCCGTGCTAGTTTTCGTAGCACCGTCACGCTCGCCCTCAAAACGGCTGAACACGGAACCATTTTTGAAGTTGGCCATAACATAACCTTGCATAGGACCTGAGCCCCTTATCTGATCGTGGAACGTGATACTCCGGCGGGAGATGAATTCTCCAGCGATACCCGGCTCGTAGTGAATGGGCTCCCCCACCATTTCAACCGTCGACAGGATGTGTTCAGGCTCGTCATCGACATAGAAGATTTCTCTCCTGCTAATTCGAAGCTTATACTTGTCCTTTTGCTTCTTATTTTCCATTTTTTCCCTTTCATCAAATCTTTCTGGTCTATGCCTTCAGCAGCCTACTTCGTTCGCAAAAACTCTAGCAAACTTTACAGGATGGGCTCAAGGACTCCCAAGGCAACTCTCATCGAACGGCGAGACCAAACGGCCGTCTCTCAAGGGTAATTCATGATACCAAAAATAGTGAGTTAAGGATTGGAAACGTGTGTGAGCTGAAGTCACGATATACGGAGTAAGCAACTGGGTCAATAAGAAAAAGCACTATTTTGGCTTGCACTGATTAGTGAAAGGGAGCGCGGAAGTGCATTTAATAACATAATTACTTAGTGCAACTCTCACTGTGTCGGCAGTAGAGTGTATATTCTCATACCTCAAGGTTAAGTATTGCCTACGAAGTCTACAGCACAAGATCTTGGTTGCCGTCAAAAAAGTCCGATAGTGTATTAAAGTAGAGACTGGCGAATGTGACCATTAGTGAAGTGGTCTCGAAGACGGCAAAGAGGGTTTCAACTTTCGGGCTTATTTTTTTAGTAGACATATTACATACTAGGTGCTATGCATTGATCATGCCGGCAAAACGTTATAATAAGAAAGAAGCCCAAGCACGAGCAACCCACAAAAAGATCCTCATGGCCGCAACGGAACTATTCGCCCGCCAAGGCTACCACAAGACCACGATCACCGACATAGCCCAGGCGATCAATCTGACCTCAGGTGCTGTGTTCCATCACTTTCCATCCAAAGAAGCTTTGTTGGAGGCGGTGGTGGACTGGTTGGCCCGGGGCATAGAGATATATTCAGACCACCTCAACCGGGCAGAAAAAGGCTCTTTGGCGGTGGCCCAGGGGGTTGTGGATATAATGTGCGAGCATTTTCGCCGACAACCAGAGGCGACAATTTGTCTGGCAGCCCTGGCTACAGAATTTGCCGGCAGCAGAGCATCCCATGGAAAAGCGGCTAAAAGAGGTTTACCAGGACTTCATCGAGGCTTTTTCTCGCGTGCTGCAGAACCATCCGAAGATAACTGACTCGCGCGCGGCTGCAACGGCTCTAATAGGCGCAGTGCAAGGTATTGCCGTTCAGGGTCTTTTGCAGGCCCCAGAGCGATCCATTGACGAACTTGCTAAAGGTTTTATGGGATTGTTGTCAGATTGGTAAGATTCTTGAATGTGATATGGGATGTGGGATTTGAGATGTGGGATGAGAAAAGCCTTGTTGATGGTATCTCACATCTCACAGCAAGTTTTTTGAATTTTAAAGGTTTTGACAATCACATAGTACCACGA
>CAVQGX010000023.1:0-23539 GCA_963712115.1 uncultured delta proteobacterium | reverse complement strand
TGGACTATCACCTGGACGAGATGAAGGAGGCCTTCTACTCCCTGGTGAAGATGTCCGATGGTCTTACCGAATGCTACCGCCCTGGCACTTTTGACAGGTGGAGACAGAGCTACCGCTACCTGCTCGAGATGAACCCCCGGTTCATCTATGTGTGGGGTGGAGGTTTCGGCTATGGGCCCAAGGTATTCGGCGGCTCCTACGACATTCTGGGGCAGGCCCACGCCGGGCTCGCCTCGGTAACCGGCTTCCACGAAAGCTTTGGCGGCCACGCTGCCAAGCACTCCAACTGGTGCATCGACTGGTACTCCGGCACCCAGATCACCTTCGGGATTCTGGCAGCCATCCACTGGCGGCGGAAGACCGGGCTGGGCACCATGATCGAGTTCTCCCAGGTGCAGGCGGCCACCAGGTGTCTGGGCTTTGCGGCGCCGCTCTACGGCAGGTTCGGCATTGTGCGCCAGAGGTGGGGCAACTGGGACACCCAGCTTTGCGCCCACGGCATCATTCTCTGCGGCAAGTCCGACTTTCCGGATGCCAAGAACCCGCAGGAAAAGTTTTGCGCCAGGTATGCCATGATCAGTGCCTTCCAGGATGAGGACTTCGCAGAGCTCTGCAAGATCACCGGCAACAAAGGCCTTCTCGACAAATACAAGGCTCACGATCAGAGGGTCAGGGCCGAGGCTCAGGTGGAAATCTACGCGGCTCTGGAACAGTGGGCTAAGGACAAGTCCAGGTCCCAGGTGGTAAAGGTCTGCCAGGATGCCGGGCTTTTGGCCGAACCGGTGATGAACGACAAGGAGGTCTACGAGTCCGAGCACTGGAGGACCAGGGGGACCGTCAGGTGGCAGGAGGATCCCATCTTTGGAGATGTAGGTGTGATGGGTACCTACGGTGCCGGCCTGATGGAGAAAACCCCGAGGAGACTTTACTGGATCTGGCGGCCGGTTGGTGCTGACAACGTCAAGATCTACCACGAGCTGCTCGGCTATCCAACCAAGACCATCGAAGAGTGGTATGAGAAAGCCTGGATATAAAGGAGGGATGAACTGTGTGTGACATAATCTGGTGCAAAAAAGATGTGGGTGGAAAACCCTGTAACACGGTTAACTACCTGGATCCTTACTGTTTCTGGAACTGGGAAGGTAAAATCAACTGTGCCGAATGCGGTGCAGTCTACTACATCCACATGATCCAGGGCCACATGTACAAGGGCCCGGAGGACAGGCCCGGCGAGAAGCCTGACACCAGCCCGCTTTATGCGGACAAGCCCTTGGACGGCTACTCCAACTATAGTCCGGGTGTAGAGGGCAGGACCAGGCCCTTCCAGTGTCTGCCCAGGGACATTTACCTGGGTGTGCCGGACATGGTGAAGTTCAGCATACGGGGCAGGCCGGTAAGGGGCTGGCGGCCGCAGCCGCCCGACGGCGGCATAGCCGGAAGCTACCCATTCAACTGGGATATCCAGAGGCTGTCGCCTGAGGTATGGGAGGAGTATCAGCAGAAGAAGAAAAAGGGCGAAGTGAAGGACTGGTAATAGAGAAAGGAGTAGCGCATGGCAGAGTTAACGCCGCAAGAATTCCTTGACAAGGTATTGAAGCCGGAGAAGGAGTCTGATCATGTATGTTGGGATTGCAGGTACCTCAAGCCTGTGATCGAGGGCTCCAAGTTTCCTCCGGCGGACCTTATTGGCTATTGCATGAAGATTCACTGGCCGTTTTACTGGGGCGTGGCTGACTTCAACGTGGTCAAGAAGTGTTACGCCTTCGAGTCAAAGAAGGTGGCAAAGTAGCATGGAAGAGAACGTTGTAAAAGAACTCGAGACCCTCAAGACCATGGTGCTCAGATGGAAGAGGAGCTATCTCGGCTGGGTGCCGGACGATGGGCAGGGTGAATATCTGCTGGAGGATTTTAGGGATGAGATCTCTACCCACGTCTCCCCCTTCGTCCAGAGGTTGTTCCAAAACGACCATCTCACCTGGCCTGAGGCGCAAGAGTTTCTCAACTATTGCTACAGCCAGGTTGAGGAAGTACGCCAGGCAGTGGAAGAAGCTAACAGCAAACAACTTGAAAAAGCATCCGAGCATAAGCCTGTGGAATACTCCAGTTACAGTTGGCGGAAATGAACTTGAGCTTATGCTGCAAATAGAACCAAAAGGAGGTAGAGCATGCCTGAGAAATGCCGCGTGGGTGTTTGCGGGTTCGATCCCATGCTCGTCAAAGGGTATGTGAAGACAGGCTTTCGCGGTCTGTGGTGGCACATATCAGACGAGATCTATGAAGAGTACGGAGTCAAGCCCAATGACAAGATCTCTGGTAAGCTGCTCAAGGTATTTACCGGCAAAACTGGGGAGATGACCCATGAGCCCAATGAACCCTTTGAGTGGAAACTGTCCATGGAATCGGGGCTTGCGGTGCTGCTTCCGCCTGAGGCCATAGTCAAGTACCAGCTCACGGAGTTTCATTTTCTGGAGCTGATCGTTGAGAAGATCAATGACAAGGATGTCTGGCCCGGCAAAGACCAGATTAGCACCAAGATGTGGCCTGAGGACAAGATGAAGCTAAGCTTCGTCCTTGATTTCATTGCTCCATAAGATTCACCACCCAGGAGGGGCTATTCCCCTCCTACAAAACCCACCGAGCGGCGGGGGGTTTGGCCTGCTACCCCCGCCGCTTATTTATTTAAGCAATCAGCGGTCAGCCTTCAGCCCTCAGAAATGCAAACTAGGCATTAAGCACTAGGGACTAGGCACGAAGGTGTTGAGAAGTCAGAGGTCGGAAGTCGGAGGTCAGATGACAGATTTAATATCAAATTCTAAATCCTAAGCTCGAAGCACGAAACAAATCCGAATGATCAAAATTTAAATGACCAAAACAGGGCAGACTTAAATTCGTTCTCAAGTTCTCGTTTGGGACATTGGAGAATTTGTATTTTGAATTTGTTTAGGATTTCGATATTCGGATTTCGAATTTACCTTCATACACTATGCCCTATGCCCTTCCAAATCCGCCTTCCGAAATCCGCAATCTGCAATCCAGAGACCGTCCGATTGTTGACCCCAAAAGTCCAATTCTGTGCAACCTCTTAACCTTTAATCCGTAGGCATCGAGGCCTGTAACATCGACAACGGGTCCTATATCAAACGGTTATACCAGCAAGAAAATTTTTCAGTGTGAGAGCAGCCAGGCGAATCTGCATGATAAGTTGCGACTAACCACCTGTTATCAAAAGACTTTTAGACTTGATGAAGGAGCAAACAAAATTATACAACATTTTGGCAAGGAATTTGTTTCTGAATCTACCTAATGGCTGTTTCATCCTGATTAACGCCGCCTAGGTATTTCTTGGGTGGAAAGTGGCGATGTGTGGCCTGAGACTCTTCTTTTAGTTGGCAAACCAGTCGACCGTGGGAACCAAGCATAACACCGGGTCGCAGTTCAAAAAGCTTCGGTACCTTGAGTGCTCAAGAGAAAAAACCGAATATTTTCATCTTGGCGGCAAATGAGGACATCCGTAATCACGTTGTAGAAATTTGTGAGAAAAATAATTATCACCCGGCTTTAGCAACTGATCTCGAAGAGCTTGTGAGAAAAACAAAAAGGCCACGGAGTGTGATAGTGCTCCTGGATTACGAGATGGTTAACACTTATGGCGCCAGGATATATTCAAGGATCAATGTTGCTTGTCCCGAGTGTAGCGTCATCCTTTTATGTGATCAAGCCAATCGTGAACTCATAAAAGAGGCCATGGAACTCGGTGCTTACGCCTCCATCCTGGCACCCTACGAGGAGTGGGAAGTGTTGACCATGATGAGGAACATTCTCACTGGAAAGAAAAAAAAACGGGCAAAAAAGTCCCGCTAAAATCAAGGGATATGAAGGGTAGTTCTCGCGCGAGCCCGGACATTTTATGAATTGACGCTATTCATGAAATATGCAGGCTAAAGGAGGTTATTGAAATGAATGAAGACCTAGCCGCATTTGAAAAGGCTTTAGAAGCATTTCTCAGAGTATTCAGGGGAGATGTTATGGAAATCGTTGACAAGGGCGCCTTGCCGATATCCTTTATCATTGCGTTCAGAGAGCCCAGCTTGGACGGATTCGAAACCATACAATATATCGCCCGCAGCACTCGAGGATGCCCTCCAGGTCTGGAAAAAGCTTTGAAGGAAGTCGTGTTCAAGTGGGCAGCGGAGGCCTACGCCGAGTTCACCGCGGTGGATGAGTTGCCCGTATTTAATCAGTAAGTCCCTGCCCTTGGCAACGATAACATTGTCTACTAGGAGGAGAAAGGCGATGGGAAACGCATTTTTGCTTAAAAGAAAGGTATTGTGCGACAAGTGTTATTGGGAAGAGATAGAATACCTATCGGGTAGGGAAGAAATCCCTCCCAGGAGGATGATAAACGCAAAGGAGTGTGATAAGTGTCATGTAGAGCTCAATCCGGAAGAAGATCTCTAAAATCTATTGCATTTCTTCACTATTCAAAGCAATTCGAGTTCATCTTCAATCTCACCTTCTCCGCAGCAAAAAGATCTGAACCCCGACACCTGCTTTGCCCTGCCTACAGCCGATCAAGCCTTCTCATACTAGCAATATGCAGGGAAATAAACTCACAGGTCGGATCATGAGTGTTAATTTACTAGACCATGGAAAGAGCATCAGGTCGGCCACGGAGGAGGATTTTGATAGAGTTCTAGATATTGATCGACATTCATTTTCAGCTCCTTGGATTTACAATTTTTTTAAGTCGGCGTTGAAAAATATATTCTTGGTCCTCGAAATAAAAAGTGAAATCGCAGGTTATCTCATAGCCTGTGTGTGCCATGATCTTGAGAAGGCAGTCATATTAAGATTGGCAGTACACCCCGATCACCGGGGAGAGGGAATTGCCAAAGAACTCCTCAGAAGGTGTCTAGATGTACTTATGGAAAGGAAGATCAGCATTGTTGAGTTAGATGTTGAACTCATACAACGGGAAGCAATAGGCTTATACGAGAAATTTGGTTTTAAAATAGCGAATATTATCGTATTTCCCAGTGACACTCCCGGTGATGAAGAAACTTTCTATATTATGAGACTGGAATTACCGAAATCTGGAGAGACAGTAAGCAGTAAGCAGTAAGCGGGGTCTAATATTCAGGCATCTAAGGTTTTTCCGAAGCTCCAATACTCCATTACTCCAACACTCCTCGTACAGTCCTAAAAGGCAAGACCCTTGCCGGTGATCAGGAATGCTCCATAAACCGCTGATTTCAGTCCTGATAACTAAATTAGACGGTGGATTTGGGTTCGCCATATGACTCCGCCATCAAAGGCAACTCCATACGTCGAACTCGATTATTGTTGTGTATTCTCTTTAATCCAATCCAAGTATGGTAGGTTGCCCGCCAGAATGGGCAGAGCTATAATTTCCTCCACCTCGTAAGAGTGCAGTTCCCGTACCCGATCTCTTAAAGACTCAAACAGGTTGCTTTGAGTCTTCATAATGCAGAGCACCTCGGGCTCATCCTCTACTTTACCTTGCCACCAGTATATGGATCTCAGTCCCGGCACTATGTTGACGCAAGCTACCAACCTTTCCTCCACCAGGGTTTTGGCCAGCTGAGGAGCCTCCTCCGCCGGGGCTGTAACAAATACTACTACGTATTCCGTCATATTTAGACCTCCGATCTCAATGTCTAAAATGTGCTAAAGTGAGCTAAAATGCCTAAAATTGCGTAATGCTCTATGCTGATCCCCGAACCCTAAATGTCTGGGCGAAACTTGGCATCATATCCAGTTAGTTCAACATAACCTTGCCCCTCGACATCCTTGCCTCCGAGCCTTCCCTGGACCCGGACACTGCCTTCCCAATAGTTGACCAGAGTGCTTTTGTTTGTGGTTAATTCCTGATCTTCCACTGTAGGTATCAATCTCAGTTCAAGTTTTTTGCTGGGGACTCTGATCAGCCAACCCGACGGATAAGTGGTAGCGCTCTTCCTGCTTTTCCAAGACCCCAGCACTTCTATGCCAAAAGTCTGCAAAGGGAGGTGTTCTTTCCGACCGTCAGGATACACAAAGGTGCCGCTTGAGGTTGGATCAGGTTTGCCGTCTTTATGGCGGATGATGTAGAGCATCAGTTCGATCTGGTTGTCCAATTGCACGCTGAACCAATCCCAGCCAACCTGGTAGTCGCGCAACTGATTGGACCCGAATTCGTGGTCCATCCAGGCTAGTCCTTTGACCTCGTAGGACCGGCCTTGCCAGTAAAGCTTACCTTTTGCTTCCATCCGCGTCAGCGAATAGTAGTGCGAAGCGTATCCCTCACCTGCCGCCTTATGGCTCACTCCGTTTTCACCATGAATAACTGCGGACTTGATAGGCACCAGAGCTAGATCGATGCCCATGTCCTCCTTCCCAGCTTTGAGTCTATGCTCGCTTCCTTGCAAGCTGACCTCCCAGTCCTCCACCCACACACGATAGACCTTAGGATCAGCCCCGGCCACATCCAGAGCCCCCCTGCTCACTTTCTCTTGAAAGCGGTAACTGTCCTCTTGCTCATCTGTTACAGCGAAATGAACGAAATAGAGGGTGTGGAGAGCCCAGCGCGACTGGGATTGTTTTGCTGCCGGTTTGAGAGCGTGTCGAAAAAAAGTTAGTTGAAACCCGAAGTTACGCCCTTTTACCGTGCTGAGATGTCCGGTGTAGTACCACCATTCGGTGCGGAACTCTGGATGGGCTGCATGGTCCGCGGGAAAGCGGTAGACATATCCTGGTAGCGCCCGTCGGAACCTTGGTTCTGCCGTTTCAACCTGGATTGCTGTAGAGGTATGCAATAGAAGAGCTACAAAGAACATTGGGAGAAATCGTCTTCGCAGTCTACGGGCGTTCAACAGATGTTTTTCAGTTTCAAAGGCCATCGGATTCATCAGAATGATTTTTGATCGCGACCAGGAGGTCGCTCCTACAGGAATTGTCATAATTGTAGGAGCAACGTCCTCGTTGCGACCTTGCTGTCCGCTCCTATCTGCCTGCTGCACAAAGGGGCTTGGCCCCTATGGGGCCCCTTTGTGCACCACTAGCTCATAGCGCTCGATAATGTCCCTGAATTCCTCCAAATTCCAACTTCCTTTCAGATAGCCCCAGCGAAATGGTTCCTTCTTCAGCAGGTGAAGAATGAAGCTCAGGTGTCCCGAACATCCCTCTGGGTCTAAATCCTGTAACTCCTTCTCCATCTTCTGCCCTAATACAACGGACAGTCTATGAACCACCGCCCCCTGGCCATCACATTTTTTGACTGAATAGAGTCTTCTGCAGCTAAATGGGCGCACAGCATAGATGCGACAGCTCGCCTCTTCATCCAAGAAAGGGCAGCGTACTAGGACACTGTTCAGCTTCTCACTCCTATTCTCTCTTAGGCTACGGTTAATCTCCTCAATTGCCTGGTGATCCCACCCTTGCAGGTATTCGAGGACAATCAAGCCCTCAAGCGTCGTTGCCCCAACATTCCCAACGTCTATACAACAGGAGGCACAACCTTTTTCACAGACCGCCTGAATTTTATAAGGCTGTACAAACATCTCATACTCGTCATATAGCTGGAATACCTGTCTTTTCTTTTCTATAAAGTCCATATTGTCACTGTCATTAGGTCATTTGGCTTCGCCGTCAATAGGGCTTGCGCCCGTCATTAGGCCTTACGGCTGTCACTTATGGTCATTTGCCTTCGGCGTCATTCATGGTCTCTCATTGTTTAGTGACAACAAATGACAGCGAAGCTTAATGACGGCCACTTTAGTGGCTTAATGACAGTGAAGCGCAATGGCGCGAAGCGTAGTGACCTCCTGGTGCATAGTGTTTAGTGCCTAGTCACCTGCTTCCCGCTGCTAGCCGCTTGCTGCAAGCTGGTTTTACTCCAGTCTCATCACTTCACTTATTCGCTTACTAACTGCGGCTCGAGCCGGAAAGATGCCTGCAATCACAGCACAAGCCAGAACTAGGATCAGGGTCTTGCCAAGCATCGTCCCTGGAACACTGAATTGAATAGTCCAGCCAAAGGATTGTTTGTTTATGACGAAGATAAGAAGCAATGAAAGAAGTATACCGTTTACCGCTCCTAAGACAAAACTTATCAGGCCCATTAGTCCGGCTTCCAGCAGAGTCATTTTCTGAACTTGCCAGTTTGTAGCTCCCACGGCCTTGAGGACACCGATATCCCGCTCCCGCTCCATGACCAGAAGTACCAGGGTGTTTACGATACCGAAAATCGCCACCACAATTGCAACTATTTGCAGTGCATAGGTAATGGAAAAAGTCTGATCAAAAATGCGCAGTATCTCCTGCCGCAGTTCCTTGTTGCTCGTGATGAACACCTCCTCACTTCTCTTGAGCCGACCTCGAATGAGGTTTCGCACTTCAGCCAGACTGGATCCAGGTTCAAGATATATTCCCACAGAGGTGTACCGCCGCTCCTCCGGCCAATATTTCACATAGGTTGACCGGTCCATGATTACCATTCCGCCCTCTGTGCGGTAGTCGTAAAAAACACCCGCGATCAGGAAACTTTCCAGCCCTCTAGGGGTAGGCATTTGGAGGTAATCTCCTTCAGCGAGATTCAACCGATTTGCTAGAACCTCAGAGATTGTGATCTGCCCCTGCTCCCTGCAGCGACGAAGAATCTCTTTGGAGGAGCCCTTTCTCAACATTATCCTGCTCAACTTCGCTTTGACCTCCAGATCCGTGACAAACAAGAGTGCCGGCGCGTTATCTATACTCATTGGAATCTCAGTCAAACGCTCCATGGCGACAAGTCCGGGAAGTTTCGGCAGTGACTCGACCAACTCAGGAGGTAAATTGCCTCTTTGGCCGGTTAGCCGCCCCGCTGGTGAGATGAAAAGATCTGCGGAAATAATCTGCTCTGTCCAGACCTTCACTGTCTGCCGGAAACTGAGGATCATTATGGAGATGCTAATGAGCATGGCAAGGGCTGTCATCAAAGAGGCAATAGCAACCGCCGAGCGATTCAGAGATCGGCCAAGATAGCGACTTGCCATTTTGCCTTCTATTTTGAATATACCAGCCAGCCCCGGCGCCAGAGCTCGGTTCACCAGGAGGACGCTAGCCGGTGTGAGAAAGGAAAATCCTGCCAGAATCAAAAAGGCCGCAACAAAACCAAAAAGAGGCAGTCCGTTTACTGGTTGCAGTTGGCTACACAGATAGCCCGCCCCCAACACTATGACTCCCACCAGAGAGATTCTACCGAGATTCATCTTCAGCCGCCTCTCCTGTGCGCTTCGATAGAGAGCTTCCCTTGGTAGAGTACGGCTGGCCTCAAGGGAGGGAAAGAGCCCACCCAGCAAGGCCACGCCCAAGGCTGCTCCTGCACCCAGAAGAATTACTAGGGGAGAAAGGCTGAGGGTCTCAGCCCTTACTAAGAGGTAGAGCTCACTTATCGTCCCTGCCATCGCCCGAAGGGCAATCTTCGCCATCACCAGACCCAGACCCACTCCAATTAATGCGCCAAGTAATCCTACGAGGAGAGCCTCGCCCAGGAAAAGTCCAAGTATCTGCCACCTCTGGGTTCCTAGTACACGGAGCATGGCGATTTCATAACGCCTCTTGTGAACCGCAAAGGCTACAGCGTTGTAAACGAGAAAAATCCCAACGAATAAAGCGATAAGACTCAGGGCAAGGAGGTTCAAGCGGTAGGCCTTTATCATATCGCTTATTCGCCCGAGACGTTTTTGCGGTGGCTCCACCGTCAGATCAGCCGGTAGGAGGTTCTGCAGTTTTTCCTTCACCTCCTCGGGCGATACATCTTCAGCCAGGATCAGATCTATGCGATGAAGTCGCCCTAGCTGTTCGAAGACCTCCTGGGCAGTGGCAATATCTACCAGGGCCAAGTTGCCCTCCAAAGCGCGAGCCGGACCTCTGAGTTTGAGTAGCGCCCGCACAGTGAATGACAGTCGTCGGGAGCCGGAGAGGATTTCCAGTTCGTCACCCACCTTGAGCCCGTGGCGCTCTGCGAACTTCTCAGTGAGGGCAATTGCGCCAGGTTCGGTGAGAAAAGATAGGACGGCTCCATTTTTTTCTTGCGAATCTACAAAATGGTACTGCCGAAATTCTTGGTCACTGAAGACATCGATCCCCAGCATAAGCAGGGGCTCATCCACCGGGGCTGTTGCTATGACATTGAATTCCAAAACCGGCGTGGCTGCATGTACTTCTTCTAAAGAAGTCACCCTGGCATAGATTTCCTCAGGGAAGCCGTTCCCCTGACCCGTTACCTGAAGTTGTGCCTTACCGGTCAGCGAAGTTACCGTATCCTGGAAGGAGACTAAAGCGCTGGAGGCTGCTGTTTTTATCCCCACAAAAACCGCCACCCCCAAGGCCACACCAAGGAGGCATAGAAAAGCACGGCCTTTATAGCTTCTCAGATGTCTGAGACAAAACCAACGCCAGAGTTTAAGCATTTAACCTCCCGACAACATCACAGCTGGGTACAGATACGAGATTCGAAGTGCTAACCGCGCCTGGCAAATCCTAAATTCGAATATCGAAATCCGAAACAAATTCAAATTTTCAAAATCCAAATGACCAAAACGTATTTGGACCGCCATTAACAGCCTGTTTTGAACATTGGAACATTAGGATTTTGGATTTGTTTTGTGCTTCGGATTTAGGATTTCGGATTTCCTGACATCCAGTGTAAGGCCTCTCTATAGTGCTCTTATCTTTGATGAACGGTTATGTACTCTAAACAGTTTTTTCTGGTGATGTCAGTGTGCCGTCCCGCATATGCATCTTCCTGCTGGCGAAGGAGGCCGCCTCGTTACTATGAGTGGCTAGCACAAAGGTAGTGTTGTGTCGCTGACTGAGTTCGGCCATCACCTCCATGACCTGACGCCCTGTACGGGAATCCAAATTGCCTGTGGGTTCATCTGCCAAGACAAGACCTGGCCGATTGATCAGAGCCCTGGCTATGGCAACTCTTTGCATCTCACCGCCGGAAATTTCGTGGGGATAGTGATCGCGCCTCTCCCAGAGATCGACGTCCTCCAGCAACTCTTCGACCCGAGCCTGAACCTCCCTTTCTGGTCTCCCCTGGAGCGTATAGGGCAGAGCCACATTCTCGGAAACGGTCAAAATTGGAATCAGGTTGAAGAACTGGAAAACGATGCCCACCTGGTCTCGGCGATAACGGGTAAGTTTGAGGTCAGGCAATTGGGTAATATCCTCTCCCTCGACCCAAATGTGGCCCCTGTCCGGACGGTCGAGCCCACCGATTAAGCCAAGCAGAGTGGTCTTCCCACAGCCACTTTTACCCATAATTGCCACAAATTCTCCCGGCTCAATGGTCAGGGATACATCATTAACTGCAACTATCCGCTGTTGGCCCAGGGTGTATGTCTTTGTCACAGATTCCAGTTTTATCATGCTGTTTCTTTACACCTTTGCAGTTCTCTCAGCCGCATAGAGCATAGCGCATAGCGCATAGCGTGGAAAGAGACAAGATGGATAATTAACCCAAGAATGTAAAGTCAATAAGATCTGCTTCCCGAGGTAGGCATCTAATGGCGGTGGCCGCAAGATCAAACCCTCGCTGCACCCCATCAAGCACGGCAGAATCGCTGCTAGCTATAACGCCCTCACCTCCTATGAGCCTGCTTTCTGGTACTTTGAGGGCTTGCGCATCCCCCGACAGATTCCAACTTTTCAAGGCAGAACGGAGTGCAGTCGCTAGTTCACCGCTTTGGCGAATAGGTGCATCCAAGAAGAACAGAGTTTCTTTGGGGGGATATTTTTGCAGGACTTGAAAAATTGTGTCTATCGCCGCATGTGTCAGGGTTGAGATTCGGTAACGGTGGGAAACTCCAGCCACATCTCGAATCACCCCGTCATTGGCAGCGATTAGTAATCGACCTGCTAGGCCACTCTCCACGGTTATCAAAACATTGTGACCATCCACCAAGAGCTTGAAGTCAACTAGCCGTTCAACTTCCACAAGACGGTCACGTCGCTCTCCAGCTTCCTTGCGAGCAAAAACACCTCGGTGTAAGACTTCCCGGTGCAGCGCATCGAGGTTGTACCGATTGCCAACCAGTTGAAGGCCAGCTCTGCGAGGGTAGCCTCGGTCCAGGAGATAGAGGAAGTCCGCCGCTGCAACTCTGAGTGTCTCTTGGTTCAACTCGGATATTTTCGAGTTTGTCGTGCTCATCTAAGTAGCGTGGGAAAGTGCAGCAAATCCGAAATCCTAAGCACGAAGCACGAAACAAATTCAAAATTCAAATTTACAAATGCTCAAAACAGTAGACTAAATTAAAGTCAAATTTTGGTCATTGGGATTTTGGACATTAAGATTTGTTTCGGATTTCGAATTTAGATATTCGGATTTAATGGAGGTTAATCCCTCAACTTACTTCGCTATAGATCCTGGTCAGCGAGTTGTTTAAACAGCTCTTCCTGCTCTGGTGTAAGGGATTTCGGTAGACGCACCATAATCTTGACGTAAAGATCACCCCTGCCTGTTTTATTGAAATGAGGTACTCCGTGCCCCTTTATCCTCATCTGTGTGTGGCTTTGGGTGCCTGGGGGCACCTTGAGACTGAGTGTCTTTTCATCTAGGGTTGGGACATCTATCTGAGTACCCAAAACTGCCTGGGTGAGACTGATCTCTCTGCTGATGATAAGATTGTCGCCACTGCGTTCGAAGACCGGGTGGGGTGCCACTAGAGTTTTGATTAATAAATCACCTGCCGGACCTCCCCATAGACCTTCCTGTCCTTTTCCAGCAATACGAAGTTTCTTGCCGGAGGAAATTCCAGGCGGAACTTTTACTGTAACACGCTCCACCCCGGTGCCTCGATTGAAACCTGCTATTTTGGAAACGCCAAAAACCGCCTCCTTCAAGCTCACTTGCATGTCCATAACCAGATCAGCACCCTTTTGGGGCTGCTGGGCGGTGCGACCAAAGGGACCACCGGAATGGAAGCCACCCCTACCTCTACCGAAAGTTCGACGGCCTCCACCCATTCCGCCGAAAATGCGTCCGAAAACATCTTCTGAGCCGAAGCCAAACTCCCTGAAAACTTGGCCGAAATCGAAGTTTCTAAAAATGTCTTCCTGGCTAAACCGCTGCTGGAAGCCCTCAGCGCCGAACATGTCGTACTGCTTGCGCTTTTCCTCGTCGCTGAGCACAGCGTAGGCCTCGTTTACTTCTTTAAAGCGTTCTTCCGAAGCTTTGTCACCCTTGTTTTGGTCAGGATGGTATTTCATCGCCAGCTTTCGATAGGATTTTTTTATCTCCTCTTTGCTGGCATTCTTATTCACACCAAGGGTTTTGTAATAGTCTTTCCCTGCCATATCAAATACCTATTTCTCACTCGTTGGGACAATTGAGATCAGATGGCATCTTTGATGACCCATCTTCTGATCGCGCTCGCCCTCTAGCTCTACCCTTTCCTTTGAGCAAATAATATTTTAGCACAATACCAAGGGTTTGTCCCTGTTGGCAATAGCATCATTAATCAGCTGGCAGCCAGCAGCTAGTTGACTTTCTGAAAAGTTGCTGTGGATTTTAAAGTTCCACGGATTGACCCTTGGTGAACAGGAGGTGGTAGACACTGAAAAGGCGAACAGCGATAACAGCGGTTATAAGCCTTGGAATCCAAAGCCAGAAAGCACTTAATCCAAGGGCCAAGAACAGAGCTGGATCTTCAATCAGGGAATGATTGATGCCGATGGAAAGGTGTAATGCCTCCAGTTCTTCCTTGCCCAGATGCCCTTCATTTGCCTCTTCAACAATTACCGCCGCACCGTAGGCCAAACCAAACAGGGCAGCGGTCATCCAGAGAATTCCCGCTTTTTCGCTCAGACCCAAAGCTTTGAGTACAGGTCTGCACACCCTGACTATATGTTCTATCCAGCCGACTCTCTTAAACACTTCTAAGGTTATTAAGATAGTCATTATGATGAAAAAAATCTTTAGGCACAGTTTTGAACTAGCCATTGCCCACTTCCACAACATAAGTGAGAATGTCTGCCTAATCACTTCGGAGGCCACTGGGGCTTCTGGTACGTTAGCGTTTATATCCAAGAAGGCAGCCACAACCATCACGGTCAATGTGGCGCATATCAGACGAAAAACCGTCGCCTTGGCGGGATTTAGCCCAGATTTGCCCTGAATGACCCCTTCCTGGATCAAGTTGTGGGCCATGAGGAGGAAAATGGCTATGAGGGTCATCTGCTCTGTGGTTAAGGGAAGAACTACCATTGCGGCTATTCCCCCGTAGATTCCTGTCAGCATCCCAATCATCAGAGGCAGGGCAGCAACAGCCGGCAGGCTGAGCCAGTCCATGACAGGTTGGATGATGAACTGACCTTTCTCTATCCAACCGCTCCATGCCAGCAAGGCGGTTAGAAGAGATATGGGAACCAGAATCTTGATCATCCAAACAAAGCCATTCCATCCTTTACGGATGCCGGCAAATAAACCTTCTTGGAGTAAAGATCTCATGGAGTTTATAAGGGCAGGAAGTGAAATGTTTCTGTAATATTAACCCTGATGTTGCTACCATTACCACTTCTTGCTATAAAAAAAATAGTACTCTTCTCAACCAACTTGATATAATCATTCCCTACCCTCGTTGTCTTGCCTGAGAAGTAGAGCATGGCAGAGTTTGACAAAACCAGGAGTTCCTCAAACACAGGTTACTAATCTACCAATGAACAAAACGGCCATATTTCTTCTTGCACTCCTCTTGCTTTGTGTGCCCGCCGTTCATGGCGAAAATGCCATGGACTACTATGACCTTGGAGTTAAGGGTTCTAATACTCGCAAGAAAATAGCTTACTTTACCAAGGCATTGCAATTGAACCCAAACCTGGCGGCCGCTTATGAAAAAAGAGGACTGCTTTATTATTTTCAAGGAGAATATGACAGGGTGATTCAAGATTACAATAAATATCTTGACTTTGAGCCAGCAAAACCTGAGGCCTACTGGATGCTGGGTATGGGCTATCTCAAGAGTGAAAACTATGAACCGGCAATTAATAATTTCAGCCGTGCAATCCACATGGAGCCGGAGAATCTTAAATCCTACGCCTACCGGGCAGAAGCTTATCGGTTGACCGGCAAAGATGAGAAAGCTTTCCTTGATGCCAACAAGGCAATCGAACTCAGAGGAGACCTACGAGCCAAATCGGATGCTTACAGAACCAGGGCCAAGCTTTACTGGAAGATAGGACGTAACGAACTTGCCGCTGCCGATGTAAAATCTTCCTGGCAGATAGACCCCAGAGTCCCTCGTTGGTGGAGGTACTTTCTCAATTCCGCCAGTCCTGAAGAGCTGAGGAGCATAGCACCATTTTTAATGATAGCTCTTGTTCTTGTCCTGATCTTTGGTTTCAAAATGAAGCCCCCTCAGAAAGGCGACTAACCGGGGCTTTCCCTCACTCCTCAATAAATCCTAATCGGCGGTAAAGCGGCTAGCCCTGCGCAAGGGCAACACTTTGTCATTTGTAGTCATTTGCCTACGGCGTCACTTGGGCTAATCGCCCGTCATTTATCGTCATCTGTGGTCATTTGCCCCATTCATAGTCAATCATTCTAGAACCCTTGTTAAAACAAATGACAGCGAAGCGTAATGACGGCGAAGCCGACTGACGGCTTTAGCCAAATGACAGCGAAGCTAAAGAGTGGCCAGGAACTTTAGTATCGAAGCATTTACCTCGAAAGGCTTTTCCACCATTGCCATGTGGCCAGCCTTGTCAACTATCCTTAAGGTAGCTCGCTGCAGCTTCTCGGCAAGGTATTGGGAGTATTTGGCTGGCGTCATACTGTCTTCATTGCCGCAGAGTACCAGGGCAGGCTTTTTAATCTCAGAAATGTCATCCATTCGATCGAAGTCATCACACGCCCGGAAGTCAGCCAAAACCACTTCCGGAAGCTCCTTTAGCAGGTGTTCCAGCCCCCAGTTGAGCAGCTTTTTGGAGCTTCCCGGACCATAAGAGTTACGGATCAGCTGTTCTGCCGTGGTCTCAAAATTGGTCTCTAAACTTTGCAATATTTCGGAACTCACCCTGAGCCGTGCTCCACTGCCGACAAGTATCAGGGCCTCCAACATTTCCCGATACTCAAGGGCTGCCTCAAGAATCACTGCACCTCCCATGGAATGGCCAGCAGCAATCACACCGGTTAATCCCAGGCTATCAATGAAGCGCATCAGCCAGTGGCTGTATGCCGCAATGCTCGTGCAGCTTGGACCCGAGCTTTGGCCATGGCCGGGTAGATCCACACAGATGGTGTTTACTCCCCGGTCCAGACCCCTTCGCTGGTTCTGCCAGGCAAATGCGTTGCCTCCGGCTCCGTGAACGAAAATTATGTTCCGCCTGCCTGGGGCGATCCCGTTGACTCCGGTGAGGAAATGAATGGGTCTGCCGTCGACCTCTACAGTTGGCATGTTTAGCCCAAAAAAAGCATAGCGCAAAGCGTTTGTGCTATGCGCTCGCGCTATGCGCTATGCAGAAGTATGTTGCTTCTTGTTTTCTATCCCTTTTCTGACCGGCCCTTGTACTCAGCAAGCAGCTTTCAGCAAACAGCTGGCCACTAAGACCTTATACGCCCAATTGCTGCGGGCTGCCCGTTGCCTGCTGCCGCCTTGATCCTGCGGTCGACACTTGTAGTCCTCAGAACCTTCGACCGGGGTAGTTATGACCCTTTCTTCCCTTTTAGCTTGCGAAGCTCCTCTGCCCGCAGCTCTTTGCGCAGCACCTTACCTACCATGGTTTTGGGTAGCTCGTCACGAAACTCCACCAGCCGTGGTACCTTGTAAGCGGCAAGCTTTTCTTTGCAATGAGCGATCACCTCTTCTTCAGTCAACGTCTCTCCTGGTTTCACCACCACGAAAACCTTGACAGTTTCACCCCGGTACTCATCTGGAACACCAATGGTTACAGCATCGGAAATCTTGGGATGTTCGTAGAGGACCTCATCAATGTCCCGCGGGTAGATGTTGAAGCCACCGGCAATGATCATGTCTTTTTTGCGATCCACGATAAAGACATAGCCGTCTTCATCCATGTGGGCAATGTCTCCGGTGTAGAGCCAACCGTCTTTGATGGTCTGGGCGGTTTCATCGGGCATATTCCAGTAGCCCTTCATCACCTGAGGCCCCTTGATTACCAGTTCTCCAGTTTGCCCAACCTGCTGCTCTTCTGTCCCAGTCTCGAGGTCCGTGATTCGGCAGTCTGTGGATGGTAGGGCAATACCGATGCTGCCCGCCTTGCGTTTACTCTTAACCGGATTCACGTGGGTCACGGGCGACGACTCGGTGAGGCCGTAGCCCTCCAGGATTACGCTGCCGGTCAGTTGTTCAAATCGGTTCATTATCTCCACCGGTAGGGGAGCAGAGCCGCTGACCACGTAGTTGATGGAGGAGAGATCGTATTTAGAGATTTCGGGGTAATTGACCATAGCGGTGAGTATGGTTGGGACTAGAATGGCAACGGTCGGTCTGGCCTTCGTGATGGTCTTGAGAAAATCTTTGATTTCGAAACGCGGTACCAGGGTCATGGTGCAGCCAAGGCAGATAGGCCAGTTCATGACCGCAGTCATCCCAAGGACGTGGAATATGGGGACCACACAGAGAAAACGCTCGTGGCCGCGTCTTATATCTGGCAGCCAACTGGTAATCTGGGCCACGTTAACCGCCAGATTGCTGTGAGTGAGCATCACCCCCTTTGCAACCCCGGTGGTGCCGCCGGTATACTGGAGCAGGGCCACTTCAGACATACCCAATTCTGGTCGGGGTTGGTTGCCAGGGCTGTTCTTCACCAGTCCTTTGAACGAGTGGATGGAAGCGGAGTAGGGAACCTGCATATTGAGGTTCTGCTTCTTAGCCTTGAGGGGGTAAAGCAGATTGAGAGGAAAGGGGAGGTAATCCCTGATACTGGTGATAACCAGGTGTTCCACCTGTGTCTCTTTCCAAACCTTGTCGATCCGTGGAAACAGATGATCCAGACCCACCAGCACTTTGACCCCAGCATCGTTGAATTGATGGATCATCTCTCTTTCCACGTACATAGGATTGGT
Source organism: uncultured delta proteobacterium (assembly GCA_963712115.1). Classification (GTDB taxonomy): domain Bacteria; phylum Desulfobacterota; class Syntrophobacteria; order BM002; family BM002; genus BM002. Next base: position 5,469 of record CAVQGX010000023.1, on the reverse strand, counting down.
CATTACCGCCACGCCACCAATACTTAGAACAGCATAATAGGTGATGATGGTTTGTGGACAATTGGGCAACATGATGGCGACCCGGTCGCCGGGTTTGACGCCCAATTGGCTTAGGGAGGCGGCAAACCTGCTGACATCATCAGCCAATTGCCTGTAGGTGAGTCGCGCCCCTACGAACTCGGTGGCGGTCGTCTGAGGAAAGTCCCGAGCAGCTCTCTCCAGCTGCACGGGCAAAGGATCCTTGGGTGGATCAACCTCAAGCGGAACACCCTCGTCATAAAACCGGTGCCAGGTCTTTTCCATCAGTCTACCTCCGTGTACTTTTTCACCTTAGAGATGGCAGAAAGGGTAGAGATTATTTTGAGATAATATGGATTCAAACTATCCGACAAATTACCATATATCTATGGGAAAGGTCGAGAGTTTCTTGAGGGCGAAGTTTCCCCAAAAATATTCTTATGACATAGGCCACGGGAAGGCTACTCCACAACGATCATATTCGCGCCATTTATTGGCAGGATCCCTATTGAGGAACCACCACATCTTCATGCAGGCCCTCTCGAGGCTGAGATTCGTAAAAACCGGTTGCTCAGATGCTCGTTGTTTCGCAGCCTCCCCTTTTGGCCTTTGCTGATGTCTCTTCTGAGTGACTGCGGAAGGTCTGTGCCACTTCCCCGGCTGTGGTTGCGGGAGCCCCTGGTCCGCCGAAGGCGGAAACAGGGAGGGGGCGCCTTCCCCTGGGCACAGCAGGGCTAGAAGTGACCAGACCGTTAGCCCTGGAACGACAGAAGAGACATCATAAAAGGTATTTTCATTTGCACATCAAGGTTAACTGGCTCTTGAACACAGCTTAGAGGAATGATTCACTTATTTTTGGGGAAACTGCTGTTACTTGAGGTCACTGTGACGGGAGGTGTGCACCCTACTTTTTCCCCGAGTCGATTGTCTGGACAAGAAGTTCGGCTAGGTCATAAACCCTGACCTCTTCTTCCATATTTCGATCTTTTAGCCCATCTTCAAACATAGTGGTGCAGAAGGGGCAGGATACGGTTATGATGTCCGGCTCCAGCGCCAGGGCTTGCTCGGTGCGGGCATCGTTGATCTTCCGATCCCCGAGAGTTTCTTCCATCCACATCCTGCCGCCACCTGCGCCGCAACAAAAAGACTTGTTACGACTTCGATCCATTTCAGAGAAGCGCAGCCCAGAAATTGACTTGATCAGGGTTCGCGGTTGGTCGTAAATGGAGTTGTAGCGCCCCAGGTAGCATGAGTCGTGGAAAACCAAATGCTTGTCCATAGGAAGTTTTGTTTGTAAGCGGCCATCTTGCAGCAATTTGACCAGGACCTCACTGTGGTGGTAGACCTCCCACTCGCCGCCAAACTGGGGATATTCGTTCTTTAAACAATTATATCCGTGTGGGCAGGTGGTGATGATTTTCTTTACCCCGTAGGAGTTGATTGTTTCCACTAACTCCGCTGCCATGATCTGGAAGAGATATTCGTTGCCAATTCTTCGTGCCGTCTCTCCACAGCACTTCTCCTCAGCCCCGAGGATAGCAAAACTGACACCCGCCTCATTCAGGAGTGTCACCATTGCGGAACTGATCTTTTTGGCTCGCTCGTCAAAACTCCCGGCACATCCAACATAAAAAAGATACTCAACCTGAGAATCCTCAGCCAGGGTTTTCACTGGCAACCCTTTGGCCCAATCTCCGCGGGTAGCAAAACCCAGACCCCAAGGATTGGAGTTGGTTTCCCAATTCCGCATGACGTTTTGCACCTCAGCAGGGAAACTGCTCTCCATCAGAACCAAGTAACGACGCATATCCACGTATTTGTCTATGTGCTCAATAAAAACCGGACAGTTTTCCATGCAATTGCCGCAGGTGGTGCAAGACCAGAGTTCATCGTGCTGACAGATGTCTCCTATGAGAGCTTTGGCTAATTCACCTTCAGGGTTGGCTGTAGCAGCTTCCACCGCCCCTTGCTGCGTAAGCAGCATTTTGCCCTTTGCTTGCAGATGTTCTTTGAGATGGTGGATGGTCAATTTGGGACTCAAAGGTTTACCGGTAAGAGTGGCAGGGCAGTTATCCGAGCAACGGCCGCATTCTGTGCAGGCATAGAGATCCAAGAGCTGCTTCCAGGTGAATTCCTCGATTCTTGAAACCCCGTACGTTTCTGCTGTTTCGTCCTCCAGATCCATCTTGCTGAGTTCGCCGACTGAGCTGAGTCGACGGAAAAATACATTGGGAATCGCCCCAAGCAGATGTAAATGTTTGGAGAAGGGGATATAGATGAGGAATCCCAGGATAACCACGGTATGACCCCACCAGCAGAAACTGTACCACGCCTGCAAACCCTCTTTAGTGAGCCCTGCAAAGAGACGAGAGAAGGCAACCGAGACGAATGCCAACCTGGGAAAGTATCGATTTGCCTCTCCTTGGGCCAGGAGATATTCCGCTGCCCGCGCCCCAAAAAGCAGTACGATTAAAAGAAGGATGAGACCAATGATGATACAGGCATCTTGGTTGGCTGCCTTCTGGTCCTCGTATCTGAGACGTTCGGGTTTAACCACAAAGCGTCTATAGAGTGCAACACACAAGGCAACCACAACGGCAGCGCAAAACAGGTCTTGAAGTGAATAAAGTAAGCTGGTGAGACCTTTGCCCAGGAATTTCCAGTAAGCAAAACCGTGGTAGATACCAACTCCAAAAGTCTCTATGCTACCAACTGTAATGATTACAAAGCCCCAAAAGATAAAAAAGTGACCCCAGCCGGCTGGCTCGTTTATCACCCGTCGCTGTCCCAAAACATAGGTTGCCACACCTTTGAGTCGCTCCCCAATATGGTGAAATCGGTCCTCCGGTTGGCCTAACCTCAATATCCGGTAGAGCTTGTAGACGGTGAATAGGAAAAACCCGTTAGCGGCAAGGAAAATCAGAAAAAACAGAATATTCGCGGGAAAGTGACCCGGCATGGTAATACTCCTATTTCGGAATGCGGATTGCGGATTGCGGATTTAAGAAGGCATAGAGCATAGAGCATGGAGCCAGGAGTCAGAAGCCAGAATTCAGGAGAAAAGTAATTAGGATCGAGTTCCTCTCATTTTCTGGCTTCTACTCCGCGTCTCCGTCTCGCCGTTTCCCCGCATCGCCCTGCGGTGCCTAGTGCATAGTTCCTAGTGCCTAGTAAGCTCTGCTGCTGCCCGCTGCATGCTGACTGCTGTTAGCGGCCTCCGGCTTTGCGCACGCGCATAGCGCTAAGCGTCAACGCTCTGCGCCAGGCGCTATGCGCTTTGCGATTAACACGTTGACTTCAGCGTCTTAACTTCCTCGATAAAGGCCGGCATAAACTTGAAGAGATCTTCTACCACTCCGTAATCTGCCTTGCTGAAGATTGGGGCCTCGGGGTCCTTGTTTACTGCCACAATGTATTTGCTCGAACTCATGCCCGCGAGGTGCTGAATTGCTCCAGATATGCCGCAGGCAATGTATAGGTTCGGGGTGACCACCTTGCCGGTTTGTCCCACTTGATCTGCATGGGGACGCCAACCCGAATCAACTGCCGAGCGCGAGGCACCCACAGCAGCGGTTAAGAGCTTTGCCAGTTCCTCCAACATGGCGAAGTTCTCCGGTCCCTTCATGCCTCGGCCACCCGAAACAATGATCTCTGCCTCGGTGAGGTCCAGTTTGCCGCCGGCATCCTTTTCAATGTTCACAACTTGGGTCTGATTCCCCTCAGCCACTTCCACCTCGGCTTTTTCCACCACAGCCTTCTTCGAAGTTTCAGGGGCGAGACAGTCCATTACATTGGGCCGGCAGGAGGCCATCTGGGGCCAGGATCCATCTGACCACTCATACCAAGCAAAAGCCTTACCAGCGTACATGGGCCTCTTGGCCTTGAGAGAACCTCCCTCCACCTTTAGCTCGGTACAGTCCGTGGCCAATCCTGCCTCAAGTCTAGCTGCCAGCCGGGCACTGAAATCCTTTCCGTCCACTGAGGCGGGGATGAGGATTACCTTTGGATCGAGGTTGCGCAGGATTTCAGCTGCCACCGGCACGTAGGTCTCAGCCCTGTAATCCTTTAAATTAGGGTTGTCCACCACGTATACTTTCTCTACCCCGTAGTTACCTAGATCGCCTGCCAAATTATCAAAGCCCTCACCCAGGGCCAGAGCCAAGAGAGGCTCCCCCAGCTCATCGGCAAGCCTTCTTCCCTCACTGGCAATTTCGAAAGATACCCGGCGAAATGCGCCTTCCCTAAACTCCGGTATTACACACACTCCCTGTGCCATCTTTTCACTCCCTTATACTATGTCTTCGCCTAACAACATCTCCACCTATTTTATAAGTCTCTAACCTCTTGCTAAGGTCGTTGAAATCCTAAATCCTAATATCGAAATCCGAAATAAATCCGAAATTCAAATATCAAATGTTCAAAATCTTGAAGTCGTCAAGCTATTAATCTGGCAATCGTACACCCTTGTCCACGAACTATTCACTTGTTTTGTATTTCGTGCTTTGGTCATTTGAATTTGTTTAGTGCTTCGTGCTTCGGATTTAGGATTTACTCCACTTTCGTTTTTGCATACGAAGACTTGATGAATTCCAACCCGCAATCTATAACTCCGATTAAATTACTTTGGCCTCCTCGTGGAGCAACCGGACCAACTCTTTGGCTTTCTCAGCAGTTTCTCCCTCGATCAAACGACCCGGTTGCCTCTCTGCCGGCAACTCCATGGCAGTCACCTTCACCTTGGCTGCCTGAGTCCCCACATCGTCGGGGGATAATCCCAAATCGGCAATGCTCTTTGTCTCTAGGGGCTTCTTCTTGGCTTTCATGATTCCCGGCAAAGAAGCATACCTCGGATTCCACACTGCGTGAGCACCACCAAAGGTCACCAGTGCTGGCAGCGTTCCCTCCAAGGTCACCCGGGCCCCCTCAACGGGCCGTTGTATTTTTACCTTGCCCTCCTCAGCCTCTATTGAGACGGCCAGGCCCAGATGTGGTAGTCCCATAAGCTCGGCAACCATGATACCCACCTGATTTTCATCATCGTCCACCGCCCTGTGGCCACAGAAAACCAAGTCGAAATCCAGGCTCCTGAGTGCTGCTGCCAGAACCTTCGCCTTGCCCAAGGCATCACTGCCTTCTGTTCCTGGGTCATCCACCAGTACCCCTTGGTCTGCTCCCATGGCCAAAGCAGTACGGATGGACTCCACCGCTCGCCCCGGCCCCATGCTGAGAATAGTGACCTTCGCCCCAGCACTGTCCTGGAGACGAAGAGCGGCTTCCACGGCATATTCGTCGTAAGGGTTCATGATCCACTTGATGTCGCTGGTATCTATGGATTTGCCGTCACCGCCGATCCTGATCTTCGTCTCGGTGTCCGGCACCTGCTTTAGCAAGACTACTATGTCCACTTTCCTGCTCCTTTCTGCCAGTCTACCTTTGGCCTATTAATCCTTT
>CAVQGX010000022.1:0-127152 GCA_963712115.1 uncultured delta proteobacterium | reverse complement strand
TCTCTCTCTCCCAGTTCTACCTTTCGGACGATTATTCCTGAGGCGTCATAACACTCAGCCCAAAACTGATAGGTTCCCGGCTCCAAAGTCAGCTTGCTGATCAGGATCTCCGCTGGCAAGGTTCTCCAGGAACGCAAGTCCGGTTGTTCGCTGGCAAAGGCAAGTATATTCCCAGTAATCCCCGTGAGAAAACCAGCCAGGGGTCCATAGTCCCGTCCACCCGCTTCCTTTGCTGCCTTCTGTGCTGCCTTTACAGCCAGATATTTGGCAGTAACTCTCGCAATAGTTTTTACTACAATCCGACCCTTCCGGTCCTTCAGGTTCTCCTTGGCGATCTTGCCGATGGGCTCAGCAACGGTGAAAGTTGCCTGAAAGGCCCTATCTTCCTCTAGCGGTTTAGCGTAAAGCCGCCCGCCGATAATACGTTTCTCCACCTTCCTATAAGTTGGAAAAGCCAGCTTCAGTAGAAATCCGTCAGGCATCGGAAAGACGATGGTAGCCGGTTCCTTAACCGGGGCTCTGCCATTAAAGTGCAGGCCAAATACTTCCGCCTTCTCCTTGCGTTCTGCCAGACTTGGAAATTGTTTTGAAGGAAAGCGCTCCCGCAATTGATCTTGTTGTTTTTCCCCCATGAACTCTGCGGTTGACAGAGCGTTTTCCGCAAGGATTCCAGGAACACTTAAACCGAAGCGTTGGTATGCCGACTCGTATCCATTAATGGCAAGGTAGTATGATATATAGGCATCATTTAGATTGGCGCTAGTCTGTCCCATCTCATAAAAAATTCCAATGAGCATTCGAGCAAAAGGGTCTTCACCATAGGCATTTTGGTGTTCTTCGTCGTATTGCAGGTTGATTGCTGCCAGCTTGCTGTCAATCTTCCGTGCTTCCACCAGGGCATCTTCAATCTTCGAAAGGTTAGCGTATGAAAGGGCCAGAAAGAGATTGACCATTACTGACTCGAAATCCTCACCCCGGTATGGAGCCGTGTTGTCATTTATCAGGAAGGTTGTGGCCTCCCCACTTATGGAGATGGTGTACAATTCCTCCATAAGCCGCTCTGCCGCAGTGAAAGCCTGGATAGCTTTTTCGAAGTCTCCAACCGAAAAGGCAAGCATCCCTTCATCCAAATAAAACAGCAACCGATTGCGGTTTTGATAGTCTTCCTCGTGTTCCTCTACATAGCTGAGAGCTTGGGAAAACTCCCCTCTTGCGCTCATCTCATCGACCGTGGTGGTGAGGTGGCGTGGTACGCCGCAGCCTGAGATAGTGGCTAGAGAAAGGAATGCCGATGCGAGTACTATCAGGAGGGCGAAACCGTGTTTCCTGAGACTGTAGGACTTTATACAAGGTTGTTCAGCTTTACTGTCTGCCATGCCTAAAATTCTTGACCGATTAACCTGCAACTAGAGTACCTGCTGCCTTTGTTCACCAGCTAAGTCGACTCCGCTTGACCACCTTCTTAATTTCCTTCTGGCCTATCCACGCTTTCACATTCGTTTCCAATTGGATGAGTTCAAGATTCACCTGGTAGAGCATCACATATTTACCTTTTATTTCATCTTTAATCGCATTGATTGATCCCTGGAGCATGAAGTCTGCCCCCACTTCCTTGTACATTGATTTCTGAGTTTCAGGGCCAGTGAAACCTTGTTGTTGATCGGCCTTCTCCTGCCTTAACTCTACGCGTTCATCTTTGGAGGCCACGAATTGCACCCTCCCTGAGTTTATCAAGGCCCGCTCCAGATCTTTAATGAAAACCTGGGTGTTGATGTGTTCGTAGCTTTGATTCTTAACGGTGCCCACAATCACTGTTGGCATATTGCCCTGATTCTTCGACCTGATAGCTCTGGAGCCACGGACGATTTAGGCAATCTTCAATCATCTCCTCCGAGACCAGCCTAGAATCCGTGTCGTTCCAGCGACCACTCAGATCAATAGTCTCATCTACCTCTGTCCTCTTTACAGAAGGTCCCGCGCAAGAAATCAACAAGAAAATCATGGCCAGCAGTGATATGATCTTATGAACACTCGAGAGCTTACATTTTCTCTTCATGGCTTCACCTCCGTGACTTATCCGCTCAAATGAAAACGTTGCATTCTCGTTGAAACATTCCCTTTCTTTTTGCTAAAGCTTATATTTTTTCGGTTCTAATTACCAGAGCTAAGGCATAGCAAACAAAAAGCCCGGAACCATTTCCGGGCTTTTTCGGCCGTGACAGATTATTATTTTAGGCAACTAGCCTATCATACACTGCTTGGCGCGCTCGCTACTGTCGCGGCTCACCTCCTGCCTACAACGCTTATATTCCTCAGAGCTGGTGGAACAATAACCGCAGTTGCTCAGCTCCTCCACCAGCCTCCGCTTTTCCTTGAAGCAGCAAGCTGCACTGCTGCTCGTTGCCTGCTGAAAATAGCGCTCCGCGCTATTTCACCGCTTCAACCGCATACCCGGCCTCCTTCCAACCGAATATTCCGCCGAGACAGCGGTAGACATTTGTGTAACCCAGTCTTGTCGCCCACATGCCCCCGTTGTGGCTCCGCCCACACTTGACAAAGCCACAGTAAACTACAATCATTTTATCTTTGTCCGGCCCTAGTAATTCCTGGTATTGCCTTTTCATTTCAGGATCCATGGTTGTCATCTCGGCAATTGGGAACTCAAACTGCACAGCGGTTGGAATGTGCTGTTTTTTGTAGCTGGCCTCATAGGGCATGGTGTCCACAACAAGAATATCCTCCTTGGCGTCTAATTTTGCCTTCAAATCCCCTAAACTAATCAACTTGTAATCGCCCCGTTCTTTTTCGCTGGCTGCTTTCATCGCCAGAAATTCACTTTGAACGTTGGCCTGGCTCACGCCTACTTTCTGCGGATTATCGCAAGCGGAAACGAAAGACAGGCTCACAACTACAACAACCAGCCAGAAGACCACTGCAGCCTTTCGCATTTATTTCCTCCCTTTCCATCATTCATTTGAGTTTCATTAGTACTGGAATCTCGACCGATTGCATCTCGGCATTGTAAACCTCTATTCGAATAGAAGACTGTGTGATTTGGCCAGTTTTGAGGTCCTTTAAACTCACCTCGAAGGCAATGGCTTGGTCCTTATCCGGAGCCACTTCTTTGGCCGTGGAGAGAAGTCTTATTTGAGGATTTCCGGCCACGAGTTCTCTAATCTGTAGTGGTTCTTTCATGAAGTTAGTTATCTGAAATTTCTTGCTTAGGGTGCTCCCCGGTCTCAAATTGGTCAGGATGAACCGGTTCGGTTTTACCTGCCATTGACGAATCACTTTTCCCCTTATGCGCAGTGTCTTGGCGGGTACTGTGGGATCGTTGCTCTTCACTAGCAGACTGATATCATTATCCCCAGCATGTCCCTTGGAGTGAAATGTGGTCTTGATCGTGCCTTTCTCTCCCGGCTTTAGGGAATCACTTGGATAGTCTGCCGTGGTACAACCACACGAGGTCACCGCGTCATGGATTACTAGAGGCTCCCTCACCTCCATTGCTAAATTCGAAGGTGATATCAACAGATTCACCCTCCAAAATCGGCTGGAAGGTGAAGACATCCTCCTGGAAACGGATTGCAGGTGAGGCCCCAAAGACATTAGGGGCGGAAAATAAATTAAGAAACATGCAAGCCAAAGCTGTGGCAATCAGGCAGACGCGCATGAAGCTTAACCCCTCTGAATGATTCACCAGCCGTGGAAGCCCATCTGATTGTGTATCCAGAGATTTTCAAAAGTGTGAACATTTGCACTATTACAAGGCTGATTGAAGGGAAAGTCAAATAGATAATTTCGATTTTTACCAATGACTTATATCGGAAATCACTATTGAAATAGAACGAGATAAGAAGGGAATTTGAATAGATAATTTAGATACGTCGCATATTAATTATTGTGATTGCCGACACGGATAAGGGTCAGCTGTTACCAGCTTACAGGTGGATGACACTGGTGTGGGGGATAAAAGTTGATGGAGGTTATTTTGACTTGCGAGGCTCAAAGAGCCAGCAAAGAGCTTAAACCATCTAGTTAATGACTTCAAATTGTTGTGAATTTATTAATGAGTGGATTTACTTATTGAAGAGCGTCCCATCCTAATGCTATGTATTTTATCGTACCATATCCAAGACCGCCTCTCCCTTGCGAATCGGTCCCAAAGCAAAAGGGTTTCCCACACCACAGTAGGAGGCCGTTATACTCTCCGGTAGGGTTTGGATGGTTGTTCGGATCGTAGTTTAATGTTCTCAGTCCCGCCAAGCCGGTCGGATACCTGAAAAGGCCCTCAGGACTAACGGCGACTTTGGCATACTTCCCCCGGATGCTTTCCTCAATCCGTTCTTTATCTCGGGAGGTTAATTCGTTTTCCATCACAGTACCTCACTCCCGCAACCTGCCGCATTCCTTAGGTAAATTTTCCCCATTGCGAGCCCTCTTTTGCCTAAATTCGCAAAGTGCTCTCCTCACTCATAATGTTTGTTCCAATCTAATAGGGCCAAACCTCCAGGTATGGTCCTTTGAGGGTATTTACAGGACTAATAACGCTCAACTATTTGAATACCCGCCCAAAGAGACCTTTCTTCTGCGGCTCTGGGCTGGGAATTCCCAGGTGCTGGCAAATGACCGTTTCAAGTTTGTCTTCCGGGAACGTCACTGCCCTCCACCACGATTTCCTCACCGACCATTACCGCCGGAGCCACCGGCAGATCCAGCTCAAAATACTCATCGGTTAAGTATTCCGCATTGGGTTTGGATATGGTCTCAATTTCAATTTCGTACTTCTGGCCCAACCTGGGCATCATCTCCTTGAAATGCTTTCACGGCTTTCCATTGGGCTCGTTCATAAAGAATCTTACTCTCACCATGCTTTTCTCCATTCTAAGAATTGCTTTTATTGAGAATTATCATGTGCTTTATAAACTGCGTCGGGGGGCAGAAAATTTACCACGCGCAAGTCCTTCCGCTCCCTGCCCTGCCTGTCCAAAAACACCACTGTAGGAACCCCTCTGACGTCATATTGTCGCAGGAGATGTTCATTAATCGGATTGCCCTTGCGGGTTAGGTCGACTTTGATCATGACAAAGTCATTTTCTGCCAGCTTGAGAATCTCAGGATGGTGAAAAGTGATTTGCTCCAGTTCCCGGCACGGAGCGCACCAGTCTGCATAGAAGTCGATGATTACCGGTTTTCTCCATTTTGACAGCCTGCTCAACCCTTTCGTCCGAATAGTCTTGCCAGGCAACTCCAGGACCGATCATTATCAAGGAGATGACCATGTAGGTCGCCAGGGCTAAGGCGGCAATACCAAATCCCTTTTTTACCAGGCCAAAAGCCCGAAAGGTGCCCATAGTCCGGTCAATAAAGCCAAGGTGCACTCCTGCTGCCAAAACCACCAGGGCGAATACTATGATTCCTGCTGAGTTTCCATGAAACAGCGGTTTGATGAAGTAAGCGGCCATGGCCACCAGCACCCAGCCCAAGAGTTTTCGCACCCATATCATCCATTCCCCTGAGCGGGGCAGTCTATCCAATTTCCCAGAAAAAAAGGCCAGAGTAGCCAAGAGGAATGCCCAGGCCTAGGCTCAAAGTAAAGAAGAGGATGAATCCCAGATAAGGATTGCCAGTGCTGGCCACGTAAGTCAGCAGCCCGAGGAGAAAAGGGCCGATGCAGGGTGCAGCTACCACTCCCAGAGGTAAACCCCATGAAAAGACTACCACCATAACCGCCGTACGACCTGGATGCGGTCTGGGTCAGAAATCCCGGTAGCTTGAGTTCCCAAAGACCGAAAAAGCTCAGGGCAAGACCCAGCAGAATGACGCCCACAGTAATTAGCACTGCCGGATGCTGGAGCACCGAGCCCAGGAGTCCACCGGTAAGGGCAGCTACCACCCCGAGGGCTGAGTTGGTTATAGCGAGGCCCAGTAGATAGAAGAGGCTGTGAAAGGCTAAGAAACCAGCTTTTTCGCTACCACGACCACCGAAATAGGAGACGGTAATGGGAATTAATGGATAGACGCAGGGAGTAAGATTGAGAGCGAAGCCGCCAAAAAAGACTCCCACAAGAGTCAGAAGTAGGCCTGATTGGAAAAGTGCGGATCCTGGAGCACCGATTCCTGAGGGCTGCACCAGGGAGATTTGTCCTTTTACTGTGGGCAGCCCCATATCTTTCCATTGCGGAAGCCCTTCAGCGTAGCGATAGACGTTTTCATAACCGAGTCTAACGGCCAACCTAGCCGCCGAGTCACTGCGGACTCAGGTAAGGCCGTCTCAGTAAAATACTACTTCTCGCTTCTTGTCAGGCCCGAGGAGCTTTTTCATTCCGGCCCGAGCCGAGGGAGAGTACTGAGTCCACCAGGTGGGTTTAACCGGCAGGTTCACCGCCCCCTGAATGTACTCTTGCTGGTACTCCCAGTCCTGGCGGGTATCTACCAAAAAGAGAGAGGAGGGATTTTTGAGAAATCGATCTCTCATGGACCCTGGCGTGATGAGCTTGTAGTTTCCCCTCCTGGCCTCTTCTTGAACCTGGGCTAACTGTTGGCTTTGAAGCTCGGCAGCAGCGAATGCAGGTCTTGACAGAGCCAAAATGGTTACTGACAAGAAGACCATCATTGCTTTCTTTCGCACCTGTAAGCAGCAAAATCGTCTCCACATAGTAATACCTAAAGACCTGTCCATTGTTTAGATAAAAATCTCTGTATTTCTAAAAGGTTGCACAATAAAGAGGGCGGCACCTCTTGAGGATAGTAAAGGACCACTCTCGCCTTAGCCAAGGTTTATCAAGCAGAGCGGGGGCTAGAAAATTCGCAATTCCTATCTTTTTGTTAGTCTATTACAAAATTCAAAATCGAACCATGCAAATATCAAATATACCAATATTATTAAAACCGGACTTAGTCCAGATAAGGATAATTTAATGTACTATTTTAACTATTTATTAAAATAGCTCTGGTTAGAGGGCAATTAGAATAGATGAAAATCATCTGGAGCGATTGGGGACGTCCCCTACTCCAAGAAAGGTAGCTTCTCCCCTTTGCGGTAAGCAAGGGCCTGGCAGCTGGCAATAAGATTATCCTTATTATCCTTCACGGTAATGTAGTAGTTCCCTGTCTTCCGAGTCCTTGAGACTTCCTTGGATTCCGCCCTAAGGGTGCTATTTGGTGACGGAGCCCGGTGGTAGGTAATATTTACATTCAGAGCCACAGCCACGGTACCGTGGGAGTTGCAGGATATTTCGAATGCCTCATCAATCAAAGTGAATATGGCACCGCCATGGATCATCTGAAAAATGTTCTCCATCTCTTCGGTGCACACCATCTCCACAACCGCATAGCCCTCGTCAACCTCGATCAAACTCAGACCTAGCTTCTTGGCGAAAGGCTCCTTTCTAACTTGCTTTCGCAGTGCCTCTTTGACTTTTGGGTCCATCTTGCCACCTCTCAAAAGCTCATTTCTGATGTGTGATGTGCAGATCATAGCTTATCTACCCCATTCGAACCTGTCAACAGGAAACCTCCCCGTCGTGCTAAAATAGAAATTAATGCTGGCATTTGAAAGCTCTTTTCTGTTAGAAGTTCATCCAACACTTTTAGGGGAGGAAGGATAACGATCTTGGGCTCCATCGTCAGCAATCTAGATTTGCAAGCGTTATCAGACCTCGAAAAGTCCCTCCTCCGGTTGGTGAAAAGACCCATCCACCTCACCATTACCGACAACATCCATTCGATGATCCACATCAGGACCTCCAATAGTGGCTACAGAGTCCGGTTGCATCACATGTTCCTCGAGGCAGATGCCAAGGTTCTGAGGTCACTGGCCCACTACATCAATGGCCGAAAAAAGAAAGCACCTTCTCCGCTTCGAAGTTTTGTTGCTTCTAACCACAACAAAATCAGAAAAGCCCCGGCCAAACCGCGGAGAACTATTCTTCGTCATAATGGACGTCACTTCAATCTCAAGGAACTTTTCGAGCAAGTCAATCGAGAATATTTTGCCAACAAAATAGACTGCCATATAACCTGGGGACCCAGAAGGCTAGTTCGCCGACAAAATTCGATCAAGCTAGCAAGCTACTCCGACAGAACCAAAATTATCAGGATTAATCCTGTGTTGGACAGGAACTACGTACCCAAATATGTCATTACCGGCATCATTTATCATGAAATGCTGCATCACTATCTAGGAGTTGAATCTCGCAATGGCCGCAAAATGGCCCACACCAAAAGGTTCCGCCAGGTCGAAGAACGATTTCGACATTACCACAATTTACAATCCTGGAAGGAAAAGAATCTGCGTCGACTCCTTGGCAGATAGTTGCAGGTCAGGTAGGAACTTCGAACTAACAATCATAGCATTAGGCAGTACCACTGAGGAAAACTGTCTTGGCATAACGTTTCGCGCTCCTCAATCCTCCAGCTGGCCGAAGTGGCCTCGGTTATGCCTCAGTCGCTCATGCGCTCTGCCTTACGCTTGATTTATTTGAAAGGAGAATGACCATGAGCGGCAAAGACAACTCCCTGACGTTGCTGTGCAACAGCTTGATCAGGTCGCTGAACACATCAAGTTGATCCTTCAATTCACAGAGACTCCGGAGCCAGCAAGATGTTATATCGTCTCCGTACCTATCCGGCTGATAATGAGAGTCGAGGTCTTTACTTCTTCACCACTCTCTCCTCTCTTCCTCCTATTTTTCATTTTTTTTCATAGAAGTCGATGATTACCGGTCTCTCCGTTTTGACGGCCTGCTCAAGCGTTTCTTTCGAATAGTCTTGCCAGGCAACTCCCGGACCGATCATTATCAAGGAGATGACCATGTAGGTTGCCAGGGCTAAGGCGGCAATACCAAATCCCTTTTTTACCAGGCCAAGAGCCCGAAAGGTGCCCCTAGTCCGATCAATAAAGCCAAGGTGCACTCCTGCTGCCAAAACCACCAGGGCGAATACTATGATTCCTGCTGAGTGTCCATGAAACAGCGGTTTGATGAAGTAGGCAGCCATGGCCACCAGGACCCATCCCAAAAGTTTGCGCACCCATATCATCCATTCCCCGGAGCGGGGAAGCCGCTCCAGTCTTCCAGAAAAAAAGGCCAGAATAGCCAAGGGAATACCCAGGCCAAGGCTCAGGGTGAAGAAGAGTACGAATCCCAGATAGGGATTTCCAGTGCTGGCCACGTAAGTCAGAAGTCCTATCAGAAAGGGACCAATGCAGGGAGCCGCCACCACCCCCAAGGTAAGGCCCATGAACAGGCTACCCCCATAGCCGCTGTATGACCTGGAAGCGGCCTGAGTCACAAATGCTGGTAGCTTGAGTTCCCAAAGACCGAAAAAGCTCAGGGCAAGACCCAGCAGAATGACGCCCACAGTAATTAGCACTGCCGGATGCTGGAGCACCGAGCCCAGGAGTCCACCGGTAAGGGCAGCTACCACCCCGAGGGCTGAGTTGGTTATAGCGAGGCCCAGTAGATAGAAGAGGCTGTGAAAGGCTAAGAAACCAGCTTTTTCGCTACCACGACCACCGAAATAGGAGACGGTAATGGGAATTAATGGATAGACGCAGGGAGTAAGATTGAGAGCGAAGCCGCCAAAAAAGACTCCCACAAGAGTCAGAAGTAGGCCTGATTGGAAAAGTGCGGATCCTGGAGCACCGATTCCTGAGGGCTGCACCAGGGAGATTTGTCCTTTTACTGTGGGCAGCCCCATATCTTTCCATTGCGGAAGCCCTTCAGCGTAGCGATAGACGTTTTCATAACCGAGTCTAACGGCCAACCTAGCCGCCGAGTCACTGCGGACTCAGGTAAGGCCGTCTCAGTAAAATACTACTTCTCGCTTCTTGTCAGGCCCGAGGAGCTTTTTCATTCCGGCCCGAGCCGAGGGAGAGTACTGAGTCCACCAGGTGGGCTTAACCGGCAGGTTCACCGCCCCCTGAATGTACTCTTGCTGGTACTCCCAGTCCTGGCGGGTATCTACCAAAAAGAGAGAGGAGGGATTTTTGAGAAATCGATCTCTCATGGACCCTGGCGTGATGAGCTTGTAGTTTCCCCTCCTGGCCTCTTCTTGAACCTGGGCTAACTGTTGGCTTTGAAGCTCGGCAGCAGCGAATGCAGGTCTTGACAGAGCCAAAATGGTTACTGACAAGAAGACCATCATTGCTTTCTTTCGCACCTGTAAGCAGCAAAATCGTCTCCACATAGTAATACCTAAAGACCTGTCCATTGTTTAGATAAAAATCTCTGTATTTCTAAAAGGTTGCACAATAAAGAGGGCGGCACCTCTTGAGGATAGTAAAGGACCACTCTCGCCTTAGCCAAGGTTTATCAAGCAGAGCGGGGGCTAGAAAATTCGCAATTCCTATCTTTTTGTTAGTCTATTACAAAATTCAAAATCGAACCATGCAAATATCAAATATACCAATATTATTAAAACCGGACTTAGTCCAGATAAGGATAATTTAATGTACTATTTTAACTATTTATTAAAATAGCTCTGGTTAGAGGGCAATTAGAATAGATGAAAATCATCTGGAGCGATTGGGGACGTCCCCTACTCCAAGAAAGGTAGCTTCTCCCCTTTGCGGTAAGCAAGGGCCTGGCAGCTGGCAATAAGATTATCCTTATTATCCTTCACGGTAATGTAGTAGTTCCCTGTCTTCCGAGTCCTTGAGACTTCCTTGGATTCCGCCCTAAGGGTGCTATTTGGTGACGGAGCCCGGTGGTAGGTAATATTTACATTCAGAGCCACAGCCACGGTACCGTGGGAGTTGCAGGATATTTCGAATGCCTCATCAATCAAAGTGAATATGGCACCGCCATGGATCATCTGAAAAATGTTCTCCATCTCTTCGGTGCACACCATCTCCACAACCGCATAGCCCTCGTCAACCTCGATCAAACTCAGACCTAGCTTCTTGGCGAAAGGCTCCTTTCTAACTTGCTTTCGCAGTGCCTCTTTGACTTTTGGGTCCATCTTGCCACCTCTCAAAAGCTCATTTCTGATGTGTGATGTGAGATCATAGCTTATCTACCCATTCGAACCTGTCAACAGGAAAACTCCCCGTCATGCTAAAATAGAAATTAATGCTGGCATTTGAAAGCTCTTTTCTGTTAGCCTGCCCCATTCACGAATCCTTTGGCTCGTGAATGGGCACCCACATTAAAGCAAATTGCTTTCTTGTGGGTTTCGACCCGGTGTTTCACACCTCGCTCAAGGCTAACCCTGAGCGGAGATCTGAAAGATCGGAGTCGAAGTCCTTCGACAGGCTCAGGACCCTGAGCGAAGCCGAAGGGCCCGAAGGGCGGATTATTCATGAAGCTGACGGATTTATAAATAATCCGGGTTAGAAGTTCATCCAACACTTTTAGGGGAGGAAGGATAACGATCTTGGGCTCCATCGTCAGCAATCTAGATTTGCAAGCGTTATCAGACCTCGAAAAGTCCCTCCTCCGGTTGGTGAAAAGACCCATCCACCTCACCATTACCGACAACATCCATTCGATGATCCACATCAGGACCTCCAATAGTGGCTACAGAGTCCGGTTGCATCACATGTTCCTCGAGGCAGATGCCAAGGTTCTGAGGTCACTGGCCCACTACATCAATGGCCGAAAAAAGAAAGCACCTTCTCCGCTTCGAAGTTTTGTTGCTTCTAACCACAACAAAATCAGAAAAGCCCCGGCCAAACCGCGGAGAACTATTCTTCGTCATAATGGACGTCACTTCAATCTCAAGGAACTTTTCGAGCAAGTCAATCGAGAATATTTTGCCAACAAAATAGACTGCCATATAACCTGGGGACCCAGAAGGCTAGTTCGCCGACAAAATTCGATCAAGCTAGCAAGCTACTCCGACAGAACCAAAATTATCAGGATTAATCCTGTGTTGGACAGGAACTACGTACCCAAATATGTCATTACCGGCATCATTTATCATGAAATGCTGCATCACTATCTAGGAGTTGAATCTCGCAATGGCCGCAAAATGGCCCACACCAAAAGGTTCCGCCAGGTCGAAGAACGATTTCGACATTACCACAATTTACAATCCTGGAAGGAAAAGAATCTGCGCAAACTGCTTGGCAGGTAGTTGCAGGTCAGGAGGAACTAAGAACTAACAATCAAGCATTAGGCAGTAACCACAGAGGAAAACCGCTTGGCATAACGGTTTCGCGCTCCTCAATCCTCCAACTGGCCGAAGGGCCACGGTTATGCCTCAGTCGCTCAATGCGCTCTGCCTTTCGCTTGATTTATTTGAAAGGAGAATGACCATGAGCGGCAAAGACAACTCCCTGGACGTTGCTGTGCAACAGCTTGATCAGGTCGCTGAACACATCAAGTTGGATCCTTCAATTCACAGGAGACTCCGGAAACCAGCAAGATGTTATATCGTCTCCGTACCCATCCGGCTGGATAATGGAGAGGTCGAGGTCTTTGAGGGCTATCGTGTGCATCACAACACCTCTCGTGGCCCTGCCAAAGGTGGCATTCGCTACCACCCTGATGTTACCCTGGCGGAGACCACAGCCCTGTCCATGTGGATGACTTGGAAGTGTGCAGTAGTCAACATTCCATACGGTGGAGCAAAGGGTGGCGTTGCCTGCAACCCTAAAATAATGTCTAGGAGAGAGCTTCAACGTTTGACCCGGAGGTATACTTCTGAATTAATCAATGTTTTCGGGCCTAGGACAGACATACCGGCCCCGGATGTCTATACCAATCCTCAAATCATGGCCTGGATCATGGACACTTACAGCGTATCTGTGGGCTACGCCGAACCCGGGGTGGTAACCGGTAAGCCCATAGCAGTTGGCGGCTCTCTAGGCCGGAATGAAGCCACCAGCCGCGGCTGTGTATTTACAGCCTATTCACTGCTGCGGAGATTGAACCGCAAGGTGGAAGACCAGACCGTTGCGGTTCAAGGATACGGTAATGTGGGCTATAACGCTGCCCAGATCTTCCACGACGATGGAGCCAAAATCATTGCAGCCACCGACAGCAAGGGTGGGGTTTTTAATTCTAAAGGTCTAGACCCCCGGGCTCTAGCAACACACAAGGAAGAGAGTGGCTCTGTTCTGAATTACCCAGGTGCAGACAACATCACCAACGAGGAATTACTTGAGTTGGACTGCTCCATCCTGATCCCTGCCGCTATGGAAAATCAAATCACCCGGGAAAACGCAGACCGCATCAAAGCAGATATAATTGCCGAAGGGGCAAACGGCCCTACAACTCCAGCCGCTGATGAAATTCTTTTTGAGCGGGGCAAATACCATTTACCCGATATCCTCGCCAACGCAGGAGGCGTCACCGCATCCTACTTTGAGTGGGTTCAGGGGCTTGAACGGTATTTCTGGACAGAGGAAGAGGTCAATTCCAAACTGAAGGGCATTATGGATCGCGCCTTTGACGACGTTTGGGAGTTGGCACAGAAGGAAAAAGTTAACATGCGCATGGCCTCTTACATTGTGGCGGTCAGGCGCGTAACCGAGGCCATGTTACTCAGGGGACTGCATCCGTAGGAAAGCCGACCGTCCCGAAAGTATCCGGGACTCGAGGATGGAGGACCGGCGCCAGGCGCCTTGAGGTTGGAGGCAAAAGGGTTTTCAGCCTCAAACCTTAAGCGAAGCGAGCCTCTAACCTCCAACTGCGAACGCAGTGAGCGGAATGGGAAACAAATTGACAGCACCGGGGGTCTATGCTAGTAGGAGTTGCCACCTGGTAAGATCCAAGCGCATGGAAATCTCGGGAGCGCTTTCGACTGTAAGTTTCCGACCCTTCTCTTAGCTCCATTTGATAGCCCCGGAAAGGAGATTCATATGTTGGTGGTTATGAGCAGTTACGCCACCGAAGAAGAAATAAACCAGGTCTTGACAGCCATCCAGGGACAAGGCTACCTAGCCCGAGAAATAAGGGGTGGTGAGCGCACCGCTATAGGCATCCTTCAGAACCGAGGGCCGGTTGATCCTGCCCCATTTCTCCTTTTGCCTGGGGTGAAAGAGTGTATCCCTGTTTCAAAACCTTACAAGCTTGTGAGTAGAGAGTTCGAACTAGTTGACACCATCGTCAAGGTCGGAGAAGTGGCAATTGGCGGCGACAACTTCGTCCTTGTGGCCGGTCCTTGCGCGGTGGAGAGTGAGTCGCAAGCTCTCACCATCGCTAAAGCGGTCAAGAGCCAAGGTGCCCGCATTTTTCGTGGAGGTGCCTACAAGCCGCGTACTTCGCCCTATAGTTTTCAGGGTCTTGGAGAGGAAGGTCTAAAGATATTGGTCAAAGTCCGGGAAGAAACTGGTTTGTACATTGTTACCGAAGCATTGGATCACGAGCTCTGCGACCTTGTGGAGGAATACGCTGATATCATCCAGATTGGTGCTCGAAATATGCAGAACTTCTCCTTGCTTAACCGGGCCGGCGAGGCTAAAAAGCCCGTTCTGCTCAAGCGCGGCATGGCTGCCACAATACAAGAATGGCTTATGGCTGCCGAATACATTATGGCCAAAGGAAATCCCAATGTGATTTTGTGCGAGCGCGGTGTCAGAACATTCGCTGACCACTCTCGCAACACTTTGGATCTCAGTGCCATACCGGTGGTAAAGAAAGAGACACATCTTCCGGTGATAGTCGACCCAAGCCACGCTTGTGGCCGCCGCGACCAGGTTATCCCCATGAGTCGGGCTTCTGTGGCTGCCGGTGCCCACGGGTTGATGGTTGAAGTACACCATGAACCGGAAATGGCTTTAAGTGACGGCCAGCAAGCCCTATTGCCCTCGCAATTCACTGAGATGGTAGAGGCTATTCTGCCAATTTTGACCGAGGAACAGAGGGCGAGATTGCTCGAAAGCCGCAATCAGCAGGCAGCTTGAAATAAGCAATGAACCAGACGCTATGAGCTTGGCGCTTTGCGGCGAGCGAAGTGAGCGAGCGATGCAAAGTCTTCGTTTAGAGCTGAAAGGAGCAATCGATCGCTCATATGACGTCCTGGTAGGGCGCGGCATTCTAAATGACCTCCACAGCGAGATAAAAAGGATCGGCAGCTTTTCCTCTTATGGCCTGGTAACTGATGACTTTGTCAGACCATTGGTGGCCGAACAACTTCAAGCCAATCTACGCTCTCACGACATAAATTCCGAGTTGCTTTCCTTTCCACCTGGTGAAAGCGCAAAAAATATGGAGATTGTTCTCCAATTGTGCCAGCAGCTAATCGCCAGGGGGTTTGACCGTAAGAGTCTCCTCATTGCCGTTGGCGGCGGGGTGGTAGGCGATGTTGCAGGCTTTGCCGCTGCCATCTTTATGCGAGGCATCCCTTACATTCAAGTTCCCACAACCCTGCTCGCTCAGGTGGACAGCGCCATTGGGGGGAAAACGGGGATTGATCTCCCCTCGGGTAAGAATCTCTTAGGCGCTTTCCATCAACCTTTACTGGTGGTGTCTGACCCGGATGTGTTGGTCACTCTACCGGTCGAAGCCAGACGGGAGGGATTTGCCGAGATAATTAAAGCGGCTCTTATTGCAGACTCTGAACTCTTTGCTCTACTGGAGAATAAAGGGACTCATCTGCTCGACTCTGCTAATGAGGTGCTGGAAACTATCATTTTTAAGGCAGCCGAAGTGAAATGCCGGGTGGTGAGCCAAGATGAGCATGAAAGCGGCTTGCGCCGCATCCTCAACTTTGGGCACACTTTGGGTCATGCTCTTGAGGCCGCTTCCCAATACAGTTTAACCCACGGACAGGCGGTGGCCGCCGGAATGGGCGTGGCAATCCGGTTTTCACAACAATGGGCCGGACTCGACCAGGATGAAGCGGACCGTGCTTTGAGATTAATCCAGAGATTAGGGTTGCCCACTGGATTACCTGAGGATATACATTCAGAATCACTTTTGTCCGCTTTGGAAAAGGATAAGAAGATCCAAGGGAAGATTTGCCACTTAGTCCTTATCTCCAAAATTGGCCAGACCGTCATTCATCCGATTACTGTGGAGCAACTCAAGGGGAGTCTTGACAGAATTAGGACTAACTGAAGCAGTAAACGAGATGTGAGATATGAGATCTGGGATGTGAGATAAAACATTTTTTTCTGCTGCATCCCACATCGCAGATCAGGCAGTCTTATCTATTTTGTGCTTGGAAGCTAAGGAACCACTCCTATGCCTAAAGAATTCGTCCATCTTCACGTTCACAGCGAATACTCCCTTCTCGACGGTGCCATACGCATAAAGGACATGCTAGAGACAGCCAAGGCATTCGGTATGCCTGCTGTGGCCATAACGGACCACGGCAACATGCATGGAGTACTGGAATTTTATGTGAAGGCAAACAATCTTGGGATTAAGCCAATTATAGGATGTGAGGTATATATAGCGCCACAAAGCCGCCAAGATCGAGGTGAGAGTGAGACCGGAGGGCGAACCTATCACATTGTTCTTTTGGCTGAGAACAATGCCGGTTATCGCAACTTGCTCAAACTATTGACCCTGGCCAACTTCGAGGGATTTTACTATAAGCCCAGGGTGGATAAAGAGTTACTTGCCTTACATCATGAGGGAATCATTGCCCTGTCCTCCTGCCTCCACGGAGAGGTGGCATCACATCTATTGGCTGCCAGCTACACCCGCGCTGAAAAGGCCGCCCTGGAGTATCGGGACATCTTCGGCAGGGATAATTTCTATTTAGAACTGCAAGCCACGGGGACAGCCGAACAGGAGATCGTTAATCGCGACCTCATCCACCTAAGCGAAAAAACCGGCATCCCCTTAGTTGCAACTAATGATTGCCATTATTTAAGGGCTGAGGACGCCAAGGCACACGATGTACTCCTCTGCATCCAAACGGGCAAGACTGTTCAAGAGGAAAAACGAATGCGCTTTTCCACTAGCGAACTTTTTTTCAAATCTCCGGAACAGATGTGGACGAGTTTCAGTGCAGTACCGACTGCCCTGCGAAATACCCTGGAAATAGCTGAGCGGTGCCAGGTCAGTCTAAAACTGGATGAACCACATTTCCCTCACTTCCCCCTTGAGCAAGGTGAGTCGGAAGAATCCCGTTTTGAAAGTGAAACCATAAAGCGCTTTGAGAAGAGGCTCGAATACTTAAGGAAAAAACGTCCAGACTTTGGGTCGGAGTTAGTTGAAAAGTATCGCCGCCGTCTGGCACATGAGATCTCGGTCATTCAAAAGATGGGATTTAGCACCTATTTTCTAATCGTTGCCGACTTCGTCAATTTTGCCAAGGAAAAGTCAATACCTGTCGGCCCCGGCAGGGGATCTGCGGCCGGCAGTCTTGTTGCTTACAGCCTTGGCATTACTGATATCGATCCCATTGAACACGGTCTGATTTTCGAGCGTTTTCTTAACGTTGAACGGCTGAGTCTGCCAGATATTGATGTTGATTTCTGCATGAACGGCCGAGACCAGGTTCTTCATTATGTTTCAGAGCGCTACGGCAAGGACCGGGTCGCGCAGATTACCACTTTCGGGACCATGCAGGCACGTGCAGTCATTCGTGATGTTGGCCGCGCCCTCGGCATGGCTTACGGTGATGTTGACAAAATAGCTAAGCTTATCCCCTCAGTTATAAATATGACCCTAGAAAGAGCGTTCAAGAGTGAACCTCGTCTCCAGGAGCTTCGAAAAGACCCTGCCCTTCAGGAGCTCTTTGACGTAGCCTTCGCCCTAGAGGGTCTGACCCGACATGCCTCTACCCATGCCGCCGGCGTAGTAATCTCCGATCAACCCATTGTGGAATACATGCCTCTCTACAAAGGTTCCAAGGGCGAAGTTGTGACCCAGTTTCCCATGAAATACGTGGAAAAGGCGGGGCTCATCAAGTTCGACTTCCTGGGACTGCGCAATCTGACCGTAATTGACAAGGCAGTAAAACTGATAAATAAGAACCACGGTATCGAGCTGAATATGCGTGATCTTCCGCTGGACGACCCCAAAACCTACGAACTCCTCTGTAGGGGAGATACTACTGGGGTTTTCCAATTGGAGAGCTCGGGTATGCGTGATCTCGTAGTGCGGTTAAAGCCCGAAAATTTTAACGATATTACCGCGCTGGTAGCCCTATATCGGCCTGGTCCTCTAGAAAGCGGCATGGTGGACGATTTTATCAGCGGAAAACACGGTAAGATCAAAATTAATTATGAACTGGAGGAGCTTCGCGAAATTCTCCAGGAAACTTACGGGGTAATCCTCTATCAAGAACAGGTAATGGAGATTGCCAGCGTTTTAGCACACTACAGTCTCGGTGAAGCCGATATCCTTCGGCGGGCTATGGGCAAGAAGATTCCGAAGGTGATGGCAGCCCAGCGCGATCGATTCTTAGCAGGAGCAAAGGACAATGGAATTGATCTCAAAAAGGCGGCTCACATATTTGACCTCATGGAGAAATTCGCCGGCTACGGGTTCAACAAATCTCACAGTGCCGCTTATGCACTCATCGCCTACCAGACCGCATACCTCAAAGCTCACTATCCTCTGGAGTACATGGCCGCACTGCTAAACAGTTTTCTTAGCAACTCCGACAACTTGGTTAAGCTTGTCAATGAATGTCGGGAGAAGGGACTAGAGATCCTTCCTCCCGATGTGAATCTGAGCCAGTGGGAATTCACCGTGGTGGGCAAGGCCATCCGTTTTGGTCTTGGCGCAGTTAAAAACGTCGGTGGCGCTGCAGTTGACTTTATTATAGAAGCCCGCTTGGACGGAGGTAACTTTGCTTCATTATATGAATTCTGTGAGAGGGTCGATCTGCAACGGGTCAACCGGCGGGTAGTGGAAAGCCTTATCAAATGCGGCGCTTTTGATTCTCTTCACCCCGTAAGGAGCCAGGTCATGGCCGCCCTTGAAGATTCCATGGAGATGGCCCAGACCATTCAAAAAGACCGGCTCAGCGGCCAAATTAGCATGTTCGGCACCTTTGCCGGACAGCAGCGTGGCTCCGAGCCTCCCCTTCCCAATATTCCTGAGTGGAACCACCGGCAAAAACTTGCCATAGAAAAAGAGGCCCTAGGCTTTTATTTCAGCGGTCATCCCTTGGACAGTTATGAAAAAGAGATAAAATCCTTTGCCATTGTGGACACGGTTAGTTTGACGGAAAAAACCGATGGAATCCAGATTATGCTCTGCGGTCTCAACGCTGATCTCAAGGAAATTACTACTAAAAAAGGAGATCGCATGGCCTTTTTAACCCTAGAAGACCGACAAGGTACAGTGGAGGTCGTGATCTTTGCCGACATCTACAAAGACAGTCTCCATCTGCTTGAGGTGGACGAACCTCTACTGATTGTGGGCACCTTACAGCAAGAAGACAAGGGAGCGAAGGTAATAGCACAACGGATTCTTACCCTCCTGGAAGCCAGGGAACATTTCACCCAAGCCATTCAACTAAAATTGCCGGTTGATAAAGTCACCAAGGAAAATCTAGAGGATCTCAGGGCTATTTTGGAAAGGCATAAAGGTGACTGCAAAACCTACATCCACCTCTGTAGTGATGAAAAGTGCGAGACCGTTATAAGGTTAGGTGACAGATTGAGGGTGAAACCTCATCGCAATATGATTGAAGAGGTGAATCGCTACTTCGGCACTGATGTAGTTTCTGCTGTCCTTACAAATGGCCCCGGCCCTGTGCAAAGCACCCGGTTCAACAATAGAAATAATCGCCGAACCCGCCATTAAACCCTCAGTTGCCCGTTTAATCGCATAGCGCAGAGCGAATGACTAGATGCTTATGACATGCTGTGCGCTCTGCGGTGAACGGACTCCGGACCAGAGACAACTCGAATAGGAGTTTAACGGTTGAAACACCGCAGGCTAAGTTGCTTGAAGCGAGGATGTATTCTGAAAAAAGGGGGATCTTCCTAAGCTTTTAACTTTAGAATCAGCTACAGCACAGGGTTCAGCCCAAAATTACAATCGCACACTCGCATTAACTCGAACTTGCAGCACTAACTGGGAAATGACAACCGCCAGATTGGAGCAGTCGCGCTTGGAAAGATCCCCCTTTTAGGCAGGGGTTTGGGGGATATTATGATAAGGTTTTCACACTGTCAAGAAAAAAATGAGGCTCACTTCGTGAGCCGCAGGGAGATATGGCGGCATTGCGGCATAGCGGATTTTAAATTCGAAAATTCTGTTATCCTATGCCCTATGCTCTATGCTCTCTGCCTCCTGGATTCTGACTCCTTACAGAGGATTAACCAATGAACCGTCTTCATCGCACAATGGGCAAGATCTGTGACAATTGCCCTTTATGTAATTATGCCAGGCGAAATCCAGAAACCCCTTTTGGCAAGGTTATGTCCTGGCATGGCAAGTACTGTCCTGCCTGGAAAGCGCAGCAGGAAATCGCGGCCGAACGCCAAGAACAGGAAGGGCGAGACGGAGATGAGGGGAAGCAGCGAAGCACAGAGTAATTAACAGCCACTTCTGGGTCACTACGCTACGCTGTCACTAGGCCACTAAGGTGGCCGTCATTACGCTTCGCTGTCATTTATTGTCACTAAAGAGTGACCATGAATGACGCCGAAGGCTAACTGGGAACCCGCTTGCGGGCCTGAGCGGAGCGCAGCGAGCGCGAAGAAATGACTATAAATGACAATAAGTGACGGCCTTAAGGCCTAATGACGGGCGAAGCCCAAGTGACGGCGGAGCCAAATGACCTAATCATACCTTGAGCCCTATGCCTTGTGCCTTGCGCCCTCTACTTATTCCGGCAACTTCCTCACACCTAAGGGTTCGTAGTCAACTGATTTGGATAATAGTCTCTTAAAAATACGATTCTTTTCTCGCTGGTTTTGTACGCCGGCTGTTTGTTCTTTATACTCTCTGGCCAACCACTCCCATATGGCGATCTCACGCTCAGGTTCTGGGGAGTAGCAGAAGCGCTCCTGCCACTTGGCAAACTGCTGTTTGTTTATATAGGGCACATCCTGCAATATTTGGTACACCTTGGCCAGCTTGTCTCTGAGCTTTCCTGGCAGATCATCATAGTAGCGAGGCCGTTTTGGCATTAGGTCTTTCAGCTTACCAGCACTCAATTGCAACTCCTTTTTTCAGCTATCAGCTGCCAGCTCTCAGTAATTTGGGCTTAAGGCGCAAGGCTCAGGGCGCAAGGCTAATTCATACATTCCAGTAGACAAGAGTACGATAGACTGGTTTCAATTCTTATTCTATGAATGCTGAATTCTGACTCCTTTTCTTATGCCTTGTGCCTCATGCCTTGTGCCTTTTATTCTTTGACTGCTACTCCTAGAATGGCGAAGCGTGACTCCTTGTAGCCCGGCAGCAACCTGAAGCCCTCGCTTTGCAATGCACCTCGGTACTCTGGGCCGTGGAAACGGTTTTCAGTGGGATGCTCAAGTAATATGCGGGTGATTGGATTGGCGTAAAGGGGAGGGTAAATCTCCTCGAAATAGAATGCGCCCCCGCTTTTAAGCACACGAGCAATCTCACTTATTCCCTGTCTCCAATTTTCCAGGTGGTGAATGATGCCGAAATTGAACACAGCATCCATGCTGCCGTCAACATAGGGAAGGTTCTGGGCATCGCCCACTAGAAATCGAAGCCGCTCAGCTGTCCATTTCCGCTGTCGTCTCAAAGCCAGTCTTATCATAAACGGATCAATGTCCAGCCCATCAAGATGGCTGGGCTGGAAGGTATTAATAATAATTCGGGCACCTGCACCATGGCCACAGCCAATCTCCAAACACCTGGTTCCCGGTTCTAGATTTCTCAACCTTCTAAAAAACCGGGTTTCCCGCTGTTGGATAAAAAATCGCAATGGGCTGTTCACCCAGAGTCTTTCCGCCCAGTTAACTTTCATTTACCACCTTGTGGTGTCCGTAATCTAAGACACATTTGTTTTGCCCGTTTGGCCGGTTTAGCCGGTTGCTACTAGATAACCGGCTTAGCTGGCTTAACGGGCAAAACCGGCTGACCAAAAGGCTACGCCTTTTTGATCCCTCGAAAAATCTTGGCGACCCCGTAGGTAAGTTTCTTTACCCCCAGGGAAGTGAATCCGGCTCTGCCCATTTCCTGCAAAAATTCTTTTGCAGTCGGAAACCCGTGTACGGAAGTGGCTAAATAGCTGTAAGCATAATTTGTCCGGGAGAGCCAGTTGCCCAAAGGAGGCAATAGGTAGTCGAAGTAAAGCCGGTACATAGTGCCTAGCAACGGATCGTCAGGGATGTCGAACTCCATGATAAGGAGTTGACCCCCTGGCTTGAGCACGCGGTAGAACTCTCTCAGCGCCTGGTCTCGTTCCTCAATGTTCCTGATTCCGAATGCGATCGTGGCTGCCTCGAAGGAGGCGCTCTTTAAAGGCAGCTGACGGCCATCGCCCAGGCTCAAGTGAATACGGCTGGCGAACTTCTTGAACTTTCCCTTTCTCCGTCCAATCGTAAGCATCTTGGGGGAGAAATCTACCCCAATGACCCTGGCCTCCGGGTGGTGGTTGCAAATCTCTACTGCTACTTCACCTGTACCCGTGGCCATATCGAGTACAAGAGCATCCGCCGGCAATTCAAGACATTGAGCCATAACCCTCCGCCAGTATGAATCTCTCCTCAACGATAGAAAGCTGTTCTGGAAGTCATAGGAGAAGGCAATGCTCTCGAACATTCTTTTGACTTGATAGTCTTTCATCGCCATATCTAAGAATAAAGGAGCCAGGTGCCAGATGATTTCGGATTGCGGATTTCGGATTTCGGATTGCGGATTTAAAAGCAAGGAGTCAGAATCCAGAATTCAGGAGAAATCAATCAAAATAGAGTTTTTTCACTTACTGGATACCGGCTACTAACCTTTTGCCTTGAGCCTTGCGCCTTTCGCCTCTCTTCAATCTTAAATCTACAATCTAAAATCCTCAATCTCTCGTGCTCCATGCTTGTTATGCTCCAAGTCCAAGTAGTCTGCCCCCCTGATATATTAAAAACGACACCACCCATGCCAAGACCAATGAGTATGCAATGCTGAAGGCAGCCCACTTCCAGGAATTCGTCTCCCTCGAGATAACTGCCACGGTAGCCAAACAGGGAACGTAGATGAGCACGAAAGCCATTAAGGTGTATGCGCCTAGTGGGGTCATGCCCGAACCGCGCAAGGAACGGCGCAAGGCTTCGCTCTCTTCATTGACGTCCGCTCCGGCGGCATACAATACCCCAAGGGTGCTTACCACAATCTCTTTTGCCACAAAACCCGTTACCACGGCCACACTGGTGCGCCAGTCAAAACCAAGGGGGCCAAATACCGGTTGAATTACCTGACCCAAACGGCCAAGGTAGCTTTGGCTTAGTCTGGCCAAAGCCTCCGCTTGACCTTCGCCTTTTTGTGCTGCCTTTACCTCTTGCGATCCGGCCATCTGCTCCGAACTTTTTGAGGTCACCTCTTTGGCCAGGACGTTGCTGGCGGTCTCTTTATCCCCTGTATAATTTGCAGGAAGTTCATGGTGTCTGGGAAAAGCTCCTAGAAACCAGATGAGAACGGAGCCCACCAGAATTACCCCGCCCATTTTCCTCAGAAAAATTTTACTCCGGTCCCACATGTGAATTAAAAGGCTCTTCAGTGTTGGCACCCGGTATGGAGGAAGCTCCATGACGAAAGGAGCAGTTTCCCCCCTAAAGAGGGTCACTCGGAACAATTTGCCCATTGTGATTGCCAGGGCAATTCCAAGTGCATAAATACTAAAAATGACATTGCCTGCACTGGCGCCGAAGAATGTTCCGGCGAGAAGCACATATACGGGTAAACGAGCTGAGCAGCTCATCAGTGGGTTGATCAAGATGGTGAGAATGCGGTCACGCTGGCTCTCCAGAGTGCGCGCCGCCATAATTGCCGGAGCGTTGCAACCAAAACCCATAAGCAAAGGGATGAAAGATTTGCCATGCAGGCCAATTATGTGCATTACCCTGTCCATAATGAAGGCTGCCCGGGCCAAGTAGCCCGTATCCTCGAACAAGGCGATACAAAAAAAGAGCAGCATAATGTTGGGCAAGAAGATGACCACACTCCCCACCCCGGCGATTACCCCATCAATTAAGAGATCTCGCACCAATCCCGGTGGCATCAGGCCGGTCATTACAGCCCCTAGCCAGCTCACCCCCGCATCAATCCACTCCATGGGGTAGGCGCCTAGGGTGAAGGTCGCCTGAAACATCGCCCAGACAAAAAAGATGAATATGGGAAAGCCCAGAACTCTGTTGGTCAGTATCAGATCAACTTGTCTGGACAGATCAATCTTGGGTTTTCCGGTGACCTTGAGAACTTCCTTGAGAGCACCATTGATAAAACCATAGCGCTGATCGGTAAGTATCATCTCGGGGTCGTCTTGATAGATCTCAGTTAGCCGCTCACGGCTCGCCTCCGCTTGGGCCAGGATCTGCTTGCCTATTTCTCCAAAAGAATTGGCCCTGTCGTGAACGGCCGGGTCATTTTCCAACAACTTCACCGCTAGCCAGCGGGTTGAAAAACGCTCACCTATCGAGGGATCCTGCCAGATAACGTCCTGGATATTCTTGATCTCCTTTTCCATATCATGGCCGTAGGAAATGTGGATGTGCCGACTCACCGTATCCCGATCCTCAACCACCTCTACAACTCTGTCCAATAAGTCCTTTGTTCCCTCATTTTTGGTACCAACAGTGAAAACCACTGGCACGCCTAATAATTTGCCCAGGCTGCCAGCGTCGATCTGGTGACCTCGGGACTGCGCCACGTCGGCCATGTTGAGTACCAGGATTAGTTTTACCCCCATTTCTATTAGCTGGGTGGCAAGATAGAGGTTTCGCTCTAAGTTGGACGCATCGACAATATCAACCACCACATCTGGCTTTTCATCCACCAGAAAGCGGCGGGCAACTATTTCTTCGATGGAATAGGCGGTTAGACTGTAAGTACCCGGGAGGTCAACCACTCGCAACCGACAGCCGTTATGAACTACGGTCCCTACCTTTTTCTCCACAGTAACCCCGGGCCAATTTCCAACATGCTGACGTGTACCGGTGAGATTATTGAATATGGTGGTCTTTCCGGAGTTCGGATTCCCGGTCAGGGCAATGGTAATATTTTCTTGCTTCACCTATTCTCCAGTTTTTCCATCATTATCTGGGCCGCTTCCTCGACCCGCAAGGAAACGTGGTAACCTTTCAATACCAGTTCTATGGGATCTCGCAGTGGGGCATATTTTTCTACCAACACTTCCGCCCCTTTAATAAAACCCATCTCCTGAAGTCGCTTGCGGAACCTACCCTTACCGTTCAACCTGGCAATCAGGCCTCGTTCGCCCTCTTTGAACTCGCTCAAGGGAATCATCAACATTTCTCCGGAGTTGGCGAGTAAGGTCTTCTGCCGAACTCCCATCATTTTTGGCAAAATAGAAAAATTCCAACTGGGAACCGGTCTGAGTTGAACTCCTCAGTCAGTTTCACTGGTAGGACCGCTATTCTCCGAGACTAGCACTTTATTGCTAAGGCCGCGCCCCAGCGCGATTCTGCTGCCCCGGAAGGCGACAATTAACGGGCCGGGGCCGCTAGACTTTATAACCTCTATAGCTGTCCCGGGCGTAAGTCCCATGTCAGCCAGCCTTTGCTGCATCTTGCTGCCGCCCACTAATCTATCTATGACAACTTTTTCGCCCGGAAGCACAAAGGACAATGGCATAACGGGCCGCCTTTGTTTTCGGCAATCTCCGCAGATGCCGTAAAGCTCCATCTTGTGGTGGAGCAAGGTGAAATCCCTTTTCACCGCGATGTGTCTTTGCAATGCCTCAATTTCGGAATCGTGAAACTCTTGAATTTTGCCGCACTCGGCACAAATTAGATGGTCATGATGCCAACCTACATGTCTATGCTCGTATTGGACTGCCTGGCCTTCGAATTCCTTCTTGTAAGCATAACCATACCTGTAAAGGAGATCTAAGGTTTCACCAATAAAATCACTGTCCAATCGATGGCCTTTAGTCTCAAGCTTCTCTTGGAGGGACCCAATTGTGAGATGCTCAATTGTCCCTAAAAATTCCTCAAGCACCAACAACCTCTTATCACTGTAGTTTAGTCCGTGCTCTTTACAGATATGAATAAATTCTTCTTTTTCGTATTGATGCAGCCTTTCCATAGGCTTTCTTGCCTCTCTGAGAGTCAAATCACTGATGAACCTTACATTTTGCACAATAACCGTACACTTCCATTTTGTGCCCAGTTACTATGAATTCGTAGTGCTCGCCAACCTTCCGCTCAACCTCCTTTACAGCTTCTTCGGTGAACTCCACCACCTTGCCGCAATCCATGCAGCGAAGGTGGCAGTGGTGGTCATGTCCATAAATGTGTTCATAATGGAGATGACCGTCTTCAAAATATGCCTCTTGGATGAGACCACTCTCGAGTAATAGGGGGATGGTCCGGTAGACCGTGGCCTTAGAGATCTTCTCATTCTGGCTCCGGAGCAACAAATAAAGCTCTTCTACGTCAAAGTGATCATGTATCGAAAATACAGCCTCGACCACCTGTTCCCGCTCAACCGTATTTCGCAGGCCTTTGTTGCGAATGAATTCTCTAAAGACGTCGATCTCACTTTTCATAGATATCCTTATTGCGAATAATTTGCGATAGTATCCAGGGGCCACAGTTTTGTCAAGAGGAAAGTCAGTCCCTTTGACTCCTTTTGCTCTTTGATCTTGAATCCAATGTGTTGAAGCTACGGAGTCGCCAATTTTAGATTTGTGATTGCAGATTGCAGAATTCCATCAATCTCAAATCTAAAATCCATCTGGAATGGGCCTGAGAAATAGTGTATTCATGAAACCATGAAGCCTACTCTGCTAATAGCTTTCGTTCTCATTGGTTTTGCGGCCACAGTTGGCCAGATTCTCGTCCTGCGGGAATTGTTAACCGTATTCTCCGGCAGCGAACTTGCAGTGGCCGTTGTTCTCGCCGCCTGGCTTTTTTGGACAGCTCTTGGTGGTTTGCTTGGTGGGAAAATCTCCCAATATAGAGTGGCGACGCAATCCTTCTTTGGCTACCTCCAGAGCTGTGGCGGTCTTGCACTCATCGCAACTATTTTTTTTATCCGGCTCGCCCGTCTCTTGTTCCAGGTCGGCGCCGGCGAACTGGTCACCTTGGTCCAGATGCTTGCCATTTCTTTTCTCTTTCTCGCCCCTTTCTGTCTGATCTCTGGCTCTTTGTTCAGCCTGGCCTGCTCACTTTTGGCCGCTCTAATTCCTCATTGGACAAGATCCCCCGGTTTAGTTTACTTTCTTGAGGGTCTTGGGGCCGGCATTGGCGGTCTACTTTACACCCTCTTACTCATTCATCATTTCAATGCCATACAGATCTGCGCTGCAATTTCTCTCTTCCTCTGTATTTCAGGCTTTGTTATAACCCTGCGGAGTAGCCGTCGCCCCTGGCTTCACTATCCAGTCTTTATCATCTCTTTCTTGGCTCTTCTTATTGTTCAACAGCAAAACACAAACCTGGATAAAATCAGCCGTCAGTGGCAGTGGTCTGGTTTCCACCTTATTACCTCAGAGGAGACTATTTTTGGCCACATAGCCGTGGTGGAGAAAGAAAACCAGCTCTCCTTTTTTGAGACTGGTCTGTGGAACTTTGCAGTGCCCGATCAGTTGAGCGCCGAAGAGGCGGTGCATTACGCCATCCTTCAGCACCCTGAACCCAAGTCGATTCTTCTCATAGGAGGGGGGGTCTCTGAATCTTTAGGCCAATTACTCCAGCACCCAAGTGTTCGCCAAGTAGATTATGTAGAATTGGACCCCAGGCTAATTGAACTGGGAAAGACTTATCTTCCGGAGCAGGTCACTGCTGCTTTGCAGAATCCACGGGTAGTAGTCCACAACGAAGACGGCCGACGATATCTGGCCCATACCTCGAAGCTTTACGACGTCATTCTAATCAACCTTCCTGAACCATTTACCGCGCAGATAAATCGTTTCTACACCGAAGAGTTTTTCCGTCTGGCTGCCAGCAGGATGCGCCACGGGGGAGTATTTTTCTTCACTGCCACCGCTTCCGAAACTGCCCTTGGTCCCAACCGAGCAAAATACTTGAAGCTGCTCCACCGAACCGCCCTGAGTGTCTTTCCTGAAGTGGTAATTTTTCCGGGGCAAACTGCCCGCTTTTTTTGTTCAAACTCCCGTGGAACTCTCACCAGCAAAGCGGAAACCCTAGTGGAAAGAATTCAGCAGCGGCGGTTGCGGTTATTTTATGTGCAGGACCACTACATACTTTGGGATCTTTCGCCCCTCCGGCAAGAAACATTTATGGCCATGGTTGATCAGGCGGCTGAAGTAGGGGTCAATAGCGATCTGAATCTCAAAGCCTATGCATATAACCTCCTCATGTTGAGCTCTCACTATTATCAGGCCATAGGCACAATCTTCGCCTTTCTCAGTAAGCGCACTATTTGGATCACCATTTCGCTCCTCCTCGCCGTTGTTATTCTCCTGAGTTTCAGGCAGCGTTTCACCTCCCAGTTCTCACAGTCTCTTACGATTAGGGTGCTCTACGGAGTTGCCACGTTCGGCCTCACCGGAATCTCCCTTGAAATTCTCATCGTCTTTGCGTTTCAGGTATTCTTCGGCTATCTCTACTATAAGATAGGTCTGCTTTTGGCGCTCTTTATGGTAGGGCTTGCTGGGGGAAGTTTCATTTTTTCTTATTATCCAAAGAACAGGGCGAGTGAACTCAAGACCCTCATTACTTTTCAGATCGTCCTGGCCTGTTTTTGCCTAGCTTTGGCCCTTGTGGTCATTTACTTCCACAATAGTCCGACCTTGGGCTATCACAATTTCTTCTATAGAGAAGCTTTTTCTTTTTTGAGTCTGCTTGCCGGCTTTATCGGAGGGACCCATTTTCCCCTGGCCAATCGGTTGCTGTTAAAAGGGCAAACCCGAGTTGGCCCGGTCGCAGGTTTGATCTATGGTGTAGACCTCTTGGGATCTTTTCTGGGGTGTCTCTTGGTGGGACTGGTTTTAATTCCTTCGGTGGGAATTTTGCAGGCCCTCTTCATTCTTGCTCTGCTAAATCTGACGGCAGTCATGCCCTTCTTCATCTCTTGGCCAGCAGAGAGTACAACTAGGCACTAAGGAGTAGGCACAGGAGTATGACGCGGGGACACGGAGAAACGGCGAGACGAGGATTAGAGGTCAGCGGACTGAAAACAGCCGGTTTAACTAGGCACTAGGCACTAAATAAATGGTTCGGTGCTTAGTGCATAGTGCCTAGTCCCTAGTTTCTCTTGGGGCGCTTCATCACCAGGATCTTCACTTCCCGTTCGAAGACAACCTCAATTTTGGAAGCATCAACAACCCTGCGAACAAAACCGAGCCCAAAGGTCGGATGGGCAACGGCCTGATTTTCCCTGTATTCCTCACTGGGATCGTAATCCAATGGTTGCATCTCAGCATAAATTTCTTTTAATTTCTGCCACTGTCCAAGGGGTGCTTGCGGCTGCGGGGTTTTGGTTTTTTCCAGCTTTTTTAACAGCCTTGCCTGACGCTTGGACGGTAGGGGCGTTTTCTTCCTCATGGCGGTCAGCGAGGGGCGGTATCGATGTTGACTGTTGCAACGGGTACAGATTACCAGGTGGATCTTCTTCTCCACCATGGCGACCACGCGATGGATAGTCTCCTCTTTGCAACGGGGGCAGATAGAATCGGCCTCGTCACCAACTGAGGTAACTTTCCAAGGATGTCTTCTTAATCTATCAGCCAAGGAAGCTCCAGAGCACCCCAGCCGCAATGGCCGAACCGATCACCCCCGCCACATTCGGTGCCATGGCATGCATTAGCAGGTAGTTACCAGGATCCTCCCTGTTGCCTACCATCTGCACCACTCGGGCAGAATCCGGCACCGCCGACACCCCGGCAGCGCCTAGGAGGGGGTTAATCTTGTCATGGCTAAAGAGGTTCATCACTTTGGCAAAAAGTACGCCTCCCGCCGTAGCCACCATGAAGGAGCAAGCACCTAGAATGAAAATTCCAATGGACTTCCCAGTGAGAAATACGTCAGCCTGGGTACTGGCGCCCACGGTTAGACCAAGGACAATGGTTACTGTATCAACCACGGCGGTACGAGCAGTTTTAGCTAGACGGTCAGTAACCAGACATTCCTTCAACAGATTACCGAAAAAAAGCATGGCCAGCAATGGTAGGGCCGCCGGTGCCAAGAAGCAGCACAGTAGAAAGCCAACTATTGGAAATAAAATTTTCTCCTGCGAGCTCACTTCCCTGGGATCACTCATTCTGATCAGACGTTCTTGCCGGCTGGTGAGCAGCCTCATGATCGGCGGCTGGATGACCGGCACCAGTGCCATATACGAATAGGCCGCGATGGCTATGGGTCCTACCAGATGCGGGGCCAACTTGGCCGACAGGAAGATGGCGGTAGGGCCGTCAGCCCCGCCGATTATTCCGATGGAACCTGCCTCCTTCGGGAGGAAACCTAGAAACAGCGCCCCGAGAAAGGTCATAAACACACCTAACTGGGCGGCGGCACCCAGCAATATGAGCTTGGGCCTGGCCAGTAGGGTGGAAAAGTCTGTCATGGCACCAATGCCCAAAAAGATTAATGGCGGATAAATGCCCTGCCTCACTCCAAAATAGAGATAGTTGAGCACTGAGCCTTTCTCGTAAATGCCCAAGCCTAACCCCTTGAATACCGGGATGTTGCCAACCAGGATGCCAAAGCCGATGGGAACGAGAAGCAAGGGTTCGTAGTGTCTGGCAATACCGAGATAAATGAAGATTAACCCCACCCCAATCATAACGAAGTGGCGAAAGTCCGCCATCCCAAAACCGGTATTTTGCAATAACTCAATTAGCAGCTCCATAGAAATTTCCTTGTACGTTCTTGGTGGCACCAATAAAGGGAAATAATGGAGTAATGGAATGATGGAGCCATGGCCATTTCAGATTGCAGATTGTAGACTGCAGATTGTGTCAATCTAAAATCTCAAATCTGAGATCAACAATCGTTGAAACTCCAATAATCCAGCTCGGTACTTGTTTGGTTGACAGATAAGGCCTCATTTGGTCTCTTTAAACTTACTTTCTACTGGACCCTCCCTCTCACTTCCCCTGGCCCAACGGAACAGGCCATCAGTGCCACCAACCATGGTGCCTCTCACAATCAGGCGATTGATCGTTGAGTGAACCCTTGACAGGCCTCTCTGTTCTGCCATCTCGATAAGCCGTGGCAGCTTAAATGGGTCACCCATATGAGAAGTAAGTAACCTCAGGGCTTCTTCCGCGTCATCGATGTCTCCGGGCTCTTGGATTTCCCCGTTACCTAAAAGGACCGGCACCTTTCTCCTGCCCTTTCCGAAAAGACTCCTGAGTAGAGGGAAAACATACCTGGGGGTATGAGAGTGATCATTCCACCAGCTGATTGCGCGGGGGAAATAGGTGATGACAAGAGCCAAAGAGGCCAACCCGAAAAAAACCACCGAAATTCCCAGTGCAGAAATTAGCCAGCCATTGCCAGCGCTTATTGCAGAAAACCCGCCCATGGGTTCAACTCCTTTGTTTTAGCACCCGCTTGTCCTTTTCCTGCAAAAAGGGAAGTCGCTTGCTCAGCACTTCTGAAATTTTCCTCATTATCTTTGTTCCAAATGAAACGTTCCTCTGGACTAACCGCAACAGCTCGCTTCCGGGAAAGGCGATCAAGGTAGCATCAGTAAGGCATGTGACCGATGCCGTATAATGAGTGGGACTTACCAAAGCTGACCAGCCCACCACTCTCCCCGGCTTGTGCAAAGTGATGGCTCGGCCATCTGGAAAGACGACCATCAGACCGCCTTTTTCGAGTATATATAGGGTCCGGGCTGGGGATCCTGCTCTTATTAGTTCCTCACCCTCCCGTGCATTCCTTTCCTCAGCCATGGCGGAAAGGAGCTTGAGTTCCGTAAGGTCCATTTCGGCGAAAATTTCGTACCTTTTAAGTTCCTCTATGGTGATCACAATTTCTCCTCATCTTCGCTAGGAAAGCTGATCTCCAAATGACCCAAAACTCAACTTAGCACAGGATATTATGCTTTCCAACTCCTATTCAAAGATGGAACAAAGAGCGATTTTGCATTTCGAAACCGGGAACCCGCCCGAAGGGCAATTGCGGAATGCGGATTTCGGATTTATAGTCACTTCGATCTTACCAATCTATATTTTAATGATCAAATTAATGTTTTGTGGATTTAAAGGTAAATGGTAAACATTAACCATGAACCCCACCAACCTAACTCTCTCATTGCTGCCGGATAACTATTCTATTTGTCGACTTGGACCTGCGGCAGATATTCCTCCCTGGGCCCTGGCAGGGGACTTTTTCTCCATTACCCGGACAGAAGCAGAACTCTCGCTTGTCTGCTCTCAGGAAGTTGTGCCTGATGGTGTCAAGTGTGAGAAAGGCTGGCGCTGCATCATGGTGGTAGGTCCCCTGGACTTTTCCTTGACTGGAATCTTGGCTTCCTTGACCGCTTCTCTGACTGAGGTCGGTATTAGTGTTTTTGCATTATCTACCTTCGATACCGACTACTTACTGGTTAAGGCAGACAATCTGAAGAGGGCTGTATTGAAATTGCAAGAGGCAGGACACGATGTTGTCTACTAGGCACTATGCACTTTGATAATTTGTCCTTCGGACTCCCACCCTTCGGGCGGGTTCCCGGTTTCGGAATGCGGATTTCGCATTTGAAAAAGCATAGGGCATGGAGCATAGAGCAAGGAGCCAGGAGTCATAATCCAGAATTTAACACAAAAGCATCCAAAAATGAGTACTTCTCAACTACTCGTTACTGAATAATCCTGTGTGGTGCCTAGTGCTTAGTTCTTAGTGCCTAGTTGAAACGGTTGTCCGCTGAGGAGATGTTGCCCAATGGTGCTCTGTTGGATGAAACGGTTACCTCTTTTCAACTGGGTATTTAGCCCGAAACCACTCGTACCAACCGCCCTTTAAGGCATAG
Organism: uncultured delta proteobacterium; assembly: GCA_963712115.1. Lineage (GTDB taxonomy): Bacteria > Desulfobacterota > Syntrophobacteria > BM002 > BM002 > BM002. The sequence goes on along the minus strand of CAVQGX010000022.1, from coordinate 94,201 downwards.
GCCTTGGGATATCCATCATCTATCAGCTTCAGTACCGCACGGGCACTGGTGTGTTCGTTGGGTCAGGCTCAATAAACAACGAAGGTCTTGTCTTTACCATAGCTCCTGGCCCAGGATTCAACCTTCCTTGGATCAGGATCGGCCCGGACAGCACCCTTTATTTTATATTCACTGGAGTTCCAGTCCTTACTTCTTCTAAGATCAACAATAACCAGTTTTGCATCACCCAGCATCGATTTGAGTTCTTCTTTGGTAATCCTGGGCGCGCTACCGGCCACTGCATTTAAGGAAAGAGCGGCAACCAAAGTTAGTGCAATGGATATTTTCAACACCGCTGAAATAATTCTTTTCATTCTTTGATCTCCTCACCGAGCTGGGGGCTAATCACACAGCCTTGCAGGTTAGAGTGTCTGAGTTACTCAAATTTTGATGCGAATGAAAATGTACTCTATCCTCGCAGCCTTTGCCATATTAGAATGGTAACATAAAGAATAACCAATTATTATGATTAGCATGAATTTGGTTACTTCAACGACCTCGGGTTCGCTTCACAGAGGCCCAAGGACAACCAGGCCACCCGATCCCCACCGCTAACCGCGGAGGAAACAATAATGCCAGCGCCTAAGCACTTGCGTCTCTTGATTATTGTCACCCTAGCCTGGTTGATTTTTTGGCTTGTAGGACTGCCCGATTACTACAGACAGTATTCCCACAGATTCATGGTGCTCTTCGACGCAGCTATCCTACCACCTCTATGGCTCGTGGTTTATTTGACTGCGAAAAATGCGAGGAAGGGCAGAGGTCTCGCGGTCTCTTTGTGGTTGTCTTTCTACATTACTGTCCCGCTCTTCATCTATGACTTGATTTACTGTGGTATCCATCTTGGCTACGGCATCAGCTTTCTTTGGGAATACTGGTACTTAACCGTTTACTATATTCTCCCCTGGTTGATCTTTCCAGTCACAGGTTTGTGGGTTGATCGACGAGGTTCGCTCAATTTGACATCGGCGTAATCCATTTGTTTACAAGGGAGATCATTAGCGCACAGCCACTCACTGCTCTTCAACTCGGCAGGCAGGCTTAATCTAATTTACAGGTGAGCACATGGAATCGAAGAAGAAGCAATCAGAAAAAGACAGGTTAGATCGGATCATCGCTGAGGCCCGGCGCAAGCGGGAGCAGGGTTATCGGGAGCAAGCGCTGAAGATTTTCCCGTGGATCTGTGCCCGATGCGGGCGTGAATTCTCTGGCAGGAAACTTCGTGAGCTCACCGTCCACCATAAGGATCACAACCACGATAACAACCCACCTGACGGAAGCAACTGGGAGCTTCTCTGTCTTTACTGTCACGACAATGAGCACTCGCGCTATCTGGATCAGGAATGGTATGAGGACGAGACTCCGTCCGCTGAGGAAAAAACACCCCCTAAGTACAAACCCTTCGCTGATCTCTCGTCCTTGCTAAAGGATAAAAAATAGCTGATCAATTTGTTATTCGACAAAAAAGCACCACCGAGATCTATGCTCGGAAATATCAATGGGTGTAATTTGGGGCGCTGAGACAGACCCATCTTCACAGGGCTTAGTCAAGACAGCTCTAACTAGACAAGGAGTCCAAATATGAACTGGGGACTTCTGAGAACTATTATCGTGTTGCCTGGCACAGTACTCGTTTTTATCCCCGCTATCATCCTGCTCCTTACCAAAGACTCGAGGTTTCCTCCCAAGTTAATAACTCCCAGTCAAATTTCATTTTGGTTGGCTCTGTTGGCAGCCAGTATTGGGTTTGCCTTGTGTGTCTGGACTTTAAATCTCTTCACCAAGTGTGGTGACGGCACTCCCGCTCCCTGGGACCCCCCGAGAAAGCTGGTTATTATTGGACCATATCGTTACAGCAGAAATCCCATGATAACCGGAGCACTACTTCTGCTCTTGGCTGAGGCATTATTGTTTCATTCCTGGCCAATAGCCGCATGGATGATTATTTTTTTTGTTGGTAATGCAATTTATTTTCCCCTTGTTGAGGAAAAAGGCCTCGAAAGAAGGTTCGGAGACGAGTACTTAAAATATAAAGCCCGCGTTCCCCGATGGATACCGCGATTAAGACCTTGGGAAAAGTCAGAGAGTGCCCAATAAGATGCTTCATTTAAGGGAATTGCCCCCGGGCAAAAGGAGTCGTCGGGAAGATTACTTGCCAGAATAATATGGGGTGAACTGGTGGGTACTGTGACCGGATAAGACTGCTGTGTTAAAATTATTAATTACAAGTGAGCAGCAGGCTCTCAAAGCAGATTTTAGGGAGGTAATTGTGGAAGATACAAAAGTAAGAATCCGTCAGGATATTATGAGGTCCTTTAGAAAGAATCTCGGCGAAGAAGTAATTTTCATGTGCTTTTATATGGATAAGGCCGCCGCCGGGCTTATTACTAACGAGCGTCCATTTACTGGAGCAGAAATGATAGACTTGTTCAGTTCGGTTTTCAGTACCGGCGAAGAATCTATTCTTCCTGCAGTAATATATTCTCTTTTCAACCTCTATGGCCCCATTCAAGTGTTTGATGTTATCAAGGCCTACGCAAAATCATTTGATATAAAAGGTCCCATCACAGCTGAAAGGGACCCTGGTAAATCAGGCAGCACTCCACCCCCAGTACCTGACAATTAGTAGGGTTGCACGCCACCGCTTTACCTATAATCAGCCAAACGATCTAGGGGAACTTGTGAGAAGAAACCTTGCCTTTGATAAGAGCGGTAAAATCCTAACACAACTTGCTACCATTTCACTTGCCACTGTTTTCCTTTTGATCGCTGCCGGGATGGGTTTGCCTTCTCTTGGGCGAGCTGGATCGCAGTTTCTGCCTTTCCAGATCCCCATTATTTTCGACCTTTCTAATCAGTCTCGGCCTATGGTCAAGCCGTCAAAGGGGAGATTTCTTATAGCTAGTAGACAACTTTTGGACCCACAGTTCGCTGAAACTGTAGTCCTCTTGATTGAATACAATCAACACGGCGCCATGGGGGTAATAATCAATCGACCTTCTGAGCTAAAGCTCTCGGCAGTACTACCGGAAATAGAGGTGTTGCGGCAGCGACCAGATACTATTTACCTCGGAGGGCCAGTGGCCAAGAATCAGTTACTGCTTATCATAAGAACCTCCAGTCCCCCTGAAGGGTCTCGCCTTGTATTTAAGGACATACACCTCAGCTCATCTCAGGCGGTGATCCAGCGGATGATCAAGAATCCTGAGGGCGAAGAGAGATTTCGGGTTTACGCCGGTTATGCCGGTTGGGCCCCTGGACAATTGGATAATGAGATTGCCACCGGCGGTTGGCATGTGCTAAGGGCGGATGCAGAGACTGTCTTCGATAAGTCCGCTTCGGAAATATGGCCCGATCTCATTCACAGGAGCTCTGCACAGTGGGTCTGGTTGTTGGAACAATGATCTCAACCTCAGTGAAAAAATCTATCCACCACCCCCCACCCCCCCTCTCGCTTTGGGATGAATTTTGCATGGATCTCATGTGTGAGGATGTTAAGCAGCAATTAGTAAAATTATCTAGCCCGGACATTCATGAATTGCATCATTAAATACCCGGGCTAACAGAAAGGGGTTGGACTATGGCTGATGAGAATACTTGTTCCCGTTGTGGAGGTTCCAAGTTAGAGTCTGGACGGGTTCAATCTACAGGTCGGATACACTTTCACTTTGAAGATCCGCGTTTTCTTACCATGTACCCGGGATACGTACCCGTGGTTGCAAGCATGTGTTTGGACTGCGGAACAATTGATCTCGCCGGTGAGGTCGAGAAAGCTCGAAAGATTTCAAAACAGGACCAAAGGGAAGAGTAAACACTCCAGACCCGAAGGACTCAGCCACCCTCAGAGCCGTTTTCAATGGTATTTTTCTAGGGCGGCTGTATGCTGGAGTACTGGAATGATGGCGTAATGAAATCCCAAACTCCAAGCACCAAATTACAAACAAATCTCAAATTACAATACCAAATGACCGAAACAAGTTTCGAATTTTGAATTTTGGTCATTGTGATTTGTTTGGAATTTGTCATTTGTTATTTGGAATTTTTACTCACTGCAGTACTCCAAAACAGCTCACTCTTTTTACCTACAACCCCGCGACGGCCATTCATCAAACATCCGGGTTAAAACTCTTCCGGTTATGATTCTAAGATGGTAGAGTTTTGTTTATGAAGATCACGCGCCGGGAATTCATTAAAACCTCTCTAGTGCTCGGCGGCTCGCTTTTCCTGCCCCGAACCATTCTCTCTGCCTCGTCCCGAGAAAAACAAGGCTACCATCCAGCCTACGCCAAATTAGAAAGCGAAGGCCAATTGGCTCCGAGGATCGATCAGGCCTATTCACTCTTCAAGGAGTGCGAGCTCTGTCCTCGTAAGTGTGGGGCAAATAGACTGGAAGGCGAGCGCGGCTTTTGTCGGGCCCCTGCGAAAGTTGTAGTTTACATTGCCCAGCCTCACTTCGGCGAAGAGATTTCTTTGGTTGGCGAACGCGGTTCCGGCACTATTTTTTTCTCCAACTGCAACCTCCGCTGTGTGTTCTGTCAGAACTGGCCCATCGCCCATGAGGGACAGGGTAGCGAATTAGAGGACGAAGACCTGGCGAAGATGATGCTCTATCTGCAGAAGCTCGGCTGCCATAACATTAACCTGGTCACCCCCACTCACGTAATGCCTAACATTATCAATGCTACGAGAATTGCTTACAAAAAAGGTCTCCGCATCCCTTTGGTCTACAACACAAGTGGCTACGAACGGGTGGAGATATTGAAAATCCTTGACGGTATTGTGGACATCTATCTGCCGGACCTGAAATATATGGACGGTGAGAAAGCGGCAAAATATTCAGCCGGGGCATCTGACTACCCGGAAGTAGCTAAAGAAGCTATTATCGAAATGAACCGTCAGGTTAAACAGCACCTGGTTGACCAGCGCGGGATCGCCCTTCGCGGACTCATGATACGTCACTTAGTAATGCCCAACCGAGTGGCAGGAACAGATAAGTTTGTGAAGTGGGTAGGCAAGGCTTTACCAAAATCTACCTATGTCAACATAATGCATCAGTACAGGGTGGAATATAAAGCCTATGAGCATCCAGAGATCTGGCGCGCCATTACCGCTGAAGAATACTTGGAAGCAATGGATTGGGCTGTAGTTGAGGGCTTGACTAACCTGGATCCCAGGTCTGTTGCACTCTACCAATTCTACGCCCGCAAACAAAATTGGAAGAGCCGGATACCTTGACCACTATTCCTATTGTCAAATGGGGTTAGAGCAGTAGGATACGAATTAAATTTAATAGCCTATGTCAAAGCCAAACTTCTTTGCTTTGGCCGCAAAAACATTCAGATCAAGTGGCGCAGTTTCTGGACTGTAGATCTATCAGACGCTGATCTTGTGTTTTGCTACCTTTTTCCGGATGTAATGAGAGACCTCCCAGCTAAACTGAAAGCAGACCTCAAACCCGGAGCTTTGGTGGTCTCATGCAACTTCCACTTACCCGGTTTCAGTCCTGAGCGGGTTTTACGCCCAGGTAATTCCTTGCACAACGATCCCATTTATGTGTATCGTTTTAAACAGACCGGGCTATGAAATCCCAAAACACAAGCACTAATTCTCTGGGTCTTAGGTGTCTGGTGTCAGGGAGGAATAACACAAAAGCTGAAACCTGAACACTGAAACCTCAGTGAACTCTGACCTTGCCCATCGAAGATCCCGCTTTATGGGGAAGGACCAGGTTTCCGGGAACCTAATGAATCGCTTTCTAATCGCCATTTGTGCCTTTTTTATCCTTCTCCTCTTAGGAGGGTTAATGCCACTTTCCCCAGCTTCACCGGAATGGAATGAGAAAAACAGCCGAAAGAATCTAACTTCACAGATTCGCCTGGAGCAAAAGACAGTCGATCAGACTCCCACTCATGGCTACAGGATCGTTAACCGTTATCCGCACGATCCTAAAGGCTTCACCCAAGGACTGGTTTTTGTGGATGGTTTTTTATTTGAAGGAACAGGTCTTCGCGGTCGGTCCAGCTTGCGCAAAGTTGATCTGGCCACAGGCAGTATTTTGCAGTTCAGGAACCTGCCAGCACACTTTTTCGGGGAGGGCGTAACCGTTTATCACAACAAGGTGATCCAGTTGACCTGGAGAGCCAATCTTGGATTTGTTTACGACAAAGACACCTTCCAGTTAATTGAAACATTTCACTATCCCACAGAAGGTTGGGGCATCACCCATGACGGTGAGCATCTAATTATGAGTGATGGTACATCGACTTTGTACTGCTTACATCCCAAAACCTACAAAGAAATGGGCCTGATTAAAGTCCATGACCGGAAGGGTCCCGTGTCTAATCTCAATGAATTGGAATATGTTCAAGGACTGATCTTTGCAAATGTTTGGCAAACAGACAAAATTGCGCAGATTTCTCCTGATACGGGGGAAGTTGTGGGCTGGATAGACCTGAGGGGTCTCTTGAGGCCCGAGGACCTTGTTCACCCTGTAGATGTGCTTAACGGCATTGCCTACGACCAGAGGAATGATCGGCTTTTCGTAACTGGCAAACTGTGGCCCATTCTATTTGAAATTGAGCTGACCCCGCCAGAAAAATGACATGCTCAATGTCCAATAAATAGACCCATGGCCAGCAACACTGGCGTCAAAATTATCACTACTACATTCCGGCCCATATAGGGAATCAATTCAGGCACATCATTTGCGAACCTGGCAACACCTCTTACCGTGGGAATGGCGAAGATAGTTGAGCCGAAGGCCAAAAAACCCTCCGAGGGCAACTTCCCGGCAGCATACCCTATAATTACTGTGGCATAAGCGCATCCCAGGAATGCTGCGTAAAGGCTCACACTGGCCTTTCTGCCTATGGCGATGGGAAAATGGTGTCTGCCCACTCCTCTGTCAGCTTCGATATCCGGAAACTGGTTGAGCAGTAATAAGTCACTAACTAGAAAGAAGGGAACTAGGGAAGCAATAAAGGATGTCCAGGAATAGGTGCCTGTTAGAACGAAGTCGGTTCCCATCACCATAAATGGACCGAAACCTAGTCCTGGGGCAATTAAACATAGAAAAGCGTTTCTTGTAATCCACTTTGTATAGGTGACAATAGTTACAAGACCTAACAATCCAACAGGCAGAAGCAACAAGCCTCTAACACGGAGGAAATATATACCTACTAAAACCGTAACAGCCATACTGACGATTCCCGTAATTAATGCCACGTGAGACTTATTGGGGTTTTTTGGAAGGGTGCCGCTGCCACCACTAAAGGGAGTTGGTGCAGTGTTGAAGTCCAGACCGCTTTCGAAATCGTGATATTCATTAAGGGCGTTCACGCCTATGTGTGCGCCAACCGCTCCGATTAATGCCAAAGCTAGGTAATAGAAGTTCAGGGGGCTTCCAGACCAGTCAGCCGTAGCCGCACCCAACATAACACAGGCGGGAGTCAAAATGAGAAAGGGTAACCGCATGGGTCCGAATATTACTTCCTTTAGAGTATTATCCATGATCAGTTTGCTGGCTGGAGGATGAGTTATCTTCGGTTCTGACTCACGACCATTTGTCATGATGCCAGTTTTTTCACCTGGTTGCAATAATCTGCTCTGCAGTTAAAGCCTGAGAAACTATTTCTTGACTGTATGGTTTTGCAAGAATAAGCTCCACCCATGAGGGCCAGCCTCAGGGAAAAACTACTGATCTGGAAACAAAGGTATTTTTAGACAAATTATCTGTTCATTATTTTCTGAGATAGGTAGAAATTATGGCTGTCAAGACCTTTAGAGCAATGTTAGTGGAGGAAGCAGAGAAAGGAAAATTTCTCAGGAAGGTAACCCATAGATCTCTGGATGACTTGCCTGAAGGTGAGGTATTGGTCAAGGTTCACTATTCATCCTTAAATTACAAGGATGGACTTTCAGCCACTGGTCACAGGGGAGTGACCAAGAATTATCCTCACACCCCGGGAGTAGATGCCGCAGGTGTCGTAGAAGAGAGCCTTAGTGATGCATTTCACCCTGGGGATGAAGTGATTGTCACCAGCTACGATCTTGGCATGAACACTCCCGGGGGCTTCGGACAATACATCAGAGTGCCGGCTGCCTGGGTGGTGCCACTTCCCGAGAACCTGTCACTAAAGGCAAGCATGGCCTATGGTTCAGCCGGTCTTACTGCCGGTTTCTGCCTGCTTAAACTGCAGGAGCATGGCATAACCCCTGATCGAGGAGAGATATTAGTTACCGGCGCCACTGGTGGCGTTGGCAGTTTTGCCGTGGCCATGCTGGCCCAAAGCGGATATCAAGTGGTTGCAGTTACCGGCAAGATGGATGAAAAGCAGTTCCTGATCGATCTTGGCGCCAAACTAGTCATCTCCAGGGCAGAGGCAACCGACACCACGGGCAAACCCCTTTTGAAAGGTCGCTGGGCCGGGGTAGTAGACTCGGTTGGGGGTGAGATCCTATCAACAGCCATCAGATCCACCAAGCTGCACGGAGCAGTTACTTGCTGCGGCAATGTAGCATCGCCTGATTTACCAATTAATGTCTACCCTTTCATCTTGAGGGGCATCTCTCTTGTGGGGATTGATTCACAGAGCTGTTCAATGAGCATTCGGCAGAGGACTTGGGAAAAAATTGCCAATGAATGGAAACTGCCTGATCTGGATCGACAGACTTCCCTGTGTTCCCTTGAGGAGTTGGATGGTGAAATTGATCGCATCTTAGCCGGCAAACAAAAAGGTAGGGTAATTGTGGACTTGGCCAGTTGATCCGTGTAGGGGATCGGGTAAGGGGATTAAAGCTTTGAACAAAAAGCATGGCATGAGAAGGAAAGACAAAGCAATAGACGAGCTTGCTGAAATTGAGCAGATCGTCCGCAGATCTCTTGTCTGTCGGCTCGGCTTGTCAGAAGAAAACCGGCCATATATTGTGCCGCTCAGCTTTGGCTTTAAGGATAGCACCTTGTATTTCCATTCCGCCCCCGAGGGTAAAAAGATCGAAATACTGAGGAAAAATAGCAAGGTGTGTTTCGAATTCGACTTGGATCATGAAGTTGTCGCAGACGAGGAAGGGTGCAAGTGGGGGATGAAATACCGGAGCGTCATAGGATTTGGCAAAGCCTCGATTGTTGAGGACATCCAAGAGAAAAAAGCGGGCTTAAATGCAATTATGGAACACTATTCCGGCGGAACCTACGATTATTCTGAGGCCGCAATCAATAATACTTTAGTTATAAAGGTTGAAATCGAAAGCATGACAGCAAAGAAATCCGGTTACTAGATAGTGTCCATCTGGAAACCCCTCTTTTTGATTGTCATTCTGAGGAGTCCCGCCGTGGCGGGACGACGAAGAATCTCGAGATCCTTCGCTGTGCTCAGGATGACAATGTAGGGTTTCCGAATAAAGACTAGATAATTGAACAATGGATGGGTGGGTAAAATGAAATTGACCCTGGCACAATTGAATCCGACTATTGGCGACATTCAGGGCAACCTGGCCAAGGTTGAGAAGACCCTGTCTGAGTGCAGCAAAGATTCGCCTGACCTGGTTATTTTCCCAGAGCTTTTTCTCGTTGGCTATCCACCCAGAGACCTCTTGGAGAGACCCTCATTTATCGCCAGAACTCAGGCGGCAATTGAAGAACTATTAAAAATCTCCCAAAATTTTAACCAAACGGGAATCATTGTTGGCGCGCCTCAACCCAGCCAGCAGCCAACCGGAAAGGGTATCCATAACTCTGCCCTACTGATCTATCAAGGAGGACTCCTTTTCACCCACCACAAATCTTTGTTGCCCACCTACGATGTCTTCGACGAACCAAGGTACTTCGAACCAGGGCTTGAGGATCCCGTGGTGAAATTCAAAGATAGCGTCCTGGGCATATCCGTTTGTGAGGACGCCTGGAACGATCCGGCCTTATGGCCCCGGCGGACCTACCATCGTGATCCCATCGAAGCTATGGCAAAGAGGGGCGCCAACCTGATAATTAACCTTGCTGCATCCCCTTTTTATCGCGGCAAAGAAAGACTCAGGTACAATATCGTTCAAAGTCATGCCCGCAGGCACCGAATCCCATTTGTTTTCGTCAATCAAGTGGGAGCCAATGATGAGCTAATCTTTGATGGTAGGTCCATTTGCGTAGACGGAGCTGGCGACCCCATTGCGGTTTTCCCCCCCTTCCAGGAGCACATACAGACTATTTCCCTCGACCAAGCTGAAGTAACAACTACCTATGAACCGCAAGAAGAAATTGAATCTGTTTACCAGGCCTTGGTTCTGGGCGTAAAAGACTATATGATCAAGTGCGGTTTTAATAGTGCTATTCTAGGTCTTTCAGGTGGCATCGACTCTGCGGTCACTTGCTGTATTGCTGCGGAGGCCCTGGGTGGTGACAACGTTGTGGCCGTCACTATGCCGGGACCTTATTCTTCACCTGGAAGCGTTGAAGATTCCAAGAAACTCGCTGGCAACCTTGGCATCAAATTCGAGACAGTGGTTATTTCTCCCATCTATGAAGCTTACATTAAATCTCTCCGGCCTCATTTAAAAGGAAGAGAGGCTGATATTACTGAGGAGAATATTCAGGCCAGGATTCGGGGCAACATTCTCATGGCACTGTCAAACAAATTCGGCCATCTGGTGCTCTCCACTGGTAACAAAAGTGAACTGGCAGTAGGCTATTGCACACTTTATGGCGATATGAGCGGCGGTCTCAGTGTCATATCCGATGTACCTAAGACCATGGTTTATGAACTGGCGGGATACATTAACAGGCGATCCCCTGTCATACCCCAAGATATCATCAACAAGGCTCCAACAGCTGAATTGAAAGAGAATCAGACCGATCAAGACACTCTGCCCCCCTATGAGGTCCTTGATCAGATTCTCCATTACTACTTGGACGAGCATTACTCAATTGATGATATTCTTCGTCTTGACTTCCAACCCGAGACAGTAAGCTGGGTGATTCGGGCAGTTGATCGAAACGAGTATAAACGTCGACAAGGGCCGCCTGGATTAAAGGTTACATCTAAGGCTTTTGGCTCTGGCAGGAGAATGCCAATCGCGGCAAAATTTGAAAGCTAACTAGGCAATTCCATGGAAACAGAAGAACAGAGAAGAGAAAGCTTAGCGCAATTGTCAGCAGCTTATGGCGTCCTTACCTCTTACTTTGACATCTGGGGTCAGTCCCATGAGATTTCACCTGAGAACCTCGAAACCTTGCTTGTCGCAGCCGGTGTGGATGTCACCAGCCCGCAAGAGGCTTTGAAGCACTGCGAAAATCTTTCTTGGACTCAACTGGCTCAGCCGGTTTTGGTCGCAACCACTGAACCATTGCCCGCCGAGTTGCTTTTTCAAATACCTGCCTCCCGATCTCCAGAAGAAAAATCGGAAAGGGTTCTCCAAGTTCGGCTGGAAATTTCCGGCGAAAACATTCCCCCTGTCAACCACTCCTTCAACTTTGAACAGTTAACTTTCGTAGAGGCCAGGGAGCTTAATGGTTCTTACTACGAGCGTTGGTCCCTTCCCTTTCCAGGGGGTCTTTCCATTGGCTACTACCAATTCAACCTCTGTGTAGAACGCGACAAAGAAAAACTCGAGCAAAAAATCCTGGTCATTCTCTGCCCGGAGAAAAGTTATCTGCCCCCAGCTTTGCAGGGAAAGGGCAAGAAAGCCGGCATAGCTATTTCCCTATACGGCCTCAGATCACAGGCTAACTGGGGTATTGGAGACTTGGGTGACCTTAAGGAATTCATTCGCTGGGCGGTTGGGAATCTCCACCTGGATGTGGTTGGTCTAAATCCATTGCACGCCATCTCCAACCGACAACCCTACAACATCAGCCCATATTTTCCCTCAAGCAGATATTATCGCAACTTCATCTACCTAGACATTGAAAAGATGGAAGACTATCGCTCCTCTATAGAAGCAAAGGAATTTGTCCGGGAAGAGACAAGCCAAAATCTCTTGGCTGATCTTCGCCATTCCCAGTTGGTGCAATACGAGCAGGTGGCCACTTTTAAGCTTAAAGTCCTTAAGATGGTGTTCCAAAGTTTTCTAAGAGACCATTGGAAAGAGGAAGGGTTGAGCGAACGGGGCAGGCAGCTTGAGGCCTATGTTAACAGGGAAGGATTTCTGCTGGATAATTTTGCCACTTTTTGCGCCTTGGAAGCTTTTTTTCACCAGACATATCATGGGGCGTGGACCTGGCGGCGGTGGCCACAACCTTACCGGGAGCCCCACTCTGTGGAAGTAGGAGAATTTCGCCAAAAACACCAGGAAAGTATACTTTTCTACAAGTACCTGCAGTGGCAACTAGAGGAACAGCTACAAGAGGCACAGGACCTTGCCAAGTCATTGGGAGCCTCCATTGGCCTTTATCACGATTTGGCATTGGGTATTGACCCCGGGGGTGCTGACTATTGGGCCTACCAGGATTTCTTTGTCGAAGGGGTTACAGTGGGAGCGCCACCCGATGATTTTGCTCTTGAGGGCCAAAACTGGGGCTTCCACCCGCCCCATGGGGAAAAATACCGCAATGACGGCTACAGCCTGTTTAGCAAGGAGATCAACAGAAATTGTCAGGCAGGCGGGGCTCTGAGAATTGATCACGTCATGCGGTTTTTTCGGCTCTTTTGGATTATTGCTGGACGGCCTGCCAAGAATGGGACTTATGTGGAGTACAATTACCACGATCTTCTGAAGATTCTAGCCTTGGAAAGTGAGCGCTCCAAAACCCTGATTATTGGAGAAGACCTTGGCACGGTTCCCCCCCAAGTAAGAGAGGCCCTCGCTCATTTCCGCATTCTCTCTTATCGACTTTTCTACTTTGAAAGAGACGAATGGGGATTTAAGGATGGGGGATCGTATCCGGAATTGGCCCTGGCTTCCATAGGTACTCATGACCTTCCCACTCTGGCAGGATTTTGGACAGGAGAAGATCTTTACTTGCGCAAGAGCTTGGGGCTATTCCCCAGTGAAAGCCAATTTCAAGCTGCCTGGCAAAATAGAAAACACGAAAAGGACAAGATTGTTGAGAGACTGGTAATCTCAGGTTTTCTAGCGGAGCATTTGGCAAATAACCCGGAGATCTACACAGCACTGACCGGGGACCTCCATAGTGCGATCATTGGCTTTATCTTATCAACTTCAGCCAAACTGGTCCTATTGAGTCAGGAGGATCTTTTCAGGGATGCCAGGCAACAGAATGTGCCTGGAACAGTATCAGAGTATCCCAACTGGTCAACAAAGATGAGTTATTCCTTGGAGGAACTTCGGCAAGACCCAGAGGTGGAGAACTGCGTTAGAGTGCTACGACATTGGATTTCTAATACTGGTAGGAGTAGGGAGGTATCCTCTTTATCAGAGCTTTAACAACCACAGGATTTTGCCTTATGGCTGGCATGTTCTTTGCTTGTTTCCATCAATGGTTAGATTGGCATGAGCTGAGCCCAACTGAAGAAACTAATAATTTACACTGACCTCCATCATTCAAAGTAACGTTATTAAAGGTCAAATAGGAAGGTTGCGACCATGGGAGCTCGGACAGGCAAGCTCAATGAGATCCCACAGAGGCTAAAAAAGTTTGTCACCCACGATGTCCGAAAAAACCCCATACTCGGGCTTTATCTGGTCATAGGGGTGATGGTTCTGGGCTACGGTATCTATTTTGCAGCGGTGATGTATAAAGATCTCACCGGTACCGGCAAGGAAAAGGTTGCTGCCGGGCCCAAAGTGGCACAGGTGAGGAAACCTCCGGCAGCGAAGAAACAGGCTCCTGTGGAGCAAGAAACAGTTTCTCCCTCAGAAGAGCAAGATACTCCTGAGGAGGAGAAACCATTACAAAAGGAAGCGGAAACAAAAGAGGTTGCGGAAAAGGTTGAGACTGCTGCAGATAAGCCTGACATGAACCAATGGAAGAGCGTCGAATTTCCGGACGGCTCCCATATCTCTTATCCCCCTGACTGGAGCAGGAGCGCTGTAGATGCTGAAAACAGCATTCTTTATGGGATTCGTTTGCAAGCCCCTGGCAGTGAAGCAAGTTTGAAATGCTACGGCCGCACTAGAAAACTCGGGGATAATTATGCCGATTCTGTGAAAGAGACCATGAAAAGAGGAGGCTACACTAATATCAAAAAAGAAACCAAGAAAATAAACCAACAGGATGTCTCCCAGATAAGTGGAGCTTTTGCTGACAAAAACATGGTTTTTAACATTTTTGAGTCCCAGGCCGACAGGTATTTCATCGTCAGCCTCATCGCTTCAAAACAAGAACTCACCAAACTGCAACCATTTTATAGCGCCATTGTGAACAGCTATGGTGATTCCACCACACCATCGACCTCGGTGGTTTCTATCGAGAAATTGGAACAGCAACTCGAGAAGAGTATCGAAAAGAAGACAGAATATTTGGTGGGCAGCACAGTCTACCTCAAAATGAAAAACGGCGCCGTTCACAAAGGTGTGGTCATTGCTGAAGACGACAGCTCTCTTACTCTTGAGAGTTTCCGTTTTGGTGGAAGGTACAGCTTTAAGGTAAATAGAAAAGATATCGCAGAAATCATCCGTTAATCACACCCCTCCCAATCAATTTCCCAGTCTCTTAAGTTCAATTACCGTCACCTCTGGAGGTGAGAGAAATCTCATGGGGGGACCCCAGGTACCGGTTCCGCGGCTCACATATAGCACACTTCCCTTATCCAAACGGTGGAGCCCTCTTTGCCTGGAATAATAGAGTCGGGTGATCAGATTGAAAGGAAAGATCTGCCCACCGTGAGTATGGCCGCTCAACTGGAGATCGAATTGGCCTATAGATTCCATCTCTACCGTAGGGCGGTGTTTGAGCAGCAGGGTGAATCTCTCTGAGTCTGAATCTGCAAGCAAAATTTTTTCCTCTTTTCCCACCTGACCATTCTGCGGATACCTGCTTTTCCCAGCGGGATCGTCCACTCCCACGATGTTAATTAAACCGTTAAGCTTAAAACCTTCATTGCGCAGGAAATTAAAACCCGCTGCGCTCAGGAAGCGTCCACTCTGACCAATACCCGCATAGAACTCATGATTCCCGGCGATGGCAAACTTGCCCAGAGGAGGATTCAGGGTGGCCAACATGGTCGCCAGGTTATTCAACCGGTCCATCTGCGCGTCCACCAGATCCCCAGTGGCAACCACTAAGTCGGGCTTGACTCTCTCCAACAGCCTAACAATGCGGGCCAGCCTCCTTTCACCTACCATGGGCCCGAGGTGCACATCAGAGATCTGCGCTATGGTTATTTTCTCCACTTGAGGGGGTAATTTCATGGTTTGCAACACCACCCGCTCTAGCCTTATTTGCCAGGCACTGTAACCAGACAAACCTCCCAGAAAAAGGACCCCCAGGGTTATAAATGTGAAGCTATCCCTGCCTTTCCATACCAAGCTGCCAGTAGACGATCCCGGCAGCAGAGCCAAGACCCTCATAGACAAATTGTACACATCCAGGCAAAGACTTAGCCAAAAGAAAAAGAACAGCAGCCCCATCCAGGTATAAGCAACGTAAGCAAGATATCGACCGGCCAGATGCATCCCATGTCGATCTAGCAAACGCACCGCTATTGGTGCGACCACCATGGCCGCCAAGAATAAGGCCATGGCCACACTCACCCCAAGGCCTGAAGCCAAGGCAGACCTTGCCTTGACAAACAGGTAGAGGTGGATAGCGCCATAAATGGAAAGGAAAGTTAGAAGAAAAAGGCTCATAGTTGGTTTTTTAACATGGTTCGCTTGGTGTTTCTACGGGCGAAGCGCTAAATCATCATGGAAAAAGTTCTCATTGAAGGGTTTTTCATTTTTCTGTCAAGTTGAAGAAATCTTGGAAGGCGAGGATTTTGTTGCCTTTATTGCCTGGCAGTAGAGTGGTATAAGTGTCTGATATTCAAGTTACATTTTCTGCACGTACCAGCTTTAGACCACGGTGGTATCTAATTCGGTCGGCTACCTCTACATAAATTCCCAGAAGGAAAACCTCTATTTTTCTTTATTTCCCTACCAGGTCCTTGACAACCTTCTTGCCGGGTGGTGGTTCCAGTACGATTTCCCCGTCCACAGGGACTATATACTCACAGAGTAGGCCAGCTTTACCATTAATTTGTGCAACACACCTTGCGCAGACACCGCGGTTGCAAGCGCTATGCCGATAATAACTTAGCGAGCTGTCCAAATGAAAGTATATGTAGTCAAGAGCATCAAGAACACTCCATTTCTCCCCGAAAGGTATGGGGATATGGAAAGTCTCAAAATGAGCAGTTTCTTCCACAGACGGATCGAATCTATGCACTCTAACTTTGAGAGACATCGGTGATACCTAGGTTTTTTTGTGCACTTGAAAGACTCCTGGAGTCGTTATTTTTTCATTTCCCTTTCGCACTCAATCGCGTAAGTCATAATGTTTTCTCTTTTACCACCGGGAAACGGGAGAGTAGTAGAGAGGGGTTTGCGTGTGGTGAGACTCATCCTTCCCCCAGCGTTTTTCGCAACAATACGTTCCAGCCAAGTGTCATGGTCGACCTCGGGGTGGTCAGTGCGGATGTGGTAACCCCGACTTTCTTTACGCATTAAAGCCGCTCGGAGGCCGATCTCAACGCAGGTAGCCAGATTTTCTGCCTGTATGGCTTGAATCCATTCCAAATTGTAAGCCCTTGAATGGCTCGAAAGACTCATTGCTGGTATATCCTCGTGGCGGATGGTTTCAAAATTTTTTAGAGATGAACGCAAGCTAGATTCTTCGCGCACAAAGCCAAGACCAGCATCGGCGACCTCTTCAATTACCCTATTTACCTTCGATGGGCTGGGGCCACCATTTTGTATAAACGGACGCAATATACGTTCTTTTATCTCCGCTAGTTGATCGGCTTCAATTGCACTGGTGTCAACTTGTCGAGCGTATGAGGCCGCTGATACACCGGCCCGGTGACCCTGAACTAGCATCTCTGTGAGTGCCCTGGCCGCACGACCAGCACCGAACACACCGCTTGTGACCTCACCACCAGCGAATAGTCCCGGCACGCCGGTCCACATTTCGGTATCAACAATGATACCCCCCATAGTATATTCGCTCGACAGACCGACTTCCCACGGAACCCCCCTTAAAGCCATTCTGTTTAAGTCAGCCATGTCTTCGCCCTGGTACCACCAATTTTTGCGATACCATTGTTTGAGCATCACGAGTGCCTTCAATGCACCTCTGATGTACCTCCACTTCGGAAGGTTTGAAAAGCTAAAGTAGACACCGCCGTTCTGTGTGCCTCTGCCAGCAACTATCTCCTTGCCCCAATAATAGGTATAGATTAATTTAACCCACTCGCTGCCTTCAGCCATTTCGAGGAGCTCGGGCGACAGATGATCAGTAATTTTTTCACCATTGCTATTTAGCACGTCCGGCCGAGCCAATCCTGCCACATACCAGATAAAGGGGAATATAGACCCACGGTGGAATTGCGGTGATAGAAGCACTCCTGGCAGAAATAAGAGAAACTCCATATCTGCAAGTTTAGCCCCTGCCCGATAAGCCACAGCCATCCCGTCCCCAGTTGTGCCGCTGTGTGTGCATTTGAAAGAGAATGGTTGATAGCCTCCAGTGCAAAGCACTACGGCTCTGGCATTAAAAGCGATAAGCTCGCCCGTATAGACATCTACGCCTAATGAACCAACTACCCTTTCGCCACATGTCAACAAATCACAGATCACCACGTCTTCTATGACTTGAATTCCTGGTGTCTCGTGCACAGCCTGGCGGCAGGTCAAACCTATGGCCTTGCCTGAAGTGAACCAGGATCCAGGAGGCAAAAACATAAAACGCTGCTTAGCTCGCCTACCGAGTTGAATAAAATCCCAAACACAAGGTTCGGCTTCCTCCACATACTGCTGTACCAAATCCTGCTCGCTTAGGTAGAAACCACTCCTGACTATCCTCTCAAACAAAACGTCTTTAGTAAATGTACGGTCAGCCTTCTTTTCACCTAGGCGGTAGGCACTTTCACCATCCATGCCTAGCGCAGCACTTGCCATAATAGTGTTGCCGCTTTTGCCCAACTGTCCTTTAGTAACCAAGGTCACTTCGGTATCGGCACGTCGTGCAGCAACTGCCGCACTTGACCCCCCTCCACCGCCTCCCACTACCAATACATCGGTTTCGATTACACGATCCACCATACTGGCTATCGCTGCCATGGCTACACTCTCACTTGTGGCAACCTTTTCTCCGAGCTATTTAGACGTAACTCTTGAAGATGAGATTTCAATTTTTAGTCAAATACAAAAAAGAGGATAATTGTAGATCCCAGCCTATTGGTTACTTTGTGTCGAAAGAACGGGCTACGTACTCAATCTAAAACGGGGACAATTAGCTCTGCGACATAGTACTTCGCTAAATGGCTGTGTGGAGGGTTCAAAAAGTTGACTGCTCTAATTTAATGGCTAACCATGGAAAGGAAAGCTCCGCCCCTGGTCTGTTTATTATTGTTTAGAAACTCACCGCATTAGCTGTCATGACGCAAAAAATCAACTAACCTGGGACTAACGACCTCTGGCCGTTCATAATAGGCGAGATGACCAGCCTTGTCTACCTCAAGAAATTCAGCCTCTAGAACACTTAGTAGCCTTTCATTACCCGAGAACGGTACTATTTTATCTTCCTTTCCCCAGATAAGAAGAACCGGCTTATTCAGTTTGCTCACCTGCTTGAAGATCTCCAGCTGATCTTGGTTGACAAAATTACGCAGGGTAGAGAGTAGAGCACGGCGGAAACCTTTATATTTCATTTGCTCGCGAAAACGTACTGGCATTTCTGGAAATCTTTCCGGCCTATAAAAATATTCAATCTGTCTCTGCGGAAGGGACGGGCCAAAGAAAACTGCAGCTAGATATTCACCCAAAATTGGAACATCGAGCAGGGAGATATTCGTTGCAGCGTGATGTGGAGCAATGCACACTAGTTTATCCACCCTTGTTGGCCAAACAGTGGTGAAGTCTGAAGCAACGGCAGCCCCAGTGGATAAGCCAACGAGATTGACCGGCTCCGCAATTTCTAGACCATTTAAAAGGTCGTCCAGCTGCTGTACGAAAAACTTACGTTCATATTTAGCTTTGGGCCGGTCTGAATGTCCCCTGCCAAACAAATCGTAGCGCAAAACACGAAAACCGCTAATCTTCAAAGCCTCGAAAATTGGATCCCATACATAGTATGGGATTGAAAAACCGTGAATTAGAACGACAACCTGAGTGTTTTCTGGACCACCTATCTCATAATGCACAAACCCTTCTGGTAAATGGACAAACTTTCCAGGCGCGTGCGATCTCATCTCGTGAGAGAGACTGGTCTTCTCAGGCTCTAAAATTAGAGGAAAACTCGCCAATGCAATTCCGGCAACAGCCAATAAGGTGAAAGCTGCAATTTGGCCCAAAATCAAAGCAACCGTGGCCAGAACGACTAGGAAAAATAAAACTGCACAAAGAATAGTAATTTGCAATTTTTTCATGTGGATAGACTGCCTGATTTATTATTTCGTGAGCTAAGCTGTTGAGTTAAACGCCACCTTTGTTGTCTCAAAATGTAGGAGTAATTGTTTGGCTCCTTTTTGTCGGATCAAAAATCTATTAAAGCGCAAACTCTGCTTAAGAAAATGCAACTTTTGTACCTGGAGATGTGGATTCCCTAAAAAACAATTACATCTTTCTGCCCCTAAACGATCTGCCATTCATTGTTGGGCTACCAAAGTTCCCTTGATCTCACATTAAGGGATTCCCTTTGGAGCTCTACTATATCCAACCATTTTGCCACTCTTCCCGCCTTACTTTGCAATAACTCTGGACTCAGTAAAATCCCCAATGGCAGTGGAGCGGTCTCCAACAGCGGCATTCCGGCGATTGCAACTCTAAGTGCTTGGATTCTTTTAGGTGGCCCCTCACCTTATTTCGGATTAGTGGTGGTTTGCTTGTGTCGCTCTAGATTTTTTGACCAACTTGCGCGGCTTTAGTCTGAGCCGGCTCACGCTGGCGCAATCTTTGCTTGAGACCCATGTTACTAATCGTAGACCAATATTGTCTTGACACTGTTTAGCACTGTCCTTACTATATAGGCTCGTTTAGATTTTGCCATGGTGTGAGAGTTTAAGATAATAAATGAAGAGAGGATACAAGCATGCTTGAAGTCACTGAGAAGGCAACAGAGAAATTGAAGGAGTACCTAGAAGAGCGCGAACTCGAATCAGCCATTAGGATCTTTGTTTCCCAAATTGGCTGAGGGGGACCCTCTCTGGGAATGGCTCTGGATGAGCCAAACGAACAGGATCAGGTAATCGAACTTGAGGGTGTTACCTACCTTGTCGATTCAGCCCTTTTTAATCAGGCTCGCCCCATCAAGGTAGATTTCGTAGAAGATTCAAACTGTTCTGGCTTTGCCATCACTTCCACCTTGTCAAAACCAGACAACTGCGGCTCTTGTAGTTGCTAGATCTTTCCTAGCCTTGAAAGCCGACTCTCATGCAAGAGAGTCGGCTTTTTTTACTCCTCTAACCACTGCCAACCCGAATCTACCAACCTCTGCCGCAACCAGATGAGCACCTTGTCAAATTCATCTCGTAACTGGTGCAAAGCCTGTCCCCGATGACTTACCTGATTTTTTTCCTCAGTGCTGAGTTGGGCGAAGGTTTTTTGCAGCGGCGGATAGTAAAATACCGGGTCATAGCCAAAGCCTTTGGTGCCTACCTGCTCGTTGGCGATTACACCCTCGCAGCGCCCGTCGTAAATCAGAGCTGGCCCCCAAGGTACAGCAATCGCAATAACACAAGCGAAGGCAGCATTACGATTTTCAGTATTTTCAAGCTCTCTAAGCAGCTTGGCGTTATTATCCTCATCCGTGGCTTCTTCTCCCGCATAGCGAGCAGATCGTACTCCCGGTCCGTTTCCTAAGGCCTCCACCATTAGGCCTGAATCGTCGGCCAGTGCAGGGAAGCCTAATATCTTCGCGATGAAGCGAGCTTTTTTGACCGCGTTGTCTTCAAAGGTCTCACCATCTTCTTCGATTGCCGGCGTGGGCCCAAACTCAGTAAGATTTTTGATGTCCACCGGGAACTCGGCAAGCAGTGCTCTTATCTCCTCAGTTTTCCCCTCGTTTCTCGTTGCTAGAACCAATGGTATTCGGATCATATGAACCTCGCGTAAATTTATGTCCACCGGAAGGAGCTATCCTAAGCCACATCGTTCATCGAGTCAATGCAGCATCCTCGGAGTATTGGAGTTTCAGCGATTTTTGATCTCAGATTCGAGATTTTAGATTGATGCAATCTGCAATCTACAATCTGCAATTTGAAATGGCCATGGCTCCATTACTCCATCTTTTGACTCGTTACCGTTGACTTTTGGGTCGAAATTTTTTAACAATTGCAGATAACTAAGATGTAAAACTCTTTGGGATCTTGGTTTAGCGAACCGGAGGTGACTAATCATGCCGATTTATGAATTCTATTGCCCGCAATGCCACATCATTTTTAACTTTTTCTCCCGTACAATCAACACTGAAAAGATACCTCCCTGTCCCAAGTGCAATCGTTTAAAACTCGAGCGACAGATGTCCTCTTTTGCAGTACTTCGCGGCGTCAAGGAGGATCAGGACGATGGCCTCCCCGACATTGATGAGTCAAAACTGGAGAAGGCCATGACCGCTCTCGCTAGCGAAGCTGAGCGTATTAATGAGGACGACCCAAAACAGGCGGCCCAGTTGATGCGAAAATTGACTCATATGACCGGCCTGGAGCTCGGCACTGGCATGGAGGAGGCGTTGCGGAGAATGGAGGCCGGCGAAGACCCAGAACAGATTGAAGCAGAAATGGGTGATTTGCTAGAGGAAGAAGATCCTTTGGTTTTTCAAGGACAAAAAAAGGCATCTTTGCAGAAGAGGCCACCCCGGAAAGATGAAAAGCTCTATGAACTCTAATCACTAGGCACTATGCACTAGGCAGTAGGCAGTAGGCACTACCAGTATAACCTCAAAATTAATCTTTTAGGTGCTTAGTGCATAGTCCCTAGTGCCTAGTATAAGGTGTAAAGTGGGTGCGCCCCACTAAATAAGGTCACCGCCTTTAAGAAACCAGATGTTTGAGATGAGTGAATACAATCAGCAGCAGAAGGACGCAATCCTCATGGTGCGTCAGTACCTTTCGCATCTTCCAGCCTCAAAGCTGCGCTGGCTTAAACAAAGAATCAAGTCATATGTGCAATTTAGAAAAGCTGTCAACTCCTTTCAAGAAGAACATTTTTCTGATATTTGTTCACAGAAATGCTTCAGCAGCCGCACGAGCGGTTGTTGTGGTCGCGAAGGTATTATCACCTTTTTCGCCGATGTGGTGATCAATGTGCTCCTTTCGACTAACAAACAAAACGACACATTATTGGAGATCCTTGAGCGTGACACCGGTGGGTTCAATTGTGTTTATTTGAATGAGAATGGCTGTCTTTGGCTCTGTAAACCCATCGTCTGTGAGATGTTCTTGTGCGACGCTGCCAAAAACTCGGTGCTGGCCAACAGCGAAAGTCTGGCCTCGCAATGGGCAGGATTTCGTCGACGAGAACGTATGTATACCTGGCCAACTCGGCCGATACTCTTTGATGAGTTCGAGGGTTTTTTTCTTAATGGAGGCTTTGACAGCCCTTTGATGTATCTCCATAAGAGTCCCGGCTTGCTCCGCCTCAAAGCTAAACGTGCCCTGGGCCGAAAGCAATCCTTGAAAGTTCGTCAAGGGTAAAATTAGGGCTTTGTTTTCTTATATGCCACTTCAAATTCGAAATTCTAAGCACGAAGCACGAAACAAATTCAAAATTCAAATTTTTCAATGACCAAAACGATGTTAATCAAGATTTTGAAATGGGTGCCGTGAAACTGGAACTCATCCAGGTCATCTAATTTCGTAGAAGTTTTAGGTTTTGATAATTTGGATTTTGAGAATTTGGATTCGTTTCGGATTTCGATATTCGGATTTCGGATTTGGCTAGGGTATTAAACCAAACAGATACTCAACGCTTGGTAAAAAAATTGGCTTTTCAAACTGGTTAAAAAATGAGCTCCAAGAGCGAAACACACACCACTAGCTTACCATCAGGTCTGCCGCT
Organism: uncultured delta proteobacterium; assembly: GCA_963712115.1. Taxonomy (GTDB): domain Bacteria; phylum Desulfobacterota; class Syntrophobacteria; order BM002; family BM002; genus BM002. The sequence continues at coordinate 71,023 of CAVQGX010000022.1, read as the reverse complement.
GCCCGATCGGATTCGCACCGTTGATATCTCCTACCAAATTGTCCGCCCTGAGGAATTCGCTTCTTTGGGGATTGATCCCCAGGATGTGCCGGTGGGCACCTTCGTGGCCAAAGACCATCCTCCTTTTCTCGCCAGCCGCTTTGGCGGTAACGCCTATGGTATGGGTATAGTTGAACAGCGGGACAAGCTTGGGGGCAGTGAGCTTGACTTCCTGGAAGGACTCGATTTCAGCGACCCAGCAACTCTGAGGAAGAATTACCGCCGGCTCAATAGCATCTACCGCAAACTAGGTTTACTGATGCGTTTTAGCCAAGAGGGTAAGCGTTACTTCCTCATTCCCATAAACTGGGTGAGCCATTCGTTGGCAGACATAAAGGACAAGGTAGACGAGATCGAGCGAGTGCTTGTTAAACAAGTTTACCAGCAGAAGAAAGAACGGCTCAACATTGGCTTACTAGCTGCCCCTAACGAACTCTTCGTCCACGAGCTTACCGGCAGAATGCCTACTCAGAAATTTGTGGTCATCGATTCCATTGACAAGCTCCTTGAAATCAGCGGCCCTTTCGATCTCATGGTGATCCCGAAAGACATGGATGATCTCCTCTTGTCAATGGGAATCAAAGGATTGGCTGGCTCGACCCTCAGTCAGGAAACCTTCGCAACATACGGCACATATGTGGCGGGGAAGATATATGATCTTCTCGGGAAAGGAGGTGAGCTCTGCGTTATTTCAAGCAAACCCTTTCCCCCTACTAACCAAGAGGTTTGGGTGGAATTTCGGGATCAAGCCGATTTGCGAAATTTCCTGCTTTTTACTCACGTTTTCCGTTCAAGAAAAAGCTACCGCGGAAAGGGAGGCAGCCTCCTCCGAGTCCATCTTGCCGATTTCTATAACTACCTCAGCGGTATCTTCGTCTATCGTAAGGACTTGAAGAAAGTAGTTGGCGAACAGGATCCCATGCAGCTTGCCTTAGAGGAAATTGACCGCTTGCCTCGCCTAAACTTGAAGATCTCTAGCAGCAAACCCGTTGATCTGGAAACCCGCTGGGCCTTGGTACTCAATCCTTTCTTTGAGAAAATCACCTCCCACAGCAAAATCGCTCAATCACTCAAGAAAAATTGGGAGAAAAACTACATAGTCGAGGGAGAACTCCCTGACAATTTGCAGATCTACCTTGGCCGCAAACGTGAACCCGTAGTGCGGTTGACTCAATTGGAGCAAGAAGAGCGGGCAAGTGGCATGGCCGGATGTTCCCTGGCTCTGGTTGCGGGCTATAAAAATACTTTCAACTATGTTCTCACGGTTCTGCGAGATTTGGCGGAAATTCGCGAGAAGACATTCGACCGCTTGTCCGAGCTTGAGCTAAACCGTTTACACAATCCATTTGCAGCTCCCAAAAACCGCTATCGCGCTTTTAACCATATGAAGCAACTGATGAAGAAGTCCGTCCAGTTGAGCCGATTTAAATCCCTCCTCAACCCTGCGGAGTTGGAGGGACCCAGCACCAGGGTTCTGGAAAACATCGAAAAGCTGTCACTTCTGGGCTTATCGCCAGCGCTACTTAGAGAGATGTATCTAATTGTGGTGGGCCATACCACTATGGGGCGAATCACCTTTGGAAAGCTTCCGGAGAAAACTCTGAAATCCATTACTGACCAGGCCAGGCGCAAGAGCCTCGAAGAAGTGGCTGATCTTCTTCGAACAATTCGCTTAATCAGCATGGCAGAAATTGCCGCATCTTTGGGCGACAAACTCACCAAGGAACAGGGAAGCGAGCTTTTCAGCCTCTATGACGAGGCCATCTGGATAGCTGCTGATCCCCACCTGGAGTGGGAGACTCTCCATGATCAGAAGATAGCAGCTTTGGGCGGGGCGCAGAATGTGGCCGTGCGCCAAATGCTGAAGCTCTTCAATCTTTTCGAGTACCTGGACTCATGGACCCATATTGCCAAGAAGGGTCCTTTTCAAAAAGAAGCCCTGGCGGACTATCGCCTGGAAAAACTGGAGCAGATTGATCAAGTTATAGAACTTATTAGGATTACTAATCAATTCAAGGAGCGTTTCTACGAACGTGAACTTTTGAGCCGCCCATACTTCTTTCGCAAACTCCTTAACTGCCAGTTCCACGGCACAGGTCACATCTTTCCGATTCTTGGTACTCGGGCGGGATTTATCCTCCTGTGGATTACCATAAGTGGTTCGCCGGGAAGTGTCATTAACTTCAATCCGCTTATCAGCTACGAGCACCAGGACAGCGACGAAAGGCTGGCAAGGGTAAAGAAGGCTCTGGAATCATTGGCACCGGAGCAGCTTCATTTCGACTACCTGATTGGGATACAACAGACGTTGTCTCAGGGTCGACCGGCCTTTATCTTTGACAGTGGTATTCAGCTGCGGCACAATCCGGTGAGTCAGGCTACCGAGGTCGTCTTCATTGACGTGGAGGACAACCTCAGAAAGGTTGAACTAATCCTGCAGTCGGCTCGTGACCAGTTGATTCCTGACATAGCTGTATCAGAGCTAAGAGAGACCGATCGACTCTTTGGAGAATTACACACCTACCACGACCATCTACAGCGGTTCATCCCGGTAACCGGCGTTGGCACTGACTCCCTGGCCAGGCAGAAAGCCAAGATTGACCGCTGCTGTTCACGTCTCGAGAAACTGTTCGCCCAAAAGCTCCTGATCCCCGACCGAGTTTTTGACACCTTGGAGATAATCCACGAACATTGCCCCACAATCGGCCGCCGCATCCTTACCGAGTTCTGGGAGCTTGATAAGATAAAACCGAGCAAGAAAATTCACTCTGGGGAGACGATCCCCAGATACGTTCTGCGCTGCCTGAAGAAGTTCCAAGCCCTTGTCACTGGGGATCGCGAAGCCCTGCAAAATATTGAGATCTTCTACCAGCTTGCTCAACAGCAATTTGGGGCAATGACGGGTGAGTCCATCGGCATTAGCAATGTACAGATTGAGATGCTAGAGGAGATCGTTAACCGCATCAACACTCGTGCGGAATTGATGGAATCCCTAAGCGCAGCGTTGATTTTCCAAGAGATTGGCAAACTTCCATTGTATCTGGAAGAGTATAGATCTCTCTCCCAGAGTAATATTCACGGCGAGGCAGGAGCTGAAATCCTTAGGCGCCACGATCTGCTTGAGCATCTTGGCATGGACGATAAAAAAAGCAAACTGACGGATTTCCTCGTGGAGGTCCATGGATTAATGGGACATGTGCTTAAGGGAGAAGTAGCCCTGCCAGCCTTAGATCTGGTCACTTCTTGTGGTGACGAGCTACTGTTTGAAGCCTTCTTCCTCCACTCCGTCCTTGCTGCTGCGGCTTATCGTGAAGGCATTATGGTTGAAGATTTACTAGATCGCTTTTTAGATCTACGACAGTTGGCCTTGAGTATCATGCGTGGTGAGATTTCATGGCAAACCTATATCGATAATGAGTTCAGGGCAATGGGCAGGAGTCTATTGCCTGAAATGGATACAGTGAAAAAAGGTCAGAGTCAGTTTGCCCTTTTCTCCCACTGGGATAGCTTAAAGGATGAGCAAGGTCACCTCCGCAAGGGAGAGGATGCAGCTGCCATTGAACGACTCTTCCGACTCGTTGGGATACCTGAGATTAGTTTCGTCGACATTCAAATGAAGATTTTGGATATGCCGGTCAGCTTCATTTACCACAAGAAGGGTTTAAAAAGCACTGGCTTGGCTAAATTCGAAAAAGATCTTCAGCAAGCCATTGTGGTCTACCAAGCGCTCATCAGGTTCGATGAGGAAATCAGGCAACAGTTGCTGGACAAGCTTAGCCCCGCCCACGACTTTGTCCGCATCTATGGCTTGGAATACGTAGCTCAACACTTGGAGCCTGGGACCTGGCTAAAACTGTTGATTCTTGGCTTCCGTGCTCTGGATCGGTTTTGCCCTGACAATGACAACCCCAGGGTACTCGATTTTCATGACCTCAGTCTAATCATTGACCGACGCTACCAGGCCATTGCCGAAGAGTTGGCCAAGCTGCCCGCTGATCGCTTATTCAAGGACGGCCGGTTGCTCTCCAGCCTCAATAGGTCTAGGCTAGGGATTATTCTCCAGGTCAATTCAGACAAAGCGATATTAAAGGTTCTTTTTCAAGATCGTCTTGAGATTGAAGGCATTCTCAAACAAATCAGGGGGGAGGAGGATATTTTACGACTTAAGCACCTCTATCATCGTCAGTTAAAAAAACTCAAAAACCATCCTTACCATACGGAAGACTACCAAAAGATCCTCAGCGACTCTTTCCATAAGCGTTTACACGAACTAATAGAACGTTCTATGCACAAGGCCCAAAAAAAAATGCGACAGCAAAGGACCTTTGCCGGCATTGAGCGTGTCCTTGATGAACTGATGGTGCTGGCTCAAGAAAACAGTTTCTCAGAAGAACAAATACAACTGGCAAAGGACATGTTTGAATTCAACCGGGATCGCTTGCGCAGTTCCAGACTCGAGGCCATTCACCGGAAAATTCTTAGCTGCACCAATACTGGAGAGCTATTAAGACTCTGGAAAAAAGTACGGGCTGAACTGCTTAGCAACCGTCGCCACCTGGGTAAGGAGTTCGAAGGTCTGGTAACAGCTCGCTTCGACCAACAGTTCGAAAAGCTTGGTGGAAAGTGAGCTTTTGTCTTTTACACTGTTTTTTTTCTTGACATTTCAAGGCAATAAAAAGTATAAGAGAGGCTAGAGATGTAGGCCAGCGGGCAAGTATTTCGGACTTACCGGTCCGCTGACCAACCATCCGCTCCCGCACCAATCAACCACACGTTTTAGGTTACCGGTCTCGGGATTCAACTGAGTCCACGAGAGACGAGATCGTACGTCTAAGGCGATGTGGTTTTTGTTTTCTGAGCTTATAGCCCATGGAAAGACACAATAGCTGTATAAACACCAAAGCCGTCATTGACTATGTTGAGGAGCGCGATCCTTCCCTCGTAGAGCCTCTGCTCAAGGGGTTGAGTCAGCAACTGGATGGGGTGACGAATTCCAAAGAGTTTCTTTGTGACCCTAACAATTGGGTCTCCAGTGATATACTAATTCTTCTTTACGAGAGAACTAAAGAGCTTCTTGGCAAGGAAGATGTGGTCTTCCACATCGGCTTCGAGTCCGTGGCCAAAAAGCGACTCGGCTATATTCAACGTGTCCTCTTTTTCGCTTTCCGCAGCCACGCTCGTACACTCAGGAGAATTCAGAGTCTCAACGACAAATTTAACCGCAGCAAAGAGGTCGAACTGGCGGAGCTCAACCGGGATGGGGCTGTGGTCCGTCTCAAGTGGTTCAGGGATATCCCCATGACTCGCGACTTTTGCTTAATGAACCGGGGAGTATACACAGCGGTTCCGGTAGTATGGAATGAACCGCCCCTACACTTGGAGGAGCGCAAATGTTACTTCCAGGGCGACGATTACTGTGAGTATCATCTAAGTTGGAAGCGGAAGCCGTCGATCAAACGGCTTTTACTACAGGTAATCGCTCCCTGGAGACTAGCCAAGGCCACCATTCAAGAGTTGGAGCAGGACAAAGAACTTCTGCGGGAAAAATACGCAGAAGTTCGCGGGCTCAACATTCAACTCAAGTCCCAACTGGACAGACTTGTTAGTCTCCAGGAAGCTAGCAAAGCGATTCTCTCAACCTTAGACATCGATGAGCTTTTGACCCTAATTCTCCAAGGGTTGGTCGATGTCTCGGTTTTGGATCGGGCGGCCATTTTTCTGGTGGACGAAGAAAGAGAAGAACTTTTTTTCGCACATGCGGTGGGTACTAATCCTTCTTATGTGGAAGATGTGAGGTCATACAGTGTTCCCCTGACAAAGGACACAAATATCTTGGCCCGGGTGGTTCAAACCGGGGAGCCTGAACTGGTGGATGATGTGGCCGCCTCGAAGATTAATAAAGAGAACCCTCTAATCAAACGATTTCAGCCAGAGGCCTTCATAGCTCTGCCCCTCAAGGTCCGAGGCAAAGTTTTGGGGGTTCTAGTTGGCGACCAAGAAAAGTCGGGCGGTAAAGTTATTTCAACGGAGAAGGATTTTCTTATAAGCTTTTCCAACCAAATAGCCATTGCCATCCACAACGCCAATCTATACCGAAAACTTGAAGAATCAGAACGCCAGTACCGTGAACTCGTGGAAAACGCCCACGAGGGCATATGGGTTGTGGATGAAAATGGCCTCATCACTTTTGCTAATCAGCGGCTGTCCGCGATTCTTGGCTATGATGAGATGTTAGGTCGAAATATAAATGAGCTCGTACCCTCTGACAAGAAAAGGGTACTGTTGAATCTTCTTGTGCAAAACATGAGAGGTTTGGTGGCTCAGGAAGAGATCGAGATGCTCTGTAATGACGGTAAGCTTGTCTCAGCAATTATAAGTAGTGTTCCCGTTATTGAGGGGGATCGCTATAAGGGCAGCTTTGCCATGGTTACTGACATCACTGATAAGAAGCGGATGGAAACCAAACTTCTACATCAACAGAAGATGGAAAGCATCGGCACCATGGCAGGAGGCATCGCCCACGATTTCAATAACATCCTCACTGGAGTTCTAGGTTACGCCAGCCTGTTGAAACACCGACTCCAAGAAGAGCCGGAAACCCAGCGCTTTGTTGAGATTATCGAAAGTTCCAGCTTAAGGGCTGCCGATCTGGTGAGACAACTGCTAGCATTCAGCCGCGGAACCCAACCTGAGGACCTGCAGGTAGTTTATCCCAATCGCGTTATTCGGGAGACTGCCCGATTGCTCGAAAGTTCAGTCGGTAAAGATGTGGTGCTGGAGCTTGATTTAAACCCCCACATACCTCCTATAGCGGCAAACGCTACCCAGGTGCAGCAGGCAATACTCAATCTCTGCCTCAATGCTCGTGATGCTATGCCTAACGGCGGCAAAATATCGATTTCGACAGCTGATGTTGATTTAGATGGAGACCTTGCCTCTGCTTACCAAGATTTGGCAGCAGAACCGGGGAAGTATATCCGCATTCGGGTGGCTGACGATGGAAGTGGAATTCCAGAGGAAAATCTGGATAAGATTTTCGATCCATTTTTTACCACCAAAGAAGTTGGAAAGGGTTCAGGTCTTGGGTTGGCCATGGTTTACGGTATCGTTCAGAACGCTCGCGGCTACGTACAGGTGCAAAGTGAAGAGGAAAAGGGCACTGAGTTCAATCTTTTCTTTCGTGTGGCCAGTGGCAAAGAACAAGAGCCAACACTGGGCCAGTTGAAGCCTGGCTTGGAAGGCAATGAGACTATTTTGCTAGTGGACGACGAGCCAATGGTTAGGGATCTAGGTACTGAGATTTTGCGAGGTTACGGCTACCAGGTTATTGAGGCTGCTGATGGGGTGGAAGCACTGGAGATCTTCCACCATAAGAGAGCTGAGATTGACCTGGTAATCCTGGATCTCCTCATGCCCAAGCTGAGTGGCAAAGAGACTTTAGAGAGGCTCAGGCAACTTGACTCTACTTTAAAGATATTAATCTGCAGTGGCTACGGGGCCAGGGAACCTGACTCACAACTGCTAGCAGGAGATCGGCAAACACCGTTGGTGCACAAGCCATTCAAGCCTGAAGAACTGGTTTATGCTGTAAGAAAAATTCTTGACATTGGTGGAGACACAGACAGTGACACTAGTGGGAGGTCAAGGGGGACTAGGAAGGTAATTGCCTTCCGGCGATAGACCTAAAAAATCTAAAATACTCCAACCAGGGCGTAATTAAGGGGAAATGGTATGAAACGAATATGTGCGCACCTTGTGGGGAGAATTGGACTCAGCCGTTTTCTGCAATGGCGGTTCAACACTATCTTGATTCGCTGGTTGCCTAGAATTGTAGTGCGGCCTTATCTTGGTCTAATGGGTCGCATCTACCACTTCTTCAAGGGCGAAGAAAAGGAACAGATCAGGAAAAACCTCACAGCTATTCTTCGTCACTTTCCCGAAAGAAAACCTACGGATCTGATCGTCCGCCGGACCTTCCATGGCATCTATCATCATTACCACGAAAAACTGATCATCGCCTATGCCCACTTCGGTAGAGTGTGTCGCTTCCTCCTGGAACGCGTTGAATTAGAGGGGCAAGACCTCATAGATGAATCTCTCGCCCAAGGCAGGGGAGTTATTCTGGTTACAGCCCACTTCGGAGCCGTTGAATTTTTGCCTCTGTTTTTGGCTCTCAAGGGGTATCCAGTTACTATGGTTGTCCGTTTCAAGACACCCCGTCTGAAGCGGGCCCTTGTAGAGCGAGGAGCAAGTAAAGGTATAACGCTGTTGGACGCCAATAGTGGCGAGCATGTCATCTTCAGCGCCCTCCAAGCCCTGAAATCAAATCAGATATTAATCACTGAATGTGACGAGTTTAAGGCTTATCGACCTCATCGGAATAGGTCAACTCAATTTCTCGGCTGCTCCTGTCCAGTAGATCGCACCCTGGACCTCCTTCGCCGTCGCTATTCGTCCCCGGTGATAATGGGGGTTGTCCAAAGAAAGGGGAAAGATCATTACGGGCTCAATCTTCATTCTTTGAACGGAATGCAGCAGAATCTTGAAAACGAAAGCGTTTCCCAGAGCGCTCTTCAGGTTTTGGAACGATACATCTATATGTTTCCAGAACAGTGGTACCAGTGGAAGGAAGTACGCACCGCTCTGGGAAATAATCTTTTTGAGGAAACGGGACCTATACATGCGGCTGAAGAAGATCCATCTCTATCTCCTGCAGATAGAGCTGTGCATGCCTATCAAACACTACCTAGCTGAACGAAGCCACAGTGAAAACCTTGTAGTCAAGGTGGTTACAGATTCTGGTGTGGTGGGATTCGGCGAGGGTATTGCTAGGCAGTACGTTACTGGTGAGACAACTGCTACCAGTCTGACCTTCCTACGAGACCATTTGATCCCCAAGATCAATGGACTCCATTGGAATGACCCAGAAGATTTGTTGGAAAAACTCAGCGAATTGATCTCAGAGCCCAATCGAGCTCGCGCCCCGGCCGCGTGCTGTGCCCTGGAACTTGCCATACTTGACGCAGCAGGCAAAACCTGGGGGCAGTCTGTGGCTCAATTCCTAGGAGGAGAAGAGTTTCAGCTGGTTTACAGCGCGGTAATACCCATGATGAATCAGCCCAGTTTCCATCGTCTTCTTCACGTGATACGTGAGATGCAGATGTCTTTTGTAAAGATTAAAGTAGGAAATGACCAAGATCTGGCGGTTTTGTCTCTGGTCCGGGAAATTCTCGGGCACGAGGTAGACCTTAGGGTAGATGCCAACGGTGCCTGGAGTGCCGATGAAGCGGAACAACGCATTGATGCCATGATGGCTTATGGCATTACCGCTGTGGAGCAGCCGGTCTCCAAAGAGGATTTAATCGGGCTAAAGCGGGTGGCAGATCAAGTGGACATTCCAGTGATAGCTGATGAATCCTTGTGTTTTGAGCGTGATGCGAAAGACTTGGCATCCTTGCACGCCTGCAAGGTATTCAACCTGAGATTGTCCAAGTGCGGTGGCATCCTCGCTGCAGCCCGAATGCACCAAATAGGCCAAGAGCAAGGAATTGCCGCACAGCTGGGCTGCCAAGTAGGGGAAACGGGTATTCTCTCTGCAGCCGGGCGACAGTTTGCCTTGAGCCGAAAACTGCTCTATCTAGAGGGGTCCTACTCCAACTATATACTCAAGGAGGACATTGTAAACGAGCCTGTGGAATTCGGACCGGGTGGGGTGGCCCGGCCACTGGCAGGATATGGACTTGGCATAAGCATTAATGAAGAGGTTGTGCAACGTCTTGCTGTCATTCATGAGGAGATATCACTGTCGTGAAGACTGGGGCATGGGGCGCGGAGTCAATCGGCAGAGCCTCATAATCAGACTCTCCATAACAGCGCGCCCAGTAATGCCACTGCTCTTTAGGGTGAGATCGGTTTGAAAAAGATGCTGCAGAGCATTGATCAGGTCCGCGGTCTGATAAGCACGGGAGCGGACCAGGGTCTTATGCAAAGCAAAGGGATGCATACTGCCCAGGGGGGATCCTTTCTCGGTCTTCTCTTTTACAATGGGCAGCACGGTCTTTTGGAAACTGCCGTAGGAGATGCTTGGGTCCAGACTTCCTGCCAGATGCTCTTCGATAAATTCTCGCGCTAAAAGCAATCGCCGCACCTCCGTGGCCAGAGAGGCGAGAACCTGGAGCGGGTGGTAGTTCTGATCCAAAAGGCGGTTCAAAACCTGCAAAGCAGCTTCACAGTTTCTCTCAGTCACTGCGTTGTTTAACTCATACAGGGCTTCCTCCCGAAACTGGTCGCTCATACTTTCTGCTTGCTCTAGGGTGACCAAGGACTCTTCTCCCACAAAAGAAATAATCTTCTCCAGCTGAGTCTTGAGGGCCCAGAGATTAAATCCGGTTCTCTCCAGGAGCAGGGATAGCGCCTCAGGCTCAATTTTCTTGCCAGCTGCAGACAAAATTTCCTCAGCCAAGCTTCGCAAGACTGCCTCTTGCTGGGAGCGAGCTTTTCGGCCCGTACCTGAAGTCACACTGAAATCGGCTACAATCCCCTTTTCTTCCATGAGCCGGTAAAGGCTTCTCCGTCGGTCTATGGTGTCAGTGGTAATGAGTAAACATTGCTCCGAAGGAAACCCCTGCTGAAGAGCCTCTTCCAGTAAAGAACCCTCATCGGTCTTGACCGGTATCTCCATTTCCGCGCTGCTGGCGTACTCTACAACTTGCTCCAGCCACCCCAACTCAGACTGTCCCTGCTCCACCCCCATGGTTTGTTTCCATAGATCGGCAGGTATTTCTCGCCAGGCTCCTGCGGCCACATCGGCAAGGGACCATTCAGCGTGCCCTAGCACCTCGAGCAGAAGACGAGCTGCAGTTTTCAGATCTCCAGCTTCATAACCCTCTTTGCTCTTGGCAACAAGAGCAGGGAGGTTGGCGCGGGAGTAAAAAATGCGGCTATTGCGCACCACAATCACCTTGCGCCCCCCAAAGAGGGCGAAAGTGTTGACGCTGTCCAAGATTTGTCGAAAGTCAGCTTCCCCCCCGTCAACCACCTGGAGATTTGTGCTTCGCTGTGATTCCGGAACAAGCAGCTCTGTGAGCTCTTCAAGGGCTGATTTCACCAGGTAATCCTCTCCGTGGAGGAGATAGATGGGGGCAATACTCCCCTGCTCTATTTGCTCAAGAATTTTAGCAAAGTCTTTTTTGTCGAAAACCGGCACGCTCAACTCTTCAGGTGTGAGAATCAGATCAACTTTGACGAAATGGTCATTATCAACGTTTCCCTATCATACCGCTGGTAAGACCATCAAGCTTAAAATAGAACAAAAAACCGATTGCTTTCTTCTAAAATTTATTTATGGTACTAGCCTTATGGGTCACAGGCTGATGACTTTATCATCTTAAGAATCCAGTAGCCAGGAGTCAGAATCCAGCGGGCATAGAGCATGGAGCAATTTGGGATTTCGGATTGCGGATTTGAAACAGGCATAGAGCATGGAGCATGGGGAAACCAACTAGGCACTAGGCACTTTGGGAATTTGTTTTTCGGACTCCCACCCTTCGGGTGGGTTTCCGGTTTCGCATTGCGGATTCTTAATTTCGAATTTCGCAATTTTCTGGTCCTCTACCTCTTACAATAAATGACAGCGTAGCGTAATGACCTAATGACGGCGAAGCCTAATGACCCAGGTAGCTTTGCGCCCTGAGCCTTTAACGCTAACCGCTATGCGACTTAAGACACCTATATGTCTCAAAAACGCCAAGAGAACTTCTACGACGGTTGGCTCTATCATTTATTTGTGGATCCAGCTCTGCGCAAGGCGCGAAAGCTGGTGCGCCGACAAATAAAGCCGGGAAGTTCCCTCATTGATATCGGTTGCGGCACCGGTGAGCTTGTTTTTTTCCTTACCGATTCGTGTACGGAATTGGTGGGAGTCGAAGCTTCCCATCGCATGTGGGCATACGCCCATCAGCGACTTCGAGACTTGGGGCTTACGAACGTCCAGTTCATCTTTGCCTCTGGGGAAAAATTGGCTGCTTTCCCCAGTGGTTACTTTGACTACGCCACTGCCTGCATGGTTCTGCATGAGATGGAGTCAAAGCAACGTCTGCCAGTACTGAGGGAGATGCAGCGGCTGGCGCGGACCCTCATCTTGGTAGACTACCGAGTACCTCCACCAGTGAACTTTGTTTCTACTATTTGCCGATTCATAGAACGGCTGGCTGGTGGCCACCATTATCGCAATTACCTCAGTTTCACAGAAAGTGGCGGTCTCTTGCCCCTGCTCGAGACTCTAAGCCTTCCCGGTCAACAGGGAGATCCTTTTTTTCAAACGTTGCCTCCACCTGGTAGAGGCCAATAAAGAATCCGGGCCCTGCCTACGGCCCGGCGGGAGGACCCGGCTTTGAGATGCCCCCAGAGCTGGTCTTTCCTTCCTGACACCTGAAACCTGACACCTAAAGCCCTGTAATAATGAAAATCCCCCGCCCCTCGTTTGAGGATTAGAGGGGAGGGGGAAATGTAGATTGAGAGGTGGGATTCTTCCTGGTCTTTTTTAGTAAACTAATGTTGCGTTTGCACTGAGAATCTCTTGGTTGAGCCTCGCTGCAGCAATCAACTCCGCACCTTCTATCAAGTCAGATTCTTCAATGTTTCTCTCTCTGATGCAAGGTGTGCAGATGAGCAGCTTGCCGCCGGCCTCGAAAAATCTGGCTACCAAGTCCTTGAGTGGGGGTAAACCAGCCGCTGCGACGTGATCCAGGTAGCCTTTTTTGGCTAGAAACACTGATACTCCCTGCAAAGCTACCACTGCCTCGACTTCCATGGCCTGGGCCGCAGTTGCCAGCATGAATGGAAAGGTTGCTCTCTCCGGATCCTCTCCCGCGTGGGTCACGATGTAGACCATCTTTTCAGCTTCCGCCATCTTCATTCTCCTTTCTTTGGTTGTTTAGTTTTTTACAGAATTAACATTGACGCCTCTTAATGGTTCATTTAGGCGCAGCGGTTAATCAAGGTGGAAAGATCCTCCACCTCCACACCGCCCTTTGTAAGATTTGCCATGCATATTGGGCACATTGCCACCACGGGAGCACCGGTTGACTGCAGTTCTTCGATCCTTCTGTCAACCAGTTCTCTAGAAAGCTTGGGAGACACGGACTCGGCCGGACCGCCGCAGCAAATGGTGAAGGGGCCGGAGTTCCGAACTGCCAAGCATTCGATGCCCAGATTTTCCAAGACCTTCTTCGGAACATCCGACATCTCTAGGTATCTTCCGTACATGCATGGATCGTGAAGGGTAACCTGCCTGTTGCCGTTGTTGCCGGTCAAATTGACTAACTCGAAGTAGGTCTTTACTTCGAACGTTTCACCCGTGTATTTTGGGTAGAGAATTTTCAAAGCATATGTTGTGTGGGGGTCGACTGTTATGAGCTTTTTGACCCCCTTTTCTTTGAGCTTACTTACCACAGACCTAGCGTGGTTTATGAACCCATCGAGATCTCCCAGGTCGTAGAGTAAGATACCGCTGTAGTGGTCCAGTTCGGGTCTGTAGTAGAAATTGACCTTCGATTTCTTGAGAACCTCGACGATGCTGCGCAGCATACCATTGAACTTCCTTTTCTCTTCCTTGGAAGCGAGCAAGGTAAATCCCCATCCCACCAGAAGTTTAGGCACGAACCTACCGTACTTCACATATTTCCCAAGAGCTGTATCTTCGTAGCTCTCAAGGTAAGTGGTTGTCTTTTCTATAAAAGGTACGGATTGATACATTAGACCTGTAAAGAGCAGCCTATCACCTTCCCGGGGCAGGGGGACGTTTTTCCACCATCCGTTGATCACCTTGCTAGAAGCGCCAAAGGGATTTCCCGTTTTCTTGACGTTGTCAGCGATGAGTTCGATAATATCCCTAGGTTTATACATGAGCAGTCCCCCTCCAGGTGGCGATAACATATCGCCTTAATCCCAGAATAAGTTCACCGGGATTAGCTTCTCTCGGACAGGTATAGGTGCAAAGCCCACAGTGGAGGCAGCGCCACAGCTCATCTGCGTCTCGGAGTATCACATCCTTGGCACCCAACTGAACGTATCGGATGATTTTTCTCGGGAAGTGTTCATATATGAGAGGACAGATCGCCGCACAGGTTCCACAATTAAAGCATTCTAAGGCGTTGTCCACTCCAAAGCGCTCCAACTGCTCGGCAAATTCCAGATCCACCGTTGCCATTATCGATTCTCCTTTAGAGTAATGAATCTAACTACCTATTACTCTAGCGTGGCTCCTCATCTGAAGTTTTTTTCGCTAAGCTAAATTTAAAGTAGCTACCGTCCTTTTCACCTTCAACGATCTGGCCGTATTTCTTCAGGGCTGCAAGGAACCAAAGGACATGGGAAGGTTCAAATCCTGTGGCCGCGGCAATCTCCGGCACCGTCTGAGGGCTATCCTTGAGCTGCTCTTTGATGGCCTTGATTGTTTTCCGCTGCTCCTTCATTCTAGCCTTGGCCGTCTTGATCTTTACTTTTCTGCCCTGGCGCAGCTTTTTCATTGCCTCTTTCTGGACTCTATTCTCTTCTCTTGCTTCAGTCATTTTTTGTCCTCATATGGCATCCGCTACACCCTGCCTTGATGGTGATCAGGAATACTGCATAAGCAGCTGATTTCAATACTGATAACTAAATTAGACGGTGGATTTGGGCCTGCTGTAGAGATACTGCCCAAAACATTATCCAGCTGAGATGTCATCTGTAACGATCATATCCACCATGGCCTCATACTGCTTGAGCGTCCACCCTTTGACATTGATGGCGTTTTCAGGGCACACTGCCACGCAGGCGCCACAGCCATTGCACCGAGCTGGATTTACCTCTGCCCGTCGGACTTTTTTGCCCTCGACCTCCATCTCCACCAGACTAAGGGCCTCTTCTCTCAAACATGCCTTCACACAGGCTCCGGTGCCCGTGCACTTTTCCACATCCACCTCGGCCACAAAGGGATCCAGTTCCACATAGCCGCGGCTTAGCAGGGACGAAGCCTTAACTGCCGCGCTAGAAGCACCATTGCAAGCTTCGCCTGTATCCATAGGTGATTGGCATGTCCCTGCCAGTAAAATGCCCGCCACTGACAATTCAACCGGTCGTAGTTTCGGGTGGACTTCCTGGAGAAAGCGATCGGCTCCCACTGGAAGCTTCATCATTTCCACCAGATTAGAAACATTGTTCGGTTCCATGCCCACAGCTAGAACCACCAGATCAACAGGTACCTCCACTTCCTCGCCAAAGGTCAGGGTGTCATTTACTTTGACCGAGAGGGGATAACCATTGGATCCATTGTTTCTCTCCACAATTGGAGCTTCTGCCGGTTCATAACGGAGGAATAGAATTCTGTTCTTAGAAGCCCGCTCGTACAACTCCTCTTGTCCTCGGCCATAAGTCCTTATGTCGCGGTAAAAGTCAAAAACTCTTGTTTCCGGATAATTTTCGCGGACAGTGTTGGCAGCATGGAGTGTGGCTGTACAGCAGGTCCGAGAACAGTATTCGTTAAGGTAGCCTGTGTCATCCTCCTCATGAATGCCTGGAATCTGCCTACTGCCAACACAATGAATAATGGCAACACTCTTGATTTTCTTGCCCTTGATCTCTAGCAAGTCGCCGTTTCTCCGGTTTTTCGCCATGAGTTTTATAAATTCTGGGAGTGTTACCACCTCCTCAAATTCCCCGAAACCGTATTCACCTTTACGGGGACTATAAGGCCTGAAACCCGTTGCCAGTAAAATTACACCGGCTTCGACGGTATATTCTTCACTCTTTTCTGCTATCTTTTCCGGGCAGATTCCCACGAGCGGAATGAACTCTCCAAATTCTTTACCGGATTCAACCATTTCCTTAATTTTGTCGAGATCTTCTTGTGAATTTGGAGGCCGCCTTTGGAACCTTAGCTTGAACTTGCCCACGTAACCTTCAGAATTCGTCAATTCCGCATTGGTGTAAACCGCAATCGCCGGATCATTCAAAACCTCGCCGGTAAGCTCCGAAATGAGATCAGAGGCTTTTTCCCCGGTTGGAGCTAAACCATCCAGCTGAGCCGCCCTTCCCCCGAGAAACGGCGATTTCTCCAGCAATGTTACTGCAATACCTCGCCCCGCCAGATCCGTAGCACCCTTCATACCTGCTATGCCACCCCCAATAACCACTGCATGTTGTTTGGCCTCTACCCGAATTGGTTCAAGGGGCTGGAGCTGCTTAGCCTTGGCAGTGGCTGCCGCCACCAGCCGGGTTGCCTTCTCAGTTGCTGCATCGCCATGATGTACCCAGCTCACCTGTTCGCGAATATTGGCATGTTCGTATATATAGGGATTTTTGCCCGCCCGCGAAACGGCTTTGCGAAAGGTCAGCTCGTGTAGGTCTGGTGCACAAGATGCCACTACCACCCGGTCAACAGCCCCGCTTTTGAGATCTTCGATTATGAGATCTTGGCCTGGGTCGGAGCACATGAACATGTTCTCCCGAGCCACCACGACTCCAGGGATCTTGCTCGCTCCCTCGCATACTTTTTCTACATTAACATGGTCTGAGATGTTGCCCCCGCATTGGCAAACGTAAACCCCTATTTTAGGTTCCGCTTCCATCTCTCTCTCTTTTGTTCTCTTTGCCATCTGTGCATTTCCCAGTAAAGAATCCAGGCCAATCAACTAAACCTCACGCCACTGCCTTTGGTGAAGAGTTCATAGCCGTCAGGTACTTGGCAGCCTCCATGGCCGCGGCCCCAGCCTCTGCGATGGTATCCACAATGTCTTTAGGACCAGCTGCAGCTCCAGCCACAAAGACTCCTTCCATGTCGGTCTTGCTAGGGGAAGATTTTGGCTTGATTGTTTTGATGAAACCATCGCCTGCAGTAGATACAGCACATAAACCCTCGGGGTTCCAGCCGGCAACCATACCCAACGACAATACCACCAGGTCATGCTCTGCTCGAGTAACACCGGTCCCCTTTCCTTGGGACTCGTAGTGGACTTTCACTCCCCCATTGTCCCCTCCGCTTATGGTGGCCACCTTCCCCTTAACGAACTCTATTCCCATTGCCACAGCGTTTTGAAAAAATTCCTCATAGCCTTTGCCGAAGGCGCGTATGTCCATGTAATAAATGGTTATGTCTGCCACCGGCAGGGCACCTGATAGGAGCATGGCCTGTTTGATAGCGTACATGCAACAGACCCGCGAACAATAAGGAATTCCCATGCTCTTGTCCCGTGATCCGGCACACTGAATATAGGCAATAGAGTCCGGTTCCATGCCGTCGGAAGGCCTGAGAACCCGGTTGTATGGGCCATGTGGTGCTAACAGCCTTTCCATCTGCAGGGCGGTTATCACGTTGGGGATCTTACCCTCACCATACTGGTGCTTGTTCTCAGCTGGAGTTATCTCGAAACCTGTGGCCAGGATAGCGGTCTTAGCCTCGATGCTGAACTCCTTTGGTCCCTGAAAATAATCCACCGCTTTTGTGGGGCACACCTTTTCACATTTGCCACAGAGGGTGCAGTTTTCCACATCCAGTAAGGCAATCTGTGGAATGGCATTGGAAAAGGGGATATAGATGGCTTTGCGGGCAGAGAACCCTCCCTGGTCCGCATCGGGCACGTAGATAGGGCAGTCATATTCACACTGTCTGCAACCTATGCATTTTGCCTCATCCACAAACCGGGGTTTCTGCCTCACCCTTGCGGCCATGCCATCCCCATTTCTCTGGAGAGATTGTAGATCGCAGTAGGTGAAGATGGTGATGTTTTCATGGTGAGCGGCAGCGGCCATCTTGGGTGTGGTAATGCAGCTTGAGCAATCGAGGGTAGGAAATACTTTGGAGAGTCGGATCATTTTACCACCAATGGAAGCATCCTTTTCCACTATGGCCACTTTGAAGTCCTGATCAGCCAGGTCCAAGGCAGCCTGCAGCCCGGCTATACCTCCGCCAACAACCAAAGCATCGAATTTTAATATTTTCGACATTTTCACTTCCTCATTCACCAACTGCACCTATACTCCCTCGTCAATTGCTGCATTTCTCGCCGATTCCCCGATTCTCCGCGTCTCCGAGTCGTCGTGCGGACCCGGTGGTCCCAATTCGGATACAATTTCGTTCATCATCTTAACTTCATTTATGAAGGCTCGGGTGCACACGGTGCAGATGGCGGTGAGGCGAAGCCTCCTTATATCGAACCCTTTCTCTTTCATCATCTTGTAGACCCTGTCTATCCTCGCCGCTAAGGCGTGATAAGCGCCTTCGTATGGGCACTCCTCTCCGCAGGACATGATGATGATGCCGCCTATACCTTTAGCGAAACAGTCGAGGTAAAACTTCTCGGGAAAGAGCACTGGTGAGCGTACCCTGAGAATGTAAGTATTGCTGGGGTAGGTCATGTGAGCCTGCCCCACCGCGTTTGCACCCGGATAGGCACAGGTTTCTGTGGCCAGGATCAGTATTTTTTGCTGATTACCCTGTGCTGCCATAGTCCTATCCATTTATTTTTTCCGTCTGACGAAGATGCGGTCGTAGCCATCTGCTTGCAGATAGCCAAGAGACTCGTGTCCTACCTTATTGGCCCACACCGGAATGTCATTCTTGGTGGCGCTATCGTTGGAAAGTATTTCCAGGACCTCTCCCACCTTGACCTTTCCTATGCCCTTCTTAGCCTCCAGCAAAGGACCGGGGCAGGCGCTGCCACGGGCATCCACTACACTTGCAGCCTCAATACTGTTTAGATCCGTGCTTGTCATTGCTTCCTCCTGTCGGTTACGGTTAAGAACAATATCCGGTTTGAAAACCGGAGAATTATTTTATTTACCCTGTTCGCTCTTTCCCCTGCGCACATAAAGCCGTCGAAAACTCTTGTTTATCTTTGATCTGAATGAGTTGGTGGCCTCTATTGCCCAGCACTTTGGGGAAATCTTTGATCAACATGGGATCGCCAGAGAGCACCTCTAAGACTTCTCCCGGCTCCATGGTGATCAGTTGGCTTTTGGCTTTGAGAATGGACCAGGGACAGCTCATTCCGCGAAGATCGATGACCTTGTTTGCTTCACCTTTTTTTTCCACAATCCCTTTCCCCCCCTCCCCTTTTCCCCTCCCGCCAGGGGAGGTGAAAAAGGGGTTGTCAGGCAGGCTCGAATCCTTTTTCGGCAATATGCATGCCAATAGGGTCTGGCTACAATCTATTCTATATATAGCTGTTTTGCTTATAAAAAAATATTTTTTGGGTCCGCCTATTGATTGTTAACTGTCAATGGTTTACACTTAACATCTGTTTATCTTTTGACTGAAATTAACACTTGTTTGCTAGGAACTTCTGCTTCTTTATTTCAAGGTGATTGAGAAAACAAAATCCCGGAGTCAGGTTGATTATGTTTCAGGAGGAGTTCAGCCAGTACTGGAAGACCATCGTTGATACCATGGCCGATGGGCTGATGGTGGTGGATCTGGAAGGGGTGATTATCTCAATCAACAAGGCCATGGAGACTATTACCGGCTACAACAGGGATGAGCTTGTTGGGCAGTCTTGTGCAATACTGGATTGTGACACCTGCTTTGGAACCAGGGCTGAGGGGCATGACAAGTACTGCGCCCTGTTCAAGGAGGGCCAGGTAACGCGCCGTAAGTGCATGCTGCGGAAAAAGGACGGAGAACCTCTCTATGTACACAAGAATGCAGCAGTTTTGAAAGATGTCGATGGCCGGGTGATTGGGGGTGTGGAGACCCTTACCGACCTCAGCGAGGTGGTATCAAAAGATAGGGTCATCACCCGCCTTCGTCGAGAATTGAGCAGCAAGGACGGCTTCCAAGGAATCCTTGGAAAATCTCCGGCCATGCGCCAGGTTTTTGATTTAATCTCTAGTGCGGCCCAATCTGAGGCTCCAGTTATTATTTATGGAGACAGCGGTACCGGGAAGGAACTGGTGGCTGAGGCAATTCATAAACTGGGGGTTCGGCGAAATGGTCCTTATATTAAGGTAAACTGCGCAGCCTGAAGCGAGTCTCTTCTTGAAAGCGAACTTTTCGGTCATGTAAAAGGAGCTTTTACCGGCGCGGAGCGGACCCGGGTGGGGCGATTTGAGGCAGCCAACGGCGGCGACATCTTCTTAGATGAAATTGGCGACCTTCCCCTCTCCACCCAGGTCAAGCTTTTGAGAGTTCTCCAGGAAAAGGAGATCGAAAAGGTTGGGGACCACCGCCCCATTAAAATAGATGTCCGCATTGTAGCCGCTACCAACAAAGATCTGAATAGACTCATGGA
The DNA here is from genome assembly GCA_963712115.1 of uncultured delta proteobacterium. Classification (GTDB taxonomy): domain Bacteria; phylum Desulfobacterota; class Syntrophobacteria; order BM002; family BM002; genus BM002. The sequence continues at coordinate 50,720 of CAVQGX010000022.1, read as the reverse complement.
AGAGGACCGTTTTCGTGAGGACCTCTATTACCGTATAGGAGTGATTCCAATCTATCTTCCGCCCATGCGGGAGCGGCGGGAAGATATTCCCTTGCTGTTAGAAACCTTCATCAACAGGATCCGCCTCAAGACTGACAAACCCATCAGTGGAATGAGTAAGGAGGCTTTGGACCTGCTTTTCCACTATGACTGGCCCGGTAATGTCCGTGAATTGATAAATGTCATCGAATACTCCTTTGTTCTCTGCCACGAAGGCGAGATCATGCCAAGCCATCTCCCCGCCCGAGTCACAGGAAAACAGCCCAGGGTGACCTCAAAGCTCCGGGCGGCGAAAAGGCAAAGCGATGAGGAGAAGAGAAAGAGGATTCTGGAGGCCTTGGACACCACCGGTGGAAACCAATCGAAGGCGGCCGAAATCCTCGGCATCAGCAGGGTGACCCTGTGGAAGCGACTCAAGGCTTTTGATATCCAAGTCGATAGGAAAGTTAGGGGTTAAGAATGGCCAAACACAAGGTGGTCTTTCAACCGGTGGGCGCCAAGATAGAGGTGGAGGGAGAATCTAACATCCTCGAGGCGGCCGCCGAAGCTGGCATTTATATTAACAGCCTCTGCGGTGGCGAGGGCGTCTGCGGAAAATGCAAGGTGCAAATTACCCGTGGTGAGGCAAAACCCACCAGTCAGAGCATCAGATTCCTGAGCCGGGAGGAGATCAATGCAGCCTTTGTTCTCGCCTGCCAGACTGAGGTCAGAGAAGATTTAGAAGTCTGGGTGCCTCCCGAGGCGCGTCTGGAAGAGGAGCAGATTCTCACTACCGAATCTATGGTCTGCTACCAAGCGCCCCAGGACCTTGAAGTAAAGGATACTCTGGATATCCCTTCACTTCTATACATGCCTGTGACTCAGAAAATCTACCTGTCTCTTCCCAAGCCCTCCCTTACCGATAACCTGGCGGATCTTGATCGGGTGTATAGGGAAATACGCAAGAAGATCCAGGCGCCTACTCTTGAGATTTCTCTACCTGCACTCCGAAGTATGGCTAGCATGCTTCGTGAAAATGAATGGCAGGTCACCGCAACCATTTACCCTCTTGATGAGCACTGTATAGAAATTCTCTCCCTTGAGCCGGGCAACACCTGCGCAGAGAATTACGGCATTGCCTGCGATATCGGCACCACTACCATTGTCGCTCAGTTGGTGGATCTTCGCAGTGGCGCCATTTTGGGAGTTGAGGCTAGCCACAACCAGCAGGCCAGGTACGGCGAAGATGTAATCTCAAGGATGATCTATGCCTGCAGCCGTGGTGGCTTGTCACCTATCCATGCAGCTGTCATTGAGCCGGTAAATACTCTCATAGATACTCTGGTGGAAAAACATGGGGTGGAGTCCAGCAACGTTACCGCTTTTACCGCCGCAGGTAACACCACTATGACTCATCTTTTCATGGGTCTAGAGCCTTGCACCATTCGCTTGGAACCTTATATCCCCACTGCCAACTTTCTACCTTCAGCATCCGCTGCCGAACTAAATCTCCATTTACACCCCAACGCCAGGGTGACCTGCATGCCAGGGGTAAGCTCTTATGTGGGTGGAGATATCACTGCCGGAGTTTTGGCTTCTGGTATAAGTAATAGTGCGCAGATTTCGGCCTTAATAGACATTGGCACCAATGGCGAAATCGTCATTGGCAACAATGAATGGCTGGTCTGCTGTTCTGCTTCCGCTGGGCCGGCCTTCGAAGGAAGTGGCACCAAATGCGGCATGCGGGCTACAAAAGGCGCCATTCAGAAGGTGCAGATAGAAGGGGACAAAATTCATTATGACACCATAGGTGGGGCCAAAGCCAGAGGAATCTGCGGCTCCGGCTTGATTGACGCCATTGCCGAACTCTTCCGCAACCGGATCATCGATCCCAGTGGCAAATTTCCCAGAGACTCTGCTAATCCCAGAGTGCAACAAAATGAAGGCGACATGGAATTTGTGCTGGCCCATGGAGATGAGACAGAAACAGGAAAGAGCGTGGTAATCACTGAGAGCGATATAAGCAATCTTATTAAATCCAAGGGCGCCATTCTTGCAGCCATGCGGCTACTACTGAACAGTGTTGGCATGTCATTTGAAGACTTGGATAGGATCTTGGTGGCAGGAGGCTTCGGCAACTATCTGGATATAGAAAAAGCTATCTTTATCGGCCTCCTCCCCGATCTTCCCCCTGAGAAAATTAAATTTATCGGCAACAGCTCCCTCACCGGGGCTCGAATGGCATTGCTTTCCAGACATGCTCTGGCGCGAGCCAACACCCTGGCACGGCAGATGACCTATTTCGAACTCTCAGTTGACCCCAAGTTTTACGATGAGTTCGTAGCGGCCCTTTTCCTACCCCACACCGACATGGACCTTTATCCCTCGGTGAAGAGAATAATGGGAAGTTAATCGCAGAGCGCTATTCCTCAGCATGCAGCAGGCAGGAGGACGACGCGGTGAAGGGGAGAGACGGCGACGCGGCGATCAAAGCAGAGAAAAGAGGACGGAGGACAGAGGTTTACTAGGCACTAAGCACTAGGCACTCTGATAATTTGGGATTGCTGATTTGGGATTGCGAATTTACAGATTTCCTACTGGATTCTGATTACCTGGCTACTGACTACTAAATTCTTGCCTTGGGCCTTGAGCCTTGCGCCCTGGGCCTTTAACCCTCTGCGCCATGCGGATTTTCACCCCCACCTTAACCGTTCGCTGGGGGAAATTTATTGGACCTATCCGAAGGAGGTAGAAGAATGCGAATTGTGGCTTTCAACTGTAGTCCCAGAAAGAATGGTAATACTTCTAGAATGATCAATGTAGTGCTTGAGGAACTGGAAAAGGACGGAATTTCAACTGAGTTGGTCCAGGTGGGCAAGAAAAAGATCAGGGGATGCATTGCCTGTTACAAATGCGGGGAGAAAAAGGACTCCAGGTGCCACGCCGGCAAAGAAGGTGACATTCTCAATGATTGTCTCGAGAAAATGATCGAGGCGGACGGGATCATTATTGGCTCACCCACCTATTTCAGCAACATTTCCACGGAAGCGAAGGCCCTCATCGACCGCGCCGGTTTGGTGGCGAGGATGAATGGAGATCTTTTCAAGCGCAAGGTGGGGGCAGCAGTTATAGCCGCCCGCAGGGCAGGGGCTGTTTCCGCATTTTCAGCGGTGAACTATTTTTTCCTCATCGGCCAGATGATAGTTCCAGGCTCAACATATTGGAATTTAGGCTACGGCTTGGATCCAGGTGAGGTTGAAAAGGACGAGGAGGGAATAAAGACCATGAGCGATCTTGGAGTATCAACATGGCATGGTTGCTGAAGAAATTGAAGGAGTGAGGGGGAATTTGCCCCTTTATCAAAGAGGGGTTACAGGGAACTGGATCATAAAAGTCCCCCTTTTGTAAAGGGGGATTTAGGGGGATTTTTCGGTTAGCGACGCAACAGTCAAGGCCGTTTCACCATCGCCAATATCCTCTGGTGCTATTTTAATTTTAATATCCAGATCCTTGGCCGTCCCTTTTATACCTGTCTTGTCTTCAGATGTCTTGCCGCCGGTTTTTAGAGCTTGCAACTGTTGCAAGTAAGATATCTTGGTTTGCTCTCGCTCCGCAACCAGTTCAACTATTTGGTTCAGCGCCCTTTGCCGCTGGGCCTCGGCACCGTGCAGAACATCCAGTCTGAGAATCTCCAGTTGCGCCTCTGTCTTTATTAAGTACTTCTGCAGCCCCATGCGGATTTCACTTGCGCTGCTCATGACCTCGGCGCTGAAGGGAACCTTCCTCCACCTTCTCGCCTATAGCCTTGTATTCCTCTTCAAAAGCTTTGAGAGGATCGATGATTTTGATCTCCACCTCATCCACTTCACTGGGAGTCGCAGACTTATTTGCAGTGCAACCGAGAGTCATCGCCGCAGTGAAAATTATTGTTGCAGCCAGAATGACAAACTGTCTCATTCGGCATTCAACCATCGCACTCTCCCTCGCCTTCGGACCAAACACCTCAGGTTTCAGCTGCTAAAGTACACCAGGATAGCTAAAATACGAGGGATCAGTCCATCCGTTTGTCTTTATTTTTCCAAGCCAATGATTATTTTTATCGATAAAGTTTTGTGTTTAAGAACTAAAAAGCCTGTTTTAGAAAGGAACGAAGAAGATGAAAAACCACCTCTATGTGCTCATTATGATTATCATCGCTGTAACGGCGCTGGGTTTTGCCCCTGAGAGTGACAGTTTTGGTTCTCGCGGTGAGGACAGAGATTTCAGAAAGATAACTATTGTTAATCCATTGGGAGGAGAGAAGTTTCTCGCCGGGAGCAAGCAAAAAATATCATGGCAAATCTCCAGATCCATACGATATGTGAAAATCGAATACTCGATAGATAATGGCAAGAACTGGATAGAAATTGTCAAGAGCATGAAGATGGATGAACCATTCGCATCCTATGATTGGGAAGTGCCCTGCACACCCACCTCCGAGGCAAAGATTCGGATCACGGATGTGTACGGGCCCGACTATGATGTCCTTATCAAGCCTTTTTCCATACTATGTAACAGTGACTCCGCTAAAGAAAAATAGAGACTGTTTAATATTTTTTTAACGAGATAAATCAATTAGTTACGACATCATGCTACGGATATTTATCCCCAAGAAACTCTCAGTAAAAGGCTCCTAGTACCCTAGATTCCCGCTTTCGCGGGAATGACGACAATACGAGATCGCCGGTCATCCCCGCGTAGGCGGGGATCCAGGCACGTCACAGTCTTAAGCCGTTCAAAGATTGAATTATTGAACAGTCTCAAATAGGGTAGAACAACGGAGGGAATGAAATTCAAACAACTTAAACCAAAAGATTTTTTTCTTTTGGACATACCAAACATCACTAGACCAGATATTCCATGAATTTCTGGGCTAAGGCTGAGCCAACTGAAAGGCCAGAAGTTGGGTACTCGCCCCCTTGCCAAAAAGTGATCCGGTGTTCGTGGTAATGAACAACAACTTTCCATCGGCAACGGTCATGCCCTGAATCGGCTCCCCCACCTCGTCTCCTATGGTTCCTCTGACAAACGTCCCATCACGGTACTTTACCACCGCCAGTCTGGGATTCTTGATGGTGGGAGCTATCCCTGGGGCGGTAAAAAGAAAGCTTTCCGAGGCCACCACCACAATCTCCACCACCCCATCACCATCGAGATCCGCTGCCACCGGAGATACCTCCACCATAGCAGTTCTGGTAAGGAAGTCCTTGGCCTCAGGGTCTACGCGGTAGCTTGCCACCGACAGACTCCCTCCCATCCCCGGTGGAGACTGGTAGAGTTGTTTCTTGCCATTGAAAATGTAGAGCGCCTTGTCCCGCACCACGATGGTCTCGAGATTTCCGTCACCGGTCACATCAGCAAACAAACTTCCCAGGACGTTGAACTTGGATGGGAGCTTGAAATCCGGTCTCGAACTCTCGAGCTCTCCCTTCTCCAGTCTGAGTTTTCGTATCCCTCTGCCCCAAAAGAGGTCTCGGTCAAAGTCCTGCCGCAGCAAGGTTTCCGGGTTCCCGTCACCATCCCGGTCAAAAGCTCCCAGAAAATAGGGAATCCGCTCTTTTACCACCGCCAGCCGCTCCCCTTGCAAGGCGAAGATGGTGCCCTCCACCTGCTGGTTGAACAAGGCGGTCACAACCAGGTAAAGGGGTGAACTCCCGGAGGGGCGCCACCATTGCACCGCCAGGTTCCACGAGCCATTTCTCGTGTCCCCTTTGGCTACCAGGTCGAACCTTTCACCCAGGCGATAGACACGTAATCCCGCTCCATCTGCGGTCGCCACCAGAATGCGGTCACCATCCCTGACAAAATCAGCCATGAACGTTGTCTGGGAAAAAGTTCCCATAACCTGGAAACCTGGGAAAGTGGCTTCATAGGTAATTCCTCTCTCAGGCTTTGCCCCACCTTTTTCCAGTTTGTAGGGAACTTGCGGAGGTGGAGAAGCAGTTTTTACATTAGGAGACGGGGGTCGGGAAGCCACAGTGACCGCAGCCGCTGAGCCAGCAGCCGCCAAAGACTCGGGGACCCCGTATTGGTGAATCAACTGGAATTCCGCATCCCTCACTTCAAGGCCTTCTTTATCAATAATGAACAGCAAGCTCGCATCTCCGGTTGAAGGCTTGCTCGGCGTCTTGGGCTTGCTGCCCTGCATCGCGCTGTATTCCAGCCATTTCAAAGAAGGGAGGGTATTTCTCAGCTCATAGAAAAATGACTCACCCCTCCCGGTGTAATCCCAGAAAAGGGCGGGCATGTTCTCGTAGCGGCGGACCTGGTCCCCCCGTTTGATGCCGTCGTCTTTACCCAGGACCCTGGTGTAGGAGAACCCCGCTTGCAAGCGGGTCACCTTGAGAATCCCCTTGACTTCTTCCAGGGTGCCGAGCACCTTCCCGGTAACCGGGTGGGTGATTTTTTCTCCCGGCGTTGTGACACTGAAGAGGTCGCCCGCGGACACCCCCTTGCTGGCATCCAGGTCGATGAGATATTCACTCCCTGCCTCCATGATCACGTAGCCAGATATGGGTTTGAAATCACTGGATATTTCATCTATTACTGCGGCCTGGGTTGGTGCGGAGAAAAGAGCGAGGAAAAAAACCAGAACTAGTATGATCCCCCTCAGGAAAGGTCGGCCAATCATTCTTTTAACCTCCCGAAAAAGTACTGTAAGCAAGGGTGGCCAATTATATTCAGCGCCACAAACTATTCCGCATACTTTTTGGAATGTTTTCGTAGGGGCGGGATTTATTCCCGCCCGAAAAAGTGCTGAAGCCGACCAATTGGGTGGGCATAAAGCCCACCCCTACATCTGATGATCTTTTGATCGACTGTACGCGTATACTCTTGACGCTCCGTATAAACCGTCAGGAGCAAATTTTCCACTAAATGACACACCCATGAAAATATGGCCGGGCGGATGCCCGGCCATATTGTAAACACAACCCAAAGAATTCTGCAATCCTGAAGTTTAGAAGCCGTAGCGGACTCTGGCCATGGAGCGGAAAATGTCCTCATCGGCTTTTCCGTCTCTAATGGAGTTCTCCTCGAAGTAATCCATGGCGTCTCCCGCCCAGAGGTAGCCGGCATTTATGGCAAATTCCACGTTCTGGTAGAGCTTGTAGCTCACATAACCCATAACTTCATAGCCGATTTCGTCTTCTTTCTGCTCCGAGTCGGCTAGTGTGCCAGCGCCGTCAAAATACTCGATATCCTCCGCGGTCTGCATGTACGCAATGGCTGCCCCGACTTTTAGTTTATCGGTGGCCTGGTAGTCCAAACCCAGCCTGTTCATGATCATGCCCTTGTCCAGGATGTAGGGGCGCTCGGTGAAGTAGTTGTCGTCGTCATAGCTCTCCATGAGAACGGTGCTGCCGGTGAAGATGTCAACGTCGGTGGAGAAGAAGCCCTCGAGGTCGCCATCTGTGGGATCCTCGTCGCCGGAGGCGTACCAGAAGGTATAGGTGAGCTTGAAGTCATCCCAGGCGAAACCCACATCAGCGTGGAGGAAGTAGGCCTTAACGTCATAATCATCGGCGGGGATCGGACCTCCAAGAATTGCGTCCGTCGCGTTCGTTATAGTCAATTCGGCGTCATTAATTTCGCCACCCTGGTAGATAAGGTCCCAGTTGACAAACAGGTTGCCCGGGCCCACATCAGCCTTGTAGCCGCCGTCCACACCAAGCTCATATACCTTGAGGTCAACATCTGCGGTGGCAATAAACTTTTTCTCATATTGGTAATCAGTGATTTCTCCGGAAGCGTGAGTCTCCCCTGCTGTTGGTGTACATGGCGAAAACGCCGAGTGTCATGCCCTCGATGGGCTTGAAATCTCCCCGGGCGAAGAAGGAATCCGCACTATTACCACCGGTGGTAGTATCCCTAAACCTCTCGATAGCCGCGGATCCAGGCGAGCCTGTAGTCGAACATTTCATCCATGGCGCCGTACCACTGCACCCCCATGGCCGTCTCGTTCCACAGGTAGTAGTTTACATTGACCGGCGCCAGTCCTAATGTCACCCTGGACTTACTCTCAACAAAAGGAAGCTGCAAATCTGTGTAGGCCCAACGGGTTTCGACGGTTATTCCGTCGCCTGAATAACCGCCACCACCAGCCTGACCATAACGCCTGTTACCGCAACTCAATACCGTACACACCTTTGACGGCGCCGTCGTTGGTGGCTGCCGTCGTCCACAGCCGGTACTTGGCGCCGGCCCACATGTTGTCCTGGCCGTCATCTTTTAGTCGGCTAGCGGCGGCTTTGTGGATCATTACTGGTTTCGCCAGCACCACGAAAGAAACCGGATTGATTGGTGTAGGCAGTGAACCGGTTATTGAGATCGCCGTTAAAGGTAAATTCCGCCCCCAAAGCCGGCATGGCCAAGCCCAGCACCAGGGCGAATACCAACAATACCCCAAATCTCTTCATCTCTTGCCCTCCTTGTCTTTGGAGTTGAAGTAACCCCTAACCTAAAAACTCTTTCTCACCTCCTTTCCAACCAAGTACCTGAGCTAGGTAAAACACGGCTCAAAGCACTCTTGCATTAATTCAGCCTCAGGGGAGAAGTCACCTTCCTCACCCTGACAGAATGCAATTATCAATCAAGTAATTAAGAAATGTGGGGGCAGCATCGAGCCGGCTCACCAGGTCGAGTGGATGTCTTATAAGGCCCTTGAGATTTGCGATTATCAGCAACATGCAGTAATTACAATTTTTTTGATTCTGGCAGACGTCTGTTAACCGCCCTTGAATCGTACCTGCCGTGCTTCAGTTCTCGCAATAGCGAGGAGGGATGAGCTACAATGTGATAATTTAGCTAATTATCATTATGAGAATTGTTACTCCTATCAGGGCAAAAAATCAAGCACAATCCTGGTTTTGTCATGGGATTGTTTTCACAATATAGTGAATAATCCATGCTGCCGCTCGGATGGCTTGGCTAATCAGAAAGTATCCACTTGCCCTTCTTCTCCACTTATACCTCACCGATATTAAATCATATAAAACCTGTTAAATTAAATACTTAACACATAAGATCTCTTTTGGCACAGTCGTTGCCATTAGAGAAGGTAAATAGATAACTAGTGTCCATCCGGAAACTCGTGCAACCACGGACATGGGTAACCTATGTACCAGGTTCAGACCACTCCTCTTCCCCTCCCCTGGCGGGAGGGGATAAAGCCTGCCCGCCATCGTCCGCCTGAGGCTGACTCAGGCGAGGCGGGCGGGGGGAGGGGGATCACCCCCACCTTCATCCTCCCCCGTCAAGGGGGAGGAGAGTATTCTATTTCCGGATGGGCACTAACTAGCAAATGAAACAAAAAGTGGAGGTTAGACAAAATGAAGAGAGTGGCTACGATCGTAGGAATCTTATTGATGGCGACCTTTTTTGGCGGCTCCAGTATTCGGCTACGGTGGCGACCGCTGGGGTAATTGGTAAGGAGTTTTCCATGAGCATCTATTCTAAGCATCTTGTCGTCGGCTTAGCTTTTGCTCTGACAATTTGTGTTTTCGGCTTTGTCATCGGTTACACTGAAAAAAGAGGAGGTATAGAAGGCTGGAATGATCCGCGGTTGCGGTACCCCGGCATAAAGGCTGTCGGAATCGCGGCTTCAAGCCGCTCCCACAGTTTCATATTTGGTTGGAGTAATGGAGTGTTGGAGTGCTGGAGTAATCTAATAAAATAGACTACTAAGGATAGACCAATGGGAGCTTATAGACAGAAAAAACTTGTGGACCCGGTATGCGGGATGGAGATAACCCGGGGAGACCCGGACGCAATGGTTAGCACGTATAAGGGTCTATCTTACTACTTCTGTGCGCCATGCTGTGTAAGGGCTTTTCAAAAAAATCCCGAAAGATACCTCAAACCAAAGGGCCCATTCGGCCGCTTTCTCGCTCGGTTGGTCAAAGCCAATGTGAAGGTTTTCGGTCGAGCCGGTCCGCCTTGTCACTAGCCCGGATGTTTCATGAATTGCTGCCGCTACAATCAAACCTTCTTTATTACTACCATGGTTACGTCATCCTGCTGGGGTGCAGTCTCCCGGTGATCAGCCAAGGCGTCCGTTATGGCCTGGACTATTTCTTCACTGGATTTATTTTTGTGTTGCCGAATAATCTCCTTTAGTCGCCTTTTGCCGAAGCTTTCCCCCTGGGGATTTTCAGTCTCCCAGATACCGTCAGTGCCAATAAGAACTATCTGAGAATCGAACCAAAGTTCTCTTATCTGCTCTTCGAAAGACCAGGTCTCGTCCACCCCCAAAGCAATGCCTCTCCCGTGCAATTCATCAAAAGAGTCGGTAGACGGATCATAAATCATGGCAGGTTCATGTCCCGCTCTCACCCAACGAACTTTACCATTACCCGAATCGATCAACATAAAAAAGAGAGTCATAAAATTGCCTGTTTCAGCGGTGTCGGCGCAAAGGAGGCGATTGACGTCTGTTATTGCATCTGCCAGATCCTCCGGCTGCGTAAGAACCCTACTTCGCAGGAAGGCTCTGACCGTGGTCATCAGCAAAGCCGGAGCTATCCCGTGGCCTGCCACATCACCCACTGCCACTCCCATGTGGCCCTGACCCAGCTCGGGAAACTCTATAAAATCGTAGTAATCTCCGCCGGTTTCCTCACAGTAAATACTTTTGCCGGCTATATCAAAACCTACAATTTGAGGAGGTCTCTGGGGAAGCAAACTCTGCTGCACTTCCATGGCCAGATTCATCTCTTGTTTGAGTCTCATTCTCTCCTGGAGTTGTGAGGCCATGGTATTGAAGTTCTCCATTAGTTGGCCCACTTCGTCTTCGCTTTTCACCGGAAGAAAAGCACTATAGTCGCCCTGTGCTATGCTCTCAGCCGCGCTGGAGACGTCTTTTATGGAAGAAACCGTCCGTCCCGTAACCAAGCGGATCAACAACAGGATCGAGAGAACAAACAAGGACCCTCCCACAATGTAATAGTTGCGGAACTTAACGATAGGCGCAAGAATCTCCCTTCCGGGGGCGACCATAACCACACTCCATGGAGCTTCTTCAAGTTGGTAGAAACCGCTTACCTCTTTGGGTGGGTGTCCCTGGCCAAGTATCGTCCCTGATGTCTGTTCCTTGATCGCCTTTAAAGTTGCCAACTCCAGTGGGTCGTTATTCTCACCCAGTTGTCTACGGTCGGGATCGGTGCAGACGAGCACTTTTCCATCATTGTCCACCAGAAATGCCCGCCGACTCTGCCACCAACCTGTGGCTCCCAGATTTTCCAGCAGATAATCAAAGCGGATCACCACCTCGAGCTGCCCTAATTTCGCGCCATTTGTATCGTTGAGCTCGGAAATGATCGACACAGTTTCATGCTGAAGAAGAGAGTCGTAGCGAGGAGGGGTTATCTCTGCTATTCTGGCCCGGTGAAAGTGCATCATGCCGCGCATCATAGACCCCTGGGCTCCATGATGTTGTAAGTGCATATGGAGCATGGCTTCGTCGCGCTCTTCATCAACTCTGTCAAGTTCGACTTTCACGACTCCTTCCAGCTGCCGCAACTGTTCTAAAATCCATTCCTGAGTGTGCTCGTCGAAATGCTCGCCTCCCGTATCGTTGTACATCTCCAGCCATCTCAGTGGGCGGCTCAGCCGCATGTCAACATCGTGGGCTGCCCGCTGTAATTTTAGAACGGCAGCTTCTCTCCACTGGGTTAGCAGGCTGTTTCTGGCATAGACAAATCCTATCATTCCCATGCCTATCAGGAGGGCTGCCACAGGAAGGAAGAGAAAGAGCATCAAGCGTTGCTGCAAGCTCTTTATCCGAATCATGAATTCACTCCTATGAATCTCTCCTCAATTTTTCAGAGGAGACGACCCACCAAAAAAATTCGTTTTTAAACCTTTAACTCATTATGGACTTGGATATAATATAATGATTAAATGTCAAAATACCTATCAACTCTAACTTATCAGAAAAATAGATCTACTTTCGGACCTTCAAATCTTATATTTGGCGTTCATCCTGAGGTGCTCGCTATCTCTCTTCGAATTTAGTTCCTTGAACTATTCAAGAATGGTGCCTTACTCTTCGCTAAGGTTGGAACTGATCCGCTATATTCAATTCTCAGCCTCTTTCGCTAAGCCAAGACTAGATTTAGGTCCGGCCGCGCTAGTCCATTAGCAATTTGTCAAGGGCGCGATTCTCGAATGTTGATCGATCCCTACTGGATACTTTTTACTCATCAGAATTGATAAATGTGGATATAAAGTATCCATATTGTGCTATCAATTCAAAACTACGGGAAGTGGTTAATGAGTTTTAGTCGCTATATTTTTAGTTAAATTAATTATTTATATTAGAGATTATGTTTTGGCACCTGAATTGCCTATTCTGTCATCTGGGAGGAGCAAAAATGAAATATCTTTTTAAGAAACGACTGATCTTGACTGCAGCATTATTTGCGCTGGGCCTGGTCGTTGGCAGACCCCTTATGGCTCAAGCGCCCATCAACGCGCCACAGCCTCTAGTTGAATTGATCGAAGAGGGGCTTGCCCAGAACAAAGAAATTCAAAGCCTGGAGGCCAAGGTCCAGAGCTCTAAGGAAGAGGTTTCTTTCGCCGGTTCACTGGAAGACCCTCGTCTTGGCTTCGGTGTTCTGAACCTGCCCACCGACAGCTGGGAGTTCGACGAAGAGCCCATGACCCAAAAAACGGTTTTCCTGGCTCAGAAGTTCCCCTGGTTCGGCAAACTGAGCCTTAAGTCTCAGCGACAGGCTCTCATGGCAAGCGAACAGCAGGCTATGCTCGAGGCCAAAAAGTTGGAATTGGCTCGCAAAATTGCCATTGCCTATTATGAACTGGGATTCGTCGTCACCAATCATGAGATCAATGAACAGTTGACCGATATGGTGACTCAACTCCTCAAAGTAGCCGAGACCAGATATGCCTCTGGTGAAGGCCTTCAGCAGGACGTCCTCCAGGCACAAGTAGAACTGAGCAAACTCCTTGACGAAAAAATCGTTTTGGAGAAGCGACGTCGAACCTTGCGAGATCAAATCAACGAACTGCTCAATCGCGAACAATTTATGTCCGTCGATCCTCTTATGGATCTCAGCTATCCAGAGGTGGAATTTGACTTCCAGTCCTTAAAGGAGATGAAAGAAAAGAGCCTGGCCAGGAATCCCTGGCTGCAGCTGCGACAGGCAAAGGTGGCTCAGTCCGAGGTGGAGATCAAACTTGCCAAGAAAGAGTACTGGCCGGACATGGACTTTAGAGGTGGCCTACGGTCAACGTGACGATGATCCCACCGGGCGCGATCGGCCGGATTTCTTTTCTGGTACGGTGACGATCAACGTTCCCCTCTGGGCCAAGAGTCGTCAGAACAAAAAGCTTGCTGCCTCCAAGAAAAGCCATGAAGCTGCGATAAAATCCTTTCGCAACTTGGCGGAGTCTTTACCTTACCAGGTGGACGCCTTGGCCACCGAGATCAACAATACCCAGAAGAACTACAAACTTTATGTGGATGCACTTTTGGTTCAGGCTGAACAATGGGCTCGCTCCTCTCTCGCAGCTTACGAAGTGGGCAAAGTGGAATTCAACACCATGGTTAGCGCGCATATTATGTTGCTCCGCGCCGAGCTGCAAGCAAAGCGTTATCTCTACAGCATTTACCAAAAGTTGGCAGAACTCCAAGAGGTAATTGGCGGGCCCCTAGACAATACCTCAGAGAAGGTGAACCAGTCTTCATGAGGGGATTTTTCTTGTTTTAATGCTTAACTTATACACAAAACAAAGGGAATGTATTTGCACTGAGGTAAAACAAATATGAAACGAATGGTGATTACAGCTCTTGTTGTTTTGCTGGCCGGCGTAATCGGGGGCTGGATTGGTATGAGCCTCTGGTCTCAGCGACAGACCAGTAGTAAACCGGGCGGTGGCGAGGTTGCAAGGCAAGAGAGCTCTACGGCTCCAACAGAGGGGCTCGAAGCCGGATTGATTGACCCGAAAACCGGCAAGAAAATAAAATATTGGGTTGCGCCCATGGATCCCACCTACATCCGAGACGAACCAGGGAAATCTCCCATGGGCATGGATCTGGTGCCTGTCTACGAAGAAGAGTCCGGGGAAAAAGAGGCAACTTCAACCATTCGCATCGATCCCGTTACCGTCCAGAATATGGGCGTGCGTACAGCCTTAGTTCAAAAGAAACCCCTGGTCAAATACATCCGGGCAGTCGGTAACATCAGGACTGACGAGACCAAGCTTTATGAGATTAACACGAAGTTTGCAGGCTGGATTGAAAAGCTCTATGTACAGTTTGAGGGTGAGGTGGTGAGGAAGGGGCAACCCCTTTTTGACATTTACAGTCCGGAATTGGTCAGTGCCCAGGAGGAATACCTTCTGGCCCTGCGGCAACATGAGAATCTTTCGAGCAGTGGTTACCCGAGCATCCGCGAAGGGGCCGAGCGTCTCTTGCAGGCTTCCCGCACTCGTCTCCTTTACTGGGATCACACCGACGAGCAGATCCGCGAGATTGAGCGGACCGGCAAAACCCGCAAGACAGTAACAATCCATTCTCCGGCCTCCGGGGTGGTTGTCATAAGGAAGGCAACTGAAGGTAGTTACTTTAAACCGGGCAAGCGCATGTACAAAATTGCCGATCTATCCACTGTTTGGGTTGATGTGGAAATTTACGAGTACGATCTGCCCTGGATTCACCAGGGAATGGCAGCTGAAATGGAGTTGCCCTACGCACCCGGCAAGCGTTTCCACGGGAAAGTTCTCTATATCTATCCATACCTCAATCCTCAGACCAGGACGGCAACGCTACGGTTGGAATTTCCCAATCCAAATTATGAGCTAAAGCTTGATATGTATGCCAACGTTTATCTGAAATCCACCGTATCACAAGAGAGCCTGGTCATCCCGCAAGAGTCGCTGATTAGAAGCGGCTTTCGTAACTTGGTCTTTATATCTCTCGGTAAGGGTAGGTTTGAGCCCCGAGAGGTCCAACTGGGTCTGGAAGGAAGTGACAACGAATACCAGGTACTGGAAGGGTTGAGTGAAGGTGAAGAGATTGTAACATCGGCTCAGTTCATGTTCGATTCTGAAAGCCGCTTGCATGAGGCCATTCAAAAAATGCTGGAAGTCAGACAGACCAGTTCTCCAGACAAGCAGGCTGCCGGGAAAATTGCCAAAGGGGAAGAGCAGTCAACATCTGACGACTCGGACATGAGTGGCATAACTATGGAGAGCAACAAGGACGATTTGGATATGTCGGGAATGACAATGGAGGACAGTCCTAAAGCAAATAGTAATCGTTAGAATTGGAAGCTAATAGTTGGTTTCACTGATCAAGAATCCCCCTAAATCCCCCTTTAGAAAAGGGGGACTTTTTCTGCTGGCGGGCTTTTCCGCGAATTATGTGTATTAGCCCCCCTTTCGTAAAGCGGGGTCGGGGGGATTTATATGAACCCAAGAGATAACAATCAATGACCTGGAGTCTGAAAGCCTGAAATGATCGAAAAAATAATCGAATACTCCATCAAGAACAAATTTCTGGTAATCCTCATGACCTTGTTTGTCGTCGCTGCCGGCATCTACGCCATGACAAAAACACCACTAGATGCCATCCCCGACCTCTCGGACGTTCAGGTGATCATCTTTACCGAATATTCAGGCCAGGCACCTCAGGTTGTGGAAGACCAGGTCACTTATCCGCTCACTACGGCCATGCTTGCTGTGCCATATGCCAAGGTGGTAAGGGGCTACTCTTTTTTCGGACTTTCCTTTGTCTACATTATCTTCGAGGATGGCACCGACATGTACTGGGCTCGAAGTCGGGTGCTGGAATACATCAATTACGTTGCAGGAAGACTGCCCCCTGGGGTCACGCCCTCATTGGGGCCTGACGCCACCGGGGTCGGTTGGGTTTATGAGTATATCCTTGAGAGCGACCGGCACGATCTGGCTCAGCTCAGATCCATTCAGGACTGGTTTCTGCGATATGAACTCACCAGTGTGCCTGGTGTCGCCGAAGTCGCTTCCATTGGCGGCTTCGTCAAACAGTATCAGGTAACCATAGATCCCAACAAGCTTTTGGCCTTTAATATTCCTCTGCAGAAGCTGCGGATGGCAATCCAACGGAGCAACAACGATGTTGGGGGCCGGGTGGTGGAAATGGGGGAGACCGAGTTCATGGTAAGGGGACTGGGCTACATCAAGGGCGTGAAAGACCTCGAGATGGTTCCCCTCCGGGTTGACAAAGATGGCACACCCACCTTGGTGCGAGACGTGGCAACAGTTAAGGTCGGTCCGGAACTCAGGAGAGGCCTTGCCGATTACAACGGCAACGGCGAGGTGGTAGGCGGTATCATTGTCATGCGCTATGGAGAAAATGCTCTCCAGGTAATTCAGAACGTCAAAAACAAGCTTGAACAGCTCAAGGCCGGACTACCCGAAGGGGTGACGATCAAGGCGGTGTATGATCGTTCGGGGCTGATCCTCAGAGCTATTCACAACCTGAAAAGAACTCTCATCGAAGAGAGCATCATTGTTGCCCTGGTGTGCATTGTTTTTCTCCTGCACTTTCGCAGCGCCTTGGTGGGCATCATCACTCTGCCCTTAGGGGTGCTGATCAGTTTTATAATCATGGAACGGCAGGGCATCAACGCCAACATCATGAGCTTGGGGGGCATTGCCATAGCTGTTGGTGCCATGGTGGACGCTGCAATCGTCATGATTGAAAACGTACACAAACACATCGAACACGAGGGAGGTAACAAGCCGCACTGGCAACTGGTTTTGGATGCCTCGAAAGAAGTTGGCCCTGCCCTTTTCTTTTCCTTGCTGATTATCGCCGTTAGCTTTCTGCCGGTGTTCACCCTCGAAGCCCAGGAAGGCCGGCTGTTTCGTCCCCTGGCCTTTACCAAGACCTACGCCATGTTAGGTGCCTCGCTTCTGTCTGTTACCATCGTGCCGGTGCTCATGGGCTACCTGATCCGCGGCAAGATAAGACCTGAGGAAAAGAACCCGGTGAACCGTTTCCTCATCTGGATTTACCACCCGGTCATCAAGTTGGTGCTCAAGGCCAAGGTCCTGGTGATTGCCCTGGCAGTGATTACGTTGTCTGTGAGCTATATCCCTTGGAAGGGCATCGGCTCCGAGTTCATGCCTCCCCTGAATGAAGGCGACTTGCTTTATATGCCCACGACGCTGCCGGGCATCTCGATCACCAAGGCCAAGGAGCTCTTACAGCAGACCGACAGGATCATCGCCTCTTTCCCTGAAGTGCACCACGTCTTCGGCAAGGTCGGTCGCGCCGAGACCGCCACCGATCCCGCACCCCTCTCCATGATCGAGACCACTATTACGCTCAAGCCGGAGTCTGAATGGCGGCCGGACATGACCATGGACAAGCTGGTGGAAGAGCTGAATGACGCCATCCAATTTCCGGGGCTTACCAACGCTTGGACCATGCCCATCAAAACCCGTATAGACATGCTTTCTACCGGGATCAAAACGCCGGTAGGTATCAAGCTCATGGGAGAGGATCTCCGGGTTCTTAACAACCTTGGGGAGCAAGTGGAGGCAATCATAAGAGAAGTGCCTCACACTTTGAGCGTCTATGCGGAGCGGGTCACCGGTGGTAATTTCCTCGACTATCGCATCAATCGCGAGGAGGCGGCACGCTATGGTCTCACCGTGGGTGACGTCCAGGACATTATTATTTCCGCCGTTGGAGGCATGAACATCACCACAACGGTGGAAGGTTTGGAACGGTACCCGGTAAACCTTCGCTACAAGGCAGAATTTCGAGATTCCCCCGAGAAACTCCGGCGCATTCTGGTGCCCACTCCTAATGGTGCTCAGGTCCCCATTACCCAATTGGCTGACATTGAAATTGTTAAAGGTCCACCAAGCATCAAGAGTGAAAATGCCCGTAAAAACGCCTGGATTTATATTGACCTCAGAGGAATTGACGTGGGGACCTACGTAAAGATGGCGCAGCAGGCAGTGAGCGAGAAGCTGAAGCTCCCCTCGGGCTACAGCATCGTCTGGTCCGGCCAGTACGAGTACATGCAGCGAGCCAAGAAACGGCTCATGGTCGTGGTTCCTATGACTTTACTGATCATCTTTCTTTTGCTTTACTTCAATTTCAAAAACGTCACAGAGAGTTTGATCGTCATGCTGAGCGTGCCCTTTTCTCTAACCGGCGGACTGTGGCTAATGTACCTTCTCGGCTACCACATGAGCGTCGCGGTTGGGGTAGGCTTCATTGCCCTGGCAGGAGTTGCAGCGGAGACTGGAGTTGTCATGCTAATCTACCTGGATCAGGCATATAAAAAATTCAAGGCTCAGTATGGAGAAAATTTCAACCGGCTCCATCTATACGAGGCCATAGAGGAAGGGGCGGCCTTGAGGGTGAGGCCCAAGATGATGACCGTGGTCGCCATTATGGCTGGGCTCATGCCCATAATGTGGAGCCACGGCACCGGTTCTGAAGTTATGAAACGTATTGCAGCTCCCATGGTTGGCGGTATGGTTAGTGCCACTATTCTTACTCTTATAGTGGTGCCGGCGATATACGGATTGTGGAGGGGTTGGAATTTAGAAGAATAACCAGAAATCTAAATTATAGAAAAGATGGAGCAGGATATGAAACTGAGAAGCTTTTTGACTGTACTCGCGCTCTTGCTTGCATTGAGCCCAAGGCCCTTTGCCCTGGCTGCTACAGACCATCAGAGCCACGGCGATACGTCTGGGTCTAAGTCAGGTTCCACGGAACATGGTCAAACCGGTGCCACTTTCACCCACCAAGAGGTAGTGGAGGGAGTGCAGGCCGAATTTCAGGTTATGACCTTGGCAAGTATGAACATGAAGGACCCACAGGGCAAAACCCACCACATTATGGTTAAGCTCGTTGATGTTTCTTCCCAGAAGCAAATAGGTAATGCCGTTGGCAAAATTAAGCTGATCAGCCCCACGGGTAAGGAACAGGTGGAGAGCCTGCAAAACTATAGTGGAATCCTCGCAGCCAATTTCACCTTTGATGAAAAAGGTAAATACGGGGTAATCTGCCTGTTTAGTGTGGACGGGAAGAAGGGACTGGTCAAGTTCTGGTATCCACATTGAGCACAGACCCTATGGGGGGACCGCATTTGTTAAAGCGGTAGGTCAAAACTGTAAAGTCTGCAAACATGACGGAGGATCCTCAATCAATGGCAGAGAATCATGCGGTTGAAAAGGCAGCATACAGTTGGGACCTGAAAGTTGCCGCTGAAGCGGATGTGGAACCTACCCTCGAGCAGCTCACTGATCACCTGAACGATCAGCAGCGCCAGCCCTTCCGCGACAAACTCAAACGTTACGTACAAAAACCGGACCGCGATCTTATCCTTGCAGTGCGCGGGCTTCAGGTTTTGGGCTTGGTTTGCGTTATTAATCAGGCGGAGTTCCCACCTGGTTTCTCTGAGAAGAACATGGACTATCTAATAGACTTCGCTTCCGGCACCCAGCTTCTGGTGCATCCTTCCTTCCGCCGGCGGGGTATCGGCGGCAGTCTTCTCTCTCACGCCGAGGCTTGGGCCCGCCAGCGAGGGTTGGCGGGGTTCTGGATCATAACCCACCGCATGGCCGGCTGGTACGAGAGAAACTTCGGCTATCAACAAATTGCCCGGATTGAGGTGAAAGGGGTAGGAAAATTCGTCATGGCAAAGAAATTTGGCTGATTTGGCAGTCAGAACCCCGAAAAAAATCCTCATTGAGAGGCTGTCAGACAACCCGCCGAATGGTTGCTACTGTCATTCTGAGCCCTTCGACAGGCTCAGAGCCTGCCCTGAGCCTGTCGAAGGGATAAACTTCGCGAAGAATCTCATCTTCTCAGGTACTTACACGTTCGAGATTCTTCGGCTCACGCCTCAGAATGACGTTGTCGGACAGCCTCTTAATCTGTCTTTAGCCGTTCTTCCTTGATTTTTTCTGAAAGTTCCAAGATAAAGTGTAGAAAAGATAGAGACAAGGAGGCATCAGCCCCATGGTTGAGGAGAAGTCCAAACTGCTGGTCATTGACGACGATGAGTCCATACGCAAAGTCCTGACCGTTACTCTGCGTGATGCCGGCTATCAGGTATTGGCAGCAGAGAATGGAGAAAACGGGCCTAAAGATCTTTGCGGACGAGCGGCCCGACATTATCCTCTGCGATCTTCGCATGCCTGGCATGGATGGCATCTCTGTGCTCAAAGAGATCAAAGCCAGAGATCCAGACAAAGAGGTCATAGTTATCAGCGCCTATGCCGATATGGACTTGGCAGTGAAGGCCCTCCAACTCAAAGCCTCTGATTTTATTACAAAACCCATAAGTACCACGGCTCTGGAAGTAGCCCTGAAAAGGGCCGAGGAGAGGCTAGATTTGACCCGGGAGCTCCGCGAGTACACGGAGTTGATTGAAAAGCGGTGGTTGGACACGGCAGAAGAGCTGGCTAAGACCTACCAGTTTCAAAAAAATCTGATTGAGAGCTCCATCGACGCTATCGTTGGCTGTGATCCACAGGGCAAGGTGATCATTTTCAACAAGGCCGCTGAGGCAGTGTTAGGCTATCGAAAGGAGACGGTACTGGGAAAGCTGACTATTGATCACTTTTTTCCACCGGGGAAGTACGATGAATTGAAAGAGAAGCTTTACAGCAGCGACTATGGCGGTCAAAACCGACTCACCTTGTATGAAACAAGCCTAGTGGCTATTTCTGGACAGCTAATCCCTGCCCAGTTTTCCGGGGCCGTTTTGCACGAGGGTGAAGAGGAGATTGGCTCTGTTGCCTTTTTCCGTGACCTCCGGGAGATTCGCCGCCTCGAGCAACAGTTCGCTGATCACGCCCGATTGCTCCATCAAGACAAGATGATTTCTCTGGGAAGGTTGGCGGCCAGCGTTGTGCACGAGATCAATAATCCCCTGGCAGGTGTCCTGAATTACGCCCGCCTTATGCTCAAGATTCTAAAAAGGGGACCGGTAACGGAAGAGTACCGGGAGAAATTTTCCAACTATTGTAACCTTATGGAAAATGAGACCGACCGCTGCTCCAAGATTGTTTCCAACTTGCTGGCATTTTCCCGCAAGTCGGAACTGGATTTTAGTGATGTACCCATAAATGAGTTGGTTGAAAAATGCTTGATGCTCAGTGGGCACAAGCTCAAGCTTGCCAACATAACTACAAAGAGACGATTGCAGGAAAGACTTCCCCGTGTCAGAGGAGATTACAACCAGTTACAGCAGTGTGTCATCAACCTGATCTTCAACGCCATTGATGCCATGCCCAAAGGAGGAAAACTGATAGTCTCCACCTCCTATAATCCTAGCGACCGTAACCTTACCGTTCGAGTGAGTGACAACGGATGTGGTATCGACAAGAATGATCTACCCCGCATTTTTGAACCATTTTTTACCACCAAGAGTGAAGGGCAGGGACTTGGTCTTGGTTTGTCTATGGTCGAGGGCATAGTTGAGCGCCACAAAGGTGCTATCGAGGTTACAAGTGAGGTAGGTAGGGGAACCACTTTTACCATCAAACTGCCGGCTAAGAACTAACGAAATTTCCTCCTCTAACAGAGCATTGAAAAAGTCCACAAAAGAGAATAATTATCGTACCGGACGAGGCAAAGTCCCGCCAGGGGCGGGATATCCAGTAAGCTTTTGTTTTTCCTGGATGCCGGACAGTCGCCATGCGACTTCCGGAATGACGGACTTGCTGTTTGTACTTTAAATCTGAGTTCTTCAGCACCCTGCTATTGCTTACTACTTAGTTGCTTAGAATTGTTGCGTTGGAAAACACGTGAGAGCGAGAATTTCACTTGGACCCGCCTGACTTGATACAGCCAAAAGAGGTAGAGGGCAAGAACCAGGAAAAGAGAGTCGCGAAAAAGGGTGAGGATGGTCATGGGGCCACTTCCCTGAGTGGTAAAACAACCACAGTGAATGTCCAGACCCCGGGCCAGATTAATTCCGAGGGCCGCTAGAAAGACCACCATCAGCCCGCTTAAGATCAAGGTGCTTCCCCGGACCCACACACCCAACACCAGCAGACCCCCACTTAACAGTTCCAACCAAGGCAACCACAGAGCCACCAGGTTCACCGCCACACCCGGGGAGAGTTGGTAGTTATACACTGCCTCGGCAAAAAGCTCCGGATGCTTTATTTTGTCCAGGCTGGCATAAATGAACACACCCCCCAAAACAATTCTCGCCACCAACCCTGTGATGGGATGAGTCAAACAGCTACGTGAACCGATTTTGCCGTTTGCTGAGGTCATGAAACCATTTCGCTAGTGCAAGGTCCTCAAAGCCAAGGCCACCTACAGCGGGCAGCGGACAACAAGCAGCTGGCAGTAATACCTTAAGAATTGCGGGCTGCCAGCTGACTCAAGGTCCCTTGACCACCGGTTGGCCACCGGCTTTCCATTGCTGAATACCTCCGGTAAAAATCTCTACATATTCCAGGCCAGCAAAAAGTAATTTCTCCGTTAGTTCCACACTCATCTCACAGCTAGCGCCATCACAGTATGTGATTATCCGCGGCGCCGCCAGCAGCCGCTCGTTTAATGTTGGGAAAAGCCGATCAAAATCTTTCACCGGAAGGTTAACCGCACCAGGAATATGGCCCCCTTTAAAGAAATCTGGATCGCGGGCGTCCACAAAAAGTGCATAACCTCCCTCATATGCATCTCTGGCCTCTTTGAGCGAGACTGCCGGAAGCCCTCCTGTCAACTGCTCATTTAGAACCTTCTCTTGCCAATTCTCCACCCAAGGGATTCCATCTGGGCGAAACCCATTCACCGCAAGACAGATAGTTCCTGAAAGGAGAATAATGCCAAATGCTTGGAGGAGAGATCGCTTCATGGATACACGAGGATACGCTTGTCTTGTTCTTCGGTGATCCGGCCAATACGAGAGGCTGCGGGAGTTTTTAATTCTTTCAGGCGACCTATGAGTCGCTCCGTTCTATCGGTGGGTACTGCAATCAGCAACCCTCCGGCTGTTTGAGGATCGGCCAACATGAGAGAAATTTCTTGATTCAACTCCTTTTCATAGCGAATATGTGGATTGACGTATTTCAAGTTTGTGCGGGTGGCTGCAGGAATCTTGCCTTTGCGAACAAACTCCCAGGCCTCCTCAAGAGTGGGCACACTTTGGGCAAATATTTCAGCACTGACCTCACTGGCCTGGGTCATTTCCAAAAGGTGGCCCAACAAGCCGAACCCAGTAACGTCAGTAACAGCATGGACGCCAACTTCTCTCATGGCCTGGGCTGCGTCTTTGTTCAAAACAGCCATTAGTGCCGCAGCCTTTTTGACTAAAGCATCACTAGCTATTCTTCTTTGGATGGCCGAGGAGATTGCCCCCACTCCCAGAGGCTTGGTGAGGACCAAATCATCACCCGGTTTTGCATTGCTGTTGGTGAGAATCTGATCGATTTCAGCGTAGGCAGTAACCACCAAACCGTATTTCAACTCGCTGTCTTCAATGGTGTGACCCCCAAGCACGGAAATCCCCGCCTCTTTGGCCTTATCGGCACCACCACGAAAAATCTCGCCCATGACCTCCAGGGGCAAATTATGCTGGGGGAACCCCATAATGCTCAGAGCGAAAAGGGGCTCAGCCCCCATGGCATAGATATCACTTAGAGAATTTGCTGCGGCAATTTGGCCGAAAGTGTAGGGATCGTCCACAATAGGGGTAAAGAAGTCCACGGATTGCACAATGGCATGGGTGTCATTTACCCGGTAGACGGCGCAGTCGTCAGCTGTGCGAAATCCCACCAGTGCGTTGGGATCTTCCACCGGTGGCAAGCTTTTAAGAGCTTTGGCCAGATCCTCCGGCCCGATTTTGCAAGCTCAACCGCCCTTACCAACAAAACGAGTAAGTTGCGGTTGGCCGGCCGAACCTTTTGGAAATAGCCGGTCAATAAGTTGTTTGCCGAAGGCAGCCTTCATCTTTCATCCTCGGGTCACTATGTAGGGAATTACTTTACCAAATATTCAAGTTACGCTTCAGACAATTTTTGGTCAAATAGAAAATCGCAATTCCAACGATATGTCGCATAGGAAATACCAATGCTAGATCCAGATCAGCTTGGTAGATCGTCTATTTGGGAATATTGGAACGATGGGTCAAAGCACGAACCTATTCAATATACTCTTCTATATTCCCCGACCCAGTATTCCAACCTTCCAGTATTCCAACATTCCATGAGCGGGGCACCAGGTAAGCACTCCAGTATTATCTCTTAACTGCGCCAAACCAAAGGAATGGCGCAATGCGAGGCTAGAACTTTCGGCTACGGAGGATGTTGACAACCAGCCAGAGACCGAGAACTCCAGAAACTAAGTAACCGATGATACCCAGGGCAGGGAAGCCAAAAAGTAAAGGCTTTACCCCAGTGGTGATTATCATGGAGGAGGCTACTATCAAAGCAGCTATGATGATGCCGAGAGTAAGTCGGTTGGTAATGTTCTCCAGGGTGTTGCGAAGTCCACCCAGATTCGCATGCTGGAATCGAATATTTAGTTCACCCCGATCGATCTTTTCTATGATTTGCCTGAACCTCGTGGGCAACTCTTTCTGAAGGGTGAACAGGGTGGAAAAGTTGCGACGCAGGTCTCGCCAGACTACTTGCGGCTTCCAGCGTTCCATGGCCAATTTTTTTACAAAAGGCTTGGCCTCTTCCACTACATTGAGTTCGGGGTAGAGTTCTCGAGCTGTTCCTTCAGCGGTGATAAGCGCCTTGATCATCACGGCCAAATCTGCCGGCACCCTGAGTTTATTTTCCCTCAGCATGGTAGTGATATCCAGAAGCAGCTGGCCGAGGTTTAGATCCTGAATGGGAAGGCTGTGATAGATGTCGAGGATATCCAAAATCTCCCTCTCCATACTCCTTTCAGGTCTGCTGCCGTCAGCTCGGGCCAGGTCGATGAAAATCTCCTCTATCCTCTCGCTGTCTTTATCTACCACTGCATTGATCAAGTCTATCAGTTCATAACGGGTTCTTCGGGTCAGTCGCCCCACCATGCCCCAGTCCATGAGGCAGAAGACATTGTCGGCCAGAATCATCACATTGCCGGGATGGGGATCGGCATGAAAAAAGCCGTCCTCCAGGACCTGCTTTACAGTTAACCGCAGACCACGCCTAGCCAGAAGCTCCCGATCGAGTTCATGGTCAGGCCCCAGATCCTTCATTTTTATTCCTTCAACCAGTTCCATGGTAAGAACATGCTCGCTGCAATAAGGCTCATAGAGGCGTGGAATGTAAACTTCCTCAACTTCAGAAAAATTGTTGCGACAGATTTTCATATGGCGAGCTTCACGAGTGAAATCAAGCTCCCGGAGCAATGTCCTCCTAATCTCTTCCACTAGCTTGGGCAGATCGTAGATCTTGCTCCATTCCACGCGTCCGTGCAGCTGCCCAGCAATAAGTTTCAGGATGTAGAGATCGGGCTCTATGATCTGGCGAATCTTGGGCCGTTGGACCTTTACTGCCACTACCTCATTATTGTCCCGAAGAACGGCCCTGTGAACCTGAGCCAGTGAAGCGGCTGCCAGTGGCTCCTCATCGAAAAAAGAGAAAACCTCGGAAAGCGGTCGCTGGAGACTCTTTTCAACCACCTCCTGGATCTCCGGGTATTTCACCGGGGCAACTTCATCCTGGAGCTTGCGCAGCTCCAGGACCAGAGGTCTGGGGATCAGGTCGGGACGGAGGCTCATTATCTGGCCAAATTTGATGTAGGTGGGGCCCAGATCGACCAGCATGTGGTGGATCCGCTCCCAGGTATTCATCTCCCGATCGACCTTGCGGATTTTTTCAAAAAGAACCTTTCCCGGCCAGTCGAGCCGCTCAACCACGTCATCAAACCCGTAGCGAAAAAGGGTTATGACGATGTCCTTGAAGCGGCCGAGACGCGTTACCGCCTTTATCTCCACCCTTTACTCCTCTGTCCCTTTTTCCAGTATGGCAAGCCGCTTGTCGAGATTCTCCACCCGCTCTTTTAATTCCTGAAACTCTCTCTTACTGCCGATGTCAAAGGTGTCTAGTCCCTTTCTCACTGTTTCCGTCATTTTTTCCTGAATCTCATCCCACTGATGCCTGCCACTTTCCACCAGGTCGTTTGCCAGTTTTTCAGCTTCATCCCTTGAGATCTTTCCATCTTCCACCAAACGTTTAGTAGCTTCCTCCACCTTCTCTTTAGTTACCACCGCTGCACCCAGGCTCGCCAGCAAGCTCTTTCTGATCATTTCAATCAAAGCCATGTCGAATCCTCCTCATCTTACTTTTTTTATTCTCCTTGCCAGGCTCTGCCTGGCAACCAGAATAAATGGTAAAGACCCTGTCTTATTGCTTATATAATTTAATTCTAGGGACCTCGGAAAGGAATGTCAAACTAAGTATCTATAAACAAATAAAGAATCCGGACCCATCGAAGATCCCGCTGTGCATGGAAGGGCCCGGCCTTCAACTGCCCGCCCATGGTTTGCGGATTTAGGATTGCAAAATGTAGACTGTATAGAAACCACTAGGCAGTAAGAAGTCAGAGGTCGGAGGTCAGAGGTCAGAAAACAGATATTTTTATATTTCTAATTTCGCAATTCGAAATTTTACCCTATGCTCCATGCCCCATGCTCTATGCCTCAACAAATCTGTAATCTTAACTCTCTCTGACTTGAACCTGTCACCTTCTTTGCATACAATGATCCCACCACCAACTCCTCAAAACATAGGATTATAAATGAATAAGAAAGTAACCATTGATGACGTCACCTTGCACTTGAGCCATCCTGATGAATTGCCCATGATTTGGGTGGGTCAAAAAGAACTCATGGATCAGATTCTTGCTGCCTGGCTAGTGGTCAGCCAAGATGACCTGCCACTGAATCCCCGTCTAATAGGCAAACCGGGGGTGGGCAAGACCACCCTTGCCTATGCGGCGGCAAGAAAGCTCAACCGTGAAGTCTTCATGTTCCAGGCGACGATGGATACTCGCCCTGAGGACCTCCTGGTAACTCCGGTAATTTCGGAGGCAGGGAAGATTCAGTACGTGGCTTCATCCATAGTAACCGCCATGATTCGTGGTGGAGTAGCGATTCTGGATGAAGGCAATCGGATGAGCGAAAAGAGTTGGGCCTCTCTGGCACCTTTGTTGGACAGCCGCCGGTATGTTGAGTCCATAGTTGCAGGAATTAAAATCCACGCCCATGCCGATTTTCGCATCTGTGCCACCATGAACGACGACGCCAGCACCTTTGAACTGCCTGAGTACATTCACTCCCGTTTGCAGCCACAGGTGTTCATTGACTTCCCGGAGCGTGAAGAAGAAAAACTGATTCTTGCCCAAAACCTTCCCTTCGCTGATGAGATGATTCTGAATTATGTGGTGGACTTCCTGCAGGTGAGCCACATGGCACAGGAACGCTACACTGTCCGTGACGGCATCAACATTGGCCGCTACGCTATCAAACTTCTATCCACCTCTCGAAAACTAAAATGGCCCCGGCGGGTACCGCCATCTGCCAAACAAGTTCACCACTCTCTTGACCAGGCCATCCGTCTCATCCTGGGGGAAGAAGCCCGTGGCTATCTACCATCGCCACCCGATAAGACCGAGGAGTAAAGTCTCGAGCACTTGCGTAGACAAAAACAAATTCAACCAAATGGGCAGCTATCTAATGTCTGCAAATCTGAAATCCCAAGCACCAAATCCTAAACAATTTCAAATGACCAAAATCCAAAACAAAAACTTTTTGCTTTTCGGGTTGACCGGTCTAAATCACATTGTTCTAGCTTAACGTTTTTAAGGTTTCGAACATTGGATAATTTGAATTTGGAATTTGTTTGGAATTTAGATATTGGGATTTGGGATTTTGGGTTCCACATTCCGACTCTAAGGCGATGAAAAAAGAAGACGGCATTTTTTTTGAGAACATCTGCTTTGTACCGGTAATCCACGGTCGGCTTGAATTCGCCCAGGCAGTGATTCGCTGGTTTGCCCGCTGGCAGCCTGATGCGGTGGCGGTGGAATTTCCCAACACCTTAAGGGAGCCATTGCTCAGGGGGTTGAAGAGGTTGCCCTTGCTCTCGGTCATTCTCTATGGCGAAAAAGATGGCACCCACGTCTATCTGCCCTTAGAGCCCACCGATGGGGGCGTAGAGGCTTCACGCTGTGCCCTGGAGCACGATCTTCCCCTCCATTTCATCGACCGTGACCTCGAGGGAATGCCGCAGATTAATGAGGTATTCCCCGATCCTTACGCCGTACATCGCATAGGTCACACGGCTTACTGCCAAGCTTACGCCGCTCAGTACGCTCATCGACAGTCAACCAGGCAGGACCTTCTGCGTGAAGCCAATATGGCTTACCACCTGCAGAAATTGATGAGAGAATATCAACGGGTGCTCTTTGTTTGTGGTATTAGTCATTACCCGAGTATCTTGGCCAAACTCTCCAGCCCCCAGGCGCAGCCCATTGGCCGCCAGCAGCGTGAGGGGGTAATCCTGGCCCATCTTGATGAAAGATCCAGCCGGGAAATTATGTCGGAAATCCCTTATATTGCAAGCGGTTACGAAAGAGAGCGGCAAGATCTCCTTGCCCTCTGGAGCGAGAATCCCGAGGCTGCCACACCACTCGATCGGTTGGCACAGCATGAAGCTCTTCTCCAGGAGGCAGCCAGTCAACACCTGAAAAACTCTCAGGAGGAGGTGACCCCTAAACAGTTCGCCGTACTCCGCCGCTTCGCCAGGAATTATGCCCTTATTCAGGGATTTCTTGCTCCTGACTTCTACCAGCTAGTAGTGGCTGCCCGCGGTGCGGTGGACGACAATTTTTCATACGAGGTCTGGGATCTCGGAAGCAAGTACCCGTGGCAGGAGGAAAGTCCTGCTCTTCCCACCATCGAACTCCGCGGAGAGGACTTGTTTCTTAACCAGAAGAAAATTCGATTTCACCGCACCTTCCGCACCATGCGGAGACGCTTGGTGCCTGTTCCGGTCAAGAAGAAACGATTGCAAGAGCACCAGCCCGGTGAGTGGAAACGTCAATGGCAAGGACATATGATCTGTTCTTATCCCCCAGAAGATCTAGTGGTTGAAGGTTGGGGCCATTATATTAAAAAGAAAGCCGGTCAGATCCTGGCCGCAGAAAATAGCCGAACTGTTCTTTTCACCAGTTCTCTTCTTGATGGGATTGATTTGCGTGAAACCATCCGCAACTGGCACGAAGGCAAGCTCTATGTGAAAGAGAACAGGCCATTACAAGGAAAGGTGGGCTCGGTAGTCCTTATCTTCGACGAAGATCAATCCAAGGAGGGCAAACCCGAAAGGTTTCCCTGGCGGGTCACTTGGTTGGGTGAACATGAGCAGGAATCGGACATGGCCTTTTATGCCACTCCTTCCGGGAACAATCTTGTTGGGCCAGGAGTCTCCCGCTGCCAATATGGTGGCTTTATGCTCACCTATCCTCCCATGCGGGTATACGACATCTGGCATGATCCGTTCTTTGAGGTAGCGCAAAGCAAACCAGAAAGATTGCTGCTGGCTGCCATCGACTATTGTGAAGAATCCCAGATTGCTTACATTGCTGCTAAGCCCCCGCGAAGTTGGTGCCACTCAGTGGCCAGCCGTTACCGGAAAAAGATAATCTACTTACCCATCGGTATGTTTTCGCCGGTCTTTCTCAAGAAAATAAGGGGTTTTCACGTTCTCGACGGTCATTACGTCCGCGGATATGCAGGAGAGTATATTTAGAATAAAGAATTCAGAATCCAGGAGACAGGAGACAGGAGACAGAAAGTGGGCCCGCAATTTAAAATCCGAGATCCGAGATGCGAAATCGTCAATGCTGCCCGCTGCCTGCTGTCAGCTGCCAGCTGTTTTTCCCTATGCTCCATGCTTCCTGCCATCACCTGCCAAGACCAGAGGTAGTCCAATGAAAAAGATCGTTCTTCTTCTCCTCGTTTTGTTCCTTGTACCCGGGGCTTCCTGCCTTGCCGAGAACTATGTCCTTGAAGGACAGATGGGATCAGATATCGTCTACGAACTCCAGCAACAGGTAAGAAATGGGCCGGGAACGCGAAAATTGGTCTTGAGTTTTGTAGTGCCTCCGACCTTCGTTTCTCCCACCTATAACCAAGAGATCCGCGGTTTCAAATTAGCTTTTTCTCCCGAGCCCAAAGAGGAAAAACAGTCGGAGGACCAGAGGGGAAACCAGATCATAACTGCTACTTGGAATCCTCCACCTTCTGAAGTCATCGCTCGTATCTCCTTCAGAGCGCAAAACCAGACGAACCTCCAACAACTCCAGACTGGAACTCCTTTCCCCTTGCGCAAGGTTCCCTCTGAGATGAGCCCTTATCTCAAGGCCACCGCCCAAGTGCAGTCCAATGATCAGCGCATCCGCAAGCTCGCCAAGGAACTCACTGATGGGGTTACCACTCAATTCGATGCAGTTCAGCGACTACTTACCTGGATAGTGGACAATGTCCGTTATGTTACGCCGCCAAAAGAATATGACGCCATTTATGCTCTCCAGGAACGCAAGGGCAACTGTCAGAATTTCTCGCACCTCAGTGCAGCCCTTATGCGAGCGGTGGGAATCCCTGTACGCATTGTAAACGGTGTTACCTTAAATCAGCCATTCAATGTCTCTAGGGAAGGGGGGGTGTTAACCTTCAAGATGGGACAAGGGCGTCACTCCTGGATTGAGGTTTGGTTTGAGGATTTGGGCTGGGTTCCTTTCGATGCGCAGCAAACCGAGCTTTTTGTCTCAAATCGTTATGTCAGGGTGGAGATTGGAATCGACAACAATGAGACCATAAATGACGGGCTTTTGCGCTGGTCTCAAGTATCAGGAAGTGAAGGTAAACCCTCGCTGCAAGAGTCAATTAGTGCTGATTTTGCCAGTGACCTGGTGAAAATCACCGGTACTCCCCAGCAGTACGGTCCCAAAAACCTCCTTCTCGTTCCTCCGGTGGAGGCAACATTTAAGGAAATAATAGTACCACCGCCACCACCACCGCCGGTTATACCTGAGAAAGATCGAGACAAACTTCGTTTCCTGGTCCCATTCCTTTATGGCAACCTCGAATTCCCGGAAAACGTCGATTTCGCTTTTCCCCATGGCCCGGCAAGTACGGTTGGGACCAACCGTTACCAAATGACCCGAAATTTTCTCGTGGAAACCGCAGAATACGTTACCACCAAACTAATTCAGTACGCTCAGGTTTTCGAGTTACGAAAACCCGTGAAGCTGGAAAAAATAGGCCTAGCACTTCACAGGTTTGGAGGAGATGGGCAACTTTGGGTTGAACTACTCGAGGACAAGAACATGAAGCCGGGAGCTCTAATTGCCACCAGTGACTTTATCAGTCTAAGTCAGCTCTCAATGAAACCTGGTTATCGCTGGCTGGATTTTGACTTCGGTCGGGACAAACCTGTTCTCATGCCGGGCTCCTATTGGATAGCTCTAGGATTTACCGGGAGCCCTATCATAAACTGGTTCTATACCTACGGCAAGCCTGTTGGACCTGTTGAGGGCACACGCTACAAGGGAGTATACCAAGCTGATTGGAGCAACGCTCTCAGTTATGAGTTCAACTATCGGGTACTTGGCTTGACTGTAGAATGAGGGTTTAGAAAGGAAACTTGGCCATGGAAGTTTTGGCTTTACTGGGTTCACCCAGAAGGCTCGGCAACAGTGAATTAATGGCTAAGGAAATTAGTCGCCAAATTCCAGAACCACACAGGTTGAAGCTAGTTCGCCTTCCAGATATGGACATCAGACCATGCCGGGCATGCTACACCTGCTTGTTCGATGAACACACCTGCCCGCAGGGAGACGATTTCCCCAAAATCCTCGAAGCCCTGCTCAAGGCCGACGGGCTTATCTTGGCTGTCCCGGTTTATATGCTTGCAGCCAATGCCAGCCTCAAGCGGTTTTTGGATAGAGGCCTCTCATTTTACGGCCATTTTGAACAGCTTTGGGCTAAACCCGCTGTGGCCGTGGCAATTGCCGGCATGCCTGGCATGGAGGGCTACGCCAAACTCTGCTTGGACAGTGCCCTTCGGCTCATGGGAGCACAGCCAAAAGGCAGCGAAGTGGTCTACGGCGCCCTTCCGGGTGAAGTGCTCATGAACCAGGACAATTTGCAAACAGCGGCGAGTTTGGCCAGAGCACTGTTCGGTCCTCCTCCTGACTGGCAGAGCCAGCCCTGGCGCTGCCAAGCCTGCGGTGGCGACACTTTTCGCTTTTTTGAGTCAGAGCAGGTCCGCTGCATGACCTGCAGTAGTCCTGGCAGGGTCGATATCACAGACGGCCGGGTCTCTTTCGCCGTGGAGCCAGCGGAGGACCACTTTTTTCTTACTCTGGAGGGTGCCCGGCGACACCTGCATTGGCTGCAGGGGATGAAAGAGAGGTTCCTCGAACAAAAGAAGGAGCTGAAGTCGATCTGCTTAGGCTATCTTCGCGAGGGCGAGTGGCTGGAGCCGAGAGAGTAAAAAATTTTTGTTGCAATTTTATAACAAGTTTCTTAAGGTTTTGAGCTAGCGTTTTTCCTTTTGCACAGTCCGGGTTCAGCAAACGAAAACACTGATTTTTTTCCCTCAAGGAGAGAACTTTTATTCTCCACCATGGTTTAATATGGCTGTGCAAGTTTGTTCATTGAGCCCGAAACATAAGGTGAAGGTATGACCTGAACCAGCCGAGACACCAGTAGGGAAGATGAAATCACTTGGAAAACATCTGATTATCGAGTTTTTTCAGTGCGACCGCTCCATCCTAAACGAGCTCAAAACCCTTGAAAAGCATCTGCTGACAGCGGTCGAGCTTTCCGGTGCCACCGTCATCCAACCATTCTTCCACCAATTTTCTCCCCATGGCATTACCGGAGTAGTGGTAGTCGCCGAATCCCATTTCTCATTGCACACCTGGCCGGAATACGGTTATTGCGCCCTGGACATCTTTACCTGCGGCGACAGTGTAGACGGCCACAAGGCACTCAACTACTTGAAGGAAAACCTGAAAGCCGCAAACACATCTGTCATGGAGGTAAAGCGCGGCATCTTAGACCTGCCCCAGTCCCAAATAAAACACAAGCCCGACCAGGATGCAGCATGAATGACCCCGTCTGGTTCGCCGAGGATGGCTCTACAAATCTTGTCATCAACTATCGCTGCCTGCGAACTGTCTATTCAGGCCGCTCCAGTTATGCCAGAATCGACATCGTGGACACAGAAGAATACGGCCGGATGCTATTCCTTGACGGTATAGCTCAATCAGCCGAAAAGGACGAATTCATTTACCACGAATCCTTGGTCCACCCAGCCATGCTCCTTCATCCTAATCCCAGAAGTGTCTGTATTGTTGGTGGTGCTGAAGGCGCAACTATCAGGGAGGTAGCTAAATATCAAGATGTCAGTCGTATCGTCATGGTGGATATCGATGAAGAGTTGGTGAAAGTCTGCAAACAACATCTGAGCTCCTGGAGCAACGGAGCTTATGAAGATCCTCGTCTGCAACTCCACATCGGCGACGGGCGCCAGTTCCTTGAACAGACAGAAGAGACTTTTGATGTGATTATGGTGGATCTGAATGACCCGACCGAAGATAGCCCGGCAATATATCTCTTCACCCGAGAATTCTATCAACTGATATACCGCCGCTTGGGAAAGGAGGGGATCGGTTGTTTTCAAGGGACGGACCTACAGCCTACTAAGCTGACACTCCATGCCAGAATTTATAACACCATCTCCTCGGTGTTTCCCTGGGTGATTTCCTACCCTTATATGCTGCCCTCCTTTCATTGCATGCACAGCTTCATTCTAGCTTCCAAGGTAAAAAAGCCAAGTTTTTCAGACTTGGGAAAACGATTGCGAAGACAGAAATTCAAGCTTGCATACCTCACCCCACCCTTCCTCCAAACACTTTTCCATATGCCCGCTTACGTGGAGCAGGCTTATGTCCAGAATCAAGAAATAATTACCGACGCTAAGCCTACCCTCTATAAGACTTAAATTAAGAGTCCAACGCCTTCAAAATCCCCCCAACGAGGCTGTCAGACAACTACTTTCCCCTCCCCTGGCGGGAGGGGATTAAGGGAAGGGGGAAAAATAAATGGTTAAAATAACTATTATTTCAGCACCCCCACCTTTATCCTCCCCCGTCAAGGGGGAGGAATTTAGAGGTTGTCGGACAGCCTCGT
This sequence comes from uncultured delta proteobacterium, assembly GCA_963712115.1. Lineage (GTDB taxonomy): Bacteria > Desulfobacterota > Syntrophobacteria > BM002 > BM002 > BM002. Next base: position 16,470 of record CAVQGX010000022.1, on the reverse strand, counting down.
TCGGAGGATTTTAACAATTGTCCGTGATAAGGCATAGAGCATAGGGCAAGTAAGTCTCAGCAGGCAGTTCTGAGAGACGCGGTGAAACGGCGAGACGGAGACGCGGCGACGAGGGCAGACAACAGAGAGGAGAGGTCAGAAGTCGGAGGTCAGAAGACACATATTCTTGTATTTCTAATTTCGAAATTCGCAATTCAAAATTCGAAATCTTACCCTCTCCCCTCTGTCCTCTGTCGTCTGTCCTCTAATCTTTGCCTCCAACCTCCAACGTATGCGCTGCCCTCTTTCTTCTGTCTCCTGGCTCCTAGCTCCTGGCTACTTAGCCTTTACGATTTGAACCCGCTCGCCTCGCCTGAGCTGCTCGCGATGGCGGGCAGGCGACTTGAACGTTTTGAACGATTTCAACGGCTTGAAAGAGCGGCTGGCCGCTCCATGAGGAGAGCATCCTCCCCGTCGTGGTAATAACCCTTTGCCCTTCCTATAAAATTGAAACCAAGAGCCAGGTAAAATTCTTGCGCCCCCACATTACTTACTCGAACTTCGAGAAGCAAGGGCTTGCCGGCACAGTGGGTTATGGCCTCCTGCACCAATCGGGTACCGGTGCCCATTCGCCTTCGCTCCGCTCTCACGGCCATGGAGATGAGGTGTCCTTCCAGGCTGAAGACAATATAGCCGTTGATGAAGTCAGATAGATCTACTAGGAAGGTGTCTGGATAAGTTTGATGGAGATTCCAGAATTGTCCGAGATCGTACTGCGATTTTGGAAAGGCTTCAGCTTCTATCTTCAGAAGCTCATCAAAGTCTGCAGGTCGGACCTTTCTGATCATACTCAACAACTATTTTGAAGGAAGCCCTCAGCCTTGTGAATCCACACCCAGACTCTGTTCAAGGCTGCGCAAATTTTCCTCCATGTAATTGAGCCGGTGCTTTACGATGGCCAGGTCCTCGGTAGTATCCTCTTGGCTGGTGGCTTTCTTGTGGGCAACCTGCTGGAGATGGCCGATATCTACCATTGTAGCCTCGCCAAAGTCTTGAAATAATCGGAGGAGGGCTTGAGTGTATTGCTCCGTGTAGGAAAAGAGATAGGCAAACTTGAAGTTTTGGCGGTAATCTTTAAAGTAAGCAAGCAACTCGTTCTGGGCTTCTTTTTTTAAAAGGGCGACAGCCTCTCTAAAAGCCTCTTCACCAGATTCTCCAGTCCCTGCCCTGTTTCGACGTAGAACCCGGTTCTTTAATCCTGAAAAGAGCTGAGCCAAACGTCTCAGACTGAACCTCAGCAGCAGAGAGCCCCTCCCCAAGGACTCCGAGCGCTGGATAAAGGCAGAGAAAGGCGGCGGTTTGATGGTTGGACTTTTTGGCTTAGGTAGCCCTTCAGGGGCGACCAAACTGAGTGTCAGACCCCTGTTGGTTAGAGTCTTTTGGTATTGTCCGAGTGCCTGCCCCAGTAGATCCCAGTAACCAGTGGCCGCCTCCATCAGTTTTTTCTCGATATTTTCCTCTTCGTTTTTGGCAAAATCGATAATTCTCAGATTAACCTTATCAATTATGTGGCGCGAGAGCATCTGCCTGAAATCCTGGTAGAACAGGTACAGGTTCGCCAGGAGCTTCCTGGTTTCAGCCGCCCTGATCCGCTCAAAGTTCTTTGCCTGATAGTTCTCTATCAGTTGCATGGTGTCGTTTATAATCGGACCGTACTTTGTGTCAAAATAGGAATCAACAGCTTTGCCGATTTTTCCCTTTAATGAGTCGCGAAGGCCGCTAAGGGTATGTTCTACGGTGCTCAGTGCCGCCGCCACTGATTGCTGGCGTAACTTGATCTCCTCAGCTAAAACTTGCAGCTCCTCCTGATCTTCAGACAGCAGCCTCTGTCTAGTGTTGACTGAATCTTTCATGCTCCGGCTAACCCGCTGCAAATGGCTCAACACTCCCCCATAGAGAACTCTGTTTCGCTCGCGATTGACAAGATATTTCAAATCATTACGAAAATGCTCGTAGTCCCGCCGCGTCATCTCTACCATTGCTTCTTCTTCGTACCAGCCCTCCAATCGCCTTCTCTCTCGTGGGGACAGATCATTTAGGCTCTCTTCTGCCTCGAGCAAGTGAAACAGGGCAGAAAAAGTGTAGATCTTGGGTTCGGACACCAGCAGACTGAGCTCTTCTCTTACTCTCCCTTGCAGTTGTTGCAGACCATCAACATCCCCATGTTCATCAAAATCCGCATTTATAACAAAGAGGGTTTGCGGCAGCATTCGAAGTATTCGTATGGCTTCGATGAGTTTTAAGTCGGCTTGTCGCAGCCCTACCCGACTGCTTATCAGGTAAAGGACGTAATGACTGCTGAGTAGATACTCCTGGAGCAGGGCAAAATGAAGGGGGTTGGGTGAATCACTACCCTGGCAATCACCTATCTCCACCATCTCGCCCAGCCACGAGATAGGTAACTGCAGTTCCATATTCCGGAGGTACACTGCCTGCGATTCCTGGCTGACAAAAGCCTGATGCCGATTGAGTTCATCCGCTCTGAATTCAAGCAAAACCGGTTTATCTTTAACGTATTCACTCAGCGTATCGTAGCCGCTCAAATAACCGTTAATCAGAACTACGTTGGGATCAAATGTTTCCCCGCCAACCACGGTTTCTTGCTTCAACTCTTGGAGTAACTGCTCTATTCTATTACGGTCCTCCTGTCGCCGCAGATCCGTAATGGCGAAACCCTCGGAGCCTTTACTTAGAGCAACCATTGATAGTGCCTCGTTGACTTCACCATTTATCTCTTCCCAGGACTTTATTTCGACCCATCCTTTTTCCTCCGAGCCCGCTCGAATACGGGTAATAAAGGCGGTAATGATTCCGGCTCCCCGCCTGAGCAGATCTCTGCCTTGTAGAGCATTAATGAAGGTACTCTTGCCGGATTTCACCGGGCCCACTACAGCGATTCTCAGGGTCTGGTCCTGTAGAGACTCAGAGACTGCTTCGAGACTGCGACGCCACGAAAGCACTTGGGCTGAATCTTCCCTGAACAGGGGCGACAGTTCGTCAGTGAGCGTATCCAGAGTTTCCCTTAAATTTTCTAGACCACTCTGCGGATTAAGATTTTGCTGCATAGTGAATATCGAGTATTTCCAAGTTTTTCACCCCACCAGGGGTTTGGACCTCAACTTCATCCCCGGGCTCTTTGCCTATTAGGGCTCTACCTATGGGTGATGTCACTGAAATCGTACCTTGAGCCAAATCCGCTTCATAGGGTCCTACCAGGCGATATTGCATTTCTTCGCCCGTGTTTAGGTCTTCCAGTTCCACCGTAATACCAAATGTCACCCGTCCAGTTGAGCCCTTCTCCACCTCAACTATTTCGCACTGGCTGAGCTTGTTATGTAAATCGTTGATCTTGCCTTCGAGCATGGCCTGCTTTTCTTTGGCCGCTTCGTACTCCGCGTTTTCAGTTATGTCGCCATGCTCACGGGCCTCTGAAATGGCCTGGATCACTTTAGCCCGCTCCTTTTGCTCTAGCCTTTGTAACTCAGCGCGCAAACGATCATATCCTTCCCGGGTTATGGGGAGGCGATTCATAGATATCTCCTTGTGCAAGTGTCACTTCCATTCATAGCTGTAACCGCAGGAATGTCGCGAAAATATTAACCCCTTGAGAAAGATAAAAAAACGTCTCAGATTCAGTCGAGGAGATATTCGCTCCTGATTATAATCCCGCGCAGCATAGAATTATAGACCTTTATTAAAATTGAACGCCCCGGCCTTTCTTCAGCCGGGGCGTCTCCCATAACATCTCCTTTTACCTAACCACTAATAAACTGTCAAGGCCGTAAAGTCCCTTCGCTCACTGGCATAGGGCATGGAGCACTGAAAAGTCAGAGGTCGGAGATCAGAAGTCAGATGATATTGGATTTTTAGTTTCGCAATTCGCAATTCGAAATCCTACCCTATGCTCCATGCTCCATGCCCCATGCCCCAGGCGAATTGCGATTAGACTATTTCGGCAATATCAACCTTTTCATACAGAGGATGATCTACCAGGCGAAATAGCCCTTCCGTGCCAGGTGGCAGTTGGTCTTTACGACCAACCACAAGTAATCCCTTGGGAGCAAGGGTCTGGTGAAATCGTTGGGTAATTTCGTGTTGCAGCTCATCCATAAAATAGGTGTAAACTAGATTCCGGCAGAAAATGATATTGTTATTCGGCGGAGGAACTTCCCAGATCAGATTGTGCTCAAACCACTCAATCATCTGGGAGAGATCGTGACGCAGGTAAAACGTCCCTTTTTCATTGGTACAGTACTTTTGCCGCAGATGGAGAGGCATCTCCCTGAAACTGCTTGCCGGATGACGCCCTTGTTGGGCCCTTTCCAGGCAATGGCTGTCGCTGTCGCTGGCCAGCAATCGCAACTCACGACCTGAACCTGCGAAGCTTTCAAGCCAGAGAATCAAGAGGCTGTAGGGTTCTTCTCCACTGGCACAGCCAGCCGACCAGATTTGCACCGACTCGTCAGGAGCCATGGACTCAAGCAGAGCAGGTAGCCAGGTGTTCTCCAGTGCTTGAAATAGATGGGCGTTTCGCCAAAAGCGAGAGATGGTTACAGTCAGGATACCTGTGAGATGGTGTCTTTCCTCCTCATTTTCTAGAACATGACTACGATATTGGTTCCAAGAGTGCAGGTTCAATTCCTGCAGGCGGCCAATTATTCGTTTACGTATGGATTTGCGCCTGAAACGGCGCCACCTTAGGCCAAGATGAGGGAGAGTAGTTCTGAGAAACTCTTTGTATTCCATAATTGCAGTCTTTAAGCGGAATATTTTCTAGTCTATCATATGTGTATCACTCATCCTTTGACAATTTAAGACTGTTCAATAATTCAATCTTTGAATGCCTTAAAGCTTTGACCTGCCTGGATCCCCGCCTACGCGGGGATGACGGGCTATCGCATACTGTCGTCATTCCCGCGAAAGCGGGAATCTAGGGCACAAGCAGACTTTTACCGAGAATTTCTTGGGGATAACTATCCACAACATGGTGTCGTAACTAATCGATTTATCTGGTTAAAAAAAATATTGAACAGTCTCAATTTAGTTATCAGGACTGAAATCAGCGGCTTATGGAGTATTCCTGATCACCAGCAAGGTATTAGATGCAAGGCGCCGAGGAGCGACGACTGAGGCGTATAGGGCAATACGCCGCAGATGATTCCTTGATGGTGGATCAGGGGGGCGAAGTGGACTTGATTAGATTTTGAAAGGCTGGTATTCTTCTCTAATCATAATTCTTGTTTTCACCCTACTTATATGGTAGGTTTTATCGCTTTTCTCACCTCTCCCGTTTCAGGGGCACTGACCGCAGCTTGGAGATAGTTTTGTTCTATATGGTCTATCCGGCAATTCAAAGAGGAGCCCGGTAATGACCACCGCTTGTTGTTAAAAGGCTGATCAAAATTGAAATCACTTGTTGCAAAAGGAGGAAGATTCATGAGCAAAGGCTGGAAGTACATTTTGATGGTTTCTATGGTAATCTCTGCACTGGCATTCATCTCGCCCGCGATGGTTTCCGCTGCCGACACGATCAAGGTGGGCATTGTCTTGCCCCTAACCGGTTCTCAGGCAGCATTCGGCGAGATCGAGAAGCTATCTTTCGATCTGGCTCTGGAGGAGATCAACGCTGCAGGAGGCGTCAAGGGCAAAAAGCTCGAATTTCTCATGGAGGACGATACTGGCAGGCCCGAAGTGGGCCGTTCGGTGGCGGAAAAGCTCATCACCAAGGATAAAGTTATCATGCTTGGTGGCGGCTATTCCAGTTCGGTAACAGCCGGTTTGGCCGGTGTCGCCCAACAAAACAGCATGCCCTTTCTGATCAACACCGGCTCGGCAGATGACATCACCGAGAAGGGTTTTGATTATGTTTTTCGTCTAAACCCGCCGGCCAGCGAGTATTCTAGCGGTGTTGAGGAATTACTCGCCGAGGTGGTAAAGCCCAAAAGTGTGGCTATTCTTTATGAAAACACAAAATTCGGTACCAGCAGCTCCAAGGCATTCGCCGAAAGTTGTGAAAAACTTGGAATCGAGGTGATGCTGAACGAGGGCTACGAACACGCGGGTATTGATTACAAGCCGATCTTGGTCAAGGTAAAGCAGCTGAACCCGGACATTGTTTATATGGTGTCCTACGTCATGGACGCGGCCCTCTTGATGCGCCAGTCCCGGGAATTGAGGCTGACTCCCAAGCTGTTTATCGGCGGCGGGGCCGGCTTTACCCTACCCGAGTTCAAGGAAAATGCTGGCGTTGCTTCTGAAAAAGTGGTGTCGGCCACCCTGTGGCACGAGGTGCTGCCTCTGCCAGGGGCCATGGACTACTTCAAGAAGTTCAAAGCCAGATACAATAAGGATACCGAGTATCACGGAGCCGAGGCTTATGCGGCTGCGTACGTGATCGCTGATGTTCTCAAACGAGCCAAATCGTTTAGCCCGGAGGACATAAAACAAGCTCTTGCCGAGACTAACATGATGACGGCTTTCGGTCCGGTAAAATTTGTCTCTTACGGGAAGAAAACCAACCAGAACAAGTTGACCACCTACGTGGTCCAGTGGCAGAACGGCCAACTGAAGCTCATCTGGCCCACAGACCTGGCAAACGCTAAGTACGCCTATCCGGTGGACTGGCTCAAGGAATGGGGATACTAAGGTGAATCTGCAAGCGGTGGAGAACGACTCATAGTCCTCCACCGCTTTTTTTGCAGCTGCGGAAGGAAACTTGATATGGAAGTTTTTTTACAAACCATGGCTTCCGGAGTTCTTATCGGGGGCATTTACGCCCTCATCGGTATTGGCATGACTCTGATCATGGGTGTCATGGGGATAATCAATCTGGCCCATGGCCAATTGATGATGGTGGCCATGTACATCACCTATGTCCTGCACGCCTATCTCAAGATTGATCCATATCTGTCCCTGCTGGTAGCCATGCCTGGCCTCTTTCTCTTGGGGGTGATCATTCAGAAGGTGTTGCTCAACCCCCTGATGAAGGTGGAGGCCATTCTTCCGGAAAATCAGGTGTTGATGACCGTTGGCATTGGCATGGTACTCACCGAGATCGCCCGTTTTATCTTCAGCTCCGATTATAAGTCGGTCAGGACCGGTTACAGTGGTGGTTCTTTCTTTTTGGGAGGAATTTCATTTAATCTGGCTATGGTAATTGCCTTCTTCATTGCTGTGCTTTTAACGCTTGCGCTCTTCTGGTTTCTTCTCAAGACTGATTTGGGCCGGTCTATACGGGCTACGGCGCAGGATAAGGAAGCCGCCACTCTGATGGGGGTAAATTCGAGCCGGATCACGGTGATCACTTACGGCTTGGGCTCAGGGTTGGTGGCAGCGGCCGGCTCTTTGCTTATTCCTATTTTTTATCTGTTTCCTGACATAGGCGGGCCTTTCACCCTCAAAGCTTTCGTGATTACCATCCTCGGTGGCATGGGCAGTACGGTGGGTGCCATCTTCGGAGGAGTTACCTTAGGGATTGCCGAATCATTGGGAGCCACATATATCGGCATGCAATACCGCGAGATGGTGGGTTTTGTCATCTTTCTGTTGGTTTTAATCTTCTTGCCGGGCGGCCTGAAGCGTTTGACCAAAATTTAACAACAAGGAGTCAGAATTCAGAAGCCAGAATCCAGCAACAAAAGCAACTTTGTCGATCTCTCGGCCACTGGCTCCTGACTCCTGGCTCCTAAAACCTAAACGCCATGCGCTAAGCGCTCTGCTCGAAGCAAGTGAGGAGTGACATGAAACGCAACCAGGTGATCATTGCCATTGTCGCCATTATCTCTCTTTTGTTTCCCTTGGTGGTGAAGTCCGATTACTATCAACACCTAGTCATCTTGGCCCTGATGTGGGTGGTTATCGGCGGTTCCTGGAACCTTCTGGCCGGATATACCGGCCAGGTCTCATTCGGTCATGCGGTCTTTTTCGGCACCGGGGCCTACACCGCTGGGATACTCGCCAACAAACTGGCAATCTCCGCTTGGTGGGGAATGGTTTTCGGCGGTTTCACCGCAGCCCTTGTGGGCCTCTTTATCGGCTGGGTCTGCTTTCGCTTGCGGGGCCCCTATTTCGCCCTGGCGACCATCGCTGCGGGTGAGATTTTTCGACTGATCGCCGCCAACTGGGAAAGCCTCACCGAGGGCATGCTGGGTATCATGATTCTTCAGACCTTCCGAAGCAAACTGCCCTACTATTATCTGGCATTGGCTCTGGCGGCGGCCTCAATCTTGGTCTTTGCCCTGGTAATGAAATCCAAGTGGGGTTTTTATTTTGTTTCAATCCGCGAAGACCAGGATGCGGCGGAGTCTCTGGGTATCAATGCCAGTCTTTACAAGAACATATCGCTGTTGATCAGTTCTTTTTTCACTGGCATGGCCGGAGCCTTTTACATGAACTACATGGCCTTCATCGACCCTGAGGTAGTTTTCTCCCTCCACTACATCTCAATCATGGCTATTCTCGTGGGAATTATCGGTGGAGTTGCCACCATCTGGGGTCCCGCCGTGGGTGCTTTCATTATGATCGGTGTTCAAGAAACCTTCCGCAGTTCCCTTTTCGGCTTGGCCCCCACCTGGGTCAGCCAGTCCCACGTGCTGGTTTTTGGGCTCCTGGTAATCTTTGTTATCCTTTTTATGGCCAACGGTGTTGTGGGTGATTGGCCAAAGATAAAGCGGCTCTTTGTTAGGAGCCGCTGAATGCGGGGAGCGAGCAGTGAATTTCTTTGAAGTAAAAGAGATCAGCAAAAGGTTCGGCGGGCTCATGGCAGTGGGCGGCGTTAGTTTCCAGGTGGAGCGGGGAGAGATTTTTGGACTCATCGGCCCCAATGGCTCCGGTAAGACCACCATCTTCAACCTCATCAATCAATACTTTCCTCTCACTGGCGGAGATATCGTCTTCAAAGACAAGAGCCTCAAAGGCATGAAGACGTACCAGATCTGCCACCTGGGTATCGGCCGCACCTTTCAGGTGGTGAAGCCGCTCAAGCGCATGACTGTGCTCGAGAATGTGATGGCTTCGGCGTTTTGCCGGGTCAACAGTTTCCGGGAATCGCAAAAGTTGGCCCTGGAGACACTGGAATTCTGCAACCTTCTTAAAGAAAAGGACAAATCTGCCGCCAGCCTGCCAATTGCCGGGCGCAAGCGTCTGGAAATCACCCGCGCTATGGCTACCAAGCCTGAGCTACTTCTTTTGGACGAGACCGCCGCAGGGTTGAATCCCGGGGAACTTGATGAAGCCATAGACTTGATTCAACGAATTCGCGACCGCGGGGTCACCGTCATTATTGTCGAGCACATCATGAAGGTTATCATGACCATCTCCGATCGCATCCACGCCATCAACTATGGTCAGACCATTGCCGAAGGCACCCCCAAAGAAGTGGCCAGCAATAAACAAGTCATCGAAGCCTACCTGGGGGAGGAATAATATGCTCGAGGTGCAAAACATTGACGTGTTCTACGGTGATCTGCAGGTGCTCTGGGATGTCTCCTTCGAGGTGGAGGAAGGTGAAATCGTCGCCCTGGTTGGCGCCAACGGCTCCGGCAAGTCCACCATCCTCAAGACCCTCTCTGGTCTGTTGAACCCTGCCAATGGCAGCATCCGCTTCCTGGATCAGCGGTTGGACAAGATCCCCGCCAACAGGATCATCGAACACGGCGTTGTCCATGTGCCGGAGGGCCGCCGACTGTTTCCGGAGATGTCGGTGCGGGAGAATTTGATTATGGGATCCCTTAGTCCCCAGGCCAAGCAAAAGCGCGATGAAACCATGGAGTGGGTTTTCGGCCTCTTTCCAAGGCTACGGGAGCGGGAAAAGCAGATGACCGGCACCCTTTCCGGCGGCGAGCAGCAGATGGTTGCAGTGGGCCGCGGTCTCATGGCCCTTCCCAAATTAATCATGTTTGATGAGCCTTCCCTGGGGTTGGCCCCCATTCTGGTGGCTGAGATCTTCAAGATCATTAAGCGTATCAATCAGGAAGGTGTCACTGTGCTGGTAACCGAGCAAAATACCAAACAAACCCTGGAGATAAGTGACCGCGGCTATGTACTGGAAAATGGCCGCGTTGTGCTGAGCGGCACCGGGCAGGAACTTCTCAACAACGAACACGTCAAAGAGGCCTACCTGGGTATCTAGCTTCCTCCACGGATCTGAGCGCCAGCATTTTTCCGGCTGTTTGAAAAGGAAGGCAACCTGAGGATCGATTCTGAGATCGAGAGTGACAGCAAAGAGTTAAGGAGGTTTTTCATGTTGGTGCAGAATTGGATGAGCAGCAAGGTTATTTCCGTTGATCGTGATGCTTCTATTATGAAAGCATCCAAGCTAATGAAGCAAAACGGAATTCAACATTTGCCGGTCCTTAAAGAAAAACGCCTTATCGGGATCATTTCCGACCGCGACCTGAAGGAGGCCCAGCCTTCCAAGGCCACCGCTCTGGATATTTACGAGCTCTACTATCTACTGGACGAAGTCAAGGTCAGCAGCGTCATGTCCCCCAACCTCTTTACGATTACCGCTGAGGAAAGCGTAGAAAAAGCGGCCGCCACAATGCTGAAGCACAATATCTCTGCACTGCCGGTAGTCAACCCGCAAGGAGAGTTGCAGGGAATTATTACCAAAGGCGACGTGTTTCGTGCCTTTGTCTCCATCTCCGGTATTTATCAGGCGGAATTGCAAATCGGTTTTCAACTGGAAGATCGGCCTGGTTCCATCGGGGAAGTTGCTGGTGTCATCCGGGCCCACGGTGGCCGCATTGTGAGCATCTTAACCGAGTATGAGCGCGCACCCGAGGGCTTCCGGTTCGTATATATCCGCGCCAGGGAAGTAGGGAATGAACAGGCCCTGTTCCAGGAGCTTGAGGGCAAATTTAAGGTTCTCTACCATTCCCACGACAGATTGGCTTAAGTCCCAAAGCTGCCAAATAAATACTCCCCCCTGCATCCACAGTGTATTGCCCAGCCCCAGACGGAGTAGAGTAGTCTTTAAGTGGAACATCTTCTGGTGTATCATTATTCATCAAGGGACAATTCCCAGCTCATAGAACCTCAAAATCCCCTCCCCCTAGACGGGGGAGGGTTAGGGTGGGGGTGAAAAATAATGGTATCTTCAGCTAATTTCCCTTTCCCCCTCCCCTTAATCCCCTCCCGCCAGGGGAGGGGAAAGGGCTTATCGGACAGCCTCCAAAGCGTCATTGTTATGTGGCCGCTTCGGTGACCGGCCCTGCTTGGCTCACCTCAGCACTCCGGCCAAGGCAACGGAGAAGTGGAGGTAATCTTATGATTGAAGCCTACGTTTTTGGCAGCATGACCGTGATGGGACAGAGGCACCGCAATGATTTGAAGATCATCGACAGCGAAATAGTAGGCAACTGGTGGCGAAGGGAGGGCCACGCCTTATATGTTGAGGACATCGACGACATCTTATATTCTACCGTGGAAGTTCTCGTAGTGGGAACAGGTGCCTATGGGGGAATGAAGGTAACGGACGAGGCGGCGAGGGCTATCAAAGGACGGGGGATTGAACTGGTGGCTGTCCCCACCAAAGAGGCTGTTACCATTTTCAACACCCTCCATGGCCAGGGCAAAAGAGTTGCCGGCGCTTTTCATTTAACCTGTTAGCCTTGCTGTAAGTGCTACTTGGTTTTTATCTCGAAACTATACACAGCGTCATAATTATTGCGCATACTTTTTCGAATCTTGTCGTAGGGGCGGGATTTATTCCCGCCCGGAAAAGTTTTGAAATCGGTTCATCGGGTGGGCATAAAGCCCACCCCTACATATAACCCTGTTTTGGTCGAGCATACGCATTTAGTGTACGCTCCGTATAACTAACCTAGCGGTCTTGTTGCAAATGCATGGCTTCCCAAATCCACCGTCTAATCTAATTATATGGACTGAAATCAGCGGCTTATGGAGTATTCATGATCACCAGCAAGTTATTAGATGCAAGGCGCCGAGGAGCAACGACTGAACCGTATGGAGCAATACGCCGCAAGCATGCCCCCGCGCAGGCGGGGGGAGGAGCGATCGAAGGCAACGCCGCCCTTCGACTTTGCTCAAGGCCGTGAGCCTGTCGAACGGCAGATGATGCCTTGATGGTGGATCAGGGGCTTAATTATTGCTTGTCCCCCTCTAGCCAAAATGGTAGGAATAGATAATTTTTGCAATGGTAACCTAACTTCATTTTTTGTTAATTATCACTTGTCTCTCTACTCCCACTAGTCAAGGAGGAATATCCATGGGTAAACAGAGAAAGCATTTTCTCCACTTCTTTGTAACTATAGCAGTCGCGGTCTTGTTATTGCCGACTGGGGTGCTGGCAGCAGAGACCATCAAGGTGGGCATCCTTTTGCCTCTTAGTGGCCCTTTAGAATATTTTGGTGAAATGGAAAAACAGTCCTTTGACCTGGCCCTGGAGGAGATCAACGGTGGTGGAGGAATCAATGGCAGGAAGCTCGATCTTATCTACCAGGATACCAAGGGCGATGTCGATGTGGGACGTGAGGCAGTGAAAAAGCTCATGGAAGAAGATAAGGTGGTTATGCTCGGTGGCGGCTACTACAGCCCCGTGACTTTCTCGGTGGCTGGTCTGGCCCAGCAAAACCGCGTCCCCTTTCTCATAAACACCGCCTCCGACGACAAGATAACCGAGCAGGGCTGGGATTATGTCTTCCGTCTCAATCCTCCGGGGAGCGAGTACACTAGCGGAATTGAGAGTTTTATGGCGGAAGTGGTCAAACCCAAGACCGCGGTCATAATCCATGAAGACTCCGTGCACGGCAGAAACAGTGCTGAATTTTTCCGGAAGACCTGCGACAAACTGGGCATCCAGGTGTTAATGGCTGAAGCTTATGAACACGGGGTCGAAGATTTCAAGCCTATCCTTAACAAAGTCAAGGAACTCAATCCTGACATCGTTTACATGTGTTCTTACGTCGCCGACGGTTCCACCATCATGATAGAAGCCCGGCAAATGAAAATCACCCCAAAGATCTTCCTCGGCGGTGCCACCGGATTTACCATGCCCGAATTTGTCCAGTACGCTGGAATCGCCTCAGAAAAGGTACTTACAGCCACCCTGTGGCACCAGGCATTACCCCTGCCCGGCGCCATGACTTACTTCACCAGGTTCACTGCAAGATACAACAAGGAGCCTGACTATCACGGGGCAGAGGCCTATGCCGCCGCCTATGTGATTAAGGACGTGCTTCAGAGGGCCACATCTTTTGCCCCGGAAGACATTAAGAAATCCTTGGAGAATACCCGCTTGATGACCCTCTTCGGACCGGTGAGTTTCACCTCCTACGGCAAGAAAATCAATCAGAACAAACTGACTTCCTACGTGGTCCAATTGCAGTTCAGCCGACTGAAGCTCATCTGGCCCAAGAATCTTGCTAACGCCGACTATGTCTACCCGGTGAACTGGCTGAGTGAGTGGGGATATTAAGATCCTTTAATTCACCACGAAGAGCACGAAGACATGATGATGTTAGATTGCACTGAGACGCAAGATGCGAGATTAACTGGTAGCGGATCTTAGAAGCCAGGAGTCAGGAGCTAGGAGCCAGCATTGAGGAGAAGACAATCAGAAGTGAGTGGCTGTCAAATATTGGTTCTTACCGGTCGCCAACAGTGTCTATGTTTGTCCTAATTCCGAAATTCGAAATTTGACCCCATGCTCCATTGCCCCATGCTCTATGCCTCCACCAATCTGCAATCAACAATCTAAAATTCCAACCCTTTGTGGTTATTTCCTTGCTCTTCTAGTCTTATCCTGATTAGAACCATGACAGAAGTTATCTTTGTTGAAGTCACCGTTAGTCGAATGGAAATGCGGGCATGTGAAATTGCCGAGGAGAATTACGCCCGAGGAAGAAGACTGCAAATCATCGCTCTTGATCAAGAGCAGGCAGAAAGGCTGGACGATTTGCTCTGGACCTTTAAACCCGGCAGCTTTGTTCCCCATGGCCTGTGGGTTGGTTCCCCTGATGAACCAGACCAGCCCGTGGTCATCACCACCCGTAAACAGCAGGTGCCTGGGATGGATTCCCTGCTAATGATGGGCTACAGTGAAGTTGATTTAGTCAGTCAATTCTCCCACGCCTTCCATCTGGTGGTGGACAACGAGGAACGACTCGATAGTAGTCGCCGCTACTGGACGCTGCTGAAAGACGCTGGTTTTTCGCTGCGACACCAGAGCCGCTAATCTGGGGTTGAGCCAGTTTGGCCGGTTCGGCCAGTTTAGCCAGTCTCCGACCCGTTTTGCTCAAGGGGCGAGGCTGCTGCAATTCGTTCCGAAATCTCCCCCTTTTTTAAAGGGGGATTAAGCCTGCCCGCCATCGCGAGCCTGCTCGCTCAGGCGAGGCGGGCGGGGGGGATTTTGTTTTGGCCAGCTGGTGGCAGAAATTTAGAGACAGCTGCACGTACCTCACCGCCAGCTTTGCCATCGTGCTTGTCAAGCGAAAGCTGAGGCGGAGGCCACACGACTGGAGCTTGTGGCTGACCCTGGGCCGTCTCTATGCTGTCGGCTACCAGTGGCCCCAGGCCATCGATTCCCTCAAACGAGCCAGAAAACTCAATCCTCAAAACGAGGTGATCGCCCAAGTTCTTGCCAACGCCAAAGAAACAAGCTCGTCAGAAAGGGGTTTGGCCCCCGGCGAGGAAAGTCTAAAGGACGATTAGTATGGTAATGTTAACATGAGTTTTGTACCCTATTGACAAGCAAGGGAAGATCGAAAATGTCAGATAGCATCACTGAAGACAAACGAACCGAAGAGCAGATTTTCCAAGACAGCCTTTTCCTTTGGACAGTTCTTGAATCCCTTGACCACCCGTTCATGGTCATCGACGCCGAGGACTACTCTGTTCTTTTGGCAAACTCGGCAGCCAGGTCCTCCATGTCGCCGGAGGTCAAAACCTGCTACGGTCTATCCCATGGTCGTGACACTCCCTGTGATGGCTCAGACCACATATGTCCACTCGCCGAGGTGAAGCGAACCGGAAATCCCGTTAAAGTGGTGCACCGCCATCTTCGACCAGGAGGGCAATCTGCGCTGGGTTGAAGTTAACGCCCACCCCATTTTCGACGAGAGTAAACGGGTGGTTCGGGTGATTGAATACTGCCTGGACATCACCGAACGCAAGCGAGCCGAGGAGGAGTTGCACCAGACTCTGGAACAAATTCAACAGCGGCAGCTGGAGGTCTCGGCTTTACTCGATGCCTCACGGGCCGTCTTGCATCACAGGGAATTCAAGGATGCGGCCAGGTCAATTTTTGACTCCTGCAAGGAGTTAGTCGGCGCCAAAGCCGGTTACGTTGCCCTCTTGAGTGAGGACGGCGAAGAAAACGAGTTGCTCTTTCTGGAGGCAGGCGGCCTCCCCTGCACCGTTGACCCGGAGCTTCCCATGCCCATCCGCGGGCTGCGTGCTCGAGCTTACACAACCGGCACAACCGTCTACGACAATGACTTCTTCACAAGTAAGTGGATGAAGTTCATGCCGGAGGGGCACGTGCGCCTTGACAATGTGCTCTTTGCACCCCTGATGATTGAGGGCAAAGCCCTTGGACTCCTCGGTCTCGCCAACAAGCAAGGAGGCTTTACCGAGCAAGATGCTCGCATGGCAACAGCCTTCGGGGAGCTTGCTGCCATTGCCCTGCAAAACAGCCGGGCATTGGAGTCTTTGGAGCACAGCGAGGAACGCTTTCGCTCGGTGGTGGAGACTGCCAGCGACGCCATCATAAACATTGACAGCCAGGGGATCATCACCTTCTGGAATAAGGCGGCGGAAACCATCTTTGGCTTTTCCGCCGATGAGATGCTCGGTAAACCTCTCACTGCTATCATGCCTGAACGATTCCGCCAGGCCCATGAGACTGGGGTAAAGAGGCTCGCTTCGTCGAGACAGTCGAAGCTTATCGGGAAAACCGTGGAGCTGACCGGGCTGGCAAAAGACGGCAGGGAATTCCCATTGGAACTTTCGCTGGCTGTTTGGAAGACGAGGGAGCGCACCTTTTACACAGGCATCGCCCGCGATATAACCCAGCGCAAGCTGGCCGAGGCGGCACTGCGAGAATCCCATGCCGAGCTCGAGCGCAGGGTGGAAAAACGCACGGCCGAGCTATCCAAGGCAAACAAGCGACTCCAAAGGCAGATTGAAGAGCGCAAGCTCACCGAGGAGGCACTGCGCAAATCCGAAAAAAAATATCGCGCTTTGATCAACGAGGCCAGTGACTCCATCGTGTTGTTAGACACGGAAGGAAATGTTCTTGATACGAACAAGAAGGCACTGGAACTCTTCGGCTACTCCAAAGATGAACTCCCACAAAAGCATGTAACCGAACTCCATCCAAGGAAGAATTGGAAAAGACACTACACAGCTTTTAAAGAAGCTGTTCAAAGCGGGTCGGGCTCTCTAAATGACACAAAAATACTGCGTAAA
>CAVQGX010000021.1:0-125464 GCA_963712115.1 uncultured delta proteobacterium | reverse complement strand
ACCCTGGACGGCTCCAATTCGAGCGATCCGGACAATGACATTTCCTCCTACCAGTGGAACCAGACTGGCGGCCTCACGGTAACTTTGTCCAACACCTCGGCGGCCAGGCCCACTTTCACCACCCCCAATGTGGGGCCAAGTGGGGCATCCCTCACTTTCCAGTTGACAGTTACCGACAGCGGCGGCCTGCAGTCCACCGACACCTGTATTGTCAACGTCTCCTGGGTCAACCTACCGCCCACGGCGGATGGTGGTCCAGATCAAACAGTGGATGAAGGTGTGACTGTCACCCTGGATGGCTCCAATTCGAGCGATCCGGACAATGACATTTCCTCCTACCAGTGGAACCAGACCGGCGGCCTCTCGGTGACTTTGTCCAACACCTCGGCGGCCAGGCCCACCTTCACCGCCCCCAATGTGGGGCCAAGTGGGGCATCCCTCACTTTCCAGTTGACAGTTACCGACAGCGGCGGCCTGCAGTCCACCGACACCTGTATTGTCAACGTCTCCTGGGTCAACCTACCACCCACGGCGGATGCTGGGCCTGACCAAACAGTAAATGAGGGAGATACGGTCACCCTGGACGGCTCCAATTCTAGCGATCCGGACGATGGCATAGCTTCTTACCTGTGGAAACAGACAGCCGGTACCCCTGTAACCCTGTCCAGCACTACTGCGGTTCAGCCTACTTTAACCGCCCCGAATGTGGGGCCAAGTGGGGCATCCCTCACTTTCCAGTTGACAGTTACCGACAGCGGTGGCCTGCAATCCACCGATGTCTGCACAGTTAACATTTCCTCGGTAAACCTTCCGCCCACGGCGGACGCCGGTCCTGACCAAATAGTGAATGAGGGAGACACTGTCACCCTGGACGGCTCCAATTCTAGCGATCCGGATGACTCCATAGCCTCCTATCTCTGGACCCAAACGGCTGGTCCCGCTGTCACCCTGTCTGCTCCATCGGCTGCTCAAACCACATTCACAGCTCCGGTGGTGGGATCTGGTGGGGCGTCCTTGACCTTCAGGCTGAGGGTTACGGACGGCTTTGGTTTAGAAGCCACCGACACCTGCATTGTGAACATAACAAATGGTAACCTGCCGCCCACGGCGGACGCCGGTCCTGACCAAACGGTAAATGAGGGAGACGCTGTCACTCTCGACGGTTCCAATTCCACCGACCCGGACGATGGCATAGCCTCTTATCTATGGGAACAGATAGGTGGTACGGTCGTTACTCTATCTAGCACCACCGCGGTTCAGCCCACCTTCACCGCGCCGGATGTGGGACCAAGTGGTAGATCCCTGACTTTCCAAGTGACAGTTACCGACAGCGGTGGACTGCAATCCACCGACACCTGTATTGTCACCGTCTCCTGGGTCAACCTGCCACCCACGGCCAACGCCGGTCCTGATCAAACAGCAGATGAAGGTGCTACGGTCATTCTGGATGGCTCCAATTCCACCGACCCGGATGATGGTATCGCTTCCTATTCGTGGGCGCAGACTGGTGGAAGTCCGGTCACCCTCTCGAGCACCAGCGTGTTCAGGCCAACCTTCACCGCCCCGGATGTGGGACCAAGTGGTGAACCCCTCACTTTCCAAGTGACAGTTACCGACAGCGGTGGGCTGCAATCCACCGACACCTGTATAGTGAATGTCTCGTGGATCAACCTGCCACCCACGGCCAACGCCGGTCCCGACCAAACAGTTGCTGAAGGCGTGACTGTCACCCTGGACGGTTCAAATTCAACCGACCCGGATGACGGCATCAGTTCTTATCAGTGGAAGCAGTTGGGTGGAAGCCAGGTTACCCTTTCTAACCCCTCGGTGGCTACACCTACTTTCACTGCTCCCGATGTTGGCATGAGCGGGGTGTCGCTGACCTTCCAGTTGACGGTTACCGACGGTGGGGGCTTGAAGTCTACCGCTACTTCCATCGTCAATGTAAGCTGGGTAAACGCTGCACCCTGGGCTGATGCTGGCCCTGATCAATCGGTAGAGGAGGGTGCGACGGTTACTCTGGATGGCTCCAATTCCACCGACCCCGACGACGGTATCGCCTCTTACCTCTGGACCCAGACCGCCGGCCCCCCGGTAACCCTGTCTAATGCCAGTGCAGTTCAGCCGACCTTTGTTACCCCCATAGTAGATCTTAGCGGGACAACCTTGACCTTCAGGCTCACGGCGGCAGACACCGGAGGGCTTCAGGCCAGTGATCAAGTTTCGGTTACTGTAAGCGACAACGGCATAACCGGATTTCCTGCCGACGTGCTTACCACCAGAACGCTTGCCGACGAGCCCTTCGGCATCAGAGAAGACAATGGCGGCTCCTTCACCCGCCTCAGTTTTGTCGATCCAGCTACCGTGCCCGCCACCTTTGGTAAGCCGGACAACTTGCTTTACGGTCTGGTGGAGATGGAAATCAGGGTTTCCGCTCCTGGCGCCACAACCACAGTTACAATTTTCCTGCCATCCCCGGCACCGGATGGATATGGATGGTACAAGTACAATGATGCTGCCGGTTGGACCGACTACAATGGCAACGCTGCCTTCAATGCTGCCAGGGATCAGGTCACCCTTATCCTGGAAGATGGAGGCACAGGCGACGATGATCGTGTGGTCAACGGCGTCATAGTAGATCCTTCCGGCCTCGGGACTGCTTCCTCCAGCGGTTCTAGCTCCATCACCACAACTTCAAGCGATTGGGGTGGCGGTGGCTGTTTTATCGCCGCCTCAGCTTACAGCTCAGTTATGGCGTCGGCTGTAAAGGACAGGAACATGGTGGAGGCTTTTTCCCCTGGTGGTTTGAGCCGGGTTGACCCGAGCTCCGGCCCCCCAGCGACTCTTAAGTTCACCCTCTCATTGCTTGTGACGATTGGTCTAACTTTGGTGATTTCCCTCGGATCGATTAGACGAAGGAGGGCTAAGTTCAGGAGGCTGTGCGGATGACCAAGAAGTTGCCCATCTTTTCAACAATCATTCTTGCTGCTGTAGTGATTATCGCCTCACAAAAAGCCATGGGGGATGAGATCTATGTGGGCTCCGAAACCTGCATGGAGTGTCATGAGGAGTGGTATCAAAGCTACATGAAAAACTACCATGCCATCAAGGGGGACCCGAGGACCCCGGGGGCAAAACATGGTTGCGAGTCCTGTCATGGCCCGGGGGCTGCCCATGTGGAATCCGAAGGCGAAGAGGGCACTATCCTCGTCTTGAATCCAAAATCAGCCACCCCGGTGGGGGAAAAGAATAGGCCATGCCTCGGCTGTCACAATAAGGGCAAGGTGGCTTTATGGCACGGTAGCACCCATGAACAGAGAGGGCTCGCCTGCTCGAACTGTCACAACCCTCACCAGGAATACCCGAAAGGGTTCTCAAAGCCCACTGAGACCGAGGTGTGCACCCAGTGTCATAAGCAGATAAAAGCCGAGCTCTTGAGGCAGTCCCATCATCCCATACGGGAAGGGAAAATGAACTGTTCGGATTGCCACAATTCCCACGGGACGATGGCGGATAGACTGGTAAGCGCACAATACGTCAACTTTAAGTGCTTTGAGTGCCATGCCAATGTGCGCGGGCCCTACCTGTGGGAGCACCCTTCCGTTGTGGAGGACTGCCTCACCTGTCATGTACCTCACGGCTCTCCCCGCACGCCTCTTCTAAAAGCAAAGATGCCCTACCTCTGCCAGAGTTGCCATTCCAATGTGGGGCACCCGAGCCAGCTTCAAGCGAGGAGCGCAAGCGAGGCAGGTCAATCGGTATATCGTGTACTAAACAACAGGGGGTTTTACCGCGCCTGTCTCAACTGCCACGTGCAGATACATGGCAGCAACCATCCTTCGGGGAAGAGTTTGTTGAGATAAATCTTTAGGCACGGGTCGCCTGTGGCGACACACGGATGTCACGGTTTTGAATAAGCTTTTATGAGTGGTTTTGGGGATCGCTTGAAAGACCCATCTATTAAGGCATTTTGCCGTGTAATCTGTGCGTTCCGCGCAGCGGAACCCGTGCCAAAAGAAAATAGTTCGTCGCAAGCAGAGCTTGCTCCTACAGGAATGGAAAACAAAGTTCATAACTTGCTGGGAAGTCGCAGAAACGATTCAACCCGTATAACGAATAACCAATAACGGATAACTTACTGCGTCGAGGAGTTCAGGTATGTTTGGGGGTCGAAATCAAGCGGTGCTCTTGAAGTTCGTGAGCTTCTTGCTCGTCCTGTTTCTGACCGGGCCTGCACTGGCAGCTCCAGTGAGGTTGCCCTCGGGTAAAAAGGTGGAAATCAGCTCCGAACAGATGGAGATGCTTAAAAAACAGCCGGGTATCTTTGTGATTAAATACCCTCCTGCGGGAGCTTTAAACCACATCGTTCTCATAGAGTTACCTAAAGAACTGGGAGGTGGCTTTATCTTGGGTACCGGCAGGGATGTTTCGGCCGCTCTCGATGCTGTGGGTGTTACCGGGGTTGCCAGGCAGAGAGTTCCTGGTACTTTTTCGGGTGAAGTAGGAGTTGCCGGTAGAATCACTGACGGCGAGGATGACTCGGCAAAGGCTCAAGAATACAGGGATCTGGATACACCTGTCTACGGAGATCTCAAGGTCAAATACGACAAGAAAGATGAGTACTTCTTGGAGGTCACCGGCAATAATATAGGCAGGGACGACCAGCACTACACGGCTGCTGGTGGCAGGTACGGAAAGTTCAAAATAGAAGCCAGCTATGATGAGCTTACCCACCGGTTCGCAGATGATGCCGAGACGATTTATTCCGGAACCGGCAGTGGCGACCTGACCTTGAGGGGAACCAAACAAGATGTCCTTTTCCCGGACCGGGCGAATCGGTTAAACGCACTCTCAGCCAATGCAAAGTCCGTGGATATCGAGCTCGAGAGAAAAAAAGTAGAGGTGAGTGCTGAGGTTGCGGCCTATGATCCACTTAACTTCCGGGTTGAGTTTGGCAGGGAACACAAAGATGGCACCAGGCCGTTTTTTGGTTCATTCGGCCTCGATGATGCCGTGGAGATACCCGAGCCCATAGATTACGACACAACTGAGGTGAAATTCATTGGTGAGTACGCCAAAAAACCATTCTTTTTTAATCTTAGCTATTATTTTTCCCTCTTCGAAAACAATACCGATACCCTGACATGGGATAACCCTTTCAGGGCAACCGACACCGTGGGAGCAGCAGCCCAGGGCTTGATAGACCTCGCTCCGGACAACCACTATCACAACCTGTCGGTTTCTGGTTCATACATGAATATTCCCCTAAAGACCCGGGTCTCTGCCACTGCCTCGTGGGGCTGGATGATCCAGGATGATGATCTGGTACCCTACACCACCAATACCGCCCTCACCACACCTACCGGCGGAGATGCTTCGGACCCCAACAGTCTTCCCGAAAAAAGCGCCGATGCCGAGGTGAACACCTCCCTTTACCACGTCCTGCTCACCTCGAGTCCAGTAAAATTTGTCCATCTAAAGGGTAAGTTCCGCTACTTTGAATACGACAACAACACAGACCAGATAAATTTTCCCGGTTTTGTGCCCGCTGATGATTTTTTCGTTACTCCAGACGCCCCTGGTGCCAGCAGTATTGTAAACCTCCCCACGAGTTACAAGAAAACCACTGCAGGGGGAGACTTGGGCTTCGATCTGTTCAAAAAAACCAGGCTCACCCTGGGGTACACCTTTGAGCAGACCGAGAGAACAAACAGGGAGGTAGACAAACAGGACGATCAAATATTCGCTGGTTCACTTGACAGCAGCCCTTTCTCCTGGCTGGACCTCAGGGCTTCCTACCAGAGGACCGAAAGAGACATTGGTGATTATGATTTTGACCTATATCTCGAAAGTGGCCAAGATCTCGAGCAGTTGCCTGGGCTGAGGAAATATGACCAGGCAGACATGACCAGGGACAGGTTTCGGTTCCAGGCCACGGTCTACCCCTGGGAACCCGTCGCCTTGAGCACCTCTTTTACCTACGGAGAGGATGACTTCGATGACTCGCCCTACGGGCTCCTCGAAGACAAACACTACATCCTCACCTTGGAGGCAGATTACAATGTCTCGGACAGATTGAATCTCCATGGTTTTTACAGCTATGAATACTACAAGAACCGGCAGAAGGATTTTGGCGAAGTACCAAGCTCGCCGGTAGTGGACGGTGACTGGTTTTCCAGAAGCGAAGATATTGTCAACACCGTGGGCGCGGGGGTGCAGGCTGTCCTCATTCCCGAGAAGCTCGACCTTGACATCTCCTATTCCTTTTCAGAGGTTGACGGCAAGATCGATTTTTACACCCCCGCTGCGGATACTGATGATTTCAACACCGTGGATGAGACAACAATCCATATCCTGGAGACGAAATTAAATTACACTGCCTGGAAACCTCTGGTGTTTACCCTAGGCTATATGTATGAAAAGTTCGACTATGACGACTACAACAAGGATGATTTTACCAATGTCCCCACTGACTCAGGTGGCGATTCTAATGGTGCTTATCTCATGGGCACCCTTCCGGAAGACTACGAGGTCAATATTGTCTACCTGAGGGTTACCTACCGATTTTAATTTGCCTTCCTCCATCTCCACTACTCCAATAATCCAAAAGTTACTTTTCCTACCAATTTCCTCAAGATTGGCAAGATTCTTGAATAAGTTTTTTCGCTGGAAAGCTGGAATGAGAAATTAGGGGGCATGTGTTTTAATGTGAAGAAATTACTCAGAACAATATCTGAAAACAATATTCTCAAGGTACCTTTCTTAAGAAACATCTTGTTCGTCTCTTTGGTGATTGTAATAGTCCTACCCCTTTACGATATTCTTTTCATCTATCCTGCGTTTAACAGATTGCTCACTAGAGATAAAAGAGATGACGCCATCCGAATAGCAAGACATCTGTCGTCTATTCTCGTTTCCAAAGAGACTGAACTAACAAAAAATATGTTACAGGCTCATCTATCAGACGAGATAGAGCAACTAAGAAAAGTGAGAGATGATTTTGACCTGATTAAATTGAAATTCTTTTCAAAATCGGGAGAGGTAATATTTTCCTCTGATTCTAAAGATATTGGAGATATAAACGACAAAAGATACTTTCACGAGATCGTGGCTAAGGGGAAGATTCATGCAGAGGTCATACAAAAGGATAGTGAATCCCTTGAAGGGCAGAAGATGCCGGCGGATGTGGTAGAAACCTACGTGCCATTGATGAAGGATAAAGACTTTCTGGGTGCCTTTGAAATCTACTACGACATCACGGCCAAAAAAGCTGAACTTGACTCTCTTTTATCTCGTTCTTCCATGGTTTTGTTTGGACTAGCCTTTGCTCTTTTGTCTGTAATCAGCATTACTTTGTTTAGAGAAAAGAAAACCACTACTGAGCGCAAGAATATTCAAGCCCGGCTGCAAGAAGCCCAAAAGATGGAGGCTATCGCCACCCTGGCCGGTGGGATTGCCCACGAGTTCAACAACGCCTTATGTGCGGTTATTCCAAATATTGACCTGCTCAAGAGCAAGCTTCCCGACAACGAGGAGATAAACAAGCACACACAGCCGATTCACACCTCCGCTCAACGAATGGCTCACTTGACCAGTCAATTGCTGGCCTATGCCCGAGGGGGGAAATATAGACCCCAGCAAATATCCTTGAATAAGCTTGTGCAGGACACCCTCCCTTTTATGAAGCATGTCATTAAAGCTGGTATCGTGGTGGAGACCGATCTCGCTGAGGATTCTTACTATGTGGAGGCCGATCTCACCCAGATGCAGATGGTCCTCCTGGCCGTTATGGTGAATGCGGTAGAGGCCATAGAAGATGCAGGTTGTATTCGACTTACCATTAGACGGGAGCAGATCGACGGAGAGTTTGCCAAAGGCCACCCCGATCTCAAACCGGGTTCCTATATATCTCTTACAGTCGAGGACAACGGCTGTGGCATGAGCGAGGAAACCCGAATTAGAGTGTTCGAGCCCTTTTTCACCACGAAATTTCAGGGGCGCGGCCTGGGTATGGCCGCGGTGTATGGCATAGTAAAGAACCACAATGGCTTGGTTGTGGTTGACTCCGAGTTAGGCAAGGGGACCGTGGTTCGCATCTATCTTCCCGAAAGCCGACAAAAGGGATGCTGTTAGGATAGGAATTTGCCAATATCTTCGCGCTGGTGGGTGATAGTACTTTCCGGTAGGCTATCGAGAAATATCTTCCCGTAGGATCTCTTGAACAGACGGCTGTCCAGAACGGCTAGAACTCCTGTGTCAGTGGCCCTGCGAATCAGCCTACCTAGCCCCTGCCTGAGAGTGAGCACAGCACTGGGCACCTGGTAGTCCCAGAATGGATTCCCCCCTGCTTCAACAATCTTCTCCAGACGGGCAGCCACCAGTGGGTCATCGGGAGGTGCGAAAGGCAATTTGTCGATGATCACACAGCTCAGAGTCTCTCCAGGCATGTCAACCCCCTGCCAGAAGGAGGCTGTACCGAGAAGCACCGAGGAGGTATCGTCGCGGAAGCGTTTGAGCAAGGTGGCCTTTGGCTGTTCTCCCTGAACCAGCAAAGTGAAACGATTCATCTGGCTCAGCCGAGAATATACCTCCCGCAGATTGCGATGGCTGGTAAAAAGAATGAATGCTCGCCCTCCGGTCTCTGCCAAGATAGCTGCTAATTCATTAGTTAGAGCTGGAACAAAATTGGGCGAATCCGGCAACGGTAAGTGCTTGGGCAGGTAAATCAACGCTTGTTCACGATAGTAAAAGGGAGTATCCAGGATCAAACCCTTGGTTTCTGGCGGCAGCCCGAGCCTCTTTTTGAAAAATTCGAGACTCTTCCCTACAGCAAGGGTGGCGGAGGTAAAAATGTATGGCTTGGCTCGGTGGAAGAGGAGTTCCTCTAGAATCGGTGCCACTTGTACTGGCGAGGCCCAGAGAAACTTGCCCCTACCTCTGGTTTCGTACCAGTAGACGTAATTTGGATCGCTTTGGTCAATTATCAGTTCAAGGGCCTGCTTGATTTCCAAGGCTCGCCCATGGCAGGAAGACAGCCCCTCACTCAGGTCTTTTTGGCCAAAGAGTTCGGCGATTAGCTGATCCAAACTCAGACTCAGCTCCGACCACCGTTGGTTAACTTCTTGCGGAAAAGTTTCGGGTTGTAGACGCAGTCTCTTGTCGCTTGCAGGGAACCCCTCAAAAAACTGCACGGCCAACCTGCCAAGATTCTGCAGTGAACGGGAAAGGGACCTATTCTGGCTTTTTGCTGCGGCCATCTCTCCTGAGATATCACGGAGAAGCTCAAGCAAACGATAGCTGCTCACTTGGATGCTGAAATAGCTGTTTGCCGTCTCTTCCAGAAGGTGCGCCTCGTCAAATATCACCACCTCATAGGGGGGAATCACCTGCCCGTATCCACCGGATCTTACAGCCAGATCCGCGAAAAATAGGTGATGATTGACCACGACGATCTCTGCACTAGCTGCCTGCTGCCGCAAATTGGTCAGGAAGCATTGCTCAAACATTGGACATTTCTGCCCCAAACACCGATCCCCTCGAGCGCTCACTGGCTCCCATCCAGCAAAATCATCAGGAAGCCAATGGATTTCCGCTCGATCTCCACTGGTAGTCTTTTGAGCCCAGTCAATTAACGCTTTAGTCAACCACTTGCCATCATCCGGAAGTAGCTCTGGCTGCTCGATAGAACGATGAAAACGGTAAAGGCAGAGGTAATTTGCCCTACCCTTCATACATACCGCCCTAAATGGTTGTGGTATGTGTTTTTTGAGGAAAGGAATATCCTGGTCTAACAATTGATCTTGAAGTGTTTTTGTCCCTGTGGAGATGATCGTTTTTTTCTGGCTCAGCACAGCTGGAATGAGATAGGCGAGGGTTTTCCCTGTGCCCGTGCCAGCCTCTATTATGCTGGCTCGCCCTTCGCCAATGGCCCCCTTCACCTCCAGAGCCATGGTCTCCTGCACGGGACGATATTCGTAGTCTTCAAGAACCCGACTCAACAGACCATCTTTACCGAAGATTTCCTTCATATTTATTCCGAAATCGACAATGTGGGAATAATCAGCATGAGTAGTAATCACCGCGTCCCCGCATCGCCTTGTCTCCGCGTCACTGTGGCTAAGACTCAGATTTGTGATCTTAAAGGAGGGAGATATATAGGGCTAAACCCTACATGGGTTCCGCATCCAGGTCACCCTTGAAAAAATCATCCTCGGTAGGTGCGGATCCTTCAGTGGTTTCGGTAGGGGCTGTTCCTTCCTTAAACGCTTCAAAAACCGCGTTTTCGTCGCCAGGTTTGGCTAGCAGTCCTGTTTTCGGGTCTATTTTTGCGAACACAACATTCTCCGGCACTGTGAAGACGTTCACCGGCTTGTTCTTAAGGATATCCGTAGTGAAAGTCACCCAAATGGGACTGGCTGATCTGGATCCGGTCTCAAACTTGCCCAGGGTCCTATCGTCGTCAAATCCTACCCAGACTCCAGTAACGTAATCGGGGGTAAAACCGATGTACCAGGCATCTTGAAGTTTATTGGTCGTTCCAGTCTTGCCTGCTGCCGGGCGCTTGAGGGCCCGAGCCCGCCAGCCGGTGCCGTACTTGACCACCTCTTGAAGCAAATGGGTCATGACGTAGGCTGTGTCTTTTTCGAGAACTCGCTCCCTTTGAGTTGTGTGCTCCTCTAAGATATTGCCATGGCGGTCCAAAACCCTGGTGATAAAGATAGGACTCACCAACTCACCCAGATTAGCGAACACTGAATAGGCATTGGTAAGTTCCAGGAGAGAGACCCCTGAAGAGCCCAGAGCCAGTGATAAGTCCCGAGATAGAGGTGAGGTGATGCCAAAACGTCTTGCATAGTCAATGACATAATCGATGCCAATATCTCGCAGGATCTTGATGGTCACCACGTTCCGGGAGAAGATCAAAGCAGTGCGGAGCAGGGTGGGCCCATAGAATTTTTCTTTATAATTCTTAGGCTTCCACTTAAAGTCCATCTCCTCGTCAGTGTAAATAATCGGCGAATCGATGATGATGGTAGCTGGAGTGTAGCCCTTATCCAGTGCCGCCGCATAAGTAAAGGGTTTAAAAGCCGAACCGGGCTGACGTCGAGATTGAATAGCACGATTGAACTGGCTTAACTTGTAATCCAGTCCGCCCACCATTGCTTTAACGTGTCCCGTAGAGTTTTCCATACAGAGCAAGGCACCCTGGACCTCCGGTTCCTGCTCTAGAGCAAGAATCCAGCCCTTGGTCTTGCTGTCCTCCTCCAGCAAGCGTACCAGGATGACATCTCCTACCCTGAGCACCTTTGCGGGGTCGCTAACCTTCACGGTGCCGTAGGCTATCTCTGGATCGGGCTTGCGAGCCCACTCCATGTTTGCCAGCGGCAGAGTTCCCAAAGTGCCATTCAGCCGCACTGACACGGTTTTTTCTTCTCTGGAGACTGCAATTACCACTCCCTTGACCACAGCCCCTTTTTCAAGTTGCCTCTCTTCACCCGACTCTTGCAAGTCCTTGAAGAATGACTCGATCTCCTCTGGTGCTAGCTGCTTAAGGGGTCCTCTGTAACCCTGCCGTTTGTCCAATTCGTAGAGACCTTTTTCAACGGCTTTTTGCGCCGCTTCTTGAAAGGGTACATTAACAGTGGTGTAAACCCTTAAACCCTGACGATAGAGAGCCTCTTCTCCGTATTTTTCCTCTAGGTAACGCCGGATATGCTCGGAAAAACTGGGGACACTGCTGATATCCCAGTCTGTTCGCTTCTTGATATCCAACTCATAGGCCAGGGCTTCGGCGGCCTGGTTGGTAGTAATATAGCCATCCGCCACCATCCTGTTTAAGACATATACCTGCCTCTCTTTTGCCCTCTCCGGGTGACTGTAAGGTGAATATCGACTAGGCGCTTGAGGCAATCCTGCGAGGGTGGCACATTCGGCAAGATTGAGCTCCTCCACGTTTTTCCCGAAGTAATTCTGCGCCGCAGCTTGCACGCCGTAAGCACCGTGGCCAAGATAGATTTGATTCAGGTATAAGAAAAGGATTTCTTGTTTAGACAGGTATTTTTCGATGCGATAGGCAAGGATTGCCTCTCTGAGTTTACGAGTAAAACTTCTCTCAGGGCTCAACAGCAAGGATTTAGTGACTTGCTGGGTTATGGTGCTCCCGCCCTGGACAATGCCACGTGCCTTGATGTTTTTCCACAGGGCACGAAGTTATACCGAGGAAATCAATCCCTTCGTGTTCAAAAAACCGGGAATCTTCTGCTGAGACAAAAGCTTCAATTAATATTTGTGGAATCTGCTCCAGGGGAATAACTATTCTCCGCTCCAGATAAAACTCTGCGATGAGGCTGTCGTCATCAGCATAAACTGTGGTGACTATAGACGGTTGATAGTCTCTCAGAGAAGTAATCTGGGGAAGATTACGAGTAATGCGGTAGAACCCGTAGGCACCACTCAACAGAAGGACAGATATAAGTATCAAAGAGGTCCATACAATAAATCGAACTTTCCCCCTCTTGCGCCTTCTCGGTAGTTGTGGTCGTCTAAAATGGTCTCTGAAAGTTATCAAGATTTATACCTCTATTAAGACTTCCATTCTAGTTTGTTAAAAAAGTGGATTTTAAAACACTAGGCAACTGATGTCAAAAGCATTTATCTGAAGATCTCTATATAGGTGCTGCCCCATATCTTTAAAATCTGTGCAGAAACCATGCCGAGCCCCAAGAAAGATAATGCCATCTTTTAAAGCAATACTAAAAAACACCGCTTATAAAAGCTGCATAGAGACTCCTTTTCCGCTAGAATTAGGCAACGGTTTTGATGATAATTGGTAAAATTCAATTTTACAGTTTACTTTCGTAGAAGTTCAAACCCAGTGGGCTCAACCATTATCATGAATAGGGTCCTCAATATTGCCCACCGTGGCGCCAGTTCCCTTGCTCCGGAGAACACTCTGTCTGCGGCCCGTAAGGGTTTGGAAGTAGGCGCTGACATGTGGGAGTTGGACGTTCAATTGACCGCTGACGATGAACTTATCATCATTCATGATTCAACTCTAAAACGAACCTCAAATGTTGAGGACCTATTCCCCCACCGGAGACCCTGGCAGGTTCATGAGTTCACCCTTGATGAGATCCGCAAACTTGATTTTGGCTCTTGGTTCATGGAACAAGATCCCTTTGGCCAGATCGCCGCGGGGGTCGTCACGGAGAAGGATGTTGAGGGCTATGTGGGTGAACCTGCTCCAACACTAGAACAAGCACTCTCATTTACCCGCAAGCACAACTGGCTCGTCAACCTCGAAATAAAAGATCTCGGCATGAGGCCTGGCAACAATCTAATCGTCGACAGAGTAATTGCTCAGGTGGAAGAACTGAACATGGCAGATACGGTCCTTGTTTCATCCTTCAATCATAACTATCTAGCCCAAATTGCAGCCTCCTATCCACACGTAGTTACAGGTGTTTTAGACACTAAACCTCACTTGCGACCAGCCTCATTACTCCGTCGCCTCGGGGCTCGCACCTACCACCCCCGCAGGACTTTTATTCGTTTGGCTGATATTGCTGAGTTAAAGCGGCAGGGCTTCGGGGTGAACGTTCGAACAATAAACGACCGAAAAACCATGGAGAGACTGGTTCGGGCAGGTGTAAGCGGCATTTTCACTGATTTTCCTCAGGTGCTCGCCTCGGTCCTTACCAGCCGTGGAAAGGCTAAAGCTTAGCCTCCATTATTAAGTTAATTTAACCTTTTCCCACCACCTGCTGTCTTTGGCGGGATAGATGATCCACTGTTTCATCGGTTTTCTTTACCCAAGTTCCTTGAATAAAGGCCTCGGTCATTCTATAGGCTTCCTCGTCCGTGTATTGTCTCGGCGGGTGTTTCATGAAGTAGGCAGATGGACCGTAGAGGATGCCGCCTTCATTCCGATTGAGGGCTAGTTTGCAGCATCGGATGGCATCAATGCCAACGCCAGCAGAATTGGGCGAATCCTCCACTGAAAGGCGCAACTCCAAGTCCATTGGCACATTGCCAAAAAGCTTGCCTTCCATGCGAATGAAACAGATCTTGTTATCTTTCTGCCACGCTACGTAGTCGCTCGGTCCAATGTGGATGTTTTCGTCATCCAAACGCTTTTCCGCCACCGATTGGACTGCTTCTGTCTTGGATTTCTTCTTGGAAAGGAGACGACTACGGTTTAGCATGTTGAGAAAATCGGTGTTCCCACCAGTATTTAGCTGGTAAGTGCGTTCTAGTTTCACCCCTCGCTTCTTGAAAAGATCGGTCAGCATCCGGTGAACAATGGTAGCACCAAGCTGGCTCTTGATGTCATCGCCTATGATGGGAAGATTTCTCTCCTTGAACCGGTTGGCCCAGGAAGGATTACTGGCGATAAAAACAGGCATGTTATTGATGAAGCCCATCCCAGCTTCCAGAGCACATTCAGCGTAAAAACGGGTAGCCTCTTCCGAGCCTACAGGCAGGTAGTTTAAAAGAATCTCCGCTCCCGACTCCTTGAGGATTCGCACTACATCCTCTAATTCAGCTTCCTTCTCCTTTGCAGGTACAAAGGTGTATTTGTCAGCATAATTCTGCATGTGCTCCGCAAGTCCGTCCAGGATTCGACCCATCTGAACCGTGGCGCCAGTCTTGGGAATGTCTTTGTAAAAGACTGTGGTGCAATTGGGTGGAGCGAAGATCGCCTCGGCCACATCCTTGCCGACCTTCCTTTGGTCAATGTCAAAAGCCGCTACCACCTCGATATCATATGGTCTATATCCACCTATATCCCAGTGCATCAAACCGATAGCGTTTTCTCTGTCTTTGCTTCTGTAATAATTAATTCCCTGAATCAAAGAGCTGGCGCAATTTCCGATTCCAACAACACCAATCTTTACAGTGCTCATCTGTCCACCCCCTGCTGACGCTGCCATTTACCCTTTATTACAAAAGATAAACAGTTGCCCACTGCCGTCAAGCGCTGTAAGAGAACTATCCAGACAGGACCCTCACCGCTGCTAGATCTTATCAATGTAATTAATTAGCGCTATACCATAATGCAGAGTAGAAGATTTGATTCCCCGCAGGAAGCTAGAGACAGTCGCGGTCACAGTTCTTGCAACAATATTACATTATTGTCTCTTTGCAGAGACCTTGTCAAGCCTTCATCCCACCCCTGATCCCCCATCAAGGCATCATCTGCCGTTCGACAGGCTCACGGCCCTGAGCAAAGTCGAAGGGCGGCGTTCCCTTCGATCCCTCCTCCTTGCGGCGTATTGCCCCATACGCCTCAGTCGTCGCTCCTCGGCGCCTTGCATCTAATACCTTGATGGTGATCAGGAATACTCTATAAGCCGCTGATTTCAGTCCTGATAACTAAACTAGACGGTGGATTTGGGCCACAGGAGTTTTTCCATTTTTATCCTTTGGAATTTATCTAATCACTTTAGTGACCGCGGGGTATGGCCAGAACATGACAGAGTTCTTGACAATGGGTAGTATTGCCGAATATTCGTGGTGGCTGCAGGTGTCTCTTCTGAAGTGACTGGCGGGAGGTATTTCCGCATCTGTGGCGAGGGGAAGGCCAAAAGGGGAGGCTGCAAAACAACGAGTATCTGAGCAACCTGTCTTTGCCAATCTCAGCCCCGAAAGGGGTTGCATGAAGATGTGGTGCATCCTCAACAGGAACTCTGCCAATAAATGGCGCGAATATGCTCGTTGTGGAGTAGCTTCCCCGTGGCCTATATCACAAATATATTTTGGGGGAAACTTTTGTTCATCCCACAGCAGATTGTCGTCTCTTCGTTGGTATTCGTCAGGCCCAAGTCATCGTTATCTGGAGGAATATTTTGCACCCCATCCTAACCTTGTGACCTCAGTCTAGACACCGGGATTCCACAGAGGAATTTGAAAACCTCATCCCCAGCGTTCACGTAGGTGTGCTGGCTATTGGGGGGAACGAAGACTACATCGCCCGGGGCTACCTCGAACCACTCACCGTCGATCTGTACTCTCCCTTTTCCCTCCATAATATAGTTTTCGTGTTCAAAAGGATGGGTATGGTTGGGAGTATTGCCCCCCGGAGCCACTTCGATCACCCGTAATGCATAATTAGGGGCACCGTCTCTTTCCTCATCTATGACCCAACGGATGGTAACACCAGGTGCTTCATCCCCGAAGACTTCGGCCTCCACTTCGCTGTAGTGACAGACTTTTGCTCTAGGTTCAGTCATTCATAATCCTCCTTCCTTTGGGCATAGGGCATGTATAGAGCATGGAGAAAGAAGCGAGAAGGGAGGTCGGGCGAGACGAGAGGTCGGGAATACAAGGAAGTCTCCTGATCAAAGTCTAACACGTCTCGCTCAGTCTCGCAGTTACCTTTGCCTAGTGTCAAGGGGGCTCACTGCTTCAAACAAAGCCGAATAATCGCCTTCAGCATATCCTTTTTCAAGGGTAATCTCTAGGAGACGGCGAATAGCTTCTATACCTAGGGTTTCTAAGTTTACACTTTGTGCTGCACTATGGAACAATGCCACATCTTTGAACAGATGCTTGGTGGGGAAATTGCCAATACCGTAGTCGCGATCCAGCATAAGCT
Source organism: uncultured delta proteobacterium (assembly GCA_963712115.1). Classification (GTDB taxonomy): domain Bacteria; phylum Desulfobacterota; class Syntrophobacteria; order BM002; family BM002; genus BM002. Next base: position 108,867 of record CAVQGX010000021.1, on the reverse strand, counting down.
TAAGTTTTTTGTCGAAAATCGGAGCATACAGAGCGCTTCGGCGCAAGATCTTCATGAATAATTCCGCCTCAACCCCTAGGCTCTTCACTAACCCTAGACTGGAGGCAAAGCCCACTGTCAAAGAAGCGATTAGCTGATTAAGAGCAAGTTTCACCGCGGCAGCCTTGCCCACCTCACCGATCAACACGGGTTCCGAGCCAAAACACTCAAGCAAGGTTGACCATTTGTCAAACTGTTGCTTAGAAGCCCCCACCATGATTAGAAGCTTGCCCGCTGTTGCCTCGGGGATGCTTCCCAGGACCGGCGCTTCAAGATATTCGCCGCCCAGGCCCAGCACTTTCTTCTCGAAAGCAACGCTATCCGCCGGCGAGATGGTACCCATTTGGATCACAGTCCGGTCGTGCAAATCGGCTGTCGGCTCGCTGTTGAAGAGTACTTCCCGTATTGCTGCCCCATCGGCGAGCATCAGGATCAGGCACTCGGCTGAGTCAATGGCTTCCGCCGCCGATACGGCAATCAAGGCCCCCGAGGACCGAAGTGGCTCCGCCTTATTACGGCTGCGGTTAAAGACCACCAATTGATGACCCAAAGCCATGGCTCTTTCCGCCATAGGACGACCCATGCGACCAGTTCCAATGAGAGCAACTTTCATTTTTATATTCCTTACTTTACAAGGCAAAATCCACCGCAGCTCGGGCGTGGATTGCCGTGGTATCAAAAAGCTCCAGCGGCGAATCTTCCTGCTTGATCAAGAGCGATATTTCCGTGCATCCCAGGATAACTCCTTCGGCCCCCTGATTCTTCAATCCACCAATGATTTGGACAAATCGCTTCTTTGATTCGTCTTCTACTTTTCCCAGACAAAGTTCATCATATATGATTTGATTTATTATGTTCCGATCCTCTTCGGGGGGAATGAGTACCTCGAAACCGTACTTCGTCCTCAACCGCCCTTTATAGAACTCCTCTTCCATGGTGTACTTGGTTCCTAGCAGTGCAACTCGTCCAATTCCCTTCTTTTTGATCTCCATGGCAGTGGCGTCAGCAATGTGTAGAAGAGGAATAATTACAGCCCTCTGGACCTCTGTAGCCATTTTGTGCATGGTGTTTGTGCAGATGAGAATACAGTCGGCACCACCTAGCTCGACTCGCCTGGCCGCCTCGCACATAAACTCAGTTGCTTCCTGCCATCGTCCCTCTCGCTGCAATTTTACTAGCTCGCCGAAATTAACACTGTAGAGCAGAATCTTCGCTGAGTGGTGTCCCCCCAACCGCTCTTTGACCGTTTCATTTATTATCCTGTAGTACTCTGCGGTGGATTCCCAACTCATGCCGCCTATTAGTCCGATAACCTTCATGGGCAAATCTCCCTCTTATGCTAACTCCAAGGCCCTCTTCGAAAGAACTACCTATTTGGCCACTCAACCATTCTTGTCGCCCTTTGTTGCGCCAGTTTCAAGCTGGAAATTCTAGCCCGGTTTGGCACAGTCTTTTATTGACGAATATTGCCAATACAATAAATTAGTATCTTGTAAAGCGGGGCTGAATCTCTTACCCTCAAGCAAGGACGGGCCTTAAATTATGCTTCACCTGTAAAACGAAAACGCACACCATCAAAAGAGAGATGAATAGGAAGCAGAGATCATGAACAAACTTCTCTGGCAACCATCGGCAGAGCGTATCAGAAATACTAATATTTATCATTTCATGAATTACGTTAACTCACGCCATGGAAAAATTTTCGCCAATTACGAGGATCTTTACAAGTGGTCTATTGAGGAGAGTCCTGTTTTTTGGGCGACCCTTTGGGATTACGCTGAGGTTATCCACAGTCGATCCTATGATCTGGTGGTAGATGAGATAAACAAAATGCCGGGAGCTAGATGGTTCGCAGGGGCTCGGCTCAACTTCGCTGAAAACCTGCTCCGGTACCGGGATGACCGCATCGCCCTTAGCTTCAAGGGCGAGACCCGCCCTACCATGAGCATTACATACAATGAACTATATCAACAGGTTGCTCGCCTTGCTAAGTCTCTGCGACACATGGGAATCGAACCGGGAGATCGTATTGCCGCCTTTATGCCCAATATGATCGAAACGGTGGTGGCCATGCTTGCCGCCACCAGCATCGGGGCCATCTGGTCCTCTTGTTCTCCTGATTTTGGCATCAAAGGAGTTCTTGATCGCTTTGGCCAAATTGAACCTCGCATCCTTTTTACCGCCGATGGCTACTTCTACAACGGTAAAGAGTTCGATTCTTTGGATAGAATTTCGGAAATTATCAAGAAACTGCCAAGCATAGAAAAAATTGTCGTTGTTCCATACAAAGACACGAAACCTGATATTGCCGCCATGGCCAACACCGTTCTCTTTGAGGACTTTCTCGCCCAGGAGGCCAAGGACCTAACATTTGAACAAGTTCCCGCCAATCATCCCCTTTACATCTTGTATTCTTCCGGTACCACTGGAGTGCCAAAGTGTATTGTTCATGGGGCGGTAGGGACTCTCTTGCAGCACATCAAGGAACTAAAGCTCCACTCAGATGTTGAGAGGGAAGATACCATTTTCTACTTCACCACTTGCGGCTGGATGATGTGGAATTGGCTGGTGAGTTCCTTGGCCCTTGGCACCAGGGTTTTTCTCTACGACGGTTCTCCCTTTTATCCAGATCCAGGTGCAATGTGGCAGATGACCCAAGACGAGAAAATCACCATTTTCGGCACTAGCGCCAAGTATTTAGCCGCTCTGGAAAAAGCGGGAGTGAAACCAAAGGTATCCTACGACCTGACCTCGCTCAAGGCCATTCTCTCCACAGGTTCTCCCCTTTCTGCCGAGAGCTTCGAATTCGTCTACAGGGACATCAAGGATGACCTCTGCCTCTCTTCCATCTCAGGGGGCACGGATATCATCTCTTGCTTTGCCCTGGGAAATCCCATGGGGCCCGTTTATGCTTCTGAACTCCAGTGCCGTGGCCTGGGCATGAAGGTGGAGGCCTACGATGAACAGGGTAATCCTGTTATTGGACACAAAGGAGAGCTTGTCTGCACCATGTCGGCGCCAAGTATGCCCATTTACTTCTGGAACGATCCCAACAATATTAAGTATGGTGAGGCTTACTTTGATGTGTATCCCGGAGTCTGGCTGCATGGGGATTATATAGAGATAACCGAGCATGGCGGCGTTATCATCTACGGCAGGTCGGATGCCACCCTCAATCCGGGCGGTGTGCGCATTGGCACCGCCGAAATATACCGCCAGGTGGAAAGCATTCCCGAGATCGTGGACAGTCTGGTAGTTGGACAGGACTGGGAAGATGATGTGAGAATTGTTCTTTTCGTCAAACTCCGTGAACACATTAAGCTTACTGATGAGCTAGTTGACAAAATCAAAACAACCATTCGCAAAAATTGTACACCAAGGCACGTCCCTGCCAAATGCATCGAGGTCGCCGATATTCCGTACACCATCAGTGGCAAGAAAGTGGAATTGGCAGTTCAAAATGTTGTCCATGGGCGGGAAGTAAAAAACAAGGATGCCCTGGCAAATCCTGATGCCCTGGACTGCTATGTGGATCTGCCTGAATTAAAGACGTGAGATCGCCTAGCCCAAAGAGAACTTTAGACTTTGAACTTGACCCTATGCTCCATGCTCTATGCTCAACGCCATGCGCTCTGCGCTGCGCGAGATAATTATACCCCAGCTTCAACAAGCACCTTCTTTAGTCTCGCAAGTCCCTTATCTGGATCACTATTCTGACACTTGACCCACTCTCTGAGCTTGGCCAACCCTTTACCGGTGAAGACAATTTCCCGGGCGAGCTCGACCCCTGCTTTAAAATCCCCCACTTTCCCAACTAGGAGGAACATCGGGGCTGTATTGACACAGACTGCCTCGAGCCTGGCCCCATTGTCCCGACCCGACAGCAGCCGCACCAACCTGACTGCTTCTTCCTGTGGACTTTCGGCCGGAGCCAGTTCTTCGGCCTTGGCTCTTTTTAGCCCCAATTCCTCTGGCTCGAGCGTGAACCTTTCCAGATTGCCGTTTCGTTTCAATCGACAGAAAACGGTTGGCCCCAGGTTGGAAATCTCGTCCATTCCCGGCTCGCCATTCTCCCTGAGACCATGGAAAACATAGGCTTCCTTGTAGCCTATCTCACCCATCACCTCAGCTACTTTGTCTACCATTCCCGGGCTAAAAACTCCCCTCACCCCTAATTGCGGCAGAACCGGACTGGCCAGAGAGCCCGCAATATTCAAGGTGGTACCGAACCTTATCTTTGAAAGTATGCGAAACAACCCTTTTGGATGGACCGAGGGACTCATGCCATTGAAAAGCCCCAGTCCACATTGCTCCACCGATTTCTTTGCCACCTCTATCTCAGCCTCCACCTCAACCCCCAAGGCCTCGGCCACATCCACCGTGCCGCACCTGGAGGTAATGGATCTTGCCCCGTGCCGGGCTAACACCACACCTTCTGCCGCTGCAATGACGGAAGCCGCGGTAGAAATGTTGAAGGTTTTAAATGGATCCATTCCCGTGCCGCAGTTATCCAAGATTGGCCCGTCCACCTTGGGTTCCACCTTGACCGTATCCACCTCCCGGATTGCCTCCCAAGCCCCTGCTATCTCTGCGGCAGTCTCACCCTTGGCCACTAGGGCCGCTAGAAAAGCGCCCTGCTGAAGATCTGGCTGTTCCCCTCGCAAAACCTGGGTGAACATTTTTCTAATGGTATCCCTGTCCAGGTCCTCTTTGTTTATTAACCGCTGTATCCTACTGCCAAACCAATTCATCATTATCCTCCCAAGGTTCCACACATATCTTCATCACATTTTTCGATGCAAGGTCAGAAAAAGATTCCTCAAGGTCATGGAGAGTTACCCTCTCCGATATGAGCCAATTTACATCCAGACCGTTGGCCATGAGGTCAAGGGCCCGCTGACACTGAGCGGATGTACAACCATAAGCACCTATCAATGCTAGTTCCCGGTAATGGACCGCATTTAAATCAGTTGGCACCAATCCTTTGTCTGCGGAAATCCCAGAAAACATCAGCACTCGACCTCCTGGGGCCGCTAAATCCAAAAGCGGGTACTCCAGGGCAGCTTCCCTGAAGCAGGTCACCACTACATCTGCCCCCTCACCTCCGGTAAGTTCCATCACCGCTTCCACCACTTCCACCTTGTTGGGATCGAGAAAATCAACTTCCAATCCTTGGCGCGCCTGACTAATACGACCGGAGTCCTTCTCCAAAAGAATCACTTTGCCGGAGCCTCGATGCTTTGCCATCATGGCGAACAGACATCCCAGGGGACCTGCCCCCAGGATGAGAACGGTTTCATCCTCCTTCAAGGCTACCTTTTCGAGGCCATTCAGGCAGCAGGCCAGGGGCTCGGCCATGGCGGCCTCGGCCGTGGACACTGGATGGGGTACAAGATTTAAGCAACGGTTTTTAATAGCTTTTTTAGGCAACGTGAGGTATTGGCCAAAACCGCCGTCCACACTGAAACCCAGTATTTTGATTGAGGGACAAAGGTTTTCTCTACCCTGTCGGCAAAATCTACAGGCTCCACATGAAATCCCAGGGTAGACTTGAACTTTGTCTCCTATTTTCACACCTTCCACCTCTTTTGCCACCTCAGCCACCACACCTCCAATTTCATGGCCCAGTATCCTGGGACAATGCAGTGCCGGATGGCCCCTTTGCCACATGTGCAGGTCCGTTGAACACACCTGGGAGGCCAAAACCTTCACCACCACCCCCCCGGGCGGACAGCTGGGGTCAGAGAGCTCTCTTGTTACCAAGTGGCCTGGTTTTTCAAGGACAGCAGCTTTCATGAAATTCACCTCGCAAAATGAAAAAAGCCTTCGTCATCCAGCAGACGAAGGCCTTCTTTACCATCGACAAAGCCTTAAACCCTAAACCCCCCTCACCCGTCTTCTGGCTCACTCGGTTCAACGACCGGCCTTCCCATCCCGCTTAAGCGGGACAGTGGCCCTTAGTGGCCGTGAGTTTCTGCCCGGTAGGGCCGAGTTCACAGCGGCGGGACCGCTCCTGACTTTCACAGGATTCCGTAGCGAAAGGAGCTCAAGTTTTCGACTAATCTTTACACCCTCTCGCTCTCACTTGTCAATAATTTACCAGTCTTGGGGAGGTTGGTAGAATCAGAACGAGCTAGACGGGAGGTCGCGCGAGACGAGGATTTAAACGCGGAAGTCGGAACGCGGAACGTGGAATTCCTTTCTCTGTTAATGGCAAGCCCTTAATGATCTTTTAACAAGCAAAGCCAAACTATCTCAACGGCACAGCAGGTGGGTTTTGAAACTACTAAGTTATTGGCAAACCAGGAGATAACAGGTAAGCTGGGGCTCCAGAAGGTCGAAAACCGGTTAAACGGATTTCTCTGATGCTTTTGTGGAGAAAGGAGAAAAGCGCATGAAGAGCAGGTTTGCGGTTTTCCTCGTGACACTGTTCCTACTGTTTACCTGGTTTGCCTCCAGTTCTGCCACGGTGGAATGGGATGTGGCCGGCACCCTCAACTTAAAGGAGAAGCCCCGCGATGCGGCCATGGCGCTCAATGGCAAGTGGATATTCGTTCTCACCGAAAAGGGCGAGATCCTCATCTACTCCTCGGACGGCAAGCTGGAAGACACTATTTCTGTGGGTAAGAGTGTTGAGGGAATCAAGGTGGGCCCGAGAGAGGACGTGCTGCTCCTCACCAGCGGCAAAGACAAGACCGTTCAGATCATCACCCTGGATTTCATCCAGGAGATCAACGTTTCCGGATCCCCCTTCAAGGGCAAGGTTGACGCACCGGTGGCGGTCGCCACCTTCAACGATTTCGAGTGACCGTACTGCGCCAGGCTGGTGCCTGTACTCGAGCAGGTGCTCGAGAAAAACCCCAACCAGGTGAAACTGGTGTTCAAGAACTTCCCAATTAGAAACCACAAGTTTGCCATGCCGGCTGCCATCGCCGCCCTTGCGGCGGAAAAACAAGGCAAGTTCTGGGAGTTCCACGATCTGCTCTTCAAAGACTACAACCGCTTGAACGAACAGAAGGTAAAAGAGATTGCCCAGCAGCTCAAGCTGGACATGGAAAAGTTCGAAAGGGACCGGAAAGACCCCCAGATCATAGAGTTAATAAGGCGTGACGTCCTGGAGGGAAACCAAGCGGGGGTGCGAGGAACCCCAACGGTGTTTATCAACGGCAGGCTTCTGCGAGACCGAAGCATGGCCGGGTTCCAGGAACTGATCGAAAAAGCTCTGAAAAAGCCGGTCCAGCAATAATAGGCAATAAGCAATAAATGATCCACCCCGACGACGGGGTGGCTGCGAGCCAACCTCTCCCCAACCGGAGGTGGTCAGGGACATCCCCTGACCGCCTCCACTCTTTTTATGGAAGTGTGAAAATCCCTCTAAATTCCCCTTGACATATTTCTAGCCTTGTACTATATTTCGATATATATCGAAGTTATCGAGATAATTGGAGGACCCAATGGCAAAGAAACATCCGGACAAAACTCGAGGTGTTGTGAGGAAGAAATACAGTGAAATTGCTAAGGGTGATTCCAGCGAATCTGCTATACCGGTGTCCTGCTGCGGTGAACCCCTTGTTCCTTTGGACAGTCTGACCACCGCCATTGGCTATTCCCAAGAGCAGTTAGCCAGTGTTCCACATGGTGCCAATATGGGGCTGGGATGCGGCAACCCTCTGGCAATTGCTTCTTTAAAAAAGGGTGAGACAATTGTTGACCTCGGCAGTGGGGGTGGTTTCGACTGTTTTCTGGCAGCCAAGCAGGTAGGGGAAACGCGGAAGGGTCATAGGGGTGGATATGACCGCAGAGATGGTTAGCAAGGCTCGCGACAACGCTACAAAAGGAGGATACTCGAATGTAGAGTTTCGTCTGGGTGAGATAGAACACCTTCCAGTGGCAGATGGCATTGCGGACGTGATCATCTCTAATTGCGTTATTAACCTTTCTCCTGAAAAGATTCATGTTTTTCGGGAGGCATTTCGAATCTTGAAACCTGGAGGCCGCCTTGCCATTACCGATGTGGTGGCATCCGCGCCATTACCTGCAGAATTTCAGAACGATTCAACCCTTTTGTCCGGCTGCATCGCAGGCGCAGCCACCATAGACGAACTCAATAACATGCTCCAAGAAGTGGGTTTCACAGACATACGAATTTGTCCTCTGGATAAAAGCCGCATGTTCATCAAGGACTGGTTCCCAAATCTCAACCTCGAGGACTACGTCGTCTCAGCCACCATCGAAGCCACAAAACCTCCAGCATAAACGGCCCTCTATGATCGCAACTCCAAATTTACCCATTTTTTACCGGGTATTAAATGGGTAAATTTACCCACTTTATACACGGTAAGTTTTGGGTAAAAAAGGGGTGTAACCTTTTTGAAGTCCTTTTCGTCATACGAACAAAACATTAACCTGGGAGGATCTAAAAATGGAGGAAAGGACGAAGCTTTTAGTCGCATTGGGGGCAGCAACAGCTGCGAACTGTATTCCCTGCTTTGAGTATCTCTACTGCGAGGCAGGGGTAGCCGGTCTAACCCAAGAGGAAATCCAAGAGGTAGTGGCCCTTGCCACCAAGGTCAAGCAAGGAGCCCATGTGGCCTTGAAAAACAGCATCCATGATATTATGGGCCTAGAAGAGAAGCATGATCTACCTTGTTCCAGTCAAGCAAACGGTTCATCCTGCGGCTGACCTGATCGGAGCGTAAATGGATTTTTGGAAAATTTACGACGAATATTATGGTCCTGTGAGAAAATTTATTCTGACCTATGTGCGGGATGAGTGGGTAGCGGATGATTTGATCCAGGATACTTTCCTGCGAGTGCAGAAAAATCTGGACAGCGTGAGAGACTCAGACAAAATTTCTTCCTGGGTATTTCGCATAGCCTACAACCTCTGCCACGACCATTTTCGCCAATCTAAGAGGTCATCTGTGAACAATCGTCTAATCCAGGCAGAAATACCCACTTTTAAAGAAGCTATGGTCCAGAAAGAATTGGAGCAGAACCAGATGGGACTATGTGTCCAAGACAAGATGGACCTTTTGCCAAAAGACTACCGCACGGTCCTGATCTTATCCGACATAATGGCCTTCAGCCAAAAAGAGATAGCCGAAATATTGTCTATCAGCGTCGCCAACGTCAAGGTGAAGGTCCATCGGGCCCGGAAAAAAATGCGAGCAATTCTAGAAGAGCATTGCTCTCTTGGCCTAGACGAGCGAAGCGTGCTCGTGTGCGATCCCAAGGAACATGAAAATTAAGGTGGTAAGAAGAACACCAGAAGGTGTTCCGTGTTGTTAAAAAGGTACCGCAAAGAGATATTTCGACCGGAGTGTAACCCCCAATTCCAGTCCCTCCACTGTATCGCTCACCTGGATGAGGACATCACCGAGGTGCTCCCTTATTTGAACGCGGTTCTGGGAGGCCACCAGTATTTGAAAGAGCCTCCCTCCTTGACACTCAAGGTCCACGGCAAGCTAATCACCCTTCACCCCCGGGAGATAGCCGTCAATGCTTTGAAAGATGATTCAGAAGCCGACAAGATTTTAGAATGGCTCAAACAGGAGATCAACGAAACCTGGCAAAAGCGAGACGCCATAGCGCCTAGCTTTGAGACACCTGCTCAACCGCGCATTTTCGACATCCTAAAACTCTTGCCCAAGACCAACTGCGGCGAATGCGATCAACCAACCTGCACGGTCTTTGCCTCATTGGTAGCCCAGGGAGTGAAAGGACCTGAAGATTGCCCACCCCTGGTTGAGGAAAACAAAGAAGGGTTAGAGAAATATCTCGAGCAATTCATCTTCGATCTATAGTTTTGTCACAACCGCACTCGAATCCCCTCTAAGAGGTTCCGCACTTCCAGTTGGCTCCATCTTACTTTCATTTCGGATTGCTACCTAGTAACCTTTTTTGTTTGCAATTCGTCTTATAGACAAACTAAGGGCTAATTTACCTGACCCGAAAATCACCAAACCAGTCAGTAAAGAGGAGGAATCAAAATGACTGACGAGCAAAAAAGTAACAAGGAACAATTCCAGAACTGCTGCGAGGGCATGGACTTTGCCGGGATGATGGAGGCGATGATGAGTCAGAAAGAGGAACTTTGCGGCTGCGGTTGCATCGAGATGATGAAGAAGATGATGCCGAAATCATCTTGGCCCCAAAACCAAGAGAAAGAAACAACCGAATAAGCAAAAGAGGTTCTAGCTTTCCACCGATAGGACTCTGACTTAGCTTAAATCACAATAGGTCTAACACTGTCCGAGGAGCTAATGACCCCTCCCTCGAGTCCAATCTCGGTGCATTAGGGAATCCAAGGGGAATGGGGTTCCTTTTAAAATAGTGCTTGCTGGTGGATATCACTCCGGAGCAGTGGGTGATTCTGCTCCGTCTGTTTTATCGTCTCGCCTAGAGAAAAAACTGTATTAGTAATACTCATGATATTCTTACTTGGCTCGGTCTTTTTGAGATATAGTGGGGACTGTCTGATTCCATGGTTCGAACACAATTAGATTGAAATTAGTCCTGGAGACACCAAAGGGAGGTAAATCAGATGGGAAATCTGGAGGACATCTTGGTGAAGAGAAAGAAAAACAGAGACCGGTTAGAAAGGGAAGCCCCTGATCTTTTCAATGGATTCAATGAACTAATGAAGCACTATTACAAAGAAAGTGCCTTGGATTTAAAACAGAAGGAACTCATAGCTGTGGGCGCGGCCGTCGCCACAAGGTGTATTCCCTGTTTGGCCAATCATGCAAACAATGCTGTTACTCACGGAGCTACAAGGGAAGAAATAATAGATGCGGCCGCTATTGGGGTGGAATTTGGTGGGGGACCATCTTTTGTTGCTGTTAGAGATAATCTTCTAGATTTTCCCTTGCACCGACATCTGCAAAGGCCTTCAGCGGGGTTTTCCCTGCGGCTTCACGTACAATCACCCCTGCGAAAAACTCTGGCGTTTAATGTTATGAAACTGAAAATGTTGAAATTCGGGATCAATCTTTGGCCGCCTTTTCTCGGTGCGGGAATAAGAGTTAAACACATTGCACCTGACTACAGAGAAGTAGTCGTATCAATGAAATTGCGCTGGTACAATCGTAACTACGTGGGTACCCACTTTGGTGGCAGCCTTGCTGCCATGACTGACCCCTTCTATATGCTCATGTTGATTCACATATTGGGTAGTGAATACACCGTATGGGATAAAACCAGCACAATTAATTACATAGCTCCCGGCAGAGGAACTGTGACAGCTCATTTTACCTTGAAGCATGACCAAATAGCAGAGATCAAAAACAAAACAGCCAAGGGTGACCCTTGTTTCCCTGAGTTTTCAGTAGACATTGTCAACGAATCGGGCGAAGTTATAGCTGCGGTTAACAAGAAACTCTACGTTCGCAAAAAGCAGGGTTAAAGTGTGATTAAACCTATTTAGAGCCATGCTTATAGACCAAGTACTTCCGAAATACGACGAACGGGAATATCATCAGATTGACATAAGAGGTGATCGAAAGGAAGTTTACCAAACCGCTCGATCCATCGATTTCTCCGATTCACTTATCATTCGCACTTTATTCCGTCTGCGGGGACTTCCTCCCGCATCAACCAATCTTGATGGTCTCCTCCAGGTGGGTTTCTTGCTGGTGGATGAAATTCCCCCTGAGGAATTCGTTCTCGGTCTTGTAGGAAAGTTTTGGACTTACCGGGCCCAGATTCTCAAACTGGACGCTGTCCAATACGGTGAATTCAACCAAAAGGGATATGCAAAACTGGCCTGGAACTTCGCAATCCAGGAGCACCCTCCTGGAGCTGTTAGGTTGTCTACTGAGACGCGAATTCTCTGCACAGACGACCATAGCAGGTCACACTTCAAGCTTTACTGGACTTTGATCGGCAAATTCAGTGGGCTGACTCGCAAAGAAATGCTTCGAGTTGTCAAAAAGCGGATAGAAGTAAAGTGAAGCTGCATTTAGTCGTGTTTTTCAACTGAGTTACTAAGAGACAAATAAGTAATTGAGAAAGTGTGCTATACATAGCAGCGAAAAGTTATCTCAGTTCACATAGAGAAAGGCTTTTACCATGGAAATCAGAGTAACTAAATCCACCACTGTCGGCCAGAAGCCCCGTCCGCAAGATTCTCAACTTGGTTTTGGCAAATACACCACCGACCACATGTTTCTCATGGACTATTCAGAGGGAAAAGGATGGCACAATGCGCGAATTGAACCTTATGGTGACCTGAAGCTCGATCCTACGGCCATGGTCTTGCACTACAATCAAGAGGTTTTTGAAGGTCTCAAGGCCTACCACTTGGAGGACGGAGGCATCGGGCTCTTTCGGCCAGAGAAGAATATTGAGCGCATGAACGCTTCTGCCAGAAGAATGGTAATGCCTGAACTGGACCCGGACCTTTTTCTCCAGGCCATGAGGGAATTAATTCTGCTGGACCGAGCATGGATCCCAAAATCAGTGGGTACATCACTCTACATAAGACCTACCATGATAGCTAGCGAACCGGCCCTGGGAGTGAGGCCTGCGAAGGCGTATCTCTTTTTTATCGTCCTGGGCCCGGTGGGAGCCTACTACCCCGAGGGATTCAATCCCACCAAAATTTATGTATCTGATCACTATGTGCGCGCTGTCAGGGGAGGTGTGGGACAAGCTAAGACCTCCGGCAATTATGGGGCTACCCTATATGTTTCCCGCGAAGCCAGCCAAAAGGGCTACACCCAGGTACTGTGGCTGGATGCCATAGAGCGTAAGTATGTAGAGGAGGTTGGCACCAGTAATATCTTCTTCTTTATAAATGATGAGCTTGTCACTCCACCTCTTGGCGGCACTATCCTACCAGGTGTCACCAGAGACTCAGTGCTTCAGCTCGCCAGCCACTGGGGAATGAATGCTGTAGAACGTCCAATCTCTATTGAAGAGGTCGTTGAGGGTTGCAGGAGTGGGTCCTTGATGGAAATGTTTGCCTCCGGTACAGCTGCAGTGATTTCTCCCGTAGGTATAATCTGCTTCAAAGGAGAGGATTTCCAGGTAGCAGACGGTCGCACAGGAGAACTGTCCAAAAAACTCTACGACGAAATTACCGGCATCCAGTATGGCCGTAGGGAAGATCCTTTCGGCTGGCGACTTCGCATAGCTTGAGTTATTACCTGCTTCAATAATGGCATTTTGAAAAAAGGTTATGCCTATCAGTAGTCTTATTCCCCATCGAATATGAATGTGCTACTGACACCTCTTAGTCGAGGAGCAATGTGCTTCGGATCCTAGAAATAAGAACAAAGGGAGATCTCTTTGAAGTCCGGAACCTCTTTGAGGAATACGCCGACTCTTTGGGAATAGATCTGGATTTTCAAGGTTTCGACGAGGAACTGGCTGAACTTCCAGGCGAATATGGTTCACCTGACGGCTGCCTTCTCCTTGCCCTATGGAAAGGGCAAGTGGCTGGTTGCGTGGCTCTCAGGAAGTTTAGTCCTGGTATCTGCGAGATGAAAAGGTTGTATACCAAGCCTCAATTCAGAGGTTTAGGCATCGGCAGGGCACTGTGTGAAGAGGTAATCGGCTGGGCTCGCCGCCTCGGCTATGAACGAATGCGCTTGGACACTCTTCCCTCAATGGAAGAGGCAAAAGGTCTCTATGGCTCCCTCGGATTCAGGGAGATAGAGCCTTACAGATTCAACCCGGTGGAGGGTGCATCCTTCATGGAATTAACCCTTTAGGCTGGGAAAATATGAGGTTAGTCGAGAACATCCCGCTGGATACCAGTATAATTGCTGATCTGATAACCGACTGCCATGACCTGCACTTGGTGTGGCCGAAAGCCAAGTGGCCCTTTGATCATTTGCAGTGGCAAAAGGTGCTTGACCCTGAAGAAGGGAATAAACCTTTCTTGGTTTACCAAGGGAGTGAACTTATTGGTCATGCTGCCCTTCGCAAAACGGAAGAACCAGGGGTTTATTCTCTAAACTACCTGTACCTCCTGCCTCAGATGCGTTCAAGAGGATTAGGCGAAAAGATGGTGAGTCTCTTGGAACAATACGCCAAGGAGCAATTGTCTGCCAAGAAACTGGTTTTGGTCACAAGAACCTATAACCCTAGAGCCAGAAAGTGCTATTCCAAATGCGGCTTTCGAGAATATAGCCGCGAGGTAACCTTAATCAGAATGTTTAAAGTATTGCAGCCTGAATATGCCCTCAAGGAATAGAGGCGAAATTTTCCGATTAACCGTTAATTATAAAAAATGAATAGACAAACTGTACCTTTCGAGTGGGGCAGGAATGTTTGAGCGCATCAAAAAAGCCAGAGAAAGATTGCGAGGCTACGCCAATGTCACCCCTGTTATGACTTCCCGAACTCTCAACGAATCGGTGGGAGCGGAAGTTTTTTTGAAGTGTGAAAATTTTCAGAGGGTCGGCGCATTCAAGTTTCGTGGAGCCTTTAATACCATATCTCAACTTACTGACGAACAAAAGGATCGCGGTATCATCACCTACTCCTCCGGAAACCATGCACAGGCAGTAGCCCTGGTGGGTCGCTTGCTGAGAGTACGGACCACGGTGGTCATGCCCGACAATGCGCCCATGGTCAAGCGCGCCGCCACTGAGGCGTATGGTGCAACAGTTATTGACTATGATCCCGAGAAAACCACTCGTGAAGAGATAGCAAACATTCTTAAAGCCGAGCATGGCTATACCATCATACCTCCATTCGATCACCTTGAGGTTGTCGCCGGACAGGGAACGGCAGCATTGGAATTGTTCGAGGAAGTCAAAAACTTAGATATGCTGCTGGTACCTTGTGGGGGAGGTGGTTTGCTGAGTGGTTCAGCTATCGCCGCAAAATCCATCGAACCGACCTGCCGGGTTATTGGGATAGAACCCGAACTAGCAGATGATGCCACCAGATCATTTCACACCAAGACACTGCAGACAGTCAAGAACCCCCCTACCATTGCTGATGGAACCCGCACTCCTTCTCTGGGCAAGCTTACTTTTCCATTAATCTTGGAATACGTTGAAGATATGAGAACCGTCACCGAAACCGCCATCGTCGAAGCTGTCCAATTCCTATTTTATCGCATGAAAATGGTGGTGGAGCCCTCGGGTGCACTGGGGGTAGCGGCACTACTTAGTAGCCAGGTATCTACCGCAGGCAGAGTGGGTGTCATTATCAGTGGAGGTAATATTGATGGGGATTTGATGTCTAAGATTTTGAACAGCTGAAAGAAAAGATCCTAGTGACGAAAGTATCTGAACAGACAGACTTTGGCCGGACTTCGTCCGTGGAGATCGTTATCAAATAAAGAGGGAAAAACCCTGCCCACGGTTATCACTCATTCTGCTGTGGCAGCTGCTTCAGCAAAAGTTTTTGGACCAGAAGAGGTGCCCAAGCGCTTCTGGTTGTTATCAATCTTCTGCTCAGTCATTCCCGATGCAGACGTCCTCGCCTTTTCCCTTGGTATTCCCTACGGCAATTTTTTTGGACACAGAGGGTTTTTCCACTCGCCCTTTTTCGGTCTATTGTTAGGGGTGCTTCTAGTGAGCGTTTTTTTTCGTACTGAGAAGACATTCTCGAAAGGGTGGTGGTTTTACCTCATTTATTTCTCACTCCTATCAGCAAGTCATGGAATTCTTGACGGTTTCACCAACGGTGGCTTGGGTATTGCCCTACTATCTCCCTTTGATGCCACAAGATACTTTTTTCCCTGGAGACCCATTCTGGTTTCTCCCATTGGTCTTGCGGGGTTTCTTAGTAAATGGGGACTTAGGACTTTAAAAAGCGAGCTTTTCTGGATATGGCTGCCATTGACAATAGTATTGCTTGGCTCAAGCCTGATTCGCTATAAGCAGACAAGAGAAAGTCGGCTCGCCGGCGATCAGACCCCTCAGATGAAAGCTAAAATTAGATAATCAGAAGAGGTTATGCAGTTTCTTGGGTTAATGGTTGAAAGACAGGGGAGACCGCCATGAACTTTATTCTTTCATCAAAAAGAAATGGCATTGCAACAGTAACCTTGCAAAGGGGAAAGGTTAATGCGTTAAATGAGCCTATGGTAGAGGAAATAGTTGATTCCTTTAAAAATTTAGCAACAGATACTGAAGTGAAATCGATTATCTTTACCGGTTCTGGAAAGTTTTTCTCCTTCGGATTTGATGTTCCCGAATTCTTGAGATATCCCAAGAAAGATTTCATAAGGTTTATTGAGATGTTCACAAACCTGTACACCTATCTGTTTCAATTTCCCAAACCTATTGTTGCTGCCCTAAACGGTCACACCATAGCTGGCGGTTGTATGCTGGCCACAGCGTGCGATTTCCGCCTTATGGCGTCAGGAAAAGGGAAGATAGCCTTGAACGAGATAACCTTTGGAGCACCGGTCTTTGCCGGAAGTGCGGAAATGCTGAGATTTTGCGTGGGTCCAAGAAATGCTCAGTCAATACTTTATAGCGGGGCCATGTATTCTGCCGAAGAAGCTTTCGGACTGGGATTGGTTGATCAGGTGTCATCTGAGGATACTCTGTTAGATGATGCCGTAAAAGTCGCTCAGGAGTTAGCTGAAAAAGATAGTTCGGCCTTCACAATCATTAAAAAGCTCCTCCGAAAGGCGGTGGCCGAGGAGATGGTCAAACACGAAAAAGATTATATCCTGGAATTTGCGGATATCTGGTACTCGGAAACTACCAGGAAAAAACTAAAAAAAATCAAGATCCATTCATAGTTGTTTGGCAATTGACCGTGCCTGTCGCGGTAACTAAACAGTTAACTTTAATGATGTAAGAGTTTTCCCCATAAAGCGCTTTTGAGGAGAAAGTCCATGAAAGCTTTGAAGGTAGCGGCTCTCGGTGTGCTGCTCACTGGTTGGCTCACTGCGGTGGCGTGGAGTCAGATCACTTTGCCGAAGGGGTTGGAGGGTGTTGTCCCACATTACCCCGAGGCGAAAGTTATTTTCTGCCAAAGAAAGGAAAAGTAGCTCACAGGTCATAATGGAAAGCGAGGACGACCCTGACGCGGTAATTGTTTTCTACCGTAAATCCATGACCTATAGAGGCTGGAGTATTCTGACGGGAATGGAGCTGAAAAGAGGTACAACCCTCATTTTCTCCAAAGAAGACAAGAGACTGCAGATAACGGCCACAGCCTCCGAGAGCAAAAGCACCACCATTCTGGTGACTATCGACAGGTAAGCTTGAGAGATTCAAGGGCATTTAGATTTCAGTCGAGAGACACCAGAGCCCATGATAAAACTGAGCATTTCCAGATGAAACGCTCATTTCCTTCCAACCAATCAAGCCATCTGAGGTAACTCGTCATCCCTGATCGATTTCCTCGGTGTAATCTGAACTTTCGCAAGCATCGGACCAATAGAGAAGGTTTGGGGCGCAGGACCGGCAACTGGCGCTTATTGCTTGATTCCACGTTGTAGTTCTCCTAACAGAAAGTGAACCAAACATGATATGTACGAGAGTTAGACAGAATAACCCTGTCTGTTCAACAAATGTCATTCAAGCATTGGAGTATTTTGAGATGTCAAAACATTTATTAGGCGTAATCCACATGCGTTGATCTCCCTTATTACTAAAACTTAGTTGCACAGTTCGAAAAGGAACTCAACCATGCTTTGATTGGTTACCCGAGCCAATCATAACCATTCTCATATATAACAAGAATTATTTCCCGATTTCAGTTTCTGAATGATATCGGCTCATTACCTTCTCTTCTTCCCCCACCCCCTGGAAAGTCTGCTGGATATTGGAGCCGGAACTGGATGGACAAGTGTTTTTTTCGCGCCGAAGAGGAGATCTGAAGTTGCTGCGCAACGATGTTTCTGAGCCATTTGATTGCGCTGGCCGAATGAATAAACGCCGCTAAAGCGTTAGAAAATCTAAACTTCCTTACAGCTGCATTATGAGAATCTATAGAATCCAAATGAAGTTTTTGACTATGCCATTTTTTATGATTCATTGCACCATTCAATTGATGAGCAAAAGGCTATTTATCAGGCCTATAACGCCTTAAAATTCGGAGGAATTTGTCTGACAGTTGAACCAGGAGTTGGTCACTCAAGATCAGTTCAATCGAGAAATGCTATTGAAAAGTTTGGGCTGACTGAAAGGGATATGCCACCCGCATTGATTATAAAGGCTGGAAAGAAGGTGGGATTCCGGAAATTTAAGGTATACCTGAGATATAGAGGTCCATTTGAGATATTGTCAAGTTTCTCGGTGAACGGATTTCGGCAGACTTGTGAACATATCAGAAGATATCTTCCTGGTAGTGGTGTTATGCATAGCAATATCGTTCTCATGATTAAATGACAATTCCTATCAGTTCGAGAAAACATCTCCCCAATAAGAAATGCCATCATCATCCATGGGTGATTTCTTTTTAGTTCAAATACAGTTTCTTGGGGTTAAAGTAGAACTGTTATTGTTTATTTTAGGAGGTGTGATGATGGAATGTGAAAAATGCGCAGTAGAGATCTCAGCTGAGGAGAAATTTGAACACTCAGGACATACCCTTTGTGAAGATTGCTACTTGGACATCGTCACTATACCCAAAACTTGCGACCCTTGGGCAGTTCATTCTGCGAAAAACACTTCACTAATAAGCGATAGTTTAACTGCAGAGCAGCAGGAAATTCTTGATCTGATCAAGAAAAGCGGCCCTCTTACTGCAGAGGAAATCTGCACCGAGCTATCCATAAATAGCAATGAATTGCAGCGGAATTTCGCTACCTTGAGGCACATGGAATTGGCCCGGGGCTTCAAAAAGGGCGACCAAGTCTATTACACTCTCTTCAACGATCGCGAGGTTTAGCCCGGATGTCTCATGAATGGCTTGCTGCGACCCTGGATATGGGCATCCTTCTGGGCGTCCTCGGATATCGGCTCCTGCGGCGTACCGTTCAGGTACGCCTCGGACCCAATACCCTGCGGTTACCCAGTGGCACGCCCATCTTCATGGTCTCGCTACATCAATTCATGAAACATCCGGGCTAGTAACCCAGCTCTTCTCTCAGCTCTTTGGTTATTTTATTGATCTCATCTATCTGATCATCAGCTAATCTCACTGGCCTAGGTCGTCCGTGATAACTTGGTTTTGTTAGCTCCATTATATTTGTCTGTTTATCCGTCAGAGAAAATCCCAGCCAGTCAAAAAGCTGCTTAAGTTGGGGGCTATTGCTACCAATCAGATCCTCGTAACGAACAATTTTGCTCCTTTCTTTGTTTCGCCTGTAAAAGTCGACAAAATAACTGTTCTGTTCTACCCAGCTCTGGACATCAGTTTCTAAGCCGTCACTCATCCGGGCTGACATTTTACTTGCAACAACGTCTACAGGATTACGAACCATAAAGATAAATCGCCCCTTCGGGTAAAGGTCAGCCAGCATTTCTAAAACCCGGTCATTTAACCCATACCTGATCTCTTTGAACCCCCAGTGCACCTTTCGTTCTAAGGCAATAGGGTTGAAAAAGGACTCAGTGAAGTCTCGAAAATTCTTTTTTACAGTTTCTCGGTTGTACCAGTTCATCCAGGCACTCCACAGCTGCGGATCCTTTAACCTGTCAAACACAAGGGTCGGATCTTCTCCTGCAACATTTTGACTCATTATGTATTTTTCGATTTTCTTGTCTTCTAGATTTAGAAAATAAGCTTCCGCTATTTGTCTCAAAAAACCGCCATGCTCCCCATAGATCATGACGTTATCGACACTATTCAGTATTTTTTGCAGAAGAGTGCTACCGCACCTGCCGGTTCCTAATAGAAATATTGGAAACTTGGCATAATCCTTTGGATCGTAGCCTTCCAAAGGTTCGTTCTTTGGCTGCTCTTTGGCTCCGCTCATTACCCTGTCTTTCCCTTTGTATTTTCGCCACAATAAAGACGAGATTAGTGCTTTACCGATAACACATCTTTAAGAAATGATTAAGCACTTTGAGCAGCAGCCCTGAGGGAAGATGACGTTTTACTTTCAGTGATTGAACGCAAACCCTTCGTTAAAACTTCTCATTTAGAGTGCTTGCCCGCTTTATCAGCCATTTTGGCGTTGAACTTGGCCGGATTGATCACGAACCTGTGGTGCGTACCCTCAGATATCTTATCTACTCCATCATCTGCGACTATAGAGAAGCTTAGTTTCCGCCCTTCCACTTCTTCCAGTTTTCCTTTTACCGTTACCGTCAAGCCTGGAGGGGTAGCAGCCAAATGACTCAAATTCACCTGGATTCCAACCGTCTGCTCATCAGGCCAATCAATGTGAGGATTTATCGCCTGGATGCAGGCCCATTCAAACAATCCCACCATGAACCCCGTGGCCAAGACTTTCGGCATAACCTGGAACTCGGCAGATTCCGGGTAAAGGTGAGGTACGGTTTTGCTTTCAGGTACCTTGAATTGGAACTCAAAAGTCAAGCCTGGTTTTAGAGAATCTTTCATGGCTCACCTCCCTGTAGTTTTTTCCTTTGCCTATTCTCAAGATCTCTGATAATTTGTTATAAATCAAATTAATAATTTTCATTATATTGATTAGTGAGACTTATTTCTCATGGAGTGGCAGCAGGTCATAGGTTTCTATCAGACAGCCAAGCTCGGGAGCTTTACCAAAGCCGCTGAAGCCACCTTTCGAACGCAGTCGGCCTTGAGTCAGCAGATAAAAGCTTTGGAAAGAGAATTGGATTGCCATCTCTTTGAGAGAATCGGCAAGCGGAAGCTGAGGCTCACTTCTGCTGGAGAAAGATTTCTCAGATTTGCAGAGTCTATCCTGGAGAGCTACGATAGTTTAAGAGAGGATTTGAACGAACTGAAAGGTTTTAAAAAAGGTAGACTCAGAATAGCAGCGCCCTTTACAACTCTTTATCACCTATTTCCGGAAATACTCAAAGAATATACTGAACGTTTTCCCCAGGTGGAACTGACCATACTAGATCGGTCACAGCAAACTGTTATCGAACTTGTCAAGAGTGGGGACATCGACTTCGGTTTGACCCTCGAGTCCGAAGTTCCGGGTGATCTGACCTTAATCAGATGGAAAAGGGTAGAAACTGTGTTGATGATACCTCCCGGCCACCCTTTGGCCGAGGCAAACCGGCTTACCCTGAAAAAACTTGCCAAATATCCCCTTATATTGCCTCCGAAGGACCTTAGATTCACCTGTCGCAGGATGCTGGAAGAGCGATTTCAGAAGCTCGGACTCGACTACCAGATCGTCATGGAATCTTCAAATGTTGAGCTAACCTCTCGCTATGTGGAGATGGGCCTCGGCGTATCTTTTGCCACAGTGGTAATGGATTTACCGGCACTGAAGGAAAGAAAGCTGGAGTTCCTCCCAATGGACCAACTATTCAAACCAGATTATATCGCCGCAGTCATGAGGAAGGATAAAACACTAGCCTCATACAAAAGTTCTTTCCTCAACATATTATTCGGAGAATCAGTGCTGCCACTAAGCTAGGCCCCGGTCCAGACTGCGGTATTGAATGGCCTCGGCAATGTGAGTTGCACTGATCTCTTCCAGCCCTTCAAGATCCGCTATGGTCCGGGCTATTTTTAGAATTCTGTTGTGAGCCCTGGCACTCAATCCCAATCGATCGATGGCAGCTTCCAACAGACGATGGCAGTCCTCATCCAGCCGGCAGAAGCGCTTTAGCAACCTCGGAACCATTTGGGCATTGCAATATACCCTGTGGCTCTTAAAGCGCTTCTGCTGAACAGTCCTCGCCGCATTCACCCGATCTCTTATGGTGTCGGAGGATTTACCCCCACTTTCTTGAGCCAAATCCTCATATTGCACCGCCGGTACTTCCACATGTATGTCCAGTCGATCCAAGAGTGGTCCCGAAATCTTGGTCCGATACCGCTGGATCTGCAAATGAGTGCATTGGCACTGCCGTTTGTAATCACCATAGAAGCCGCAAGGACAAGGATTCATTGCAGCAACCGCCATGAAGCGGGCCGGGTAAGTAATTGAGGTCGCAGCCCGGGCAATGGTTACCTTGCCGTCTTCCATGGGCTGACGTAGAACCTCTAAAACATTTTTTCTAAACTCCGGCATCTCGTCTAAAAATAATACTCCGTTGTGCGCCAGACTCACTTCGCCGGGCTTGGGAATCTGTCCTCCTCCGATCAAGCCAGCATCAGAAATGCTGTGGTGGGGAGATCTGAAAGGGCGGGTAGTAACAAGGGCACGTTTATCCATTAACCCCATGATGCTATACACCTTGGTGGTCTCTAGAGCTTCCTCAAAGGTCAGATCAGGAAGAATGGTGGGAAGTCTCTGGGCCAGCATTGTCTTGCCCGACCCGGGCGGCCCCACCATCAACACGTTGTGACCACCGGCAGCTGCTATTTCTAAGGCACGCTTCACATGCTCCTGACCCTTCACCTCATTGAAATCCACCTCATAGGGTGAATGCTTGGAAAATAGATCCTCTACGTCTATGCTCGTGGGTGACATGTCGCAGCTTTCATTAAAAAAATCTACTACTTGCGAAAGATGGGTTGCCGCAAACACCTTAACCCCCTGCACCACCGCCGACTCTTTGCTATTGGCCTCCGGCACGATTATTCCTGCAAGCCCGTTGTTACGGGCGGCCAAGGCCACCGGCAAAGCACCTTTAGTGGGCTTCACTTTTCCATCCAATGAGAGTTCACCAATTATCAGATACCGCTGAAGCTTGTCTCGATTCACCAGGCCAGTTGCAGCCAGGATACCAACGGCCATGGGTAGGTCAAATCCAGCTCCTTCCTTTTTAACGTCGGCTGGAGCTAGGTTAACCGTAATTCGGTGGGGTGGAAAACGGTAGCCCGTGTTCTTTATCGCCGATTTCACTCGGTCCTTGCTCTCTCGCACCGCGCCATCAGGAAGGCCAACTGTGGCAAAGGCAGGCAGACCCATGGTGATATCTACCTCAACCTCTACTACGTAGGCATCAACACCCAACACGGCGCTGGATAGCACTTTTGCAAGCATTATGACGGTCCGTGGTCAGTTGTCCGTTTTGGCTCACTCCGTTCGCCGCAGAGCGCATAGCGTGCTGTTACCATCAAATAATATGCTCTGCGCTATGCTCTATGCGTCCTTTACGACTGACCACGGACTTCTGACAATACGGGGGCAAGTTGCGCCTCTTGGACTAAATCAGGTGGAATTACCTTGGGCGGGTGTGCGCCCGTGCCCCTTTTATGCAGGCAGATTAGTCTCTGCCAAAGAATGCACCAGATATAGCAGATCAAAACCCCTGTCGCAAGTACAAAGGGTTAGATTCCTTAACTAACCACTAGGCAGCAGGGCAAGCCCGGATGTTTCATGAATTGATGTCGTGAGACCATGAAGATGGGCGTGCCACTGGGTAACCGCAGGGTATTGGTTCCGAGGCGTACCTAAATGGTACGTCGCAGGAGCCGATACCCGAGGACGCCAAGAAGGACGGCCATATTATTCGCGCTCGCTGCGCTCCGCTCAGTCCCGCAAGCGGGTTCCCAGTTTCGTGGTCGCACAAGCGATTCATGAAACGTCCGGGCTAGATTGACTTTTCTCGCCAATTTGGTATTTTTCCTGCCAGTAAACCTTCCTCACTCTGGAATCCAGAATGCTCGGCTTTGCTTTTCCCCTGAAAGGAATCGGTGGCAATGGTGCCAAAGTCTACCAGTGCTTTGGCTGTAGAGGTCTTGTCACCTATTCGGATCGACTGCTGCGTGTAGGCACTTCCGATCGACATCTATTCGTCAACCCAGCGGGTGTGGAATGTGATTTTCGCACCTTTTCGGACTGTCCTGGTGCGGTAGCTCATGGAGGCGCCACCGCGGCCCACACCTGGTTTCCGGGCTACCGGTGGCGCATGGTCTTCTGCCGGCAATGCGGTCAACACCTTGGATGGCACTATGAAGCGGTTTCGACATTCGAGGGGCCCAGGGAATTTTGGGGTATTTTGGTTTCTCATCTAATCTGTCGCTAAGCACCCTATCTATTAGGCACCGTGTAATCCTCGTCTTCAATCGTGCAATTTAGCTAAACCATAAACCAGGGGCCAGAAAGATTTGATAATCTCAGAAGAAATTACTTGGTGCTTAGCGCCTACTGCCTAGTGCTTAGTCTTTCCTGCCCGCTGCCTCCTTCCAGCTGAAACGCAAAGCCGCTTGCCATCCGCTCCGTTGTTGTTTATGATCTGCTGGATTGGAGAATCAGGCTATATCCCGGAATCAGATTATATGACCCGCCTTAAACTCACCCTAATAGTTTGCCTTGCTCTATTTTTCCTGAAGCTGGACGTCCCTGTTTCAGCAAAAGATCAGTTTCAGGTTGATACCAAGCCTCCCTTAAGGATCCAAGTGCAGACATATCCTGATAAGGTGTCTGCTGGCCACCATGCTTGGATTGCCGTACAAATTATTCTGGATCCCGAATGGCATATCTACGGCAATCCTAAAGGTCCGGGACCCGGGTTACCCACCATACTCGAAGTCCGTTCCCTTCCGGAAGGGGTTAATGCTGATCCCGCCAGGTTTCTCCCGGCCGAAAAACTAGTTGAGCCTGATCTTGGGCCTGATGAGTGGGTTTGGATTTATCAGAAAAAGACAACTATCTATTTACGGCTATCTACACCTTCCAACTTACCATTTCAAAATCACCAAGTTCAGCTGCACCTTCAATTGGCCCTTTGCCGTGAGGGTGTGTGTATGCCTTATAAGACTAACTTAATTGCACCGCTCAATGTGGTGAGCAGCTTGTCGGCAGAAACATCAATTCCCCAATGGGTAAGCAAAGAAATCGAACTCTCCCATGTAGGAGAGAGCAAATCTAAATCACAACCAGCACTTCTTGAAACAACTCCTTCAGAGCCGGGCCAGAAAGAGATTTCCCAACTTGGTGAGATTCCTGCAGTGAAGCCCAGGCCCGTCATGCCTGGCCTCGAGGTTGGAGGCTTGGTCAAAGCAGCCCTGTTTGCCCTCCTAGCCGGCTTCATTCTTAACTTCATGCCTTGCGTTTTACCCGTCGTTAGCCTCAAGGTTCTGGGCTTCGTCCAGCAAGCACAGGAGAGTGGACGTCGTGTGGCACTTCTCGGTTTGAGTTTCGCCGCTGGCATTTTTGCAGTTTTCCTCGTACTTGCTGCCCTGGCCAGTTTTGCCGGATACGGATGGGGAGAGCTATTTCAGAAACAGGGTTTTCTTGTAGCCATGATTGGCTTGATCTTCACTATGGCCCTTTGTCTATTCGGCCTTTTCCAGCTACCAATCCCACACTTCTCCAGCAGTGGAGAAAGTGTCAGCATACAGCGCCAGGGATACTTTGAATCATTTTATAAAGGTACATTGGCCACATTCCTGGCCACACCTTGCAGCGGTCCTCTCCTCGGAGGCGCCATGGCATGGACCCTTCGGCAACCTCCTGTTCAGATCTTTATGGTCTTTTCATGCCTGGGCGTGGGAATGGCCTTCCCCTATGTGGTTATGTCAATCTATCCTGCCGCTCTGAGATGGCTTCCCCGGCCGGGCAACTGGCTCATTCACTTCGAGCGCTTTATGGGGTTTGCCCTCTTGGCAACGGTCGTTTACTTACTCACAATTCTTCGAGAGAACATGAGAGTCTGGATTGTTCTTTTCTGCCTCTTTCTCGCTATAGGTTTCTATGTCTGGGGCCAGATGACCAGCCTCAGCGATTCCTCTCGCCGCCGAATAACTGTGCGTCTGTTGGCAGTGATCATAATGGTCCTAGGGGGATGGCTAAGTCTTAAGACATTTCCCTCCATGGGTTGGAACGAGGAGCCCCTGACAAAGACAGAGGAATCCGAGAAATGGCAGCCCTACACGGATATAAAGCTCCTCGAAGCTGCCAAGGGAAACCGCTGGGTAGTAGTGGATTTTACTGCAGACTGGTGCCCCAATTGTATCCTAGTTGAAAGAACCGCTCTAAGAAACCAACATGTTGTTGAAACCTTCCGAAAACATAATGCTTTGCTCCTAAAAGCTGATCTTACCCGAGAAAACCCACCCGCCAAGCGATTGCTCGAGAATATGGGAAGCCGCAGCATACCTTTCCTGGCTTTGTTTCCTCCGGGAGAGAACTTCTGGCAACCCTTCTTTCTTAGGGATATCTATCGCGCTCGCGATGTGTTGCGAGTATTCGAACTAGCTGCAGAAGAACAATAAAGAGAGATAGGTCAAAGCAAGTCGGCCTCCTTCAAGTAGGTCATGGCCCGACCACCAAGCGTCGTTGCCCGGCTCAAGGTGTGACTTAATTCCTGTCTTGCAGCCTCCATTTGCCCCAAACGAGCGTAACCCTCCATAAGATTGAGCTGTCCACTCAGGCCATCCCAATCCGAATCTTCCATCACATTTGCAGCCAGTCGCATTTCGCCAGTCACACCTTTGATAAAGAAACTAAACATTTTCAGTCCACCTACCCTTTCTCCCTCTTTAAGATCCCCCAGCGCATCCAAGAGTTGCCCTGTAATGATAAGAGCCGATTTTAGCCGTTCAGCATACATAAAGCCTAAGATATTCTTTCTTGCTCCATCTATTTTCATAGCATCCCTCCCATATCGAACTAAGATCAGGGCCCGCGCCTTTCCCCCTTTTACCAGAAGAGGTGGGAAGGCTGTCTGAGGATTCTCCAGGAGTTTACCCAAAAATATTTTTGTGAGATAGGCCACGGGAAAGCTACTCCACAACGATCAATTGAATCCCGCTAAAGCAGGATTCGAAATGTAAGGAATATGTCGGATCTTATTGTAGTTCGCTCGCAGTCCCCAGTCCCGCCAAGGCGGGACTGGGTTGGTGCTCGCTGATGCATTTTCGCTTCATTTATTGGCAGAGTTCCTCTTCAGGAAGCACCACATCTTCATGGTTGTTTCGCAGCTTCCCCTTTTGGCCTTTGCTGATGTTTCTTCTGAGTGACTGCGGAAGGTCTGTGCCACTTCCCCGGCTGTGGGTGGGGGAGCCCCTGGAACGACAGAAGAGACATCGGCAAAGGCACTTTCATTTGCACACCGATATAAACTGGCTCTTGAACACAAGAAGAATTATCCACTCATTTCTGGAGAAACTCCTGGCGGATTCTCCAATTGTATTCAGGTTGATAAAACAGTATCATTATTTTTCTTCCAATGAAAAAACTTTCCCTTGGGATTACCCCTTGGAAGAGGTAGCACGTGACTAGCTGTATATTGCACCAATGGGTGTTAGTATTGTGAGCAGTCGGAACTATTACGAAATCCTTGGGCTAAGAAAGGGAGCCTCTCTAAAAAGGATCAAGAAGCGATTTCGGCAACTTGCTCTCCAATACCATCCCGACCGCAATCCTGGAGATCTGATCTCCGAGGAGCATTTCAAGCTCGTAGCGGAAGCCTACCATGTCTTAAGTAATGGAAAGAAGCGGCGTCTGTACGACCAAAAAGGCTATGACGGGCTGAGAGAGCAAGGTTACCAAGGCTTCGAGCGTACAGAGGACGTACTGCGAACCTTTGCTACTGAATTTTTCGATTTTCTCGGTATGTCTGGACTCCGCCCTCAAGCACATCCGTCTAGAGGCGCTGATCTCAGCTACCAACTAGAGGTATCCTCAGAGGAGGCCGCCAAAGGTGGTATGAAGCAAATCCGAGTCAATACCATGGAAACTTGTGGTGCTTGTCGGGGGAATGGTGCAATTTCGACTTCCGATTTGCAGACCTGTCCTTGGTGTAAGGGCAGTGGCAGGTGCACTGAATCGTCCGGTATCTTCTCAGCGATTGGCACATGTCCCAAGTGCAAGGGTAAAGGAAAGGTCCGTATGCTCCCCTGCCTTTCTTGCAAGGGGCAAGGGAGACTGGAGATCACAAAGGATTTATTGGTGGATATCCCCGCCGGAGTGGAGAATAACAGTCGCTTGAAGATCTCGGGTCAAGGTGACAGTGGTGAAAATGGTCAACCAGGCGATCTCTATGTGCTTATTCAGGTAAAATGAAACACGGTATAGCGTAAGACCTGAGGAGCCAGGAGTTAGAAGTCAGAATTCAGTAGATGGTCAAAAGTAAATGGTAGTCGGTAAACGTTATTTTCGCGTTTCCTTAACCGTTTACCGCTCACTGCTTACCCTTTGCCAAACGCTATGCGCTCTGCTCTATGCGCTTTGCGATAAAGGGGATAACCATGTCACAGTTCACTCATTTTGATGAATCTGGTCAGGCACGAATGGTGGATGTAGGAGAGAAACCCTCTACTGATCGCAGGGCGGTTGCCAGGGGAAGGATTCGTATGCAACCGGAAACCCTACAGCTCATTGTCGCGGGAGGTGTAAAAAAAGGTGATGTTCTCGGAGTCGCCAGATTGAGCGGAATTATGGCGGCAAAACGAACTAGTGAGCTTATCCCTCTCTGCCATCCCCTGAGGTTGACCAGCGTGACAATAGATTTCACTCCGGACACTGATAAGGCTGAGATTGTCATCCTCGCTAAGGTTAACGCCAGGGATCGAACTGGTGTTGAGATGGAGGCTTTGGTCGCGGTTACGACTGCGGCGTTAACAATCTATGACATGTGTAAATCTTATGACCGGGGTATGACCATCGATGACATACGTCTGCTAGAGAAAAGCGGTGGCAAAAGCGGCCTCTACCGAGATCCAAACTTTTCAACCACATAGGTATTTTATCCTTTACATATGTGGAATCCTATGTTAAGAAATTTTTCTTCTGTATCGGGCATAGGAGAGTTTGATAATGGATAAGGAGAGAATTGAGTATTTCCGCGAGATCTTGAAAGAAAGGTTTGAAGAAATACTAGCGGAAGCGGAAAAGACCGTCTCCGGTATGACCACGGCAAACGAGACTTTTCCGGATCCTACTGATCGGGCTTCTCTAGAGTCGGACCGCAACTTTATGCTTCGAATTCGGGATCGTGAGCGCAAACTCCTTTCAAAGATTAGAAGCGCCTTGGAACGAATTGATTCGGGAGAATTCGGAATCTGTGAGGCTTGCGGCGACGATATCGGGGAGGAAAGACTAAAGGCTCGGCCGGTTACAACACTCTGTATCTCGTGTAAGAAAAAGCAAGAGGCTATGGAGAAGGCCCGTGGTCAGTAAATCCCAGATGGTATATTTGCCCACCTAGCACCACCTCCAACCTGCCCACCCCTCAGGCGTCTCAAAGCTCCTAGCTAGCCGATCAGTTTCACCCTTAGCTGACTTCTTATAAAATCCTCAGGTGTTCTACATCTCCGGCGTGAATAACTATTTGTTTCCCTCCTTCTACCTTCACAAGAAGACCGCCGTCTTCAGTAAGGTCAACAGCAATTCCATCTGTGGCTTTATCTTCTTGCCATATACGTACCCGTTGCCCCAGGGTGGATGAGTAGTGACGCCATTGTTTGAGGATCACCGGAAAATCCTCACGCTGAAACCTATGATAGAGTCTTTCAAGTTCCGAAAAAATCGCCATAACCAATGTACTGCGATCCACTGGTTTTTTTTGCTCCATTAATAGAGAACTGGCGCTTACCCTAATATCTTCAGGAATATCTGCTGAACTATTGTTGACATTGATACCGAATCCTATCACTGAGTACCCTATTTGTACTCCACTAACCTTGCTTTCCAAAAGAATCCCCGCCACCTTCTTGTCATTGATCAGAATGTCATTGGGCCACTTTAATCGAGGCGAAAGTCCAGTCCGCAGGGCTATAGCTTTGACTATGGACACACCTGCCATGAGGTTTATGAGCTGTGCTTTTGCAACCGCCATTTTGGGCCGCAAGACAATCGAACAATAAATTCCGACTCCTGCAGGTGAGTGCCAGGATCGGCTACCACGACCACGCCCGCTGAG
Source organism: uncultured delta proteobacterium (assembly GCA_963712115.1). Taxonomy (GTDB): domain Bacteria; phylum Desulfobacterota; class Syntrophobacteria; order BM002; family BM002; genus BM002. Next base: position 79,033 of record CAVQGX010000021.1, on the reverse strand, counting down.
CTGCTGATCCGCCAGGACAACAGTACCTTCGGGCGCACCCTGTTGCGCCAGGTCTATTGCAATCAAATTAGTTGACTCCACTGCATCGTAGAAATGAATGGTCCTTCCCAGCCATTTAGTGGTAAGGCCATCTCTAATCTGTTCTGAGAGGAGGGAACTGCTGGCTTCCATGGAATGTTCCACGTGAAACACTTTGTGAGTGCAAAAGGTCGAAAGAGGGGAATATGAATTAGAGCTTCCAGCGGGAAGGCACTGGGAAAGCTCTTCGAAGGTAGACCTCACTTCTGGCCATACAGGTTGCTTTCTACCAGCGGGCGCAGTCTCTTTTCCACCAGGTGATCCACCAGGTGGGGCAAGGGCTCAGCAGACACCCCTATTACTTCCACTGCTTCCTGGGTAAGTGGCAAAATAAATTTGAGCGCTGGACTGCTTGCCACAGCTGCGGCCATCCCGGCGGTCATTTCCCCCATCATCGAATCAGCAAGCAATATTGATATGGAGCCTATAATAACGTCAACCTTGCGCACGGTCACAATAACTGCATTTTCCCCACTGGCACCTTTGTTGGCACCGGCCTTCATCATCTGTGCTGTGGCAATGGCGTTGGTGCCCAGAGCAATGATCTCAACTTGTTCCTGAAATGCTGCCTTGATCTTTTTGATAAGGGCGTTGCCGATGCCTCCACCCATACCATCTATGACGCAAACCTTCATATGATCAACTCTTACTCGACGGGCGGTATTCTTTCTCTCTTGCTGCAAATTCGTAGGATCAGCGCTAACAACCTCGATATACTACATTGCTATAAAACAGAGCAAGAAAAAATAGGCGTTCCAGCGTCTCTAAGATTTTAGATTGCAGATTGAAGATTGTAGATTGTTGTAATCTCGACTTGGTCGAATCTAAAATCTAAAATCTTCAATCTGAAATGTAATCTAGGTGTTCCTTCCCTGCTTAATGATCATGATCCAATAAAAATTGCTTGTCATACGGTAGCGACCACCTGTAATCTTGAACGGATCTTACCTCTAGAGAAGAACGTATGGCACTGCTAGGCATAGCCACCTTCCTTTTGACCGCTTACCTCTTGGGTTCACTGCCCAACGGTTATTTGATCTGTCGTTGGGTGGCCAATATTGATGTGCGCACCGTTGGGAGCAAGAACATCGGCGCCACAAATGTTGCCCGTAGCCTTGGATTGAGTTGGGGCCTTTTGGTTCTTGTTATGGATATGGCCAAAGGAGCGCTACCGGTTGTTGTGGCACTGAGCATCTGGTCTGCTGGCACGGAGAGAAATCTACTTATTGTTGCATTGGTGGCCCTGGCCGCCTTTTTTGGTCACCTTTCCTCAGTTTTTCTCCACTTCCGTGGCGGCAAGGGAGTGGCTATTGCCTTTGGCATCTCACTCGTTCTCATTCCCAAGGCAGCACTTGCTTCATTTGTCATTTTTCTTGTTGTCACCTGGATTTGGCGATACGTATCTCTAGGTTCTCTTACCGCCCTTTTAACCTTGCCAGCCTGGGCCGCACTTACAGGTTATAATTTTGTATATGTGGGCCTTACCTCTGTATTTGCCCTCTTCGTTGTAATCCGGCATCGCAGCAACATACGTGCTCTGCTGCAAGGAAAAGAGCGGAGGATATAGGCGGGCTTTAGCCCGCCGCATAGAGCATAGATAAAGGAGCCAGGAGTCAGAATCCAGAATTCAGGAGAAAAGCAATCAAAATTGAGTTCCTCTCAACTACTTGCTACTGACTACTTCTGTTTGGTGCCTAGTGCTTAGTGCCTAATGCCTAGTTGAAACGGCTGCCAGCTGTCTGCTTGGCGCAAATTTCAAGAGAATGATTGCTATTCTCTAATAAGCCATTACTCCGCAAAGCAGTTTCCGCTGATTCGCTACTCTTTCGGTCTGAGAAGTAAAACTGGCTTTTCACAGTGACGCACGATTTTCTCTGCAACACTTCCTAGCAGCCAGCGACCGAGACCACTTCTCCCGTGGGTAGACATGGAGATCAGATCAATCTCATTGCGCTTGCTGTGGCTTAGGATCTCTTCGGCCACATCGCCGTAACGCACGTGCAGCTCGGCGTCAAAACCCTTGGCATTTAGATCGGCAGCAATGGTTACCAAATACTTTTCGGCATTCCTAACTACCTCGACTTCTGCTTCAGTGGGGTCCTTTCCTGGAAACACATGAGCACGGCACACCCGCAGCAGTATGATCCTTGCCTGCATGCAGGATGCTACTTTCTCTATTTCAGGAAGGATCGCTTCCGCCAGCTTGGACCCATCAAGGGGTACCAGAATGGATTTGTACATATGTCTAACTCCCTAGTCATTGCGATAGTTCCGTGTTTGAGTAAAGCCCCCTTCCCTTCAACGGTTTATATCTGGAGTAGTGGAGTAATGAAGATTTAAGATTGTAGATTGTAGAGTTATGATTTCAAGTCATATACAGTTTTAAAATCTACAATCTTAAATCTCAAATCTGCAATCTTTATAACTTTTTCCTTTTTTGGCGTCTTTTTCTCTCCTTCTTGGATGGTCTTCTGGCCGGTCCCCTCTTGCCTGTACCTTTAGCAGGGCTCCAGCCTTCCCCTTCATCCTCGCCCTCCAACCCCTTTAAATTAGCATAGGATGACATTTCTACTTTTGCCTCAAATTCTTCTGCAACCATGACCACAGATCCACACGATTCAGCATAGCTTCCTAACTCTCCATCTGAGGTCACTACAACAACATTTTCGCCTTGATCCCGGCAGATCCTTCTAATTACCGAGTCTGCAGTTCTGCCTTGTCCGGAGTAAATGATTTTGATGCCCTTTTGCTGTGTCTTTTCTTCAGCTAGAGTCACCTTGTCAGCACCGTCGAAAACAATGGTAATTCGGTGCCTTTTGATCCGTTTGTATTGTCGCAACTTCTCAACTAATGCCTTCCTTCCGTGTTCAAGGGACAATTCCTCCTCAGCTCTTAGCGTCGCGGACCGGCGAATTAAATTGTATCCATCAATGAGCACATGCATAGCCATCATTATACCTCTTCTAGCCAGACTATACTCGAATCTTCTAAGGCAAAATTGCAGGTGCACAACTTTTAGCAGAAGATAAGTATAAAGCAGATATGGGATGTAAGATGTGAGATGTTCAATAGAGATTCTTGCTTAGCATCTCACATCCCATATCTCATATCCAACATCTCAAAAGTCTTCGCTTTTTTTGCGGAATCTCTTCTTATGACAATACTGCTCTTGGACGGACTAAAGGAGCGGATATGTGGCAAGCCAAATCTTATAGGAAATTCTGGCCTAATGTTGTCTTGGCTTGGAAAGGATAGATTCAGACAAACTAACCCTTTGAAGTTGAAGAGCCTCGCCAAAATAAATCCAGAATGCGTTGGAGGTCATCGTCAGAATAAAAATCGATCTCTATTATACCTCTTTTGCCGCGGCGAGTGATGCTTACCTTGGTACCGAAGTAACGAATTAGTCGATCAAGAATTGCCCGCATATGGCTATCCAGCTGCGGAACAGCTTTTGACTTCTTCTTTCTAGCCTGCAGATCTCGGACCAGCTTCTCTGTCTCTCGCACTGAAAGGCCTCTTTTTAGAATTGCATCCCGTGCCTGCAACTGGAGACCTGAACTAGACAAGGCCAGAAGTGCCCGAGCGTGCCCCATGCTCAAAAGACCATCTACCAGGTCGACGCGAATCTTCTCCGGCAACTTGAGAAGACGAATCATATTGGTCACGGTGGAGCGGTCTTTGCCAATCTTCTTGGCAATATTCTCCTGACTCAGATTAAATTCCTGTTGAAGCCTATTGTAGGCCTCTCCTTCTTCAATGGGATTTAGGTCCTTCCTCTGGATGTTCTCAATCAGGGCAAGCTCGAAGGACTCGGGCTCAGCGCTTTCTTTGACAATTACGGGTACTCTCTGCAGACCGGCGAGTTGTGCCGCCCGCCACCGCCTTTCTCCGGCAATTAGCTGGTACCCTTCGTCCTTGCTCCGCACCAGAAGAGGCTGGAGTATGCCCCTTTCCCGTATGGACTCAACCAGTTCTTCAAAGGCTTTGTCGCGCACGTTTTGCCTAGGCTGGTATGGATTGGGGGTGATTTCCTCAATGCCGCAAAAAAAGAACTTGTCACTGGTTCGTGCCAGGAGATCGGCGTCGGGAATTAGCGCCCCCAAACCTTTACCTAATCCCTTTTTCTTAATGTTGCTCTCCATAAACTCACATGCCTATCTTCTAGGTGTTATCGGTGATCTTCCCCTAGCGATAAACTCAAAATTTTGAGCTCTTATTCGCCACCCTGGTCGGTTGTCCAGTCTTTATCTCTATAGCTGACCCTGTTTAGCCTTTGTGCTAGTTGAGACCGAGAGCTTGATTAGCTATTGTTGTTACTTGTTTCGCGCCTGATTACTTCTTTGGCAAGTTCCAAATATGCTCTCGCCCCTGTGGAATTCACGTCGTATAGTAAGGCAGGCTTGCCGTGACTAGGACTCTCACTTAAGCGAACATTCCGGGGTACCACCGTTTTGAACACCCTCCCCTTGAAGTGAGTTCTGACTTCGCTTGCCACCTGATGGCAGAGATTGTTACGGCTGTCGAACATGGTAAGCAAGATACCCTCAACTCCCAGGCCAGGGTTTAGAGTTCTTTTTACCAACTGGATGGTTCTGAGCAGTTGGCTCAGTCCCTCCATCGCATAGTACTCACACTGCAAGGGAATTATCACCGTCTTGGCAGCCGTAAGGGCATTGACCGTCAACAAGCCGAGCGATGGCGGGCAATCCATGATGATGTAGTCATACTGAGAGACCAAGCTACTGAGGGAACGCAGCAGCGTCTTCTCTCTTGCCTGCAAAACCTGAAGTTCAATCTCAGCACCTATGAGTTCTCGAGTTGCAGGGATGATCTGCAAGTATTTCAAGGCTGTATTAGTCAAGGTCTCTGCTGGCTGAGTCTCATTAATGAGCAACTGATAGAGGTCTTTCTCAATCTGATCTCGCTGGATACCTAAGCCGCTAGTAGCATTCCCTTGAGGATCACAGTCAACCAGAAGAGTGCGCCTCTCAGCCACGGCCAGCGACGAGGCCAAATTCACAGAAGTAGTGGTTTTTCCCACTCCTCCCTTTTGATTGGCGATGGCAATGATTTTGCCCATAACTCTTACCTGATCTCAGATTAATTTAATTGGCTCAGAGGTAGTAGCCATGACCAGTTGATTTGGAAAGCACTCTACCCGATTCTTTAACTAACTGCTCCCCGCTGGTGAATACTGCTGGCACACAATAGCACACCAACTTCAATTTTTAAAGTGAAATGGAAGCCCAACAGCAGCTTAGAGCTTGATTTGACAATGCGCAATAATACCAATGTATTATCGTCTAATTTGGTGAAGATCAGCTTGAAATCCCTGACTATTTTCTGCCAATGACTGTCCAAGTGTTTCACGTGAAACATAGAAAGCTGTGAAAGTCTTTTGGCTGAGTTAGCTAGATGCTTATTTGTCCTTTCTTTATAGGGTCAAACTTTGTATCATTACCCTTCGACACCAAGATCAATGTAGGGAGGATACTGGTATGGCGTTGGTAAATGAACACTACCTGAAGTTAAAAGCTGGCTACCTTTTCCCAGAAATAGCCCGTCGAGTTCAGGCATTTACAAAGGCAAATCCGAAAGCTGAAATAATTCGATTAGGCATCGGTGACGTCACTCAACCCCTGCCACCCGCGGTCATCAAGTCCTTGCACCAGGCAGCGGATGATATGGGCCGTCCAGAGACATTCAGAGGCTATGGCCCTGAGCAGGGCTATCAATTTCTCTTGGATCTCATCATAGCCAATGACTATGAGGCCAGAGGTGTTACCCTGGAATCTGATGAGATATTCGTCAGCGATGGCTCCAAATGTGATAGTGGCAACATTCAGGAAATCTTTGCGGTGGATAACCTTATCGCTGTGGCTGATCCCGCATATCCGGTTTACGTGGACACCAACGTTATGGCAGGTAGAACGGGGAAGGCTGATGATAAAGGACGTTACCATGGGCTCTATTATATGCCATGCACCGAGGCCAATGGCTTCTTGCCTGAGTTGCCCACCCGTAAAGTAGATATCATTTATCTATGCTTTCCCAATAACCCCACAGGGGTGGTGGCGGATAGGCAGGTACTGCAAACATGGGTTGACTATGCCCGAGAAAATCAGGCGGTAATCCTCTTCGATGGTGCCTACGAGGCCTATATAACCGAGAAGCACATTCCCCATTCCATATATGAGATACAGGGCGCCAAAGAATGCGCCATCGAGTTTAGAAGCTTCTCCAAAACAGCTGGGTTTACCGGCACCAGGTGCGCTTACACTGTAGTGCCTAAGGGTGTAGTGGCCAGTAGCACATCGGGCGAAGCAGTAAGTCTTAACAAACTCTGGAACCGTCGCCATACAACCAAATTCAACGGCGTATCCTATCCCGTCCAGGTCGCTGCCGCTGCTGTGTACTCAGATGAAGGTAAGGCTCAGGTACGAAACCTCATTGATTATTATATGGAAAACGCCCGGATAATTCGAAAGACCCTCAGTGCTGCTGGCTTTACGGTGTACGGCGGTAGAAATGCACCTTATATTTGGATGAAGACTGCCAACGGTATGAGCTCGTGGGAATTCTTCGATCTTTTGCTGGCCGAGGCCCACGTGGTGGGAACTCCAGGCTCAGGGTTCGGGCCGTCTGGTGAGGGTTATTTTCGCCTGAGTGCTTTTGGTAGTAGGGAAAAAACCGAAGAAGCAGTCCAGCGCATCCGCAACAAAATATCTCCCTAACAAACAAAGCTCTAACCAAAAACAAAAACTTACACCGCGGAGATCGCTGAGAACGCAGAGAGATGCAATTTAAGATTGTTGATTGTAGATCGTAGATTGCGAAATCTTCAAGTAGCATATTTTCTCAATCTGCAATCTTAAATCTAAAATCTCAAATATCCCTTTGGGTTCTCTGCGGTTAGTCGGTTGGGATCGGCACGCAAGTCAATGGGTTGATTTCGGGGGGACTCGGATGGCCCAGGCATCGAAGAGCGAATTGTAGCGGAGTAGAAATACCCTACCCTCACTAGTCCTCACTTTAAAGTAGTCCAAAGCCGGCTTACTTGGCTGAAGGCCACCCTCATACCAGCGTTCAAGGATTTCCTCCACCTGCCAACGGCGATCTTCAAAGATGAATGCTAAAGGACGCTCATTGGCACGATAGCCGCTGTAGCATTCAACCTCTATCCGTTCATAGGGCATGGCCGTCACTATCTCGGCTACCTGCCCGCCATCGTCCGCCTGAGGAGGACTCAGGCGAGGCGGGCGGGGAAAGCCGCTCTCACAATCTCAAATTTTCTTGGAGTAATAATGTGTTGGAGTAATAGAGTGACTAAAAATTCCAAATCACAAATAACAATTGCTAAGGTTTCAGTGTTCAGGTTTCAGCTTTTATGTTTCTCCTCCCTGACACCTGAACCCTGACACCTGAAACCTCTTTAAGGTAAGCTGATATCGCTCAACCGTCGATCGTAGAGTTTCCCGATCCCATAGTCAGAACGGCGCAGGAAACGTTCTTTGGCGGGTCCTATAATCTGCATTTCTGGATGCGCCAGCTGTACGTCCAGGGCAATCTTCATCTCTTTAGTACAACCTGTGCTGTAGGTGGCGTCCTTGCCGAGCCATTCCGGTGGAACTTCCCTATTGAGCAGCCTGAAGCTAGTCTCAATATCTTCTACGGTTTGAAACCTCCATATGTCGATTAGACCGCTCCGCTGCACTACTTCCCACATATACATGAGATCGTCAGCATCCATACCCGGAACGAAATGCTCGGATGGGTTGATGATGAAACTTTTCTTGTAGGTTTGGCGAAGGTCACTCACAAAAGATGTTAGAATTAGGATCGCGGTCTCCATCTGTCCTGGAATGCTGCCGATAATGGCACTGTAAAAGATGACCTTTTCACCTCGACTCTTTGCGGCGGTCATTTCCCGAATGAGTGCTTGCGCCTTTTCTTTGAGATCCTGTTCTGAGAACTTCACTGCTTCGGGATGTCTGGGTTTGTAGCTCACTATAACCTCTTCTCCGTCCTTCCCCAGCCGCACGTTAAAAACATCCCGGGTAAATTGGAAAGGGTTGGCAAACAGTCGTCTCCATTGCCCCTCTCCTTTAGAGATAACCACATCGGCTTCCTTGAACATTCTGGCGAAGGTCGTAGAAGTTAGGAGAAAATTTAGACGCTCCTGAGTGCCGTCGGAGATGATGAAAAGCTGCGTGTCTGTCTTGAGTTTTTCCAGTAGTTCTCTCTTCGAAATACCTGGGTCTTTAATAAAGGAGGCCCCATCAAGTTCTTCCACCAGTACCGGGTCATTTTCCACATCGTATCTTGTCACCTTGTTAAGATAGAAACCATCCTTGACCACCAGTATTACCTTGTGTCCCCAGCCTAAAAGAAACCGTATGATCTTCAAGTCAAGGACAATTTCACCCGCCTCATTGCATAGCCAAAGGATTTTCTTGGGAGGCTCGGTACAAGTACCAGGCGCCTCTTGGGGACGCTGTAAAAGCTTGAGCAAAGTCTCAACTCCCTTCCCCCTCAGAGGTCGATGGAGAATTCTATGAAAATCTATCTTGGGCGGATCAGATCTCGCGACGCCATCTTCCCAGAGCTCACGAGCAACACCCAGCTTGAGAAGTCTTTGCAGTTGCAGCTTAGCCGCCTCAGACTTTAGATCTTCTAGGCTTTCAAAGCTCAGGACCGTTTGCTGGTCAATCCAGTTGAAGGTGTTCCAGAAGTTTGGTCCTGCAACCAATTCGTACACCATCTTATTCCGCTCTACTTTGGCAGGAAAATATGGGGTGTCGATTTTGCTTTTATCAATAAATATCTTAAAGAGCCTTTTTTCAAGACGAGTTGGGAGGAGGATGCCGTCGTGGGTATCGTGTTCGAATTTAATCCTCAGTAATTCTGTTAGAAAGGTCCTTTTAGACTTATCGGGGATCAGCTCTTGAACCAACCGTTCTACAACCTTCCAAACCATTTGATAACGGTCATGGAGGTACGTCTTTGACTGCCTGTTCAAGATGGCCTCGAACACTTCAGTGGAGCAAGGATAGTAGACCACATTTTCAGGTAAATGGACAACGAAACGGACCTGTTCAGGTGAAGCCACCTCATCGGGTTGGGTTTCAAAATCCAGGTGATTCTCGGTAAAAAAATTTGTCAGCCAGGCATCATCTTTAGGGTCCCCCCGGTATTTGGGAATTAGATCACCCACAGGATGCGGTTGTGTAGTGGTCTTTGAACCCATTTCTACTCACTCCGTTATTTTGCATAATCTACAAGGTGTTAGTTATTAAAAATAGTCTAAGCAACTCAGGCAAGAGTAGGTCTTTATCTTACACATTAATTTTAACAGAGTTTCCACCTGTGCTTATTGCTTTCCATTCATTCTAATAGAGAATGTAACCTACTGTTGTCCAGTGGAAAGTCCGACCATTGGCTATTATATTTTCTCCCAAGAACTTGAGCAGCAATGATCGCAACTAAATTGATGCACTCTTTGTGCCACGGCGAGCACCAAGATTACCGTCCAATGGCGAAAAACCCACAATCTGTCACCCCAGCGAATGAATTGAGTTATTACTCTCCAAGACAAACAGAACCCCTGATCACATCTTTGCCCACAATAAATAATACATATCCTATATTTGTGACATTGCCAATAAATGTATCTTAATGTGGGGTTCCCCCCGTAACTTTAAATTGGCTTACCAGGGTCATAGCGGCTGCAGGTGTCTTTTCTGGAGTGACTGGCGGGAGGCCTGTGCTCACTTCCGCAGCTGCGGGTGGGGGAGCCCCTGGCCCGCCGAAGCTTTGCAAAGGCGGGAACAGGGAGGGGGGCCGCCTTCCCCCGCAACGCAGCTGCGCCAGAAGTGACCAGGCCCGGGAGACTCGGAACGAAAGGAAAGACACCTGCAGCCGCTCACCACTTACATTCGCCAAAAACCCCCATAGCCACATGGTGAAACTCTTGTTTTTTATAATATCTTGAACCCTTTTCCCCTTTCTGCTAAAGAGAGAATACTTTGTCCATACTGGAAATCAGTAGCACTCCACCCGAGAGGATATTGCCAATGGGTACAGATCAGCCACTGAGCAGAGAAATCATGACTGATCTGTATGAGCTCACCATGGCCGCCAGTTATTTCGAGCAAGACATGTTCGCTCCAGCCACCTTCAGTCTCATGGTACGAGAATACCCCCCCAAACGCTCGTACTTGGTCTGCGCTGGGCTGGATCCTCTCTTAGATTATTTGGAGTCTTTCCACTTCCGTCCCGACGATCTCGAATACCTGGAACAGACTTCCCTTTTCCCCGACAAATTCCTCCAGTTTTTGGAAACGCTCCGCTTTACTGGCGAGTTGCGAGCAGTTCCCGAAGGGCGCATCGCCTTCTGTGATGAGCCACTAGTTGAAATTACCGCCCCTGTTATGCAAGCTCAGCTGGTAGAGACCTTCGTCATCAATTCCATAAATCTCCCTACATTAGTTGCGACCAAGGCCTCTCGTTGTCACTACGCCGCTGGCGAGCGACGACTGGTGGATTTTTCCTTGCGCCGCACTCACGGGATGGATGCGGGCCTAATGGTAGCCAGGTCCAGTTTTATCGGTGGCTTCATCGGCACCAGCAATGTGCAGGCAGGTAAGATTTATGGTCTGCCCATCCACGGCACCATGGCGCATTCTTACGTTGAAAGTTTCGACCGAGAAATCGAGTCATTCCGCGCCTTTGCCAAATCATTTCCCGACAATACCGTCCTGCTTATTGACACCTACGACACCCTGGCCGGGGCACGAAAGGCGGTGACCGTGGCTGGCGAGATGCGACAGGCCGGACAGACTCTTAGAGCCGTACGCTTGGATAGTGGCGATATGGTTCGACTCAGCCAGCAGGTGAGAAAAATCTTCGATGAGTCTGGCTTCCCTGAGGTTAAGATCTTTGCCAGTGGAGGCTTCGACGAATTCAAGATCCACAAAATACTGTCTGCCGGAGCCATCATCGATGCATTCGGGGTGGGCACCAAGATGGGAGTATCTGCCGATGCTCCCTACCTTGACATGGCCTATAAAATGGTCATGTATAACGGCAGACCGGTATTGAAGTTGAGTAGCGGCAAGGTTTCCCTGGCGGGTCCCAAGCAGGTGTTTCGGCAACGGGATGAACATGGTTTTTTCAAGGGGGATCTCATAGGCTTGCTAGAGGAGGAAGTGGCCGATTCAGAATCTCTGCTGGAAACAGTGATGCAAGATGGAAAAAGGCTGCTCCCACGGGAGCCTCTGCCTAAGATTCAAGAGCGTTTCCGAGAAGAATTCAAACTGCTCCCGGAAACTTACAAGGACCTAGAGGGAAACCCAAACTACCCTGTGAAAATATCCCCCCGGCTCCAAGCCCTCCAGGATCAAGTCAAACGGGAAATTAGCGAAAAAGAGCTGGGACCAGGTTGATCCCTGCTTATAATTTTTATCTCAGCCTTTTAAACAATACTCCATCCACAACTGCCTGAGTCCAAAACGCCGAGGAATGACACCATGAAAAAAGACGAGCGCTTGCGTGGCTATTATGATGAACAGCTGGAAACACTTCCGTGGGATGCGAAAAAACACATCCTGGAAAATCAATTACAGCGGGCAGTTATGACAGCTTTCCAAGAAGCCCCCGCTATGCGAGAGAAATTCCAGGCAGCAGGAGTGGGTCCCACCGACATTCGCTCCTTGGAAGATCTGCAGTCACTAAAAATTACCCCTAAAGCCCAAATGCGTCAACTCCAGCAAGCCTCCCCCCCTTTTGGTGGTTTTTTGGCGGTGGAGCTGGACAAACTTCGCCGAATCTATTCTTCTCCCGGAGCTATTTTTGACCCTGAGGGGCATCAGGCTGATTACTGGCGGTTGCAGGGGGTTTTCTTTAATACCGGTTTCCGCCCCGGAGACAGGGTGCTGAATACCTTCTCTTACCACCTTACCCCGGGCGGGCTCATGTGCGATGAGGGTTTGAGCGGCATTGGCTGCACCGTAGTCCCCGGTGGTGTGGGCAACACTGAAACTCAGGTTCAGCTCATGGCGGAGCTCCAGCTCACCGGTTATGTAGGAGTACCCAGTTTTCTCCAGGCCATCATTGAACGAGCAGAACAAGAGGGCAAAGATTTCCGCCGGGATTTTAGTCTGGAAATAGCGGTCACCGCAGGTGAGATGCTAACCCACGCAAGCCGCCGACGGCTGGAAGAAGACTATGGTATTCTCGTTCGCCAGTTCCTCGCCACAGCGGATGTAGGGGCAATCGCCTATGAGTGCGGCGAAAAGAACGGAATGCACTTTGCTGACTACCGAGTTATAGAGGTGGTGGACCCTGAAACCGGCAAGCAACTGGGGGCAGGGCAAGTTGGTGAGGTAGTGGTGACTTTGCTTGAAAATCCCGTCTATCCCTTGATCCGCTTTGGCACCGGAGATCTTTCCTATTACGAGGAGGAACCTTGTCCCTGCGGCCGCACCTCACCTCGCCTGATGAAACTCGTAGGGAGGGTGGATCAGGTCACCAAAGTGCGTGGCATGTTCATCCATCCCTCCCAGGTGGAAGAGGTGGTGGCTGCTTTTCCGGAAATTCAAGCGGCTCAGGCAGTAGTGGAGCGCGAACAAGACCGCGACAAACTCACCTTTCGTGCAGTGTTAGACAAAACCTCATCTCAAGAGGGATTGCTCTCTCCGCTCCAGGAAAGAATCCGTACTGTACTAAAATTGAGAGCCGATGTGGCTTTTGTCCAAGCCAGTGACCTTCGAGAGCCCGAAAAGCGTATCTTAGATCTGCGAAAATGGGATTAGGGGCACATTTCTGATTTCTGATTGCGGATTTGGGCTGCTGACTGGCAGCCTACAATTTACTCGATGATTTATGACTGGTAGTATTATGACAAGTATGAAGACGCTATGAAGTAAACAAAGAGAGAAACCGTGGCAAGGCAAAAACTTCCTATCCCCCCGCACTTCAATCCAGGAAAAGTTGGCGAAGTGTGGAAGGTAGCTTATCAGGAACGGGCGGCAGATGCTGAAAAATGGGCAAAAAAAAACTTGCTCCAGCCCGCTTCTCGCGACAAATTCCGCATTTCCCTGCTCTTGGTTGATGTGCAGAACACCTTCTGTATTCCAGATTTTGAGCTTTTTGTTGGCGGTGCTTCAGGAACAGGAGCTGTAGATGACAATCGCAGGTTGTGCCAATTCATTTATGGCAACTTGGGTGTGATTACTGAGATATGCCCAACCATGGACACCCATCAGGCCATGCAGATTTTTCACTCCATTTTTCTGGTAAATGACAAGGGAGACCATCCAGAACCATATACACTCATTAGCCTTGAAGATATTGAGCAAGGTGTTTGGCAATTCAACCCTGAACTTTCCTCCAGTCTGAATATCGACGAAACTTACGGCCAGGAATATTTGCGCCACTACACTCGGCAGCTGAAAGAAGGCGGCAAGTATGACCTCACCATCTGGCCGTATCATGCCATGCTCGGCGGCATTGGCCATGCCCTGGTTTCAGCGGTTGAGGAAGTCATTTTTTTCCACAGTATCGCCCGATATAGCCAGCCGGATTTTCAAGTCAAAGGAGGTAATCCCTTCACCGAGAATTACTCGGTTCTCAAACCAGAGGTGTTAGAGGACGCAGCAGGAGAGCAGATTGCTAAAAAAAATGTGGGATTTATCAAAAAGCTTTTGGACTTTGATGCAGTTGTTATTGCCGGGCAGGCCAAGAGTCACTGTGTTGCCTGGACAATAGACGATCTATTGAGCGAAATTCAGCTTTCAGATAAAAAGCTTGCTGAGAAAGTCTACCTTCTGGAAGACTGCTCTTCTCCAGTTGTTATCCCTGGAGTCATAGATTACACCCAACAGGCCACCGCGGCTTTTCAGAGATTTGCCGCCGCAGGAATGCATGTAGTCCGTTCAACCGATCCCATCTCAAGTTGGCCTGATATTAATCTCTGATAGTCTGAGGTGCGCTTAAACTATCATTCCTAGCCCGAAAATTGTCTGATTTTTTCTTTCAAGGATGCAACCTTAGCCGCAATGTCCGCGGCCTTAGTTATGGCCGTAACCATTGCCACCCTTCGTGCGCCTTTGGCTAGAACCTGTTCTATATTGTCCTCGTTTATCCCTCCCATCACCGTAAAGGGTATCTTAATCTGCGGGCTTATTTCGCTGATTGCCTCAGGGCCCAAGGAACGTCCCACCCCTTCCTTAGTTTCGGTTGAAAATATTGGACCAATGTTGATGTAGTCTGCCCCATCCTTTTCAGCCTGGAGAGCTTGTTCCAGAGAGTGGGTTGAGGCTCCGATAAGCAACTCCGGCGCCAGCTTTCTCGCTACCTGCACGGGCAAATCTTCCTGGCCCAGGTGAACTCCGTCTGCCTCCACACCGAGAGCAATATCCACATGATCGTTGATGATGAGCAAAACCCCGGCTCTGGTGGTAATCTCCTTGAACTTCAAGGCCAGGTGATAAAAATCCTTCTTAGGGTACTCTTTCTCTCTTAGCTGAATTATTTTTGACCCGCCCTGGATCACCGCCTCCAGAACCTGCAGATTCGACCTCCCTAGGGAAAACCGCTCGCAGGTTACCGGATAAACGTCAACCCGCTGAAATAACTGTATTTTTGATTCTCTTTTCATTTAACCGCCACCTTCTAGTCGAACAATCGCTGCTGCCCTCTCATCCATGAGATTCCTCGTTGTCCCCCCATTTTCGGGTCTCCTCGGAATAACACCCAAGAACGCGGTTGCCGGACGGAGACGATTTAGATAGTTTAATCTCACATTGCTTACCCGCAAAGTGTTTAATTGATATAGTGGGATAAGTTGCAAAGGAACGTCCAAAAACCGAAAAATAATTTGAAATTATGCTAAGTCACAGATTTACAGAGGATTAGGACTGAAACCATTGTTTTCTTTGAAAGGATAGCACTATGGCGCGGGTAGACCGTGTCTCCGATTTTTTGGGTCTCACCAGAAGCACAGTGGGCGTGCTGTTCATGGTGATTCTCGTAGGTATGGGAGAGCGGTTGGCCGAGAGATTTCTACCCATTTACCTTCTGGCCCTAGGGGGCGGCGCCCTGTCCATTGGTTTTCTAAACGGAATGGATAACCTGCTCTCGGCCCTTTACTCCTTTCCTGGAGGGTATCTGTCCGACCGCTTAGGCACCAAACGAGCCCTACTCATATTCAATATTGTCGCCATGTGCGGCTTCCTTGTTGTCATCATATTTCCCGCCTGGCAGGCTGTTCTTGTTGGGGCCGTTCTTTTTATTTCCTGGTCAGCAATCTCTCTTCCCGCCACCATGAGCCTTATCGCCAAAGTGCTGCCTATGAGCAAAAGGACCATGGGAGTCAGTATGCATTCTTTGGTGCGAAGAATTCCCATGGCCCTGGGCCCTGTGCTGGGGGGTGTTTGCATTGGAATTTGGGGGGAGCGAGACGGGGTTCGGGCGGCCTTTGTTGCTGCTCTGCTGCTTTCATTCGTAGCAATTGTCCTGCAGCAGAAGCTCATCGAAGATGAGCCGCCGAAACAGCCTGGAGAAGAGTGCCTATATGTACCGGAGAAGAATCCGTTAAAACTCTACCGCTTAATGGCTCCGAACCTTAGACGGCTTCTGGTATCCGACATTCTCGTGCGCTACTGCGAACAGATCCCTTATGCCTTTGTCGTCGTCTGGTGTATGAAGACCATTTCCTCGCCTGTTTCCGCTTTACAGTTTGGCATCCTCACCAGCATTGAGATGGCCACGGCCGTGCTCGTCTATGTGCCTGTCGCATATCTTGCTGATAAGACTGACAAAAAAGCCTTTCGTGGTCATGACCTTTGTTTTTTTCACCTTATTTCCCCTCACCCTCCTCTTCTGCCATTCTTTCAACTGGCTGGTCCTCGCCTTTATCTTGAGAGGTTTCAAAGAGTTCGGAGAACCCACCCGTAAGGCGCTGATTATGGATCTAGCCCCAGAAAACTGCAAGGCAGGTATGTTCGGCCTGTACTATCTTATGCGAGATGTGTTCGTTTCCATTGCCGCCTTCGGCGGTGCATTTCTCTGGCTAATAAGCCCCACGACAAACTTCCTAGTCGCTTTCTCATTCGGTGTAATTGGCACCTTCGGGTTTGCCTTTTTAGGAAGTGACTTTCCAGAAGTTGAGTTTCAGGACAAAAGTCTTAACATCGGGAGTGACTAAATCTTGGAGGATACTGAGGTGCCCTTGCTAGGAGCTCATATGTCCATTGCCGGCGGCCTGCATCTGGCTTTCACCCGAATCCTAAAGGTTAAAGGTGAAGCCTTGCAGATCTTTCTCAGTAACCAGAGGCAGTGGAAGACTCCTCCTCTTACTGCCCAAATGATTGAAGACTTTCGTCTGCAATGGCAAAAGAACCACCGGATGGTTGTGGCAGCCCACGATTCTTATCTCATTAATTTGGCCGCCCCAGACCAAGCAACAGTTGAGAAATCAGTAACTGCTTTTGCCGATGAACTGGTGCGAGCTGCCGCACTGAAAATTCCCTTTCTTATCACTCACCCTGGGTCCCATCGGGGTCAAGGTGTGGAAGCCGGCCTCGAATGCTTCGTCCGTAACCTGGACTCCGCCATAAGTCTCTCGGGAACCAGCACTGTATCGGTACTCATAGAGAGCACGGCAGGACAAGGCACGAATTTGGGCTCCAAATTCGACGAGATTGCCTTCATCTTGAGGAAGTCTCAATACAAAGACCGTCTAGGAGTCTGCTTCGATACCTCCCATGCCTTTGCTGCCGGCTATGACCTTCGCACCCCTGAAACCTATAAGGAGACCTTCTCCCTCTTTGATCAGATAATCGGCTTGCAGCGACTTAAATTCTTTCACCTCAACGACTCCAAGCGGCCTTTGGGTTCGCGGGTGGATCGCCACGAACACATTGGCAAAGGGGAAATAGGCTTGAAGGGCTTTCGTCTGCTCCTGAACGATCCACGTTTCCAAGACCACCCCATGGTGCTGGAAACGCCTAAGGGACAAGATCTGAAAGAAGACAAGAAGAACCTGAGAGTGCTTCGTTCTCTGATTGCCAAGTAAACACTCTAGAGTAATGGAGCAATGAAATCGCAAACTTCAAGCACCAAATCTCAGGGTTTCAGGGCTTTAGGTTTCAGGTGTCGGGTTTCAGGGCTTTGGGTTTCTGGTTTCAGGTTTCAGGTGTCAGGAAAGAGAAACATAGAAGCTGAAACCTGAACACTGAACACTGAAACCTCCATCCGCGCTGAAACCTGAACCCACAATGAAGGTAATACTTTGGCATTCCAAAAGCAGCCCGATTCAGGTATGTTCTATGGCCCCACATTAAAAGTGAGCGAAGATTCATGAGTGAACAAAGCCATGGTCAGGCCAACCCTCGAGCCATAGAGGAAAAGATTGAGCAAGCCCACAATCTATTCGGAACCTGTGGCAGTTCACTCGCAGAAGATCCTTCAATAGGTGACCTCCTGCAAAAGCTCCGAGACTGCATAGACAATACTAACCAGAGCATGTTGACCCTCGGGGTTGTAGCAGAATGTAAAAACTGCGAGGAAAAGGAAGGGGGAAGTTGTTGCGGCTCCGGTATAGAGAATAAGTATGACGTAGTACTTCTGCTAATAAATCTCCTTTTGGATTGTTCCCTGCAAAATCATGAACCTCTTGGCAACAGCTGTTTTTTTCTCGGAAAAAAAGGTTGTAAGCTTACAGCCCGTCACGTGCTTTGCGTAAACTACATCTGCGATAAATTGCAAAACAAGCTGACTAGAGAAGAGTTAATTGCCCTGCAAACCTGTGCCGGAGAAGAGTTAGATACGTTGTTCTTTCTCCATGAGGCAATCAAAAAGCGACTTAGGGCTAAGCCCTAAGTGGAATACTGGAAGATTGGAATGATGGTAGCAGAGGGTAGCAGACTCTATGGACAACCACCGTTTGAGCGAGACCGTAGACCTCATCGCCAGATACTATGACGCTTGCAAGATCGGCTATGTAGGCCATGAAGGTTACCGTAAATCTACAGACCTGGTAAAGTTCGCAAGGTGCATAGATGAACTGTTAGGTCTCGGCCTCATTGATCCCAACCATACCCTTTTTCTAGATCTGGGTTGTGCTGATGGTAGAGTAAACGTCTTGATGAGCTATTTTGTCAAGCTCTCTGTGGGCATCGAAATTGACCCTGAAATACTTGCCGAGTACAACCCCAGAAAAGAAGAACTCGTCCACAAACTCCGGAGGGCAAAACTGATACAACCAATTGACAATATTACACTTTTCCGAGGAAATTCTTTAGAGTCTGCCACTTATGAACAAATAGAGAGCACCGTCAACGTCAGCTTTGAAAAAATCGATATCTTTTACACATACATAACCCTCCACGATCTATTTGCTGCCAAAATAGCCGCGGAGGCCAAACCAAAGGCACTGTATTTAGTTTATGGATTCAACAAAATACTGCCGCGCTACCAAGGGCTGGGACTCCTCATCCCCGACTTGGCCTCCCAAGGAATAGTGGCCCTTTACGGCAAGGGTGAGTTTTGACTTGCTTTCTTGCAAAGATCAACCACGCTGCTTATCTTCTATCTAATCTAAAGTTTATCTAGCCCGGCTTGCTAAAATGGAAACGGCATATTAGATGAAAACACATGAAAAACAACTCGTTATGCCCCTTTTACGTTATGCCCTCACCCTTTTGCTCCTAGCATCACTTCTTATAGCCGGCCCTTCCTGTGCCAGGGACGATACCGCGAGAGAGCAAGCTAACGCCTCAGAGAGGCAGCAAAAAGATTTGCCCACTAAATGGCTTGCTTTCGACGACGGTCTTGCCAAGGGTAGAACTGAAAACAAGCCCATTTTCGTTGAGTTCTATGCTGAATGGTGCATTTTCTGCAAAAAGTTCCAGCAAGAGACCATAAAGGACCAAAAGGTCGCCAGGATGCTCTCAGAGAATTTCGTCTACGTGCGTCTCAACGCGGAAAACTCAGAAAGCCGGGTTCGTTACAACGGCAAATCCTTGTCAAATGTCGAGCTGACTCAGGCTTTCGGCATAAATGCTTACCCATCTCTCGTCTTCCTGGACTCCAAGGGCCAGCCCATAACTATGCTCTCCGGTTTTGTTCCTCCCCATCAGTTCATGCCTGTCTTGGATTACATCGATCAAAAGTGCTACGAAACTCAGATCTCCTTCAGTGAGTTCGCCAAAAAAGGGAGCTGTAATTAATCTCCATCCGGAAATCCGAGATTTCCGGATAGAGCTGTCAGCATTCAGTCCCGCCCAGGCGGGATCAGTTTAATATGTTCTGTTTACATGTGTTTTTCTGATGGCTGAGCGCTGATAGCTGATCGCGCTCATCTGAAAACGGCCGTTTTCGGATGAGCATTAATTAAGCCTGTCTAAGGTTATGGGTGATAGGTAATAGGTAATTGGTTAAAACCTAAAACCTCTTTTTCCGGACAGAAGGTTTTGTAAGTAAAGCTAAAACTGTTTGTGAAACTGTTAACTATCTGTAACTTCAAAGAAAAAAACGTTCATTTGGTCAATTTAATGGTTGACCCTTTCAAGAAATCCTACTATTTTCGATAGCTGCTTTTAGATCTTGCAACTAATCCTCAGAAGAATGAAAATGTTAGTTGCTGTCCCCAAAGAAATCTATCCGGGAGAAAGACGAGTAGCGCTCATTCCCCAAACAGTTCCTGCTTTGATCAAGGCAGGTCTTGAAGTGGCAATTGAGGCAGGGGCTGGTGAGTCCGCTAATAGTGCAGACAAGGACTTTGAGGCCCAAGGCGCCCGGGTTGAACAAGATCGCCATAGTCTCCTGGCCCAGGCAGACATAGTCCTCATGGTTCGGGGGCCGGGATCTTACCCTGATTTTCCAGCTGCCGACCTTGATGCACTAAAGGAAGGCGCCACTCTCATTTCTTTCACCGAACCTTTGGCCCAGCCGGAGATCATGAAGGAGCTGGCTGAGCGTAAGCTCACCGTCTTTTCCATGGAGCTCATGCCTCGCACCACCCGGGCCCAAAGTATGGATGCCCTCAGTTCCATGGCAACTATTGCCGGATACAAGGCGGTGCTGGCTGCGGCTGATGCTTCCCCCAAACTATTCCCTATGTTCATGACAGCTGCTGGCACCATTACTCCCTCCCGTGTTTTTATACTTGGCGCTGGCGTGGCAGGACTGCAGGCTATTGCCACCGCCCGTCGTTTAGGTGCTGTGGTAGAGGCTTTTGACATCCGCCCAGTGGTAAAGGAAGAAGTGGAAAGTTTAGGAGCCAAATTTGTTCAGTTAGAACTAGCAACCGAGGAAGCTCAAGATTCAGGGGGTTATGCTAAGGCCCAATCAGAAGACTTCTACCAGCGGCAGCAAGAACTCATGGCCGAACGCATCAAGAACTCAGACGTGGTCATCACCACTGCGGCGGTTCCGGGAAAGAAATCTCCGGTTTTAATTTCAGAAGAAGTGGTGGCCTCCATGCGACCAGGGTCGGTTATTGTCGATATAGCTGCCGACAAAGGCGGCAATTGTGCCGTCACCAAGCCGGGTGAAAAGATTGTCCATAAAGGTGTGATTGTCATTGGGCCACTGAATATTTCGGCACAAGTTCCCGTGCATGCGAGCCAGATGTATGCCAAAAACATCTCAACTTTTCTCCTTCACATGGTCAAGGAAGGAAGAGCTGGAACTGGATCTTGAGGACGAAATTACCAAAGGAGCAATGGTAGCTCACGGAGGAAAGTTGGTTCATCAGGCCGTCTTGAATGCTCTGGGATAGAAAGAAATAATCATGGAAGCTTTCATCATTTATATTACCGTCTTTGTCCTCGCCATATTTGTTGGCTTCGAGGTAATCACCAAAGTACCCCCCACTCTGCACACCCCCCTCATGTCAGGAGCCAATGCCATCTCCGGTATCACTGTGGTTGGGGCTCTTGTGGCAGCGGGCTCAAAGGAATCTACCATAGCCGCTGTCCTCGGTTGTGCAGCGGTTATCATGGCCACCATCAATGTGGTGGGAGGCTTTTTGGTCACCAATCGGATGCTCTTGATGTTTAAGAAGAAAAAATAATGGGAATTAGCCTGATCAACATAGTTTACCTGGTTGCCTCGGTTTGCTTCATTCTGGGTCTCAAAGGTCTGGCCTCTCCCCGTACTGCACCTCGCGGTAATATGATCGGTGCTCTCGGCATGCTCCTTGCCGTGGTGGCCACCCTGCTGGACCAGCAAATCGTTACTTTTCAACTCATCATCATCGGCCTGGTCGTAGGAGGAGCCATAGGTACTTATCTGGCCCTCAAAGTAGAGATGACCGCCATGCCACAGATGGTCGCAGCGTTCAATGGGTTTGGCGGTGGCGCCTCTGCTTTGGTTGCCGCAACTGCCTTGCTCGCCCCTGGTAATCTTACCAACGTACCGCCAACCCAGCTCTATGTGGCCACTGCAGCCAGTGGTCTTATTGGTGCTGCTACTTTTACCGGTAGTATGGTGGCCTGGGGAAAATTGCAGGGAGTACTCCGCTGGCAGCCCAAAAGCGATTCCTTACAGAAAACAATCAACGGAACCCTGTTTTTGTCAGCCATGGCTCTGGGGGCACTTGTGGTAATTAACCCTACGGGTTTCTGGGCCTATTGGTTGCTCGTGGCTGTGGCCTCGGTTCTCGGGGTGATGATCACTGTACCGATTGGTGGTGCAGACATGCCGGTGGTCATTGCTTTGCTCAATTCCTACTCTGGGCTGGCAGCCTGCGCTACTGGATTTGTGCTCGGCAACAACGTACTGATCATCGCCGGTTCTCTGGTAGGTGCCTCAGGACTGATCCTGACCAGTATAATGTGCAAAGCTATGAACAGGTCGTTGACCCACGTGTTATTCGGCACCCTTGGACCCACTGCAGAAACCGCCTCTGCTGATGAGGTATACGGAGGCAAAGTCAAGAGTGCCAGCGCTGAAGAAGCGGCCATGATCTTCGAAACGGCACGGTTGGTAATTATTGTGCCAGGATATGGCATGGCCGTAGCCCAGGCACAGCATTCGGTCCGAGATCTGGCCAACCTTCTTCAGGAGAAAGGGGCAGAGGTTCGCTATGCAATTCATCCGGTGGCCGGTCGCATGCCAGGTCACATGAACGTGCTTCTAGCAGAAGCAGACGTCCCTTATGATCAGCTTTTTGCTTTAGAAGATATTAATGACAGTTTTCCGGAAGCTGATGTGGCTCTGGTCATCGGAGCCAATGACGTGGTCAACCCCTCTGCACGAGAGGATAAAACCAGCCCTATTTACGGCATGCCTATTATGGATGTAGACAAGGCTCAAACGGTGATGATCATCAAAAGGAGTTTGAGCCCTGGATTTGCCGGTATTCCTAATCCCCTTTTTGCCGCCCCCAATGCTCTCATGCTCTATGGCGACGGCAAGGCAATGGTGCGAGAACTCATCGCAGCCTTGCGAGAGCAGTAATCCCCCCATCCCTTAATAGCTAACTTTGCTGTAGAGGCCCGAAAGGCAGCTCGAAGCCCACCTGTGGACTGGCTGGTTATCTTCGGTCAGCTCGACAACTCTCCTGAAACACTTCTCCGCAGCCCAAGGGTTCTTGAATCCTTCCCAGAGCAAATGTCCTTTGAGATAGAGGGCTTCGGGGAAATTAGGTACCTTATCCAGCAAATCATTTACTAAGGCAAAAGCCTTGTCAAAATTTCGCTGCCCCTTGAGTAATCGAATCTTATTCATCTCTCCAGCAAGCCAATCTTGTTGGGACGTATCTTCTCGCCCCCAACCACAAAGGCAGCTGGCGGCTTCATCGGTGGATCTGCTGGTGATCAGACACACACCGAAAGGAATGAGCAAAGATGCAAGCATATTCCAATAGTAAGGCCAGATAGAACCGAAAAAATACCACAAGATGTTTGAACCCAAAACTATCCACAAAAAATATCTGAAGAAACGACTCATTATAAACCACTTAAATTTCAAGACTTCCAAGGCTGCACCCATTCCCACCTCCATTTTATCCACCTCATTAGTGGCACTACTTATCGAATAAGTGAAAGTGATTTTTAGCACAAACTATAATTCTTGTCAAGATCTTCATACCCATCCAACCTATTTTTTCGACTTTTCGAGCTAATATTATAGGCCCTCGAAATAGACCCGCTATTGACAAACATCTCACAACCCGCTATATGTCCTCCAAATTAGCGCTCGGCGTTAAACCTTAGCACAGGAGGAGGACATGAATAAGGCCGATCTGGTTAATGAGGTAGCCAAGGTGGTCAAGACAAAAAAAGAGGCCCAGGCTGCGGTAGACCGCGTTTTCTCTGCTATCACCGGAGCATTGAGAAGGGGTCAGGCGGTTACCCTGGTAGGTTTCGGAACTTTCAAGGTTCAACAAAGGAAGGCGAGGCAGGGGAGGAATCCTCAGACCGGCGCACCGCTTCACATTGCGGCACGCAAGGCTCCCCGATTTGTCGCGGGAAAGGCTTTAAAGGATGCAGTGAAATAGAAATTCACAGATTTTCTAGTTAGTGCTCATCCGAATACGCTGTTTTCGGATGAGCGTGATCAGCTATCAGCAATCAGCGGTCAGTTTATAATTGCATGTTTATAATATCCGGGACGGCTGAGAGCGAGATATTTTTAGCCTCTTGGAGCTAGCGAAAGTGTGCTTCTCCAAGAGGCTTTTTTGTGTGACAGACAAAAGACGGGTCAAGAAAAACCGCGGCTCAGGCTCACTCTGGTAGAGAGCGAGCTGGTGTTAGTCTTGATAATAATGACGATCAATCTATGGAGTCGCTTCCTTGAAGCTTGAAAAGTTCTTTTTCTAGTTGCCCTATGTAACCCTGGGCAAGGAGAAGCTCTGTATTCAGTCGCCTGATGCGGTGCATCGACCTTACCCGAAAAGTAAGTTCAACAGGATTGAAAGGTTTGGTGACAAAATCATCGGCTCCCTCTAGATAGGCTATGAAACCTCTGTCATCGAGGCCAGTTATTATGATGATTGGAATGTAGCGAGTTTTTTTCTGCGCTTTTAATCTCTTGCAAACTTCTATGCCATCAATACCGGGCATATGTATGTCCAACAGAATTACTTCCGGACTCTCTATTTCCGCCAAGAGTATGGCTTGCTCGCCGTTTGAGGCCTGTAATACCTTATAGCCCTCTTCGGTAAAGAAGTCGTTGAGAAAATCCCTTACGGTTGGTTCATCATCCACTACCAAAATCTTTTGCGCCATGGTGCCCCTCCTGCTGTGCTTTTTACCTCCTGCGCCAAAGGTGATTACCTTGAATACGTCTTGCAAAAAGAGGGCCAAAGGACATGCTACCTAGCAGGCTGGAATTGGTGAGAAAGAGGCATTTGAGGAAGGGTTACCGTGAAGGTGCTACCTTCACCAAGGTGACTTGTAGCATTGACACTTCCACCGAGGGATCCGGCAAGTGCCTTAACCAGGCTCAGTCCAAGACCGGTACCTTGCTGTGCCCGACTATTATCACACCGGTAAAATCGTTTAAAGATGTGGGGGAGATCATCCTCAGATATGCCGATACCAGTATCGCTCACTGAAATTGCGACCTGCCCGTTATCCGCTTTGAGCGAAACCGTCACAGTCCCTTGCGGTGGAGTGAACTTCAAGGCATTGTCGAGGAGATTGGCAACCATTCGTTGAAACTTTCTAGCCTCTCCGTAGACCAGACAATTTTCAGGTAAGTCAGCAGCGATTGTTACCGAATTCTCCTCTGCTATAGCCTGAAATAACTCACAGGCACGTTGTATTATGTTGACAAGGTCAACTTCTTCCAATTTAGTCTCGCCTGCTCCTGACTCAGCTTCTGCAATATCCAGCATGGCGTTGATCATTCCCAAGAGACGATCACATTCCTCTAACATGCTACCGGCCATTGCTTTGTGCTCTTCTTCAGTGGCAGAGCTGGTCAGTGCCATTTCAGCAACGCCGCGAATTCTTGCAAGGGGGCTTCTCAAGTCGTGAGCAATATTGTCGCTCATCTCTCTCATTCCCTTGATCAACAGATTGATGCGATCGAGCATGTAATTGAAAGTAGTTGCAAGGCGTTCGATTTCGTTGCCTCTGGCCTTAAAGGGAACGCGTTTGTCTAATGCACCCTTTGAAATCTGGACTGCTGTTTGAGTTACCTCCTCAACACCGGTCAAAGCACGTCTGGCCATGAGCCAACCAACTATAGCGGCAATGATTACCATGACAGCCATCAGTGGGATAAATACTGTACGATGTAATTCTAGAAATTCCGTGTCTTCCTCTAATGACTCCCCTATCTGCAAAACCAGGTCAGGCCCGATGCTGCCGTAGACAGTGCGAACTTTAAACTCCTGTTCCGCGAGATCAAGTGTCTCTAGAACGTAATCTGCACCCCTTTTCAACTTCTCCAATGCACTGCTACCTGTACCTACGCTCCGCCAGGCTGACATGTCTGTTGCGGCCAGTTCCTTGCCATCCGTAGATAGGAGACGCAGAAAGATATGTTCCTGGCCGTCAGATAAAGCCTCCCAGGCCATCTCAGCCTTGACCCTGTCAATCCCTTCTGCGGCTAGCATGGCGGAATACTCTTGCACATCTTTCATAAGGTCCTGGTCCCCACGCTCACTGAGCACTGTAGAGATCACTAAGTAGAAGGCCCCAAAGGCCACGAGGGTCGATATGGTGAATATCCCCGCATACCAGAGGGCTAATCGAGCCGCCAGCGTGCTAGGGGGCCTAAGAATCTTGCTCAAGTACATAACCGGCTCCATAGACGGTATGAATCAGCTTCTCTTCAAAATCTTTATCAATCTTCTCCCGCAGTTTACATATGCGAACCTCCACCACGTTCGTCTGCGGGTCGAAGTTATAATCCCAGACGTGTTCCATAATCATGGTCTTGGAAACGACATTTCCTGCGTTGCGCATAAGGTACTCGAGTAGGGAGAACTCCAGGGGTGGGAGATCGATCTTCTTTCCCCCTCTCTCAACCTTGTGGGTGCGAATATCCATGGAAAGGTCACCTACTACCAGGGTGGTAGGCTCTGCTGTCCCGCTAGCCCTGCGGACCAGTGCCTGAACCCGTGCCAGAAGCTCAGCAAAAGAAAAAGGCTTGACCAGATAATCGTCGCCACCCGCCTGCAGTCCCCTGATCCGATCATCTACCGAGCGTTTTGCGCTCAAAATAATTACAGGTGTGTTGTTCTTAATCTTTCGCAGTTCATCTATTAGAGAAAGACCGTCAAGTTTGGGTAGCATTATGTCAATAATGGCAGCATCGTAAGGTTCAGTTGAGGCCATATGCAGGCCATCCTCTCCATCCGCGCAGTGGTCCACGGCAAAGCCGGCCTCTCTGAGTCCCTTTGATATGAAGGAGGCAAGCTTCAAATCATCCTCAACCAACAGGAGACGCATGGGAACTACCTCTTCTATGAGCGATTGAAATCCAGTATATACCAATCTGTTTCAAAACCCCAGGGAGGAGAGAAAAACACCACAGGTCTCGAATTGAGAGGCAGGTTGGCTTTGCTGAGTTCGGCCTTGATTGCTATTTGGTAACGGTTGCCATTCTCCAGCCAGTTGAAGGGAAGAATTTTTAGGCTGCTAATTGCGGCCATTAAGTTCTGAGCTTCGACAAAAGAGTCGGTAATCAAGACCTCATCAATTTCCCATGATCTTTTGATAACGAATTCTTTTTTCAAAACGTTGTATTTGAGCATGTGATCGATTTTTATATCGATTATCTTCTTGTCCACCCAAAAATCCTTGATCTCCCGTAATACAACAAAAAATGTGAAAGTGATGGATGTTCCACTTAGAATGACTTCTTTCATTTGTTCAGAAAAAGCATCTTCTAATTTGAAACTGAGAGTAAGATTTTCATTCTTGCTATCCAAGACTATGTTCTGCAGGCTAGCTTTGGTTGCCTGTGCCAAATTACAGCCGAAGGTGAGTATGAAAAGCAGCTATGAGAACTTGTTTAGGTATTTGTTGGATTACACTATTTAGATATCTGTAAATTATCATCAATATTAGTTAGTCTTATCCGGAAACCTCCTTTTCCCTCCCGCAGGGGAGGGGGATCACCCCCACCTCAATCCTCCCCCGTCAAGGGGGAGGAAAGTATGGTGTTTCCGGATAAGCACCAGTTAGATAAATCGTCTGGCATCAATATGGTGCCGTATTATTTCTCTACGAATAGCATCTACAGAATTGATTTTCTTGCTACCTTTGGAAATACCCCGAGCCCCGGCCGAAGCCAGGGCCCGGAATTTCGCGATAAGTATCCATTATCCTTCAGTTCTCATCGTCACAGCCGCCACATGCCGTCAACCTCAGCGAGCCGTGACCACATTTAGCCCACTACAAGCTGCGGCCTTTTACGCTGTGGGCACCGGTGAAGTTCGGAGCAAGGCCCGCCTTTTTGGCGGGCCAAACATGTTTTGTTACAGTTAGGGGTGAGGCATTGAAACCTGTAAGTTCCACCCGCTCGCCGGTTTCAGGATTAACTTCCAAGATACAGCCCGATGCCCGGTTTGTAGAACTTGTACTCACTGACGTCTGGTTCAATGGGCGTGCCCTCCTCAGTTTGCATGCACCCGTCGCTGTTGCTGTACAGGTATATAGCCTAGCATCCGCCGCTAGTGCTTCTAACAGCTCAGCACTTTAGCCCAATCCTCGGCATCCCCAAGAGCAAATTCCTGGCGGTATATGTCATTCTACCTCCGGGGACGGATCTTCACCAGGTAACCTGGTTTGGCGGACGCATATCCAGCTTTCCACGAGCCATCGTTGTTATATAGTCCTTCGCACAGTTCTTCAGGTTCACATTCTTCTTTCGCCAACGAAAACTCGCCGAAGTACCAGACGTTGCCATCTTTGTCCTGGGCGTACCAGTCATCTGTGTCTTCGATCATGATCCTTCATCCGTCTTCATTCCGTCACGACATCTTTGACAACGCGACACTTTACACCAAGGATTTCTTTAGTTTCCTCTGTGACCGTTACGGTAATGGTCTCGCCACCGCCTTCGTATACCCACTCATAGCCCTGCACCAGCGGGAAATAGGGGTTGGCATTTGTACGAATTGATAGTAGTGGGATCAACAAAGTCCTCCGGGTCGATCTGCGGATCATAGGGTGCTTCGCCCAGCTCCTCACAGAGATCCTTACGGGCTTCCAGCTGGGCCTTGCACTCTTCCCTTGCCTCCTTGTAATCCTCTTTCGCCTCGTCGAAGCACTCAGCTTGGTCTTCTTTGTCAGACAGTTGTAGCAGTTTCCCTGGGCAATCCAGTAATCGTCTTTGACCTCATATTGGCAGGCGAGGAAGGCCGACGACGCGGTCTGGCTGCAGGCCCTTTTGGGCATGCCGGCCGTTGCCCTTTGCCAAAGCAGGCGTGCTGACCAGCCCAAGTAGAGCAATGAACATGATAATGGTTAAACCCAGTCTAACAATGTCCTTTTCTTGCACCATGGTACTCCTCCTTCTTTCTTCAAGTTTTTGTTCGCCGGTGGCTAACCGGTGTCACTTCCTAATGTCATTCTGAGGCGTCAGCCGAAGAATCTCGAGATCCTTCGTCCCGCCTGGGCGGGACTCAGGATGACAATTACTCTCTTCGCGTAGTTCATCTTGAGCTTGTCGAAGGGCTCAGAATGACATTCGCTAATCTTTGGATGGACGTTAGTTTGGTTTTGTAGCCGGTTTTCTGGATAGTACAACTGAGGGGCTTACCAAAAGATTACCAGAGTATTACGAAATGGTAAGGATTGCCCAGAATAAGAAGGTTTCTGGATGGATAATTACGGCGAGGGGGATATAATCTATCGAAAATACCTCCTTTTCACCCTCACCCCAACCCTCTCCCGTCAAGGGAGAGGGAGTGTTTGGTTTTTCTTGCAGGGAGTTCTTATCGTAGTATCAACTCCACAAAACAGCAATTCGACAACTTCATTCTGAGTCCGCCGCAGGCGGGCGAAGAATCTCGAAGGTGTAAGATCTGAATTTATGAGATTCTTCTCGGAGTTTACCCTAGAGTAAATCGAAGGGCTCAGAATGACATTCGGTAATTCCTGGATGGACGTTAGTTTGGGATTGTGGCAGTTTTCTGGATAATAGAACTAAGGACCTTACCAATTAGTCTCGAAGTCATTAGTCAAAGTCTGATTTTCATTCCATGTTGCCCATAGGCAAAGCTAGAAATAAAATCTAACGCCGATACCTCCTTCGAGATCAAAATCATAGCTGAGCGCCACGTCCCATATTGGTACAACTTCAACAAAGACATCAACAGGCACGCCTGCAAATTCATAAGCCAGGCCCACGGGAAATCGAATCCCGAATTTATCCTCGTTGCTCTCTTGAAGCTTTAGTCTTCCGCCAATGCCCAAGTAGACTGGCAATTCGCCTTGCTCAAGTGTAATCAGCGAACGGAAGTGATACAGGTAGTCTGCCCAAATATAACAGTCGTCTTTTGAACTGAGGCGCCGGAGGACAGCACCGTCAAATGCATTGGTCTCATCCAGAAAATACTTCGCGGTAATACCTGCGAGATACCTAGGGTTAGGACCTGTCATACCATACATCGCTCCCAATCCAAATGGTCCTCTTTCTGCCAGTGTGTCCTGTGCTAGTGCAGTTCCAGAGATTAAAGCGAATGTCACGACGATAGTAACAAAAAGTCTGGTCATGGGCCCTCTCCTTTCTTGTTTTATCATCAAACTTAATTCATAAGTCTCAGATGAACTCGTTCTCATCTCCAATGATAGACTCGAGAAAATTCTCTAAATGACTCAATAGAGCAACTTTTCGCTTCTCTCTCACCTCCTTACCATAAAGAAATACTTTGCATCCATCAGACCAGTGTAGAACGAAAATATTGTCTTTAGTTGGAGAACAAAAATGGGAACTGGGAAATTATATGCCAAGAGTCGGCAGAGATTTTACAATAAAATATTGATATCATATTAAAAATAAAATATTAGTCAATTAGAAAACCACACCGGCTAAAATTTCGATGAGTTTTTGCATAATAAATATGGGAAGCTTACCAAAAGATTGCCAAAACATTACGAAATGATAAGGATTGGGCTGGATAGGAGATTCTTTGGTGGGATTGTAAAGCCACTCAAGATGCTTGAAAGCCTTTTCTTATCTGGATCCCCGCCTACGCGGGGATGACGGGTGAACGTGTACTATCGTCATTCCCGCGAAAGCGGGAATCCAGGGTATAGACGGATATTTACCTTGAAATTCTTGGGGGTCATTATCCACAACAAAGTGGTATAATAGGTTAATATACTTGGCTTAGTAAATATTTAACAGCCTTAAATTAATGATTGGAGAAAACTTAAGGTTGGTTTTGGCAGGTTGACAGAAGGAGTACTTAAAGCAGTACTAGCCCTGGCTAAAACGCCAAGCCAATGCGGAAGTGTATTGTGTTTACGTGGTCGGCAGCGTCGCTGTCCCTTTTCTTTCTCGTAGTTTAAGTAGTCATACTCGAAAAAAAAGGTGGCCCATTCTAGAAATTTGTAGCTGAACCCTGCCACGTATCGGTCGTCTAGTATTTCATCCTGATTACCCTTTTGATCATCATCAAAATCTTCGTACCGGACCACAAACTCCAGAGGCACTGACTCAAAGGGCCGAAAAGCGAGGCCCGCAACCCAGGCACTCTCCTTGTTCTCTTCTCCGTTTTCCCCTTTTTCTCGCTGCAGGGCGGTTATGTATTCGCCGTCCAAACTGAACTTCCAAACATCCAAGGTAAAAGCGGACCCTATGGTCAGGTTGCGTCTGCCGTCGCCAGGTTCACTGTCGTAGAAAACACTCAGGCTAAACATGTCCTCTACTGGCTCGAGTGTGACATTGGCAATAAAGGAACTCACGTCATCGTCTTCTTCACGATCTGGGTCCTCGCTGAACTCATGTGTGCCGAAATCCTCGAGATTCTCAATGATATCCTGACCTCCATAGACGGTGAAAGAAATGTCTAAACCATAGAAATCAGGAGCAAAACCCAGAGTGGCACCTACCTCTTGTATCTCATAGAGGTCCTCAGTGATAAGCCCAGTGATCAACCGGTCTTCAAAAACGCCAAAAGGAAGAACTGTGTAGCCACCAGTGAAATACAAGGGGACCGAGGGACACTTCATGGTGAAGATGGCTTCATCTATTTTTATTTTTTCTTCACCATCCTTCTTACCAACATCATCCACAGCCACCACAATTTTTGATTTAACCCATTTATTGAAAAACACCCGCAATTCAAGCTCCACCGAACCCAGACCCAGGTCAGAACTGCTGCCGCTGTCTTTGTCAGAGACATCCGAGACCTCATAGTAGTCGTAGTCAAAGTCGATGTACCCACCCAAGGTTATCTTTTCCACGGGCAATCTTGAAAGAATTGGACTTTCTGCGGTTGGCTCCTCGTCCTCTACTTCCTCATTCTCCTCAGGTTGTCCTTGTTCTTCGTAGTCAGTTTCAAGGGAACGTTTTTCTTCTGTCTCTGCCTTTTCTTCTATTTTTTCAGCCTGTTGGAGTTTTTGATTCGCCTTCGGCTCAGCTTCAACATCAGGTGTTTCTTCGGCACCGGCCATAGAACAAAACAGAAAGGCAGTTAAAAGAACGATTACAAAACACCCACAAACTCTTCTTACCACTCTCCGCATCTCTTATCCCCAACGCTTATGAGAAAAGAAGAATTACTCTAACTAACTTCTCTGAGCGGAATAGGCTGTGCTTCTAAGAATATCTCAATGAAATACCAGTAAAATCAGGAAATACTTACAGAAAAAAAGGTGCCAATAGAATAGGCAGAATCTTGGAATCTGCATAAAAAAAACGAAATTCTTTCTGCTTTCTACAGAGAGCATAGAGCATAATTTCGGATTTCGAATGTCGAATTGCGAATTTTGGATTTTAATTTCGAAATTCGAAATAGGAGTGACGCTCTGCCCTTTGCGATTAAACCGGGATTGTGGCGGCTTTCTCCAGAACTAGGCGAGCTTCCTCAAGTCTATTGCCCTGAAATGTCTGTTTGAGTGCTTCCTCGAGCATCTCAGGTGTAATGGGGTCTCGATCCCGAGCGAGGAGATAAAGGGCCGCTAGAGCCATCTCCTTATTCTTGATTCCTCCAGCTTTGAAATCTACTTCCAGGATTTGTCCAGCGGTAGGGGGGATTTCAACTCCAGCCGACAGAATGATTTGCCCCCCCTTTTTCATTTTCTCAAATAGCCCCCAGCACCTCCGCACTCCCTCATGGGCAAGGGCGATGATCACCTGAGGCTCTTCTACCCCCGTAAAGGTGATGGCCTGGGGTGAAACAATGAGCTCGGTCACAGAGGGCCCTCGCATGACTGTAATATGGAAGTCATTCTTTTGGCTGACATTCATCCCGGCCAAAATGGCCGCCCGACCTAAAAGACCGCCCGCTGTTATTACCCGTTGCCCTGCACTGCCTAAAAAAACCACCTCCCGTCGTTCCCTGACCGTTGGCTCAAAAATCGTTTCAATTCCTTGCCAGTGAACTTCTGCCCTATCCGTAGCGGCCGCTTCCCGGTAATGGCTGGAGTATTCTCGCCGTATATTTGAAGGCACAACTCCCTCATAAGTTGGCAGTTTCTCTATGGCCGCTTCGATCTCTTTAGGGGATAAGGGGTTCTTTTTCATATAGCGGGCAGGGCAACCCCCCCATATATCCAAAACTGCAAAGCCTTCAAAGGAGATGGCCTCTTTGAGCAGTTCTGGGAGGTCCTTGCGGTAGACCGAAGACCTAGCCACAAAAGGAGCCCCAGCGCAAGCTGCGACATGGCAAAGATCGAATGGCTTTTCTAAAACATTGAGAAAACTGGAAGACACGGATGCGTGTTCGGGTGTGGTGCAGGAAAACTGACCCCCGGTCATGCCAAAGTTGAAATTGTTCAACACCAGAAGGGTGAGGTCTATATTTCTGCGGCAGGCAGCAAGGAAATGTGCTCCTCCTATTCCCAGTCCACCATCGCCCATGGTTACTATCACTTTAAGATCCGGCTGCGCCAGCTTTATCCCAGCTGCATAGGTAAGAGCTCGACCATGAAGTCCATGAAATGCATGGGTATTGAAAAAGGTATCAAAAAGCCCGGAGCAGCCAATATCGCTTACGATAACCAGGTCACTGCCTCGGAGACCCAGCTTCTGGAGAGCGCGGTCCAAGACATGGACACTGCGATCGTGAGAACAACCGGGGCAGAAAACTGGTGCTCGGTCTGGGTTTAGGAGGCTATCCACCCAACACCTCCTTTATGATTTCTCTGGGTGAGATCAACTGACCAGACATTTTTCCATAAAAATCAACTCTTTGCTTGCAAAGTACTCTCCGGACTTCATGGATGTATTGGCCCAGATTCATTTCCACTACCAGAATTCGCTCCATGCCGGCTGCAGCAGCGTGGAGTACTTGCTCGGGAACCGGCCACAAGGTCTTTAGAACCAAGAGAGATACAGGGACGTTTTGCTTTTCAAAAAGCTCAGCAACTGCAGCTCTCGCAGCTCCAGCTGTTATCCCGTAGGCCACGATCAAGGTGCGAGCCCCTTTTCTTTCTTCCAGATCGAAGTAGGTAAATGATTCTATATTGGCTTGGATTTTTCTCTGTAGCCTTTCGACCCCTGCCTGAATCTCCGAAGGATCAGTTGTAATGTATCCATCTGGTCCGTGGGTGGATGAAGTCTGTCTCACTAAGATGGGGCCGCCGATGGGAAGGAATGCAGGAACGTCCTCCTCAGGATTAACTTGAAAAGGAAGAAAGGGGCCAGATTCGTGGAGAGTGCGATCTACGATTGCCGGTTTTTCGACTCCCTCCATATCAACAGTCTGGCTGGTCATCCCTATCTCTTTGTTGGAGGCTATAAATACCGGGCAACGGAACTGCTCGGCAAGATTGAAAGCATGCACCGTCAGGGTAAAGCAATCACTAACGTCAGCCGGGGCAAGGACAATAACCGGCAAGCCGCCGCTGCATCCCCAGCGCATGAACTGCACATCCGAGTCTGCGCCTCGGGTAGCGGAACCGGTTGACGGTCCCTGACGCATTATATTGACGATTACTATGGGAATCTCGCCTGCAATGGCAAAGGAGATGTTCTCGCTATAAAGGCTGAGACCTGGGCCCGAGGTGGCAGTCATGACTTTCATGCCCGCCATAGATGCACCGAGGCAGTAACCTATTGAAGCGATCTCGTCCTCACCCTGCAGAACAATGCCTCCTGCGGCGGGCAAGCTCTCCAACATGGCTGAAAGAAGAGTGCTCGCGGGAGTTATGGGATATGAGGCAAAAAACTTGCAGCCCCCATACAAGGCTCCCATGGCCACAGCCTGGTTTCCGTCTATGAAAAGCAAGCCCATTTTCTTCGCCCAATCTTCTAGCGTTGGTTTGTGTAACTACGAATACATTTTGCTTTTAGCACCAAATCTCAGGGTTTCAGGTGTCGGGTGTCAGGTGTCAGGGAAGAGAAACACAAAAGCTGAAACCTGAATTCTGGATTCTGACTCCTGATTCCATCTTTTTGGTGCTTAGTGTCTAGTGCCCAGCCTTTATTACCCTCTACCCTCTACCGATTACAACAAATGACAGCGAAGCGTAATGACCTAATGGCGCCGCAGGCACATGACGCGAAGCTCGATAAGAGCTGAGTCTTACTGCAAGCTGCTAGCTGCCAGCTTCCTTCACCCCAAACTCAATCCCCTGCGCCAGGGGCATCTTCCTGGACCAATTGATAGTGCAGGTCTGTCTGCGCATGTAGGTCTTCCAGGCATCAGAGCCGGACTCCCGACCTCCTCCGGTGTCTTTCTCCCCACCAAAAGCACCACCAATTTCCGCGCCCGAGGTGCCGATGTTGACATTTGCTATACCACAGTCGCTTCCCATGTGACTCAAGAAAATCTCACTCTCGTGCAGATCATTGGTAAAAATTGCAGAGCTCAACCCTTGTGGCACGTTGTTTTGATATTGGATTGCCTCTTCCAGAGTCTCATAGGGAATCAGGTAGAGAATGGGGGCAAAGGTCTCCTCTTGCACGATGGGATAGTGGTTGCGGGCCTCACAGATGCATGGGGTCACATAGGTGCCAGCATCGTAGATACCCCCGGATAAGATTTCTCCTCCGTAAAGTATCCGCCCGCCCTGGCTTTTGAGTTCTTCAAGACCTCTTTGCATGTCTTCCACTGCTTGACCATCGATGAGTGGACCCATGAGCACGCCATCCTCCAGGGGATTGCCAATCACCACCTGTTTGTAAGCCTGAATGAGAGCCTCAATGAGGGGATTAAAGATCTCTTTGTGGGCGATTACGCGGCGAATGGTAGTACACCGCTGACCTGCGGTACCCACGGCCCCAAATAGGATGGCCCGTACAGCGAGATCCAGATCCGCCTGGGAGCTGACGATTACCGCGTTGTTACCCCCCAATTCAAGCAGGGATTTTCCCAGCCGGGAAGCCACCACCTGGCCTACATGACGGCCCATGGCCACGCTGCCAGTTGCGGAGATAAGAGGCAACCGTCTATCTGCAATCAACTTTTCCCCGACCTCATTACGACTCCCGATGACCACATTCAGAATGCCTTCCGGAAGGTCATTCTCCTGTAATACTCTGCTTATGATTTTGGTAAGGGCGAGGGCAGTGAAAGCTGCCTTACTCGAAGGTTTCCACACCACTGTATCTCCCGCCACCAGGCCGATCATGGCATTCCAGGACCAAACCGCCACCGGGAAGTTAAAAGCCGTAATCACCCCCATGGGCCCCAGTGGATGATACTGTTCATACATTCGATGTCTGGGACGCTCACTATGCATGGTTAGACCATAGAGCATGCGTGACTGGCCCACGGCAAAATCACAGATGTCTATCATCTCTTGAACTTCGCCCTCTGCCTCAGCCCGAATCTTGCCCACTTCAAGGCTCACCAGGGTGGACAATTCTTGCTTGCGTGCTCGCACTGCATTACCAATTTGTCTAACAATATCGCCACGCTCCGGCGCTGGCACCATGCGCCACTCTTCGAAGGCAGCCCTCGCCCTGGCAGCCACCTTGTCATAATCAGCCGCTGAAGCCTGCCGAACCCTGCCAATAATTCGGCCGTCAATGGGTGATACTGACTCCAATATCTCCCCCCCACATTCCAGCCAGGTAGTTCCCGTCCCTGCCCCGGGGTTCAGGTCCGACAGACCCAAATCTTTCAATATATCTTTCATGGGCTACTCCTGATCCAGTCGCCTTGGGGCGCAGGGCATAAGATAGAGAATCTAGAATCCAGGAGCCAGAATCCAGGAGATTCTAGAATCGATCTCAGACCTCCTGGCTCCTGAATTATGACTCCTATTGTTAGATTTCATTTTATCCCTTGTGCCCTATACCTTGCGCCTTGTGCCCGTTAGTTGAATAGTTCCCTCAGGCTTTCTTCAAATATGTCGAGGAATACCGCAGCTTCCTCACTACTTACTGTAAGTGGCGGGCAGATTCGGATTGTGTTTTGGCCGCAACCAAGTAAAAGCAAACCCTTGTGAAAAGCCTTTTGGATAAGCTGGTCTCGCCAGTCACCTGCTCGCTCCTTGGTTTCGCGGTCCTTCACCAGCTCAACGCCGATCATCAAACCCATGCCTCTAACATCACCGATGCATTCAATGGATTTTTGCAGCTCTGCCAGCCCCCCCATGAGTTGATCACCCCGTTCGCTGGCGTTGTCCATAAGCTCTTCTTCCAGAAGTTCAATGGTGGCTAGGGCTGCCTCACAAGAGATAGGGTTGCCGCCGAAGGTGGAGGCATGGGAGCCTGCTTCCCAGTTCATGATGTCCGCCCGGGCCACCATAGCGCCCAAGGGCAAACCAGATGCAATGCCCTTGGCAAGGGCAATGATATCAGCTGCAACCTCAAAATGTTCCATGGCGAACATTTTCCCGGTGCGACCCATGCCTGATTGTACTTCATCGGCCACATAGAGAATGCCATACTTTTTGGCTATCTTATTGAGTTCCCGGTGGAATTCGGGAGGAGGCACGATGTAACCACCCTCACCTTGTATAGGTTCGACAAATATGGCCGCCACTTCCTCCGGCGGCACGGTGGTACGAAAGAGAGTCTCTTCCAGCCAATGCACGCAAGCTATCCCGCAGGCGGGGTAGCACAGGTGGTAAGGGCAGCGGTAGCAATAGGCATATGGAATGTGAGTTATGCCCGGCACCAGAGGATTGTAGTGCTTTTTCTGGATGGTCTTACTTGCAGTGAGGGACAAAGCTCCCATGGTACGACCATGGAAAGCACCGAAAAAGGCCAGATTTAGCTCCCGGCGGGTATGCCAGCGAGCCAGCTTGAAAGCTGCCTCAACCGCTTCTGCGCCGGAGTTGCCGAAATAGACCTTATAGCCGCCGGACCCAGGGGCGAGACTGGCAAGCTTTTGTGACAACATGATTTGGGGTGTGTAATAGAAATCGGTACCCGACATGTGAAGGAGCCTGTCCGCTTGCTTCTTTATGGCTGCCACAACCTTTGGGTGGCAGTGACCGGTAGCGCAGACCGCTATGCCGGAAGTAAAATCGAGAAAAGTATTACCATCAGGATCATTTATCCATAGCCCTTGAGCAGACTCAGCCACCAAAGGATAGATTCTGGTGTACGAGGGCGATACGAACTCGCGGTCAACCTCAATGAGTCTCTTGACTCTGGGACCTGGTAGAGGGCTTTTGATCTGGGGATATTTCACGGCAATTTCTCCTGAAACGAGTTGTGGGCTCAGGGATGATAAGGAAAGCGCTGGTATTCGCCAACCAATTATATTCCTTTTCTCACATAAGTTGAATTGGTCAAGTAAACTCCAGCACAGACCATTAATGTCCCAATCACCAGAGAAGAAGTGACGGGTTCGGCTAGCAAGAAAAAAGCAAGTACAACAGCACTTATTGGAACGAAATTAATAAACTGGCTCGCCTTCGTGGCACCAATGGCCTTTATTCCCTCGTAGTACCAAACAAACCCGACGACGGTGCCGAAAAACCCCAGGTAGAAAATACCTAACCATTCTATTTTAGTGTAATGGGAAAAATGCTGAACCATACCCTCCAAATAGGCTGGAATAAATAAGCCGACTGCACCGACCACGGAGGAGTAAGATACGGAAACTAGTGGAGAAAGGTCTTTCATCACTGCTTTGCCAATCAAAGAGTAGGCCACCCAACTCACAACACAGCAAAAAATGAAGACCTCACCTAAACCAGCGTTTCCCTTAAAAAGTTCCATGGGATTACCCCTTGAAATTACAACTATTGCTCCGGTTACTGAAATGATAATTCCGGCAAACTTGGTAAAACTCAACTTTTCTTTAAAAAGGTAAGAAGCAAAAAGAGCAATAAACACGGGATTACTGGCTATAATCACGGAGGCTCTGCCCGCATGGATGATTTTGAGTCCCTTG
The DNA here is from genome assembly GCA_963712115.1 of uncultured delta proteobacterium. GTDB lineage: Bacteria > Desulfobacterota > Syntrophobacteria > BM002 > BM002 > BM002. The sequence goes on along the minus strand of CAVQGX010000021.1, from coordinate 40,515 downwards.
AAGAAAAAGACGTTGTACGAGAATACTCCGGTCATTCCAAGAAGAATCAGAGGAATCACCTGTCCTTTCTTCACCGGAGGAAGCCTTTTTTCGACCTTATAGGTAATAAAGAGAAGGAAAATAGAGGCTACAGCGAATCTAAGGAAAGCAGCAGAGAAGGGGCCAACCTCTCTTGCAACTACCCTACCGGCAATGAAGGTTCCCCCCCAAAGAATGGCAGTCACAAATAGCTTTAGATAAATAATTATTTTATTACTTTGGCTCATTTACTCTCAATATTCAGCCCGGATATTTAATGAATTCACGCCCTGGCGTGACTGCGACCGTGAAGATGGGTGGGTTTTATACCTGCGGGATATTTGAGGTGGGGTGCCGCGGTTCACTCTGAATCGCGGCACAGGACCGGATACAAAGTCCGGACTCTATCAGAACCGAATTTTTTCCGGAGGTCTCCGCTCCGGCACGTATTCGCGAGGAATTTTCTCTTCATTCCACTCCTGGGTGACATAAAGGTTGCAGTAGCAACTGCCGTATTCCTCCACGTCAGGCTCGCGATAGAGGCACGGACAGATTATGTCTTTATCCCATTCGCGGTCACCACTCGCCAACCGGCAGGGACATGCCATGTAGCCATAGCGGTCCTTGTTGATAATAAGATTTTCTAAAAGTTCAAAGGTTCTCTCTTTATCCTTGTTGAAGTAGTAACCTTTGGCCTCCTGTACCTTACGTAACCCTTCATAGAGCTTTTCAACGTCCATCATCCTAACCCCAGAGCTTCTTTGATCTCTTTTTCCTTGTAGCCGACAATTATCTTTTCGCCAATGATAATGGTGGGGAAAGAACAGTTCGGATTGAACTTCTTCACATCCTCCAGGATGGCCTGACGTTCTTTACCCTTGAGCAGATCCACGTCGGTAAATTCATACTTCACGGTGCACTCATCAAGTAATTTCTTAACAGATTTGCAGTGACTACAGGTGCTCAGCGAGTACATCTTAACGGAATCTTGAGTCATAACAAATCCCCTTTTCTCATTCCCCGGTTGTGGTTTAAAGGATTTACTGCCGGGAATTGTGACATAAGACACATGCAAAGGCAACACACTTTTCGGGCTAAGCTGTCAGTATCTAACCCTTTGAAAGGATTAGACTTCATCTCCAGAGCCGATGAGTGGTAAAACCTTATCGATTTGAAAAAAAACTAAGAATTTGGCTCATTCTTCTCGGCAGAATACTTTTTTCTCCGCAGGGAGTAAAGAAGTTCGCTATCCTGCTCTTCCCTTGTTTTGGTTAGAAACAGTCTTTTGCCGGCAAACTTCTGGCCTGACTCCATAAAAAGATAGGCTGCGTGTGGGTTGGACTGCAGATTATTGTGGGTCAACCGGTCGCGCATGATGAAGGCAATTGTCTCATCGTCTATGAAATGGGGAGTGGCATACATTGCCGCATCCACCTTGCCGCCTCCGTCTGCTGTAGCGAGCACGCCTCGACCTTTCACAGATTCAAAATATTCTCTCAGGTTCATTTTCATACCTCCTAATTCTAGATGCTGGTTTCTGGATTCTAGATTCTGGATTGAATAGATACCAAAAACATTTCTCAAGTCCCAATAACTATGATCAAGTGTCTAGTATCCAGTGACCAGTATCTAGCCTCTTGCTTTTCTTGCTAGTTCGCTTATCCGATAACTACGCTCTGTTCCGTTCAAGTAGAGGGTAACCTCAGTCTCATCACTTTCTAAGGCCGTCAGAGCGGGATCTCCCTGACTACCACCAAGTAATCCCATGGTCCAGGCGGCCAGACCTCTTAGAACTGCATCTGCAGATGAAAGAAAGGGCCGCACATGGGGTATTGCATTTTTGAGTAACTCTGGCCTCTCCTGAGCCAGCCTTCCTAAGCCCCAGAGTACACCTCGCTGTAAGGGTTCGTGCTCGAGGAAGTTGCCGTCTTCTCGTATATAGGATTTCAAAATCATTACATATTCACCGGCCAAGCCCTGATGCTGAGCCATGACCTCTCCCATGGCCTCCGGCAGTCCCCAACCAATGCCTCCCGATTCATCGTTCAAATTCCACATCATTCGCCTCATTATCACCCTGGCTGACTCCATATCTTCTTCTGCAATATTCTTCACCACCTCTCCTATGGACTTTACAGCTCGCCATTTCACTTGTGGATCAGTACTGCACAAAAAGGAAAACAGCGGGTTAATCACTCGACGACCCGGGAGTGAACCAATTTCCTCCAACCCTTGACTGATATCCTCAGCCCTGAGCAGATCAAGAACTTTTCTTTTGAGGTTCCGCCCCCTCAATTTCCTGTTGGTCTTTTCCATTTTCTGGTCTTAGCGGCCCCCTTTAATCATTTGCCCTTGGTCCATAACTGCATATCTGCTCATATAAACACGGTCATGGTCATATGCAACCCACGATATGGGATTTCTGATTGCGGATTTCTGATTGCGGATTTTGAAATTAAAAGTGCGAATTCCACGACTTTCGCGGCTTCTACGATTTCTACGACTTTAACGATTTGAACGGCTTAAACGATTGACCTTCTACGCTATGCGCTTATAAATCAACATTGCTATGCCCCTGGGATTGGGTTATACTTCGTCTGCGATAACGTTGTGATGGCAATGAGATAGGAGGATTTTAAATGTCGACTAAGGAGAATCTAATCAAGGTCTACGAGTACGCGCTGAATCAGGAACAAACTGGGATGAGTTTCTTTAAGACTTCCCTAGACAGAATGGGAATCGGGGCTGCGGTAAGCGCCTTCAAGAGATTGATTCAAGAAGAGGAGAAACACATCCTCTTTATTAGTCATATTATTGAAAACCTCAAGAAGGGTGGGGACCTGGATCTCGTGGCAGTGCAAGAATTCGTGCTGGAGCCCACCAATTACTTCGATGAAAGGGCCAAGTCTGAATTTCTAGAACAGTGCGTCGAGGGCTCCATGGTTCCGGACGTCACCGTCTTTAACACCGCCTGGCTGATTGAAAAAGATCTGAGTGAATTCTACTCCAATGCGGCAAGCAAAACAGAAGGATCCGACAGTGAGGCCTTTGCTATGCTCGCCCGTTGGGAAAAGGCTCACCAGAATTTTTTTAAAGAATACCGAGACAAACTCTCCGCTGTTTACGCCAGCATGCCCTGGGGAGGGTGATATAGCAGGCAGCAGGCAGCTCAGAGCTGGCAGAATAAAACTAAACAAAATTGGCGGGGTTTAGACCCGCCCTTTTATTTGCTCTTGCGCAGTTTCTACAATAATTTAAGTTTGTCTCTTTACGTTGGCTGCAAGCTGAGCAACCTGAGTGCCCAGATATACGCACTCTTTCCCTTCCATGCAGGCGTCGGCATCTTCCGGTTCAATATAGGTCGACAGATGATGCTCCCCATGTTTTAAATCAACGACCCAAGCTTTCTTAGTTTCGTTGTAGTCCACATCAACCTCAATGCCACATTCACCGATATCAGGATAAATGGATTTGATTTTCTCACATAATTCTTTTTTGTCGTGCATAACTTTCTCCTTCCTTTTTCTTAACCCGGATATTTCAAGCAATAGCCCCGTCAAGTTCCTCCACTCCTGTTAGGCTATTTTGGCAAGAGTGGTGTTCACAGATGTGAACCACCGGCTGATCCCCCAGTGCCCGAAGGTCTTTAGTAAACGGAGCAAGAGCCGAAATGCGATCTCCTGACTCATCGGCCGGCCGCAGCAACAGGACCTTATTGGGCACAAATTGCTTTTGGATGGCCTCAACCAATGGTCTGTAACTCCGGCCGTTACGGCTTTCCACAATAACTATCTCCCTGCTCGGGCCGATGAGAAAATCCAACGCTGCCAGGAATTGCGTGTAAGCAGAGGGATATGCCTTGATCCGGTTGGCAAAAGCTCCGGCTAACTGTTCTGCCTTCTTTTCCAGATTTGCGTCTCCTGTTATTCGGCCAAGACGGATCAAGTTCAATAATGCAACCGAATTGCTCGACGGAATTGCCCCGTCGTAGATCTCCTTGCTCTGTTTAATCAGCACTTCATTGTGTGTGCCGCTGTAAAAAAAACCGTCGTGTGTTTCATCCCAGAAAAGGTCGATCATGGTATGGTTGAGGGCCAGGGCTTCTTCCAAATAACCAATTTCAAAAGTGGCCTCGTACAGTTCAATGAGTCCCCAGACAAAATTTGCATAATCGTCCAGGTAGCCTGAGTAGGCTACGTCGCCATCCCGGTAACGCCGGAACAGTCGGTGGTTCTTCTTCAGATTCTCCAGGATGAAACCAGCGGCACGCTGTGCTGCATCTACGTAGGTCTGATTACCCAGGGCCTGATAGGCCTTGGCCATAGCGGCAATCATCAAACCATTCCAGGAGGTTAGCACCTTGTCATCTTTGAGAGGATGGATACGTCTCTCCCTGGCTAAGAAGAGTTTCTCTCTTCCTTCCTCCAGGACCTTTTCAAGCTCAGCAACTTCCATCTTCTGCCGCGCTGCGAACTTATCTAGTGGTATACGAGCGTGGAGAATGCTGCGACCATCCTCAAAGTTCCCGTGAGTACCTACATCATAATAGCGGCAAAAAAGCTCAGCCAAATCTTCCCCTAGCTCGTCCTTTATTTCCCCGGGAGTCCAGACGTAAAAAAGCCCTTCTTTGCCCTCGCTGTCCGCGTCTTCTGCGGTGTAGAAGCCGCCCTCGGGTGAAGTCATGTCGCGGAGGACGTAAGTTAGAATTTCGTCAACCACTTTGCCATGCCTGGCCTCACCGGTAGATTGATAAGCCTCAGTGTAGGCCATGGCCAACATGGCCTGATCGTAGAGCATCTTCTCAAAGTGAGGGACCAACCATCTTTCATCTACAGAGTAGCGGCTAAACCCATAGCCAAGATGATCGAATATTCCACCAGCCCTCATACCATCCAAGGTCTTTTCCACCATGTGCAGAGCATTCGCCTCCCCACTTCTTTTGTGCCAACGCAAAAGAAAAGTAAGATTGTGGGGAGTGGGAAACTTGGGGGCCGAACCGAACCCCCCCCATTTGGGGTCGAAGGCTTGTGCCAGTTGGTCGTAACCTTTCTTTAAGGTATCTGGATCGAGCTCGCTAATTGAGCCCTTGGTCGGTCTCGGCTGGATACCTCTGGTAATCTTCTCACTGGCCTCGATAAGAGGACCCCGGTTGTTTTGCCAGGCAGCGGCAATTTGGTTTGCCAGATCCAAAAATCCCGGCATCCCCATCCTGCCGGTCTTGGGAAAGTAGGTGCCGGCGAAAAATGGTTTGCTTTCCGGAGTCATGAAAACTGAAAGAGGCCATCCGCCTTTCAAGGTAATAGCTTGACAAGCTGCCATGTAGACCATGTCCACGTCCGGCCGTTCTTCCCTGTCTACTTTGATGGAAACGAAAGATTTGTTGAGAATACTTGCCACCTCTTCATCTTCGAAGGACTCGTGAGCCATCACATGACACCAATGGCAGGTTGAATAGCCGATGGAGAGAAATATGGGCTTATTTTCTTCTCTGGCCTTTTCGAATGCTTCCTCTCCCCAAGGGTACCAATCCACCGGATTTTCGGCATGTTGAAGGAGATAGTGACTTTTCTCCTTAATCAAACGGTTCCTACTATGTCTTTTTTCCACTAGATTATGCTCCATGACACTGAGGTGCTTGGATATCAAAATTATCTAATTTCAATGTCTTATTAGAAAAAGATAAACACTACATGTGCGCTAGTCTATATGTTGAGGTGATTTTTCCGGTTGGGAACCATTGCAGAAAATTCTTAGAACCGCAGAACGTCGGACAAGGAATCTCGATTGATTATATTCTAGGCGGGCACAGATCAGAGGCTCAATTTACTGCCCATCTCCTTCCCATAATCATGGGCCATTTGCACTCCACCCCCCAGGGAAGCGGACTTCAACAGCAGTGGCCCTTTAGTCATGTCCATCTTAAAAATTTCTTTCATAGTATTGTAGATACGGTCCTGGGCTTCAGTACTCCAGCCGTGAGCCCCGAAGGCGCCACCCACTTTGCCTTCCAGCTTGGCCTTTTCCGCCAGAAAAAGCATGGTCTTCATTGACTGCAACATCTCACCATGGTAAGTGGGGGATCCGAAAGCGTATCCATGGTAACCCTCAAAATCAGCCTCACTCTTGATTTGCTTGACGTCAACGACCACTGCTTCATTGCCACTGAATCGTATTCCCTCGGCAACCAGTTCTGCAATCTCCTGGGTCGACTTGGTCCTGGTAGCATAAACTACAAGAAATCTTGCCATATGTTTTTTCCTCCTCACGCAGGAAGGATCCTATCGCAAGCAAAGCTTGCTCCAAGATGAACGGTAAAACTCTTCGAGAAACAGGTTTAAACTTTCATGCTTTCAACCGCCCTCTTACCCAGTTCAAAGGCTTGATCCATGGCGTCTGAGTGCTTGAGAATCTCCCCTTTTGCCTCAACCCTGTCAATAAGGAGACCGCCCTCGTAACTCATGTCCAGAGCATCGAAGAAGTATTTCACTGTGAGCTCGACCCCCACAAATAGATTCTTTCCCTTAGTGGCTCCTACGCAGATCAGGAAGCCTTTGCCGCCATCATATCTCCGTCTTTGTTCGGGGCTCTTCTCCAGCAACCTTTTGGACCACATGGCCTGGCTTCGGTCAATCAGTAGTTTGACTTGGGCAGTGACATTATAAAAGAAGTTGGGCGAGGCCAGAAAGATGATGTCCGCCTCCTCAAGTAGTGGATATACTTTATCCATGTCATCCCGAACGGCGCATTCTCCTGTTTCGTCACAGCTCCCACACTCCAGACAGCCGTTGATCTTTAACCTCCGAACATAAAGGGACTCCACCTCAGCACCTGCCTGGCTCGATCCCTCCAAAATCCGATCTAGAAGTAAGTCAGTGTTGCCGCCCTTGCGCGGACTTCCATAGATTCCAAGGACTTTCACGCTCACCGTTTGTCTCTCTCGTTATCTCGTTCAGGTAAACACCCATTGGGTTGGGCGAATTCTAATGTGACAAACTCATAAAATTCGAAATCCTAAGCACGAAATTCCAAACAATATCAAATGACTGAAATTCCAAATTCCAAACAAAACCTTTAGTTTATCCCAACCGATTGTCCGAAAATAGACATACCATCTTAGATTCTCCAGAGGTTTGGAAAATTTGGTAATTCGAATTTCGAATTTGTTTGGTATTTCGATATTCGATATTCGGATTTGAGACGCCCTGGGGCGTCAGGATCCTAAACGCGGATCACTACCTGTATCACCACAGTCTGGTATGTAGCAGGTAACATTGACGAATTCACATTTTTCACTGCAAGATGGACAGGTTTCGGGCGGTGCGTCCGTTTCCAATGTGTAGCCGCATTTCGTACACTTCCATGAATTCTGCATTTTTTCACTCCTCCTTTTCAGTTGTCTATGCCGCTTCAAGCAATACTTTGGTCTTTTCCGCAACTCTCAGCCCAAGATCGTAGCACTGCTTCAGGGCATCATCATTAGGCACAAATTTGACCCGTAATCCCTCATCAACCAGGTCTATCTTCATCTCTTCCAATATTCCTCTTACCTGGCCCACAGCTTCACCACTCCACCCATAAGAACCAAAGGCAGCACCCACCAGATTCTTTGGTTTCAGTCCTTTCAGATAGGTCAGCAAGTCGGCAACAGTTGGATACATGTTGTTGTTCAGGGTGGGTGAGCCCACAACCAACGCCCCGGCATCCAGGATTTCAGTTGCCACATTACTCCGGTGATTTGACTTGAGCGGCATCAGTTTTGGCTGAGCTCCTCCAGCCATCAAGCCCTCGGCAATAGCTTCCGCCATTTTTGCAGTGCTAAACCACATGGTGTCAAAGACAACTACCGCCTTGTTCGTTGGTTTCTGCTCAGCCCATTTGGCATACCAGCCAATGATCTTGTCGAGATCCCGGCGCCAAATAGGACCATGGTCACAGGCGATTATTTCTATGGGAAGATTGAGTTCACCAACCTTTTTTATCAGCTTGGTTACTAGAGCAGACATGGGGAGCAAGATATTGGCGTAATATTTTGCACCTTCATACTCCAGAAGGGATTCATCTATCTCATCTGCAAATCTTTCACTGGTGGCCAAATGCATTCCAAAAGCGTCCTGGGAAAAGAGCAACTTCTCTTCAGCCAGGTAGCTGAACATATTGTCAGGCCAGTGAAGCATTCGAGTCTCTAGAAAGGTGAGACTCAAATTGCCAAGACTAAGACTCTCACCGTCCTTGACCGCCACAATTTCCCTATCAAAGTGAAAGTGTTCTTGGAGGTGCTTGCATCCCATAGAAGAAGCAAATACCTTTTCCGGTTGCACCGCCTCAATAACCCCTAGCAGAGAACCCGAGTGGTCCATCTCCGCATGATTGGAGACCACATAATCGATTTCCTTTGGATCCACCACAGAACTGATTCGACCCAAGAGCTCCGATTGGAAAGGAGGTTTGACTGTGTCGATCAAGGTGATTTTATCTGCCATTACCAAAAAGGCGTTGTATGTGGTCCCCCGTTCAGTTAGATAACCATGGAAATCACGGATTCCCCAATCGATCGCTCCTACCCAATAGACATTATCGGTTACCTTAATTGCCTTGAACGCTTTGCTCATCTGAACCTCCCTATTTTCAGATTTTAAATTTCAGATTGCAGATTTTAGATTGTGTAATCGTACGATCATCGACTTCAATTTACACAAATCCGCAATCCGAAATACCTGTAGTTCCACCTCCACAGTTCTTCGGATTTCTCTAGTGTTATTCGCAGACTCCTAGTGAGAGCTATTCGTAAGCTACTACTCTTATAATCCCTATGGTCGCACCTTTATCATCCGTGGTGCAGGTGTGGCTAAGAGTCTGCCAGACTAGCTAAATTTATCCATAATCTTCTCTAGCTTCTTCAGGTCCGTCTCCCTGCCAACCAGAACCCCTTGCTTTAGAACAGCAAGCCTAGACTCAAAGGTAGGCCTCTGGTTTCGATAAATTATTCCTAGGGGGATCCTATCACCCCACTCCATGGCTCTCTGCATTGCAGCTTGCCAGTCAGTGGGATCGTATTCCTCTGGCAAAGCATAACAACGCTGCTTGTACCAGGCGAAGGTGTTGACTTTGTTGAATGAAACGCAGGGTTGCAGTACATCAACAAGGGCAAACCCTTCGTGAGCCAGAGCCTGTTTGATGAGGCCAGCTAGGTGATCAATCATTCCGGAAAAACCCCGAGCCACAAAACTGGCCTGCATGGCCACCGCAACCGCAATTGGATTAAAAGGCACAGAGGCCACTCCCTCAGGTTGTGCTTTGGTGACGAACCCTTCTTGAGTGGTCGGGCTGGCTTGCCCTTTGGTCAGACCATACACCTGATTGTTGTGAACTATCATGGTCAGATCAATATTGCGTCTTATGGCAGCTAGAAAATGGTTGCCACCCTCCCCATAATTGCAACCGTCGCCACTTTCAACTATTACCTTCAAATTTGGATTGGCAAGCTTGGCCCCGCTAGCCACCGGCAAAGCCCGGCCATGGAGTCCGTTAAAAACGTTGGCCTTTAAATAGTGAACCGTTTTGGCGGCCTGTCCGATTCCGGAAATAAGCAAGATTTGATCAGGCTCCAGCCCACTATCAACCAGACCACGTTTGACCGCTTCCAAAATGGAGTGGTTGCCGCAACCAGGGCACCAGGCTGTTTCAAATTGTCCGTAATCTTCAATGCTCACCATATTCATCCCTCGAGGTTTGACCGTAATAACAAGTCCTAAATCCTAAATCCTAAATTCGAAACAAATCCAAAATTCAAATTTTTCAATGTTCAAAACAAAATACTTGGAAATCAGTTTAATGTTTTGGTCATTAGAACTTGGAGCATTTGATATTGTTTGGGATTTCGTGCTTAGGATTTCGGATTTTAGATCTCCCGCTTTAGTTCTCAGTCGCCAAACTAAAAAAGATTTAACTTCCCTGCAAAGCCTATTAGTTGCCTAACGCTCGCAATATATACTCCGGTGTGATAGGCAGACCATCATAGCGAAGCACCCGCCTATGAAAATCAAAACCGGTCTCTCTGCGGATGAGACGAGCCAGCTGTCCCAATGCATTACCCTCCACGCACACCACTTCTCCGGCATCCTGGAGTACTCCCAGAAACTGATGGGGAACAAGGGGCCAGACCTGAGAAAAATGGAGGGTTCCAACTCGAGTGGAATCGTTGCGCAACTTCGCGGCAGCCTCTAGGATCGCTCCTTTGCTTGACCCCCAAGTGACCAGAAGGAGATCAGGCTTTTCGTCCCCCTGAATCTCAGGAGGAACGACCTCAGCAATGATCTCCTCCTCCTTTCTCAGTCGCTTCTCAACCATAAATTTACGTACACTTAGATCTTCGGTGAGGTGGCCATCAACTGGGTGCTCATCACTGCCCGCCACAACCAAATGTTTGCTCATACCAGGCAGTAGTCGGGGCGAAATGCCGCTTTCATAGATGTTGTAACGAAAGTAAGGCAAATCAGAAGAATTTCTTTCAACGCCAGCTTCAACAGTTGCTATGCTTGCGAGATCGAATGGCTCTATTGGCCTAGCTGAGTCAGCAAGAAACTGATCAGTCAGAATAAACACAGGTCCTTGCGACTTCGCCGCCACTTCAAATGCTTTCCTCGTCAGCCAGAAGCACTCTTCCACTGTCCCGGGGCTGAAGATGGCCCGCGGAAATTCACCATGGCCTGAGTGCAAGACAAACTCTAAGTCAGCCTGCTCTGTTCTAGTGGGCAAACCTGTTGCCGGCCCTGGTCGCTGGGCCACCACGATCACCAGCGGGGTTTCCGACATGCCTGCCAGACTCACACCCTCGGTCATGAGGGCAAAACCTCCACCCGAGGTAGGAACTATGCTGGGCGCTCCGGCAAAGGAGGCACCAATAGCCATGTTGATAGCGGCGATCTCATCCTCTGCCTGCTCTACCACCAAACCCATACTGCTGGCCCGGGCGGCGAGATTGAGGGCAATCGATGTGGCCGGAGTCATGGGGTAAAAGGAGCAAAATTTGACTCCTGCGGACAGGGCTCCCATGGCAATAGCCTCATTGCCATTCATCAAAAGTCGTTTACGGAGGTCAGAGGGGGGAGCCAGTTTCGAGAAATTCACCCCTTGCTGGCTGCACCATCTGTAGGACTCTTCCAAGATTTGCATATTCTTTTCAGCAAGCTCAGGTGCTTTTTTGCCAAAAGCATCATCCAGGGCCCTGCCAACCATTTCTAATTCTAACCCTAAAAGGGAACTCACTACCCCGAGGGCTACCACATTGGAAAACTGCTTCTCCCCCAATTCCACATAGGGTACCTGAAGACAGTTGTCGCTGGTTGTCTCAAAACCCTTATCCACAATAGTGAGCCCGCCAGCACTAAGTTCTCTCTTGTGCAGAGCAACCGTTTCCGCATTGAGAGCAACTAGTAAATCCACTTCTTCCCGAGGAGCAAATATTTTTTCCGCACTCGCCCTAATGGTGTAGGTGTTGTGACCACCGCGGATGCGTGAGTGGTAGCTCTGGGTTACAACAATAAAGTAGCCAGCTCGGACCAGACTCTTTGCAAGGAGTTCCCCAAGGGTAACGAGCCCTTGCCCTGCCTCCCCCCCAATTAAAAGGTTAATCTCGCTTTTTTCCATTTAACTTCCTCTCAAAAGGGGGGCACTGCCTAAAGCATTAATTTGCTTGTTCAAAAAGCCGATATGACGCATCTCTTCTCTGATGATTTCGTCGATTTTATCTTTGCCCATGACCTCGGAAACCATATCTCTTATACCAAGATAAAAGATGATGGAGTCCTTTTCCTGCCCGATTGCCAGGCTCAATATATCTTTTGCTGACTCCTTGCCAGTTAACTTGTCCACAGGATCCACCCTGACATCAAAGACATGCCCATCCGCCATGGCGTGCAAGTAAAGTGATGTCTCATCCTCGGGATCGAAAGTGGTGGGCTTGCGCTCTCGTTCCTTTAAAATGTGACGCATGGAAGCGAAGGCTTTCTCGTGACCATCTTCCCAGGTAGCGAGCTCCTGAAGTAATTTGCTCACCTCAACGTCCTTTACCAGCCCCGCTGCCCGGCGGTAAAAACGAGCACCATTTCGTTCTATCTGCTCCGCCATCGCCAGGATTTCGTCGGCACTAAAATCAAAGCTCATATGTAGCTCTCTTCCCATAAATAAAACCGTCTTAATTCGTAAAGATAAGAATTCATCTAACTTGATGCCAGAAAAAAATTTCCTCTCCCCCCGACGGGGGAGAGGCATCTGCGGTCAAGTAAAGAATCCAGGCTCGGGGGACCTGGCTTTCTCCAGCCCCCAGAGGAGGCTTTTAGCGTCTTTCCTTGATGCGTGAGTCTTCTGGAGTAATGGAGTGGTGAAGTCTATGAAAGCCCAAACCCCAAGCACCAAATTTTAAGGTTTCAGGTGTCAGGTTTCAGAAATGATAGACCTGAACACTGAAACCTCAGTGAACTATGACCTGCCTAAAGGACCCGGTTTCCGGGCCTGCAATCAAGTCTGCTTTTCTTCCTAATGATTTACTATGCTTTCCACAAGCCGTGCAGGTTGCAATACTCCCTTGCTGTGACCTGGTCAGCGTCGATGCAAAATGTGGCTTCGGGCGCTTCTCCTGGTTTCAGGAATTGGCGATAGGTTTTGCCGCCGGAAATAACCTCAATCCACTCAATGTAATGCTTCTCCTCCATGGGGTGAGCAACACTCCCCACTTTTACCTTGAAACCGTCTGCGGTCTTCTCGATTGCTGGAACGTGCTTCTCTTTGGCAGCATCCACTGTGTTCGCAACAAAGAGCTTCATGGGCTGCCCGCAGCAGACCAGCTCACCCGCACCGCCATGCATTACCTCGACAATGTTGCCACAAAGATCGCATTTGTAAACTTCTAACCGTTCTGCCATTACAATACCTCCTTGTATATTAGGGTTCGTTCAAACTTAACTTGTCCAACTAGGTCCCCAAAACGGGGTCCATAGTCGGCAACGAATTTCTTTTAGACGGGCACACCTTACTTTGCATCTCGAGATGGCCCGCTGCCCACTGCTAGCATCATCTTTAACCAGCTATCCATTTCCGCTATGTTCTTCGCCATGTACCAGCGGCCGTTGTCAAAAACACCATAGTCGGTACCAAGCATGGCTGATGACATCCTGGTTGAGTTGGCAAAAAACAACCATTCCTCCATCCATTTCTTTTCGATGGCCTCATTGAAAATCGAGTCATTTTGGGCCAACCCGTTGGCCACCCCCTTGTCCCATGCTTGAATGATCAACTCAGTGGCGGTCAATGTCATCTCATTGCTTACCTTAATTGTGTTTTCAAAGCGGGCCCAGTGCCCCTCCACCCACTGTTGAGTGTGGCAGGACAAACAAACTTGCTGCAGCACTTTACGGCGGTTCTGCTGTTCCTGGTTGTCGATCAGATACTCTGAAGCCGCATCGCCATTGAGCTCAGTGGGTAGAGGCAGACCCGCCTTGTTTTTGATCAGACTCGTGTCTGGAGATTTAGGATGAGCATGAGCGTAAATCAGTCCAAAAATCCTCCAGGGAAGCCGATTGTTCATTACATGTGATCTCTCGGCGACAACCTCGCCTTCAGGAGTTACCAGGAGACTGACATGACAGGTGGCACAGGTGGGGGCAGTAAAATCCTTTCCTACGGTCCAGGGAACTTCCTCGAAGTCCCATGTCTTTCCCATGGCAGAATATATGTTTCCATGTTTACTCACCTGGTAGATCTTATTAATGGGTACATCAGGCCCTTTGTGGCACTGAGAGCAGGTATGAGGCTTCCTGGCCATCTCTATGGAGAATCGGTGCCAGGTGTGGCAGGAGGAACATGAACCCTTGCTTCCGTCAGGATTGATACGGCCAACGCCTTCATTGGGCCAGCCGCTCAAAACAGGAAACTCCATTGCTCCCATCTCGGTGTCCCGTTCATCGAAGCCTTTCACCTCGACTATGGTTCCGTGACATGAGAGGCAGGAATCTCCATTTGTTTCTGGGCTGGAAGCCTTGAATTTCGTCTTCCCATCCTGGAAAAACTGCACCCCATTGATTGACAGCATCAAATCCTGGTAAAGAGAGTTGTTCATCAAATTCCCGTATGCTTGAGACATTAGATTCTGCCCGTATTGCTTTACTTCAACTGGATGACAAGTGGCGCAGTCTTCAGGTGTGACCACAATATGAACCTGATAGCCATTATGTTCGAAGGTATCACTGTGTTTCTCCGGATTGAGGGTATGGCATTCGGCACAGCCCACAACGTTTCTCGCCAGCTTCTCCGGCACCTTTTTCGCAGAAATCCTTCTTCCCATCTCCGCTTTTTTTAGCCCTTCCTCGGGGCTTGTTCTGGCGTGTCGGCTTTTTTCCCAGGCAGCAACCATCCCTGGAGCTAAGGTGGTATGACACTCCAAACACTCCTGAGTGGCATCACTCGTTTCAGCTGCCTGAAAATGTGAAGGAAAAAACAAGGTCAGAAATGTCAACAGTATTAGCACACGCATGATTCAACTCTCCTTTAGCAAAACAAGCACCTAGTCTTATCTATATTCAATGTAATATCAATAGGTTAAATTGAAACTGTTCAACAATTAGTCTTTGGATGCCTTGAAGCGGTGACCTACCTGGATCCCCGCCTACGCGGGGATGACGGGCGATCGCATACTGTCGTCATTCCCGCGAAAGCGGGAATCTAGGGCACAAGCAGACTCTTAACAAGAATTTCTTTAGGGTAACAATGCAAATCATGGTGTGGTAACTATTTCATTTGTCTGCTTAAAAGACATTTAATAGTCTCAAATTAGTTTTGCTACTGCAGCCAGTACTGCCTCATAGTCTGGCTCGCTGGCAATTTCCTTTACAAGCTCCAGGTATCTGATTGTGCCCTCTTTGTCCAAGACAAATACCGCTCTCGCTAAAAGCCGCAGATCTTTGATTAGCACACCGTAGGCCTGGCCGAATGAACCATCCCTGTGGTCAGAAAGCGTCACAACCTGGTCGACGCCGGCTGCACCGCACCAGCGCTTTTGGGCAAAGGGTAAATCCATGCTAATGGTAAGGATCACCACATCATCGCCCAGTCGGCCCGCCTCGTTGTTGAATCTTCTCGTTTCCATGTCACATACGGGAGTGTCTAGAGATGGGACTGAGGAAATGATGCACACCTTGCCTCGGAACGACTTCAGGCTCACTTGAGAGAGATCGTTGTCTACGGCAATAAAGTCAGGGGCCTTATCGCCAA
The DNA here is from genome assembly GCA_963712115.1 of uncultured delta proteobacterium. Classification (GTDB taxonomy): domain Bacteria; phylum Desulfobacterota; class Syntrophobacteria; order BM002; family BM002; genus BM002. The sequence continues at coordinate 25,233 of CAVQGX010000021.1, read as the reverse complement.
CTTTCAGTTCGGTACCGATCAGAGTGATCGGATTTCCCTTCATAGTCACGAGTCCAGCACGTTCTTTCATATTAGTCTCCTATAAGGATAATGGTAAAGTTTCTCTTCTTGGCACCCCTTCTAGACTGGGGAGTTGACCAAAGGCTGGCTAGACATTCTAAAGATTTAAATAAGGTGCAATTGTTTAATATTAAGTCACAGCCAGACCTCGGTCAAGCTTTGGGTGGGTAAAGCAACTAGGAGACAATATCCTGGAAAATCTTTTTGTGCAGAGCTTCCTGCTTGGAGCTGAGTAAACGTTTGTTATCCTTCCTCACCTGGAGCGCCTCCTCCACAATATAGGCTAGGACCTTCAGACCCGCAGAGACGTCTCGTCCCATTTTCTGCTCTGCATCTATTTTTGCCAATACTGAAATGATCCCGAAGAGGTAGAGACTAAGATTGGTTAGGCGGCGGAGAAAAAACTGCTTCTTCTGGATTTTTTTTCCATAAATCAACAGTCCGGCGTGAAGCAACCACCGTATGGACCTGGCGTTGGCTTTGGCAAGTCTAACCGCCCGGTTCATACCTCTGTGACTAAACCTGAGCTTCCACTTAGCTCTAGCAAATATGCCTTTAAGCAGAAATATCAGCCTAGAGGTGGTGGAGCGGTTCGCTGCTCTCATTTCCTTCTCGAGATTTCTCAAAACAAACAGGGGCGGATAGATGGAATGGATCTCAGTGGTCCCCTCAAAGATGGTAGTTACCCTAAAATCCCTCATTCTTTTCTCATAGGGCTGCGTGGCCAGGTATCCAGAACCTCCGGCCACTTGCAGTCCATTATAAATGGTATCCCAGGCCCTGGTGGTGCCGAAGAGTTTGCAGTGGGAGCTCTCAATGGCAACAGCCGCAAGAGGGTCATTCTCGAGCAATCCTGCCGTAAAAGCGGTAATGGCTGAGGTCAGGTAGCCGTCAACTTTGGCCTTAACCATTTTTTCCTGGATCAGTTCAAAAGTATTGATGGGAACTCCGAACTGGATTCTGCGGCCAGATTGTTTCACCATGTCACGCCTTGACTGAATCAGCGCACCAGCCGAACCAGCTCCCAGAGCGACTCTACCGTAGTTTAAAATAGTCATGGCGATCTTGAACCCATCTCCGGGTTGACCCAGGAGATTTTCTTTTGGAACGCGAACATCTTTGAATTGAATGGCTGCAGTAGAACTTGCCTTGAGTCCCATCTTCGGCATGTCTCTACCTATCTTTACTCCATCCCATGCGGTCTCTACTATTAAACCACCAATGAAACCTGGCTTGTCCCTATCTAGCTGGGCGAAGACTGTGAGTCCTCCGGCATAGTTTGCATTGGTTATGTATGTCTTCTGACCGTTTAAAATGTAGTAGCTGCCATCGTCAGAAAGCTTGGCCCACGTTTCAATGTGCTTGGCATCCGAGCCTATTTTCGGTTCAGTGAGTGCGTAGGAAAAAATCATCTCGCCAGTGGCGGCAGGGACGAGGTATTTCTCCTTCTGCGCTTCAGTGCCAAAGAGCACAATGCCTTTGCAACCAATGGAAAGATGAGCCAGGGAAATGATTGCTAGAGCCAGATCACGACCGGCTATCTCTTCCACTACCTTCAAGTATTGTTTGAGATTTAGCCCAACTCCGCCGTATTCTTCCGGTATATTCAGTCCAAAGAAGCCAATCCTCTTCAGCTCCTCCAGCAGTTCTGCCGGGACGGTTTCTTTCTCTTCGAGATGGGAGGAGGGATATTTCTCGGTGATTTTCTCATACTTTTCAATTATTTCTCTGGTTTTATCATCTTCCTCCAGATCTCTAAAGGAATGGAATCGTTCCACATCCAAAGAGCCAAAGTAGATGTTGGCCAGGAAGTTGTCGAAATTCATTTCTCACTCCTAGATTAAGTGTCAACATCCAGCAGAAACCTCTACGTTGAATCGTCGGCGTTGGTATTTTAACTATTACATCGAAATGACGGATTGTTGGGCCAAAGAGTCAGGGTCATGAACCCGACAAACTTTATTCGAGGTTTTTCCTGTTTGCGCGGTTTTGGGAGTAATGGAGTATTGGAGTGTTGGGCATCGAAAAGATTTACAAAGTCAGAAATCGTAGATTTTCCATTACTCCGGTACTCCAACGCTCCACTACTCCAAGGAAGTCTAACTATCTTTTTCTCAAGGGAGGGCGCGTCTTGTAAGGATTATATATACTGGATCAAAATACAAAAGACGGTGGTAATGAATATCCCCACGGGATAAAGGCTAGCTTGGTTAAAGAGATTTATTGCTTTGGTGGTGTCCTTCCCTGCTAGGAATCTTCTGAGGGGAAGCAAGAGAAATAAAAGTCCGGAAATAATCGCACCTACTATGTACACCCCCTTAAAGGCAAGGGGGGAGAGAAATACCAGACCAAGACCCAGGACAAAACTGGCAATGAGTGTAATAAAAATGATGAATATCGAAAGGTTCGGCCCATAAACCACGGGAACGGTCTTACCCCCTAGTCTTCTGTCTTCACCCATGTCCACTAGATCGTTGGGGATGTTTTGTCCCCCGACTTCCCAGAGTGCAATCCAGATGAAAACTATAACTATGAACTCGAGCGGTGGATCTGGGTTTACTGCGTAGATGGCAGCCAAGCTGCCGAGATTTTTTACCGTGGCGGCGATAAGGATTTTCCACTGGCTATAACCATAGAACTTGCAGTAAATCACTTCGAGTATGGCACCAACTATGAAAATGGCGGCACAAACTGGATTTAAAAGCGCAGCCCCAACCAGAGCAATAAGTCCCCACAGGGCGGTCCACACCATGCCCCCAGCAAAAGTTATGAACCCTTGTGCTAGAGGGTGGCGAACAAAAATGCAGTCGAGATCAAAGCAGGCTTGTTCTCTGGGGAGTTCTCCCATCCTTTTCCTATCCAATTCATAATCGGTCACATCATTGAGGGCGTAGATGCAAGCGTATCCAGCGAAAACGGTTATTAGTCCGAGTATGATCGTGGAAATGGCTGGGAATCTCCCGATACACAAGAGCGCTGCTGCCATTGGGGTTGCGAGATCAATTAACAAATGGGGAGTTCGGGAGAGAGCCAGGAAAAGCTTCAACTGTTCTGGTTTGACTGTGGATTGCAAACTCATACTGATCTTGTCTTCATCCCTCTCTTAGGTTTCCTGAGAAAGCAAAGAATCCAGGCCCGGCCTCCGGCGAGCAATGGAGCATTGTAAAATATCAAATTCCAAACACCAAAGTTTAAGGTTTCAGGTTTCAGGTGTCAGTGTTCAGGTCTATCATTTCTGAAACCTGACACCTGACACCTCAAACCTCAGTGGGGGAAGGTCATCTTGGCTCCAAACCATCCGAGGACTGATACTATCGGCGGTAGTATGAGGCTGAGCATAATGTAAATAATCCTGGCCCCGCTTGGCTGCAACATAATATCGGGTACCAATATTCTCCACATGAAAATGACCAGAATCAGAGTGATCAGGATAAGAGAACCGAACATCTTAACCGCGATTATTTTTGACCACTTGCCCGCGTAATTGATCCACCAGTTGTATGGCCCCGTGAGCAGTGCTACAGGTGTGAAAGCAAGACCAGCAACGAGCACATGAAATGAGGAGATATCAAAACTTTCCTTACCAGTTGCCAGGTAAAGAATGTTTAAAACCGGAAAGAGCATCATAAAGGCAATGGGAAAATGTACAGTCATGGGGTGGGGGTGGCGCCTCAACATGGGAATTTTACGAAAGACCGCCAGAAGAAGCTCAGGAATGTGCTCATCCATGGGATCTTTTTCCGCCTTTAAAGTGCCAACTTGCGGAAGTCTTTTCAAAACCTCGAGGCCATGGGGAGCGCCTCCGATCTCTTCACTCAGATCTGCTCCCGCCTGGTGCCTCCGCATGTGGAACCCTGTCTTCCATAATTTGCTTTCAGAAGCATCGTAAACCTTGCCCTCGTAGGCGATATAAACCGGCTTTCCATCTTCACCATTAAACTGGGCCAGTTCCCCACGGCTGAATTCTTTCAACTTGCCTTCCATGCTTGATCCTCAGGGTTTCAGTAGCAATTCCTCTATGACGTCATCATTGTGAATCTTCTCTCAAACACTTTACAATAGCCCATCCCTATTGACAATGCAAGTCCTCGAGCAAAACGATTCAGAAATTTGGGGATTCAAGTATTCTTGATGGCTAGTTCAAATTTATAGATTCGCTAATTTCCTTAATACCTGAATTCCTCAATTTTTAAATTTGGACCTTCCGTACCAGCGTGCCAGCCGCTGAGGATTACTGCCAAGGAAATAGGCCAGCAAAACAACTTGATTTATCAGGGTTGTTTTCAAGATTCCGAGTTCACGCCAGCGTCGAGCTGAAGTCTTTACAGCAACGGGCGCAATCGCAACTCTCCCCCTTTTTCTTAACCGCTGCATTAATACAAAGTCCTCCATGAGAACCATATCAGGAAACCCTCCCAGGGCACGAAAAACCTCTCTCCTGAGAAAGATTCCTTGGTCGCCATAAGGCATTTGCAAGACACGGGAGCGAAAATTGGCCAGCATTTCAACCATTCTAAAACCGAACTCCGAACCATGGATACCTAGGGTAAAAGCACCCGCCACCACACCTGGTTTTCCCATAATATCCTGGACATATCTTTCGAATCCCCGGGGCAACAGGGTGTCTCCGTGGAGAAAAAAGAGTACATCACCCCTGGCAGCGAGACCGCCTGCATTCACCTGCCTTGCGCGACCAGCAGCTGTAGTGAGCAACCGCACCCCAAAACTCTTCGCTACTTCGAGAGTCTCATCGCTGCTACCACCATCCACAACGACAATCTCAAGATCCACACTGCTCTCCGTACTGGCCAGAGTCGCAGCCAGGTTTTCTGCCTCGTTCAGGGTTGGAATAACGATGGAAATTGCAGGCTGAGGTGTAGCCTCTTTCCTGGTGGCTTCACTTTCCCATACCTCAATATCCTCTGCTCGGTCCACATCATCCAGCGGTTCAACTTTTACCCAGCGAAGTCCTAGCTGAATGGCGATTTCAAGGGTTCTGGCTCCCACCTCGGCCGTACCCCATGGAACATCCTCAAATAACTGGGGCTTTTCTTGACGGAGGCCAATCAAGTAGTAGCCGCCGTCATTGGCCGGCCCCAGTACCAGATCAAACTGATCAAGCAAATCAAAGGCGGTTCTTACAGTTTCTTCATTTATCCCTGGGCAATCAGAACCCACGATTACCACCCGCTTTTTTCCCTGATTAAAAGCCTGCGAAAAGGCTTTCGCCATGCGGGTGCCGACATCCCCGCGACCTTGGGATCGATAAGAGATATGGCTGCCAAGCCACTTTTCCATAAGTCCTCGGTTGCCACCTTCATGGCGAACCTCCATATCAACCCGTCGGTCGCCGACGAAACCGCCTGTCCGAGCTAGGACGTGTTCTGTCATTTGCTTCTGGAGATCAGCGGCTCCATGGGAGCCCAGAACTGGAATCAGGCGGGTTTTGGTTTTCCCCGGTTCGGGATACCGGGTGAAAAGAATTAGTCGCTCAGAGGAGTTTACCCTGCTCACACCAACCACTCATCAATAAACCACAACAGCCTTCCTGACGGTCTTATTCTGGCCGCCGGATAGGCTGCTGTTCCGGGATTGTTCATAATTTCCGCAAAAACATCTTGTTTGCTCGATCCCGAAACAAGGAAAATAACGCACTCGGCCTTGTTCAAAACAGGAAAAGTAAGGGTGACCCGCGGGACAGGGGGCGAAGCGCTCGCACCATCCACTGCCACAACCCAGCGGTATTTTTCTTCCAGGGCCGCATCTCCGGGGAAAAGAGAGGCAGTGTGACCATCTTGTCCCAAACCCAGCAGGACCAAGTCAAAAGAGGGGAGGTACGGCTGGTCTTCACTCCCTGCAAGATGGCGAAAAAAATGACGGAGGGTCTTTTCGTAATCTTCCGCAGCAGCATTGGCGGAGTCGCTTTCAGTAATAACTCGATGCACATTCGCTGTTGGTATATCCACCTTGGAGACAACTGCTTGAAAAGCCAACGCATAGTTGCTGTCCGGATGATCCGGCGGCACGCAACGCTCATCACCCCAAAAAATATGGGTCTTCTGCCAGTCTATCCTCTTGGAAAGGGGTTGGCGTGCCAGCTCCTCATAAAGCAAAAGGGGAGTACTACCACCCGAGAGGACCAGGGTGAAGATATTTCTTTCTTTTATTGAAGCCTCAGCCAGTTCGGCAATGAATTCAGCCGCAGCAAGGCTTAGCTTCGGCAAACTGGGATAAGATCTTATTTCGGGCTTCTTATTCACATCTGTGTCGCCGTTTCCCCGTCTCTCCGGATCTCCGCCTCATCCGTATTGCCCCTGACCCTCAGGCGCCGATTGCCCCACCTCAGGTGAAGCCAGAGCCGGCCGTGCAGGTGTAGCAGTGGTATGAGATGGCGATAGGCTCTCCGGGCTCGGGCAACTCTTTCAACTCAGAGATATGAGTCTTCTTTCCCCCCAGGTAGAGATTGGCGGCCTGATTGAAGTCACAATCAAAGAGATAGCCGTCCCAGGAGACGGATATTAATGACCGACACATCAACCCCTCAATAGCGCAAGGGTTAAAGCTGGTGGCCAGCTTTTGAAGGTATTTATCCAAATTGCCAGACCTTTCGAGCCAATGGCGGAATCTTCCCAAAGGCACGTTAGCGAAGGCGAAGAGATTGTTGAAAACTATTCCCCACTTATTTTCCAATACTTGGCGAAATCTCTTCTCCAGCTGCTCCTGGGAGGAGGGCAGAAAAGCCCCGGTGGGATTGGAGACCAAGTTGAGCGCCAGACCTGAACCAGGTTTTCCGTACCCCATGGAGTTCAGTTTCCTGAGAACACCAATGGACCCCTGAAAAACACCCTTTCCCCTCTGCGACTCTGTCTGCGCTTCATTCAGAGAAGGGAAGGAAGCAACAATAACAACTCGATTTTGTTTGCAAAGATCAATGAGGTGATCCCGCTCTTCATGGTCCAAAGCAGTAAGGTTGGAGCGGAGCATAAGCCGCGGTGTTAGGGCTGAGAATCTTTCGATCATCTCCACCAGGTTGGGATTCATCTCAGGCGCACCGCCGGTTATGTCGATGGCCTCGAAAGGGAACCTCCGGGCCAGCTCCAACACCTGCTCCATAGTATCCCTGTCCATCAGTTTTTGGCTGCTTGGACCTGCCTCGAGATGACAGTGGCGACAAGCCTGGTTGCAGAGCAAACCCACGTTGACCTGGAGGGTAGTGGTCTTCACCCGGGTCAAACTAAGTCCATGCTTGGCCAGGGTCTGCCTGATGGGTTCCACCGGTACTTTAGTATTGTCGGTATTGAAGTTTTCATCCAGTGGTTGCGCGTGCTGCATGGTAAGTCTTTCTTCTTACTTCTTGGAAGCTTGTAGCAAAAAGGCAGTTATCTTATTTCTGCGACCTTCCCTACATCCTGACTTTCTTGTTAGTCGCCTCAAAGCCCAGTCTCTTACACTGGAAGAAATGTGGAAAAACTGAACATTAAAAAGTTATCCGCTTCAAAACTGATAGAGGAGTACCTCATAAAGAGATTTTCTTAGCAATGTTTCTCATCTGCACACCGTGAACCAAAGACGACCCTCCCCGGATTGCCGTTGCCACATGAATCGCTTCTGTCATTTCGGCCAGATTTGATCCCTTTTCCAGGCAAGCCTGGGTGTAAGCATCAATACAATAGGGGCATTGAACGGTGTGGGCTACAGCCAAGGCGATGAGGGCTTTTTCCCTTTCCGTGAGTTCACCCTCGGCAAATACCGCCGCATAATATTCAAAAAACTTCTTTGCCAACTCAGGAGCTCCCTCACCAATTTCTTCGAACTTAGGCAAATCCTGCGGGTGATAGTAAGTCTCCATTATCACATCCCTCCTGGAAAAACCCTACTGATCCTCATCAATTATCAACTTCATCCACTTCTGAGCGGCCTCGGGTCCCCAACTTCCCGAGTCGTATGGGTGGAGACGTGCCCCTCGATCACCACAAGTCTCACATTCCTGTAATATTGGGGTTAGGAACGACCAAGTTAGCCGCACCCCATTATTACTCCAAAAAAGCATCTGATCACCCTGGATGCAATCCAACAGAACTTTTTCATATGCCTCAAGGGTGGGGCCACTGTAGTTCTGGTCATAAGAGAAGTCCAGCGTCACAGGTCGCAAACAGTTCCGTGCACCAGGATTCTTGGTTTGAAAAGTTAGCGTAATGCGCTCTTCCGGATAAATCCCCAAAACCAGCCGGTTGGCAAGGATTTCCTCGCCTAGAACATTTCGAAACATGGAATGAGGTACTCGCTTGAACTGGACTATTATTCGGGTTATTTTCCTAGCTAACCTCTTGCCAGAGACGAGGTAAAAAGGAACACCCTTCCATCGCCAATTATCAATAAAAACTCGCATCATAGCGAATGTAGGGATGAGAGACTCAGGGTTCACTCTCGGCTCCCCACGATATCCGGAAACCCTTACCCCATCGACAATGCCAGGCCCATATTGTCCCAGAACTAGATTGTCTGCATGCTTGCCCCCATCGAGGGGTTTAAGAGACCGGAATACTTTGGCTTTCTCTTCTCGCACCCGCTCCGCTTCGAAAAGGGAGGGCGGTTCCATGGCAGTGAGGGACAGAACCTGCATCATGTGGTTTTGAAACATATCTCTTATCACACCAGACTGTTCATAATAGCCGGCTCGGTTTTCAACCCCCAACTTTTCCGCTGCAATGATTCCCACATAAGCGATATAGCTGCGATTCCAGATTGGTTCGAAAATGGCATTGGCAAAACGAAACATTAATATATTTTGCACCGTCTCTTTAGCCAAATAGTGGTCGATTCTGAAGATCTGGTGTTCCCTGAAACTCCGGTGCAGCGTTTGGTCCAACTCCATTGCTGATTTCAGATCTCGGCCGAATGGCTTTTCCACCACGATACGGGACCAGCCGTTGCCGTTTTCACCTTCCTGAGCAAGCCCGCTCTTTCCGAGCATCTCGCCAATAACCGGATAAAGAGAGGGAGGAACCGCCAGATCAAAGACTCTGTTTCCGCCTACCTTGTATTCTTCGTCCAGTTCCCTGAAAAACTTTGCCAATTCCTTATAGGAGTCTAGTGAATCGTAGATCACCGGTTTATAGTAAAGATTGCCAGCAAACTCATCCCATCGAGAAAGATCTGAATTCTCCGTGGCCGCATAGCTGGTCTTTAACTTTTCTCTAAATTCGCCGTGACTCAGGGTGGTACGACTGGCTCCAACGATGATGAAAGGCTTCGGCAATCCATCGTTCAGGTACAGGTTATAAAGAGCGGGAACTAACTTTCGGGAGGTAAGGTCGCCGGATGCTCCGAATATAACAATGGTGCAAGGATCCAGGGGGCCAATCACTACGCACTCGGCTGGGGAGATATCCATAGAAGGAGCCTTGGCCTGCACTCTTATCATCTCATCTCTATCTTGGTCTTCAACCATGGAGGTCCTTCAATGGTGAATATTAAAAACACAATAGTTGACGGCTTCGTAAAAAGTCCATCTGCGATGTTGCGCTTCATCTTTCGTCACTGCGGCGCACACATAAGTGCGCCTCATTCCTAAAGATTCGCGCGCCTTGCATCTGGAGCTTTTTACTGTGCCGTCTCCTTGGGAGGTTTTTACTAAACCAGCAATAATTGTAATCATTAGATGTAAAAGGCTCAAAGTACAAGAAAACCACTGCATTCAGAATTCAGGAGTCAGGAGCAAGGAGAACAAAGTATCGTGCTTAGAGCATAATTAAATCTGCAAATCCGCATTTCGAAATCCGCAATCCGAAATAAAATAGCCTTGCGCCGTGAGCCTTAAGCCTTACTTGTCAATCCGCTCTCAATCTCTTCAATCTTGGCCAACCTGCGTCGGTGTCTTTCCTCGCCTGTGAACTTGGCAGAGAGGAAGGCTGTGATCAGTTCTTTGGCAAGCTCCTCGCCTATAACCCGGGCCCCAAGACAAAGCACATTGATATTGTCATGTTCAACACCCTGATGTGCCGAGTAGGTGTCATGGCAGAGTCCGGCGCGTATGCCTTTTATTTTATTAACTGCAACACAGGCTCCCACCCCACTACCGCAAATAAGGATGCCCCTCTCAGCTCTTCCTTCCCTCAGAGCTTCACCTATGGCAAGAGCGAAATCTGGATAATCAACCGGTTCCTGGTCACCGGTGCCCAGATCCATGACCTCGAATCCTGCCCCCTTCAGATGGGCTGCCATCTTCTCTTTGAGCTCGAATCCAGCATGGTCTGCAGCGAGGGCCACCCGTTTTACCATATCTTATCTCTCGTGGGAGCGGCTTTTCCCGACCTGAGCCTGTCGAAGGTTAACCGCGATTGTCCGTTGTTAAGAGAAACGCATAGAGCATAGAGCATGGAGCACAGAGTAAGGAGCCAGGAGTCAGAATCCAGAATTCAGGAGAAAAGCAATCAAAATTCAGTTTCTCTCAGCTACTAGTACTAATTACTTCTTTGTGGTGCTTAGTGCATAGTGCCTAGTAATATCTGCCCGCTGTCAGCTGCTTGCTGCCGGCTGACTACTGTCGCTATGCGATCTCTTACTTCCCAATTAATTTCTTTGCTCTCTTTACCACGTTCTCTACGGTAAAACCATATTGTTTAAAGTTCTCTTTAGCAGGGGCACTGGCACCAAACTTGGTGATGCCTATGACATCACCTCCATCCCCCACCCACTGGCTCCAGCCCAAAGGCACACCCGCTTCCACTGCCAGTCTTGCTTTTACCGCAGGTGACAGAACCTCATCTCTATATCCCTGCCCTTGCTCGAAAAAAAGCTCCCAACAGGGCATGCTCACCACCCTGGCATCAATGTCCTCACCGGCCAGGATCTCTTGAGCCTCCACTATTAGGTGCACCTCCGAGCCCGAGGCCATGAGAATTATATCCGGAGTCGCACCCTTTTCCTTCGAAAGAATATAGCCACCTCTTAACAGTTCCTCGGCACTAGCCATCTGGGCTCGGTCGTAAATGGGTAGCCCTTGTCTGGTTAGAACCAACATGGTAGGTCCGTCAGTGCGTTCCACCGCCGCCCGCCAGGCATAAGCAACTTCGTTGGCATCAGCAGGGCGGATAACGTGAAGGTTGGGCATAGCTCGCAATGAAGCTAGATGTTCTATTGGTTGGTGAGTTGGACCATCTTCGCCTACTCCGATGGAGTCATGGGTCATCACGTAAATCACCGGTAATTCCATGAGAGCCGCCAAACGGATAGCGGGTCTGGCGTAGTCTGTAAATATAAAAAAGGTGGCCGCGTAGGGACGTATCACTCCATGGAGTGCCATGCCAGAGCAACAGGCGGCCATGGCATGTTCACGGACACCCCAGGCAATGTTGCGTCTTTCGTAGTGTTCTTTGGAAAAGTAGGTTGAGTCATCAATCAGTGTCTTTGTAGACGGTGCCAGGTCAGCACTGCCTCCCATAAGCCAAGGGATTTTATCGGCGAAACTAGTAAGTACTTTACCTGATGCCACCCGAGTGGCCATGGGACCTTCATCCACGGTGAAATTCGGGATGTCATCGTCCCACCCAGGCGGAAGATCTCTCTTTAGAGCCCTTTGGAGACCTTTCAGCCAGCTCAGGGTAAGCCCGCTGGTAAGAGGAAAAATTCTCATTCCACTCTTTCTCCAGTCTCTCCCCTCGCCCCACAGCCTGGTTCATATGGGCCAGCACTTCTTCGGGCACCAAGAAAGTCTGATCTTCGGGCCAACCATAGGACTTCTTGGTCAGTTTCACCTCCTCTTCACCCAATGGCTCGCCATGGGCCTTGGCGGAGTCCTGCCTGTTGGGAGAACCATAACCGATGTGGGAACGAACTATTATGAGCGATGGCCTTGCTCTTTCCTCTTTGGCCTTCACAAGTCCATTTGCCAGGGCTGCCAGATCATTTGCCTTATCACCAATATTCTGAACGTGCCAGTTGTAGGCTTCGAAGCGTTTAGCTACATCGTCTGAATAGGTCAGGGCGGTGGCTCCCTCAATGCTTATTCGGTTATCGTCATAAAAACAGATCAGCCTACTGAGTCCAAGGTGTCCCGCCAGAGAGGCTGCCTCGTGTGAAGCTCCCTCCATGAAGTCGCCGTCACTGCAAAATGCATAAATGTGGTGATCGACGATTTTATGATCGTCACGATTGAAGGCTTTGGCAAGATGAGCCTCTGCCATGGCCATGCCCACTGCATTCATAATACCTTGGCCGAGCGGCCCGGTGGTGGTCTCCACCCCTGGGGTGATCCCGTATTCTGGATGGCCCGGGGTCTTGCTTCCCCATTGCCGGAAATTCTTGATCTCCTCCAGGGAAAGATCGTAGCCGGTCAAATAAAGCATGGCATAGAGAAGCATGGATGCGTGACCGCAGGAGAGAATAAAGCGGTCCCGGTTGAACCATTTGGGATTACCTGGATTGTGCCGGAGAAACTGTGTCCATACCACATAGGCCAAAGGCGCCAATGCCATCGGAGTCCCCGGGTGACCAGAATTTGCCCTCTGCACCGCATCCATGGAAAGTGTGCGAATAGTGTTGATGCAAAGAAGATCCAAGTCCTTTTGTTCAGTAGTCATTCCCAACCCCCCATTCTGTTTGATTGTCCATACGAGTGTTCTCTGGAACTTCTGTTTCTTGCAGATCTGGACTTGAGCCAATATAAAAAACTTCATCTAGGCCAGTTACACTATCTATTCCTTCTTTTGCAGGGAAATCAACGCCATGGAATACTATTGATCCGGCTTGGAAGTAGATCACAATTAGGAAATCCCTACTTCGTGGGGTAGGGCAGTAGTTATGGTTTAGAAAAGTATTACCGGACTCGAATGGGATGACAACCCCCCTGGATGGGCAGGATGTCCCGAAGTTTTGCTGAAGTTGATCACCATCTTTCGTTCGATGTTATATTGCATGAGCAAAATCCAAGTCAAGTGTACATATCCCACAAAAAATATTAGTCCGCCTCATCCTCTGGGAACTGCTTTCCCCGACCTGAGCCCGTCGAAGGTCAGCCGCGATCGAAAAGTTCATTGTCTGCAGACGATTGAGGAAATATCCGGGCTAGACCAAAGGAGGTTAGATTAAGAGGAGGGTTGCTTTGGAAACTGGCCAGTTCTTAGGGAGGACTCCCCTTTTTGAGAGCATTTTTTATCCGCTCACAGGCTTCGGGAGATAGAGAATGGTCGGGCATAAAATCAATCTCCTCAGTTCGCTCCGCGCACTTGTGCACAGCGTCCCTGACAAACAAGATTTGTTTCCAGCAACGTGAACAAAGTTTGCACATCAACAGGTGCATCTTCAGAGCTACACGTTGATATAAAGACAATTTGCCATCCAGAGACAGGGACATTAGCTCAGTAGCTTGCTTACAAGAGTACATAATTCCCTCTTCCTACTCTTCCCGGTCAAACCATTTTAGTTCCAGGCATTTTCTCAAACCCATGCGGGCTCGGTGAAGCATAACGCCCCCATTAGTCGCGGTAACCCCTAAAATTTTACGGACTTCCTCCGCACTGAGCCCATCGAGTTCCCGTAAAGTGAATGCTTGATTCAGCCGTGGCGGCAACTCAGACAAGCATTTTTGAAGGATTTCCCAAAATTCCTGTTGTTGAAAAAGGAGGCCGGGGTTTGTGGTCCACTCTGATGGTTGGTACTTCCATCCTCCTTGATCATTAAAATTCTTGTCAGCCAGGTCTGCTATGGTCTCAATGTCTTCCGCCGGCCTCTCTCTGCTTATCTTCCTGATGTGATCTATTATCTTGTGCTTGAGGATGCCAAAGAGCCAGGTCTTAACCGAGGAACGGCCCGCAAAACTGTCCTTGCCCCGGATAGCAGCCAAAAAGGTCTCCTGGACAAGGTCCTCAGCTACCTGACCGTCATGGATCCGGAACAAGGCATAGCGAAAGAGCGCATCGCCGTGCTCGTCTACCCAGGCCTCGGGATCGAGAGTAAGGTTTTTTTCCATTTTTAAGTTGTTCGTTCTCATTGTACCCAATCTCTTAGGATCGAGCGGCAGTTTAGAGGCTGTCTGAGAACTTTATAATTTCCCTCCCCCTTGACGGGGGAGGGTTAGGGTGGGGGTGAAAAAATAATTGTATTTTCAGCTAGTCTATATTCCCCCCTCCCCTTTATCCCCTCCCGCCAGAGGAGGGGAAAGGGGTTGTCGGACAGAGATTTTAACTCTTCTCAAGCACTTTCACGATGTACTGATAAACTTCCCTCGCCTGTTGGTCTGAGAGTTTTTCCGGAGAAAAGGAAGGCATTAAAGTTTGCGAGCCATCGCGAGCTTTGGGGCTGCGGATGTAGGAGAGGAAGGTTTCAAAATTCACCAGTTGTGGTGCATCCTTTAGTGGCAGGTGCGGTTTGATGCTGTTACCCCCATTCGGGTGGCATGCACCACAGGACTTATTGAATTGCTCAGCGTTAACCTCAACTCCCAGCGTCTCCACTTCTTTTCGGGCGGTCCTGTCGCCAAAAACCAACTCACCACCAAAATAGCCAATGGCTGTAACGTTCACTAAACAAACAGTATAAAGTATCACAGCGGCCTTGGATACAGTTTCAGCCTTGTAGCCTGCGCTCAAGGCAAACACCAGGAGAATAAACAGGATAACTGCCAGGGCAAGCTTCATCTTGATGGCAAACAGCCAACCCCCTGCGTAGTAGTGCTGCCAGTCCATTAGACCCGACAAGACTGTGGGAAAGAGTGCAAGTAAAGCCAAAATAATGCAGTGGTGAGCCGTCCTGGCCAGACCCTGGTGGCGTAGTTTCCAGGCAAAAATCCCGAATAAAAAACCTCCTATTACCATGCCTACAGTAAGGTGGGTCACTGGCGGATGAATGGGGTGGGTGTAACCGATTTTTGTCAGAGTGTTGATAAAGGAACTCAAGCATCTTATGCCCCTCAGTGGCACTAGCAAGAGTTTGAAAAAGGAAAAGATTCGCAGGATTCTGCTTATTCTAACCGCATATGAGCCCGGAGTCACCTGTGGTCGGAAGAGGTAATGAATTGCTCATCCCTTATAATTGGACACCCCTTTCACCTTTGAAGTATAAAGTTATAATTTAGACTAACCTGCATTATTAGCCCATGGATGATTCGACAAAGCGGTGAAAAAAAATTCATGAAAATCCATCCAGAGGTGGAAGAAAGCAAGCTGGCCAGGCTTCTCGGAGGCAAGGAAAATCAGGAGCTGCCAAAATCCATAAGGAGTAAATTGCGGGTTTTGGAGGATAAGTTCAATAGCCTCATAACACCCGACATTCACTATAGGATGGTAGACTTCAGGGTCAAGGACGAAGGGGTAATACGCATTAAAGGAGCCATAGAGTTCGAAAGCAAGAACCTGTCAGAGGTAATGAAGAATGCTGAAAAGCTAGTCTGCTTCATCGGCACTCTTGGGCCTGGGATAGAAGAAGAGGTGGGTGTTCTTATGCAAAATAATGATCTTTCCGAAGCTTACATTCTCGATGCCATGGGATCAGTGGCGGTTGAAGATTTGGTAGACAAGTTCCAACAGACCATAAAGAACGAATGCGAAAGAGAAGGCAGAACAGTGACCTTGAGATTCAGTCCCGGTTATTGTGACTGGCCCCTTACGGAGCAAAAGAAGCTTTTCAGTTTGTTCGAGCCAGAAGATATAACGGTGCAACTCCTGGATTCCTGTCTTATGCAGCCGATAAAATCCATTTCGGGAGTTTTCGGCATAGTTCCCCAAGGGTCGGCCCCCTACAACCCCTGTCGCTATTGTGACGACAGGGCTTGCAAAGCAAGGAGGATTTAGCTAGCGGTCCTTAAGCTGCCTCCCCGGCGGCGTTTTAGTAAGTCATAGATTGGAACTGAGTCAAGGAGATAACCGGTCATGATCATCATCGCTGAGAGGATCAACGGTACGATCCCATCCGTCAAGGACATAATCCTTAATCGTAACGCTCAGGGTCTCCTGGGTTTGGCGAGAGGGCAGGCTGACGCCGGAGCCAGCTATATCGACGTCAATGTGTCCACTGGTGTCGGTTCGCCTGAAGATGAGATTCAAGCGATGAAATGGGCGGTAGAGACCATTCAGGGTGAGCTCGAAACACCGCTCTGCATAGACAGTAGCAACCCAGCTGTCTTGGCAGCAGGAGTGAAAAGCCGCAGAGGCAAACCTGCCATGCTTAATTCCACTAAGGCAGAGCGAAAGAGTTTGGAAGAGGTGCTCCCTTTGGCAAAAGAATATAACACTCCTCTTGTGGCTCTAACCATGGATGCGTCAGGCATACCTGAGAGTGTCAAAGATCGGATTAGGGCCGGCGAAAAAATTGTGGAGGCCTGCAAGAGATACGGAGTCCCGATTGAAAACGTCTTCTTTGATCTTCTGGTTATGCCCATCAGTACAGATGTTAAACAGGGATTGACAGCCCTGGCCGCCCTAACCGAGATCAAGAAAGAATTCCCAGGCTGCAGGACGGTTTTGGGTATCTCGAACATATCCTTTGGCTTGCCCGGGCGAGCCAGATTGAATGCGGGCTTCCTACATATGGCTGCCTACGCAGGTCTCGATGCAGCCATTGTTGACATATTGCATGAAGAAATGGCGGCCGCAGTGAAAACGGCGGAATTATTGGCGGGAAAGGACGAGCACTGCCTCAGCTACTTGCAAGCCTTTCGACAGTGAGCATTCAAGCTGGATATTTCACCAACTATCTGCTGCCGCCGTGAAGATTTTGATCGCGCAGATCCTCAAGAGACGGAAAGTAACTTTTTGGCTTCCATCACTGCAGAGCCTGCATCGGGGGCATAGGAGTCCGCCCCTATTTGGTGGGCGTATTGCTCGGTTACTGGTGCTCCACCAATCATAACCTTTACCCTGTCTCTAATACCTGCTTCCTCGAGAGCTTCTATGGTTTCTTTCATGGCAACCATGGTGGTTGAAAGCAAAGCCGACATGGCAACAATATCTACCTCTAATTCTTGAGCCTTCTGAACAAATTTTTTTGGAGATACGTCCACTCCCAAGTCAGTCACCGCGAAGCCCCCTCCCTCCATCATCATGACAACAAGGTTCTTGCCTATGTTATGTATATCCTGCCTGACCGTTCCAATGATCACCTTTCCCTTGGAGGAGAGGTCTCCTTTTTGAAACAACGGCCTAAGTAATTCCATACACTCCTGCATGGCCCGGGCGGATTGCAACATCTCAGGAACAAACATCAGTCCCTTGGAATACCTCTGGCCAACCTCGTCCATGGCAGCAAAGAGTCCCTCTTCAAGAACCTCCTTAACATCCCCGCCACCATCCAGAGCACGCCCTATTTCTGCAACCGCCGTCTGCATGTCGCCCTTGATTACAGCTTCGGTTAAGTCTTCAAACGGATTCATCGCTTTTTACCCTGAGCTTCTCATATTCAGTTTCTGGTAAAGGGATCATCAACACATTATGCGGCCATCTTGGTTTGCGTCAATAAGGTTTTTATAACAACTGCAGTTTGGTATTGTGACTGCCATACATTTCGAGCAAATGGTGCAACGGATAGGCAACACAAAAAAGCCCTTCGTTCATGAAGGGCTTAAAATACTGGGTTCCCTAAGACGTTAAGTTGAGGATTGATCTACTCTGAGTCTGCCGCCATGTTATCTTTGGCTCAGATCAGTCGCAAGTGGTATCGCAGCAGGCACAGCTTTCGGGAGCGCAGCCGGCGTGGTCTTTTAGCGCTTCCAACTCTTCAGCCCGAGCTTCTCGAACCTCGACCACTTCAACCTCGAAATGCAGACGTTGCCCGGCCAGGGGGTGATTCAGGTCGGCTACCACCACATCGTCGCTCACTGACTCCACTCTGAACCTGAAAGTTCCTTGCGGCCCGCTGCCCTCAAATATCATGTTGGGCGCAAGGTCCAGATCACCGGGAAAGTGCTCCCGTGGAAGTTCACGGAAAAGCTCCTGTCTGGGTTGGCCGTAACCCTCCTCAGGCTCAACTGTGAACTTGACACTCTGGCCTTGCTCCATCCCTTCCAGTCCCTTTTCTAGCCCCATTATGACCTGGCCGCCGCCAAATATAAAACCAAAGGGCTTGCCCGGTTCGGAACAATCCACCACCTCTTCAGAGTCAAGGGTGAGGGTGTAGTCGATGGCCACGTAGACGTCATCTTGAATCTTCATTAGCATCTTCTCCTTAAAAAAAATGTCCGGCTGCAAGCCCGCAGCACGGACTTTGAAATTAGTGCTTGGATTTCTACTATAACGGTCCGCACCAAAAAAGTCCACCCTTGGACTCATGGTCCCCCCAGGAAATTGCCATTCTCCGGACATCTCAGAGAGAAGTTGGAGGCGCGTCCCGTGGTCGTCGGTCTAGGACACCTCCTTTTTTTTCTGCCGGCGAATTACCAATGGCGGCTATTTTGACCGACTGGTCGGTCATATTAGTGCATACTTGACAACTATATTTTTATTATGTATATATTGCTGACCGACTGGTCGGTCAAAGGGGAAAGCAGCCTGAATGGAATACAAAGCCCGCAAGCAAAATAAGAAGTCACTTATAATTGAGGCGGCGGCCAGGGTCTTCGCCAATAGAGGCTACAACTCCACTCTCATAGCTGAGATCGCCACAGAAGCAGGAATAGGGAAGGGGACAATTTATGAGTATTTCCCCAGCAAAGAGGACCTTTTCTTTGCTGTATTCGAGTGGTTCGTTGAAATGACTGAGGCAGAAGCCAAGGTCAGTATTTCTGCTTTGGGAGGATCTGCCTCAGAGCGACTGAGGGCATTAAACGATGCACTTTTAGGATCTTGGCTTGACATGCTGGATATGTATTCACTGGTTATGGAGTTCTGGTCCGCCTCGGCCTCGTCCAAAATGCGGCAGAGGTTCAAACAGGCCTTTAGGGAGGGTTACAGGGATTTTCGCCAGATCGTTTCGGCTCTCATCAGGGATGGGATAGAGACAGGCGAATTTCAGCCTGAAGTAGATGCCGAGTCCGTCGCCGCTGCCTTGGTAGGAACCTGGGATGCCCTGCTCCTGCAAGCATGGTTTGATGAGGGTTTTGATCCCTTGACCACCTCAAGAAGATTTATGGCCGTTGTCATCAGCGGTTTGGCTTCGAAACCCCAGGTTGTTTAGAGGAGTGCCAAAAAAGCTGAAACATCTCAAGAATCGTCATACCGGAAGAGACGGAGTCGAGATCAGGTATCCAGGAACTTGATGCCTTTCTGGATTCCGGATATCCGCCTTCGGCGGATTCCGGAATGACGAAATTTAGAGCGGAGAGATGATGACCTTAATCAAGATGTTCTTGAAAACACTATTTTTATCCTTTTCAGTTTGCATTCTGCTACTGAATCATTCTCCGCTCCGGGCTCAAGAGCAACCCCTCACCCCCAAACAGATTCTGGATAAGGTGGACGATCTCTTTCGAAGCCAGTCGAGCCAGGGCCTTGCAACCATGACCGTGGCTACCGCCCACTGGAAGAGGTCCTTATCCCTGGAAATGTGGAGCAAGGGTAAGGACAAATCTCTTGTGCGCATACTTGCCCCCAAAAAGGAAAAGGGCACAGCAACCCTGCGTTCGGGCAATGACATCTGGAACTACCTGCCCAAGGTAAAAAGGGTAATTAAACTGCCCTCATCCATGATGGCGGCCTCCTGGATGGGCTCACATTTTACCAACGATGACCTGGTCAAGGAGAGCCGCATGGCTGATGACTACACCTTCGAGATTACCTTTATGGGCGAAGGTGAGGGAGAGGAAATTGTGGAGGTCACCTGTCATCCCAAGCCGGAGGCGGCCGTGGTCTGGGGTAAGGTTTTAGTTAGAGCACGAATGAAGGACTATATACCGCTATTTGTCAAATACTTCGATGAGGATCTGCGGCTGGCCCGGACCATGACTTTCTCTCAGGTCTCAGAACTGGGTGGGCGTCTGATTCCCGCTATGGTGACCATGGTCCCAGAGGAAAAACCAGAGGAATCTACTAATATCCATTATAAAAAAATGGACTACGATATCGACCTTAAAGACGACTTTTTCTCCTTGAGAACTCTGCAAAGATAGCGGTTTCTGGAAGGAAACTCTGGTGAATATTCTTCAATATGGCTGGCGAAACCTCTGGCGAAATACCAGGCGAACCTGTATCACCCTGGCTGCAGTGACCTTGAGCACTGCCATCCTCATAGCCAGCTATGGGCTCATGGACGGCCTCATGCAACACGCCGTATCAAATGCCACGAATCTCGTGGTGGGAGAGGTCCAGGTCCACGCCCAGGGCTATCGAGGGGACCACTCAATCTACAAGGCCTTGAACCGGCCCGACCTTATTTTGCGGGCTGCAAAACAGAATAACGTCGCCGCCGCACCCCGCCGTTACGGCTATGGACTCGTGGCGCTTGGAACCAAATCTGCTGGGGCCCGTTTTTGGGGGGTGGAGCCGGTTTTGGAGCGGACCACCTTTGACCTTGCCCAACGTCTGGACCAGGGTCGCTTTCTATCAGAGACCAGCCAGCGGGGTGTGGTTTTGGGCCAGAAGTTAGCTCGGTCTCTACAGGCCAAGATTGGCTCAGAGATCGTGGTTGTGGTTCAGGCTGCCGATGGTTCTCTAGGCAACGATCTCTTTACTGTAACGGGTATCCTAAAGCCTGCCGGAGACAGCATCGATCGCAACGCTGCCCTCATCCATGCAGCAGACTTTGACGAACTCTTTGTTTCAGGAGGGCGGATTCATGAGGTAGCCCTCAATTCCAGAGGAACGGTGTCCCTCGAGGGACTAACAGAACTGCTCTCGATTGCAGCCCCTGAAGAAGAGATAATGAGCTGGCGCCAACTCATGCCCGAGGTCTCGGATATGGTCAATCTCTTTGATGCCTTTATTTGGATATTTGGCCTGATCTTTTTATTGGCTGCTGGGATGGGTGTGATGAACACCATGCTCATGGCAACTTATGAACGAATCCGAGAATTTGGCATTCTCAAGGCCTTAGGGGCCACACCATGGCGGATCATTGGAGATGTTGCCGCCGAGGCTCTGGTGCTAGCTGCTTTGGGGACCGTTTTGGGAACAATCTTGGGCTTGGCAGGTTCTTACTATCTGCAGGAAGTCGGTCTTGATCTTAGCATCTTCGCCGGTACCTACTCGGTGGGCGGAGTAGCCTTTGATCCCATCTGGAGAGCGACCATCAGTCCCAAAATGGTTTTTATTCCGGTGATGCTCATGCTGATCATTGGCTTGTTCGCTTCCCTCTACCCGGCGGCCTTGGCCGCCCGGTTGGATCCAGTGAGGGCGATTCACCGCACCTAATCATTGAAGTGCCGAGCCCTCTGGGTACAAATACGTAGGAGATGAAGTCGGACGCGAAGACCGAGGTTCAAGTAAGGTGCGGTCAAATTCGAAATTCTAAGCACGAAATTCGAAACAATATCAAATGACCAAAGCACAAAATTCAAAACGTGAAAATCGGGAACTAGGACATCTGTTTTGAACATTGGAACATTTGAGATTTGTACTTGTTTAGGATTTAGATATTCGGATTTCGGATTTACCTGACTTCGTACATTTGTAGTGAGTGGCTGCCTAGACTATACCCTACATAACAAGGAAAACCCCATGATCGCTCGTTTGGCTTGGAGGAGCATATGGCGTAACCGAAGACGGACCCTGATCACCATCATTTCCATTGGTTTCGGTCTGGCCTGCACCATTTTCTTCATTGCCATTGGCGAGGGCGTTTATGCCCAATTAATAGACCAGGTCGTTCGAATGCAAGCTGGTCACATCACCATGGAAAACCCTAGCTATCGCGATGGACCTGCTGTCGATCTTTGGCTCAAGGCCCCAGAATCTCTTCGGTCCCAAATTGAAAGATTACCCCAGGTTGAACGGACTAAGCTGATCATCATTGGCCAAGGCATAGCCCGATCCGGTTCAGGCGACGTTAGCGCCACTTTGATGGGGATAGAACCCTCAGTAGAACTGGATACCTCGCCTTTAGTCCGCCACATTGTTGCGGGAAGATACTTGGATGACGATGATGGTCCGTGGGTTGTAATCGGTAGTGAGCTTGCCAAACGGTTGAAGCTGGGAGTGGGCAAGAAGATGGTTATAACCACCAACGATGCAGCCGGTAATCTGGTGGACGTACTCTGCCGGGTCAGGGGGATTTTTGAAACCGGCTCGGTAGAAATTGACCGATACTTCATCCAGGCTCCTATCGACTTTGCTCGGCGCCTTTTCGGTCTTCCTGAGGAAGGGGCTACTCAGCTCGGTGTGGTCTTGAGAATTCCTCAGGCGCAGGAGTCTGTCTTGCAAGAGACTCGGCTGATGGTGGCTGAGCAAGACATTGCCGTCCTTCCCTGGCAGGAAGTAATACCGGAAATTGCCTCTTACATAAAATTGGACAAAGGCTCAAACTTGATCTTCCAGGCAATCCTAGTCTTCTTGATTCTCTTTACCATCTTCAACACCATTCTTATGTCTGTGCTGGAAAGACAGCGGGAGTTCGCGGTTTTGTTGGCCTTGGGTACAAAACCCCTTCTACTGAGGCTTCAGATTCTCATGGAGTCAGTCTATTTGGGGCTCATTGGCTGCGCCCTCGGTCTACTCGTTGGTGGACTGGCGGCTTGGGCAGTCCAAGTGTGGGGTATAGATCTGAGGTCTCTCCTTAAAGAGGGATTTACCATTTCGGGCTTTGCCGTGAGCACCAAGATGCATGCCCGGGTAACCATAGGACTGCTTTTGGGCACGGCGGGGCTTGTCTTTGCGGCTACGTTGATCTTAAGTCTCATTCCAATGCACCGCGCCACCCGTTTGTCAATAGTTGATCAGTTGCGATAGGGGGAAACCATGGCGAACATAGTTAGCCTACAAAAAGTAACCAAAAACTACGGGCAAGGAGACGCTCTCACCCAAGCTTTGCGTGGAGTTAATCTGATAGTCGAAGCCGGAGAGTTCACCGCCATGGCCGGTCCCTCAGGTTCAGGCAAGTCAACTCTGTTAAATATAATCGGCGGTCTCGACCGGCCTACCTCGGGTCGAGTTGAAGTTGATGGCCGTGAAATCAACGCCATGTCCAACACTGAACTCGGCCTGTTGCGTCGAGAGAGAATTGGTTTCATCTTTCAGAGCTATAATCTAATTCCTGTGCTCACCGCCCTGGAGAACGCCGAATACGTCCTCATGCTCCAAGGGATTCCAACTGCTGAACGGAGAAAGCGAGTGAGGGAGGTGCTCAAGGAGGTGGGCCTGGAAGGTTTGGAGAATCGTTATCCTCGGCAGCTTAGCGGCGGGCAGCAGCAGCGGGTGGCCATTGCCCGCGCCATAGTGTCGGAGCCTGCTCTGGTTTTGGCAGACGAGCCCACCGCTAATGTTGACTCTGAGACCGGCAAGGCCTTATTGGACCTCATGCGCAACCTAAACGAGGAAAAAGGGGTGACTTTCTTTTTCTCCACCCATGAAGAAGCTGTGATGAAGCGTGCCCGTCGACTCTTGCAACTCAGGGACGGAGTTATTTTCAATGACGAAGCCCATTGAGAATTTGTCGGCACAGGGTGGCTTCGCCACGAAGAACAAGAAGGAAATGCCAGTGGCAGACGTGGGATATGTGATATGAGATGTGAGATACCAGAGACAATAGGAAAGATCCCACATATCACATCCCACATCTCACATCCCTTTGTCCTCCACCTTTTTCGAGCGTTAGTCGCAGCGGTGATTTGTGCTGCCTTGGCTGTCAACCCTAATATGAGCTGGGCTTTATATGGTGACACCGAGTCCTCTTTCGGCCTGGACGGCAGACTGAGCACCACAAATCTCTTCATCGATAACTACGACTTTGAGCCCTTTTTCGGCGATAGCAACAACGATCAGACTTCCCAAAATGTTTTGCGGCTTATAGCTGCAGGCCGGCCTACCGAACAACTACATTACGAGGTGCACGGGGTACAGTCTTATACTTACTCCACCACCCGACGGGAAACCGGGGCCTCAATTTTTGGCACCAGTGGAACGGACACTCGCTACAGGGCTCTGGACGCTACCTGGGATTGGTACGATGGTAGCAAGAGTTCGGCCTCTTTGTGGCTGGACAGGTTTAACCTCAAAGCAACTCTTGCCAAGGCCGACATTATCGCGGGGCGCCAACCCATAACATTCGGCAAGGCCTACTTTTGGAATCCCCTTGACATTTTTCTTTCCTTCGACCCCAGACAGTTTGATAGGGACTACAAGGCGGGAGTGGACGCATTGCGAATGGATATCCCTTTGGGTTCTTTCACCGGCATTAATCTGATTGGGGTTGCGGGCCGGGAACTCGACTCCTCTGGAGGCTACGTTGACCATGGGACTTTAAATGCATCTTGGTATGGTTCTGCCTTGCTTGGCAGGACCTTTACCACCTTGCACGGCTGGGACCTGGCAATCCAAGGTGGCAAGACCTACGGTGGCTACCAACTCGGGACCGGTTTGGTGGGTGAGATTGGGCCCATCGAAGCCCGGGCAGAGGCTTCCTATTTCTGGGCTCGGGATAGCGAACCGCTACCTTTGCCTTTCGAGGGAGATCTGGTTGAAGACAGTTTTGCCGTCGTGGTTGGCTTTGGTCATCGCTTTGAAAACACCCTTACGGTTGAAATCGAGCACTTCTATAACGGCGCAGGTGACTCCAATGATCTGGACGCTTCTTCGGTCCGCTTCGCCAGCGGCAACATATTGCAAATGAGCCGTAATGTATCCGGTTTTCTTATCAGCTATGAGTTCGAACCCATCATTATCGGTCAATTCACCGCATTATATTCGTGGGACGACCCATCTGCTCAGATTCAACCCATATTGACCTGGTCGCCTTCCGACAACACCGAAGTGCTCGTTGGAGCCAGCATTAATTTTGGTGACCGCCCCACAAGAGATTCTTCTGGACAGGTGCAACTCAGAAGTGAATTCGGCACCTTCCCCGACTTTTACTTCATGCAGTTTAAGCTGTATTTTTAGTAAGAATCCCCCAAATCCCCCTTTAAAAAAGGGGGACTTTTATCATCACGGTTTGCTGCAGTCCCCCTTAGTCAAAGGGGGGCTTTGGGGGGATTTTGAGAGGGAGGAAATTATGACGTTGTCGTCCACTAAAGACAAAAGGCCATCCAGTTGGAGGACCTTTTAATTCTACGCTATGCGCTTGGCCCTAGCTCTATGCCTTATCACTTCTCCAGGC
>CAVQGX010000020.1:0-251879 GCA_963712115.1 uncultured delta proteobacterium | reverse complement strand
TGAATGCTGCACCGGTAGGCATCGGTCTGGTCAAGAATCGAGTATTTGGTTGGGTGAGTCATCGAATGAGCGAAATGCTGGGATATTCTGCAGATGAGCTGGTAGGACAGAGTGCCAGGATCGTATATGAAAGCGAAGAAGAGTTTGACCGGGTTGGGAGGGTTAAATACCAAGAGATCAAGCAGCGTGGCATTGGTACAGTAGAAACGCGTCTCAGACGTAAAAATGGCAGCGTAATTGATGCTTTGTTGTGCTCGTCTGCTCTCGATCCTAGAGAGCTTTCGAGAGGCGCAATTTTCACGGTACGTGACATTACCGAGCGCAAGCAGGCGGAGCAGGCACTGAGGGAGAGCGAGGAGAAGTACCGAAGACTGGTTGAAAGCTTCTATTGATGGCATAGCCATAGTACAGGGAACCGAGCTCAAATTCGCCAATCAGGCCTTGCTGGATATGTATGGCGCCTCTAAGGCAGAGGAGGTTATAGGACACAATTTTGCCGAGTTTGTATCCCACGAGCATCGAGACCTTTTGGTGCAAAGAGGTCTGGACAGGGAGAGCGGAAAAGATGTGGTCAATCGTTACGAGTTCAAGGCATTGAGGCAGGACGGAACCGAGTTCGATGCTGAGATCTCAGTCAACCCTATTCCCTATCAGGGAAAACCAGCGCGGCAGGCGTTTTTGAGAGACGTTACCGCGCGTAAGCGGGGAGAAAAATATTTACGGGAGAGTGAGCAGAAGTACAGGCTATTGGTGGAGAATCTACCAGGCATTGTCTACAAAGGATACAAAGACTGGTCTGCAGATTTTGTTGATGAAAAAATTGAAGCCTTGACCGGGTATAATATGAAAGAATTTAACTCCCGGAGGATGAAGTGGTCTGACTTGATTGTTGAAGAAGACCTTGCCGGTGTGAGGGAATCCTTCATTAAGGCATTGAAGACTGACAAGTCATATGCAAGGGAATACAGGATCAAGACCAAAAGTGAGGATATCCTCTGGATACAGGAAAGGGCAATGATACTATGTGACCAGCAAGGGGAGATCGACTATGTGAGCGGAGTCTTTTTCGACGTTACCGAGCAAAAAAGGGCAGAGGAAGCACTGCGTAAAAGTGAGGCTGAACTGCTCGAAAAATCGCGCCATCTTGAAGAGGTCAATGCCGCACTAAATGTTCTGCTAAAGCGGAGGGAGGAAGACAAAAATGATTTTGAGGAAAAGATTCTTGCCAATGTCAAGGAACTGGTGTTGCCTTATGTTGAAAAGCTAAAGAACAGTAGTTTGCATTCCGATCAAATGACCCTGGTTGGCATTCTGGAATCAAACATGAAAGAGATTTTCTCCCCCTTTGTGACCAGGTTGTCATCGAGGTTCTTGAGTCTTACTCCCTCAGAGATTAAGGTTGCCAGCCTGATCAAGGATGGCAAAACTTCTAAAGAAATTGCAGTTTTACTAAATGCGTCGGAGAATACGATCCGGTCGCACAGATTCCACATGAGAAGCAAGCTAGACCTAAAGAATAAGAAGGTCAATCTCAGATCCTATCTTAGATCCCTCCAAAAGTAGTGATTTTTAATCACTCTTTCGTGATGATATTTACCGCATTATTTTATTTCTATCCACCATCAATGTCTCTATAATAGTGTGAAGATAGATTAGAAGGGGCGTTTCGGTCATTGCATTTTGAACAATTGCAAGATTGGGGGTTTAGGGAGGGCTCGAGCCATGAGAAAAGCAGAGGAAGAATATCATTTAAGGGATGTCCAGCAAATGACGGACAGAGTGATGATCGATCTATTCAAACAAAAAATAAATGATATGAAACGATCTCCGAGCCATTTGAAGGGTACCTGGTCTGAAGTTGATGATCTTTTGAAAAATCATTTCGGCAAGATCAGCCGCATTATGAACCAAAACAGGGACACTCTGCTGGAACTTTATAAGACTGCCATTAAGGAATTAGAGCAGTCTCCAGTTTAGTGGACCATTTATCTATCCATACGTGGTATGCTTACTTTTTTGATTGTAAAACGGACATTAAACAATGTCAGCTTGCAAAGCTAACAGCCTAAATGAGGACCAGATTAAGATACTCGCCCTGCTAGCTGTAGGGACCGCAGAAGAGGAAATTGCAGAACTACTCTGCCTTAGCACTCGAACTGTCAGGTTGGAAACAAACTATATTCTCAAAAAGATTAATGCACCTAATCTCTTTCAGGCTGTTCTCTGGGCAGCCTCGAGGCTATAACATGTAATTAGAGAGAGGTACTCTTGGTATCCATATGGGCAGGAAAATTACAGTAATACTGAAAAACGGCACAGAGTTAGCCTACAAAGATGCAAGGGTCGTAGAAGGTAACAGGACATGGATTTATCAAGTCAATAAAAATGAACATCCGGAAGAACTGCTAGCTCTTATAGATCCGAATCATATTCGGACACTGTACACGGAAGAAGACTGATATTCGCCTTGACTCAATCACCAGGTTTGCATTGGCTTGAGTTCATGCTGCATCTCCCGCGCTAGTAATTATCTATTAAGCACAATTGGTTTCCTGCTGGTCTAACAAAGTAAATTCACTGAGAGGAAAAAACAGCTAAAATGAAAACTAACTCTCAGACACAGTGTGCCAATTGCAAGGCCACCTATCATCAGGTCGAGGAGGGTAGAAGAGAGTATTTCATCCCCTGGGGATCTTATTTTCTCTGTGATATGTGCCACCGCCTAGCTATTATGGAAAAATTGCAATCTGAAGCCAAAAAGCCGTTTGAGCCTCCAAAAAAGATATAGTCATGCTCACCAGATCATCCTAGATGCAGGCCCCTGAAAATGAAACACGAGAAAGGACGATGGAAATGAAAAAACGGCAGAGGACATCCTCTGAAGATCAATTGTTTGTTCGGAAATACTGCTTTGCCAGATCGTACCCTGCAAGCGATGTTCGCTGCCCATATGCAAAAGCTAAAATAATTGTAAAACCCGCCAAGATCGTCTCAGACAACCGCGACGCTGAAGAAGTGGATGGAATCTTCCTTTGTCGGTACCCAGATGAAAAAATGCCATTGCACGAAGCACGCCTAACTGCAGAAATGGACAAATGCCCTAACAAGGAAAGAAGAAAAATGATCGATTCGTTGTATAAAGGAGGGGGCTGATTATCTTATATCCACGATCATAAGCAATAGCAAATACTCAAGATATGCTTTTGATGTCTCCACACCGACATGCAGGATTTCAAAGCGAGCCCGGAGGAAGCAGAAAGTAAAAAACCCCGCTTTGGGGGTTTTTACTTTCTGGCTCCCCGGGACGGACTTCCTTCGCTTCGCTCAGGATAAACTCACTGTTGTTGCGAGGAGGCCTTCGCAATTAACTCTAACTTCTTTTTCCTAGTCCAACCTTTAAGCTTTCTTTCTCTTTTTAGGGCATAAGCTTTGGGTACAGGGCCTTCCCTGTAAAGTAGCTCTGGACTTCGATGCTGCCGAATCCTGTTCTCTAAATCGGTGGTAATTCCCACGTACAGCTTCTTTTTCTTCTCGATTATGTAAACGAACCAGTTGCTCATGGAATCTCGATGCCAGATTTCGATTTCTTATTGGGAACAGTTCTTTAGGATGGACTTGTTTTCGGAAAGCGGGACGGACTTCCTTCGCTTCGCTCAGGATAAACTCACATGCTGTCTCGCCGAAACGGGGGAGCCAGAAAGTAAAAAACCCCGCTCTGGGGGTTTTTACTTTCTGGCTCCCCGGGACGGACTCGAACCGCCGACAAAGTGGTTAACAGCCACCCGCTCTACCAACTGAGCTACCGGGGAATAGTTGGCTTTTAGATCAACGATATATTCTTCTTATGGATGTACACAACCTCCGACTCGGTGGTTAATCCCGCCGCCGGCGGGACTCTACCAACTGAGCTACCGGGGAATAGTTGGCATTAAAGCCGTAAGTCTATAGCAAAGACCTATTGGTCCTGTCAACCGGAAATCAGTTACCCTAATCCACCAGCAAGGTATCATCTGCAAGGCGCCGAGGAGCGACGACTGAGGCGTATGGGGCAATACGCCGCAAGCATGCCCCCGCGCAGGCGGGGGGAGGAGCGATCGAAGGCAACGCCGCCCTTCGACTTTGCTCAGGGCCGTGAGTCCTTCGACCTTGCTCAGGACCGTGAGCCTGTCGAACGGCCTGTCGAACGGCCTTCGAACGGCAGATGATGCCTTGCTGGTGATCAGGAATACTCCATAAACCGCTGATTTCAGTCCTGATAACTAAATTAGACGGTGGATTTGGGAGTTCCGTCTTTTCCCTCCTCTGCTAGTCCTCTGATACACCGCAAAGTTCCAGCAGCCGGTCGTAATCCCTGTCCACTCTCTCTTGAATCACGGCAATATCTTCTTCCGTCAGATGGCTGAAGCGGCGCTGCATCTTGAGGTATTCACTAACCGGTTTGGGCTTCTTAATCTTGCGCGAAAGCCTCCACCTGCCGTCTATCACCTCATAGAGTGGAAAGATCTTGGTCTGCACCACCAGACGTGCCGTCTGAATCGAATCCTCCACAGCGCACCGCCATCCCGTGGGACATGGAGAAAAAAGATGCAGGTAAGCCGGGCCTTCCACCAGAGAAGCCTTCTTTACCTTGTTCATTAGATCAATGTAATAAGCTGGTGAACCGGTGGCCACGTAGGGAATGTTATGGGCTGCGGCGATGGCCGGCATATTTTTCTTCCAGGTCTTCTGGCCTATGCTCATTTTGCCAGGTGGCGATGTGGTGGTCCCAGCTCCGTAAGGAGTGCTGCTGGAGCGCTGGATACCGGTGTTCATATACGCCTCATTGTCAAGACAAACATAGACGAAGTTATGTCCTCGCTCCAGTGCACCCGAAAGAGCTTGGATGCCAATGTCCGCGGTGCCACCATCTCCAGCGATGGCCAGAAAGGTAGTATTCTTGTCCTCAATCCTCCCTTTTCTTATCATGGCCTTGTGTGCTGCTTCGACTCCGCTGGCCACTGCCGCTGCATTCTCGAAGGCCACATGCAACCACGGTACCCGCCAAGCACTTTGAGGGTATGGAGATGATATAATCTCCATACACCCAGTGGCGCTCACCACGATCACGTTGTTACCCAGCGCCTTCATCACCTGGCGCAAGGCCACAACCTCACCACATCCCTGGCAGGCCCGATGTCCCGGAGCCAGCGGTTCCTCCACCGGCAGTTTCTTCGGGGTGAATTTTTGAAAATCTTTCAATGTTTCACTTGCAGTTTTCATCATTCCCTCACATTGATGATAGTGTAACCCGACCGAACTCCGTCAGCGGCTGCAGCCTCCACCCCATCTGCCATTTCCACAAAATTCTCTATGGTCACATCCCTGCCAGCCAGACCCGCCACATAATTCCAGATGTAAGGGTGTTCCGGTTCATCATAAAGCGCAGCTTTGACCTCGGTGGCCAGCGGCCCCCCGGCACCATTTAAACCCAAGGCGCGGTCCATCACTGCAATCTGCTTGGCCCCTTTTACGGCTGCTAAAAATTCCTCGAACGGAAAGGGCCTAAACAAGCGCAAGCGCACCAAGCCGACATTCTTGCCGTCAGTACGCATTTGATCAACGGCGATCATCGCCGTTTCGCTGAGGCTTCCCATGGTGACCAGTAAAGTTTCAGCCCCTTCGGTGCGGTAGGTCTCCACCGGCTTGTAGTAACGGCCGAACATGTCGCCAAACTCCTGCCAGGCCTCGAGAATTACCGGTTTCGCACCCTTGATCGCCTCATCCTGCGCCTTTTTTGCCTCGGTGTAAACCTCGGGCATTCCCACCGGGCCGATAGTTATAGGACTTGCCGGATCCAGCCTCATTTGCGGCTGGTAGGGCGGCAAGTAGCGATTCACCTCTTCCTGGTCGAGAATTTCAATGGGCTCGATCACGTGAGTCAAGGTAAACCCGTCCACGTTGATTATTACCGGCAACAGAACCCTGGGGTCTTCGGCCACTCGGAAGGCATGAAGTGTCAGGTCAAAAGCCTCCTGACCGTTCTCTGCCACCGTTTGAATCCATCCAGTATCCCGGCTCATCATCATGTCGGAGTGGTCATTCCAAATACTGATTGGGCCCGAAAGAGAACGGTTGGCCACAGTCATCACAATGGGCAGCCGCAGCGCTGGAGCTATGTAGCAGATCTCCAGCATGAGCGCCTGCCCCTGAGAACAGGTGGCGGTGTAGGTCCGGGCTCCTGCCGCCGAAGAACCGCAGCAGGTGCTCATGGCCGAATGTTCCGATTCCACAGGGATAAACTCTGCGTCAAGATGACCATCTGCCACCAGTTCTGACAAATGTTCGACAATATGGGTCTGAGGCGTGATGGGATATGCGGCAATTACATCCACGTTGGCCAACTTCACCGCCTCACTGATAGCAAGAGAAACCTCAATACCCACTCTTTTTGCCATGATTAATTACTCTCCTATTCAATGCTAATCATGTCTTCACGACGTTCACCACTACAGACCCGCGATCCCTCATCCTTTGTAGAGAATGATTACTCACTCTCCTCTACCATGCTGATCGCATCAGCAGGGCACTCGCGGGCACAGATCCCGCATCCCTTGCAGTAAAACATGTTCGGCTGGTAAAAACCCAGCTCGTTTTGAGTGAAGACCATATCGGGGCAAAAAATATAACACTGCCCGCACTGAACGCATTTTTCGTAATCAGTCACGGGACGTTGTGAGCGCCAATCACCCGTTTTTAGTTCAGCGGAACTTCCTGGTTTTACAATTGAACATCCTAAAGCCAAATCTTTCCAGCTGACAATCCCAGTTTCTTTCGCCACTGTTTACTCCTCTACCACGGTCTCTTCATAGGCCCGCTGAAAGGCCTTGATATTTTTTGCGGCCACGCGACCAAAGCGCACCTGCAGGGGACCTTCCAATGCCGTAAGTGGTAACAAGTCGGTTGCTTTGATCATTGCTCCAAGCAGGGTAGTATTGGTGATGGGAATCCCCATTGTTTCAATGGCTATCCTGCTGGCATCCACCAGTGCCAGTTTGGCATTTATGCCGCTGACCTTGCGAATTTCCTCAGCAGTCTTGGTGGTATTAAGCACCACTATCCCATCTTTTTTTAGACCGGCAGCGACATTGACAATCTCCAAGAGGGTGGGGTCCAATACTACTACAATATCGGGTTCGTAAATTTTCTCTCTCGTTCGAATAGGTTCTTCGCTTACCCTCACGAAGGCCATAACTGGTGCTCCCCGCCGCTCCGGACCAAAGCTAGGAAAGGCCTGAGCGTACTTCCCTTGTTCGATTGCCGCTAATGCAGTCAATTCAGCTGAGGTCACTGCACCCTGACCGCCTCGCCCGTGAAATCTAATCTCGATCATGGCTGTGGCTCCAATTTTCGTGCTTTAGTAAAGATATATGCTCAGAGATGCTTAGTGAAGGTCAATAATAAGTTGGGTGCACAAGCAGCGAACACATGCAATATCTATGCAACGACTAATCAATAACTCCCCAGGCCGAGTGAGTCAAGGAATTTCAAATCGCCGGGGGAACCCACCTCTTTCACCGTGATTCTCGACGTCCTTCCATTGCCCGCTTTAGGGTGACAGCATCAGTGTATTTGAGGTCACCACCCATGGGAATTCCCTGAGCAATCTGGCTGACACTGATGCCGTGCTTTCTCAGAAGACCGGCAATATAGGTAGCCGTGGCCTCCCCTTCGGTGCTAGGGTTAATGGCGAGAACAACCTCCTTGATAGGTTCTTGCTGCAGCCTTTCCAATAACTCCTTGATCCGCAAATTTTCAGGGCCAATGCCATCCAGGGGGGCCAAAACCCCCTGAAGGACGTGGTAGCGACCAGGGAAGACTCCCGCCTGTTCTAAAGCCAGCAAATCCCCCACCTCTTCCACCACGCAGAGAACACTTTGATCACGATTGGGATCTTTACAAATTCTGCAGGGATCTTTGTCCGTGAGATTGAAGCAGGTGGTGCAGAAGCCTATGTCTCGCTTGACCTCCAAGATACCCGCAGCAAGGGACTCAGTGTATTCTCTTGGTGCGCGGAAAAGATATAAGGCCAGCCGTGCTGCTGTTTTATGGCCGATCCCCGGAAGCCTGGACAAGTCAGCGATAAGGCGTTGCAGGGAGGATGGATACACGCTCATTAAAAGTCCTTCGGACTTTGCGTCCGTAGTTTGTTGTACGTCGTCCGTTGTGGCTCACTCCCGTTCGCCGCGAAGCGCCAAACGCATAGCGTATCATTATCATCTCGTCATCCGCTTTGCGCTATGCTCTATGCGTTTTTCTTGCAACTGACAACGGACATTCCTTAACTCTAGGCCAACTGGCAAACTCCCCCATTATTTATCGGGGCAAGACTCCCAACCACTAGAATAGTCCGGGAATCTTCATCCCCCCGGGGAGCTTTATGCCCCCAGTGAGCTTACTCATCTCTTCGGCCGCCATTTCTTGCGACCTCTTCAACGCGTCATTTACTGCAGCAACAATAAGATCCTGTAGCATTTCTATATCATCTGGATCAATTACCTCAGGTTCCAGTTCGATTGAGAGCAGCTCTTGGCGCCCATTGGCTTTGGCAATCACCATACCGCCGCCAACAGAGGACTCTACAACCTTGTCTCCGAGCTCTTCTTGCATTTTGGCCATCTTTTCCTGCAGAACTCTGGCCTGTCGCATCATATCTCCAAAACCTTTTGTCATCCACTGCCTCCTCGATGTTGACTTTTTAGCATCTGCCGCTGATTCATATTCCCAGCTTAGCGCTCACCTAACCACCGTTTTCGGGGTGTTGGAGTATTGGAGTGGTGGAGTGGTGGCTAGCGAGCTGCAAATTTGCCCTTCGTTGTGCCTATTTACTTTGACTTTTTCGGCCCTACTTTCACCTCGACGATTTCGCCCCCGAATATCTCCAAAGCCTCTGTTACTAGTGGATGTTTTAGAGCCTTTTGCTGCTGGAGTCTTTGTCTGTCAGTCTTTCCCCTTTGTTTGCGGCGAATTTCTTCACCACCAGCTTTGAGTGAAACCTTAATCTCCTCGCCAAAAATTTCTCGCGCCACCCGATTTAGCAAGCCAAAGCTTTCCCTTTCTTTGACCATCTCGTAATCAAACTCGTGCCCGTTGAAATCGAGCTCTATTATGTCGGGCTTTGGTTCCCTGACACTCACTCGCTCGAGGCTGGCAGCAAGGGCAGGCTTTTCTTGGCGCATCTTTTCTAAAAGATTCTGCCACCTGGCTAAAGGGGAGTCAGCAACAGCCTTGGGATCAGCGGTCTCGTCTTCTTCTGTTTGCTTGTAATTAAAGGAGGATACCTTTGGCTGGTCCAGATCTTCTTCGCTTATAGAGGGTTCAGCCGCCGGCTGACCTCCTGTGGCAATTCTTTGCTCCAGCTTTTGCATCTGAGCAATTACTTTGTCCATGTCCATGACCTGAGGAAGCTGTACTAGCCGCAGAAGGCTCATCTCCAGAACCAGTTTGGGGTTGCTGGATCGTCGAATCTCCTCTTCTCCTCTTAAAAGAAAATGAAAGAATTGTTGCAGAGTCGAGCTACTCACTTGATCCGCCTGTTCTTTTAGCTCGGCTAACTCAGCAGCAGTAAGATCAACCAGTTTTTGCGGTTCATTGCTCACTTTCATCACAAGCAGATTGCGAAAGTGTTCTGCCAGCTCCTGACAAAAGCGCCTGAGATCATGCCCATGGAGGTAGAGCCGTTCTATGGTTTCTAAACAACGAACTGGGTCGCCCTCGAGAATTGCGGCGGCTGTGCCGAGCAAATCTTGGCGATCAATAACCCCTAGAACCTCTAATAGATCTTCGTCCGATATGCTCTTCCCTGAAAAGGCTATCATCTGCTCAAGGAGACTCTGCGCATCACGCATACTGCCTTCAGCCTCCCGGGCCAAAACCCTCAAACTCACGTCACTGATCTGGATATCCTCTTCTTGGGCTATGTGTCGCAGATGGTCCACAATCTCGGCCGCCGGAATGCGCCGAAAGTCGAAAAGCTGGCAGCGGCTTGTGATGGTTATAGGAACGCGGTGCACTTCAGTGGTGGCAAAAATAAAGATTACGTGCGGTGGCGGCTCTTCCAGCGTCTTGAGTAAGGCATTGAAGGCAGGCGCCGTGAGCATATGAACTTCATCAATTATGTAAATTTTGTAGGAGCCCTTGGCAGGTAGATAGCGGACGTTTTCCCGCAATTCCCGGATTTCATCGATGCCTCGGTTGGAAGCGCCGTCAATTTCAAAAACATCGATCGATGCCGATTCAGTGATTTCCTTGCAAGATGCACATTGATTGCAGGGAGTTGGGGATGGGCCTTGGGCGCAGTTTAAGGCCTTGGCCAGAATCCGGGCCACTGAGGTCTTGCCAATCCCACGAGCTCCGCTGAACAGATAGGCATGGGCGATTCGCTCGGCCGAGATGGCGTTGGTGAGCGTTTGGACAACGTGGGGCTGGCCTACAACATCCTCGAAACGCTGAGGCCTCCATTTACGTGCCAGAACGACATAAGACATGACAAGGAAGTTCCTAGATTAAACGTTTTATCTCCCTCAGACCTCAAGAGGCTTCCTCTAGTACACACGTGAGGCAAGGAGCGTTGTAAGTCCGGAGTCTCAAAAAACTCTTTGAACCGCAGAATGTCGAACAAGGAATTTTGAATATCGAAGTGATCACTTCATGATTCTGCGGTTCCTTGTTCTGCTGTTCGATATTCGATGCTTTCAATCACATGCAATCATCTCTGAAAACATCCTCTGTTTCAAGAGTGTGTGCATGCCGGCCGGAAGGCGAGAGGGACTCCAACCTGGAGTTACTGTACTAACGGCATTGAGAATAAATAGAATGGCGGAGAGAGTGGGATTCGAACCCACGGTTCCGGGGTTAGCGGAACACACGATTTCCAGTCGTGCCCCTTCGGCCAACTCGGGCATCTCTCCGCATTCAGAGCTTATAGGTTTCAGCCATCAGCTCTCGGCTTTTGGTCTTAGCCCTATCCTTGAAATGATCAAATCTACTAAATCTTACCTCTATGCTTCAAGCGGTTATTTCTCGACTGCCAGCTAAAAGCCCTGAGTGACTCGACCTGAGGACTTGGAGTGAGCCTCCGTTCGGCCCGAGCTCACGGCCGAGGGCAGTCGAACTCCTCGTCGACAGGTCCTGCCGAAGGGCTGACTGCTGAAAGCTCCAAAATTGGCGGAGAGGGTGGGATTCGAACCCACGTGCCCGGCTATTCACCGGACAAGTCGATTTCGAGTCGACCCCGTTACGACCACTTCGGTACCTCTCCGCAAAAGTCACCTTCAAGGTTCAAGTTTTAAAGACTAACGGTTGAGCAAGAATCATTCAATCTTGCCACACTAGGGAGTAATGGAACGTTGGAATATTGGAATGTTGGGGATTATGAGCGAAAAAATTATTCTCTATTAATCCAGTACCTCTTAACCCATTATTCCACCATTCCAGCCTTCCAATTTAACCGTGACTGATTGTACCAGAAGTGCAATGAGTTCGAAACCTCTTTAGCGTTTAGCTCTAAAGAAGGCCTGTAGCAAAGCCCTGCATTCCTCTGCCAGTACTCCCCCTTGAGCTTCAAGCCGGTGATTCAGTTTGCCGTCACTACCCATGCGATAAACAGATTCAATGGCCCCGCCTTTTGGATCAGCCGCCCCATAAACTACCAGGGCCAGACGGGCCTGAATCATTGCTCCTACGCACATGACACAAGGCTCGAGGCTCACGTAAAGAACATGACCTGGCAACCTGTAATTTTCAAGCTGCACCGCCCCCTGCCTAAGCACGAGGATCTCGGCATGACCGGTGGGATCATTTAGAGTTAT
Source organism: uncultured delta proteobacterium (assembly GCA_963712115.1). Lineage (GTDB taxonomy): Bacteria > Desulfobacterota > Syntrophobacteria > BM002 > BM002 > BM002. The sequence goes on along the minus strand of CAVQGX010000020.1, from coordinate 240,033 downwards.
TGGGCGGTTATGGGCTCGCGCTATAATGTCCCCTGTGGGCGAAACCAGAAGTGCTCCCACAGGCACTTCTCCCTCGAGTGCACGGCCTTCTCCGCCTCAATCAGGGCCTCTTTCATGTAAGTCTCGTGTCGATTCCATTTCATCTCTCACAGAGTGCCACAGAGAACTCTGAGAGCTTCAAATTCAATCAAAGTGCTGAGTCAATATATTCACGGATCGCTTAAAGGCTTAATGGTGAGGTCCTGAAAGCCAAGAACTCAAATGCTTCCAAACTCTGAATTCAAGCTATGACGAGTCTGTTTTGAGAATTGGGACATTAGGATTTGAATTTGCTTCGTGCTTAGGATCTCGAATTTCGAACTCGAGCGAGCCCGCACAGCGGGCGAGCGGGTCGATACATCTGACGAACTGCTAACCGAACTGTCACTGTCCGATCCCGGAGACCCTTTTCGATCTCCTCCACAACCCTGGCGGCTGCCTCTACCGGATCATCAGCTGTACGAATGGGACGCCCCACCACAATGTAATCTGCTCCATTCTTAACTGCGAGATATGGGGTAACTACCCTCGCCTGATCGTCTTTCTCAACATCTCCCCAATCAGGCCGAATGCCAGGGGTGACCACAACCAGGTCCTCGCCGAACTCCTTTTTCACAGCTGTCGCCTCACGGCCTGAACAGACTATTCCTGCACAGCCTGCCTGTTTAGCTATGGCTGCTCTCTGCAGTACAAGCCGGATGGGCTCTGCCGCCAACTCCTCTCGAATTCCAAGGGAAAGTAGAGCCTTGCTGTCTAGACTGGTGAGCACGGTGACCACCAGTATCTTGATGTGGTCAGCAACCTCAGTCACCACAGCTTTAAGGAGAACAGGATCACAGTGAACTGTGATGAAACTCGCCTTCTGCAGGCAGGAACCGCTGCGGATAGCCCGCTGAACCGTTGCCGGGATATCATGAAATTTCAGGTCGAGAAAAATCCTTGCGTCAGTCAAATCCGCTATGGCATCAACTATTGATGGTCCCTCAGAAACAAAGAGCTCCAACCCAACTTTGAACACCCCCACTTGGTTACCGAGGAGCCTGACATACTTGCGAGCCTGATTAGCATCAGGCACATCCAAGGGAAATATCAACCTGTCTTTGGCATTCATCTGCATCCTCACAGATCTAGTTTCGACCACTCCAGCCTATACCTTCACCTGCTTTGATGGTCAAGTTAAAAGAGCCTTCAGCCGCTAGCGTTCAGCATTCAGTTCCATCCTTGGTTTTTGGAATGTTGCATACAATGACGAGAAAAGCTACTATGTTCGCTCTGCGAGCAATCAGTCATTATCGCTGGGTCTAGGAGATGCTGTTACCTGGAGCGTTATTTTACGATAAGTAAACCGAGCTCTTGTCAATGTAGGGGCGGGGTTTATCCCCGCCCGAAAATACCACAGTCATGGGGTGGATCAGGGCCTGGACTATTTCTATGGAACGCTTCCCCGTTCGTAAAAGGATTCGTCTTCCACTCTCGGTCTACAGTCAAAGGCATGCTTTCTTCATCACCCTCACGACGCACCGCAAACACCCTTGGTTCGCTTTACATCCTCAACTATGTGATATGGCGATTCAAATACTGCTTGACTTAGAATCGGTTCGTGGCAGTACGATATATGCTTGGTGCATTATGCCTGACCATATCCATTTGCTTCTGCAAGATAATCAGCTAGTTGATTTTGTCCGTCTCTTCAAAGGTAAAATGACGCCAAAAGTGCGTGACATAAAAGCTTCGCAGCGTTTCTGGCAAAGAAGTTTTTTCGATCATGCGTTGCGCAAGGAAGAATCATTGTCAGACGTCGCTTGCTACATTTGGGAAAACCCAGTTCGTTCAACATTAGTTGAGAGCCCTAAAGAATATCCATGGTCAGGCTCTCAAGTTTGGCCTGAATGGCGAGAATTCTACGGGCGGGGATAAACCCTGCCACTACGGTTTTATGGTTTTTATGCTTTTTCTGCTAACAAACATCCATGAATAGTTTTTCAACTTGGAGGGATGCTGTCTACTTAGAGGATAAAATATGGAGAAGATGAAAAATCGTTTGATGGAAATAATCCTGGAGAAATCTTTTCAATATGCCGAGGAGCCCATATTCAAGTTGGTGTCCGGCGGGGTGAGCAACTTTTACTTCAATTGCAAACCCACCATGCTGGATCCGGAAGGCAAGGAACTAATTGGCCGGCTGATCTTTGCTAAAATCAGGGACCTCGATATTTCCGGAATAGGTGGTTTAGAGCTAGGTTCAGTACCCATCTCCAGTGCGGTCTCTTTAATTTCCCAACTTGAAGGTAAACCCATTAAAGAATTCATTGTTCGGAAAGAGAAAAAAGATCACGGCATTCCGGCCAAGATGGAGGGAGAATTTGCTCCCGGGGAGAAGGTGGTGGTGGTAGACGATGTGATTACCACTGGCGGCTCTACCATCAAGGCCATTGAAACGGTTGAGAATCTGGGGCTTAAAGTAGCAAAGGTAATAGTCCTGGTGGATCGCGAAGAAATGAACGGTAGGCAGAATATCCAAAAGCTCTGTACTGAGGTAGAAGCACTTATTACCCGTTCCGAGGTCATGGCTTTATATAAAAAACGCAAAGCGCATAGCGCATAGCGCATGGCCAAAGAACGGTTCCAATAAGCTTCCGGTTGGCAGCAGTCAATCCCTTAATTCCTCGCCAGCATTTTACCATCCCTTTTTCATCTCCTGAATAAATCATCATCTGGCTAAAAACCTATGAATTAAGCCAAGACTGTGATTTCGCCCTCGTCAACAACGAGCACACCATTACGGCAAAGGTGACTGATGGTGACGTTCCAGTTGCAAATGTGACTCTCTTCTACTTGGTTTTTGGCGCACACACTAAATTTGCGCCAACTCTTTTTGGAACCACAAATGCAGACGGGATTGCTGAGTTTACCTTTACGGGTGTTAGTACCTCAGGTACTGACACCATCAAGTTGGTGCCGCCGCCTCCTGGTACAACCCCTTTAGCAGAAATAGTGATGACCTGGACTGAAGATGAAGCGGAGCTATGTTCAACTTCACAACAGGTTCTGGTTGGTGGCCGGCTTACACTTAACCCCAATAAGAAGGGTGCCCTGAACATTGCGGTCTGTGGCAGTCGTGACCTTGAGGTAAGTAATGTTGACCCGAAAAGTGTGCAACTGGCCGGTGTACCACCGTGGCATTGGAAGCAAAAGGATTCCCGTCTCTGTCCAGATGGAAAGGACGGAGTTGGGGATCTCGTATTAAAATTCAAGAATCAGGAAGTTGTGGAAGCATTGGAGAATAGTCTGGGAGAACTCGAGGATGGTCAGGAGGTTGGATTAGCCCTCACCGGCAGTCTGAATGATAGATCGAATTTCGAAGGCGAGTGGGTGGCGGTGATCAAAAAAGAGGGCAAAATGCACATGAAAAAGAAGCATAAAGAAGAGAAGCACCATAAAGAGAAAAAGGACAAAAAAGATAAAGTAGCCAAGAAATGATCAATTTGCTTTAAGTGGCTCTCCTTCCGGGCAGGGGCAATGACGCCTCTGCCTTTTTTTGTGGTGCTTCCTACACCCCGGACCTCAGGTCCGTTGCATTTGTCCTAGGTTTTGAAATTAGCAGGAGCAAAACTGCAAGGGTCTGGACAACCAGTGAGGCAATAACCAGAAATAAGATATTCATGCTTCTTTGCCAGAGCCATGGCCCCGAGAGGGCACCGCACAATCGACCAATAACTAGGGCGGTGTAGTTGAAAGCAAGCCATTTTCCTCGTTGCGCTGGAACCATTTCTGAAACGTAGGGGAAAATGGAGACGATGGTGAATTCGAAAAGATAAAACATGCAGGCAAGACCTGCTAGCGCCATATATATAGAGCTCTGACAAAAGGGTAAGGCAAGGTAGCTGAGTCCAGTCAGGGTCAGACCCCCCAGGATGGCTTTCCTCTTGCCAATTCGATCCACCAGAGCCACCACAGTAAGTTCTCCCCCAAGCTCAGCCATGCCTACTAAAATAGAAAAATAGCCCAATTCTCGCACTTGCAGATGAAATTGCTCTTCCAGCCATGCTCCATAGACAATCACCATATTTTCATTGGCAAAGACCATTAAAAGAGAAACTCCCAGAATCAGGATAGGTCCTACCTTGCCTAAAGGTGCTTCTGAAGGAGCCGAAAGATTCTGCTCAGCATTTTTCGCTGAAGCTTGGTTTGTTGAAGTTACGTCCTTTAACCGGGTGGTCAAAAAAATTGCTAAAAGGGCAGCTCCTGAGATGAGACTAAAGGGACTGTGCCAGCCAAAGTGAGCAATGAGCAAGCCGCTCAGCGGTACACCCAAAAGCCAGCTACCAGCCCAGGATGCCTCTAGGATCCCCAGGGCCTTGGCTCTTTTGGAGTAGGGTATGCGAGAGCTGACAAAGGCCTGCACACTTGGATCATAAACAGGCTTTGATATGCCAATTAAGACAAAACCCACCAGGGCGAAGGTAAAACCCCTTGATAAGGAGACGGTGAAGGATCCCAAGAGAAGGGTGGTCAGCCCGATCATCATCCCCCATAGGTACCCCTTGCGTTCGGAAACAACACCCCAGAGCGCGCCTGTAAGACCTACGCAGTGTCGTGCCGCTACCAGAAGACCGGCTTGCTGGAAAGAAATGTCTAGACCGCGGGCTATTGCGGGTAGGAAGGGATAGGTTACCCGAACTGCCAGATTAAGCACTAGGCGACTAAAAAACACTACGATCCAGGTCCACCGCGACATTTATTACGACTCCACCTTTCACTCGAGGACTAGCTGGCTCGCAACTCGTCAGACAAAACTAGCGAAGTAAACTCATAATCCGAACCAGTCATTCCGGACGAGCTCCGCTTCGCGGCGCGAGATCCGGAATCTAGTGAGCATTTAATATTATCAGAATTTTCCTGGATCCCGGCTCGCGTCCGCTGCAGACGGCCTTGGCCGGGATGACGAATTACCACATAATCTCTCTGGGAGAAAGGGTTTATACTGTTTGCGGAAATTCTCCTTTAGGTCATTTGGATTTCGATCATTTGAATTTGTTTCGGATTTCGTGCTTAGGATTTAGGATTTTGAATTCAGGGAACCTGGAACAGATACAATAGAGCCTCGACAAAGTAAATAGGTCTAATGTAAAAACCTTGGTTGAATGGTGTTTTGTGGGCATATTGGGATGAAAAAAATTTTTGGAATGGATAGAATCAATATGAATTGGAGATTGCTATGGTTCCCCGCAAAGTAGTAGATGAGATCAGCGCCAACCGTCAACGATATGTGGAAGAACTTGCTGAGTTCCTGCGGATTCCGAGCGTAAGCACCGAACCGGACCATGCTGCAGATATCCGTCAAGCTGCCATCTGGGTAGTGAACAAGCTGCAGAAACTAGGTTTCCATGTAGAACTTCGTGAAACTGCTCGTCATCCGGTGGTCTGTGGACATCTTGTCATTGACGCCAGCCTGCCCACACTTCTTATTTATGGGCATTACGATGTACAACCCCCCGATCCTTTGGATGAATGGATTACCCCTCCCTTCTCCCCAAGTATCAGGGATGGCCACATCTATGCTCGCGGGGCCACAGATAATAAGGGACAATGCCTTACCTATTTGGAGGCCATGGAAGCGATGCTTTCTGTGACCGGTAGACTCCCCCTTAATGTCAAGGTGCTGATTGAGGGAGAGGAAGAAATTGGCAGTCCGAATCTTGGTCCGTTCCTGCAAGAAAACCGAGAATACCTACAAGCTGATGTCATTGCCATATCTGACGGTTCCCAGTTCGCTTCTGGCATCCCTGCCATCACTTACGGATTGAGGGGGCTTTGCTATCTGGAGATCCAGGTACAAGGTCCCCGTTTCGATCTCCACTCCGGAAGCTTTGGTGGAGTTGTGGCCAACCCGGTACAGGTATTAGCCGAAATGATGGCCCGTCTCAAAAATACTGACGGAACCGTTGCCATACCTGGATTTTATGACCATGTGCTAGAATTAAGACCGGAAGAACGGCAGGAGTTGTCCAATTTGCCTGTTGATGAAGTGCGGTTGAAAAAATATCTAGGAGTTGATGAGTTAGTAGGTGAACCTGACTACTCTATAGTGGAACGGAAGACAGCCCGTCCCACTCTTGATGTGAACGGCATTTGGGGTGGATTTGCAGGAGAAGGGGCAAAAACGATTATCCCTGCCAAAGCCGGTGCCAAGGTCAGCATGAGATTGGTTCCCAATCAGCGTGCATCCGCCATTAATGAACGGTTCAAGAGCTTTATTCACTCCATTGCACCATCTGCTGTTAAAATTCAGATCTCGGAAATGCACGGATCTGATCCCGTCCTTATTGAGCGGAACCAACCAGCCATGGAAGCTGCTACCAGGGCCATCGAATTTGGCTTTGACAAAAAACCAGTATTCATTCGAGAAGGTGGTACTATCCCCATAGTGGGCTTGTTCAAGGAGGTGCTCGACTGCGGTAGCATCCTTCTTTTAGGATGGGGTAGCCCTGATGACGGTGCCCATTCGCCCAACGAGCGTTTCTCTCTTGAAGATTTCCATCGCGCCATTTGCTCTGTTGCTGCTCTTTTCTACTCACTGGAGGAATCTTACAGAACTTAGAGTTGAAGTGGGTGATGGTGGCGGCCCAAATCCACCGTCTCATTTAGTTATCACGACTGAAATCAACGTCTTATGGAGTATTCCTGATCACCAGCAATGTATTAGATGCAAGGCGCCGCGGAGCGATGACTGAGGCGTATGGGGCAATACGCCGCAAGCCTGTCGAGAGCCTCCAGGTCGAACGAGAGGAGCGATCGAAGGCAACGCCGCCCTTCGACTTTGCTCAGGGCCGTGAGCCTGTCGAACGGCAGATGATGCCTTGCTGATGATCAGGGGCGGTTTTTCTGATTGACAGGCAAGGTGAACCTTGTTAACTCTTCGAATCAAATTCAGGCAAAATTAAACTGCCATTACCATTAACCAGAATGACCTCTACTCATACCTTGCGTGAGACTTGGTAATATCGAGGAGGAGATATGCTGCAAAAATATCCTAAAGAGGTGGAACTGAAAGACGGTTTCAGTTGCAGACTCAGGCCGATGATCGCGGACGATCTGGAGGGTGTTTACAGGTTTTTTGTCTCCCTTCCTGAAGAGGACCTCAGATACCTGCGTGACGATCCAACTGACAGAAGATTAGTAGAGAAATGGTGTCGAGAGATCAATTACGACAAGGTTCTACCGATTCTGGCGGAGCATGAAGGCAGGATAATGGCAAATGCCACTCTCCACAGGAAAACCTCTGGCTGGGAAAAGCACGTGGGTGAAATCCGGGTCACTATTTCCACCGAAGTCAGGCAGCGCGGCTTGGGGTCTCGTCTAGTTGAAGAACTCACAAGTCTCGCCCGCGCAGCCGGCCTGGACAAGCTTTCGGCCCGGGTCATTGCCTCCCAGACCGATGCCATAAGGGTATTTGAAAAAAACGGCTTCACCCAGGTAGCCAACCTGAAGAATTTTGTCAAAGACGTCCATCAAGACGATTATCAAGATATCGCTGTCCTGGTTAAAGATCTAAGCCAGGACTAGCGGATACGAAGGAGCTCTTATGCGAGAGGTGGTAATAGTCAGTGCTGTTCGCACCGCCATAGGTAAATTCGGGGGCAAGCTCAGTTCTGTACCTGCTGCTGAGTTAGGGGAGATTGTAGTGAAAGAACTCCTCGCCAGAGCCAAGATTCGGCCGGATAAGGTTGATGAGGTGATCATGGGTAACGTGCTGGAAGCACGGCTAGGCAAAAATCCGGCAGGACAAGCCGCAGTCCGTGCTGGAATAAGCCAGTATAGCCCTTCTTTTACGGTGAGCAAGGTTTGCGGCGCAGGTATGAAGTCGATATTTTTGGCTGCTCAGACGATAAAAGCCGGAGATTCGGAAATTGTGGTCGCTGGTGGCATGGAAAATATGAGCGCGGCAACCTTCTTACTGCAGAAAACCTCCGACCCACCCGCAACAGAGTCCGAGGGTGCCATTAATATAATGATCCGAGATGGCCTTTGGTGCTCCCTTGGGGACAGCAGGAAGGGTATAACCTCGGAAGATGTTGGAGAGAAGTTCGGCATTAGTAGGAAGGAACAGGACGAATACGCCGCAAGGAGCCATCAAAAAGCTGAAGCAGCAATAACTTCCGGGCGTTTCAAAGATGAAATCGTGCCTGTCAAAGTCCACCAAGAAAAAGGAAGCCCGGTTACTTGTGATACAGATGAGAATCCCAGATTCGGAGCCACCCCTGAGACCTTGGGTCAGTTGAAGCCTGTATTTGGCAAGGGTGGGACCATAACCGCAGGTAACAGCTCAGCGGTAGCTGATGGGGCTGTAGCTCTTCTAATTATGAGTGGAGAAAAGGCCTTCAAGATGGGGATTAAGCCCATGGCCAAGCTCATTGGCTATGATTATCACTGGTCCGAACCTGAGCTAATGGGCTACGGTCCCATCTACGCGGTGAGAAGCGCTCTCCATAAAGTCTGGGCAGGGGTTGACAGGCAAATCGACCTTGTAGAATTAAATGAGACCTTCGCCGCTCAGTCCATTGTATCTTTGCGAGAATTGAACCTTGATCCGGAAATAGTAAACGTCAATGGAGGTGCCATTGCCCTAGGCCACCCCATGGGCTCCAGTGGGGCGAGGATATTGACAACCCTTCTTTATGAGATGCAAAGGAGGGATGTAAAAGTAGGTTTGGCAGCCGGCATGGGGATTGCCTGCATAGTAGAGAGGGAGTGGTACTTTTAGGGTCACAAATGCCTAAAGTGAGCTAAATTGTCTAAAATGTCTAAAATTCCCATGAAAAAGGGAGTTTTCTGGAAGAGGAGGTCATATGATACTTTATGAATATCCCAAGAAAGCAACTTTGAGGGATGGAACCGAACTCACTCTAAGGCCTCTTAGAAAAGAAGACCAACAGGCTTTGCACGAGTATTTTTTGAAAATGCCCCCCGAGGATCGAATGGGCTTGAAGGACGACGTTACCGACCCCAAGGTGATTGCAAACTGGATTTACGATTTGGACTATGATGTGGTCTTGCCAATGCTCGCTCTGGATAAGGGAAGGGTTGTGGCCAATGCCACCTTACATTTCAATCAGATTGGTTGGACTAAACATCAAGGAGAGATCCGTATCACCAATGATCTCGGATACCGGCAAAAAGGTCTAGCCACTCGTCTTATTCAAGAATTGATAGAGATAGCTGCTTACTTTGGTCTGGAGCAGCTCACCGCAGAGATTGCACCCACTTCGGTGGAAACCCGTACTATATTTAGAAAGCTAGGTTTCAATGAGATCGCCTCTCTGAGAGGTTTTGTTAAGGACTTTGAGGGAAATCAATCAGATCTCACCATTATGGTAATGTATATCTAGCTAGCTTCCATCCATAAATGGCCCTTTTGCGGAATCTCTGCGTCAATCTGCGAGATTTCTTGTGCGACGTACTTCAGTACGTCTCCGCGCAATCCCTTAATTTCCTTGACCTTCCGCAAAATTGCTCATTTATGAATTGGAATCTCCAGCTATTGTCCACCAGGATTTTACTGGATGGACACTAGCTAGTTTCTATAAGGAGCCAGGAGCCAGAATTCAGGAGTCAGAAGAAAGCATTCCAACATTCCCATGTAATATTTACCTTCTCCCTACCTTAGCAAAGGATTGCGCTCCGCACCCATCTGCCACCAACCATAATCTTTAAAAGGGTTGAAAAATCTTGTGCCTAGCCAATCTGCCATGTTAAAGTGTTCACATTTCTATGTATGCGAAGATAGTATTTAATCTCAGCCTGATAAAATAAGCAGTGCCCATCCATGTTGAAGCAGAAAGGAGGTCGGTGAAAAATGAACCACAGAGCAGATGATGGCTGGAGTCCCTATCTGGCTGGAGCATTGAGCGGCTTAGTCTTGGTACTGTCAGTCTTGATTGCTGGTAAGTACTTCGGCGCTTCCACATCCTTTGTCCGCTCCGCCGGAATGATCGAAGGACTACTTGCGCCGGAGCGGGTTTCGCAACTTGCTTACTTTAAAAGCGAAACACCCAAGATTGACTGGCAGTGGATGTTTGTTTTTGGCATTTTTCTGGGATCGCTCATCTCATCGATCACCTCGGCAAGCTTCCGCTGGCAGGCTCTGCCTGACATGTGGAAAAACCGTTTTGGCAGCAGCCTTAGCAAGAGGGCCACCGTTGCCTTCCTGGGCGCGGCTGTGGCCATGTTCGGGGCCAGACTGGCTGGGGGTTGACCTAGCGGCCACGGACTGAGCGGTTCGGCTCAGCTGGCGATTAGTGGATACATAGCCCTCATATGTTTTTTTGCTGGTGGTCTTGTCGTCGCCAGGATTCTCTACGGTGGGAGGTAAGCAGCCATGAAAGTGCTCATCTATGGACTTGTCACCGGTATTTTCTTTGGCTTCTTCTTGCAAAAAGGTCGTGTACTTCGTTATGACAAGCAACTCGGAGCCCTGAGATTGATGGACATGACTATTGTTAAGTTCATGCTTTCCACTGTTCTCGTTGGCATGGTTGGCATTTATCTTCTCAAAGACATGGGGCTGATCAAACTTTCGGTAAAATCTACTAATCTGGGCGGAAATATCATTGGTGGATTGATCTTCGGAGCCGGTTGGGGGCTTTTGGGCTATTGCCCGGGCACTTCAGCTGGGGCTCTTGGTGAGGGCCGGTGGGATGCCCTCTGGGGAATTGTTGGCATGCTTGTCGGGGCTGCTATTTTTGCCGAAGTTTACCCCACTCTCAAAACCACCATTCTCACTTGGGGAAATTTAGGCGAAATCACTTTGCCTCAGCTCTTGGGATTAAGTCATTGGGTAATAGTGCCAGTTATGATTGTCGGTGCTCTGGTGCTTTTTTGGTGGTTTGAAAAGAAAGGACTGTGAGAAGTAGCATTCAGCTGTCAGCTCTCAGAAAAAACCATAGGCAGGAAATTTTCTTTTAAGCAACTTTAGGCATTTTAGTTCACTTTAGTTCATTTTAGGCATTTCTCCAGCTGACAGCTGTCTGCTGATCGCTGAGAGCCTATATGAGCGAGATCGGGTCCACATCTGCGGTCAGACTCACCCCGAATCCTTTGAATTCTCCGTAGCCCCAATTTACCAGCTGACGGCCCACATCGAGAAGGGGGGTCACCTTTTTCGACTTGAGCAGGAGTTGCCACCGATACTTGCCCTTAACCTTGCCTAGGGGGGCGGGCACCGGACCGAGTATCTCCAACTCTGGCGACAATTCTGACTGCTTCCGGCATATTTCCTGACATCTGTCCGCAAGCAACTGCGCAGCCTCCTGGGTCCTCTCTTCCACATTGCCCGCGAGTTGAAAGAGAATAAGGCGTCGGTGAGGAGGATAGCCGAGCTCCTGGCGAAAATTCATCTCCTCGTTGAAAAACCCCAGGTAATCGTGGTTCTTGGCAAATTGGATACTGTAATGTCCGGGGTTGTAAGTTTGCACCAGCACGCTACCCGGACTTTCTCCCCGGCCTGCTCGCCCCGCCACCTGAGTCAAAACCTGAAAGGTATTTTCTGCCGCACGGAAATCTGGCCACTGGAGAGCAATGTCAGCACTCACCACCCCCACCAGGGTAATATTGGGAAAATCATGGCCCTTGGCTATCATCTGAGTGCCAACCAGAATGTCGGTACGACCACGGCGGACATCATTCAGAAGCTTTCTGTGTGACTGTTTGCTCCGCGTGGTGTCGCGGTCCATACGATTCACCCGGGCTTCCGGCAAAAGGCATTTTACCTCCGCCTCCACCCGCTGGGTACCAAAGCCGAAGGGTTTTAGGGTTTCACCATTACATTGAGGGCACACTGGGGGAACTGCCATGGCCAGGCCGCACAAGTGACACCGCAGTTCCTCCCCGGTCCGGTGCCAGGTGAGACTCACGGCACAATTGCGGCAGTGGCTAACATGACCGCAGTTACGACAGAGGAGAAAATTGGCATAACCACGGCGGTTGATCAGCAAGAGAGCCTGCTTGCCTTGTGAAAGTGTATCGGCCAGGGCCTGGCGCAGGGGATGAGATATAAGATCTCCCTGTCTTTGGTGTTTCATATCTATGACGGTTACCTTGGGCAGAGGCCTGTGATCAATGCGGTGAGGTAAGCCGAGCAAATGGAACTTACCCTGGAGGGCATTGTGATAAGAGGAGAGTGCGGGTGTGGCAGAACCCATGACTACAACAGCCCCTTCCATTTTCGCTCTCATCACCGCCGCGTCTCGCCCGTGGTAGCGAAGACCTCTTTCCTGTTTGTATGAGCCGTCATGTTCCTCGTCAACTACTATAAGACCCAATCTATCCAGGGGGGCGAAAAGGGCAGAGCGGGCGCCCACCACCACATCGACTTCGCCTCTGCGAACTCTTACCCACTCATCCCTCCGCTCGCCACTACCTAAGCCACTGTGGAGGATGGCCACCCTGGATTGAAAACGCTGGCGGAAAAGTCCCTCCATCTGGGCTGTAAGTCCAATCTCAGGCACCAACACCAGGCTTTGCTGACCCAAGCGCATGGCTTCGGCGGCGGCAACCAGATATACTTCGGTCTTGCCGCTGCCAGTAACTCCATGGAGCAAAAAACTGGCAAAGCTCCTCTCTTTCAAAGCCTGGCAGATGGTCCGAATCGCCTGCTGTTGATCAACATTGAGGTTTTGTGGGGGGCTGGATTCAACTGCAACTGCACCCATAGGATCTCGATAGACCTCTTCCGCTCCCACAGCGACCAGCCCTCGATCTAGCATCTTTCGAATCCAGTAGTAGCCATTTTCTATCTGCCCTTTCAGATCCTTGAGAAGAAGGGGGCCTTCTTTTAATAGGGCGAGTATCTCTAACTCTTTTGCTTTGAGTTCTTGTTCCTGCAGATTGGCCAAATCCAAATTGTGCGAGGCCCTGACCATTTTCAGGTATCTTGGTTTGATCCTGGGCTCTTGCACCTGATCCTCCCAGAGGATTAAGCCCCTGCGCCCAAGGCGGCGGCAAATCCGTCCTGCATTATGCTCCGGCAGACGGCTCCGAATCTGTCTCAGGGTCATAGCAGGATGTTCCCGCAGCAGGGAAAGCACAGCAGTCTCTTCTTCCTCAAGGGTCGACTCTCCGAGGGAAAGAAGGCCGGCCTCACTAATGGAAGCGGTACGGCGGGTGCTGGTGCTGGTTCCTCTGGGCAAAGCGGACTGGATTACCTCTCCCAAAGGGGCCAGATAATAGTTGCTCAGCCACCGGTAAAAGGGAAGATGCGGTTCGCTAAAATGACACTCCTCTGTACTTACCTGAATAACATCACGGATGGCAACGTCCACACCCGGCGGCTGCTGCTGCTTGATCCCGAGTATGTATCCTGTAAGCCGCCTCCGGCCGAAGGGCACCAGCACCTGCCGTCCCACTGCTACCTTCTCCCTCAATTCTGGGGGCACCTGGTAGTAGTAGGTACCGATTACCGGCAGCACCACTGCCACCTCAACATAAAACGCGCTCATTTGTGCTCCCAACCTAGCCCGGATTTTTCATGAATTGCTGTCGCGAGACCGCGAAGATGGTCGTGCCACCTGGCAACCGCAGGGTGTTGGTTCCGAGGCGTACCTGAACGGTACGTCGCAGGGGCCAACAGCCGAGGACGCCAGGAAGGAAGGCCATATCTGTGGTCGCAGCAGGTTATTCATGAAATATCCGGGCTAAAGGTTACTCGTACTTCTTCTCAAGATAGCGGCGCATTTCTTCCAGCTCTTCAGCTGGTTTCTCGGAGGGTTCTTTTGGCGGAGGTGGTGGTGGGTGCTCGGCCGCAAATTTCTCCATGTCGAAGAGCGAATCGGGGAGCCTTTGATTGAAAGATGTTCTCTGTACGGTCATACGAAAAACAAGCTGGTCTTGGCGGTAAATCTCGATGACGGTTGGCAGCCAGATTGATCCTGCCACCTCCTGGTAGGAAAGAAAACGGATGTCCACCAGATCATCTACACCAGAAGATGATCTGCGCCCAATTAGCCTTATGGGCCAGAAGTTGTCCTTGTCACACCAAAACTGGGGCGCTCCAACTCCCCTCGGTGGGCCGCCGATTACGTAAGCGATTTGCTTGCCCAGGCGAGCCAGGTGTACCTGACCAAGGTCCACCTGTTCTGCCGCAAGGAGCATTTCAAGGGTCTGGGGAGAGTCAGCATAAAGCAGAGCAGGGAAGATATCCTCATGGCGGGCTCGTTCTGCCAAGAGATGGCCATCCATAAGAGCTAGCCTCCTGCCCGATCCAACCAAAACGGTGGAGTCTTCGGCCTGGCCGACAATTTCTAGCCGGAGGAAATCAGGGCGGGCTGCATAATAAACCATTTCTTTCCTAATCATTGTATCTGGCAGGTCGGGATCAGGGCTTTCCACCACTACCTCAAAACGAAAATTGTATATTTTTCCAGTTTTTTCGGTGACAAACTCCAGGATTTGTTGCGGTGGCAGCAGATAGCCATGGGCAAGCTCGAGTCCCACGACAGAGATACTCAAGGCCAACCCCAAAATGGAGATTATAAGTCGGTGCAATGGTTTCTCCTTACTTTATTCTGCGTGGCTATAACCACAGCTGTCACAGACTCTCAGAAACTGCCAAAGCCGTAGGAGATGCACTCTGCCTTTCGGTCTCCACAATTAAATGGTCAAGCGTTTCTTCCAAGTAAGCGACCCGTTTTTTAAAGTCCTCCATGTGGCTCTCAGGAACCGGCTGGGCAGCAGGAAAGCGCATTTTCAGGGGGTTAACAAAGCTGCCATTCTTTTTCATCCTGAAGTCCAGATGAGAACCATTGGCAAGGCCGCTCGCCCCCACGTAGCCGATGACCTCACCCTGCTCCACGTGTGAGCCCACTTTGAGCTTTGCAGCATAGCGAGATAGATGCCCGTAAGTGGTAGTGTAGCGGTTATTGTGCCGAATAGTGATACAGCGCCCGTAGCCGTTTTTCCATCCTTTTAAGATCACCCGACCGTCCCCCACGGTTGCTACAGGTGTTCCACTGGGTGCTGCGTAATCAATCCCAGGGTGGGGACGATAGATTTTCAATATGGGATGTAGCCTCCGCTTCGAATAACCTGAACTGATGCGGGAATATCGGAGAGGAGACTTGAGGAACTGCTTGCGCAGCGATTTTCCCTCATGGTCATAGTAATCAGCAGCCCTACCGGGGACCTTATAATAATAAGCCAGGTGGCGGGTAGAGTCGTTATGGAAGTGTGCCGCGGTAATTCGCCCGTTTCCAACCAACTTGCCCTCTTTATATTTTTGCTCATACAAAAATGTATAGTTGTCACCAGGCCGAAGGTCCACAAAAAAATCAATATCCCAGGCGAAAATATCGGCAAGTTCCAGAGCCAGCTCAAAATCAATCTTTTCATCCATTGCACTCTGATAAAGGCTGTCTTTGATAGTGCCTCGCGCCAGAGCTGGCGTAACGACCAGCAGTTCAGTGTATCGACTGGTTATCCAGCCATGGCCCCCATGGGCAAGGGTCAAAACATTGCCATCATTGTCTTGGTAACGAACCTTAGTCAACTGCTGGGAGTCACCACTGAAAAAAAGGTCAAGAAGTTCACCGGGTCTTAGCCTTTGTAGTTCAGCTAAAGAATTGCAGGCCGTTAGCAACTCGCCCACCTCCCCAAACTCAACTCCATGGCCAACCAGTACTTGGTAAAGACTGTCTCCCCTTTCGATTGAATGTGTCACGCTACGGACGGACTGGCGAAAATTCTTCTTCTCAGTGAATCTGCCCGGATAAATAACAGATGTTGAATTTGTCGGGGAAGGTTTTTTTCGTGCCCCTATAGTTAAGACAAATACTCCCAGAGAAACCAGCACAAGGGTGAGCACAATAAACAGTCGCCTGCGAAACCTTTGTTTTTCCTTGAAATAGAGGTTTTGCCGCTTCTGCTTCCACATGGTCACCTATCTATCACGGCCCTGGGGGAGTGTCAATCTGACCCGGGTGCGGCAGATAAAGTGGAAAAAATTTTCACACATAAGCGAACTTTATTGCTCAGCCCACCAAAGTATCAACCTTAGCCTCCTTATTTCTCTTTAAAAACCACCAAAGCAGCCCAACTGATCAAGGGAAACATGGTTCATCTTTTCTCCGATTTGCAGCGGTTAGCCGTATTTGGCAGCATGGATTATATGGATAAGTCGTGTTGATAAAATAAAAAGAGGAAAAAACTTTCACATTACAATCCATTTTACCTCTCAGTTGGGAACCCTGAACTGATCCCCTTCCTTATACTCCGGCTATCCTGTCTATTCACCAAATGGAAGCCTAATTTCCTCTGGTTAAAATCGTATCCCATATTAAAAGCGTCGTCATATTAACTACATATCTCAATGGACTCAAAGCCATTAACCCTTGCTATTGAAGGGTACAATCCCTGCCCCATTCCTTTTCTTCAACCCTGGAATTGGCCTTTTAGCCAAACAACAATTGGTCAATTGGCAAAATCTGGCAATTTGGCCAGACCAGGTCAAATTGTTACCACACCATTAACTAATTGATTTTACATCTATTTTTACACATGAGTCTTTTGGCACTACTTTTGCGAGAAGGGATCGTACGCAAAACTAACCTTCATTTGGGGTAGATCCCAGACCAGGGGGATGTGCAATGAAACCCACGTTCAGACTAATCTTACTTGCAGTTATCATTTTAATATTTGGCACTGTGCCGGTAGTTCATGCGGTCGTACCTACTGATTCAGATTTTACCACTGCGACCCCCGTCACCTGCTCTGATCCTCCAACGAGCTGGAATGGCGAAATTACTTCAGCTGATCAAGTTGATTATTACTCCATCGATCTTGTGGCGGGCCAGGTGCTGACCATCGATGTTGATGCGGAGGATCTTTCTTCCCTTGACTCTTTGTTGGAAGTCTTCGATGGCGCTGGAAAGCCAATCGGTGCCAGCGATGACGACAAAGCGCCAGGAGAGATCACTGTTGTCGACCCATATCTTGAGATCAAAGTTATTGTGGATGGCACCTACTACCTTGCTATCAGTGCCTCCTCAAAAAATGAAGGTGAAGTAGCTGTTGATAAAGGTGGTAATACCGGTTCCTACATGCTCTTTCTCCAATGTTCAGATCCGTCCAACCCGCCTGGCCCCATCGCGGACGTTAAAGTTGGTGATCTGTTGGGTACCACTGGTTCCGAAAGTGGGTCGCTCATAAGTATCGACCCTGATAATGGGCAAAGCTCTCTTCGTTTCCCCCTAGAGATCGGCCCGATAGCCGACATAGACTTCGATCCTATTAGCAAGGTGCTCTTCGCTGCCAACGATACAGGTTACCCCGGTAGCATTGTTACCATTAACCCAAATGATGGCACCAAAGTTGCCGAGTTTAATTATGTCGAGGGCGGCTTTGTCGCACTCGAATCAGCAGGAGATACCCTGTATGGAGTTCTTTTTCACACCGACGACATTGATGCTCTGCAGGCTGTGGAAAAGTATAGCCTGGTTACTATCAGTCAAACTCCCGATGGGTTATTAGGCTTAGAGACTATTGCTTCATTGACTTGGCACGTAACAAGTCTAGCATATCATTCATCTGAAAAGGTACTATATGGTGTTGCCTCCGTTTCCAGCGCAAGTGATCTTATCAGGATCCGCTTAGAACCAGAGTTCTCGATCGAAACTGTGGGTGCGATCCAAACCGTGGGGGCGAACGGCCAGGTTACAGTAGTGGCTCTTGACTTTAGTCATGAGAACGTTTTGTACGGTGTTGATAGTTCAGGAAATGTTCTTAAGATAGATCATGTGAACGGCCAAGCTCTGACCATCGGTGAGCCCATAGCCGCGGTAAACGGCCTGACCTTTGTGGTTGGGGAGGCTCCCCCGAATGAAGAGCCCGTAAAAACCCTCTGTTCTTCGAGCATTACCAGTGCAACTACTGCCAGTTCCGAAACTAACGTTCCTAAACTCTCCAAACTTAAACTCAAAAACAACCCCCTACATCGTGCCATCGGCCTGTTCAAGTTTCAGGGCAAAGCAGGTGAAAAGATCACCTTGAGACTGGCACCAGAAGGGGAAGAAACTGTGATGGCCGGAGAGGAATCCTCGGTAAACACACTTTTTTATTCCTGGCTGAACCGCAGAGGCAAAGGGAGGGTGTTCCTGGGTATTCGGGATGCGATCCCAAATGTTGATTTTAGGGCAAGAAAGAAAGACCAGATCCCCTTTGATATGTCGGCAGATCTGCCGGAGGACGGTTACTATTACGTCATGGTAATTCGACCACTCCTTCGGTTCTACCAGACTGACTATTGCTTAACCCTGGAATCAGATCGACCAGACAGTGAAGCCTGGCAAACTCTAGATGTGGTGTGGCCAGGCGATGATGCAGAGGAGGAAACCACAACAACATTGACTGAGGCGAAGACAGTAGCGGTCCAGAGTGATGAGTTATCAGATGAGGGATTTTTAGGCTCTGAGGACACCACCCCAGGTGAGACTACCGGTATAGTTCCTACTCTCACCGGTTCTGAGCCGGTTAGTGTCGCCCCCGCTACTATTGCGCCTGAACCGGTTGACGAAGGTAGCGGCCAAGAGGTGCAAGGAGTAGAGGAAACCGCCTTCAAAGAGACCGGCGAGGTAGCTCCTGCTGAGGAACCTACTGCTGAGGCCATTGAGGAAGCCACTATGATGGGTGCCCCCTCAATACCTGAAGAAACCACCGTCGACGAGACCGGCGAGGTAGCTCCGGCTGAGGAGCTTACCACTGAGGCCACTGACGAACCCATTGTGATGGGTGCTCCCTCAATACCTGAGGAAACCACCGTCGACGAGACCGGCGAGGTAGCCCCGGCTGAGGAGCTTACTACTGAGGCCACTGACGAACCCATGACGGAAGTTCCAACATCGTAAAGATTACTAAAATTTCTGCGGTACGCCGCAGATTATAAAGCCCAGAAATAGGGCTGTTCATCCCCCCCCTCACCCCAACCTTTCGGCACAAGGTACGCCGAAGCCCTCTCCTCCCAAGGAGGAGAGGGCACTTTTTGTATACATTTATTGGATTGGATGGATCTTGGTACGCAGCTTTTATTCTAATAATTTTAAAGCCTTCACCCGGATATAGATTTTTATTTTCATCTAGCAGTTGAGCACAAATTTTGCATTAACCTACATAAAATAAACATGTTCTCCCATCTACCCGAATCAACAGATTAATCGAGAGACCACAGCGGTCACCGATTAAAAAGGAAAGTCCCATGAAAATTTCGCGGTTCGGTATTGCAACAATCGTTATGTTCATTGTCGGCATAGCTATCTTTGCCCAAAGTCTAATCCAACACGAAGAGAATAAGAGAACGAGAGACCTCAGGCACAAGGGAAACTATCTTGTCAGTCTCATGGCTCTGCATCCAATGGAGGATTTCAATACGGGCAAGCGTGACTTTATCGTCAAGACTCTCGCCGAGTACGTCACCTCGGAAGGTCTGGTTTATTGCATTGTCCATGACCAGACCGGCGCACCACTCCTCTCCTTGGCCCACCGTGAGGTGGTCGACAAAATACCGGCTGACGTCAAGCAAAGATCTTTGTATGTGAACGGGCTAGTTCACCAAACCTTCAAGATGAACGGAACTGACAATCTCATCAATGAATTCGCTAAACCGATTTATCAAGACGGGGAAAAAAGCGGAACTGTAAGAATGGGGTTCGACCTTCCTCCCATCACCATATTCTCTCCAGCCCGGGTGAGGCTTATGGCCATGATGGCCTTTTTTACCTTTGCTATGGGCGTCCTGGTCTACTACGGCGTTACCCTGGCACTTCGCCCACTTCAAGAAGTAAATCAAAACTTCAGAAGCATCTACCTGGATTCAACCCCACCATCTTCCATTGAAGTGAAGAATGGTGGAGTTGGCGAGATCATAAGGGATCTAGAGCAATCGGTAGTTAAACTAAGGGATAAATATCAAAGAATCCAGACGGAAAATACCGATCTGACAACCAAATGTGGAATAATCTCCTTTGAAAAGAATAACGTCTTCAGCATTCTCGATTCCATAAACTACGGCATAATTGTAACTGATATTCAAGACAACATAAGTCATATTAATTCGTACATGTTAAACCTTCTCGAAAAGAGCCGCAGTGATGTCGTGGACCATCCCTTAGCTGAGATATTGGGTCATGATCAAATTACTGCTTTCATTTTCCAACAAGAAGAATTCAAACATAGTAAGACTAGCAGTTACATAGAAGCTACCTTTCCCGAGCTGGCCTCAGGAGAGTTCTTTCAGGTTTCCCTTGGTTATCTTACAGGTAAAGAAGAAGGTGTTATTGGAAAGGTAATTTCTTTTAAGAATATAACCACTGAAAAATCATCTGAAAAAGCAAAGCACGAGTTTATCACGCATATTACTCACGAGCTGTTAACACCATTGACGACTATTAACTCATACAATGAAATGTTAATGGAGGACGAGATTGACAATATGGAAATGCAGAAGGAATTCTATAATACCATTAGCGACGAAACGAGAAGATTGACGCGTCTGGTAAAGAACCTTCTGAATATCTCGAAAATTGAAATGGGAAGTTTGACCCTAAACAAAGGGTTGGTTAAAAGCGACTGGCTTTTTGACGATTGCATCACGGCAGTGGAAGGAGCCGCTCAAAGGAAGAACATCACTATAGAGAGAAACCTGCCGGATAACTTCCCATCTTTATTCGGGGACAAGGAGTTACTTAAGGTTGGCATCATCAACATCCTGGGTAATGCAGTTAAGTATACCCCTGAAAAGGGCCGAATCAAATTCACCCTTACCGAGCAGGATGACGTTGTTGTTTTTGAAGTAATCGACAATGGCTACGGTATCTCCAAGGAAGATCTCGCCCATATCTTCGACAAGTTCTACCGCTCAACAGACACTCGTGTCACTGAACAGACCGGAAGTGGCCTGGGCCTTGCATTAACTTCCGAGATTATCCGGTTGCACGGTGGGGAGGTTGAAGTCAGCAGCAAGATCGACGAGGGAAGTCATTTCGTTATCAGGCTGCCCAAGGAGGAATACTACCTTGGAAAACAATAAGTCCGTTCTGGTCATCGATGATGAGGCCCATATCAGGCGAGTGATCGAGCTCAAATTCAAAAACCAAGGATACCGAGTTATTACCGCCACAAATGGTGAGGAGGGGCTCGAGTTGATCAAAGCCCAGGAGCCAGATGTGGTTATCACCGATATCATGATGCCCAAGCTTGACGGCAAAGCACTGTGCGAAAGGGTAAATGAACTTAAAAAGGAAAGACCTTTTCTAACTATCGTAATGACGTGCCGGATTTCTCCCAGCGAGGAAGATTGGATTAACCAGCTGCAGGACACCGTGTTTGTGGAGAAACCCTTTAGTTTGTCGACCATTTTGAAATTTGTTGACCAGTATTTGTACGACCAAGGATGATAAAGATGGGCCCGGCAAAAGAATTCCTGGCTAGCCTTGCCAAAATCAGCAAACTGAATTTCCAGATATGGGACATCCATGAGGGGTTGGTATTCTCTGCCGGCTCCAACCAGCACATGACGCCTCCTCTGCAGGAGCTAGAGGATTTTTCCGAGGCGATCATAAATCAGGCTAAATTCCATCATGTTCAGTCCAATGGTGGGGAAGGGCTTTTTGGCGTTCCTATTAGAGATGGTGATCTGGTGGTGGGGTCTCTAGTTGCCTTCGACTCAAACTCTCACGAGCACTCACAATTTCAAACATTAGCAGCAGCCCAATTCATCTGCTGCCGCCGAGATGGAGAAGTTCCTGAGTCAGGTGGTGACGCTTTTAGAAGACAAGCTCGCCACCCAACAAGAAATGGAAGAGATGGCCGAAGAGTTGACCGATAACTTCGAACAGCTCTGCTTCTATGCCAGAATTGCCGGCCGGGTAAGAACAATAACCTTCTCGGGTGCGATGCTAAAAGACCTCGTTGCGGACCTCATGGATACCATGCGAACAGACATTGCCTTCGCCAGGCTCCCGGAGAGGCCGGAGTACAATTCTCTCCTGAGCACCCCAGCAGCCTCCAAGATGATCTCCGATCAGAATGTCTTTATTGACACTTTAATAGATTCAATCCCACAGAATTCACCCTCTCTGGAAGAGAACTACTTTATCGTCAATGACTCGAGAACAACCCCGGGATATGAAAAACACGCCCCGGAGTCCTATCGTTTTCTTGCGGTGAAGATGAGACACAACGACAACTTTTACGGATGGATGGGGCTTGTATCGTTCAATTTGGCTGAAATCTTTCGACGAAGTGAATTAAGGCTTCTCAATTCTATGGCCGAGCAAATTGCCGTGGTCATTACCAATTCAGATCTTTATCGTGACCTGGAACGTTTTGTCATCAACATGGTCAAATCACTGGTCTACGCCATTGAGGCCAAGGATGATTACACCCGAGGTCATTCCGAACGGGTTTGCCGATATTCACTCCTCATGGCAGATCGAATGGGTCTCAACGAAGAGCGGAAAAAGGTGCTCCAGTGGGCATCCATTCTGCACGACAGTGGAAAAATCGGCATTCCCGAGTCCATTTTGAACAAGCCCTGGCGTTTGGAGGACGAAGAGTATCAGATTATCAAGAACCACCCCACCAAAGGACACACAATCCTTGAGCCCCTCGAGCAGCTGGCCAGTTCTCTACCGGGCATGTTGCACCACCATGAGCGCTACGATGGCAAAGGCTATCCCGGCGGACTGAAAGGGAAAAAGATCCCGCTGGAGGCCCGAATAATTGCCGTTGCCGACACTTTCGATGCCATGACCTCGAACCGAGCATATCGCCCTGGCAAATCTCCGGCTGAAGCCCTCGAGGAAATGGAAAGGGTGGCGGGAAGCCAACTGGACCCCGAGTTGGTGGAGGTATTCAAAGAGGTATTTAGAAAAGACCTTAAGCAAAAATGCAGCCCTGACGAGTGAAGTCTCTACCATGCAATCATCATCGGCAATATCTATAGCCCGAGTAGGTAGCAGGACGGTTCTTGCGCCCAAAAAGTCACTTACCTATGAGAATCGCGAAGAACTTCAGGCCACCTTTGATGAGTGTATCAATCAACAAAGGAGCGATATCATCCTGGACTGCAAGGCCATAGCCTACATGGATAGCGAGGCTCTTGAACTCTTGGTGCGGATGCATGAAGAGCTGAGAAATCAAGGAAACCGCTTAATGATAATCGGCTTGAACGAAGTCTGCCGTGACATATTTTTTGCTACTCGGCTGATCCATTTACACGTTTACGAGGACATTCACGAAGCCATTAAAAGTGAGCGATGAAACGCAGTCTTGTCCCCAGAAGAAAAAAAATCGGTGAAATTCTGGTCGGCAAAGGTCTGATCACAGCCGAACAGCTGGCCGAATTTCTCCGTACCCAGAAGGGAACCTCCAAGCCTCTTGGGCAACTCTTGCTGGAGGAGGATATCCTCAGCAGAGAGGAACTGACCACTATCATAGGGGAGCAGTTGGGTATCCCCCACATCTGGCTGCGCAAGGGCTTGGTAGATCCCAGGATTGTCCATGTCTTGCCCAAAGAGAAAGCCTTGCATTTCCAGGTCATCCCCATGTTCAAGATCAACAACCTTTTGACCCTGGCCACATCTGATCCCCATGCTTTTTTTGTCTTCGACGAGGTCTCCAAGATCACAGGCCTAGAGGTTCAACCGGTACTCTGCCGGGCGGACGATATCATAGATGCCATCCATGAATGCTACCAAAAAGAGGTAAGCATGGATGAGGTTATGGCCAATATTGACGAGTCTGATATCGAGCTGGTTAAATCCTCCTTTGAAAGAGAGATCAGTGAAATTGCCGAGATGGCTGAAGGGAGCCCGGTGGTCAACTGGACCAATATGGTCTTGTTGAGAGCCATACGAGATGGAGCAAGTGACATCCATATAGAGCCGGAACCGGGCAGATTTAGAGTTCGACTCCGCATAGACGGTGTGCTCTATGAGCTCATGTCCTCTAAAATTGAGATGCATGCGGCCGTGGTCTCGAGGTTGAAGGTTATGGCCAATCTAGATATCGCGGAGCGACGGATACCCCAGGACGGCCGTATACAGGTTCATGTGGAGGGGCGCAAGGTAGACCTGAGGTTTTCATCCATGCCGGGGATCCACGGTGAAAAAGTGGTCTTGCGGATCCTAGACAAAAGCACGGCCATGCTGGACCTGAACACACTGGGCTTCGCCCCAGTGATACTCGATCGCTTCAAATCTCTCTTACGGAGACCCCACGGCCTCCTCCTGGTCTGCGGCCCCACAGGGAGTGGCAAAACCACCACTCTGTACTCGGCTATGACCTTGCTCAACGCACCAGAGAAGAACCTGGTCACCATTGAAGACCCTGTGGAGTATCAACTGGATCGAATAAATCAGAATCAGGTGAGGGAGTACATCGGCCTGACCTTTTCCCGCTTCCTTAAGCACGCCCTGAGACAGGACCCTGACATCATCATGGTGGGCGAGATTAGAGATCGGGAGACTGCCGAAATCGCCATTCAAGCCTCGCTCACCGGACACCTGGTTCTGTCGACTCTGCACACCAACGACAGTCCCAGTGCAATCACACGGTTGCTGGAGATGGGGATCGAGCCCTATCTCATATCTTCTTCGCTGCTGGCTTCCCTGGCACAACGTTTGGTCAGAACCATATGTCCCGAATGTAAAGCGGATTACTACCCCCCCAAAGAAGTGCTGCAGGCACTGGGTTGCAATGGAGGCAAACAGGTCAAGTTGTCGAGGGGCAAGGGATGCTCCAACTGCTATGACTCCGGGTTCAAAGGCCGCACCGGACTTTATGAGCTCTTTGAAATGGACGAGGGGCTGCAATCCCTTATCCTGACGAACCCGACTATCGATGTTTTGCATGAATACCTGCGGAAAAATGGTCACGGAACTTTGAAATCAATGGGCTACGAAAAGGTGTTGGAGCGGGTCACCACCATAGAAGAGGTCCAAAGAGTAACATCAGTTGAGACTTAGAAGGGAAGGCGCGGACTTTCATGGCCATAAGTTATGAACAATATGAACAAGGGGCCTCTCCTCAGGCTGCGAAGAGCTCTACCTCGCTGGCTAGCCGTATGCCTAAGCTGAGTCTGGATGTATTCCGCAGGTCTACTGTCAAACCCAAAGAGGTTATTTTCTTCACCTCCCAGCTTGCCCTAATGCTCGAGGTAGGCACACCCCTTACCAATGCGCTTGCAGCCCTGGAGAAGCAGACCAAAAACCCGGCATTCAAGGAAGTGATTCGCGTCTTACACAGGGACATAGAGGAGGGGCAGCAGCTCTCCGATGCCATGCGGCGCCATCCCCGGGTGTTCAATTATGTTTATACCAGCATGATCAGAGCTGGAGAGACTGGCGGTTTTCTAAAGGAGATTCTTGAAAGGCTGGCGGAAATGCAGGAAAAGCGTCTGGCCCTCATCGCCCAGTTAAGATCCACCTTGACTTATCCCGCTGTTCTTTGTCTCGTCGGGTTCTTGGTGGTGGTTTTCGTCCTGGTGGGTGTGCTGCCCAAGTTCTCCACCTTTTTCGCCGGCAAAGAAAAGATCCTGCCACTGAGCACCCGATTTTTGATGGTCCTCAGCGTTTCTCTGCGAGGCTATTGGTGGGCTTACATCATAATTACCATAGGACTCGTCATTGGGGTCAAGCTCTGGAAGGAGAGTGAGGTTGGTCAGACAGTAATAGACCGAGTCTGTGTGAGCGGACCTATTTTGTCAAGACTATATAACAAGATTTATACCTGCCAACTTCTTAGAACCTTGGGACATTTGATGCAGAGTCAGGTGCCTTTGCTGGAGGCTTTGGAAGTAACGCGCTCCACCATCAAGAACCGGTATTTTAAGCTTTTCATAGATAAAATTACGGATCACGTGGAGAAGGGAGGAAGGTTCGCCCAGCCCTTCACCACTTATCCCTATGTCCTGGACTCGGTCAAGCAAATGGTGGCCACGGGAGAGGAAGTTGGAAATCTGCCTAAAGTGATGCTCCGGCTCGCTGAGTATTACGACATTGAGGTAGATCGGGAGCTAAAGAACATTGCCTCCTTGATCGAACCCCTTGCCCTGATTCTTTTGGGAGGAGTAGTGGGTCTCATAGTAGGCTCAGTAATTTTGCCGCTCTTTAGATTAGCACATGCCATACATTAGGCATGCAGATTGCATAATGCAAAACTTCAACGATTTATCTTAATGTTGAAGGACGTTTACTAGAGGAGGTGTAGTGATGATTAGGGAGTTTAGGACTCAAAAGCTTAAGGACCAGTCGGGATTTACCTTAATTGAGATGCTTGTGGTGGTGATTATTTTGGGAATCCTGGCCATGATCATTGTGCCACAGATTACCGTCTCCACCGAAGACGCCAGGCTGAACACCCTGCAAAGCAATCTGACCACGGTAAGAAGTGCAATCGAAGTGTATGCGGCTCAGCACGGAAACAGGTACCCGGGTATTTATTCGGAGGCTGATGGAACAACCCTTGTGGCCGACAATGCTGCAGCCCGTGTCGCATTACTGGCGCAACTTACCCAGTTTACTGACATCAACGGCAGGATCCAGGCGACCCAAGATGCCACCTTTAAATTCGGTCCCTATCTGAAGCTGGGCGCGCTGCCCCAGAATCCCTACGTCAGCGCTCCAGCTGATGCGGTCGACGTGGTATGTGTGTTCGATCAAAACGACATCACTGCTGCAAGGGTGAGGGACGGTGGAAGCACTGCCGGCTGGCGATACTACGCACCCCTTGGGCTCTTCTTCGCCAACGACAGTGATGCCCACGCGGCCATGTAGTTGCTTGTTGTCTGGGATAGAACGGTGTTTGCCAGGCAGAGGAATAGGGGCTTCAGCCTCCTCGATTTGCTTATTGTCCTTATGATCCTCGGGATCATGGGGGTGATTTTGGCACCCCAGCTGTATTCAATGATGACCGGGGCTAGGCTGAACGAGGCCGCCCGGGAGATGGTCTGCGGGCTGCAATATGCCCAGAGCCTGGCTGTGACTCATCAGCGGCCTTTTGGCCTTAAGGCGGATGTGGACGGGAACTGGTTCAGGGTATTTGATTACCAGCACAGAGATGATAGCAACCCTCATCACGACGAGACACCACCCGTAGACGGTTATGGTGTGGTAATTAATCCTCTCGATAAGAACTGGTACATCGTAGACCTTGACACAATCCACACATATGAGGGGGTAAGCATAGATGCAGCGCCTACTGATACTGGTGGGGTCATCTCATTTTACCCGGATGGTCACTCCTCATCTGACGACTCCTTTTTTGTCCTGAGTTTTGGAGGAGACAGCAAAACCATCACCGTGGATGGAACTACCGGCAAAATCAGGGTCGATTAGATTTATGAGAAATTCCATTTCAACCAGAGCTTTCATACCAATGAATTGCAGGGGCTTCACTTTTCTCGAAATCATGCTGGTGGTGCTGATTCTTGCCATTGCCATTGTGCCCATGGTCCGTGCCTTTGCCCCTGCCGTCTTAACAGCCAGCGCAGATGAAGAGACAGCGGTTTTCGCTAATCAAGCCAGGGGCACCCTCAATCGGGTCATGGCCTTCGATTTCGACACTCTAAACAACAACCAGGGCGACCCCGTAAACCTGGCGGCCCTTTTTGGCTCGGCCGCCGAGGCAGATAAGGAGACTTTTAGTTTTAAGGGAATAAACTATACCCCCACTGTGGCTATTACTGATGCAAGCGGGGGCCTGGACGGGCTGCTGCAGCTGAGTGTCACCTTAGAGCATCTTCATTTCGCCACTCTCAAATCCCAATACTAGAACTTCGTTCCCTGCTCGAATTTTCTCGAGCTAGCTCCGCTCGCCTCAGCCCACCTAAGGGATCCCAAATTGGGAATATTGGAATGATGGAAGGTTGGCATGATGGGTTGGCAGCGAGTAAAGAATTGAAAACCAGGGAAAAACCTCCTCGATTTAATAGCTTGCAGAGGCCCCGAGGGATTCATGACTCTTCAGGTTTTACCCTCCTCGAGCTCCTCATTAGCATTGCCATTCTCGCTATGATCATGATTGGTCTCCAGCAAGTCATGGGGACCGCCCTCTCTGCCCATCGCCAGACAACTGAGAAAACCGAACTCCTGGCCCAGGCCCGTTATGCCATGGAACGCATGGTGATGTTTGTTCAGGAAACAGACCAGATTGACGTGCCTTCCGTGGACAAGCTTGTTGTGAGCGAGCGCTTGATCGACACCTACGACAACGACCTCCATAGTTATCTGTTTGAGGGTGACGGCTATCTTGATGCTGACAACGATCACAACGGCCAGGTCAACGAGGGGACCCCAGAAGATCCTCCAGACCCAATCTCCTTCGATCTGGACAAAAGCGATGGCAACAACTGGAAACTCATGGAAGAGATGCCAAACTATGGAACCTCGGACCTTTATGATCCCAAGGAGAAAAAGTTGCTCTGTGAGCATGTAACCGCTTTCCAATGCACCCTGTTGGCCCCGAACTTGGTCGAAATTCTGCTAACCCTAAGTGCCGGCGAGCACGAGGTGAGCCTGAAGACCAGGGTTAGAGGGTTTTATGTGAATTGATGATTGGAGATTTTAGATTGCGGATTGCGGATTTGGGAAGCATAGAGCTACTGGATTCTTTCATTGCTGATTGGGATTTGGTTGTAACCAGAAAGCTATTGAATTTTGAGACATGCTGGAACTTATTAGAAGACATAAGAACGACCGAGGCTACGTGCTCATTGTAGTCGTCCTGATGATGCTTGTCATGGCTGCAATGGCAGCGGGCATGAACAGGCGAGCCTCCATGCAGGCCAGGGTGACGGCCAACCAAACCCGGAACAGCCAGGTCCACCTGGGCCAGATAGCAGCCCTTGAAGAGGCTGCCTGGAATCTGAGCCGCAATCCTGCTTGGCGAACAAGCAGTTCAGGTGAGGATTACGTATTCGAGGGCATTAGCTACACTCGCACAGTGGTTGACGCCTCCATCACCGGCTTTAAAGATGTGGTCACGGTTACGGTTAAAGTCCCCGGGGGGGGGATCAAACAATTCTCAACTTCTTTTCAGCTGATTGCTCAGACCAGAATTTTCTACCTTATTGCTGACACGGAAAATCATGTCATCAGAAGAGTGGATACAACAACCGGGATAATCGATACCATCGCGGGCACCGGCAACAGCGGCTATACGGGTGACAATGGGCCAGCAGTGGAAGCCAGACTCGACAAACCGCAGGGAGTTTTTGTCGATAGTTCCGAAAACATCTATATTGCCGACACGGAAAATCACGTCATCAGAAAAGTGGATGCCACAACCAGGGAAATAACTACGGTGGCAGGCAACGGCAGTCATAGGCTATTCGGGAGATAATGGACCGGCCACTCAGGCCCAACTCGACAAACCGAGCGCGGTTTTTGTTGACGCATTGGAGAACATCTATATTGCCGACACGGAAAATCATGTCATCAGAAAAGTGGATGGTGAAACCGGGATAATTACTACCGTCGCTGGCAACGGGTCAGGAGGTTATTCGGGAGATACCTTCCAGGCTACCCTGGCTTCGCTCAAGAAACCTCTGGGGGTTTTTGTCGATAGTTCTAATAACATCTATATTGCCGACACGGAAAATCATGTCATCAGAAAAGTGGATGGTGGAACCAATATAATCACTACCGTAGCTGGCGACGGCGACCATGGTTATTTGGGAGACGACGGGCCGGCAACCTCAGCCAAACTGGACAAACCATCCGGGGTTGTTGTCGATAGTTTGGGAAACATCTATATTGCTGACACCGAAAACCACCGCATCAGAATGGTCTATGACGATGCTGGTACCATGACAATTACCACGGTCGCAGGCAATGGCTCAGGAGATTATTCGGGAGATGGTGACCAGGCCATTCTTGCTTCACTCAAAAAACCAAAAACCGTTTGGCTGGATGAAATAGGGAATCTACTCATTGCTGATACCGAAAACAGCCGCATAAGAAAAGTAAGCGTTACCACGAAAGATATTACCACTGCCGCAGGCAATGGCAGCGAGGGTTACTCGGGTGACTACGGGCTGGCCATCGATGCCTCACTCAAAAAACCTCAGGGTGTCTGCGCCTACGAGTCTCCTGCCCCTGCCTACCTCTACATTTCCGATCCTTCTAATTATCGGATTAGAAAGGTGGACCTCAAAGAGGGCTTTCTCACCTCAGCCGCCGGCACCATTTGGTCGGGCTACAACGGGGATAACATACTGGCTACCTGGGCTAGACTTAATTACCCTTTTGGCGTGCACCTGGATGCTTCTGGAAATCTCTACATTGCCGATACTTACAATCATCGGATCAGAAAGGTAAATGCCAAAACCGGAATCATCACTACCGTTGCCGGTACCGGTTCCAAAGGATTTTCCGGAGACGGCGGACCTGCAACCAGCGCCAGGCTCAGGTATCCCTTCAGTGTTTACGTGGATTCGGCAGGGAATATCTACATTGTGGATACCTACAACTACCGTATCAGAAAAGTGGATGCTCAAACCCAGATAATAACCACTGTAGTTGGCGACGGTTCGACGCCAAATTTAAAGGAGATGGAGGGTTGGCCATAGATGCCAGCATCATGAAATCTTATGATGTGGCAGTGGACAAAGAAGGCAACCTCTACATTGCCGACTCTCACAGTCACTGCATTCGAAAAGTGGATGCCACCACAGGGATCATAGACACCGTGGTGGGCCAGGGTACGAATGCTGGCTTTTCAGGCGATGGTGGCCTGGCAACCGAGGCTCTTTTGAATACACCCACTGGCGTGTATGTGGATGCTTCCGGAAACATCTACGTTACGGACACCAAGAACGATGTGGTCAGAAAGGTGGATGCCACAACCAAGATCATAAACACCGTTGCCGGAAATGGTACCCCGGGTTTTTCAGGCGACGGTGGACTGGCCACCCAAGCTCAACTGGATTATCCGGAAGGCGTATGGGTAGATAGCTCGGGAAATATGTTTATTGTCGACACTGATAACTGTCGAGTCAGAATGGTGGATGGCACCACAGCTATTATAACCACTATTGCTGGCACTACTTTCTGCGGCTACAACGGCAATGATCAACCGGCCACCGACGCTGCCCTCTATTATCCATCAGACATTTCTGTTTATGAACCCTCTTCCATTGAGAGGCTGTCCCAAATCTACCGGCAGTCGAACTGAGGATTGCTCACTCCAAAGTCGCAGCAAGCGATTCATGCAATATCCGGGCTGTGGCATGAGCCTTGCAGACTGGAGTTGGCGAGTGGAATAGCTTAGGTCTGTAGTCATTAAAATTTCCAGAGAACACTATGCTTAACTTAAACAGCAAATACCCCATAGGTATTGATATAGGCAAAAACAATATTTACGCTGCCCAGTTTAAAGAAAACAGGCAGGGTCTAGTGATCAGGGGTCTGGTCCATCGAGAATATCAGAGTGAGAAGGGCGGAATTCTAGAGGCAAAAGATGTTTTGATTCCTCTGCTGAGGGATGTGGTTAAAGATAAGAAACTTAAGGGTAAGAGAGTTGTGGTTCACTTTCCCAGCGAATACATCCTTAGCTTTCCCATTAGCTTTCAGCTCGGTAAAGATGAAACCGTAGAAACTGCCATCATGCGAAACTCGAGACAGTATCTTACCTTTCCCTTGGAAGAAGCCATAATAGACTACCCGTCACTCACCTTTGTTGATGGGGATGAGGGGAACAAATACAGGGCCAGCGTTGTTGCGGCTCGGAAAGATCAGATGGCCAACTATCTCTCCATGCTAAAAACCGCCGGTTTGACCGTAGAGGTAGTTGATTTCGGGGTTTCATCTTTACTGCGGTTCCACAATTATCCCCAGCAGACCATCCAGGATTCAATAATCTTGTGCAATATCGGCTACTCCCAAAGCCTCCTCTCAGTTGTAACCAAAGACAGCATCTTGGTTCAGCGCAGTGTTGCCCGGGGTATCCGAACAGTGCTGAAGAATCTACAGGCCAACCTTGAACTCTCACCCGACAGTGATAAAGCCAAGGTTCTCCTAAAAAAATACGGCCTTTTCTATGAAGATTGTTTGGACTGTTTAGCCCCCGAAGACAAAACTCCTCCTGAGGATGTGAGGGACATGTACCGCGCCATTTACCAGATCATAAACCCACATATCGAGGAATTGGTTCATGAGTTCCACAGGGTCATCGGCTATGCGCGGTCTGAGCGACAGGATGCGGTTATAGAGGGGATCTATATTTATGGGCCGGGAACCTTTATTCGCCATTTAGACCGCTATCTGGAGAAAAGACTGAATATTCCAGCCAGCCTGATTAATCCACTTAATAAAGTGAGCTTGTCTAAGGACGCTTCTCTTTCGGACCTATCCGAAGGTGGGCCATTTAGCCTAGCTCTGGGCTTGGCTATGAGAAAGGTAACATGGCTCTAAGAGAGACAAATCTGATTCCAGCTGAGATTTTGGCCCGTAGAGAATTTCTGCGCCACCTATTTTTTTGGACGGCTTGCATGGCCATCTCACTGAGTCTTATTTGGACCTTTTATTTTTACCAAATATATGCACTACAGGCCAAAAAACGCACCTTAGCAGAACTAAAGCAAAAACATCAACACCTTGGCAGCAAAATAAATGAAATCAGGCGAATTCAAGTAGAATTGGACAGGATGCAGCAAGAACAAGCCGGATTGGAAAATATTACTCTCGGTGCTCCTTATTCGCAAATATTCGCTAAACTGGCAGACCTTATGAATGAAGCCACCTGGCTAAGCCAACTGACTATAGACAGTGGCCATGAGGAACAATCCTCCATCCGGTTGAGGCTGACAGGTTTTTCTTTTTCTGCAGACGAACTGGGAAGTTTCTTGAAGCAACTTACCAACGAACCGATGTTCAAGGATGTAGTGTTGCAACAGGCTCGTGAGAACGTAAATTCGCAGTTTAGTAAAGGCTCGGGCAAAACAGTTCGCCTAATGCAATTTAACATTGAATGTAAAATTTCGAAAATATAATGCAGATTAGTGTTAAAACACTTGATCGAATTGGCTTCTTTCTAGTGATCACTCTTTCATTGACATGTGGTTACTGGGTAATAAAGAATAGCTTAAGCAAACATAGGCAACTGCGTCAGGATAATGAAATAGTATCAAAAAGTATAGACCAACTAAGATCGGCAGAAGATAATTTTAAAAATATAAATTTGCTTATGATCCAGACAAAAAAAGAATTGGAATTTCTAGATAAACGCATACCAAAGGCAGTAAATATTGGTGAAGTATTAAAAGAAATAGATTTTTCTATGAAAAAAAGGAAAGTCACATTAATCAGTATGCAACCTATGGCTAGCGTCGAAGAGAAACTTTATACCAAAATTCCAATCAAGTTGATGTTACAAGGCTCTTTTGTCAATATCTACAACTTACTTTATGATTTTGAAACCATGAACCGTATGTTAATTGCTGAGAACATGACTATTTCTAGAAGCAACCTTGATGAAGATTGCCAGGCTGAATTGACAGCCAACGTTTACCAGAGGGAATAAACGAGTGGGTACGGTGGGGGTCCTTAAAGGAAAGACCGGCGATCGGATAAAGATTTATTTAGTAGTCGGCCTGGCTATGGTGCTAGCGGCGTTGGTGTATCGCCATCTAAAGGCGAAACCGTCAGGAAATGCTCCCCTACTTCCACCAAGCGTCACTAGGGGGCTGGCGGAGGTGGCTGATCTAGCCCCACTAGATATGGGAAGTTTGAAGAAAACCCAGCTAGCAAGGGCGAAGGTCAAGGAACCCAGGCGAGATTTGCTCCGAGACGTCTTTGCTCCCATGAAACCTTTGCAAAAAGCGGAACAAAGGATCATGCCAAAGGGTCAACCGAGAGCTCAGAAGGCTACTTCTCTTAAGCTCAAGGGGGTGATTGTGGGTGGGAGTAATTCCGTGGCAATCATTAACGGGAAACTCCTCCGTCTGGGTGAACGGATTGACGGGTATCAAGTAGTTAGAATCGAGGAAAAAGAGGTTTTTTTGAGATCAGGCAACAGTACTTTCAAACTAAAGTTGGTGAGCAATGATTAGAAAAACAACATTTCTATGCTTTCTAATAATGATCCTGGTCGTGGGTCCGGCTTTTTCCCAACCAGAGAAAGGCCCGTACCAGTCCAAGTACGGTCCTTCCCAGAGACTGATAAACCTCAGCCTGATTGACACTGACATAAGGGACGCTCTTTCCGCCCTGGCTATGGAGCAGGAGATCAACATTGCAACAGCCAAAGAGGTCACGGGGAAAATATCCATTCACCTCTACCAGGTGACCTTAGAAAAAGCCCTCCATGCCATCACCATGGCGGGAGGATTCAGCTATCACAAGCACGGCGACGTCTATTACGTCTACAAGCCCAAGCTGGCCCAAGACCCGGAAATAGACAGGTTGCAGACCCGGATCTTCAAACTTAAATACGCTGACATGAGTAAGGTCAAGGACATTCTGAGTACCTTTCCTGGCATACGGACAATCAAGTTTCATGAACCTTCCAAGACCATTTACTTAGAGGACACCCCCGAAACCATCAAGAAGATAGAGACTATGATCGCTCAGTGGGACACTGTGCCCAAGCAGGTGATGATCGAGGCAAAGATCTTAGAGATAAACCTGACGGATGACATGTCTCTCGGGGTTGAATGGGCTGCAGTATTGGGAGATGTAAATGTCGGCACATCGAGTTTTAGTAACGCGGCATTACCTCAAGTGTTCCCTCAAGGCGAGGCCGTCTCTCCGGTACCGGACACGGGCTCGGGTCTTTTTTTCAACGTCCTGACTAGTTCAGGCTCTCGTCAGTTTGCAGCTGCCATCGATGCCCTCCAAGAAAAGACCAAGGTCAACACCCTCTCCACCCCCAAGGTTCTTGCCATCCACGGCCAGCCCGCCAAAGTGCAGGTGGGAGGACAACAGGGCTACGCCGTAACCACCACCAATCTGGGAGTATCGACCGAGACCATAGAGTTCATCGACACGGGTATCGTCCTGGAAATAGTTCCCTACATCGATGATGACGGTAATGTGTTGCTCAATGTGAAACCAAGCGTCACTTCAGCCGAGCTGGAGCAGGGAATCCCGGTAACCAGGACTGCCTTTGTCGAGACATGGCTGCTGGCCAAGAGCGGGGACACGGTCTTGATTGGTGGTCTCATCCAGGACAACTTGACCAAAACGAGGAGCGAAGTACCCTGCTTGGGCGATATTCCTCTTTTGGGCCTATTGTTCGGACAGCGCGGTCGAAAAATTGATAAAGTCGAGCTGGTTTTACTGATCACCCCGACAGTAGTGAATATGAAGAAAAAAAGCTTGGATGAAGTGGAAGCCATTATGAAGACAAAAAATGCTGAAGAGAACTTCAAAAAGGAGCCCTTGCCCCCCTACCGGCAAATCTTTGAATTTCTCTCCCCCTGGGACAGGTCCACAGAGGTAGATGCAGGTGTGAGTGAAAAATCTTCTTCCAAAGGAGGTGACTCTAAGCCAGCTCCCTAGCTACGCGTCAGTTGTCCGTGGTCCGTTGAAAAAAACGCATAGAGCCAGGGGCGCAAGGCCATTAGGGTCATTATGCTTCGCCGTCATTAGGTCATTACGCTGCGCTGTCATTTATTGTAAGAGGTAGGGGGCCAAAAAGTTTAGAATTGCGAAACCGGGAATCCATGCAAAGGGTGGGAGTCCGAAGGAAAATTTCGAAATTCCAAATTAGGATTTTTCCCCATGCCCTATGCCCCATGCCTTCGATGCAACAGACAATTGACCAAGGGGGACTGTAAGCTGGAATCTTCGCGAGTTGGACATGAATAGAGAAAATCGAGCTCGACAATCTGTGCTCTCGGTGGACGATGATCGGGATTTGCGGGACTTGCTCCACGAGTTGATTATCGACATGGGCCTCCTTAGTGTAACAGCAGTGGACGGTATGGATGCTCTGGAGAAAATGGAGGAAGAGCAATTTGACATAGTGATTACCGATATCAACATGCCCCGCCTGAACGGCATAGGTTTGATCAAGAGGGTTGCCGCAGAATACATTGATACGGATGTAATTGCCATCACCGGGTTCCAGACAGAATACAACTACACCGACATCATAGCCCTGGGGGCAAGTGACTTTATCTCTAAACCGATTAACATAAACGAGTTCGAGGCAAAGATAAGACGGATCGTCCGTGAGCGGAACATGAGATCTGAGTTGAGACGGCTTTCAACCTGTGACGCCCTTACGGGACTATACAATCGGAGATATCTGGATGAGAACCTAAGAAATGAGGCGATTCGTGCCTCCCGACAACATTACGATCTTTACTTACTCCTCATCGATATTGACAACTTCAAGATTTATAACGACAAATACGGCCACCAACAGGGAGACAGGCTCCTCAAAGAGCTGGCCGAGATAATATCACGCAACATTCGCAACAACGTGGATTCGGGCTACCGCTATGGCGGTGACGAGTTTGCCGTCACTGTACTGCACGCCAACCCTCGACAGGCTCTAATGGTGGCAGAGAGATTTTGCAAAGAATATAACGAAAAAAATCTGCTTCCCACCAGCCTGAGCATCGGCATAGCTAAACTGAAAAACTCCAGCAACAATCTGGAACAAGACCTGGATGATATGATCAGAGAAGCCGACCAAGCCCTCTACCTCGCCAAGAACAACGGCGGCAACCAGAAGGTAATGGTGGAACTCAGCTAGTCGTAGTCACCCCGCCCTTTGCTTTATCCTCCCCTTGCCAAATACCTTAAGTTCTTTGAGTGTTTAGTCCCAATCTATGGAGTAGTGGAGTGTTGGAGTATTGGAGCTTTCACAATTGCGGATTTGCGATTGCGGATTGCGGAATTTCATAGGTTGGTCGTTTTAACTGCTGTCAATCTGCAATCCGAAATCTGAAATCTACAATCTCTTGCGAGGCGGGTTCTTATGGTTTACAATCCCTAGCCATGAACCTGGAGAGAATACGCCACAACCTGGTTATTGAACCCCATGCATCTTCAGTCTCAGAAAATCTGACGGTTGCCGCGGTACTTTTCCCCTTGCTGTTCAAAGAGCACGAGTTGCACGTCCTCTTCACCAAGAGGACCCAAACAGTCAAGGTCCACAAAGGCCAGATTTCTTTTCCCGGCGGAGTGCACGACCCCCATGATGAGAACCTCCTGGTGACTGCCCTGAGAGAGGCACAGGAAGAAATCGGTCTAAAACCCGAAGATGTGGAGATCCTGGGAGAGCTGGACCCCATTGCCACCGTCACTACAAGCTTCCAAGTGCACACCTTTGTAGGGCTCATTCCTTATCCTTATGGGTTTAAGCCCAATGGCAGAGAGGTGGCGGAGATTTTGACTGTCCCTTTGCATTTCCTTGCAGATGACAACCATTGGTCTCGACGGTCCTACCAGGCAGGTGAGCAGGCTTTCGAGGCTTACTTCATCTCCTATGAGAACTACCGGATCTGGGGTGCCACTGCCCGAATTCTTAAGATTTTTTTCGAAAGAAACGGTGTCCAGATGAACATCAAATGGGCCATGGAATCCTAGTTGTCATCTCTCATTTGACAAAAACCCGTATGTCTCTTTCCTCTAATGTTTTCCCTAGGTCGGGTGGCTTTGCGAAGCAGGTTCACTCCATAGCCCACTAACCACCATATATAAGCTGGATAGCGACTAAATTGCTACATATATTGCCATGACTGTTTCGGATTCAATCGCCACAAAACCCCTTTATTAGTTTTTTTTCTAGGACCTTCACTTTTTTTAAATATTTTCTTGCCTTTGAAAGCAACTTATGTATAATGCCCCTATTCATGCAGTTCTACGGAGGATCCCCCTGTCCCGCCGCAACAGAAGCGGGTTTGTCGGGCATGGGGGGGGGGGATGGGATTTCCCAAGACTTTTTGAACAAAAGAGGAGGATTCTATGACCAAGGCAGATCTCGTTGCGCAAATGGCAAGCAGTGGTAAGATCACCAAGGCTGCTGCAGAAAAGGCTTTGACCGGCTTTCTGAAGGGAGTAAGCGGTGCCCTGAAGAAAGGGGACAAGGTCACCCTCGTGGGCTTTGGCACCTTTAGCGTGGCCAAGCGAGCTGCTCGTGAGGGAAGAAATCCCCAAACCGGCAAAAAGATCAAGATCAAGGCTACCAAGGTAGTCAAGTTCAAAGCTGGGAGCAAGCTCAAAGCAATGGTCAAGTAAGAGATTTTACGACCTTCTCAGCTTTGATTGAAGATCTAGCTGCCGAAATTCTGGCTAAGATTCAAGAGTCCTTATTTTAAGCGGAACAGGAAGATGCCGTCTTGCAGACGGTAGCCTGTTCCGCTTTTCCTTTTTCTAACCGAACAATAAATATTTTACCGCAGAGAACGCGGAGGAAATAATATTATCTCTTAATACTTTGTGTTCTTTGTGGTAAATAAATCCCCATCTTATCAACAACTCTCACGTCACGAATCATGCCACTTGAAGATGACACAGTGATAATCGAATCCCGCAAGGGTTCCAGGGAAGAGTCCTGCGAACCGGTGGCAATTTTAGCCTGCACCGAAGCGGATCGCCAGAGATTTTGCCGCCTGGCCACCCCTATTGCTACCAGCATACGAACAGTATATAACGCTCGCCTGCAAGAGATTATCCACGGCGGCCGTTCTGTGACCTTAGCGGGACCCATTCTCGGCGCACCCCAGGCCGTTC
Organism: uncultured delta proteobacterium; assembly: GCA_963712115.1. GTDB lineage: Bacteria > Desulfobacterota > Syntrophobacteria > BM002 > BM002 > BM002. The sequence continues at coordinate 201,265 of CAVQGX010000020.1, read as the reverse complement.
TTGTCCTGGAGAAATTGATCGCTCTCGGCAGTAGGGTCATTATTGTCTTTGGCTGGTGTGGGTCTATGCAACCAGACGTCAAAATTGGTGATTGGCTCCTGCCTAACTATGCCCGCAGCGAAGAAGGAACATCGGTACACTATCCTATGAAGTCAGAGAAGTTTAGTCCCGATGCAGACCTGCTAGCTCGTCTTCAGGACCACTGCCAGCAGACTGGAGTTCCCGTCCGTCTGGGACCGATCTGGACCACCGATGCCCTCTTGCGGGAAACTGTACATAAGGTTCGAGCTTATGGAAAAGATGGACTTCTTGCTGTGGAAATGGAGTTGTCTGCTTTGTTTCACGTGGCCGCATACAGAAAAGTACGGCTGGTTGGATTGCTTGTGGTGTCGGACGAACTCTTCACCTTGAAGTGGCAACCAGGCTTTGGCAGCACTAGCTTCAAGCGTTCGTGCAACCAGGCGTGTCAGACCATCCTCGACTTCTGCTCCAGCCTGCCCCCCGAGTTTCTTACTGGCGCACCCTAAATCAAAGTAGAGCCTTTGTCCCTTGTACTAGTGACAGCCCTGATGCATAATAGACACGGTGACGCGGAGAGATAGAAATCTGAAACTAGGCAGTATGCACTAGGCACTACAAAAAACTTTGAAGAATAGGCCTTGGTGCCTAGTGTCTAGTGCTTAGTGCCTAGTCAGCCTCGCCTCGTCGGTCCGCATGAGAACCCAGAATATGCCTTCATACAGACCGCAACCTAATGCAAGACCTACCCTCGCCATCGACGTTGGTGGCGGCACTCAGGATATTCTCCTCTGGCAGCCTGACGTTCCCATAGAAAATTGCGTAAAACTGGTACTTCCTTCCCAGACAGTGGTAGTGGCGGCACGCATCCGTCGTTGCACCTCCCAGGGTCTTCCCATTTTCCTCAGGGGAAATCTCATGGGTGGTGGCGCCTGTGTACAGGCCATTCAGGAACACCTAAAGGGAGGTTATCCCGTATATGCGTCAGTAGGGGCTGCTTTGACCATTTATGACAACCTTGATCGCGTGAAAAACATGGGAGTAACTTTAGTGGAAAATCCGCCTCCTGAGGCAACTCCCGTGACCATGGGCGATGTAGATCTTGCCGCTCTCGCAAAAGCCCTTGGTCCATTCGAGGTTGAACTCCCGGACTCCCATGCCGTGGCAGTTCAGGATCATGGGTTTTCCCCCCATGGTAGTAACCGACTGTTCCGTTTCCGCATATGGCGTGACTTCCTTGATCGAGGAGGTAGTCTGGATCAACTGTGGTACAGGGAACCACCAGATTATCTGACGCGAATGCTTGCTGTACAGCGTGATTTGCCCGGAGCCCTGGTGATGGACACCGGTGCAGCTGCCATTTTGGGAGCCCTTTGCGACCCCCTGGTAGGGGAAAAGACCGAAGAGGGGGTGGTAATATTGAACCTGGGCAACCAACATGCAGTAGCTTCGCTGGTAATCAACTCCAGAATTGTTGGTATTTACGAGCATCACACAGGTTGTCTGTCCGTTGCCAAGCTTCATGACCATTTAGAACGATTTTGTCAAGGTACACTCACTGACGAAGAAGTTTTCTCTGATCACGGACATGGCTGTGTCACCCTGCCCCAAGCAAGAGATATGAGTTCTTTTGCAACTGTGGTGGTAACCGGCCCTCAAAGACATCTGGCAAAAAGCCTCGGTTATTATTTTGCTGCACCTTATGGAGACATGATGCTCTCCGGATGCTTCGGTCTAATCCGGGCAGCCACGGGGGCTATTTAACGAGGCGGAGAGGCACAAACGAAGCGAAACGGAGATGGGGTGAGACGGGGAAACGGCGAGAGGGATTCTTGAGCAGGCAGCGGCCAGGTTTAAGGCATAGAGCATGGAGCCAGGGGCGCACGGCGCAAGGCACAAGGAAACTGCGAGATTGGCGAGACGATAAGGAAGAGTCAGCAAGCAGCGGCTGGCAGACGGGGAGATGATATTAGGTACTAGGCACTAAGCACTAGACACTAGGCAGCAAAAGAGATTCTTCTGCACTTTTCTTTCCAGTGCCCAGTGTCCGCTTCGACTGGACTGCGGAACAGATGAGATAAAGGTAGGCAGGACGGTGAAAAAGAACAGTGGCCAGATTCCAGAAAGCGTGCGCCAGAGGGTGGCAGAACTGCGAGAACAGATTCACTACCACAATTATCGTTACTATCGCCTCAACGATCCAGAGATTTCCGACGCTGCATATGATGACCTCTTTAAAGAATTGCAGCGGTTGGAAAAAGAGTATCCGCAATTAATTACCCCCGCTTCACCTACCCAGCGAGTAGGGGCTGAGCCTTTGGAGGCTTTCAGGCCGGTCACCCACTACCGCCCCATGTTAAGTCTCGAGTCATCGCACGAAAATCGTATTTTAGAAGATTTTCACCGAAAAGTTCTGGAAGCAGCGGCCGAAACAACAGTGGATTACCTGGTCCAACCCAAGGTAGATGGAGTATCCGTCGAACTAGTCTATCAAGACCGCAGGCTGAGCCTTGCTGCTACCCGCGGCGATGGCTTTACCGGAGAAGATATTACCCTTAACGTTCGCGCCATTCACACCGTTCCCAAGACGCTTTCTCAGTCAGCACCCGCACTTGTGGTGGTGCGAGGAGAGATATTCATGCCGGTGCAGGGCTTTCGCAAGTTAAACGAAGAACTCATCACCGGGAACAACAAACCTTTTGCAAATCCCCGTAACGCCACCTCTGGTTCTTTAAGACAACTTGACCCTGCCATTACTGCCAGTCGCCCTTTACAGCTATTTCCGTTCGAACTGACCAATGCTAATGATTTGGGATACAGGGCTGAAAGTGATTGTTTGAAAGATCTGAAAGACTGGGGGCTGCCAGTACCATCCGAGGCTACGGAAAAGGGAGCCTCCCTGGGGGATATCGAGGCTATTCATCATCGTTACCATACCAGTCGCGACCAACTAGACTACGAGGTTGACGGTATTGTGGTCAAGGTTGATTCCCTGCCCCTGCGGGTGACAATGGGTAGTCGAACCCGAACCCCTCGCTGGGCCGTGGCCTACAAGTTCGAACCCCGCCAGGAAATAACCCGGGTGGAAAAGATTATTGCCCAGGTGGGTCGCACCGGCAAGTTGACTCCTGTAGCACTGTTACTGCCGGTAGACGTTGGTGGGGTCACCGTATCACGGGCGTCTTTGCACAACTTCGGCGAGGTCAAACGCTTGGACCTTCGCGCCGGAGACACCGTCCGTATTCAGCGGGCCGGAGATGTAATTCCTCAAGTGATGGAGGTCATTAAGCCAGGGGAGCCCCGGAGTGAGCCATTTCTGCCCCCTGAGAGTTGTCCCGTATGCAAGAGCCCGGTGGTTGCAGAGGGAGCCTATCACAAGTGCCCGAATCGTTTTGGCTGCTCTGCCCAGATCCACGGCAGTATTAGTCATTATTCTTCGAGGATGGCTTTGGATATCGAGGGTCTAGGTGAAAAAACCATAACCACTTTCTTGCAAAAAGGGCTCATTACTGATCTCGCTTCCATCTACAAGCTTTCCCAGGATAAAATCGCTCCTCTCGATGGCTTCGGCGATCTCTCCGCCCAAAATCTGATAGGGGCAATCGAAAACAGCAGAAATCCAGAACTGCACCGTTTCCTTTACGGCCTCGGCATTCCCAACGTGGGTGAAAAGACCGCCGCTGACATATCCCGCCATTTTGGCAGTTTTGCCGCAATCCGCATTGCTACTGGGGAACAGCTTCTAGAGGTGGAGGGGGTGGGACCCATCGTTGCCCAGTCCATAGTAGATTTCTTTGCCAGTCCATCGGTGAATGCAGAACTGGACCGTTTGCTGACAGAGGTCAGTCCCCAAGCGATGGAATTGCAGGAACCTTCCAGGACTGAGCTTACTGGAAAAACCTTTGTCTTCACGGGTACCCTGGAGAGGTTTCCCCGGAGTGAGGCTCAAAGACGAGTTGAGGCCTTGGGCGGCAGGGCTAGTTCTTCCCTTTCCTCAAGAACAGACTACCTGGTCCACGGCCCAGGCGCCGGCTCGAAGTTAGAGAAAGCCAGGCAGCTAGGCATCCACCTCCTCGACGAAAGGGAATTCCTTGCACTCATCGGAGAAGAGGCAGAATGAGTCAAGAATGATAGGTAAGTCGGAAAGTTGGCATTAGTGGTCATGGGGGGAGAGGCGAGTCATAGCGATACGGAGATGGGGCGATACGGCGACACGGCGATTTTATATCATGTTTCTTCTCCGCGTCTCCGTTTCTCCGTGTCCCCGCGTCTTCAAATAAGGGGGCTAAAATGGACAAGGCACGTGCACATGTGATGATATCAGGGCGGGTACAGGGGGTTTTCTTTCGGGCTTACACCCAGAAAGCTGCCCGGGCAAGAAACATTCTAGGTTGGGTCATGAATACTCGCGATGGTAGAGTTGAAGCGGTACTGGAAGGCAAAAAAGAGCAAGTTGAGGATATGATCAACTGGTGCCACCAGGGCTCACCCATGTCCCAGGTAACCCGGATAGATGTGGACTGGCAAGATTATACGGGCGAGTTCCAGGACTTCTCGGTGAAGTATCCCTGGTAATTATTACGGGCGGGGACCCGCCCCTAGATTGTTGTGCCTAGTGCTTAGTGTTTAGTGCCTAGTGGTCTATAGCTGCCCGCTGTCAGCTGCCTGCTGAGCTCGACTGAGCATCTCCTTGGCGTGGGCCCGAGTTTTCGCAGAAATCTTCTCCCCTCCCAGCATACGGGCAATTTCTTCTAAACGATCTTGACCGCTCAACTCCTCCATGGCTGTGATGGTTCGACCTTTGTAAGTACTTTTGCGTACTACGTAATGATGGTCTCCATAACAGGCGATCTGCGGCAAATGGGTGATGCAGACTACCTGATGTCGGTGGGCAAGGGCCTTGAGACTCCGGCCCACCCTGTCTGCTGTGCGGCCTCCAATACCGGAATCCACCTCATCAAAGATCAGGGTCTCTTGGGCAGTCTTGCTGGCCAGTAATTCTTTCAGGGCCAGGACAATCCTAGAAAGTTCTCCGCCCGAAGCGATTTTGGCCATGGGTCTGACCTCCTCGCCCGGATTCGCCGAGAATAAAAAGGCAACTCTATCTAACCCTTTCTCATCTAGCAGATATTCACCTACCCGGATAGCCTCCGCTCCTGACCCGGAGGCCCGGGAAGCTGTATTGGTGGCCGAACTTTCCTCCAGATCAAATTGCACCTCAAAGCGGCAATTGGGCATATCCAGAGAGGCAGAGGTCTTTTCCACGGCCTTGCCCAACCTGTTTGCACTTTGCCGGCGGCTTTCAGACAACTCCAGCGCCTCTTTTAGAGCCTTTTGTTGAATCTCATCAAGAGCCTTCTCTTTTGCTCCAATCTCCACTTCCTCACTTTCTGTGGCCTCAAGCTCTTGCCTGAGCTTATCCGCATGGGTAAGCACCGCCCGGGTACTGTCGCCATACTTTTGCATCAGCCTTTTAAGAGCGTGCAAGCGTTCCTCCACCCACTCCAATCTGGCTGGATCCGCCTGGATCTTCTGGCTGTAGTCTCTTAAACTGAAGGAAACGTCTTCCAGCTGATGTCTGAGATCCTCCAGGGTTTGGGCCAGGGGCTTGAGGGTTGGATCCAGGCCACCCAAATCGGCAAGGATTTTCTGACATTTACTCACAGCCTCCAAAACTGCGCCGCTGTCGGAATAAAGAACCTCATGGACCGTGGAAGCACCTTCCCTGAGACTCTCCACGTGCCGCAGTCTTTCCCGTTCCTCATCCAGTTGGACCTCCTCGTCCACCTTTACCCGGGCCTTGTTGATCTCTTCCAGTTGGAAGAACCGCAATTCCTCCTTTTCTTTGCGCTCCTGGACTTGCCGCCGCAGTTGCCTGAGCTCGGTCTGCAGCTTCTTCAGCTCAGCAAATGTCTGGGCATAAGTTTGAACCTGTTTTTCTAGGCCACCGAATCTATCAATAGTTTCAAGGTGGGCTTCGGGCTCCAGGAATAATTGGTGTTCATGTTGTCCTGATATGCTCACCAACCCACGGCAAAACTCGGTCAATAACCCCACCGTGGTTAGCTGGTCATTGATATATACTCGATTTCGACCCGAATTGGAGAGAGTACGCTTGAGCAACACCTCGAAACTGCCAAATTTATTTAATATTTCTGAAATATTAGTAGAATCATCTTCACCGGCCAGGTTGAAGAGAGCGGTCACCGTGGCCTCCTGGCTACCGCTGCGGATCAGATCTGCAGAGCCGCGGCTGCCCAGCAAAAGATTGATGGCGTTCACCAAAATAGACTTGCCAGCTCCCGTCTCCCCGGTTATCACGGTGAGTCCCGGGTTGAAGGAGACTGAAAGCTTGTCGATAATGGCGAAATCGCTAATTTGCAGCTCGGCCAAGCAAGATGAATACCTTGCTCGTAGAGCATAGTCCAGACCGAGATGACTTCGTCACAATTGAAACGGTCTTTCAACTGATTTCGTGAAGTCGTGCTCCAGGAAGCATATTGTGAGGAATATCAAATGCTTCAAAATCGCCCCGCCCGCCTCGCCTTGCCCGTCCGCCATCGGTTTCGTCTCAGGCGCTTGCCGGGCGGGATCGCATGGCGGGCAGGCCCAACCCCCCTTTATTAAAGGAGGGCCGGGAGCCTGTCCGACAATCTTATTTCTGTATTAGCACCACGTCCTGACCCACAATCAGAGCGCCTGATTTGTGCCTGGCGGTAACTGTCAGGACCAGGACATCGCCATCTCTGGTTGAGCCCACAGCCTTCAGTATGTCTTCTTTGCTAAAATAAAGAACGAGATCGAGCCTACCGTCCGGCCCTTCGTCGGTGCAGTAATCTTCTTTTACCTTGTTTCCACTTACTTGCCACTTATATAGACGGAAGGGCTTTGCTACATCTCTTTGCTCACTTCGCAGTGGCGGAATCTCTTGAAGCCTGACTGAATCTCGAGCGATTTCGGTCACTCTAATTCCTGCGTGCCAAGAATTGCCACGGAAACGTCGCCACTACCATACACCTCTAAAGGGTTGGGGCAGTATCCTGGCTTGATGTCCACCGGAGCAATTATGGTTGGCGGCACTGAAGAAGTTGGATGTTTGCATTTCAGCTGATTCTTCCAGAATTATCAAGGTCGTCAAAACCGCTCGCAGAGGTCACAAGACAAACCAATTTTTCTCCGGCATTATTTCCAACGACCATTCTTGTCTCCCTTTCCTGTCATAATAGTCACCGACCTAAATTCAATCGTATTTTTTTGTTTACAATAACTATTTCAGCGAATTTTTCCTTGGTTATCTCTCCCGGTTTTTTCATAACCAAGCCTTGCAGTATACTGCGTCCGTGAATGAGCAAAATCGTACCTTCCGAGCATCTTTTCGGTTGCTCGGCTCCTGCTTCCGACGGTACCATTCAGGTTTTTACGCCTCGAACGAACATCCTGCGACTGCCCGGTGGCACGCCCAATCTTCATGGGATCTCGCGACGAACAATTCATGAAATATCAGGGCTGCTCTAGGGGGCACAGTATACCTGCCAGACAAAATCCTCGAGTCTGGGGCGTTCCCCTTTAGCTGCCGTTTGTTGTCGAACTGTCCGAAGGCCAAACAACTCGTCTGGCCGGCTTCTAAGAAACTTTTTTGAGGCCTTAAGCCAAGATCTAGATCCCCGGGGCACCCTTTTCCTCTGACCTAACCCACCTATGCCAGAGGAGCTTTCCCCTGCTGCGTCATCGCATGCTTTTAGGCAGGTGACTACCATGAAATCCTCTGCAAATAGGCATTACTTTGAAAGAACTTGTGGTCTACTCTGGCCGTGATAGTGTTACAACCGCTTTGGGCCTGCCCCACCTTGTTGAAATGATCCCAAATTACCGTCTCACCAGTGCGGCGCGATCCTTGGTGGTCCAAATCCACCGAGCGAAGCTCAGGGCCATAAACCAGTCCATCATTCACTATTTTGACTTCGATCTCGACGGCGACGGAGATTTGGAATCTGCAGGCTGCTTCCTCTGGGGGGATCGCAACGAAAATCGCCGGAAGGAACTCTTAGAGAAAAGCGATATGGTATTTGATTTAGGACTATTTCCTAAGGTACACCTTAAAGCCTATCCTGCCGAATTTGGAGGGCCAGAGCGCGGGCCAAATAACACCAAGATCACTGCCGGTGGTGGAGATGGGGTTAGCTTCGCACAGAATAGAATCAAGTTCAATCCCGACGGGACCTGCAGCACGGGCACTATTTACCTCCACAATAGCAAAGGCCGGACCTTCGCCATCCGTCTCCGCTCCAACTGCTTGACCCAACTCTGGAGGCACTATGGCCAAGGTTGGGAAAGATGGTAGTTCAGCAGGGAGGTATCAACTCGAACCGCAGAATATCGAACAAGGAATTTTGAATGTCGAAGGAGAACAGAATATTTGACCTCGAGGAGCGCTTAATTGATTTTGCCATTCGGATTATTCGTATAGCAGAATCCTTGCCAAAAACGAGGGTAGGAAATCACATTGCAGGACAACTCATTCGTTGTGGCACTTCCCCGGCTCCCAACTATGGTGAAGCTCAAAGCGCAGAATCTCGTTCTGACTTTATCCACAAGATGAAAGTATCACTTAAAGAGTTACGTGAGACTAGGGTATGGTTGCTTATGATTGTAAGGGCCAAATTGATAAAGCCAGCATCAAAACTTGAACCTCTGATTGTAGAGAATAATGAGCTGATTTCGATTTTTGTGACAAGCATAAAAACCGCTCAAAAAAGGAAGAAAAAAGCCTCATGATTCGAAACTTCTTGTTCCGTTCTGCGGTTCCTTGTTCTGCTGTTCGATATTCGATATTCGAGGAGAACCCTGTATTACCATCTGCGTGATGCTACCTTTCACCCAGAGTGACCCTGACCACTTCCTCAAAAGTCGTCACTCCCCGTAGCATTTTGTCGACGGCGGACTGTTGGAGGGTTAGCATACCCTCGTGCAAGGCGACCTTTTGCAGTTGTGCCAGTGAACCCTTCCGGTTGGTCAGGTCCCTCAGTTTTTCGCTCATGGGCAGCACCTCGAATATGCCGCTGCGTCCCAGATAGCCGGTGTTGCGGCACTGTTGGCAACCCTTGCCCATCTTGAGTTCCAGTTCGGTTTCCGGGTCCTTGCCCAAGGCCAGGGGAGCCAGATCAGCAACCTTCACCTTGTATAACTCTTCGCAGTGAGGACAAATCTTGCGCACCAATCTCTGGGCCGCCACACCAGTGAGGGTTGAGGAGATCAGGAAGGGCTGCACCCCCAGGTCCATCAGACGGGTTATGGCGCTGGCTGCATCGTTGGTGTGCAAAGTACTCAGAACAAGGTGGCCAGTGAGGGCGGCCTGAATAGCATTGGTTGCTGTCTCGAGGTCTCGCATTTCTCCGATCATGATGATGTCGGGATCCTGACGGAGAACATGGCGCAGGACATTGGCGAAGGTAAGGTTGATTCGTGGCTTTACGGCAATCTGGTTGAACTGTTCGTGCACCATTTCGATGGGATCTTCAATAGTGGTGATGTTGTTGCCCTCGGAGGCGAGAAAGCGCAAACTGGAGTAAAGGGTGGTGGTCTTTCCGCTTCCTGTTGGACCGGTTATCAAAACTATTCCGTGGGGCACCTCTATAAGTCTACGATACTTGATGAGATCTGCTGATGAAAATCCCAATCCTTCAAGGTCCTGCAAGAGAATGTCAGGATCCAGGATTCTAAGCACCAACTTTTCACCGAAGGCCACCGGCACGGTTGAAATCCTAATTTCCGCCTCCTTGCCATTGCGTTCCACCTTGATCCGTCCATCTTGCGGCCTGCGCTTCTCTGCAAGGTCCAGCCGGGCCAGGGCCTTGATTCTGGAAACAATCGCCGGGTGCACACTCTTGGGTATCCGGTAAATAGTGTGCAGCAAACCATCTATGCGAAGTCTTACGATGGTTTTTTCCCGCTTGGGCTCAATGTGAACGTCACTAGCCCGCTGATCAAAACCGTAGCTGAACAGGTGATCTACCGCATTGGTTATGTGCTGGTCACTCGAGGAGATCTCCTCTGTCGCCTGCAAGTGAGTGAGCTGTTCCAGGTTTCCCAGGTCAACTAAGGGCTTACTCAACTGAGTGTCGGCGGCAACAATTGAGCTCTTGAACCCGTAAAACTCAGAGATGGTTTTGACAATGTCACTCTTGGTACTGATGAGAGCTTCCAGCCGCTTTTTGGTAACTCGCTCGATGTCCTCCAAAACCTGACGATTAAAAGGATCGTAGACTGCCACGGTGATCGTTTCCAGGGAACTCTCCACCGGAAGGACCATGTGTTTGAGGGCGAAGTTTTTGGGAATGGTCTGGGTGACCAACTCCAGGTCCAGCTTTAGTGGGTCGATCTTTTTGAAAGTCATCCCCAGGTCAGCTGCCACCATCCGCATGATGGCCTCTTCATTGAGACGGTCATTTTCTTCCTTGCCCAGTTTCAATCCCATGGAGGCCAGAACATCCACTGGCGTGACCTCATCTCCGCGCCTCAGTGAGGACAATCCCCCTCTCTTCACCTTGTGCAGCTGAGTGAGCTTCTCCTTTTGGGCAGGCGCCTTTTGAGAGATGACTTTCGCCTGGCGTTCACTAATCAGGCCGCGTCTGCTCAGCACACCGATCAAATAATCTAAATCCAGCCGGCTTCGACTCATTGAGAACTTGTTCTCCTTAGGTTTCAGCGCTCAGGATTCAGCTAAAAATACGATAATAATAAGAGCTTAAGCTGACTGCTGGCAGCTCTATCCGGAAATCTCTGGTTTCCGGATGGACACTAGACAGTGCCATTGTCCTCAAAACCATGGCGAGGGTCAAGATGATTTACCTGGTATGGCTATATGCAGTTGGTTTACAATTACTGTCTATAAGCCTTATAATACCCGAAGCCTGGTGTATGAGCCTCAGCTATTCCGGAGGGGGATGAAAAAAATCCCGCAAACATTTCCATAGAATACAAAAAAATTAACTACTATTAAATTTTTTAATAACACTAGGCTCTCTATTGAAGCCAAGTAATGGCCCGGGATGGAAATAAACCTCGCTGCTCTCACATCGTACACCCTGAATTTTCATACGTATTCTGCTATGTGTAGTTGCTTTACAGCAGTAACATCCAAAGCTTCTACCTACTGGCATATAAATTGCTCAATTCATTTGAGGGTGAAGAATTTCTAGCCCCCTGGTGGCTCAGATGATTATGACAAAGGACGGAGTTCACTGCATAGGTCATCAACCTGGGGGTTTCACTACGGTCGAGGTATTGATCGTTATTGCTATTCTGATGGCACTGGCTGCAGTTGCAATTCCCAACCTTTCGGGTTGGGCAAGCAACCAGCGGCTGAAAAGTGCGGCCAGGGACCTGTTTACCTACTTCCAGTATGCTCGTTTGGAAGCGGTCAAGCGCAGCAGTAACATCGCTTTGAACTTCTACCCCGATGTTGGGAATAGTCCGGGTAGCTACATTATATTTGTGGACAATGGAGCGGGGGCGGGAGGAAATGCTGGTAATCGGTCGCAGGATGGCACTGAGGAGCGCTTGAAGTATGTCGAAATGCCCGTCGATGTCAACCTGGACAAGACAACATTCGCTGCAAATGCGGCTGGCTACAATTCCCGTGGTTTTCCAGTTGATTCTAGTTTTACTGATGATGAAGGTGTAGTGACGGTTTCCAACAATGAGCGGTGTTATGAGGTGAAATTTAAAAAAACCTCTGGAGGGTTGAAACTGGAGGGGCCTAAACCAATAGATGAATGTAAAAAATAAAATCTACGGAGTGGTAGTTGTTGAAATCTTCACCTGAGGATGCTTCGTGAGGACAGCCTTAGAAAAGAAACGCCATAGCTGCAAAGAATTGTTTTATGGCCACGGCTACAGCCTGATTGAGCTTCTGGTGGCCATGGCAATTACCCTCGTCGTCATGGCCGGAGTCTACAAGGTTTATGTGACCCAACAGGATTCCTATCTTCTGCAGGAGCAGGTCGCAGAAATGCAGCAAAACGCCCGGATAGCAAAGTATGTACTAATGAAAGATATTAGGATGGCCGGGTATAATCCCACGAGAACGCTCAATGTTGGAAATTTTGTAACAAGTTTTGTAGCAAGATTACCAGGTGATGATTTGGGTGATGGTGATCCAGACAGGACTTCAACGGGCTCTAATAGTATTGCCTTCACCCTCGACGACAATGGAAATGGTGTCTTAGATGCAAACTTCGATGAACAAATTGCCTTTAGAGTAGCAGGCAATAATCTCCAGAGATTCGACGTAGACAACAATGCATGGCTAACGGTAGTCGAAAACATCGAAGCCCTTGGTTTCGCCTATGCTTTCGAGGATGGTGGGAATATTATCTGGGCTATTGACGCTGACGACTCGGATACAGACGAACGGCTTAACGTGAAACTTGACGGCAACGATGATGGGGCTATTGATGCTAGCGACGATACCAACGGCGATGGACTAATCGACGACAATGATGCTGGCGACGCTACTTCCAGCCCCGGTGGATTTAGACAAAATAGTAGCAGTCAAGATATGGCTCCTCGCCAAAACAGGGCAATCTGATCGCAGATACAGTCGTTCCGAAACATACGTCGTAGGTAACAGGATAATGACCAGAAATGACCAGAATAGACGCAATCTGGTGACAACTACGGTCAGGTGCAGAAATATGGCACTGTAAGACAAAGCGTGAAGAAATGAAAAGAGTTAAGAAAGAGGAAGGCTACACCCTGGTAGAGGTTCTCGTTGCCCTGGGGATTTTGGGTTTTGGTCTCATGGCAGTGGCAACCATGCAGGTCACGGCCATAAAGACCAACTCCAGGGCCAGTGACCTGTCACAGGGAGTTACCCTGGCCCAAGCCAAGGCAGAAGATTTGATGAACCTGCCTTACAGCGCTCTCGTTGGCTTGGACGACGACGGCGATGGTACCAACCAAGATGCAGATAACGACGGCAATGACGACGACGGGGGGAACTTTGGTCTGAATGATACGGTGGATGAGTGTTGGAAACGTGATAGCGGATGACTCGGCAACTGAATGTCAATGGCAGATACAGTATTTATTGGAATGTGGCAGTGAACGAACCTGCCGCCAACAGCAGTAGAATGAGAGTGATCGTTACTTGGACCGAAAGGGGAAAGGACAAACGCATTTACCTGGATTTTGTAAAGACGGATCTTAGCTAGGGGAAAATCCCCCTCGAGAGGCAAGAACATTGAATATCCCGCCCGCCTCGCCTGAGTCCGCCTCAGGCGGACGATGGCGGGCAGGTCGAATGCAGAACAAGGAACCGCAGAATCATGAAGTAATCACTTCGATATTCGGCATTCCTTGTTCGATATTCTGCGGTTTAAAAAATTTCATTATGAAAATACCCACTGTCTCAAATAGGTGTAAAGACCATCGTCAAGGGAGGGGGGGAGAAAGCCCAAGAGCATGAAATACCTTACTTCAATCTGCGCTGACGAAAAAGGCTCTGCCCTGGTGCTTGCCCTGCTCATCCTGGTATTACTCACCCTGATGGGCATCTCTGCCACCACCACCAGCACCGTTCAGGTTCAGATGGCCGGCAGCGAGAAATTCTACGAATTGGCCTTTTACTCAGCCGAAAGCGGCTGGCAAAGGGGTTTGAACTGGCTGGACAATCAATTTCCCGGGGTTACTGACAACCGGGTTTGGGATGGAACAACTTTCACTCCGGTTGTGGGTAGCCTCGAGGAAGCGGCAACGGTTGGTATCCCTCTTGCAAACGATATTAACACTCAATATTTCGTAAAGGTGGAATTCGCCGGAACAGCGCCGGTGACGGGTTATGGCACCAGCTTCAGAAGATTCAATTACCGGGTGAATTCTGTTGGGGTCGGACCCGGCAACGCCCGATCAGAAGTTGAAGTAACCGCAGGCAAAGTTTTCGATATGGGAGGCTATTGATATGATTTCACTGAGGAAAAAATACATCCTGCTTCCCTTTTTGCTGAGCCTCTTTTTCGTACTGGTTGTGTCTGGCTCCGACAGCGCAGATGCGCAAGCTCTGGACAACTGCCCCTATCCGCCATTTTCTTCCACCGAGACCGGGAAACCCAATATTCTGATCATTCTGGACCATTCTGGATCCATGAACAGTGATACTCCCAGTGGTGAGTCCCGCTGGAATATTGCCCGAGATGTTGTGCCCAAAATAATTGATGATTTTCCCAATGTGCGCTTCGGTTTGATGAGAATGGACGGCTCCAATTACTGGGGAAATGACAACATAAGCATAGAGAGCTCTTACGTCAGGCAGGGCGGCAAGCTGTTGAAACCCGTTGGCACCCCGGGAAGTGAGATAAAACAATATATTGCCGACTGGGGATCTGACGCTGGTCATCCACAGACCTGGACAGTTCTGGCCGAAACCCTGGCCACAGCCGGCCAATACTTTGCCACTGTTGAGGTAGGGGGCTCCCACACCGGAAGCGACGATGCAGCCATTCTGACAGACGAAAATGCTGATTTTGTCAACGACTCCATCGAAACCGGCGATCTGATCTTCAATACCACCGACGGCTCTTATGGGAGCATAACCGCGGTCTCCGCCACAACCATAACCGCCACCCTGGCCCACGGCAGCGACAATGATTGGGACACTGACGACGCTTACACCACCAGCCAAAAAGCGGGTAAGGGCCCTTCTGGCTTTGGAGCCTACAGCAAGCCATACCACCCGGATCACAGCGAGAGCAGCTGTCATTATAGAACAGGAACACTCTCCTCAGGAGTAAGGCCCTGGCTAGACAGCGACGATACCATCTCGTCTCAGCCCGCCGGCTTTGAAAATTATGTGGCCATCAGAACCTATAACGATAGATTCAGCGACAAATACAACACTTCCGCTGGCCTCATTGACTTGAACCTTCCGGTGGCAGCAAAGGTCTACGTGGCCTACCAGAGCGGCAAGACCATCCCTACCTGGCTCGAGAGCTACACCCAGACCAGCAACACTGTCTCAACATCCTGGGGCAAGACCTTGAGAATATACGAAAAGCAGTTCGATGCCGGCATGGTCACCCTGGGGGGGAACCGCAATGGTAGTGGCAATGCGGATTACACTTACTTTGCCTATGTCTCCCTGCCTGGCGGCATCAACGACTGTATCGCCTCCAATAGCAGCGATCAGGGCAGATACCTGGATACAACCAGTCCCATAGAAAACAAATGTCAGCAATCTTTCATTATCTTCATTACCGACGGTTTGCCCTGGTACGACAACGACTGGTCCGTGGTGACCGATGTCATTGGTGACTACGACAACGACGGGGAAAGCGAAGATCGCAAATATGTCGGTGCTTCAGGCGATGAAGGTGAGACCACCTATCTCGATGATGTGGCAAAATACTTATACGAAAACGACATGCGTTCAGACATAGAGGGCAAGCAAAATTTAGTTACCTATGTAGTTGGTTTTTTTACTGATTTTACTCTTCTGGCACAAACGGCCGCCAACGGAGGAGGGCTCTATTTCACCGCCGACAGCGCTGACGCCCTGACCTCGGCTCTGAGCAAGGCGATTACTGATATTCTGAACCGAATATCTGCCGGTACGGCAGTTTCGACCATAACAACTTCCGCCGAATCGGCAAGCTACTTAATCAGGGCCAAGTTCCTGCCTCTATCCTGGCAGGGTTTTCTGGAGGCCTTTACCCAGCCCTATTTTGATGGAAAAACTCCCCTTTGGGAGGCCGGCCAAGTCCTGGCCGACAGGATAGATCTCAACAGTGCCGATGACCGGGAAATCTTCACCTACATTGGCTCTGAGTTAACCGACAAGAAGCAGGAGTTCGAAAGGGACAACCCCACCCTGGTGGATGCCTTGAACAGTGAATGGTCAGAGTCTGACGACAGCGAGGTTCAGGACATCATAGATTTCTTGAGGGGCAAAGACAGCAACGACGGAGGCAAGTACAGGGACAGAAAGGGATGGTACCTCGGTGATATCATCTATTCCGCCCCGGCGGTAGTAGGTCACCCGAGATCCTTTTTCTTGGAGAATGACTATCAGACCTTCAAAAGCAACAACCTCAATAGATCCACCATGGTTTATGTGGGGGCAAACGACGGCATGCTCCATGCCTTCAACTCCTCCGACGGTTCAGAGGCCTGGTCCTTTATTCCAGAACACATACGTCAGTACCTGACCAATCTGACTCTCGAGGCCTGTCACAAGTACTATGTGGATTTAACTGCAACAGCCAGCGACGTTTACGATGTGGCCTGGAAGTCCGGCGGTAATGACTGGACCGGTTGGAAAACCGTTTTGCTGGGCGGCAATAGATTAGGAGGGGAGGAATACTTCGCCCTCGATATAACTGACCCTGCGGCAGACTCCGTTTCCATCCTCTGGGACAAGGTGCTCTTTTCAGGGAGAAAGTCCTCCACCATGCCCTTTGTCGGCAAGGTCAAGGCTCTGGAGGGAGAAAGTGGAGAGGTTGATAAATGGCTCGCCATCATCACCTCCGGCTACGATGAAAGTGACTCAAGGACCGGAATGATTGCCGCGGTGAACTTCACCGACGGCACTAAGGAAACCATCTGGAAAGAAGGTAATTCGGAATTTAATCAGTTGGCCACCCAGGCCAAGAGTGGTTCGAACGCCTACTACAGCTTAACTTCCCCTGTTGCTGTGGATTCCGACAATGATGGCTATCTCGATTTGATCTACGCGGGCGACACTGAAGGTGGACTGTGGAAGTTCTACTATGACTACAACGACACCCTCTGGAAGAAAGTCAAGTTGTTCGACACCGGCGGCCAACCCATCACCGGCAGGCCAACCCTTGTCTTTGATGACCAGCAGAACTTGAGGATATTCTTCGGCACTGGGAAATACCTGGTGGGACAAGATAAAGACGACACCACCAGAAATACCTATTATTGCGTCATTGAGAAGAAATTCGTGGCAAAGCTGCCCAAGGACCTGAATGGCGACCACTACACCGTTGCTCCAGTAACACCCTTAGACCCGAGTGATTTGGCGGATATTACCTCGTTGCGAACCGAGGGAGAACTCAGCAACTATCTCACTGGGCTTACTGAGGCAGAACAGCAGGCCTTCAACGACAAAAAAGATGGTGTTGGCTGGTATTTCAATCTGGATGATCCAGCAGGTGATCCAGGGGAGAGAGTGCTGGAGGAATCAGTAGTGGTTGCCGGTGTTTCCTTTTTCACCTCCTTTTATCCCAACGAGGACATTTGTGGCTATGGAGGGAATGCCAGATTGTATGCAGTGGACTACAAGACAGGCTTCATTGCCACCGCAGGTGACGTCACCACCCTGTCGGCTGAAGGTGGTGGGAATATCACAGAAAGATACAAGGAATTGGGCGTCGGTCTTCCTTCGAAACCTGTATTCTACAGGGATCTCGGCACCGGACAGTCCAGCATCATGGTGCAGACGAGTGATACTACCGTATATGTTGAGACCGTGACTCTGACCGGTAAGCTTTGGGGCGTTGGCTCCTGGAGGACCGTGGATTAGTGGTGCTGATGGAGATTTTTCCGCACTAACTTGTGCTAGGAGTACTTTTAAATGAAAAAGAATATATTCCTTTTGTTCCTGACCCTCTTGCTTATCCCTAACTTCACCAAGGGAGAACCCAACAAGACCATCGAAATTCAGGGGATCATCGGTGACTTTGCTCCGCAGTCTCGCACCTATGAAGTTGACAGAAAGATCTATCAATTTGATGAGGACATCACCATTCAAAACGAGTCTGGAGAAATTCTGGGTTTTGATGCTCTCAAAGGTGGAACTGAAATTAAGATCATCGGAGAAAAAACCTTCGACCCCAAGGCCAAAACCAAGGAAAAGATCAAATACATCAGAATCATAGTGCTGAAGTAACAAATCGAATGTAGAACAAGGAACCGCAGAATCACGAAGGGATCACTTCCATATTCCTTGTTCGATATTCTGCGGGTCTACGAGTTTCTGCAATTGATGCCAACCGGAAAAATCTCCCCCAACCCCACTCTAAGACCATTGAATACCCGCCCGCCTCGCCTGAGTCCGCCTCAGGCGGACGATGGCGGGCAGGTCGAACAGCAGAACAAAAAACCGCAGAATCATGAAGGGGTCACTTCGATATTCGATATTCCTTGTTCGATATTCTGCGGTTTAAAAGTCTGACGGGCGGGGGCAAACCCCGCCCCTATATAGAATCTACCCCTTTTGTAAAGGCCTCTGACTTGCAGAGGCTACGCCTCGGAGAGGGGATCTAGGGGAATTTTTACAAGTTCTACTATTAAAAAAGTTAAATAACTATTAAATTATTGTAAGAATCACCTTCCCTTCCCACAGTGGCCGGGGGCAAAGGGAAATTTGATCTTCTCGGATATGACTTTGTAATGTTTTGTTATTACTTGATATTTAGAAACATCGCTCAACTTACTCCTTTCTTTCTTATTGGCAACTAACATTTCTTTTCAATGGCACAGAATTTGCTCAAATAACTCGCCGGAGGGTCCAGAAATGTTATTAGCAACAGTTTTTTCGGCAATCTTAGAGCGCTACGAAGTGAAGCAATTATTCCCAAAGCCTCTTTTAGTGGCAAATACTGACCATAACCACCACAGCCGCGGTTTCACCATTATTGAGCTGATAGTCATCATGGCCATTATTGCAATCCTGGCCACTGTCACAACTCTTAGCCTCCCTGGGTGGCGAGACAACATGAACCTCAGAGCCACGGCCAGGAACGTAGTCTCCTATTTTCAGTTCGCTAAAATAGAGGCGGCCAAACGTAATGCCACAGCTTCCATAGAGTTCACTGAGGGAGGAAAAGGTGTTGGCAAATGCAAGGTCATAATTAGTGGCCAGACCTTGAAAGAAATGACCATGCCATCCAAGGTGACTTTGACTCCGCCCACCACACCCGTAACCACATTTCAGATCAATACCAGAGGCATACCCGTTGGGGGCGGAGGAACAGTGTCTTTGACCAATGGACCCAGAACCTACAACGTCGTGCTATCAGCGGCTGGGGCAGTCAGTCTGAATGGACCACTATAAGCAAGGGTTAAATGCGAGGCGAAGGAACGTTGACCATGATTCTAAAGCACCCAAGAGACCGACAAAATAAACAACAGGGGTTCACCTTGACAGAGCTTTTGGTTGCCATGGCCATGGTAGGAATTGTCATGGCCGCCGTCTACTCGACCTACAAATCGCAGCAGGACACATATGTTGCCCAGGAACAGGTGGCAGAAATGCAGCAGAACCTCCGGGCATCTCTTTACCAGATAGCGAGGGACTTGAGGATGGCGGGATTCAACCCGCAACGCTCGCCCAATGTGGGGGGTTTTCTTACCCAGCTGCCAGACGACGGCGTTGGGGAAACCACAACCGACTCAACCAACATTGCCTTCACCATCGATGAGAATGCAAATGGGGCCATCGACCTAGAAGACAATGATGAACAGATTGCCTACCGGCTGGATAACGCTACCAATACGCTGCAAAAGTTCAGGGTGAGTGATGATACCTGGCACACTGTGGCCGACAATATCGATGCACTCGATTTCGTCTATCTCGATCCCAGCGGCACTGATATCACTCTCAACGTCATTGCCAACCCTACTGCTCTATATGCAGCGACAAATTTACCTTACATCGACTCGATCAGGTCAATTGAGATATCAGTTGTAGCGAGAACGGGTAATATTGATAGGAGCTTTCCCGGCACGGCCGCATATGACAACCAACAGGGTGATGAGATATTAGCAGCTCAGAGCGACAACCGGAGACGGCGGCTACTGAGCACCACCATACTCTGTCGAAACATGGGGACCTAAATAATGTTCAAGGGCAAGAGAAAACGAGGCTTCACCATAGAATCAATGGGCAACAGGGGACTGACCCTTCTGGAAGTTCTCGCTGCTATAGCCATTTTGGCCTTCGGACTTCTGGCCATCGCCACCATGCAGGCCACTTCAGTCAAGGGAAATTCGCAGGCTATTGGCATCACCGAGGCCATAAGCCTGGCCCAGGATAAAGTGGAACAATTGATGAGGCTTCCCTATGATGACACGGCCGATAACGACGATCCCCTGGATGATAACGGTGGTGGAGCCAGCAACGGGACCAACCAGGACCCCGATGATGATGGCTTCGATAATGACGGGGGTAATTTTGGTTTGGATGACACGGTGGATGGCGGTGGAAACGTAATAGCAGACGAATCAGAGGTAAATGGGAGATATACCCTCTACTGGAACATCGCCGTTGACGAACCGCTAAACAACGTCAAAACTGTGCGGATAATTGTTGTCTGGACTGACAGAGGAACGCAGAAAAGAGCTGTCGTAGACTTTATGAAGTCGAACATCATTTAATCTTTAAATGGAGATATTGAACATGAAGTTCACCAATAATAGCGAAGGATACAGCATCCATTTCCACTCACCGCTCAATAACCAAAGAGGAAGTGCGCTGGTCGTCGCCCTGTTAATGCTGGTCGTACTAACTCTCATAGGCATCTCAGCAACAACTACGACCACCTTCGAGCTGCAGATAGCGGGAAATGACAAATTATATAAGCAAGCATTTTATGCTGCCGATGGCGCTACCGAAATGGGTGGCGAATTAATCGAGCAAAATATCGAAGACAGAGATTGGGATTTTGGTGAAGATGGGGTCTCCGCCGTTTCCCCCAGTAATCCTCTGGCCAGAGGAAACGTGAGACTCGAAAGCCCCAATCCATACATGAATCGAGAACCCATGGACGGCATACCGTCGGACATCAACCGCGATGCTGTCTATCCCAGAACTGTGATTAACAGTGACCCACACACAAATATCAAGGCTGTTGGCAACACCACACTGTCAACCGGAAGTGCGGTGCAGTTAATAGCCGGCTATGAAGGCAAAGGAAAAGGAGCTGCTGGCGGAGGCGCCTGGATCACCTACGACGTCCGGGCTGAGCGTCGTGATGTTCGCGACACGGAAGTCAGGATCCGCTTGGGCTGGAGACACGTGTTGTAACCTGAACCGGCCCTTACCGTGTGGGAGCTTGAGATCAGCAGCCATACATAGGAGCATGAAAATGTTCAGAAAAATCACCTTAATTATCGTTTTGGCAGGATTAATCTGCGCTTTTGCCAACCCTTTGGGTCCCAACATGGTTCTGGCGGCCGCTAACGAAGACAACAGCGACTATACCATGACGCCGCCCTTTCTCACCGCAGCCGCCCCCCCCCTGGTGATGATCGTCCTGGGCCGTGACCACAAGCTCTACTACGAGGCCTATAACGACGCCTCTGATTTGGACGGGGACGGAGACCTGGATGTGGGCTACAAGCCTGACGACATAGACTACTACGGCTACTTCGACAGCTACAAGTGCTACACCTATCAAAACAGCAGATTTGAGCCCACCTCCCTCAGCGTAAGTAATGCTGCCGGGACCAATGACAAGGCCTGTTCAGGGGGTAGTGAATGGAGTGGAGATCTCCTGAACTATCTCACCATGACCCGCATGGACGCCATGCGCAAGGTGCTCTACGGTGGCTACCGCTCCACCGACACGCCCACTGAAACGGTATTACAAAGAGCCTACGTTCCCCAGGATGCCCACAGCTGGGGAAAGGAATACAAGGACGTGGCCACTGACGGCTACGACATCACCGAGTATTCGCCTCTTGCCCTGCCCAGTGCCGGCACCAGGCACCTGTTCGCCTCCACCACCCTTTCCGATAACGGCACACCCATATTGCGCCTGCTCCAAAACAGGTCCGAACGGATCTGGCAATGGGTCTCCAAGGAAAGTCCAGTTGCGGGCGACGAGCTGGAGGGTGGCACTTCAGTGTCTCCGACAGACTATACGGTCAGGGTCTTGGTGTGTGATCTTACAGCCGGGCTCGAGAGCAACTGTAAAATCTATCCCGGCACCGACGGCAAATTCGGTGTCAGCACCGATCCTCAAAAACCTATTGGTTTGCTGCAACGATATGGCGAGACCGAGCAGATGCTCTTCGGCCTCATTAGCGGATCTTATGCCAAAAATACCGCCGGAGGTGTCCTGCGCAAGACCATTAGCTTGATTTCGGATGAAATCGACTCGCAGACCGGCGAGTTCGAATACCTGGATGACAGTAACGTCAAGGGCATCATCAAAACCATAGACAAGATAAGGATCTTCAACTACGTCTACGACGAGGAGTCCTACAAGCCCCATTGGCCGGACGCCTGGGTAACGACTCGGGCCATGGTCGCAGGGGAGTTTCCCGATTGGGGCAACCCCACAGCGGAGATGATGTACGAGGGGTTGAGGTATTTTGCCGGTGCCGGTTCAGCCACAAGCGCGTTTGACTACAGCACCGGAGACGACGTCAGCCTGGGCCTTCCCAAGGCTACCTGGGATGACCCCTATTCGCCCAGCGATCGTTGGTGCAGCCAGCCCTTCATGCTGGTCATCAGCGACATCAACCCTTCCTACGATGCTGACCAGCTGCCTGGAAGTAATTTCGAAGACGAGGGCGGCAGCAAATGGCCGGAAGTGACCCTGGGAACCTCAGGCAGTAAACTGAACGTCGAGAAGGAGCTGGATGACATCTCCTCCTATGAAAATATCTCCGGCGACTACTACATCGGCGACAAGGGTGGGAGTTACGACAGCTCTTGTGCACCCAAGTCCCTCTCCACCCTGAAAGATGTTCGCGGTC
Source organism: uncultured delta proteobacterium (assembly GCA_963712115.1). GTDB lineage: Bacteria > Desulfobacterota > Syntrophobacteria > BM002 > BM002 > BM002. The sequence goes on along the minus strand of CAVQGX010000020.1, from coordinate 178,522 downwards.
TCTGCCCGGAGGAGCCCACCAAGCAGGGGGGCTACTATTCCGCTGCTGTTGCCTATTACGGCCATAAGGAGGATTTGAACTCGGCAACAAACGAGCAGAAGGTGTTGACCTACACCGTGGGGTTGGCATCACCTTTGCCGAAGATCGAAATCAGCCTGGGAAATCCGCTCAAGACCATCACCCTGGTTCCCTTCGCCAAATCGGTGGGGGGCTGTCTCGACATTAAACCTGACAACGCCTTCACTCCCACTAACACCATCGTCGACTTCTACGTGGAAAGCTATAACCCCCACCTCTGGTCAGTTCCGCATCAACTTCGAGGACGTGGAGCAGGCCGCCGACCACGACATGGACGCCATAGCCAGGTATACCTATCAGGTACTCAAGGCGGACTACACTGAGGCTGCCACCCCGGAGGAGGGCACCCAGGTGCTGGTCACCGTGGACGGTGGGGTGTACGCCTCGGGGTGTATCATCCAGCACATGGGCTACATCATCTCGGGGACAACCAAGGATGGCACCTATCTGGAGGTGAGGGATGCTGATACCGACAATGCAATAGATGAACCTGACGGTGAGAATGGTGATGTCGACTACTTCCTGGACACCCCGCCGGGACAGGATCCTGGTGGAACCTGGGATGATAATACAGCTTTACCGTTGACGGCCTTCAGATATTTTTCCCCGGGTACCAGCGGCACGGCGGAACTGCTGAAAAACCCACTGTGGTATGCGGCCAAATGGGGAAGCTTCCTGGACCACAACTCCAACGGTGTTCCGGACCTGCCTGCTGAATGGGACGAAAACGAGGATGGCACCCCGGACAATTACTTCTATGTGCAAAATCCTTTGCTTCTGGAGAGGAATTTGAACCGGGCTTTCCTCGCCATCCTGGAGCGGGCCACCGCAGGCACCTCAGCCTCGGTTCTCTCAGCATCGCGCTCGGGCGAGGGCGCCACCTATCAGTCCATCTTCTACCCCAAGTACAAAAACGTATCCTGGGTGGGTGACGTGCACGCTCTCCTGGTGGACGGATACGGGGAGTTAAGAGAGGATACCAACGCCAACCTGGCTCTGGATAACGCCACTGACAAGGTCATCGAATTCGATGCCTTCAACCCCGGAGTGCTGAAAAAGTACGTTGACACCGATGGAAACGGTGAGCTAACCGCGAGCGAAAAGAGTGCGCAAAGTCCTCCGGAAGAGAGCCTGGATACCATTAAGTATCTGTGGTCCGCCAGCAAATGGCTCAACTTTCTGAGTGACGCTGTGATTCTGCAAAATAAAGCCTACACCGCCACGGACAAAGCCAGGTACGTGTTCACTTTCATTGACGCGGACAACGACATGGTAGCCGACAGTGGTGAGAAGATTGCCTTTTCCTCTTCTCCAGCTCAAAACCTCGATGCCATCAAACCTTACCTCCACTTGGCAGAGCCATTTACCAAATCCCTTACCTTATCTGAAGTGGGCACGCTGGCCACGAAACAGATTGATTACATCCGCGGCAAGGACCAGACCAGCATGAGAAGCCGGAAATATGATTCCGACGGCGATTCTTCGATGGACGCCACCTACAGGCTCGGGGACATCATCGGCTCAACCGCCACCCTGGTGGGAACGCCGGCGGAAAACTACGACCTGCTCTATGCTGACGTCTCCTACCGGTACTTCTGGCTCAAGTACAAGGATAGACGCAAGGTCATCTACGCGGGTGGAAACGACGGCATGTTGCACGCCTTCAATGGAGGCTTTTTCTACTACGACCCTGTGGATGGTAGGTGGGAATTTGGTAAACAGAGTTACGGCGGCTCTGAGTCTGCCTATGACCTGGGGGCGGAATTGTGGGGTTACGTACCCTTTAACCTGCTGCCCCACCTCTACTGGTTCGGCAAACCCAATTACGAGCACGTCTTCTACGTTGATTCCAAGCCGAAAGTATTCGATGCCAAGATCTTCGCGGATGACGGCCCCACTGGAACGCACCCCGGAGGCTGGGGCACTGTTCTGGTGTGCGGCATGGGCTTTGGTGGCGGCAAGATCAGAACGGACAAGGACCACGACGGCATCTATGAAAGTGGTGATCAGATCATGAAGTCCGCCTACGTGGTCATGGATATAACCAACCCGGAGATTGCGCCTGAACTGTTGGCGGAGATCTCCTTCGACGATCTGGGCTTTACCACCAGCTACCCCGGTGCCATAGTGGTAAAGAGTAAGGACACCGGCTCCGACCCCAACGACTGGTACCTGGTGCTGGGCTCCGGCCCAAATGGGGCACGGCTCAAGTATTCCTCTGACACCAAGACCTTCTCGGTGGGAGACCTGATGGTCGGTGAAACCTCGGGAGCAAGGGCCGAGTTTGTCTCCAAGGATACGGTTAATAAGTTGATCACCGTCACCAATGTTGTGGGTTGGTTCGCAAACGGCGAGAGAGTATATCATGACGAGAACAACAATGGCTCGTATAACTGGGATACGGACCCCAAAATTGTGGTGGATACCATTAACTCCATCTCAGACCTGAAACATGGGCTGAGCAGTCAGCAGGCCAGGATCTATATGGTTGACCTGAAACACCTGGTTGCCAGCGGATCCCTGGTAGACCCCAACGGCAGTGCCTTAACGGGTGGATCACCTGCCGGACCTTTTGAGGACGGTGCCGGCTTTGACAACAATAGTCAGATATCGGATTTCATCACCGTGGACCTGGACCTGGATTACGCCACAGACGCCATGTATTTCGGCACTGTTTCCCTCTCTTCCACCGGTTTTTTGGGAGGCAAACTGCGGCGTCTCGTCCTGAGTGACCCGGAGAATACCATCCTTCCCACTTCTCCAAGTTCCTGGGATACGGATTCCATCTTGATTGATACCGGTCAACCGATAAGCACCGCACCCACGGTGGCCATGGACTGGAAGAAACGGACCTGGGTGTTTTTCGGCACCGGCCGCTTTGCCAATTATGCGGACGTGGCCGACACCAGTCAGCAATCCTACTACGGCATCAAGGAACCCTGGGAAGACACCGTCGGCCACGAAAATAACCTGGTGGATGTAAATAAGGACACCGATGGCGACGGCACCACCGATCTGGAAAATGAAATGACCTGGGAGGAAGTCTCATCCGCTTATCTTATGGATGTGAGCGACACCGTGGTTTTCGAGAGTGGAAACATCAAAAACTACAACGGGTCTGTCTTCACCGACGTAAAGGATTTGGAAAATAACACCTTGGGTACCTTTATGGCGCTGGAAGAAGAGATGGAGAAAGATCCATATCCTGGTGACAATGATCCGGCTCCGACCACTGACATCTTTCCCAACGGCTGGAAATTGCACTTCTCAGCCATCAGGGAAAGAAATCTGGGCCAGGCCGCACTGCTGGGAGACATCTTGACCTTCACCACCTACGCTCCCGACCCCAACGCCTGTCAGAATGAAGGTGACAGTTATTTCTACGCCACCTACTACAAGACCGGCACCGCTTTCAGCAGTTCGGTCATCGGCTATGGTGCGAATCTTGATCCTGGTGATGGCACCAGTAAGGATGTATTGAGAAAGCAATCTCTGGGTAAGGGACTTGCCGTTTCTCCGGCCATGCACACCGGGCGAGAAAAAGGCACCAAGGCCTTTGTCCAGACCAGCACCGGGGCGATCCTGGTCATCGAGCAGGCAAACCCGGGTGCGGTCAAGTCCGGCAAGACCTACTGGATGGAAGAGTAAACATTAACTTTCTCCTCTATAACCCATTAAAAAATCCCCCCTCTGATCGAGGGGGGATTTTTTTTGGATCATTCTTTTCCTCTGCCGCTGAGGAGAGCAAATTGGGGATCTATAATAGTAGGGGCGGGTTTTACGCTTGCCCGTCAGGCTTCTAAACCGCAGAATATCGAACAAGGAATATCGAATATCGAAGTGATCACTTCATGATTCTACGGTTCCTTGTTCTGCTGTTCGATATTCAATTGTCTATAAGGGGGGATTTTTGGTCAGGGGGAGAGGGCACAGAGGACATTTGAGATTTTAGATTTCAAATTGCAGATTGACTTGAAATGATCTCGTCTGGATTCCCGCCGGAGTTTATCCCGCACTTGATGCGGGACCAGAATGATCTAATCGGTTATTTAATCGTCATTCCTGCGAAAGCAGGACATTCAGAATGTACGGTGGGAGTCGGAAGGACAATTTGGAGATTTCAACCCCATGCCCTTTGCTCTTTGCCTATTGGATTCTGACTCCTGACTTATGACTCCTCTGTTTTTTCGCTCTGCGCTATGCGTCATTGTTTTATTCTAATACTCAGCGGTATTTTGAGTTCCCCGGCTTTAGCGCTGTCTGTCCTGATGGTCGAGGTGTCCTGAAACTCTAACCTTCCGCAGGCAGCTGATCTGCCAACGGTATTACTTCAAATTGATATCTCCTGGCAGGGTCGTCATTCTTTGCCAAGGAACGCACCTGAAAATAGTCCCTATTATAGTTCAGTTCTCTAATCCTAAAGCTCTTGCCCCGGTTGTTCATTACGATGAGGGTGCGCTTGTTTGTTTTCCCTTTGGTCCCGGATTTGGATTCCTCATAGAAGTCAACCCTATTGGGCCAGACCTGAATTTCCGGTTTGACCCGGAGGTGGACAGATAGCTTAACTAACTTCTTCTTGGGATGGTTGGTGTGCAAGGTCAGAAATCCACTGGCGGTTTTCTGGTCGGCAGCCTTGCTGACCACCTCCAGGGTGTACTGGTTGCTATCATCCTTGCGATTCAGTTTGTAATCGATGACTGATTGCAGATTGGTCTCAATCCTGGTGATCTCAAATGGTTGGTTCCCGGCAGAGCGGATATGGACCACACTTTGAATGTCGTCGCCAACAATGCCCTGGAGCATTATCTTGGGCCCCGGCTCCACAAGTATATGGGCGCGGACATCGATGGAAAGGTAGATCTTGCTGTTCCGTTGTCTGGGGTCATTGGTGGTCACCTGCGCATTCTTGGTGAGTCTGCCCTGGAAACCACTGGTGTTGACCTGTAAGAGTAACCTGACCCACCCCACCTGGCGGGATGGTCCGATCGTAGCGGACCACTGAGCAGCCTCACCCGGGTTTCACGCTGAGAATCTTGAGCTCACCATTACCGGAATTTCTCACCTCAAAATCATGGGATACTACCTCTCCTTCCCAGTGGGTGCCGGCGTCGTGGCGGGGAGATGGTATTTCCATAACCGGCTTGGCTTCAGGGGTAACTGCCTGGGCAAAGCCTGAGTAGAAGCCTCCTATGAGACCAACAAGAAGAACGATCTGCCATTTCAGAGAACTACGGAAAGTCATCATTATACACCTTATTAATTCTTCTTCTTTCAGGAGAAATTATGGATATGAGATATGCGATGTGAGATGTGGGATCCTTAACCTCTATCTTCCATCCCACATCTCAGATCTCACATCCCACATCGAGCATTTCTTCGATTAGCTAAATCAATATACGCAGTCCGCAATCTGCGGAATCATTTCTCCTTGCGCCTTGAGCCTCAAGCCTTTTGCCCCTAACTCTATGCTCTTTGCGCATGCAGTCTACATCATGAAGCATTCTTCAAAGTTACCTTCTGGATACTCTTGGCTCCTTCGGGGTCTTCCACCACCACTTCGTACACATAGGTTACCGGCTCTTCGGGGATTACTACCTGCCACTCCACCACTCCGGTCTTTGCATCGATCACCATACCTTTTGGCGGCTCGCCCTGGAGTGAGAAACTCAGGGTATCGCCATCAGCATCTTCTGCCTCAACCTGGTAGCGATAAGTGGTCCCTTCTCTTAACTCTCCCGGAGGAGTGGATTTAATAATCGGGGGACTGTTGCTAATAGTCACCTTGATCGAGCTGCCAGGTTGGCCCCAATCAGTGCCGTCAAAAGGCACGGCTGTTACTTCTACCTGATCGCCACGTTTGAAATAGTTGCTGGCCAGGGATGGACCTTCCGGGCCCACCACAGGCTCTCCATTAACTGTCCATTGGTAAGAGAAACTCAGTTCATCATTGTCCAGGTCACTGCCTTTCGCCACCGCCTCGAGACTGCTGGTGGAACTGGGCGGTGCAGGGCCGATGGCTACCCAGGCAACTACAGGGGGAGTGTTGCCGATGAGGACCGCATCGGAGGTCACCGGGTCTCTGTCGCCTCCAGCCTGAGCAACCCTGACTTGTACCGAAACAAAATCTCCCTTGCTAAATTGCTCGCTGGGAAGAATCTGTCGAATGGCTCCAGGTATGGGAACGTTGTTTCTCAGCCACTGGTAGTTCAGCCGAGATCCGGTTTCGCCTCGGACGAGCACCTCAGCGGTAAGATTATTATTGCTGGCTGGATTTGCCGGTTCAATCCACACAGACCTGATTCTGGTAGCTCCGTCGCCCACAGACTCGGAAGTTGCCCTATCGTCCCCATATTCTGCCTGCTGACTGCAACGCGAAAATACCCATTACCATCAAGAATAGTCATTACTTTACGGAACATTATTTACCTCTTCGGTGCCCCTTAGCCAACCCCGGGGGGGCTTCAATGACCTTTTTCTCATAATGTTGAATTAATTGAGTGATGATGCATTGCAAAATAACAAATCTCAAGCACCAAATTACAAACAAATCTCAAATTCCAATACTAAATGACCAAAACAGGCTTGGAATTTTGAATTTTGGTCATTGTGATTTGTTTGGAATTTGTAATTTGTTATTTGGAATTTTTAGTTACTCCAGTACTCTAAGTCCTCTTTTTGGCAAGCAGAGCTTGCTCTTACAGAGATATATCACTCCAGCCCATAGTCCTTCATCTTATATAGTAGGGCCGGGTGGCTGATTTCCAGTATTTTTGCAGCTTGAGTCCGGTTGCCCGCCGTTTTTTCCAGGGCCTTCCGAATGAGCACTTTTTCCAATTTCCTACTGGCCTCTTTTATGGAGAGGTTTTCATCATCAGTGAAGTATTCCACCGTTTCTTCCTGGGGCTGCAAGTAAGAGGGCAGATCCTCTCGCCCAATGGTAGAACCGTTAGCCATCACCATAGCCCGTTCGATGATGTTTTCCAACTCCCTTACGTTTCCAGGCCACGAATAGGCTTGCAGGGCTCTTCCGGCAGCAGGACTGACTCCGGTCACGTCCGAGTTAAGCCGCTTACTCGTTTTATCAATAAAGTGCTGAATCAGCAAGGGGATGTCCTCTTGACGTTCACGGAGGGGCGGTACTGCTATGTGGAGAACATTAATGCGATAATAGAGATCATCTCGAAAACGACCACCCTTTACCTCCTCTGCCAGGTCTTTGGTGGTGGCCGCCATAACCCGGATATCTATTTTAATGGATTGGTTATCCCCCACCCGCTTGATTTCCTCTTCCTGCAGTGCCCTGAGAAGCTTCACTTGGAGTTGGCGAGGCAACTCTCCTATTTCATCCAGTAAAATTGAACCCCCATGGGCTTCCTGAAACAGACCCTTCTTGTCTCTGATTGCGTCGGTAAAGGCGCCCTTCTTGTGGCCGAAAAGCTCACTTTCCAGCAGATTTTCGGGAATGGCACCACAGTTAACCGTAACCAAAGGCTTGTCAGCCCGCGAGCTGTTGTAATGAATGGCCCGGGCGATGAGCTCCTTGCCGGTACCACTCTCTCCGGTAATGAGCACCGAGGTTTTGTAATCTGCCACCTTTTCAATGGTAGCAAAGATTTCCTGCATGCCCGGGCTGGGGCCAATCATCTGGGCGAAGCTGTAACGATCCCGCATTGACTGCTGTAGCAGCCGGTTCTCTTTCCGAAGTAGCTCCCGTTCCTCGGCCTTTCTCAAGGTGAGAAGAATTTCATCGGCTTTGAAGGGCTTGGACACATAATCATAAGCCCCCAGTTTCATGGCCTCGATTGCCGTATCCAGGGTTCCATAGGCGGACATCACAATTACGGTAGATTCCTGGCCGCTATCTTGAAAGTTTTGCAGAAAGGCCATTCCGTCCATAACCGGCATCTTCAGATCGCAGAGGATTATGTCGTAAAAACTCTCCAAGGCAAGGCCGAGGCCCTCCTTACCGTTAGCAGCACTTTCCACCTGATAGCCCTCTTTCTCCAAGAGCACAGCCAGCATGTGGCGCATGTTTTCTTCATCGTCTATTACGAGAATTCGCTTCTCTTCCATTTTGGTATACCCTAGTAGCTTCTTTAGCCAACCCGCTCAGTCTGATCCGTCTGTACACCGGAGTGGATCGACACGGTGAAACGGGGACACGGAGAAACGACGAGTTTTAATCATTTCCTTATCTCCGTCTCGCCCCATCTCCGTCTCTCCCCATCGCCGGGTGGTGCATAGTGCTTACTGCCTAGTTTTCTATCCTCGCTGTCTCCTGTCCGCTGTCTCCTCCCTGCTCATCATAGAGGGGCAGCTGGATAGTGACTCTAGTCTCTTCCCCGGGGTTGCTGGACAGATCCATGCGTCCCCCTAAAGTCTCAATGATTTGGATGCTTACCGAAAGACCCAAACCCGTGCCCTTTCCAACCTCCTTGGTGGTATAAAAGGGATCAAAAACTCTTTTCTGGTTTTCTTTGGGAATGCCCACCCCGGTATCGGCGAATTGGATTTGGAGCCAGCGTTCCCTGGCGGTGACAACACTTCTCCGAAGGTGGCTGTAATCCGCTGTGGCAGGATCCGTGCGGCGCCGGAGGGGCTTAGCATCAGATCTTTCCTGAATCAGACTCTCCTCGGCCAAAGCCCGGGTCCTCACATGCAGCTCACCACCCTGTGGTCTGTCACTTGTAGCCTCCATGGCATCTGCAGCGTTCACCATGAGGTTAAGAAATACTTGCTTTAGTTGGTCAGCATTGGCGAATACCATATCTGCTTGGGCCTTGAGTTCAAGGACAACCTTTATATCTTTTTGTCTCAGCTGATGGTCTAAAACTTCCAGGGTCTCCTGAATGAGGGGATGGACAGAGATGGCCTGTCTCTCGTTGGAGCTCGGCCGGGAAAAATCCAGCAGTTGCCTGATGGTTTGATTTACCCGCTGAATCTCGTTACTCATGCGGCCAACAAGCTCCGAGCGCTCACCTTCGTCAATGTCTTTCCTTTGCAATAACTCCAGGTAACCCAGGACAATACCCACGGGGTTTCCGATCTCGTGGGCGATACCTGCAGCCAACCGCCCCACCGAGGCAAGCTTCTCACTAAATATTACTTCCTGCTGGGCCCTTTGCAGTTCCAGGTTAGCCTGTTCCAGAGAGGAAATATGCTGGCGAAGCTCTTCTTTGTTTTCCGCCAGCCTCTGCAACATGGCGTTCAGAGCCTGCGAAAGCTTTCCCAACTCGTTTTGTTCTCCTGCACTTACGTCAGGGATGATATCTCCCTCCTGGAAGCTCTCAGCGGTCTGCACCAGCTTTTGCACCGGCTTTACCACCAGTTTGGAAAAGACATAGGCACCGAAAGCTACAAGTACCAGAATATCCAGCACTATGTAAAACAACAGGAGCTTCTGAGAACCTGCCAGACTCTGGCGCACATCGGCCAAAGTCTGCCTCCAATTGGAGTGCTCCTATGACTTTCCGGTCTTGGAAAAGGGGGGCAGCAATTATTACTGTTTCAGGCAGCTGCGGCCAAAAGGATTGGGGGGTCGGCGAGAAAGAGACGGACTCCACCCCAAGTTGTATCACCCGCTTCAGTCTTGCCAACGGCTGTTTACCTGCCTTTTCTTTATTGTCTCCAGAATAAGCCACCAGGCCATCCTGGTCGGCAACGGTGATCTTCCACGGGGCCATGTTTTCAAAGTTTCCGCTTTGGAGACCTGCCAGTAGCGAACTGTTCTTGACCAGGTCAATCTCGCCGTCACTCGAGGTCATGAGTAACCGCTCCACTGCCGTCTTGAGCACCAAACCCTGCTCTACCTTGGCCCGGACCAGGTCACGCTGACTCACCTTGAGCATGACCGTGCCGATCAATAGCATGGCTGAGGCCATCAGAAAGGTGAGGCTCAGGACCACCTTGGTTCTCAGGCTCATCTGGAAGCGGTTCATTGCGATTTGTATTTCCAATAATCTAGAATTTTAATCAAATTTTTCGACCGCCGACCATCGCCTGATCCGCCCTAGGCGGACGATGGCGGTCAGGCTTGTTCCCCCAGTCGAAAGATCCCTTCTTCCCCTCCCCTGGCGGGAGGCGGAAGATGGCCGGCGGCTCACCCCCACCCTAACCCTCCCCGTCGAGGGGGAGGGAATTCTGAGGGGGTGAATATGTCTTGGAAATTCTACAAAATATTGAGAAGATATTGCAATGCAAAGTCCATCACATCCCAACAAATCACATGCAACAGGCGTGCCTAATAAGGGCATGGAGCAAAGGGCATAGAGCATAGAGTCAATGGCTAAAGGCGCAAGGCGATTCGGGTCACTACGCGTCGCTGTCATTAGGTCATTACGCTGCGCTGTCATTTATTGTAAGAGGTAGAGGACCAGAATATTTAGGATTGCGAAACCGGGAACCCGCCCGAAGGGTGGGAGTCTGAAGGACAATTTCGAATTTTTCCCTATGCCCTATGCCCCATGCCTTCGTGGTTCATATTGTTTTTAAATTCTCCCTTTGAGTTCGTGAAAAAATGTTCTTGACTCTGAACATGTTCGTATGGTTAATATATGATGCTCGAACCAGAGCCTTTAGCGTTCACTTGGTCTTGAGCCACAATATCAGTAATTTTAGTACTCTATCGCCATCAAAAGTTAAACGTCTTGCCTGAAAAGCCATGGCAACTGTGGCCACTGCTTTTTTCCACAAAACAAGACGGCTATTCTAAATTCCGTGGTGAGCTAAGCCTTGTTTTTCTCCGCAATTCCAACTATCTACAGCAGAAGGTAAGTTATGGGCCTCAAAACATCCTTTAGCGGTGTCTCCCTTCCTCCGCAAAAAGTAAGTAATCCGGCAATCGAGGACACCCCCCTTCCCAAAAGGGTCGTTCTTCCCCTGGGCCAAGAGAGTAATCGAACTTGCAAGCCCGTTGTTGAGGTAGGGGAGCAAGTCAAGACGGGACAGCTTGTCGGTCGAAGCGATGATTTTCTCGTGGCACCAGTGCACTCTTCGATTTCTGGGAGGGTAGCGGACATTCGACCCTGGTTTGACCCGAGAGGCAACGAGGTGCTCTCAGTAATCGTCGAATCCGACGGCCAAGACTCCTGGCTGGAAGAAATTCCTTCGGATGAGCGCTTCCTGGACAAGGAAACCTCGCAAATCCTCTCCGGGTTGAAGGCTGCCGGCGTTGTAGAAATTGGCCCGCCGAGCATGCCCCTCCACGCAAAGTTTGCCAAACCTGAGCCATCAAAGCAGTTTCTTTTTCTGGTGGGTATCCCCCAAACCAGACCGGTGGATACCTTGATAATCAACGGTATCGACGCTGAGCCTGGAATGGCGGCCAAAGGAGCTGTCCTCAACACATACAGCTCGGAGATTACTGCCGGTATCAAAATTCTACAAAAGCTTGTCGGCTCTGCTAAGGTTGTTCTCGCAGTAGGTCCCCAGAATTCATCCGTGAATGGTGAACTGGCAGGGCTCGGCATTCAGGTATTTCGGGGCAGGCACAAGTATCCCATAGGACTCAATCCCATCTTGATCAAGTGTGTTACCGGCCGGGAGATTCCTTTGCCCCAAGGTAGCGAGCAGGACGTCGGAGTTGCTGTGGTTGATGCAGTCTCTCTGGTGCATTTAGTGGAGGCTGTCCGGGATCTGAAGCCCCAAGTGGACAAAGTGGTGAGCCTGTCCGGAGCTGGCATCACTGCTGTAAAGAACTACAGGGTGAGACTGGGCACGGTTGTGCAAGATCTCATGGAGCAGCTTGCAGGGCTCAAGGGTGAGCCGGTGAAGGTAATCGCCGGTGGCGCCATGACAGGGGCTGCCCTGATGAACACCAATATCCCTATTACCAAGGAGACGGACGCCCTGATTTTCCAAACGGCGACGGAGGCAAAAAGATTTTCTCCAGACGCCTGTATCAACTGCGGGCTTTGCGTCCGCCATTGTCCTTCCCGCCTTCTTCCCAATGAACTGTCGAAGTACTGCGAGTTTTCCATGTTTGAGGAAGCAAGAGAGAAGTACCTCCTGCACTGCATTGAATGCGGCATCTGTGCTTATGTTTGTCCCGAGAAAAGACCCATGTTGCATCTGATGCGCTATGGAAAACGCGAGCTCAGCCTAGCATAAGAGGTCAGCCACATGGATAAAGGAATTTCAGTAAAAGAGCCAATGCTTCGTGTTTCAGTAGCCCCGCACATCCAACAGAAGATCACTACCTCCTCTATCATGTACCACACCCTGATAGCTCTGGTACCCGCACTCCTGGCTGGCATATATTTCTTCGGATTCCCCGCCTTGAAATTGGCCCTCATATGCATGGCCACCGCGGTGGCCTGTGAGGCCGGAATGCAGGGTTTGATGGGGCGCAAACTGGCCGTCAAAAACGGAAGCGCCCTACTGCTAGGACTCCTCTTCGCTCTGATCTGCACCTCGGAATTACCCTGGTGGGTAGCTGCGCTGGGAACCGCCATGGCCGTGATCCTGGGCAGAGAGATCTATGGTGGTCTAGGAAACAATCCCTTCAATGCAGTGCTGGTGGGATGGGCTGTAGTTAGAGTCTCATTCCCGAGTAAGATGCTGACTTGGATAATGCCTGAGCCCCTTTTCGGCTTGGCCCCGGGAGGGTACATCGAATATCCACCCCTAGAGGTTATCAGGTCGGATGGAGTCGACGCTCTGATGGACTTGCCATGGCTGGATCTGTTCATCGGGAACGTACCCGGAACCATTGGTACGGTCTCGGTAGTGGCCATATTAATCGGAGGCATCTATCTTCTTTCGTAAAACGTATCATCACCTGGCATATCCCTGTAAGCTTTCTCGCCTCTGCTTGGCTCTTCGGCCTCATCTTCTGGCTCATCGACCCCGGGACCTATGCTAACCCCACCATATATCTTCTGAGTGGTTGGATTTTTATCGGCGCCTTCTTCCTGGCCACCGATAAAGGAACCGTGCCGGTAACTGGACCTGGCATGATCATTTTCGGTGCAGGTTGCGGATTGATTACCATGATCATCCGTTACTGGGGAGGATTCATAGACGGAGTGGCTTTTGCCATCTTGCTAATGAATGCCGCTACCCCGCTTCTGGATCGGGTGCGGCCACGAGTCTATGGGAGGGTAAAAGAAGTTGCGTGATCTAATAAAAATGGTCGTGGTTTTATTGGTTATATGCACCACCTCGGGTGTGGTCTTGTCCTATGTCAACGAGGCCACCAAGGCACCCCGAGAGTATCAGTACATCAAGTTCGTGCAAGAGCCTTCCATGAAGGCGGTTCTGAGCGACTTCGACAACGATCCAATCAAGGAACGGATCAAGGTGGTGCTGGGGGAAGATGGGGAAGGCAACCCCTTAGAAAAAGTGGTTTTTCCTGCAAAAAAAGGCGGAAAAACCCAGGCAGTAGCCTTTAGTGCTGCTGCCAAAGGATATCACGACCTTATAGAGGTAATGGTGGGAGTGGGTCCGGACGGCAAGCTCACCGGCATCAGTATTATGACCCATACCGAGACTCCCGGACTGGGTGCCAGAATTGTAGAACCGTCATTCACCGACCAGTTTGCCGGTCTGGATCTTGATACAACCAAGCTTTCGGCGGAAGGAGGCAAGGTCGACGCTCTCAGCGGTGCAACTTTCTCCACCGTGGGCGTTGTTACTGCCGTTACCGAAGCGCTGAAGGAGTTTCCTAAGATTAAAGAGGAGGCATTTAAGCCATGAGTGTGGTCAAAGAGTTTACCAAGGGATTCTGGAAGGAACTCCCGCCGTTCAGACTTGTCTTGGGCCTCTGCCCAACCTTGGCAGTTACCACCGCTGCCGAAAACGGTGTGGGAATGGGATTGGCCACGACCTTTGTTTTGGTTTTCTCCAACGTTCTCGTCTCGATACTGAGAAAGGTCATCCCTAGTAAGGTAAGAATCGCTTCCTACATTGTGGTGATAGCCTCCTTTGTGGTCATCGTAGAACTTTTAATGCAGGCCTATTTCTATCCCCTCTTTAAAATTCTGGGAATTTTTATTCCCTTGATAGTGGTCAACTGCATTATTTTAGGCCGAGCCGAGGCCTTCGCCTCCAAAAACTCTATCATTTACTCGCTGGCGGATGGCCTGGGGATCGGGCTGGGCTTCACCATCTCTCTCACTGTTCTGGGAAGTATAAGGGAGATTTTGGGCAACGGTACTCTCTTTGGCGCCAGCGTCATGTGGTCCAGCTTTGAACCTCTCAGTTTTATAGTCAAGGCACCGGGCGCCTTCGTGTGTTTAGGACTCCTCCTCGGTCTGATGAACATCATCAGCCGCAAAAGACCAGCACACTAGCGTTTGCAACAGCAGATAGGTAGCTACGGAACACTTTGTTTTAAGGCATAATCTGGCATCCGGTGAGATAGGGGCTTTAAATTCGAAATCCAAAATTCAAATTACCCAAACGGAAAGAATCTAATTACATAAATAATTTTCGTTTTGAACATTGGAAATTTGAAATTTGAATTTGTTTAAGATTTAGATATTCGGATTTAGGATTTTCTTCGAAAGCCTTGTAGGCTGGCGGCTACTTTACAGGCCTGTAACTGAAGAGCCAATCACGGAAGAAAGGAATCTTTATCATGGGTGACTATCTTCTTTTAATCGTGAGTGCCATTTTGGTCAGCAATATTATCCTGGCCCGTTATTTGGGAAATTGTCCTTTTCTGGGTGTCTCCCAAAAGATGGATACTGCTGTTGGCATGGGAATGGCGGTTATTTTTGTGGTGACCCTTGCTGGAATGATCACCTGGGTGGTGCAGTACGCAATTCTCAACCCACTCGGTTTGGAATATCTGCGAACCATCGCCTTTATCCTGGTCATCGCTTCACTGGTCCAGCTGGTGGAGATGTTTCTGCAAAAATCCATCCCAGGACTCTACCGAGCCTTGGGCATATTTCTGCCCCTGATTACCACCAACTGCGCAGTATTGGGTATAGCTATCATCAATATTCAGGAAGAATTTGACTTCATGCAGACGGTAGTCTTCTCCTTTGCCTCGGCGGTGGGCTTTTCGTTGGCCATGGTATTGCTCGCCAGTATAAGGGAAAGATTTCCCACGGCCAGAATTCCCGGCCCCTTCGCGGGAATGCCCATTGCCATGATAACGGTTGGCCTCCTTGCCCTGGCGTTTTTGGGTTTCTCAGGGTTAGTTGATTAGGAAGCTGGAATGATGGAATCGTGGGTGGGTGGAATATTGGGCAATAAAAAGAGATTAGAGCGACAAAGACATTGCAATATTAACACCTTACTATACTTGATTAAGGAGATGTGAGTATGCTCGCTGCGGGTTTGGCCATAGGGGGTCTGGGTTTGTTGGCTGGTGTTGGACTAGCTGTGGCCTCCAAGGTTTTTTATGTGTACGTGGATCCACAGATCATAGAGGTTGAAGAGGCCCTTCCAGGAGCCAATTGTGGCGGCTGTGGACTCCCCGGTTGCAGTGCAGCGGCCCAAGCCATTGTAGTAGGTCAACTGGCTCCAAACTCCTGTGTGGGAGGAGGCGTGGAAATTCACCAGAAGGTTGCTGAGATCCTCGGTGTTAAAGTGGAACTAAAGGAGCCAGAAATCGCTCAGATAGGTTGCCGATACAGTGTTGAAAAGGCCGATATCAAGTATATCTACGACGGTGTCAGCGACTGCCGCGCTGCCATGCTGCTGGACGGGGGATCCAAACAATGTCCCATAGGCTGTATTGGCCTGGGCTCGTGTGCCAAGGCCTGCCCTTTTGGCGCCCTCTCCATGGGAAAAGACGGCCTACCGGTTGTCCACGAAGACATTTGCACCGGCTGCGGTACCTGCGTCCGTACCTGTCCCAAGGGAATAATTAATCTCACTTCGGTGACAAACCGCATTCTTGGCGAGTACACCACCGATGAATGCACCGCCCCCTGTCAGAGAACTTGTCCGGCCGGGATCAACATTCCCGAACAGATCCAGCAAACGGCCTTGGGGAATTATCTGGAAGCTGTGCGGGTGATCAAAGAAAGAAACCCGCTGCCCCTTGTCTGCGGAAGGATTTGCCCCCATCCTTGTGAGTTCGAATGCCGCCGCAATCTCACGGACGAGCCGGTGGCCATCAATTATCTGAAACGATTTGTGGCCGACTATGAAAGAGAAAGCGGTCAGCGGCTGCAACTTTTCAAAGCTCCTGAGACTGGCCGTCGCCTCGCTGTTGTAGGTGGCGGTGCTGAAGGCTTGACCGCAGCCTGTTTCCTCGCCCGGCTAGGTCATTCTCCCACCATATTTGAGGCCATGCCCAAACTGGGCGGTTTGCTCCGTACGGTGATTGCCGAATCACGACTGCCCAAAGACGTTCTGGATTGGGATATAGAGGGTATCTTGGAATTGGGAGTGGAGGCCCAAACTGCAAAAGCCCTCGGCAAGGACTTCACCGTGGCATCTCTGCTTCAGGAGGGCTATGAGGCTGTGGTTTTGGCTACAGGCGGCTGGGATGCTACCCTAATGCGCGGGCCAGAACCTGCCCTGGATCAGGCCGTTCCCGGCCTTTATCTGCTTCTCCCAGTCTCGCTGGCCTGGGCACAAGGAATGGACGTCCCTGTGGGCCGACGAGTTGTGATTGTCGGCGGTGGGGAAATGGCCTTGGACGCTGCCAGAAGATGCCGCCAAGCAGGGGCAGAACAAGTAACCATCGTTTATAGCCGTTCCAAGGGGGAGCTGGCCCTCTCCGACTCTGACTTAACTAAAATTGGCCATGAGGAAACAGAGGTCTATTTCAATGCTACCCTGACCCAGTTTAAAGGAGTAGATGACCAACTAACTCAACTGGTATTTAGCCAACTCGCTTCCTCCACTGCTGGCCGTAGACGATTTGCTGAGATGGCGATTTCGGCCGATACGGTTATCGCTGCCTCCGGACGCTTACCGGAAATGATCTTTGTCAAAGTACCAGCTCTGGAGGGAGAGGGAACTCCCTTGTTGTGGCAAACCATTTCTCCCTATCATCTACCTTCAACCGTGAGACCTGAGGGAATCTTTGCCACCAGTGACCCCATAAGCGACTACCGAGCAGTAGTAGAAGCTATTGGTGCAGGTCGGAGGGCGGCCGCCTCAACCCAAATGTTCCTCATTGGCAAAGACGTCGCCCCGCCAGTGCATGTGATCACCAGCCAAACAGAGGTTCTGGATGTAGATCAGGTGCAGGAGCTGCTACCTGTTGGGCCTAGACAACAGATGCCCAAACGACCTCCTGAGGAACATTTCGATCCCAGCCTTGAAATCGAGCGGGGCCTCACTGAGGAAATGGCCAAGCAGGAGGCTCTCAGGTGTCTCAATTGTGGATTGATCTGCTATGCACGGGGCAGGTATCATTAAGCAAACCCCTGTGTATTTGAAAGAGAATGGAGAACATCATGGCTCGAATTCTGGTTCTGGACGATGTCCTGGAAGCGGTAAACGCCGTCCGCAGAGTATTGGAGAAAAGGGGGCACGAGGTCGTTGGTTACACGGATGAAGATGAGGCCATTGATCATGTTAATAAACATCCGGTCGACCTCGCAATCCTGGACATAAAACTGAAAAAGATGGATGGCGTTCAGGTCTTGAGCAGACTAAAGGAGATCCGACCCTCCATAAAAGTCATAATGCTTACAGGTTACCCAACGCACGCTACCGTTGAGGAAGCTATGCGGCTAGGTGCGAATGCTTACTGTCTGAAACCCATTGACCGAAGCGAAATTGAAAGCAAGGTGTCCGAGGTTTTGGGTCAGGAAACCCATATAGAGCTAGTTCGTTACCCTGACAAGGCAGAAGTAGAGACGCAAGATATCCTCTTCAGGTCCATAAGTAATGGCGTCTATATCGTAACAGTTGAAGACAAAGGCCAGATCAATGGCGTGACCACACCCTGGGTCACCCAGCTATCTTATAACCCCGTGATGGTGATGGTTGCCATTTCACCCCTGAGAAAATGCCATGAAATGATCACCAATAGTGGTCAGTTTGCCCTGAACGTTCTGGCCTCCGGCCAGGTAGATGTCGCCTCCCGATTCGCTTTAACCACAGGACGGGAAATGGACAAATTTGAAGGGGTTGTCCCTCAGCGAACACCCGCGGGTAACCCTCTCTTGTCAGGTGTTTTTGCTTATATTGATTGCCAACTGGTGAAGACGGTAGCGGTTGGTGACCACTCCTTGTTCGTCGGCGAGGTGATAGGAGCGGAAGTTCTCGACTCGAGCTTATCGCCCCTGATATTTGATCCCTCTCATTATTTTTGGGAGATTCGCCCATGATGACCGAAGAGGGCATGGTCAAGAGAACAATGGGCAGTAAAGCTTGGGTGGTTACTAGGCGCTCCGAAATGTGCGAGAGCTGCAGTTCCCATGGTGCCTGCCAAGTTCTGGGCGGCGGTAAAGAGATGGAGGTTGAAGCCCTCAACGTTGTTCAGGCGCGACCTGGTGACCAGGTGCTCTTGACCCTGGAGGATCAATCTTTAATGAAACTCTCCTTTCTGGTCTATTTGTTTCCCATTCTAGCTCTCATTGCTGGAGCTGCCCTGGGGCAGAAAGTGGCTCCCATTCTGGGAACAAATCCCGAAGTGACCTCTTTTGGGCTTGCTTTTATCTGTTTTGGACTCGCTTTCGTCCTGGTTAGAATAAAGGACAAAAAGTTGGAGCAAACCGGGGCAGTTATCCCCAAAATTGCACGAATCATTAAGGAAGGCTGATGAAAGAAGAAATTCAAAAGTACGTGAAAAATTTATTTGCAGAAGGAAAAATCAAGGGCTTTTTGGCTTTGAAACAGGAGGGAACTGACATCGGCCCTCACTTATTTACCAAAGTTGACGAACTCGGGGAATTATCCCTGGGAGACAGGGAGAACCCAGCAGAGGCTCGGTATCCCCTAGACAAGATTTTGACCCGTCTCGCCAGCGAGCATCCCAATGAGACTTTCGGAGTTCTGGTGCGAGGCTGCGACGAGCGCGCTCTTCAGCTACTTTTTACCGTCAGCATGCTGGATGCGGATCATGTTATCCCGGTGGGCTTCGCTTGTCCAGCCGAACTGGCCGAGAAGCATCAGTGCTGGAAGCCCTTTCCGGATGCATTGGTTGCAGGTGAGCCGGCCCAGGGTGTTGTGGGTGGGGAGGACCCGGTTGGTTCTCAAATGGATCTGCTGGGCAAACTCCAGCAGTGGTTTGACACCTTCGACCGCTGTGTCAAGTGCTTCGGCTGCCGGAACATTTGTCCAGTTTGCTATTGCCACGAGTGTACCCTTGAGGAAGCTGCATTAATACCGCGGGGAGAACTCCCACCAGCCAACCCCAGCTTCCTCATGACCCGGGCAATGCACATGGTTGGCCGTTCCCTTTGCGTATATTGTGGGCTCTGCGAGGAAGTGTGTCCCGCAGATATACCTCTGAAAAGCTTATACAAACTGGTGGCAAAAGTTGTGGGGCAGGAGGGGACAACCCCGGAAGGTCTGGCTGCCAAGGCAGCAGGCAGCGGGAAATAAATATCGAGATTCGGCCAAGTTCCAGCTTCAAACGCCAAATGATCAATGACTCATGATAGAATGAAATGACAGGCTGACTGCAGAGAGCTAAAAATAAGGGAGAAGCGGGTCATGAAACAACCATTGTCTGACACTACAAAGCCGATCAGCCGGAGAGCTTTTTTGTCTCTCACCTCCACATTGAGTCTCGGCGTGGCCACCCTTGGTCTTCCCCTACCAACTGAAGCGGTGAAATTTGACCGTAACCTATACAAAGTTTCCAAGAGCCGTCTCGGCATGGGGACGTTTATCAATATGATGGCATTCCACCCCTCTCAGGGAGAGGCGGAAGAGGCCATGGGGCGGGCATTTGAAGAGATCAACAGGTTGACTGCTTTTATGACTCGCTTTGAGAGTACTTCTTACATCGGCCATCTCAATGGTAGTGGCTTTCTTGGCGACCCCCCGGCAGAGGTGATGGAGGTGTTGCGGTCTTCACTCCACTACCATAGGCTAAGCGGAGGAACCTTCGATATCACCATTAAGCCTATTGTCGATCTCTATCAGGAAAGTTTCAGGGTCAACAATGGGCCTCCTTCGCCCGAAATTTTAAAGGAGGCTATGGAAAAAGTCGGAAGCCACCATCTCAAACTCACCAAAACCTCCGTCTCTTTTAAACGAAGTGGTATGGAAGTTACCCTCGACGGCATTGCCAAGGGGTATATAGTCGATCGGGCCATGGATCTGCTGCGGCAGCAAAAAATCCAGCACGCTTTGATCAACGCCGGCGGCGATATCTTGGTCTATGGCGGCAAAGGGGAAAACAAACCCTGGAAGATCGGAATTCAGGACCCCTGGAAGGGGAAGGGTCATGTGGATGTGGTTACGCTCAATAATGGCGCCATTGCCACTTCGGGCAACTACGAGGTCTTTTTTGACCGAGAGAAATTGTTTCATCACCTCATCAGACCCAATTCTGGCAGCCCAGCTCCTGAGACTGCCAGCGTTACCATTCGGGCGGCCAGCTGTATGGAAGCCGACGCCATAGCAACCAGTGTCTATGTAATGGGGCCTGCTAGAGGAAACCAGTTTATTAGACAGCTCCCGTCCATAGAGGGGCTCGTCATAAACAGTCAGGGAAAGAAAATGCCATCCTCAGGATGGAAGAGAATTTAAGGAGTCTTGTATGGACTACAAAACCGTACTAACCACCTGTGCCTATTGTGGCTGCGGCTGCGGTCTTTACCTGGAGGTTTTGGACGGTCGGCTAATTGGCACCTTACCCTCCAAGACCAACCCCATCAACCAGGGTAAGCTCTGTGTAAAGGGCTGGAACATCCACGAGTTTGTCCAGCACCCGGACAGGATTACCAAGCCGCTGATCCGCAAAAACGGTGCTCTCACTGAAGCCTCCTGGGACGAGGCCCTGGACTACACCGCCTCCCGGCTCAAGGAAATCAAGGAAGCCCACGGCAGCGATAGCATTGGTTTTCTGGCTTCTGCCAAGGTGACCAACGAGGAAAATTACCTGATCATGAAATTCGCCCGAGCCGCAGTGGGTACCAACAATGTGGACCACTGCGCCCGGCTCTGACACTCCTCTACGGTGGTAGGTCTTGCCGCCGCCTTTGGCAGTGGAGCCATGACCAACTCCATTGCTGAGATCGAGGATGCAGACTGCATATTTGTCATCGGCTCCAACACCACCTCATCCCACCCCCTGGTGGCCACCCGGATTTTTCGGGCCATAGGTAAAGGCGCCAAGTTGGTGGTTGCAGATCCTCGCAAGATCCAGCTGGCTTTGAAGGCAGATCTTTATGTTCGTCAGAACCTGGGCACGGATGTGGCTCTTTTAAACGGTAT
This sequence comes from uncultured delta proteobacterium, assembly GCA_963712115.1. Taxonomy (GTDB): domain Bacteria; phylum Desulfobacterota; class Syntrophobacteria; order BM002; family BM002; genus BM002. The sequence goes on along the minus strand of CAVQGX010000020.1, from coordinate 157,138 downwards.
GATGCACGTGATCATAAAGAACGGCTGGCATGATAAAGCTTTCGTCGAAGAGCGATGCGAGGGTTTTGAGGAGTTCAGTAAAGCAGTTGACAATTATCCCCCGGAGAAGGTGGCTGAGATTACCGGGATTTCTGCCGATGATATTGTCAAGATTGCTGAATACTACGCCAAGGCCAAAGCAGCCTCAATCGTTTATTGCATGGGAATCACCCAGCACACCACCGGGGTGGACAATGTAAAATCTTTAGCTAATCTCGCCATGCTAACCGGCAATATGGGCAAAGAGTCCACCGGGGTAAACCCCTTAAGGGGACAGAATAATGTCCAGGGTGCCTGTGACATGGGAGGACTCCCCAATGTCTATTCGGGCTACCAGGCAGTGAACGTCATTGACAACCAGACCAAGTTTGAGAACGCCTGGGGTGCCAAGCTCTCGGATCAAATAGGGCTTACCATTCCCTTTATGCTCTCTGGCCTTGCCGAGGGCAAAGTGAAAGCCCTCTATGCGGTGGGTGAGAATCCCATGGTGAGTGATCCTGATGTAGGCCATGTTGAAAAGGCGCTAAAAAAGGCTGAACTTCTGGTGGTTCAGGATATTTTCCTCACCCCCACTGCCCAACTTGCCCATGTAGTGCTTCCTGGAACCTCCTTTGCTGAAAAAGACGGCACCTTTACCAACACAGAGAGAAGGGTGCAGCTTGTGCGGAAGGCCATTGAACCCATAGGGGAAGCTAGGGCTGACTGGGAGATTATCCAGGACCTGTCCAATCGTTTCGGCTATGAGATGAACTATGAAAGTGCCGAAGATATAATGAAGGAGATTTCCACCCTTACCGCATCTTACGGTGGCATTACCTATGAGCGTCTCGAGGGCGAAGGCCTTGCCTGGCCGTGTCCAAACAAGGACCATCCGGGGACTAGATTCCTGCACAAAGATAAGTTTGCCCGAGGCTTGGGACTCTTCCACGCCATTGAGTATAAGCCCCCTGCCGAAGTAGTGGACGATGAGTATCCCTTCTGGCTAAGCACCGGCAGGGTGCATGTCCACTATCATACCGGTACCATGACCAGGGTTTCTCCTTCACTACATGCAGAGATGCCCGAGGGGAGTTTGGAGATGCATCCTGAGGATGGCAGCCGCCTTGGGGTTAGGCAGGGCGAGAAGGTGAAGGTGGCCTCGCGGCGGGGTGAGATTATCGCAAAGGTGATTTTGACCGATAGGGTGGATGAGGGTGTGGTGTTCATGCCTTTCCACTTTGTTGAAACTTGCGCCAATGTTCTCACTAACCCGGCCCACGACCCCATAGCAAAGATACCCGAGTACAAAGTGTGTGCTGTTAGAGTGGAAAAAGCGGCGTAGGAGGTCTGATGAGAGCAACCGTAGATCCAAATAGATGCGACATTGCAGGCATCTGTGTAAAGATATGCCCCGAAGTCTTCCGCTTTCATGAAGGGAGTAAAAAGGCATACGTGACCAGGAAAGAAATTCCCAAGGACTTAGAACAGAAGTGTTTGGAAGCGGCGAAAAAATGTCCAAACAAGGCTATTATCATATTGACTGATTAGCTGTCTGCAAGATCCGCTACAACCTCATAAGCATTCCATATTTTCTCGTAAACCTGGATATTCAGCAGGTGCACCTCTTCCTGTAATCTGACCTGTTTATTTCCATCTTCAGAGAGCTTTTTTCTTGCTGACGCTAGTCTACCTCTAGTCCTCCAAAAAATCGGTTGGTTTTGGACTGCAAATCTGCTAAGTTTAGCCGACTAAAATGTACTATTTGTTTAACCTCTGTTGAAAAAATTGAAGTATGGCCTTCTTTAGATTTTTCAAAAAAAAACAAGAGTCCGAACCGGACTCTGCGCACCCCGACAGTGGTGCAAAAATAGATCAGTGCCTCACAGTAGACCCAAAATTCTCCTCTCCTTTGGGCAGGGTGCTCCATAAACTTACTGGCAAAGCCACATTTCTCGAGAGCCAGCAGCGGTTGCTCAAGGAGATGGAGGAGCAAGGCTATCTAATATATGCGTCCAAGTACCGCAGTCAGCTGGATTTCTTGTTTTTTAGCTCCCGCCTCTCCCAGGCCGACCTGCGGCCACCGGTGTTTGCCTTCGATACGCGGCCGCTGTTCTGGCTTCACTTCTCCAAGGCCATAAGGCTGTTAGGTTCATTCCTGAAACACTATCTCAGGGAGGGAGGACTTCCTAATCCCTACCAAACTGGCGACTACCGAGAACTGATATTGGCCGAGGAACCTTCAGTTCTGTTCCTTGTGGGCAAGACAGGCTACTACCGCCGGGTCGGACTCATCGAACAGGATCCCTTGCACCTGCTTCTCGATGTTCAGACGGTCATGGAGAAGCCGATCATCTTGGTGCCCAGTTTGATCTTTCACGGCAAGGCACCTGAAAAACAACACAAAGGGATTGTGGACGCCTTTTTCGGTGACAAGGAAAGACCGGGAAGATTGCGTAAGCTTTTGTCTTTCCTTAGAAATTATAAAAATAACATCTTGGAGATAGCCGAGCCCATCAACTTGAAAGATTGGCTGGCAGACCAGCCAAACCTGAACTCTTCCAAAACTGGACTCGCTTTCCTACTCAGAAGGGAGCTGATCGATCGCATTGACCGCCACCGCCGGGTGGTAACAGGTCCGATAATGAAGAGCCGGTGGGAAATAAAAGAGATGGTCCTTCATAATAATGACCTACAGAAACGCATGGAGAGAAGGGCTCGCACTAATAGTAGGACCATTGAAATTGTTCGCCAAGAGGCCGATAACTATCTCGACGAGATCGCCGCCGACCCTCATCTGACTTACATTCAGATCAGTGAGCGTTTACTTACTTGGATTTGGAACACCATTTATGACGGCATTGACTTAGATGTGGATTCCTTGGACATGGTGAAGCATGCAGCACAGAAAGCACCGCTTGTCTATATTCCCTGCCACAAGAGCCACATCGATTATTTAGTTCTGTCTTATTTGCTCTACAAGCACAACCTTAATCTTCCTTTGGTTGCCGCAGGTAAAAATTTGTCTTTCTGGCCCCTTGGACCCTTTTTCCGCAAATCGGGAGCTTTTTTTATTCGGAGAAGCTTTCGGGGACAAAAATTCTACACAGACGTTTTTGCTGCCTATATCAAAACCTTGGTAAGCGAGGGCCATAATCTCGAGTTTTTCATAGAAGGTGGACGTAGCAGGACCGGCAAGATGGTGCTGCCCAAACTCGGGCTGCTGGCCATTCTCATGCAAGCAGTGGAGGAAGGCTACTGCGATGACTTGATCTTCGTACCCTGTGCAATCAACTACGACAGAGTATTGGAGGAAGGAGCCTACCTGAAAGAGGTCAAGGGTATTAGAAAGAAACAAGAAAGCCTGGCCCAACTAGTGCGCGCCCGCAGCGTTTTAAAGAAACGTTACGGTACTGTTTACGTAAAATTTTCCCAACCCATATCGCTCAAGTCTTATATGCAGCGATTCGAGCTTGAATTCCAGACTCTGAAGCCCAAAGAACGCCACGCCATGTATCGGGACTTTGCCTGGCGTATCATCCACAATATCAATAGCGCCTCCATGATAACCCCCTTCGCCCTCGTTGCTGCCGTCATTCTCACTACATCCAAGCGGGGAATCACTTTGGCCGAGATCAAGCTCATCATCCGCAATTACTTCAATTACCTGCAGCATCGAGGGGTGCGTATGGCGAGTAGGCTCAACGACCTAGAAAAGGCACTTGTAGATGCTTTGAGTCTCATGGAGAAGAGTAAGTGGCTCGAACTGCTGGCAGACGAGGATGAGACGGACGAGGAGGAGCGTATCTACACAGTGGACGATAGCAACCGGCTGCACCTAGAGTACTATAAAAACAACATTATTCATTTCCTCTTGCCGGCCGCCTACGTTTCCTCTGCTATTCTGGCCAAAGAAGCCTTTGAATTCAATCTGGAAGGGATAGAAGACGATCTACTCTTTTTCAGGAATTTCTTTAAGTTCGAGTTTGTCTATGATGCAGACGAGAATCTGGCGGAGACCATTGACAAGGTGCTTTCCTACTATACATCACAAGGGTTCGTAACCAGGGTTAATGCCCAAGATAATACCTACCGGATAACTCACCAGGGTCTCGTAGGGCTCTCCTGTTTCGCCGGATTATTGAAAAGCTATTTTGAATCCTACTGGATTGTGCTCAGGGCCACCAAGTATCTGGCCAACAAGACTCTCACAGAAAAGGACTTCATGAAAAAAATCAATAGTTTGGGCAACAAGCTTTACAAGCTGGAACTTGTTGACCGTATTGAGAGTATCTCTCGTATCACCTTTGAAAACGGTATTAAGTTCTTTTGTGAGAAGGGCGCCATCAGGAAAACCGAAGAGCACGAAAACGGCAAGATGCTGGTCAACTACGAGACCGGAGACAACGAGGAAGCCATTTCTTATTACAGCCGGATGATAGACCGCTACCTCCGTATTTCCCACTTCACTTTCCAGTAATACCGGGGCAGTATATGAACCAAGGAGAACACAGAGATCACAGAGAGACTACTCATGTTTAAGACAAAAAATCTCTGTGGCCTCCGTGGTCTCTTTAGTTAAATAATAGGTTTTTTATGTCAATTTCCGGGGTTGTCTGAATCCATGAGAATAGCGTACTTCGACTGTTTTTCCGGGATTAGCGGCGATATGATCCTGGGAGCTTTCATCGATCTGGGTCTTGATCTGGACAAACTTACCGGCCACTTGTCCAAAATGAAGCTTGCCGGCTATAAGATTGCAGTGTCCAGAGAAAAACGGGGAGCGATTAGCGGAACCAGGCTGAATATCCAAATTGAAGAGGACAAACAGCCCCACCGCTCCATGGCCGAGATACGACAGATCATCGGAGATAGCAAACTCCCTGGTCAGGTAAAGGAAACGAGCCTGACTATATTGGAACGGCTAGCTCGAGTCGAAGGCAACCTTCACCAACAGTCTCCCGAACATGTTCATTTCCACGAAATAGGAGCCGTGGACTCCATTGTGGATATGGTTGGAGCTTGCATCGGGCTTCACCTTCTGGATATAAAAAAGGTTGTGGCCTCTCCCCTACCTCTGGGCCGGGGATTTGTCCAATGCCAACACGGGATGCTGCCCCTTCCGGCCCCGGCCACCCTTGCCCTCCTCGAGGATATACCTGTCTACGATTCAGGTCAGCAGCGGGAGATGGTAACTCCCACCGGGGCAGCAATTCTCACCACGATTTGCTCCGAGTATGGCGGCTTTCCTACAATGAGTATTGCAAAAGTCGGCTACGGGGTGGGGCGACATCCGGAAGATCATCCTCCTAACCTTCTTCGTGTTGTCTTGGGCCAGACGACTATAGGGGCAGTGAAGGAAAAACTCTTAATGGTTGAAACCAGCATTGATGACATGAATCCTGAGCTATATGGGCACCTAATGGAACAACTCCTCAATGCGGGCGGGCTTGATGTAAATGTCTTGCCTGCACAGATGAAAAAAAATCGTCCCGGCCAATTGCTGCGAGTCTTGATTCCAGAGGGACTACGAGAATCTGTGCTCCAGATCCTTTTCAGTGAAACAACGACTCTCGGTGTCCGCATTCAGGAGGTGGAGCGCTACAGTCTTCCGAGGCACACTATTCGTGTCCAAACTCCTTTCGGCAATCTCCCTGTCAAAGTTGCTGCAAACCCACAAGGCAACTATGTCTTTGCACCCGAGTACGATGCCTGCCGGCTAGCAGCAAGGAAACACCAGGTGCCCTTAAGGCAAGTGTACGAAGAAGCCATGTATAGGGCAAGAAAACGACTTTCCAAGGCCGATACGACGAAGTAATTAGTAAGCAGCCATTTCAACTAGGCACTAAGCACTAGGCACTGAGAAATTTGGAGATGACTGACTTCTTTATTTTGGTGAGCCAAGAATTATATCTATGATTGAGACACTTCTTATTTTGACCTGTCAATAGTGCTTAGTGCCTACTGCCTAGTGCCTAGTCTCGCTAGTCTTCAGCCTATTGACTACTAGAGGGCGAGTCTTTCCGTGTCGGCTGCAGTTTTACGGAATTGAGGAAGACGTTATCGTATGAATACTACTAGAAAAAATGACATTGTGGTCTTCCTGGCCACGGGTTGCTTCACCGGCTTTCTTCCTTTAATGCCCGGTACCTGGGGGACCTTTGCCGCTATACCCATTGTGATTCTCGTCCACCGGGTAAACTTAATTGTCCAGGGGATTATAGCCCTTGTCTTTGTGGCCTTTGCCGCCTGGGTTGCCGGGAGGGCCGAAATCCTTCTCGAGGATCGCGATCCAAGACCCATTGTCATAGATGAGATGGCCGGTTTCCTCATAAGCCTCTTATGGCTTCCTCTTAACCCATTAACTCTTTGTTTGGGTTTTGCTCTATTCCGCGTCTTCGATATCGTCAAACCTCCACCTATCTCGAGTGTGGAAAAACGGATGCGGGGTGGCTGGGGGGTGGTCATTGACGATGTCCTTGCCGGAGTCTTTACCAATGCTATCTTGCGGTTGTTATTGATCGTTGCGGGGCTTCTGTAACGTACTAGTCCGTCGTCCGTTGCTACAAAAGCATAGGGCATGGGGAAAATACCAAATTCCAAGCACCAAATCTCAGAATTTTAGGTGTCAGGTGTCAGGTTTTACCCTTTGTGTTTCTTCTAACCTGACACACTGACACCTTAGTGATTGGGATTTGTTATTTGGAATTTTTGGTTACTCCAGCGCTCCATTACTCCATCTAGTTTTGTGGTTAACTAATTATAATGATTGATGAAAAAACTATAATCTATGGTGAATTGATTACCGTTGGCGACGAGTTGCTCTCAGGGCAAACTGTAAACAACAATGCCGCTCATATCGGTCAACATCTGAGGTCGGCAAATTTCCATCTCCGCTGGGTAACAGTGGTGGGGGACCGGGAAGACGACATTGCTGCGGTTTTGTTGCGGGCAATAGAGCGGGCTGATTTTGTCCTGATCACCGGTGGCTTGGGCCCCACCACAGACGATCGCACCAACCCTGCAGTCGCCAGAGCTTTCAATCGGCCCTTGCGCCGGGATCCTAAGTCTTGGCAGGTTATTTCTACTCATCTCGAACTCCATAATCTATCCATGACCCCTGCCATTGCTAAAATGGCCGACCTTCCTGAGGGAGCAGAGCGCATCGACCTAGTCCGACCCAGAGCTGGCTACTACCTGGGAGATACTGAAAAACCTCTTTTCTTCCTTCCCGGTGTACCAGACGAAATGGCCGATATGCTTGCAGATTTTGTTCTGCCAACCCTCAAGAACCGATTTCCCCAAGAAATAGTAATTCGCTCACACGCATTGCGCCTTATTGGACTCAGGGAATCTGAAATAGCTCAGCGGTTGGAGGTCCTGGAAAAGGAACATCCCACTGTTAGTTTTGGCTACTTTCCTCGCTTTCCGGAAAACCTCTTAACTCTCACTGTCCAAGATTCCACTCTGAGTGCTGTCAATTACACCCTGGCGGAAGCCGTGCAAGCCGTGCGCAATATACTTGGTCTTTACGTATACGGCGAGGGAGAAAATACCCTGGAAATGGTGGTGGGACATCTGCTCATTGAAAGGGGGTACTCTCTGGCGCTTGCTGAGTCATGTACCGGCGGTCTAATTGGACACCTGCTCACCAACGTACCTGGAAGTTCCGCTTATTTTGATCGCAGTGTGGTAGCTTACAGTGAAGCCGCCAAGGTCAGCAATCTCTTTGTATCTCCTGATCTGATCTCTCGTTATGGGGTGGTCAGTTTGGAGGTTGCAGAGGCAATGGCCCAAGGGGTGCAAAGAGAAAGTAAGGCAGATATTGCTTTGTCCATAACCGGCATTGCAGGCCCCACTGGCGACACCAAGGAAAAGCCCGTGGGAACAGTCTTCCTGGCTCTCCTGTGTGAAAAAATGTTGCACAGCGAGAGGTTACAGTTTGGAGGTGATCGGCAGAAAATAAAGCTCGCAGCTGCTTATACTGCTTTGGATAGGCTGCGGAGGGCGATGATTGATGAGTCCTTCTTCCATGTTGCATAATCCCGGGCCAGTAAATCCAGATGTCCCGAGGTTTGAAGTCTTTGTTCCCGCACAAGCAGGCCCACCACCAAGCAATGGACGTTTGGGGGTTCTTGGGGGTGCTTACAACCCTATAACTCGGGCCCATCTGCTATTGGCCCGTTACTCAAGGGAGCAGTGTAAACTGGACGAAATAATCTTTGTGCTGCCCAAAATCCTGCCCAACAAACCTTTGGTCGGGGTCTCGGTTGAACAACGTTTGGAAATGATGCGGCTTGGCATCAGCGGTATTCCCTATATCTCCCTGGGAGTTTGCTCCCATGGCCTTTTCCTTGATATTTGTCTTGCCTTGCAACAGATATATCCCCAGAAGCCGGAAATCTTTTTCATCACTGGACGAGATGCAGCTGAGCGGATTCTCACCTGGCGCTATGATGATCCTGCTGCAGCCTTGGCCGAGATGTTTGCCGTTCTTCAATTGTTGGTCTTCGAGCGGAAGGGAAAGTTGCAGTTGCCGGAAAATCCTCTGGTACAGAAATACCTCAACCGCATTCACCCTCTGGAGATGGAAGAAAATCTTGACAAAGTCTCTTCAACCGAGGTACGCCAACGTATGAGCGAAGGCCGGTCAATTGGAGAGCTGGTTCCTACGGAAGTGGCTGTGTATATCCAAAAGCACAGCCTCTATCAGGATTTTGCTGCGGAGTAAACAATCAGCCTTTGCTCTGCATGAACATTTTTTACTGTATCTACAGCGAGTTAACTAAGATGAAGATCTCAGTGGTAATGCCTGTTTACAATGAAGTTCAGACAATCAAGGAAATTGTCGCCCGCGTCCAAGAAGTTGAATTAGAGAAAGAGATTATTATAGTGGATGACTATTCCACGGATGGCACACGGGAGCACCTGCGAGAGATTAACCAAGCTAATGAAAATGTAAAGGTACTCTACCATGACCACAATCAAGGCAAGGGTGCCGCCCTGAGAACAGGCTTTCAAGCTATAACCGGTGATATAGTGATTATTCAGGATGCAGATCTCGAGTATGATCCCAGAGAGTATCCTCTCCTTCTGGGGCCCATCGTCGACGGCAGAGCCGATGTGGTATACGGCTCGAGGTTTCTTGGTGGTCCTCACCGGGTCCTTTTCTTTTGGCACTATCTGGGCAACAAGTTCGTGACCTTGCTTTCCAACATGCTGACCAACCTGAATCTCACCGACATGGAAACCTGCTACAAGGTCTTCAAAAGCGAGGTGCTCGCTGAAATCAAGCTGAGATCAAAACGTTTCGGCTTCGAACCCGAGTTTACCGCAAAAATAGCCAAGAAGGGTTTTCGCATCTATGAGACTCCCATAAGCTACAGTGGCAGGACTTACGCAGAAGGCAAGAAGATTGGTTGGAAAGACGGGGTAAAGGCCGTTTTTGCTATTTTATGGTTTCGATTTTTCGACTAACGGCTTAGTAAAAAGTCCATCTGCGGCGTTGCACTTCATCTTTAGTCATTGCAGCGTACTGCAAGTACGCCTCATTCCTAAAGATTTGTGCGCCTTGCATCTGGAGCTTTTTACAGTGCCGTCTAAGTCATGACCTTCTGCGAGTTATTCGATTTTTCGACTGAAAACATCATTTTGATCATTTGGGCAAGACTTTCTCGCCACGGCTTGGGATGGATGCTAAAGGTCTTTTCAACTAAGGAGCAATCCAGGGCTGAATTAAAGGGCCTCTTTGCCGGTGTCGGATATTCAGCTGTCCTTATAGCCTCTATTGTTTTTACCCTGAGTGAGATATATTTTTTTGCCAGAGACAAAGTCTCTTCCCCTAAGCCATGCCAACTCGTCACCCCCTTGCCGCAATAATGATAGGTCCCCCAGGTAATCTGCCTGTTATCCTGAATTTGGGCAGCGATTTTCAGTATTGTATCCGCAAGATCTGCTGCATAGGTCGGACAGCCATACTGATCCGCAACCACTTGGATAACATCTTTTTCACGGCCCAATCTCAGCATGGTCTTGACAAAGTTGCGGCCGTGCACACCATAAACCCAGGAAGTACGAAGGATGATGTGCTCCCGCAGACGTTCCCTCACCGCCACCTCTCCTGCAGCTTTACTTTTTCCGTAAACACTAAGAGGTGAGACCTGATCCGTCTCGAGGTAGGGCCCTTTCTTCTCACCGTCAAAGACAAAGTCTGTGGAGATATGGATCAGGGGAATTCCGGCCTCAGCACAGGCAGAGGCCAGATTGGCCGGACCGTCGCGGTTGGCGGCAAAGGCCAGTTCCGATTCGGATTCCGCTTGATCAACGGCTGTGTATGCTGCCCCATTGACTACCAGGGCAACGCCGGATCTCCCTACCGTCCGCTTAACCGCACTCTGATCCGTAATATCGAGGGTTGCACGGTCTAAGGCCAGGATGTCAGAACCCTTTCCTGCACCGCGCCTTGATAGTTCCCATCCCACCTGGCCATGAGCGCCGGTAACCAGAACTTTCATCTACTTTCCTTGTAAAGGGGCAATCGCTCGGGGGGAACATCGGCCAGGCGAGGAAGCCGACTGTCCTTGGCCGAAATCAGTGGTTCTGAAATGGGCCAATCGATGGCGAGATCCGGGTCGGACCAGAGAATACCTCCCTCATCCTCAGGGGCATAAAAATCGGTGCACTTGTAGACAACGTCTGCCGCTTCGCTAAGTACGCAAAAGCCGTGGGCAAATCCTTCCGGCACAAATAACTGGCGCTTGTTTTCCTCTGAGAGATTGACTCCAACCCACTGTCCAAAACTAGGAGAACCGCGGCGGATGTCCACCACCAAGTCAAAAACAACACCTTTAATTACCTGAATTAATTTTGCCTGTGCGCACTCCAGTTGATAGTGGAGGCCCCTGAGCGTACCACGCACCGAACGCGAGAGGTTGTCCTGAACGAAATTGCAGTTGATTCCAGTCTCAGCGTATCTTCTTTGGTGGTAGGTCTCCAAGAAAAAGCCACGATCGTCATAGAAAACCTGCGGCTCAACAATATAGACTCCATCCAATTCGGTGGGTAACACTTTCAATTTAAACGGCTCTTCTTTAAAGGGAAAGAAATTGTTTTGCTATTGTTTTTGCTGACCGCTAGCTTCTGAGTGCTGATAGCTTTGACTCCGTGGTCGCAGTCACGCCAGGCCGTGAATTCATGAAATATCCGGGTTAAGGTAAGAATTCTTCATACCGTAGTATAGCCATAAGATACTGACCATAACCATTTTTGATGAGCGGCCGGGCAAGTTTCTCCAATTGGTCTTTGCTTATATAACCCATACGATAGGCAATCTCTTCAACGCAGGCAATCTTCAAGCCCTGCCTCTCCTCTATAGTTTCGATGAAATTGGCTGCCTGCATGAGAGTCTCAGGTGTGCCGGTATCCAGCCAGGCGATTCCTCGGCCCAGTTTCTCCACCCGCAGCGCTTTCATTCTGAGGTAGGCTGAGTTTACATCGGTAATCTCCAGCTCGCCACGGGCCGAAGGTTTGAGCTCGGCAGCTATATCCAAAACCCGGTTGTCGTAGAAGTAGAGCCCAGTAACCGCCCAATTAGACTTGGGTTCCTGCGGTTTTTCCACAATATCCATGGCCCGGCCTTGTGCATCGAAGGTAACAACGCCGTAACGCTGCGGGTTCTTGACCCAGTAGCCGAAAATGGTTGCCCTTTTCTCCTGAGATACTGCATTGCGCAATTTGTCTGGGAGACCGTGCCCATAGAAAATATTGTCCCCAAGTATGAGGCAAACCCTGTCACTGCCCACAAAATCGCGGCCTATGATAAACGCCTGGGCGATCCCTTCAGGCCGTGGCTGTTCAGCATATGCAAATGAAAGGCCCCATTGCGACCCATCTCCTAAAAGCTCTCGGAAAAGGGGCAAGTCTTGTGGAGTGGAAATTATCAGGATCTCACGGATTTTTGCCAACATGAGGACCGAGAGGGGGTAGTACACCATGGGCTTGTCATATACCGGCAGGAGTTGCTTGCTCACCACCCTGGTAATGGGATAAAGTCGAGTTCCTGAACCACCAGCCAGTATGATACCCTTCATTGTCTCTTCTCTCTCCAGAAGTATTTGAGTGAAAGGAAGACAGTATCGAACAAATCCGAAATCCGAATATCGAAATCCCAAACAAATTCAAATTTTCAAAATCCAAATGACCAAAACATGCAATTCATAGATTTAGTCGATTCTGTTTTGAACATTGGAGAATTCGAAATTTGGATTTGTTTCTTGCTTCGGATTTAGGATTTCGAATTTGATAGCAGCCACTCTGCCTTGTGCTCTCTTTGCTTCAACCCAGCTCCGCAGAAAATCATCCCCGTTTGTCATAGTTGATCTCAATCCACTTGCGGTATTCCCCACTGCGAACCATCTCCACCCAGTCCATATTGGCCAAATACCAATCCACCGTAGCCTCAAGCGCCTCCTCAAATTTATGGGCGGGGCTCCACCCCAGCTCACCCCTGATTTTATTAGCGTCAATAGCGTAGCGCCGGTCGTGTCCAGGTCGGTCAGTGACAAACTGGATGAGGTTCCGGCTGGCTTTCCGGCCGGATCTGTCCAGCCGGACATCGAGAAGATGACAGAGCAAGTGGACAACATCAATGTTTTGTCGCTCGGCTCCTCCCCCTATGTTGTAAGTTTCCCCTGGCCGTCCCTCTTCGAGAACCCTTACAAGCCCATCACAGTGGTCTATGACATAAAGCCAGTCTCGGACATGCTTGCCGTCTCCGTAGACCGGCAGAACCTTTTCTTCCATGATGTTCAAAATCATCAGGGGAATTAGCTTTTCAGGAAACTGATAAGGGCCGAAGTTATTGGAGCAATTAGTGATTATGGTGGGAAGGCCGTAAGTGCGAAAATAGGCCCTGACAAAGTGGTCCGAGGCAGCCTTGGAGGCCGAATAGGGACTGGAAGGATCATAGGGTGTGCTCTCGGTGAAATATCCCTCCGGCCCCAGGCTTCCGTAAACCTCATCTGTAGATATATGCAAAAAACGAAAACTTTCCGGCCTGCCTTTTTTCTCCCAAACTTTGAGGCTCGCCTCGATGAGGCGAAAGGTTCCCTCCACGTTTGTCTGCAAAAAAGCCTCAGGTCCTAGGATTGATCGATCCACATGGGATTCCGCCGCGAAGTGCACCACCATGTCCAAGCTCTCCTCGGCGAAGAGGCGAGCGAGGAGGCTTTTGTCCCTTATATCTCCATGGATGAAACGATGCCTATTCGCTAGGCTAGTGGAGAAGTCTTGAAAATTGGCGAGGTTGCCCGCGTAGGTCAGGGCATCCAGATTGACAATACGGTAGTCTGGCCGCGTCGCAAGGATGTGGCGGATGAAGTTTGTTCCAATAAATCCGGCACCGCCGGTAACCAGTATGGTCTTCGAGCGCATAATGTTGCTTGATTAGATTTTTTTGCTTGAATGTTTTCTATAAATTAGCAATCAACGAACTTGCATAGCCCGCCGGATAACGCTATTAGGTTATAAATTTTCTTCTCAAGCAATTGATGTGCCATTAGAAGCAAAAATAAGTCATGGTGTACTGAATAATACCAGAATCGGAGAATGTTCACTGCATGCCTAAATGTCTTATAGTGGATCCCACAGCATTGACGAAAGTATGGTACACTCGCCTTTGGAAATCAAGCATCAACTATATGGTTTCTCCTCCTCCCTATGAGAGTGAAGCAAGGCTTAACCCTGACCTCAAGTACTAAAGAAGCTTGCTTCTCCTGCCGAGGCTGACGGGACACCTTGCACTTTGGCGGTTAGGTGGCATTGATTTTGCTCGTTTTACTGGTTTCGAGGAAAAGAGATGTTTAAAAACAAAAAAGTTATCGTGGTAATGCCAGCCTACAACGCTGCCCAAACCCTGCAGAAGACCTACGATGAGGTGATGGAACAGGACGTTGTTGATCTGGTGATTGTGGTGGACGACGGCAGTAAAGACGAAACCGTAGCTGTCGCGAAGAACCTCGCCAATACCATAATCCATGTTCATCCACAAAATCTAGGCTACGGAGCCAACCAGAAGACATGCTACAAACTGGCCCTGGATCAGGGTGGTGATATTATCATCATGGTCCACCCGGACTATCAATACACTCCAAAGCTTATCCCCGCGATGGTTTCCATAATTGGTAATAATCTGTACCCCTGCGTGTTGGGTTCAAGAATTCTCGGCGGATATGCTTTAAGAGGTGGCATGCCAATTTGGAAATACCTAGCGAATCGGTTTCTCACACTTGTGGAGAACATTTTGATGGGCGCCAAACTATCTGAGTACCACACGGGCTACAGGGCATTTTCTCGGGAACTCTTGGAACAACTCCCACTCGAGTTAAACTCGGACGATTTTGTTTTTGATAATCAAATGTTGGCGCAGATTATCTGGTTTGGTCACACCATAGCCGAAGTCACTTGTCCAACCAAGTATTTTGCCGAAGCCTCATCCATTAACTTCCTACGGAGCGTCAAATACGGCTTCGGTTGCCTTTTAACCGCGCTGTCTTTTCGATTGGCCAAGATGAAACTCATCCAAACAAAGCTGTTTCCAGCGGAGAAGGACTAGACCTGCATTCAACGGGGAAAAATATTTTCATTATTTTGCTTTTAAGCTTAGCCGTTATTGCCACCTTCTGGCAGGTGCGAAATCATGCTTTTATCCATCTCGACGACGGTGAATACATAACAGACAATATACATGTGCACACCGGTCTGAGTTGGGACAACATCACTTGGGCCTTCACTTCCACTCATGCGGCCAACTGGCATCCGTTGACTTGGTTGTCACATATGCTGGACTGTGAACTCTTTGGTCTAAACCCCAAAGGGCATCATCTAACCAGCGTACTTTTTCACTTGGTAAACAGTTTATTATTGTTTCTCCTCCTGAAACGGATGACCGGGACTCTGTGGAGAAGCGGTTTTGTCGCGGCACTCTTTGCCCTTCACCCCCTGCATGTGGAATCGGTCGCCTGGGTGGCTGAGCGCAAGGATGTATTAAGCACCTTTTTCTTGTTTCTGACCCTTTTGAGCTACATCTGGTATGTTGAGCTCCCTGGATTCTATCGTTACCTGTTAATAATTCTCTCTTTTGCCTTGGGCCTTATGGCCAAGCCCATGCTGGTGACTCTGCCATTTGTACTGCTTTTACTAGACTACTGGCCTCTCGAGCGCATTCAACTTGGCCAATCTGGTATTAGTCACGCTGCGCAAAACCACCCATCCATAATTACCAAGAACCTGAGGGCACAAGCTTCTAGTCTGCTCTTGGAAAAAACTCCCTTGTTTGTTCTTGCGGCTGTCTCTAGCTTGGTAACCTTTCTCGTCCAAAGAAGTGGGGGAGCCGTGGGGGGTTTGGAAATTTATCCCTTCAATATTCGCATCGCTAATGCTCTGCTTTCCTATCTCCTTTATATAATCAAGATGATCTGGCCGCAGAATCTGGCGGTCTTCTACCCTCATCCGGGGCAAAGCTTACCCATGTGGCAGGCTGCCTTAGCCGGCTTGCTATTGCTGGTTATATCCATTGCGGTTATCCGAGCAGGGCGGCGCTATCCATATCTTCCAGTGGGTTGGCTTTGGTATGTTGGAACTCTGGTGCCGGTAATTGGGCTGGTGCAGGTGGGAGCACAGGCCATGGCTGATCGCTATACTTATGTACCCTTGCTCGGCCTTTTTATCATGATAGCCTGGGGTGTACCAGATTTGCTGGGAAGTTGGCGCTATGGCAAACCTGCTCTTACCCTGGCAGCAACCTCACTGCTCTCAGCCTTGATGGTGTGTTCTTCTTTGCAGGTAAGCCACTGGAAAAATAGTCTTACCCTCTTTGACCATACCCTCCGGGCAACCAGCAACAACAGCCAAATACACAATAACCTGGGAAATGTTTTGACTCAGAAAGGAAAACTTCAAGAGGCTATTTCGCACTACACTGAAGCACTTGAGATCAGCCCGAACTATGCCGAGGCACACATAAACCTTGGAGTTGTTTTGGCCGAGCAAGGAAGATTAGAAGAGGCGATAAAGCATTATTCTGTGGCGCTACAGCTTAAGCCCAACTCTTCAGAGTTACACAACAATCTTGGTGTAGCACTATTCAGACGGGGAGATATACCTGGCGCCATTAGCAACTACTTTGCTGCGATTCAACTTGCACCCGATTACGCAGAGGCCCACAATAATCTGGGAAATGCCTTGGCCCAGCAAGAAAAGCTGGTTGAAGCTGAAGTCCACTATTCCAAGGCTCTAAAGATCAGAGCCGACTACCCCGAAGCTCACAACAACCTCGGGGTCGCCCTGGCGCGTCAAGGTAGGCTAAATGAGGCCATTGCCCATTTTAGTGAGGCCGTCCGTCTCAAGCCCGACTATACCTGCAGGCTCGTGCTAACCTGCAATTTGCGCTTGCAGGAGACGGGCAATTCCACAGGTAATTGAAAAGCAGTAATGTCATGGAGAAAAAATCTTTCCCTCTCAACCTTGACTATCTCGTCTGTGTACTCCTGATCACAGCTACGCTTGCTGTCTTTTGGCAGGTGCGGCATCACAATTTTGTCAATCTTGATGATCCGCTCTATGTAACTGAGAATTCCACATGTTCAGGACGGTCTGAGCCGCGAAAGCGTTCGTCTGGGCCTTTACCAGCTTCCACTGCTGGGCTTCTGGATCCCACTGACATGGCTATCATTTATGCTGGACTTTGAACTCTACGGTTTGAATCAGGGTGGCTATCATCTGACAAACTTACTATTTCACATTGCCAATACGCTGTTGCTTTTTTTGATTCTTAGGAGGACGACCGGCGGCTCGGTGGCAGAGCGCTTTTGTTGCCGCTCTATTTGCCCTGCATCCATTGCATGTTGAGTCGGTTGCCTGGGTGACTGAACGTAAAGATGTTTTAAGCACATTTTTTTGGATGTTGACAATTTGGGGTTACGGTCATTTTACTACCCATCGCAGGACTCACCTGGTACCTGCTCGGATTATTCGCTTTCGCCGTGGGCCTCATGGCCAAGCCCATGTTGGTAACTCTACCCTTTGTGCTTCTCCTGCTTGGACTACTGGCCTCTGGGACGCATTCAGCTTAAACAGCTGGGTGGCGACCATGGCCACGTTTCACAGGCGTCTATCGATTTCGTGAAAGCGAAGTCACAGTCCCTTCGCCTTGTTTGGGAAAAACTTCCTTTCTTTGCCCTCGCGGCCGCTTTTAGTGTAGTGGCTTTATTCTCGCAGCAATCCGCAGGAGGTGGGCTCCCATTGGACAGTCTGCCAATGCATATACGTGTCGCTAACGCATTCATTTCCTATGTCCGCTACATGGTTAAGATGATGTGGCCTCATCGTTTGTCCGCCTTTTATCCACACCCTGGCCTTAACCTCCCAGTATGGCAAGCTTTCGCGTCCGGTTTACTCTTATTCTTTGTAACTTTTTGGGTGATCCGGGCAGGGCGGCGGCATCCATATCTTCCGGTGGGATGGCTATGGTACTTGGGAACTCTTATACCGGTCATAGGGCTAGTGCAGGTGGGAATGCAGGCAATGGCCGACCGTTTTACCTACATACCGTTGATCGGCCTTTTCATCATCATTGCCTGGGGTGTGCCAAACCTTCTGATCAAGTTACGCTTTCAATATTTTGTCTCTGCTACAGCCGCAGGGATAGTTATTGCCGCATTGATGATATGTACACATTTGCAAGTAGCTAGCTGGCGCAACAATATTACACTCTTCAAAAAGGCAGTTGAAGTGAATGCCAACAATTATCTAGCTCATATCAATCTCGGTGAAGCACTCGCCGAGCAGGGAAATATCGAGGAGGCTGAAAAACATTTCTCTAGGGCGCTCCAACTCAACCCTAGATCTGCAGTGGCACATAATAACCTTGGAAACATTTTGCAGCAGCAAGGAAAGCTTGAAAAAGCAATAGACCATTTTTACGAGTCCTTGCACAGAGATCCCAACCTTTCAGAGACGCACTTCAACCTAGGAAATGCTCTACTACGGCAGGGAAAGATCGAAGAGGCAAGAATTCATTTCGCTACGGCACTGCAGATCAGGCCGGACTTTGCCGAGGGGTATAACAGCCTGGGAGTTGCCCTGGCGCGCCAAGGTAAGCTAGATGAGGCTATTGTCCATTTTCGTGAAGCCGTGCGGTTAAAGCCAAGCTATGCACAAGCACGTTCTAATTTAGAACTTGCTCTCCAAGAAGCAGGTAAATCCAACTAGATCCTACCACTTCTTTGCCCTCTGGTCCTTGAAACTATAACCTACCTGGATCCCCGCCGCAGTCTATCCCGCACTTGATGCGGGACCAGGATGACGGGTGATCGCATACTGTCGTCATTCCCGCGAAAGCGGGAATCTAGGGCATAAGCACACTTTTACTCAGAATTTCTTGGGGGTAACTATCCAAAACATATTGTTGTAACTATTTGATTTGTCTGCTTAAAAAAATATTTAACAGTCTAAATTACTGCATTGAGTTCTGCACGCCCATCTGAATAAAATCACTAGATCGTTGATGCTGTTGCGGATATATTGAAACCGTGACTTGGCTGTCGGTGGTAGGTTAAAAGTTTCATAGAAGCGGACATTGAGAAGGGGAGATCCCCTTAGAAAAAATACCCTATGATCCGATCCTTCATCGCAATTGATTTTCCCCAGGAGACCAGAGAAAAGCTGGCTGCCATTCAAGAGCAACTCAAACAGAGCCGGGCCGGTGTGCGCTGGGTGAAACCGGCTGGCATTCACCTGACCCTTAAATTCTTGGGTAATATCCTCCCTGCCCAGGTGGACGATATTGCTGCAGCTGTAGCGCAGTTGGTTAGAGATGAGCCCCCTATCACTCTTTGTGCAGCCGGTTTGGGAGGCTTTCCCAGCAATCGTAAGCCCCGGGTGATCTGGGTGGGACTTCAGGGCGAGGTTGAGCGACTGGCAAAGATCCAAGCTGGTCTTGAAAAGGCGCTGGAGCCATTGGGCTTTGCCCGGGAAGGGCGGGGGTTCCGTCCGCATCTAACTATTGGCCGGGTCAAGGACCGTCACCGGCTTCAAGCGTTGATCGACGCTATGTCAACCCTGGAATTACCGGAGTTCAATTCTTTTGACGCGGATGAAATAATATTGTATAAAAGTGACCTTAGGCCAACCGGGGCGATCTACACGAAACTGCACCGTATGCCTCTTGCCGCACCGGCACCACCTTAATCCGCATCCAACTAGCAGCTAGACTGTTTTTGGCTCCGGTAAAGCTGAACAATTATTGCCCGAATCTGGGAAAAAGGAAAAGACTATGTCCACTACAAAGGAAAAACAACAGGCTGTCGATCTGGCCATGAGCCAGATTGAAAGACAATTTGGTAAGGGAGCCATCATGCGCCTCGGCAGCGACGCAACGTTTGCCGATATCCCGGTGATTCCAAGCGGCTCCCTCTCTTTGGATGTTGCTTTGGGTCTCGGCGGAGTGCCCCGGGGCAGGGTAGTGGAGATTTTTGGTCCGGAATCGTCGGGTAAGACCACCCTGGCCCTCCAAGTTCTTGCCGAAGCCCAAAGAGGTGGAGGACTGGCTGCCTTTATTGACGCAGAACATGCCCTCGATCTTGCGTACGCCCGAAAACTGGGGGTCAACGTGGATGATCTGCTCATCTCCCAGCCCGACACTGGCGAACAGGCTCTGGAGATCACAGAGGTCCTGGTGCGTAGCGGAGCCATTGACGTAGTGGTAATTGATTCAGTGGCTGCCCTGGTGCCTCGGGCGGAAATCGAAGGAGAAATGGGCGACGCCCACATGGGACTGCAAGCTCGCCTCATGTCTCAGGCATTGCGCAAACTTACCGCTGCCATAAGTAAGTCTCGGACCACAGTGATGTTTATTAACCAGATAAGGATGAAACTGGGGGTGCTTTTCGGCAACCCTGAGACCACCACGGGTGGCAATGCTCTCAAGTTCTACTCCTCCGTACGCTTGGATATCCGGCGGATTAGCGCCATTAAGGACGGCCAAGAGGTCATTGGCAGCAGAACCCGGGTTAAAGTGGTTAAGAACAAGTTGGCACCTCCCTTTAAAGAGGCTGAGTTCGACATCATGTACGGTCAGGGAATCTCCAAAGAAGGAGACGTTTTGGACATGGCCACAGCCCTTAACATAGTTGATAAAAGCGGCGCCTGGTACTCCTATGGGGGAGAACGCATGGGACAGGGCCGAGAAAATGTCAAGGCTTTTCTAAAGGAGCATCCCGACATTTGCTCTAAGATTGAACGGAAGGTCAGAAAATCGTACGGGCTGAAAATAAAAGACAACGGTGATGAGGAGACCACAGAAGAATGAAGACTGCTGAGCTGAGAAAGGCATTTCTTGAATACTTCAAAATGAATGAGCATAGGATTGTAAAGAGTTCCTCCCTGGTACCCCATGACGATCCCACCCTGCTTTTTACCACCGCAGGCATGGTCCAGTTCAAGCGACCACTTTTAGGTGAAGAAAAGAGGGATTATGTGCGGGCCACTTCCTGTCAGAAGTGTATGCGAGCCGGGGGCAAACACAATGATTTGCGCAACGTGGGCCGTACTGCCCGGCACCACACTTTTTTCGAGATGTTAGGTAACTTTTCTTTCGGCGACTATTTCAAGAAGGAAGCCATCCGTTTCGGCTGGGAATTTTTCACCGATCACCTTAATCTTCCCAAAGACAAACTCTACGCTTCGGTGCACGAAGGCGACGAAGAAATGGGGCTGGGCGTAGATAAAGAAGCACTGGAAGAGTGGAACAAATACCTTCCACGAGAGAGAATCCTCACTTTGCCAACCAGTGAGAATTTCTGGGCCATGGGGGACACCGGTCCCTGCGGTCCCTGCTCCGAGATATTGATCGATCAGGGAGACCACATGGCTTGCGGACCGGACTGTGCTCCCGGTGTATGCGACTGCGACCGTTTCCTGGAATTGTGGAACCTAGTGTTCATGCAGTTCAATCGCAAAGAAGACTCCACCATGGAGCCTCTTCCCGCCCCTTCTATTGACACCGGTGCGGGCCTTGAACGAATTGCCGCCGTGCTCCAGAAGGTGCCTTCCAACTACGACATCGACATTTTCCAGGAGCTCATCTCCGTCATCGAAGAGCTCAGCGGCCACGCCCACGGTAAGGATGAAGAAAAGGACGTATCCATCAAGGTTATCGCCGATCATGGCCGTGCCGCCACTTTTCTCATCAGTGATGGTGTCATGCCCAGCAACGAGGGCCGTGGCTACGTTTTGCGGCGAGTCATTCGTAGGGCAGTACGGCACGGCAGACTCCTAGGCATCGAGAAACCCTTTATGCACCAGGTGGCGGAAGGCGTAATTGGTGCCATGGCGGACACCTACCCGGATATCGCTAAGAACAAGAGCTACATCCAAATGGCCCTGAAAAACGAGGAGAAGTCCTTCTCAGCCACCCTTGACCGGGGTTTGGGCAAACTCCAAGAAGAGGTTGAAAAACTAAAAAAGGCCAAAAGAGATGTCTTTCCCGGCGAGACCATCTTCAAGCTCTACGACACCTACGGTTTTCCCATCGACATTGTCATGGACCTGGCTCGAGATCAGGACTTTGAGGTAGATGAGGTCGGATTTGACCAGTTTATGGAGGAACAGCGGCAGCGTTCCCGGGCCGCCTTCAAGATTTCCGGTATCATGGAAACCTCTGAGGCCCTCAAGCAACTTGCAGCCCAGGGGGTAACCACCACTTTCACTGGTTACGACAGAACAGAGGATCAGTCAGTGATTCTGGCTTTGCTCACCGATGATGGTGCAGTCAACGAGGCCAGCGAAGGCCAAAGGGTTGAAGTGGTTTGCGAGCAAACTCCCTTTTATGGCGAAGCCGGTGGTCAAGTGGGGGACACAGGGCGCATCAGTGGCATGGGTTTTACTCTGGAAGTTCGAAACACCCAAAGAACACCCGGTGATTTGCTCGTCCATGTTTGTCAAGTCTTACAGGGAACAGTTAGAGTTGGAGAAGAGGTTACCCTGGCCGTAGACAAGGAAAAACGCAAGGCCACCGAACGGAACCATACCGCAACCCACATACTCCAATACGTGCTCAGGAACATCCTGGGGGACCACGTAAAACAGCAGGGCTCTTACGTAGGGCCGGACTACTTTCGCTTCGATTTTTCCCACGGTGAAGCACTTACCTCTGAACAGATTGCCTTCATCGAAAAGCTGGTCACCGAACGTATCCTGCAGAACGAAGATCTCACCGATCAAGTAACCGATATGGATACCGCTATCACCGAAGGAGCCATGGCCCTTTTCGGCGAAAAGTACGGTGATGAAGTGCGCATGGTTTCTATTGGTGATTATTCCAGAGAGCTCTGCGGTGGGACCCACAGCCACCACACCGGTGACATTGGTCCTTTCAAAATCGTCGGTGAGAGCTCTGTGGCTGCTGGCATCCGCCGCATTGAGGCCCTCACCGGTACTGGCGCCCTCCAGTATATTCAGAATCAGGAAAAAACTCTGAAAGAAACGGCCGCGCTACTCAGAGCTGCACCCCAGGATTTATCCGGGCGGGTGAAAAAACTGCTGGCCCAGCAGAAAGAGCTGGAAAAAGAGATAGAGCGGGTAAAAGCCCAAGCCATGAGCCGACAGTTCGCCCCCAGTAATCAAGATATCCGTGAGATCGATGGCCTCAAGGTACTCTCCCAGCAGGTGAATGTTGACAGTGCCAAGGATTTGCGGGTGATGCTGGACAATCTGAAGAGTCAAATCAAGTCCGGGGTGATAGTGCTGGGCGCTGAGGCTGCAGATGGCAAGGCCATGCTTATCTGCGGGGTGACGGAAGATCTTACCGACAAGTATCATGCCGGCCAAATCATCAAGGAGCTTTCCGCCATGCTAGGTGGCAAGGGAGGTGGGCGGCCAGACATGGCTCAAGGTGGAGGTCCCCATGTTAAAAAAATCAAGGAGGCATTGGAGAGCGTATTTGATATGGTCGAGAAATAAATAGAGTACAATACCCTAAGTTTATGATCTATATCGCCCTCTACCTTTTCTATGCGCTTATTCTTCTTTTTATTATTGGATCTTTAACCCGAAGGTTATTTGAAAAAGCTTCCTTTACTCCCTAATAGTTCATCCACCCCTGACCTGGCGAATACTATCATTCTGGGGATCATAACCCTAACAACCGTAATCTCATCCACAGCTCTAGTCACACCCGTCACAGAATATGTCCATTTGGGGATCACAACCTTACTGTTCCTCTATATCTGCTATGATAGAAACTACCTCTTTGCCAAGATAAGTTCAGTCTTTCTGAAAGCCAAGGTTAGTCCCTATTTATCCATTCTGGGAATCATCTGTTTGCTTTCTGCGATTGTCTACGCATCCGGTCCCGCAACTTCATTTGATACAGGACTGTACCATGCACAAGCAGTTAAGTGGATAAAGGAATATGGCACCGTACCAGGTCTCGGCAACCTCCATCACAGATTAGCATTTAATTCATCCTGGTTCTACCTCGCTGCATTCTTTGACATCTTGGTCTTTGGCCGGTAAAAGTTATCACTTGGTAAATGTCATCGCCTATTCTCTTGCGCTGATAATTTCTTTCTCTGGCTTTATTAATATATTCGAGGGCCAACTATCATTAACTAATATATTAAAATGCCTAATAGCTCTTCCACTCTGTGTTGACCGCGATTTATCCATCGGGTTTATTCCCTCACTATCTCCTGATCTCATTGTGTTTATATTCATAGTTTATGCATTTATTTTAACCATAAATTGCATTGAACAGAACTTAGCGTCGGATGGTAAACAAACACCTTCTCGGTACGAGAGCTTTATTCTCGTTATATGTCTCTCATTATTTTTACCTACCATTAAGCTCAGCTCTCTGCCAGTTGTTCTCTTGCCTTTATATATCCTTACCAGGCAGGAGAATAGAGGATGGAAAAAGCTCCTATTCAGTGGGCTATTGAGTTTCTTTATCCTGTTTCCCTTTCTCGTGGGTAATGTCATCCTTTCAGGATACCTTGTTTTTCCCTTTCCTCAACTTGATCTTTTTTCTTTTGATTGGAAAATACCTTATGCGCAGGCGGAAAAGGTGCGAAGGAGTATCAGGTACTTTGCCATTCACCCAACGGTGCGATATACCGACTGGTCAATTGGTGATATGAGTACTTTAGAGTGGATCCGATTTTGGTCGACCCGTGGGGGTAAGAATCCGATTTATCGCTGGCTGATCTATTCTTTTGTCCCGGCAGCTATCTTCTTTTTCTTTTGCTTTAAGAGGAAGTTAAGAATATGCGTGAATACACTAGTGATTCAAGGAATATTACTTTTGGGAATCATCTTCTGGTTTTTCTCGGCCCCAGCAATACGATTTGGCAGAGGATGGATCTGGGGCTACATCATCCTCGCCTGGGGAAGCTTGGTCTATCTCATACTGAATGAGGCAAAATTCCAGTTGGTGAGATACGTGAGTCGCGTAATGTTAATATTGGTTTCCGTCGTCTTGATAAACCTTCTGTGCATCAGATGGGATAGTTTCGCGGTCCTTCTTGGTGGCCCTTCCAACTCTATCTTCACTATTCGCCAATTACCCAAAGTGAAAATGAGGGTTGTAAAGATCCATGACGGTTTTTTGCTAAACGTTCCCCCCAAACAATTAGCCTGGGATGCAGATCTACCTAGTGCACCCCACAGTAAGGATGATCTTCAAATGCGCGGAAGCACACTAAAGGAGGGATTCCGTATGGTTGAGTAGTGAAAATACAGAAATGTAAAGGATCGAGTAAATAAGCAGAAAAAATGCAGTCATGACCAGATGTTTTATCTCACGCACCAGCGCTACACTACTCTTGCCGCCTACTGAAACCTCCCACTTAACATTTCATATCCTATTAGGATAACCATATAAATTCGCCCACTAATTGGCCGCTAAAGATGCACCTTTGCTATGTGGCCTATTGGCACATTGCTTGCTGTGGTTTCAATAGTCAGGGGATAATTATGGCAGAGACTTCCTCCATAGTAGCTGCCACCATAATCGGACTGAAAGGTTGTTAACCGAGATATTAATTCCATGAGCCGTATCCACATAATATTTGAGCAAGTATCAAGCTTGTTGCATTACCTGGAAAAAGGAAAGTGGTACAAAGTATCATCTTTCGTGAGTCTTATTTTATTGCTCACTTTAATTGTTGACATTAAAACATTTGGACACTCTCCCAAAATACTTGGATATACGTGGCTCATTTCTAGTTATACTTTCTATCCTCTCATGCTGCTTTCCTTTATGATGCTTTTTGAGAATAAAGTAAGATTGATTATTGAGCCGCTTGTCATTACTGTTCTCTGGATATTTTCCATCTGGTTTATAGCTTCTTCATACTTTTACGTTGAACAAGGCCGTAACTTACTATGGTATGAAATTGAATTTTATTTTTTTGAATCCGGTTATAGAGATTACATGTTAGATTTGTTCTTTTCCCAAAGGTTACTTATTTTTACTCTTTTGTATGTTGGAGGATATTTGGGGTTGCGCTTTTTATATAAGAACTATGTCAAATCAAAAGTCCTATTTTTTTGCACCATTCAAGTGATGGCAGCCGTCATGATATTGGGGGTAGCCGAATCACAATCTACTATTTTCCGACATGGGATGCTCAGTTATTACTATGAACCGGCCAGTTCACCCTGGTCGATAGCACATAAGCCATACAGAGATGATGAGACCAGAGAATTTGACTTTGATGTGGCTAGGAAAATTAGGGAGACGGAAGAAAGTCCATTCTGGGCAGATGGTCCCGATGAAACGTTGGCTCCTGTCGCCGGCCGTTATCAGGGGCGCTCTGTTATTGTTGTGATGCTGGAATCTCACAGGGCCAGCGATATCCTCGGCCTGGGAGAAGGAGCAGTTCATCACAAGAATCTGTCGCCCACAATAACTAGATATATGAATGAAGGAATGATTTTTACCAATCATATAGCAGCAGGTGAAGGTACTTGGGCGGCCAGATGGGGTTTAATGACTGGGATAAGCAATCCCCCGGGTTTCACTCCGGCTATCCTGCGAAATCCCGGTGCAGGCAAGGTAGGGCGTATGCCTCAAATAAGGCAAAGTGGCTATGATTGTGTGGTGTTGTCGGCAGCTAACCCTCAATGGGATAACTGGGGTCAAATCATAGCAGATGCAGGCTGCGAGTGGGGGCTGAATAGAAGCCTTATGACAGGAAGCACTGGCATTTACAAAAAACACTTTGACTTTAGTGATGACCTTCTATTTTCAACGGCATTGAGAAAATATAAGGAAGGTGTGGCAAGTAATCGAGCCTCTTTTTTCATTATCCAGGCTCTAAGTAATCATGAACCATATGAATTTCCTTCTGAGATAAATGGCAAGAAAATACCTCATAATCATGAAGGGGGAATGTTATTTGTCGATTATTCTTTGAGTATTTTTTTGGACGGCTTGCAGCAATTACCTCAAGACAAACAACCTGTTATTTTTATATCATCTGATACTGCTAATAACGAAGGATTGATGACAGTAAAGACCCCAGGAAGTGGCATATTAGAGAGATTGCGTATACCGGGACTTCTCCTACTGCCTGATAAGCAAATGGCTGGGAAAATATATAACGGACTCTTTTGCCATGAGGATATATTAGATCTTATGTATCTGTTAATCTCTCCTGAATCGAAGACACGTATGAAAAAATTCTTAAAACGTCATAGAATTATAGCACCGACTTCTAGAATGACCCTGCTTCTGACTCAATCAACCTATTTTTCCGTAAAAACAGGAGATATATTTGATATAAAAGATAGATGGAAATTGGAACCCGCTGAAGTCTCAAAGGATTTGGCACTATTTCTAGAGGCTAGGGATAAGATGTTGTCTTTGAACACAAAACTCTGGGATTCTTCTGACAAGTTTTAAATTTCTATTATCATTGAAAAAATAGTTTTCTCTAGAAATTTATCCTCTCCCATTTTGCATGTCTGTTCCATTTACCTCTAAATGAAAGCTATTCTGCCCCTCTGGTCTACTCCAACTTAGGTAACCCTCGTGGGTTAATTACGCTTCCTATTAAAGAGAGGACTAATCCCCAGGGTGAAGTGAAACCTGATGTTCACCCATGTAACCCCACAGCGACTTCGGTTAACAGAGTCACTGTCTTTGTTTTTTTGAAGAAACGATGAACTGGCACTCTGCCCCATGGCCATAGCCGGACGCTCTCGTGAGAATTGTGGACAATTCTCTGGCAAGCTTCTTGCTAATATTGTTAATCTTTGAGATAAAAAGGATTACCCGGAGTGGAAATATTTTAATAGTTACGGCTATTTTAGCCATTTTCTTTAGTGTTCATGAAAAGGAAAGTTCCTGCAGGGTTAGCTTCGTTGAGGATTTTCTTTTTAAGTCATAGAGTGGCCCCTATGCGCGTCAAACTTTTTCTAACAACCCTACTGCTAATCTCTTGCACCCTCGTTGTTTTCTGGCAGGTGCGAACCTTTGATTTTGTCTACTTTGACGATGATTTGTACATCACAGACAATCACCAACTTCAGGCTAGTTTTAACAAAGAAAACGTAGTTTGGGCTTTTACCAACAACCATGTGGGTTTATGGCTGCCGTTGACCTGGCTATCCTTTATGCTGGATTATGAACTTTACGGTTTAAACCCAGGCGGATATCACTTTACCAATTTGCTCTTTCACCTCGCCAATACTCTCTTGCTTTTCTTCATCTTAAGCCGAATTACCGGCTCCCTCTGGCGGAGCGCTTTTGTTGCTGCCCTCTTTGCCCTCCATCCCTTGCATGTGGAATCAGTTGCCTGGGTAACTGAGCGCAAGGATGTCTTGAGCACCTTTTTCTGGATGCTCACCATGTGGTTTTATATCCAATATGCTGCACGGCCCAGGCTTTATCAATATTTTCTTGCCCTTTTTACTTTTGCTCTGGGCCTTATGGCCAAACCCATGCTGGTGACACTGCCATTTGTCCTACTTCTCTTGGATTATTGGCCACTCGGCCGATTTCAGCCAGGACAATTCAAAGATCATATCGGCTCAGAAATTGAAAAATCAATGAGTTCAAACAAGTTACCCCCGCTGGCCTCCCGCTTGCTCTTGGAAAAGCTACCTTTTTTTGTCTTAGCGGCAGCTGCAAGTCTGATTGCCTTTCTCACTCAACAAAGCTGCGGTGCCGCTGCCTCTGTTGAGGTTTTGCCAGCACGGATTCGTATTGCCAACGGACTGGTCGCCTACATAGGCTATATGAGAAAGATGATTTGGCCGCAAGACCTAGCGGTTTTTTACCCACACCCTGGTAATACTTTGCCAATTTGGCAGGCTGTCGGGGCTGGCTTACTCTTATTGCTGATATCTGTCCTGGCGCTCCGTGCCAGGCGGCGCCATCCATACCTGCCAGTAGGTTGGCTCTGGTACCTTGGAACCATGGTGCCGGTCATAGGGCTAGTACAGGTGGGAAAGCAATCCATGGCTGATCGCTTCACTTATATCCCCCTCATCGGCCTGTTTATCATCATTGCTTGGGGCCTTCCACGCCTATTGGCAAAATGGCGTTATCAAAGGATAGTACTCTTCACCTCGGCCGCGTTAGTGCTCGTATCCCTTATGATAGTCACCCGGCTCCAGGTAAGACACTGGCGTAACAGCATTACCCTTTTCGAACATACCCTTGCAGTTACCACTGACAACCAGGTGATCCACAACAACCTGGGAAAAGCCCTAATCAGAAAAGGAGAAATTGATAAGGCCAGATTCCACTATTCCAGGGCACTCCAACTCCAGCCCAACTCGGCGAAAGCACATACTAACCTGGGGAATATATTGGAACAGCAAGGGAAGCTGCAAGAGGCCATGCACCACTATTACTCAGCCGTGCAGCTTGATCCCAAGCTGGCCGAGGCTCATTTTAACCTGGGTAACACACTGATTCGACAGGGGAAGAACGAGGAGGCTTCATCCAATTTTACCATGGCAGTGCAGTTGCATGCCAATTTTGCCGAGGCCCATAACAGTCTGGGAGTAAGCCTGGCCCGCCAGGGGCGGTTCGATGAGGCCATTGCTCATTTTTCCAAAGCGCTTCAAATCAAGCCTGACTATCCACAGGCACAAAAGAATCTGGAAATTGCTTTATACCAGGCAGGAAAAACCGTTACGCCATCAAACTCTATCTCTAAACCCTAGGATGCAGGATGAGTGTAAAATAGGTCCGTCAAGGATGATAGATTTTTGTCAATACCCTCAAATAAGGGACAATAAGATGACTCGCCAAGATAAGAATTCCATGAATGATCCTCCCCGGCCCCCAGCTGAAATTGAACTCACAGTAATAGCACCCATGTACAATGAAGCAAAAAATGTGAACTCTACCATTTCAAATATTGCTGAATTATTGAGTACTTTTGAGAAGCCGTGGGAACTTTTGCTAGTTGATGACGGCAGTACCGATAATACCCTTGAAATAGCTCGTAAAGCGGCAAAAGAGATAGATAACCTGCGAATTATTTCTTATCCGGTAAATTGTGGACGTGGAAAAGCTCTGCGAACAGGATTTGAACATGCCAGAGGCCGTTACGTTATCACTATCGATTTTGACCTTTCCTATAGCCCAGATCATATCTTACAAATCTATGCAGAGCTCAACGATTCAGATCAGATGAACGACGTGGTCTTGGGAAGTGCCTACATGGTTGGTGGTCGAGTTATGGGAGTTAGCCCTTGGCGTCTCCTGGTAAGTAAGGTCGGCAACAAAATCCTGGAGTACACCTTTCCCCAGTCTTTCAAAACCTCAACCTGTATTCTGCGAGGCTACAGGAGAGAAGTCCTCCAGGCTCTGGAATTGGCATCCGACGGCAAAGAAATCCATCTGGAGATTCTCTCAAAGGTTTGTGCTTTAGGTTTTAGGGTGAAGGAAGTGCCCGCAACCCTGACGAGCAGAAAAACAGGTAAATCGAAATTCGAGCTCAGAAAAACGTCTGTCACCCACTTTCTTTTTTCGATTTTCGAAAGACCTATTCTGCTTTTTGGTATCACCGGCATTTTTTTCATCCTCTCAGGTTTTCTGATCGGCTGCTATATAGTCTATCTTAGGTATTTCGGCACTTTGAATCCCAGTCGGCCCCTGCTGCCGTTGATGGTCGTACTCCTGCTAGTGGGTAGCCAGTTCTTCTGTTTTGCCTTTATAGCAATACAGAACAACAACCTCAGAAAGGAAGTCCATAGATTACAAAAACAGATCAACCTATTAAGCAAAATAAGGGAATGATCAATACTGTCAAAAGTAAGGGACTTAATAAAAATAATACAATCAATATAGACACTTGGCGGGTAAAAAATTAATCATACCTGCATGTAAAGTCTAAAAATAAAAACGAAAAAGATTTCTATAGTGGATAAACATAGAATTTGTATAGTTTCACATCTCTTTCCTCGTGGTGAGCAAGACTACAAGGGAGGCTTTGTACGTGATCTGGCTGTGGAAATTGCCCGTCGCGGACATGAAGTCCACGTTGTAACCCCTATGCGGCCTGGCACTGCAAAAGAAGAATTCTTGAATAACGTCTGTGTCCATCGCTACGCGTACTACGGTTGGCGCAAAGGCACACAGCTGGGACAGTTGCGAGGAACACCGATTCTGCTTCTTGGTTCGCTGATTGTTCTGGGAATCTTTAAGTGCATCGTAACTGTTTTGAAACATAATGCTGACCTGGTTCATGCCTACTGGGTGGTACCAGGTGGGCTTATTGGTTCGATTGCAGGATGGTTAACAGGACGACCTGTGGTTGCCACAGCAGCCGGCTCTGATCTTAATGTACCATCGCGACAGCGGTTGGTGCGTTTGCTTGCCTCCTGGACGGTGAAACGCATTGATATACTCCTTCCTGTAAGCAGATACTTGGAGCAATTGGCTCTGGATTTAGGATTACCACCTGGCAAAGCTAAGATAATCCCTGGTCCCGTCGGCATCGACGTAGAGGCGTTAAACCAGACTAAGATGAGGGTCTCATCCTGTGAGAAATACGGTAAATGTCTACTTTGGATTGGCAACCTAACCCCCCCAAAACGACTTGATACAATTCTTCGGGCGATGGTTAAGGTGGTTAGGACTCATAGCGATTGTCATCTCGTGGTCGCTGGAGACGGCACATTGCGTTCTTCCTTAGAAAGGTTGGCAGAAGAACTCGGCATCAAAAAACATGTTCATTTCCATGGTGCAGTACCTCATCCTCAGGTTTTGCAGATGTTGCGGATCGCAGACTTGTTGGTCCATTGTAGTGAACACGAAGGCTTGGGCATAGCTATAATGGAAGCAATGGGGGCGGGACTACCTGTGATAGCCAGTGGAGTTGGAGGAGTTTCGGATTTGGTGTGCGAGGGAGAAACTGGCTTTATGCTCTCGCCGGATGATGTGGAGGGATATGCGGATAGAATTATTTCATTGCTGAAAAACGCCCAGTTGAGAAAACAGTTCGGCGTCAACGGCCGGAGCTTTGCAGAAAAGTATCTGAATAGAGATGCAATCCTTTCCCAGACAGAAAAAGTGTATCACGATGTACTACACAAGAGAAAAGATTTTTAAGAGACAAAATTTACCCCGAGTGATTGAATTGTTATTTTTATTTAAGAGCTTTTAAATTTAGTCTACATTAAGTCAAGGAATTATTTTGAATCTTACTAAATCAATTCGCATCCTAATTCCTTCCTTTTTGTTCTTGCTAACAATAGTATATCTCTCAAAATTAATACCAGAAATAGACTTAAGTATTTTCTCTCTCCTTTCATATAAACGCTGGTTGGCGGTCATATGTCTATTTTTTCTTGTTCAGCTGCTTAATATTTACTACTTCAATATCATTATCAGCAGGATATGTAATATTGATTCTCTATTCAAACTCTCCCAGGTTCTTTTTGCTTCACACTCATTTAACTATGCCGGTCCTTTGAAATTGGGCATACCTGTAAGACTATTTCTATTCAAACACGTTCTTGGAATTCCCTACACAGCCGGCGTAGCCTCCTTAATGGCAACGACAGGCCTGGATGTTCTTGTAATGGTGGCTTTGACCGTTTCTTTTTCAGCCTGGATCTTCATTGACCCTTTGGTGGGGCTCGGTCTTGGAGCAGTCGCCCTCACTTGCCTATTCGGTTCAGCCGCCCTCTATCAGAAGTTGCATCCTGCCCGGACAGAGCGGTCCTCCTGGATTGACCGTTTCTTCTCTGAGTTGGGTAAAATCTCTCCATGGATTACCTTATACTGTGTCCTCATAGCCGCTGCCAAGGCACTCTTGAACGGTGTCGCCGGTTGGATTGTGTTGACAGGCCTCGGGGCGACTACGAGACTGATGGAATTCGTATTCATCTACCTTGCCTCACACCTAGCCGGGCTCTTATCTCTCATACCCATGGGTATAGGTGTCAAGGATGTTTCAATTATAGAGTTATTAAGTCGGGCAGGCGCATCAGCATCGGTGAGTATTGGTTTTGTTGCCATTGACAGATTGGTATGGTCCTTACTCCCCTTGCTAATGGGACTGCTGGCTGGCTGGCATCTTGGAGTAAATGGGCTGATGAAATCAGCCGACAAAGAAATAAAAATATGATCACCAGAGAGAAGAAAAGACCGATCTTTAATATGAATTTTGATCATGCCGCCACGAGAAGGTTCTCTCTCTGGTCTATCGCCTGCATAGTGCTATTGTCGCTAACAGTATATGCCAATACTCTTACTAATGGTTTCACCAACTGGGATGATCCAACTCTCGTCATTCAAAACGTTGCCATAAGATCACTGGGCTTTAAAAATCTTTTGAGCATCTTTACTCCCAAACCCGGCCAAACTTACCAACCGGTGAGGGTGTTGAGTTATGCACTCGATTATTATATTTGGGAGCTGAATCCGATAGGTTACCACCTTGCAAATACCCTTCTGCACACATT
Source organism: uncultured delta proteobacterium (assembly GCA_963712115.1). Taxonomy (GTDB): domain Bacteria; phylum Desulfobacterota; class Syntrophobacteria; order BM002; family BM002; genus BM002. The sequence goes on along the minus strand of CAVQGX010000020.1, from coordinate 124,135 downwards.
GTCTGCAATTATTCTTTACCTTCTCCTCGCCAATGTATTGAACCAAGTACGTGGGGATAACTTTAGAGACTCTAATGGGACTATTTCACTCTTAACGGCGCTGCTCTTCTCAGTTCATCCGGTGAATGTGGAAGCGGTTACCTGGATAGCCTCGAGAAAATACGTGCTCTTGGCTTTCTTTTATTTTCTTTCTTTCTATCTATACGTAAGGAGCTCGGTCAAGGCACAACTCGGCCTTCTGCCCTATTTGTTTTCTATATTAACCTGTATCTTGGCACTGCTCTCAAGCCCATTTGCTGTAACCCTGCCTGGTTTATTGATGCTGTATGACTACTGTCGTTACCGTGACATTTTCCCATGGAAAAGCTTTAAAAAGCGGCTAATCTACTACATTCCCTACCTATTATTGGCCCTTATGCAATTTATTATTCTATCAAATGTATTATCTACCGGCCCCGATCCAACAGTCAAACGACATTATATGGATAACCCCCTTTTTACCTTTCTAACCATGTTCAGAGTGCTTTATGATTATATAAAAAATATTTTCTTTCCATTCTGGCTTAATAATCGATATGTCGACTATATATCGCTATCTTTTTTTGAATACAAGGTCATCATCTCATTTTGCCTTATTACTTTCTTAGCTCTTCTGTTGTTCCTGCAGATAAAAAAGGGGGAGAAGCTAGCACTTTTCTGTATCGGTTGGTTTCTTATCGCCTGGTTTCCTGTATCCAATATTATTCCCATATCGACAACCATGGCCGATCGTTACCTCTATTTGCCTGGGGTAGGCTTATTTCTCGGATTTTCATTGTTAGTGCATAAAGTGTCGGCAAGGTTTTTCGGCAGAACCTCCATACCTATAATCATAACTTCACTTGTCTTGGTATTTTCGCTTTCTTTCCTCACCGTCCAGCGGAACAAGGTTTGGGCAAACAGTCTATCCCTCTGGGAGGACAGTCTGAGTAAGGCGCCCAATAGTCCAATTGCGCACAAGAATCTGGCAGATGCCCTGGACGAGAAAGGAAGGCGGGATGAAGCGATTGGACATTATTTGGAGGCTTTGCGGCTCAAGCCCGATTATGCCCAGGCTCATAACAATTTCGGTCTTGTCCTGGCCTCACAAGGGAAGTACCAAGAGGCTATTGATCATTACCACCGGGCACTTCGCTTAAAGAAGGAGTATTCTTCGGCACACAACAATTTAGCCCTTGCGCTCCTACAAACGGGAAAAGTGGAGGAAGCGGTCGGTCATTTTTATGCTGCAGTGCGGTTGAAGCCGGATTGGGCCGAGGCCCACAGTAACCTGGGAAATGTTCTTTTCACCCAAGGAAGGATTAATGAGGCAGTTACCGAATATGTGGAAGCTTTGCGGCTCAAGCCGAACGAGGCAGATATACATCATAATCTGGCCATTGCCCTATCCCGTCTGGGAAAAATGGAAGAAGCGATTGAGCACTACGCTGCAGTGGTGCGGTTTCAGCCCAATTCTGCTACGGCGCACAATGATCTGGGTGTTGCCCTAGCAAGCGTGGGAAATCTCGAGGGGGCAATCAACCACTATGGGCAAGCTCTAGAGATCCAGCCGGATTACGCCGAAGCCCACAATAATATGGGAGTGACCTGTGCTGGTCTGGGAATGCTCGAAAAGGCAATAGTCCATTTCTCAGAGGCAGTGAAGCTAAAACCGGGATATGTGCAAGCACGCCAAAATCTGGATCTAGCCCTGAAGGAGGCAAATAAGCTTACTGATTAGTCAGCAGTGTCGCGGGCTAGTTCAGTGGTCTTTAATAAGCTCTTTATAGCGTGCAGAACTTCGAATATTATCCAAATCCTTATCAGCTTTGATATGCTTCCAATTCCTAAAACCTTTCCTTATTGCTTTTTCAAGCCAAACAATAGATTCCTCCTTTTTGTTTTGCTTGGCATACTCGCAAGCAATATTGTAGTAGGCAATAGAAGCGTGAACAGGATCTTGAAGTGATGCTTTAAAATAGTAGTCCATAGCCTCAGCTGTCCTGCCCTCTCTTGCTAAGGCAACGCCCAGGTTGAGGTATACTCGGCCATCTTCAGGATTAATTCTCAGGACCTCAAAAAAGTGGTTGATGGCATCAGCCGGTCTGCCTTGGTCTAGGAGTGCAATTCCCCAATTGATTCGTGCTCCCACATATCCAGGATCTAAACGCAAGGCCTCAGAATAATGATGGATTGCCTCGGCTGTCTTGCCCTCTTCTAACAAAGCGTTCCCCAAGCCGAAGTGCGCCACAGAGTTGCCTCCGGTAACATCAAGGGTGTGTTCAAAAAGTGCAGTGCTGCTCTTCCAGTGATGCAGTTGTTTCCAGGTGCTTACCATTAAAACAGAAAGAACAACGGCTGCGGTAACGGCCAACGCGGTTCTCCCATATGCCCATCCTGACACAAGGTCGGGAACACCCCACGCTATGATGACAAACAAACCTATCAGGGGCACATAGGTGTAACGGTCGGCCATGGCCTGTTCTCCCACTTGCACCAGTCCAATTACCGGTACCAGAGTTCCAACATACCAAAGCCAACCCACTGGCAGATATGGATATCGCCGTCCTAATCGGATAACCGCAATGGATATGATCAGCAATATCAGGCCGGCTAAGACAGCCTGCCAAATGGGCAAGCTTTGACCCGGATGAGGGTAGAAAACCGCCAGATCTTTAGGCCAGACCATCTTGGCAAGGTAATTAGTGTAGGAAACCAGCCCATTGGCAAGACGGCATTCCAGAGGAAACTTGATTAGAGTCTTAACGGCATTGTGACTATCTTGGGCCAGATACGTTATGACGCTCGAAACTGCCGCAACGACAAAAAGTGGAATCTTTTCCCAAAGCAGAGGGCGGGCTTGGGAGACCACATTTCTGGAACTCACAAGTGGATCAGTTGGTGGGAGTGAAGCACCTTGCAGGCGGCCAACTGGTAAGCGTCCGAGGGGCCAATAGTCCAGCAAGAGCAGAACAAATGGCAGTGTCACCACCATGGGCTTGGCCATAAGGCCCAAGACAAAAGATAGAATTATTAACAGGTAACGGTAGAATCCGGGACGCTCGACATACCAAATGTAGCTCAAAAGTGTCAGGAACAAGAAAAAGGTGCTTAGTACATCCTTGCGCTCCGCCACCCAAGCGACCGATTCCACATGAAGAGGGTGGAGGGCAAAGAGTGCCGGCGACAAAAGCACTCCGCCACAGTCCGCCGGTCATGCGGTTCAGTGCCAGAAAAAGCAGCAAAGAGTTTGCCGTATGAAAAAGCAGACTGCTAAAATGATGCCACCCTGGATCCATCCCAAAGAGGTGGCAATCTAGCATGTGTGACAGCCAGGTCAGAGGATGCCAGTTGCCCCCATGGGTAGCAGTCAAGGACCAGGTGATACCCCTGGAGGTCAGTCCGGCCTGCACATAGGGATTCTTAGTTACATAGAGGGTGTCATCGTAGTTGACAAATGAGTGATCCCAGACCTGCCAATATACTGCAAATATTGATATGCAGAGGGCCAAACATATTAGGAGACGATGACTGCTCCTTGAAAAAAGTCTCCCTACAATTTTATCTCCCGTGTCCATCTGTTCTAGTTTTATTCCTGGGGTTCCTGACCCTTCACCTGCTCAAGCTCAAACCTCAACCATGCCACCTCCTGGGTTAAGCGCTTGTTTCGGTCGAAAAGTTGACTAATAGCAAGGGTAAAATGCAACACAATGGCCAGCAGAAAGAGAAAGGCCACCATGAATAGGGTGGTCAAATGGTGCAGCCGGACAAAGCGAGAAATGAGATTGAGCAAGTCCGGCCAGATGCCGAAAACAAAGATACTCACAGCGGTCAACAACCAGATGATGGCATAGTGCTCTTTCAACCGATTCTGTCGAATGAGCTCGATGATGATGCCAACCAAGGCAAAACAAAGGACACCTATGATGATCCGCAGATGTGTGGCGATTTCCATCATTCTCCATTCCTCCTCTTGATAACAGCCACCAAAACGGCCAGCGTTACTTTCAACATGTAGTATAATCCGGCTTTGGCGGATATGGAGGACTCACCCTCCTGGCGATAGTTCATTTCCACGGGTACCTCAACAAACCTCATCCCGTTTCTGTGCAAAGTTATCAACGCCTCTACCTCAGGGTAGTCGTGGGGGTAGGTCTCGGTAAGAAGAACGATCGCCTTTCGTCCGCAAGCCCTGAAACCTGAGGTAGTATCATATACCTTTTTGCCCACGATTAAGCTGACCAAGAAGGAAAAAATCTTTATGCCCACTGCCCGCAACAATGGTGGCCGGTAATTGGTCAACTGGACAAAACGGGAGCCGATGGCCATGTCCACACCATTTTCCAGCGCTGCCAGTAAACGAGGAATCTCACTTGCCGGGTGCTGACCGTCGCCATCTACTTGAACGGCGAAGTGGTAGCCTTTTTGTTTGGCAAAAAGAAAGCCGCTCTGCACTGCACTGCCGATACCCATGTTGTAGGGAAGGCTGATAACCATAGCCCCGCTTTCTCTTGCCCTCCGTGCCGTTCTGTCCTGGGAACCGTCGTCGACTACCAGGATATCTGCTTGTGGAACGTTTTTGCGGATATGCTCCACCACTCGGGCGATTGAGCCGTCTTCATTGTAGGCAGGCACAATAATTAAGGTTTTTTTCGACAGTCTTTGATCCATAGCTAGATGTACATTCTTATCTTTCAGTTGTTGGCAGCTATTATAAGCGGTTAAACATTAGCATTTCAGCCTGACTTCTTGAATCCAAGCTGAAAAATGCCCATGCATAAGCCGGCAGTCCGGGCAAAACCTCGCAAGAAAGTTACACCGGCGAAAGGAAAACCTCCAACCTTTCCTTCCCCCAGCCACCAGCTAATTGGCCAGGATAAATGGATGGCCGTATAAGCTCCGAGTAAAACCAACAGCGGCCAATTGGAGCCAATAATGCCAAACACGGCTAATATTGCACAAGCCCAAATCCCCAGCACAAAAATCGGCTCCAACCTGTCTCGCAACCTGGTGTAATCATCTCCACGGATCATATCAGGATGGTCCTGGTAGAGCTTTGCCCGCCAGAATCCGTGACGGTACTGCTCCTTCAAGTATTTCCAAACCCTCTCAGGGTGATAGTGAGCAACCTTTGCCTGAGGCCTGAAAGCTATGCGCCAATCCTTTTTGATGATCTTGTAAGAAAGATCATTGTCCTCACCGCTTGCTTGGCGATATTTTGGCTCAAATCCCCCGGTTGCCTGCAGCACATAGCGTGGAATCGCTACGTTATAGGAGCCAAAAGCCCGGACAAAGGGGGGCATCCGCTTGTGTCTTTCCATTATTTCCTGGTGCACCCATTGGGCCAACCATGAACTGGCGTTGGCAATTTCATAGCTGCCCGCCACTGCACCTACCTGCCCGTCAGTGAAGCCGGCCAGCAGGTTTTCCAACCAACCCGCCGTTGGAACACAGTCTGAATCGGTAAAACAGATGACCTGGCCTGTGGCAGATTTCCAGCCTTGATTACGGGCTGCCGCAGGACCTGCATTTTCCTGCCTTATAACCGTCGCCCCGGCGGATTCGGCAAACTTTGCAGTATCATCATCAGAGCCGTCATCAACCACAATGACTTCAACTTCCAATGACTCTCTTGCCTGGGCAAGACTTTGGGCCACGGCTTGACCAATGGTGTTCTCAGCATTGTATGCGGGGATAACCACGCTGACTTTCATCTGCGCTCACCTGCTGTAATGAACAAGACCTTTAACCTCCTTTTTTCTGTCGACAGGGCAAATGGATACTCCATCTGAGGACTCAACTCAGTAGTAGCAAGAATGTTGCCAACGGATCCAATAATTGTTAGCCCAGATGGAGTCTATAACAAAATTGCCTGCAAAGCACTATTGTTGGATACGCATTTGGTGTTCACCCCATCGAGGATTTGTAGATCTCTTCAATTCCGAGTATATAGGTAATTGTGCATGACTCTTGCACGGTTGATAAAATAATGTCAATGGGACGGTCTGATGAACCATGAATATCGGTATTAGTATTGAACATCTGCACGGGAAAAAAACTGGCGTCGGTCAGTACGGTTTCAACCTCGCCCTCAATCTAGCCAAAATTGATAATAATAACAACTACTTCCTCTTTAGTCCCTCCCCACTCGACAAAAGTGATGTTGATAGGTTATCTGCCTATCCGAATGTTAAGGTCTTAGATAAGAATTTTTTGGAGAAATCCATCCCCAATGATGTCATACTCATTCCATTGTGGTTGCACCTATACCTCCCATATCTGTGCAAAAAAACTGGGGTGGACCTATTTTTCAACACAGGCAGTATTTGGCCACTCCTTCCACTCAAATTGGCGAAACGACAACTCGTATTCATTCACGATGTAATTCCTCTGCTCTTTCCTGAGTGCTACTACAAACACACACTTTATTATTATCGTTTAAGCAGAGCAATTCATTTGAACACCTACGACGAAATCCTGGTGAACTCTGAGACCACAAAGAGAGACCTCGTCCATCACCTCGGAGTACATGAGAAGCGGATTTCTGTAACTCCGCTGGGAAAAGATGATCGTTTCATGAGGATAGATGACATATCCAAGAATCAAAGGGTAAGAGAAAAATACGGCCTACCGGAATCCTACCTTCTTTTCACTGGGACGCTGGAGCCAAGAAAGAACATTACCATGCTGCTTGAAGCATACGGGAATGCTCGAGTCGCGAGAGAGGTTAAAGCTTGTTATTACCGGGAAAAAGGGCTGGTTATATGAGGAGATATTCGAAACCGTCAAGAGATTGAATCTCGAAGAGAGGGTGGTGTTCACCGGTTTCGCCGACGACGATGATCTCCCCTCCATCTATTCCATGGCCAAGGTCTTTGTCTACCCATCCCTGTATGAGGGTTTTGGTCTGCCAGTTCTGGAAGCAATGGCGTGCGGTGTGCCCGTGATCACTTCTTATGTGCCTTCACTTAGCGAGGTGACTGGGGAGGCGGCGGTCCTGGTGGATCCCCAGAATGTGGAGGCCTTGGCAAAGAGCATCGATGAAGTGGTGTTTAGCACCGAGCAGAACTACAAGCGACTCTCAAGGGCATCAGTCGCACGGGCGGCGAAGTTCACCTGGGAAAGTACTGCCCGTGAGACCCTTAGTGTGCTCTTGAAGTGATGTAGAAAATCTTTGGATTTTAACCGCAGTTAAGGCTTGCCCTTTAATTAACTCTCCCCCTTAAGCATGTCAGCAAATATCTTCAATGTCTCTCGGGCGGTCTTTCTCCAAGAAAAATTACTTGCCTGCTGTATACCCTCAGCTCTGAGTTCTGCCCGTAGATCTTGATCTTCTAAAATGCGAGACATTGCCTCGGCCAGCAATTTTACGTTCATAGGATCCTCTAACTGTAGCCCCGCTCCGCCTACCACTTCCGGTATGGCCGAGACACCTGAACAGACCACTGGGCAGCCACAGGCCATAGCCTCAAGCACAGGTAAACCAAACCCTTCGTATAGAGACGGAAAGACGAAACATGATGCTCCATTGTAAAGCAGAGGAAGCCATTGTTCGTCCACATAGCCAAGAAGCCGCACTGAATTCGCGGATCTCAAAGTCCTCAAGGTAGCGAAAAAGGGCTCGCTTTTCCAGCCGACAGGACCACAGAGCACCAAAGGAGCGGTTATCCCTCTTTGTCTAAGAAGCCTATAAGCCTCGAGCAGGGTGACAAGGTTCTTGCGAGGCTCTATGGTCCCAACATATAAGATGTACCCCGGCTCCAAATCGAACTTATCTGAAAGTACTTGGTGTTCTATCTTCGCCGGTCTAAATAACTCCGAATTATAACCAGGATAGACAACTGAAATCTTCTCCTCAGGTACCCCGCAAAGTCGCACCAGGTCTTTTTGTGTATTTTTAGAGACGGCAATTATGCGGTCTGCTCTGGCAAGATGTCTGGGCATGTATTTTTGCAGAATTCTCAGAGTCTTTTTGGCAATGCAATCCGGATAGATGAGATAGCTTAGGTCATGAACCGTGATGACCGTTGAGGTATTGGAAGAGAAAAAGCCGAGAAAATTTGGGCCGAAGATAAGATTGGCTCTCCGTCGCAAGTAGTAAATCCGAAAAAAAACACTCGGACCGAAAAGCATAACCATTTTTAGCCGCTTGTATAAACTCCTCCTCTTAACCCTGCCAATAGCTGCTTGTTTCAGCCTGAGAATCTTCTCTTCTTTGGGAAGCCTGGCCTCGATAAGGTTTCGACGAAGACCTAGTGGTCCCATCAGTAGGTAGTCATTCTGGTTGTCTTGTTCAAGGATATGCCACAGAAGGTAATAGGTATAATAGCCAACACCAGTGAGGGGCCTGAGTAAAGGCCTGGAGTCTAAGGCGATGAGCATCTCTGCAAGTCTCGCAAAACGTTCGAGTTCCTGGCTGTTTTCGGCAAAACCACTTTAATCCGGCGGCTTAAATGTGGCAAAATACATCTAAAAATGTTAACTCTCTGCTCACTTGAAGCTATCTGAGCAGCTCTTCGTATATACTCTCCAATTTATCCAGCATGACAGACAGATCAAACTCCTTTGCCCGCTCAGCTGCAGCTCTCCCTAGACTCTTTGCCAATCTCTTTTCTGCTAGGAGACGACTTATCGATTCAGCCAGAGCCTTGCTGTCCCTCGGTGGCACGAGCAGACCGTCCTTTTCCTGGGTGATTACTTCGGAGAGCCCAAGTCCCCTGGTTGCTATGCAGGGTAATCCTGCAGCCATGGACTCCAAAAGCGCCAGTGGGTGTCCTTCTATAAGAGAGGGCAGAACAAAAATATCTGCTGCAGCCAAGAGTCTTGGAACATCCTTTCGATGCCCTAGCAAGAGAAAGCAAGACCGTCCATGCCAGAGTTCCTCTATCTCTCGCAGTATTTCAATTAGACCCTGAAACTTAGAAGAATTGTGGAGACCACAACTTTCTTGATCCGGCAGTTCGCCCGCCCAGAGAAAAATCGTGTCAGGGTGTTTATTGATCACTCTAGGGATTGCTGCCGCGAGATAACCGAATCCTTTTCTTTCCTCTACCCTACCAATGCCTATGACTAATCTTGCGTCTTTATTGTACATCCAAGTTCGGCTCTCACCTTTTTTCTCGCCTCTTGACGCTCTTTTTCTTGAACATGAAATTTCGCGTAATCGATCCCATTGGGAACAATCTGGAATCTTTCCACAGGAAGATGAAAAATGTTGCTGAAGTAGTTTGCTGTTGTGGTTCGACAGGGCGAGCCAAGAGGAACTTTTAGTCGCCAACCAATGGTAAATTTTTCTATTTAGCGGTGGTACTGTCTTGGCCAGCGGCAAGTGAAAAGCCATAATGAAAGGTATACCAACGATTGCTGCAGCAAGGACAGGTAGCCGGGAAAAATCAGGCTCTGGCAGAGGAGTGGAATGGATGAGTGAAGGTCTTGAGGCCGCAAAATAAGACAACGAACTTAAGAAAATACGACAGCCATAGACCCCTAGAAGAGGCTTACCATTATCGATGTAATCCCTCAGGCGAATCGACGAGCCGCTATCCCGGATTTCCTTAGTGAGTCCCTCAAGTGCAGGATGGCGAGGTAAACATACCTCACACGACCATCCCCTGTGGGATAGGTTACCAGCTAGAGTTAAAAGGTGTTCTTCCGCCCCCCCCTCTACTCTTTGTGTCTACATAAAGTATTACGGATCTACCATGCTTTCGAGGTAAAATTCGCTCTTCTTTTGAGGAAAATGGTCCTTCCATTGCTTTGCCTGTACAATTCAGTGATCAATCTCACTAGTAATTCTTTTACTCGTCCACCTTGGATTCACCAAAACATATTTGAGGATAAAAGTATTTAATTTTGCACGTTTTCTAGTTAAAAACCCTCTGGCTGTTGTAAACCACAGAGCGTAAACCTCGAAGCTAATCAACCTTCCTGAAAAGCTGATCCTTTAAGGAAACAACACACCAATTCCATGCAGGCAAGTTCGTACCCGCCAGCATCATCCGGAGGGGGTAGAAAATGGAAATAACCAACGGTATACGTAAGCTTTATCCGTGCAATGTCTCGTTATCGCGCAATATACTTCGCCAATCATAATCTTCATTAACACTTCATCAATAGAAAATGGCACAGAATGAAGACCTTCGAGTTTCCTTTTATATGCTTCAATCACAGCATCGATCGCCTTCGGAGGCAGGGAGAAAGGAAGGCCATCGTTAGCAGCGAGAGAACAGAACATTTCTAATCGTGTTTCATACAAGCGATGATATCCCCTGCCTAGGTACACTGCTGCGTCACCCACAGCAATACAAGCCTTCATGCATTGATTTGCGTAATAATGCGGAGAGCCGGTATTATCCGGTAGATATGCAGAAAGAAGACCAGCCGCACGGTTACAAATAAGACGAACTATTTCATAAGGCGCGATGGCTTCCGGTCGAAATTGGGGGATTTCACTCAGCACATCCTCACCCGCTAAGAGTTTGCTTCCATATTTAAAGTCATAGTTCTGTATTGTGCATTCCAGATAAGGTAAAGATTCCCTTTGTACGCAGCCAAGATCAACAAAATCGACTTTGAGCGACTGAGCCAGTTTGCTGCTGAGAGTTTTTAGAAATGGTCCAATTTTTGGGCAGCTTGGTGCTATTACGAGCAAATCATAATCGTTAACAGCACGCCATCGCTTGCCATCAAATTGTACTGTGCCTTCGCCACGTCCAAATGCTCCAATCAAATAGATTGAAGAGTACTCGAAGTTACCACTTGCAATGCCATTGATAATATGATCCAAGTCCTGTCGTATGTCTCTATCAATGTCATCCTGATTGTGAAGCGTCAACTTTGACATCAGTTCACCAGTAAGCAAGTACCTTGATTATTTCCCGTGGGGCGGACACCAACTGCTGCACAAATTGAAGGACACACATCAATCAAATGAACTTCCTCTATCTCTTTTGGTTGAATCCCTGGGCCAAATGCAAGGAAAAACCCCTTCATGTCATCGTGGGCTGAATTGTAGCCGTGCATGCCTTTGACATGTGTGTAATGGTCATGAAAATAGTCCGGGAAGAGCAACACTCCAATATTTGCCCACCAAATTAAGTCGCCATACCGTCTATCCGGAAAAGGAATAGAGTACTCGTTGGCTAGTTGCTTGTTAACGAAAAACCCCTTCTTTAATAATCGTTCCTGCTTTTTCACCTCTTCAAGGAAAATTTTTCCTGCTTCCGTCTTCCACCTAAAACGTGCCATGGTTGAATCGAGAAAGAGCAAGTAGTCACGGCCCATTTCAACATCTAATCTGCGCTCAATCGGGGAAAGCAGAGCGGGAACGTCGATCTCCTCGATCACTTCTGTCATACCGTGGTCGCCAACGATAATCCAAGTTGTACTGCCGCCATAGTTGGTGGAAATTTCGCGTAACTTGCGATCAATTTCCCCTACGACTTTTCGACGCTCATACGATTCGGGCCCACAATGGTGGACAATCATATCAGAGTCGGAAAGCTGGCCAAAAAGAATGTGGGATTGGGAATCCTTTTTTTCGATAAATGCTTCCAATACATCGTCGTCTTGGCAATCTATCAGAGGATACATTAGATATTCATATAAGATGCCTGTTTGCTGAAAGACGTCAAATATGCTCTCTTGTTTAAAAGCTCCCGGCAGATATATAGGAAGGTTGTCTTCAGAGACTCCTATCTCTGGCAATAAAGTCAGAGGGATATTCGCCAAAGGTGCATTGGAGGCATATTTTTTGGCTTCTTTTGTTATCCATTCCCGAAAACTGTTCAAATGGTCCTGAAAACGACCATTCATAATCTCACTCACGAGGCCCAGGCCAGGCCATGAAGGAAGTGCATCCCACCAGCGCCTCCTTGACGAGAACCTCGCAAGTTTTGCATTGTCCCGTAAGAAACGGAATGGAGATTTTTCGGAGTCGAAGGTGAACATGGTGAACATTCCACTCTCCCCTCCAGTAGTTCCAGTGTAGATCGCCGTTCGCTGAGTAAAACCGGCCACACTTTTCAACTTTTTTGCATATAAACCTTGAGATATTTTTGAATATAGGAAAGGGGTGTCCACTGAATTGATGTAGTCGTGCCGAAAAGCGTCCAACAGGATGAACAAAATTTTATGATCCAACCCTTGCATCTTTTCGTCCTTTATAAGTGGCGAGTGTGTTTACCACCCGAAAACGGCAGATATCCCAATGCAAACCACGCAGCGATTGCTCCAGCAGGCAACGCCGTAGATATATGAGGAATAAGTTCTTAAGCATTCGCAAGCATTCTCTTCTTCCTAATAGAGGATGTGAGACAGGATCAATTTTTCGCGACGCTTTTCCTTCACAGTAAGCACGTACAAAATAGTTGCGAAAGGTATCGGCGTGTGAATGATAAACTGCAGCAGCTGGCTGATAAGCAATCCATCCACCTGAATCAATCACTGCTTTAGCCCAACTCGCGTCTTCACAATACTCGAGAGACTCATCAAATTTATGGCGCTGCCAGTTTTCAGAAGTAATCAGACTGTTCACATTAGAAAAGAAATATGAATTAGTCGTTATGAAAGGCTTGTCTCCGTAACAGTTTGGATATACCTCGGTAGCCAGTGCGCGCACAATAGGATTGCACATATGATCCGGAAAAGGCACTTGCTTGCCATACACACCCACCACTTCGGAATGGCCTCGTACCGGAAGCAAGAGCTCGCTCAACCAATTCTCATTACATGGAACTGCATGAGCACTAAGCATAGCAACATATTTTGCCCGGTCCACAACCGCTGCCATACCAATATTCAGAGCTCTGCCATAGGTAAAGTCTTTTTTGGAAACTTCAATAATCTTTATTCCATCATAGCCTCTGGCAATCTCCAATGTCTTATCGGTTGAACCAGAATCTACCAACACTATATCGAAGGACTTTTCACTTTGTGCGAACAGTGCTTCGACTGTAAGAGGTAGAAATTCCTCTTCATTATAGGTGCGAATTAAAATACTAATCTCAGACATCGACTCGACAAATGACCTTCTAAGTTATTGATTCTATATATCAAAACAATTCCTCTGATACCTGTAACGATTAACGTTTAAACTTGATAAATTTTGACTAAAATATTCTTAAAATCACTAACAAAATTTCGAATGAGTCTTGAAAGCATCTATTTTAGGCCATCCACTCAACATCGATTGCTACAATATCACCATCAATCATCCGGCGATTATCAATTTCACTCCCAGACGGCTTGACCTCAAAATATGCGGGCATGTCTTCCCAGCCTTTTCTAGCAATAGGCCAAGATGTCTTTATGTCGTATATTCCGACCTTAACCACGTATCCGCCGGCCACCAAGGGAAGGCTCGGCAGCTTGCAGCGTAATCGTCCTTTCCCCCTAAGAAGTGTACAATCCATACCCGAATGTTTTGCAGTACACGTTGCAATGCGAGTTCGTTGATCTGCGCTCCAGAAAGAAAATCCCCAGGTTACCTCGCCGAGGTCTTTAGCTGATTGATAGTATAACGTTAGATAAGCGTCTTCACCCGTCTTGACTTCCCCACCTTCAGCGGTACTAATATCCACTTTTTCGATTACAAGAGCCTGAGTTTCTATGATTTCATCCTGATAATTAGTTATAAATTCATTCCTTGAAGCATTATGCATATTATAATAGGTACTTATTCCTTCAGTGACTGAACCACTAAATTTAATAGTTCCCTGATCAATTATTAGACATTGGCTGCAAATAGATTGTATTAAATGCATGTTATGAGACACCAAAATAATAGATCCTTTATTTTCTAAGTAATTTGTCATGTATTGCAAACATTTACGTTGGAACTTCATATCTCCTACTGCCAACACCTCATCGACTAGTAGTAGCTGGGGATTGACATGTGCTGCAATGGCAAATCCGAGCCGTACTTGCATTCCGGAACTATAATTTTGAACCGGCGTATCGATAAATTCATCAATTTCTGCAAAGGTAACGATTTGATCAATAATATTATTTGCTTTTTTCTTGGAAATGCCCAACAGAGATGCGTTTATATAAATGTTTTCTCTGCCCGTTAGAATGGGATTGAATCCTGCGCCCAATTCAATCAATGCTCCTACACTGCCACGTATCTCGATGCGCCCTACATTGGGCTTGACTAAGCCGTGCAGCAACTTCAATATTGTACTCTTTCCGGCACCGTTACGGCCGATAAGTCCAAGACATTCGCCCCGCTTCAGCCGAAAGGTGATACCTTTAAGGGCCCAAAATTCCTTCTGGCGCAAGTCAACCTGCGGCGGCACTCGACCTGACATTTCACGTGCAATGTCCTGAACTCCATACCGCAAAGACCTTCTCAGATCACGGCAGAATTTCTTGGATAAGTCTTTAACTTCAACTATGTTTTCATCTGTCATTTTATTGCTCAAACCTAGACTTCTCTCTGCAGTAGTTGCGGTGCAAAGATCTGCAACCACTGTTCACTTGAACTAAATAGCTGTCAGATCTGCGCTTTTACAGTGAGAATTTTTCATCATTAATGCTGACCTTAGATATAAGCATGGCTTTAACCATTAAGCCCCCATCCTTTCAATCAGATGAGGCAGGGCAAGTCGATATAAAACCCAGCCCATTAAAAGAAAGAGGAATGTCAATCCCATTACCACATAAAAACCAGACATGTGTGCCAAAGTGCCTTTGGTGAGCATCTCGCGGGTGGTGACCAGAAGGGGACTCACCGGATTTATGGTCGAGATCAGAGAAGCTGGCCAACTCGTGGGAGGTGGATACACAACGGGCGTCAGCAAAAGCCAGGTAGAGGTGAACAAGGGCAATGCCTTTTCAATATCCTGGTAAAGTACCCCTAGAGGAACCAAGAAGATCCCAAAAAGTAAACCCAAAGCGACAAGAGAAATAATTCCTACAGGGGCTAACAAAATACCTAAAGAAATAGGAAGTCCATACCAATAAAAGACTAATAGCAGCAGAAACAGCCGGATGGCAAAGTTGAAGAAAACCTCTCCTATGCCAGCTAAGATAAGAGATTCTCGAGGAAAATTGATTTTAACGAGAAAAGATTTTGACTGATTAATCATCCGGAGTGGACTATTTAGCGCATCAGCAAATGTCTGCCATAGCACTGTACCAATCAAGGCATATGCTGGGTAAGGAATGCTCGTTGCACCCACATTGAGAATTCGCTGGGAATTCAAAAACACAAAAACGAAGGCAGTAAATACAGGTGGCAAAAAAGCCCAAACATACCCGAGAACCGTTTGTCGATACATGGCATTGACGTTACGGACAAACAAGCGCCAGGCAAGCTCGCGTGAAGCCAGAAGGTCGCGTACCATGCTGCGTAACAACTGCCCCGGCCGTCTCAACTGGGAGTCGGGAGTGTAGATTATCTCAATTGATTGATCACTCTTGTCGAGTCGCATGTTGATTTTGCTGATACCTTTCTTGTTCAGGCTTTACGTAAGTTCTTGTGCCATCGCCTAAACTGCCAGAATCAGACAGAATTTTACCATATACTGTGTGATCTCCAATCCAGTCGAATCAATAGAGGCACTGCTGCGAACCCCCAATGTTTTTGCCTGCACTCACTCTGAGCGATTTCAATAAGCCTTTTAGACCATACAGCTTCCGCTTTAGATCATCAGGTGTGCGTGTGGCCCAAATCATCTTCAGAATCTGTTTTGGTCTCAGATAGAACTCCCTGAGTCCTCTATCGATGAGCCGATCAATCTCCTCCTTGCTCAGCCCTGGATAGTCTAGAACTGTTACCTGTTCCCAGTTTTCATCCACCCACTCCCGCCAGGTGTTTGGCACGAGAGTACCATTTTTGCTAGCCTGCTGGTAAATCTCGGTTCCCGGATAGGCGCAAATTCCGGAGAACTGTACCGTATCCATGGGTAGTGATTTGGCGAACTCTATGGTCTTGAGGGCTGACTCCATGTTCTCGCCTGGGGCACCGAACATAAAGCAGCCGTGCACCGTAAATCCAAGTCTTTGCGCTTCTTTGGCCAAGCGCACCGACTGCTCCAGAGTCGTGCCTTTCCTCACTGCGTCCAAGGCCTCCTGGGTGCCGAATTCGAAGCCCACCATGAGCATGCGGCATCCGGCCTGCTTCATCAAGGGAAGGAGCTCGAGATCCACATCAGTGCGACAGTTGCATGACCAAGTGATTTTCAGATTTCTCTTAAGAATTTCTCTACACACACCCTCTACATGTTTTGGCGAGGCGGTAAAGGTGTCGGTCTCAAACATCACCTCCCTCAGGTAAGGAAAAAGGGAGAAGTCGTATTCGATCTCATCTACCACCAGCTCAGGATTTCGCATCCTGAGCTTTTTCCCTTCCATCAAGGGTACATCCCTGCAAAATGTGCACCGACCAAAGCACCCCCTGCCCGAAATAAGGGTGATAAAAGGAAACCGCTTGCCTGCGTCCCGATACCACTTGGGATCTATATGCTGCCAGGACGGAAAGGGCAGTTCATTCACATCGAGATAGGGCCTCGACACCGTGTGCACAAGTTTGTTTTCCTGATCAAGATAGGATATGCCCTCAATTTCCGAAAGCTCCGATAAATCCCAGCCGGAGCTCGCCAGTTGCACCAGTTCACGTAAAGTATAGTCGTATTCCCCCCGAACTACAGCGTCCAGGGTGCCGTTGGCTCTTTTAAGGGTATCTTCCGGTTCGGCGGTCACGTGAGGGCCCACGGCAACGGTTCGGCAGTTGGGGAGGAGCTCTTTAGCCAATGATGCGTAACTAAGGTCGGAGTCTATAGAAGGCGTGGTGGTGTGCAGGACCACAAGCCCAGGTCTGCTCTTCTTCAGCGCAGACAACACCTCCTGCCGCTCGAGGTTCAACACCGGGCCATCCAGGAAGTCTACAGTGAATCCCGCCTCCTCAAGGACGGCCACCGCTGTGAGCAGCCAATCCGGGTGGCGCTGCACCCGCCCTCTTGATCTGGCGGCCCAGCGGGCTGAGCGGCAGAAATCTTGTACCACTGGCGGGTTGAGTACGAAAACATCGGCCATGTCATTAATTTCATTATATTTACGTTTTTCGCTGCACAGACAGAGAAGACGCTGAGAGAATATGCATTTTCAATGCCGGGAAATACCACTTTTAAAATCAATCACTCTCAGTACTTTCCGGGACTCTGCGGTAAGAAACTATATGAGCAAAACCTATGCTGGTGTTACAAGAGGTTCTTTGCCATCGCAATACTCCCTCCAACCGCAACACTTCCTTTTTAACCCTCTGTATTTCGTTCTGATCCGTCAAATTTTCCAGATGTTTCTCATACAATCTAATGGCCTCCGGGTAATTTTCTCTCATAGTTGCGATGACGGCTCGGGTTCTGAGCGAACCAGGCGAAGGATTTCCCGAGAGGAATCTTTCCTCATAACCGCTTAAGGTTCTGTTCAAGTCTTGCTTTTCATTGCTCTTTAGAAAGGCAAACTCTTCCGAGTCAGGCCTTAAACCAAACATTCTCCTGACTAAATCAAGTCGCTGCGATGATTCGCCAAGATGATCATAGAGTTTTACCAGATGGATCCGTGGAGCCAGGGAAAAGACATCAACTGCCATTGCTCTTTCAAAATGGATGTTGGCTTCCTGAAAACGGTCTCTCATTTCCAAGATGATGGCAAGATTGTAGTTGGCAGCTATTGACCAGGGCTGCTTTTCCAGTGCCTGACGGAAGGCTGCTTCCGCTTCTTCATAATCTCCCTCCAGATAATGGATCTGCCCTAACATGAGAAGGGAATTAGTCGACGGGAATTCGGTTCCAGCCTGTCTGGTGAAATAGAATTTCGCTCTGGCAAAATCCTCCAGTCTGTAGAAGACCATGCCCCGATAATAATTCACTTGAGGCATGCTATCTGGTAACTGGACCATGCGTTCAGCAAGCTCTGATGCTTTGTCTTTGTATCCTGTCTGTAGATATGCCTCGAGAAGATCAAGATAGGCCGGTAGATAGCTGGACACAGGTGCTGAGGCAATTAGCCGTTCCAGATAGATCCGAGCATTTTCCCACTGGTTCAACTCGCCGTAACTCCTGGCGATCTGGTAGAGAGCCTCTTTGTAATCAGGCTTTTTCTCTAACGCTTCCAGGTCCAGGGTAATGGCCTTCTGATAGTTTCCCTCCATAAAATAGGCCATAGCTAGATTATGGTAGGGAAGGGGATAGTCCGGAGAGAGTCGCTTGGCAATTTCAAACTCCTTTTTTGCCGCTTCGGTCATAGTCATTCCCAGGAGGTAAAGGGCCCTACCATAGTTGTTGTGGGGTCTCGCCTTGTTGGGAGACTTTTTCACTGAGTCTTCCCACAATGATAAACTACTCGCCCAAACTTCATTCCTGGCATAGGTGAGACTGGTCAGCAAAGGTAGTACGGCCACGATTATGGTAACTATGACAATATATACCACTCGGGGCGATATCTCTCTGAGTCTTTCTACTCCGTGGATAATGGGCTGCAGACACCCCATGGCCAAGAAGGCCACTGCAAGATACATGCGGTGTTCATAGATTACATCGAGGATCGGGATAATACTGGAGCTTGGCATAAGGGTTAGAAAAAAAGCAAAGATACCAAGGGAGAAGAGCCTGAACTTTCGATAAGCAATTACGGCAAGACCAATGAGCATGAGCAAAAAGAGGAAAGATGAAATTATTTTTACTTCAAAAAAATTGCTGGCGATTGGATAGTCCCAGTCAATATTTTGCCCAACTGGCCAAAAAAAGAGGCGCAAATAGGTTAGGAGTACACTGAACTGGGTAAGGAGATATTGCCCCCTGGTAAATGGAATTCCTGGATCGTTGACAAAACCTCTTTGCACCAACCCTTTTAGTTTGAAGCCAACAATGACACCTGCCGACACCATCAGGAAAAGGAACATCTTATTGCCAATGAGCGACTTGATTGAGGTTTCGAAAAAGAAAATTTCATAGAGAGCGATTATCACGGGGAGAGTCACCGCAGTTTCTTTGGAAAATACAGCACCCAATGCCGAAAGGGCGAAAAGAACATAGTACCCCACCGAAACACCCCGTTTTGGGGCCAATCTGGCCTTCAAGTACCAATAGACCGTTGCCAGATAAAACATTCCGGCCAAGCTTGCGGCTCGCTGGATAATATAAGTTACGGATTGGGTCTGGAGGGGATGCAGTAAGAAGATTCCAGCAGCAACAAAACCCACTAACTTCTTGGAAATCTTAGATTCTTCATCTTTAAGGGCAGGAGTTTTCCAAGTTTCTATAAAAAGAAAATAGAGAAAAATGGAAGCTATATAATGGATAAAAAAATTGACAATATGATAGCTCGTCGGATCAAATCCACTGATCCTATAATTAATTGCCAGGCTGAGATAGGTTAAGAAGCGCTCCCGACAATAAGAAAAGATCCGCGCCATATCGGTCAGATCGCGAATAGCGTCATTTTGTAGTATTCTTTGGTTGTCGTCAAAATGAAAGGGTGCAGAGAAGCTGTTTGCATAGGCGGTTAAGCCAAGGACCAACAGCAGCAAAATATAGATGAGATCAGGACTAAGGTGTCTGGATAATCTTTGCCCACGATTATTCATTTTCCTAAAGGTCAATCTCCCCTGGCTTAATCATCAATGAAATCCATAAAGAAATCTTCCAAGCTGAATCGCTTCGGCTCGACAGTATAAGGCTCCATGCCTTGCTGCATACAGTTTTCAAGAAAATTGGTGAGTTCCTCTTTGGCAACTTCTACCTGTACCTTGTCCTGGTGTGTTTCAGAGGACAACCCCTCCTGCTGAAGGGTTGGCACCTGGTGGGGTTCAACATTTCTGAAGACGACCTCGTAGGAGGAAAAACTCTCGGAAGCTATATCCTTTAGAGTCCCGCAGAACTTGAGTTCTCCTTTGTTAATAATCCCGATGCGATCACAGATAATCTCAACATCGTGCAAGATATGGGTGCTAAAAAACATGCTCTTTCCCTGGGTGCGCAGCTGAATCATGAGATCCATGACCAGCTTGCGGCCGACGGGGTCTAGACCGGACATGGGCTCATCCAGGATAAGCACTCGGGGATCATGAATGAGGGCAGCAGAGATACCCAAACGCTGTACCATGCCTTTGGAGTAAGTGCGAAGGGGGCGGTTAGCAGCTGCGGTGAGCTCCAGCAAATCAGAGCAACTCCTCTCCACGCTTAAGTACGGTCGACTCACTGATCCCATGGATGGCCCCGTGGAAACGGAGGAGTTCCCGGGCGGTGAGGAAAGGATAATAGCTTGGATTCTCCGGAAGATATCCCATTTCACGCCGGGCTTCAGAATTTCTCACGTCTTTACCCAAAATGGTTGCCTTCCCTTTAGTCGGACGGATTAGATCGCAAAGGATCTTTATGGTGGTGCTCTTCCCAGCACCATTAGGCCCCAAAAATCCGAATATCTCTCCATGGGCCACAGAAAGATGAAGATCATTGACCGCCAGGACCCTCTGCCGCCTGAGCCCTTTCAGGTAAACCTTCTCTAAACCCTCAATTTTTACGGGCTCCACTGGATCTACCTCCAAAGGCTAACTTACTGGTTGTCCGCACTCTGCCCTCTTTATCCAGATAAAAAGTTCCCCCGTAGGGATCTTCAGGTATGCGCTCAATAATTCCTACCCTAACCAAATCCACCAGCTTCTCAGGCCCTCTGTGGAAACGCTCTCTGTAGATCAGAATAGCCTTTTCCATCTGCAGAATTTTCTCGAGAGCCTCAGCCCGTATCTCCAAATGTTTCTTCATCGCCGCATTCCGGGCGGTGGCAATCATCTCCTTGAGGTAGGCGAGAGCCAAAGCGGTTTCGCCACCTTCGTAGAAGTAGCGTGCCGCCAGAGTGGGCAGCCAAACAACATTTGGCTTTAGCTCCGCAACCTTTGCCATGAGCTCTGCGGCTTTGGCATAATCCTTCAAAAAGAAAGCGTAATCAAAAGAGAGGAAAAATGGCAGATACCAGTCCCAGGTTCGGTGGGAAAAGCCGTATTCCAAAAGCTCTATGGCCTGACGTGGCATGCGGGCATCCCAGGTAAGGACTGCTTGAGCAAAATAGTAAGCATCCATATTGTAAGGATCCAGCCGGGTAGAGGTGTATAAGGCCCTTTCCAGCCGGTTCCAATCCTTCACCTGCTGCCTCTCTTCCACGAGAGTGCCGAAATAAAACAGGCACTGGAGTGAGATAACATGGGAGAGAAACTGGTACTGGTCCCCGCTCATAGCCTTGATCACAGGAGCTGGCGGGAAAAAAGGCATCCTAGCCTCAGGGGGTTGCGAACTGCGTACTGAGGTTAGGGGCACCTGTGTGCCAATCAGCAAAAGCAAAAAAAACAAAAGTGATAAAACTCGTTTCATCCTGGTCACCAGGAATCTCATATAGATTCCCCATTCACTCTTCACCATTTTCCGTCAGAGAAACTCTCTCCGGCCAAAAGAGATCATGGCTAAGACAATTAGTACACCCAGATATCCGATGCCATACAACTGGGTCAGCAGTAAGGCCTTGCTGTTCATGGCCACTCCGTAAATGATCTGAGACTTGAGATCAAAGGCAGAGAAATTGGGAAGGATCCAGTACACCAGGCGGCCAAGCATGCTAACCACTGGATCGAGTCGTTGCTGTCCGCCGGCGCTCTGGACAAAATACCGCACGGCTTCCGTACTGTAACTTCCGAAGTAAATGCCGACACTCAATGCCAAGGGAAGAAAGGTAGAAGTTGCCACCGTGGAGAAGAGGACAGTTATGGCCCCCGTGATGAGAAAAACCCAGTACTGAAACCAGAGCCCCACAAGAAAGGCGTCCCAGGTGAATAACCTATCTGAGGGGTATATACGCTCAAGCACAAAGATGGCGCCTGCAGTGAAGCATCCCAGAATGGCAAGAGCAAAAAAGATAACAACGGCAAACCCCAAAAATTTTCCAACCACATAGGATGAGCGGGAAATTGGCAGAGAGCAAACCGTATAAATGCTGCGCTGCTCAAGGTCTCTGGCCAGCAGTGACATTGCCATGAATAAGGTCAGAATTAGGCCCACCAGGCTTATTACCGAAAGAGAGTAGCTCATTGCCAGGGCCACTACCTGGCGCATGGAAAAAACAGCCACTACCGGAGTGGTCAGGAGTAGCAGAAGCCCCACAACCAGTATGGCCGCGAGCACCCGATCCCGAATGCCGCCCTTGATGGATAAGGTGACAAAAGCAATAAGCTGTCTTTTCATCTGGCCCCTGGAGGTTAGTGCATCTCGGTTAGCAAGCAGAGGAAGCTATATTTCTATCATACTAATAATGTAGTTCGAACTAAAAAAAAGAGGGGTCCGCGTCCGACCCCTCTCGTGTCCGTATTGCAACTCTTGACTCCTAGAGTGGCGTGCCGTAACCGCTCAGGTCGCTAGTTCCTGCTGTGGGAGCGCTTACGGTGGTATCACCTGTACTCTTAGTACCGTAGTAGATCAAGGTCGTATTGTTGGTGGTCCCGTAAAAACGGTTACCCGCTTTGTGAGTGGTAGCAAGACCATAGTCCTGCCAGTTGTTGGTCGTCGCATAGGTGACATATACATTCTGGGAAACACCATACGAAAGTTCAGCGCCCGTCGTGCCCGTTCCCAGAGTGACGACATCGGTGGCATTAGTACAGTCGGCCATGACGGGTAAAGCAAAGCCCATAATCATGGCCACGGAAAGAGTGAAAATAATTATTTTCTTCATGAGATTTTCCTCCTTATATTCTCTAATAACCATGCGCCGCTTCTATCCCTGCTGTTTAGGAATATTCCTGGTAATCGGCGTAGTAAGCTTCCAGGTTGGTTTTGATGTTGCGCAGGTCACTCTGAGACGCCGAGTTGTAACTCTTTTGCCGGTATGAAGCAAACTGCGGAATAGCGATGGCGGCCAGAATACCGATAATGGCGATAACGATCATCAGCTCAATGAGGGTAAAACCCTTTTTGTTGAGCTTTCTTCTGATTTTTGTAAGCATTAGCCTTCTCCTTTCTTTTCCAATTTATTTATTTTGTCAAATATTTACTTCCTTGATGCTACCCTTCGCTTGTTTCACCCCCTCCCATGGATTCTTGGATTCTTTTTTTCTTTTGTGCGGATACACTGCAATTTACTTGCCAATATAGAGCGCCTTTATCGAAGGGGCACTAAACAGGGACTAGAACCCGACTTCAGATTTTCAACTTTATTACATTTAAACAATTGAATTTTATTAATAAATTTAATTTAACTTTCCTCTGAAACATCTTGGCAAGGGTCGTAGATTAATAGGGTAAATCCAGAATTTTGAGATATTTTTTGGCAAGAGAAACGGCCAGATGGATCTATTTCTCATCACTTAGTGTCACCCTTTGACAATATTTGTCAGAAGAAGTGGTTGAAGTTAACTAAAGTGAACGCGAATTTTCAAAGTTTTCCCCTGAAGTATAAGAATTCTTACCTTGGCCAGACGAGTTAACAGTGTCTCCCTCCTCTGGCCTTTGCGAATGTCGTTCCATTATGGACTTGCAATTGGTTTGAAATTTGGTTAGTTTCCAAGCGAACCGAAACAAGCAATTCAGGCGGAGATTCGCTTCCGCAGAAGTATTTGCGCAGATCTTGGCAGATAGTATGTTGAACCGCAGAATATCGAAGTGAACGTTATATATTTCTGCGGTTCTGCGGTTCCTTGTTCTGCTGTTCAATATTCGATATTTCGGTTTTGATGGTTCGAACTGTCCATGCAAGGCATTACATTGCGAGGTTAAAAGATGCTCGGACTTATGCGCAAACATGCCACATCGTGGCTGATCAAGGTGGCCCTCTTTGCCATCGTAATCGTTTTCATATTCTGGGGGGGTTATTCCTATACAGAGAAAAAGGCAAGCCGCGTTGCCGCGGTAAATGGATCCTACATCGGCATGCTGGAATTTCAGTCCATGTACAACAACTTGGTGGAGCAGATGCGCCGTCAATTCGGCAAACAATTTTCCCCTGAGTTGGCGGAAACCCTGAACCTAAAAAGACAAGCTCTGGACCAGTTAATTAACCGCAGACTGCTTTTGGCAGAGGCCAAAATGCTCGAACTGGATGTTTCACGGGAAGAACTTCAAAATGCCATAATCTCCTATCCTGCTTTCCAGACCAACGGCCGCTTTGATCAACAGCGCTACCAGCAAATCCTGCGTTTAAACAAGCTCACTCCTCAGGAGTTCGAGGCCAGTCAGCGCGAAGACCTGCTAATTAGTAAAGTACAGCAGTTCATCACCCGGGGCACCAAGGTGCTGGATGCAGAAATGCTCTCCTTCTTTCATCATACCCAGGATAAGGTGAATCTGGCCTACGTTCAGGTGGACCCGAAGGACTTCAAGACGCAGGTGAAAGTGGATGAGGAGTCTATCAGGGACTACTTTGACAAACACCGTGAAAACTACCGACTCCCGGTCAAACGTAACATCCTTTACGTCCGCTTTAGGCCGCGGGACTATATAGATGAAGTCCAGCCCACAGATATGGAAATAGAAGATTTCTACCGACTGCACCAGGAGGACTACAAAGAACCAGAGAAGGTGCGGGCTCGCCACATCCTTTTCCGCATACCTCCAAAGGCCAAGACCTCGGATATTCAAGCAATTCAAAAAAGAGCCGATATGGTTCTGGACCTGGCTCGCAAAGGGGAGGATTTTGCTGAACTCGCAAGGAGATATTCGGAAGACTCCACCGCCTCCACAGGGGGAGATTTAGGCTATTTCACCCGCGAAGATATGGTTAAGCCTTTTTCCGACTCTGCCTTCTCTTTAGAAAAAGGTGAGATCAGTGACTTGGTCCGCAGCCGTTTTGGTCTCCACATCATTAAGGTTGAGGATATAAAGGAAGAGTCGATCAAGCCTCTGGCCGAAGTAAAGGAAAGTGTGATCCAGAGCGTCAAACAAGAGCAGGCCGGTGAAATTGCTTGGCAGCGGGCCGAGTCCTTCATAGATCTAAGCCGCTCCTTGGATGATATGCAAAAAGCTGCACTGGAGAAGAGTTTGGAAGTAAAAGAAAGCGGTTTCTTTGCTGTCGGTGAACCTATCCCTTTGCTTGGCTCCTATCCTGAGATTAGTGAAGCTATCTTTTCTCTGCAATTGAAGGAGATTTCACCAGTGCTCACCCTGGGAGAAGATCAGCTGGTGGCGCAATTAATTGCAATTCAGGAATCCAGGCTAAAGGAGCTTGACGAAGCTAAAAAAGAAGTTAGAGAAGACTGGCTGGCGGAACAAAGTAGAGACCTGGCCCGCAGAAAGGCGCAAGAGTGGATCGAAGCCGCTCGCAAGGAAGGGACCATTACCAACGTTGCCCGTAACAACAAATTACAAGCAAAAACAACAGGTCTCTTCACCGCCACTTCTCCGGCGCGGCCTATTGGAAATCAGAGGGATCTGGTCATCACCGCATTCGCCCTCAGACCTGGGCAGCCCGTGGCGCCTGAAGTTTATGAGGTTGATGGCAAGTTCCTGATCCTGCAATTGGAAGATCGCCAGCCCGCTACTGAAGAGGAGTTTCAAAAACAGAGAGGTAGCCTCGCCAGCCAACTGCTTCTGGCCAAGAAAGAGCAGACCTTCAGCCGCTGGATTATGGGCAGAAGAGAAAAATCAGATATAAAAATCCTCCAAGAACTTTAGTCCGGATCTTTCATGAATCGCTTACTGTGACCACGGATATGGCCCTCCTTCCGTGCGTCCTCGGGTGTCGGCCCCTGCGACGTACCATTCAGGTACGCCTCGGGATCAATCCCGCGGTACCGCGGGACGGTTGCCCGGTGGTAGGACCATCTTCGTGGTCTCGTTACACCAATTCATGAAACATCCGGGCTAGGAGTCCGTTGTCAATGGTCTGTTGCAGCCTTGTGAGCATAGCGCAAAGCGCATGGAGCATGGGGCATAGAGCATGGAGTAAATTTGCAGCTGACAGCAGACAGCAATGATTCTGCATAGAAGATATCTGTTTTCTGGCAGCTGCCAGTTGCCCGCTGCCAGCTTAAAGTCCCGTCTCGCCCATCTCACTCATTTCCCCCCGTCTCCGTCTCTCCGCCTCTTAGCTCTCGCGCCAATTTAATCAATTCCTCCCACACCTTCCGTACCTGAGCCAGGGTCTCCTCCAGTGTGCCACTGTTGTCGATCACATAATCGGCCTGCCCCACCTTCTTGCTGAGAGCCATCTGTGCTTTCAATGCCTGTTTTGCCTCCTCTTCCGAGATTCCATCTCGCTGCTGCAGCCGACTAATCTGGACACTCTTACTAACATAAACTACGATAACCTTGTCAAAACGGTTTGCCACTCCCACTTCCAACAAAAGAGGCACATCCACCAGTAGCACTCCAGTCTGAACTGAGGAGGACAAGATTTCAGATCTGCGGTTTATTTCTTTCATCACTTCAGGGTGCACAATTGCATTTAGCTGGCTTCGCTTTTCTGGATCGGCAAAAACCAGTTTGCGCAGTTGTTTTCGTTTAACTGTGCCGTCGGGATGAAAAAATTCCTGCCCAAACACTTGCCGCAGCCTTGTCCATGCTGGCTGTCCGGGTAGCAATACCTCCCGGGCGACCTCGTCGGCATCGAGAACCTTTGCCCCAAAACTGGCAAAGATTCTGGACACTGTGCTTTTCCCGGAAGCTATTCCACCGGTCAGGCCAACCTTTAGCATGTTGTTACGACCTCATTTCTCTGTGCTGATTGCTATTTATCTGATTGAGCACGTGGATATTAGATCCGGCTAAATCCGGAATCCGAAGCACGAAGCACTAAATGGTTCGACCAGCTCACCACCCTGAGCCAAGTCGAAGGGCAAATCCGAATTTCAAATTCTCCAATGTTCAAAACAAAACCGATAAGATCAGTAGTTTAAAGGTTTTGGTCATTTGGATTTTGAAAATTTGAATTTGTTTAGGATTTAGGTATTAGGATTTCGAATTTCCTGACTCCGATTTTTTCTATGGGCTTTGCTTTCTACTTTTCACTCCCATACTTCCGCAAAAATCGCAATAGTTCGCTCATATCTTCAGGCAACGGGGTCGACAGATCGAGTTTTTCGCCAGTAGCAGGATGCTCAAGCGCCAACCTGCGGGCGTGGAGCATCTGGCGCTTCACTTTGCTCAATCGAGCCCGCATCAGGGGGTTTTGCACAGATTTAACCCTTTTCTTGCCGCCATAGGTGGCGTCACCAACTACAGGATGACGGGCATGGGCAAAGTGCACTCTGATTTGATGTGTCCGTCCTGTCTTGATCACTACCTTCACCAAAGAAACCTCGCCGAACAAAAGTTCGAGCCACCAAAAGGTGGAGGCCTCGCGGCCCCCAGCTATTATCCCCATTTTCTTGCGATTTTTCGGATGTCTCCGGATAGGATCTGTAAACTGCCCGGAAGAATGCCGCAAGCGCCCATAAACAAGGGCGGAATATTCCTTGTATACAAGCTTTTCCTTAAACTGGTGACTGAGATGGCGATAGGCTGAATTCTCTTTTGCCACAACGATAATCCCGCTTGTATCTTTATCGAGCCGATGAACTATACCGGGCCTTAATGGCCCGCCGAGGTCAGCCAGATGGTCGCAATGATGGAGGAGGCCGTGGACGAGGGTGGATGTGCGATGACTGGTGGCAGGATGCACCACTAAGCCAGGGGGTTTATTGATGGCAATCAAATGGTCGTCTTCAAAAACTACATCTAAAGAGAGCGGTTCAGGCTCGAGTTGGGAGAGTGGGGGTGGAGGAACAGAGACCAGAACCTGATCTTTGGATCTGAGTCTGTAGCTCGCCTTCTGTGGCTTTTCATTAACCAGGATGCAGTTGTTATCGATTAGACGCTGAACCTGATTCCGAGACAGTTCCAGACTCATGCGGCTCAAGAAAAGATCAAGGCGAGAGCCCGCATCTTTCTGAGAGACTGCGAAGCGATATTCAGACACTAACCCCCTTCAGTCGACAACGGCGACGGGATGACGCGGAGACACGGAGAAAAATTTGACATACTTAATAGCAAGCTTACTCTTTCTCCGTATCGCCGTCTTCACCGTGTCGCCGTCGTCTGTTTGTCCTTGCCTCTTTCTGTCTAATCGGGACAGGTAGAGGTTGGTGATGGCTGCACCGCACCTAATACTGGCGGCGCTGTCCCGCTTCCTCCTTGAGTGTGGAAAAAATCATTCGACCAGCAGTGGTTTGGAGGATGCTGGTAACAGAGGCTTCCACATCTTGACCTAGAAGCCTGCTGGCATTCTCAACCACAACCATGGTGCCGTCGTCTAGATAAGCGACACCCTGGCCCTGCTCTTTGCCCTCTCGCATAATCTGCAAGTGCAACACCTCGCCCGGCAAAACCATCGGTTTGAGGGCGTTGGCCAACTGATTAATGTTGAGAACGGGCACTCCCTGCAGTTGTGCCACTTTGTTAAGGTTGAAATCGTTAGTGATGATCTTGGCATGCATGTCACGGGCCAGGGCAATAAGCTTGGTATCCACCTCTTTTATCTCGGGGTAATCCTCATCCACCACTTTCACCTCCACAGTGTCACCCTTTTGCATGCGATTGAGGATGTCCAATCCCCTTCGCCCTCTAGCCCGCTTGAGGTTGTCAGCGGAATCAGCGATGTGCTGAAGTTCCTGCAGAACAAACTGGGGGACAACCAGTGGCCCTTCCAAAAAATCGGTTTCACAAATGTCGGCAATGCGCCCATCTATAATGACACTGGTATCGAGAATCTTGCCGCCACTTCTTTTGAGCGACCCTTTGGTAAAGAGGCTCCAACCCGGCCACTTGATTTCCTCTATTTTCTTGCCCCCCAACACCAAGCCGATGTAACCGAAGGAACAACTCAGGATTACAGAGGCTGAGACGCGGATGGCATGATTCTGCAGGCCGCTGAAAATATAGCCGAGCAGTTGAGCGATTACCAACCCTAAAACGAGACCGAATGTACCGCCCAGGATCACCTTGAGGGGTGCTTTCTTAATTATTTTTTCTATGGATAATGCTAGGAGTGCAAAAATGAATCCGGTAAGTGTCCCCGCCAATTTGATCCAGATGCCCCAGGTCTGCAGAGGTTGCAGGTAAGACGCCAGTATATAGCCGCTCACCGAACAAACAACGACCAAAAGCAAACGCAAGATAGTCTGGGCAATGCTCACTCTTCAATCACCTCCTTTCTTAACTTATTAACTTGGGGCTTCGCCCCAATTGGAATACTCGAATAATGGAAAAAATATGGCTTTCCCTACCTTTCCATCATTCCAACATTCCAGTCTGAGCGAAACCCATAATTGTCGCCAGGTGCGAGCCCCTCTCAAGAGCCGAAAATACCCTGGATGTCTTCCTCTACCTGGTTCTCATCTTGATCTTGGGCTATCGATATCTCCTTCACCAGCAGACTGCGGGCGGTGTCCATCATCTTTCGCTCGCCAAAGGAAAGCTCTTTATCCTCACGGAGGATAAAGAGATCGCGCAAAACCTCGGCCAATTCGTAAACAGAACCGGTTTTAATCTTCTCCATATATTCACGATAGCGCCGATTCCAAGTCTGGTTGTCCGGCTCAACCTCTTTTTCCTTTAAGATCTCGAATATCTTCGGAACCTGAGCAGCATCTATCACCTGCCGCAACCCCACGTGGTTCACGTTATCGAGAGGAATCATGATAATCATGCCGTTGTCCAGAATGCGCATGATATAGAATTCTTGCTTGTTGCCAGAAATCCATTTGCTCTCGATGGACTCGATCACCCCAACCCCATGGGCTGGATACACAGCTAGGTCACCAACCTTAAACATGACTGGTTTAATCCTCCTGCAAAAATAACTGCCAGCAGATCAGAAAGCCTGGACTTAGAAATCGAGGACAGCCTCCAAACCATCTCGTTGCAGAGTGTCTGGCCAGAGCTATAATGAATAATCCCTTGCGAAAGATCTGTATGGCGTTACGATTCTATTGCTCAAATTTGTCCGCACAAGCCCCTCTGGGGCCCAGACAGGGGCCGCCTTTTGCAGAATGAAGGGTGTGGGGATATATTCACTGTATTGTAACATAAAATGATACCATTATCAGCCGTCTCCTCAAAGGCAAAAGTGGCAGTGCCGTCCGTTGCTCAAATCGTTCTATCATCCGGCTTCGCCGGACTCGACCAAATCACAACGCCATAATTCCCAAATTCGAAATTGTCCTTCGGACTCCCACCCTTTGGGCGGGTTCCCGGTTTCGCAATCCTAAATATTCTGGTCCTCTACCTCTTACAATAAATGACAGCGCAGCGTAATGACCTAATGACAGCGACGCGTAGTGACCCGAATCGCCTTGCGCCCTGCGCCTTGTGCCCCTGGCACCATGCTCTATGCCTCAGTTGTGTCCTTTGTGGTGCATAATGCTCTCAGTGGTAACCCGCCTTGACATCCTTGCAAAAAAAAGGGGCGGCTTGATATGCCGCCCCCTTCTACTTTTCTTCAGATAGTGGGATCAGATTCCCGTCATCTGCCCACTACTGGATTCCGTGGATCATGATTAACACCGGTGCACTAACCAGCGAAACCACTGAGACCAACTTGATCAGGATGTTCATGGTGGGTCCGGAGGTATCCTTGAAAGGATCGCCTACAGTGTCGCCCACAACAGCAGCCTTGTGATTGTCCGAACCCTTGCCGCCGTAATGACCCGCCTCAATATACTTCTTGGCATTGTCCCAGGCGCCACCGCCATTGGACATGAAAAGGGCCATGCACACACCGGTTGCCGTACAGCCAACCAGCACTCCGCCAAGGGCCCTCGGGCCGATGAGCATTCCCACCGCCAGAGGCGTGGCCACGCCGATGAGTCCCGGGAGCATCATGCGCTTGAGCGCGCCCTTGGTGGCAATATCCACACACCTGGCCGAGTCGGGCTTGGCCTCGCCCTCCATCAACCCGGGGATTTCCCGGAACTGGCGGCGGATTTCTTCCACCATGTCAAAGGCGGCAGAACCCACCGCGGTCATGGTGAGCGCCGCTACGATAAAGGGCACAATGGCACCGATCAAAACCCCGATGATCACCATGGGATCGGTGATGTTGATGATCTCGAGGCCCACCGCCTGGGTA
Organism: uncultured delta proteobacterium; assembly: GCA_963712115.1. Classification (GTDB taxonomy): domain Bacteria; phylum Desulfobacterota; class Syntrophobacteria; order BM002; family BM002; genus BM002. The sequence continues at coordinate 93,031 of CAVQGX010000020.1, read as the reverse complement.
TAGGCAACAAAGAGGGAGACCGCAGTGAGCGCCGCGGCGCCGATGGCAAAGCCCTTGCCGATGGCGGCGGTGGTATTGCCCAGGGCATCCAAGGTGTCGGTGATCTTGCGGGTCTCAGGTCCCAGGCCGGCCATCTCGGAGATGCCGCCGGCATTGTCAGCAATGGGGCCGTAAGCATCCACCGTCATGGTGGCCCCCACGGTGGAGAGCATGCCCACGGCGGAAATGCCGATACCGTAAATCCCGCCGGTCTTGTAGGCGATGAAGGTAGCAAGGCAGATGCCGAGAACGGGCAGGGCCGTGCTCTCCATGCCCACAGCCAGGCCGGCAATGAGCACCGTGGCCGGTCCGGTCTCGGACTGCGCGGCGATCTTCTTCACCGGTCCCATGGAGGTGTAGTACTCCGCCAATAGCCCGATGACAATGCCGCAGAAAAGGCCGGAAATGACCGCATAGAAAACCCCGGTGGGCAGCCCTAGGGTCTTGACGATGTAGTAGGTCAAGGCAATGAGAATGGCCGCAGCCACAAAGGTAGTGTAGCGCAGTGCCGCCTGGGGTGAAATGGTCTGGAAGATTTTGATGGACATGATCCCAAAGAAAGAGGCCACCAGACCGCCCATGACCACCAGCAGAGGGCAGACCATGTAAGCGGAGCGCAAATTTTCAGACTCAGCCGGCATCACCATGGTGGCAGCAATGGCGATGGTGGCGATGATAGCGCCCACATAGGATTCAAAGATGTCGGCGCCCATGCCGGCGATGTCACCCACGTTGTCTCCCACGTTGTCGGCGATGACACCGGGGTTTCTGGGGTCGTCCTCGGGAATGCCGGCTTCCACCTTGCCCACCAGGTCGGCACCCACGTCAGCCGCCTTGGTGAAGATACCGCCCCCCATACGGGCAAAAAGGGCGATGGAGCTGGCACCCATGGCAAAGCCGTTGATGATGTTTGCGGTAGCAGGGTTGTGGCCGACGAAATAGTACCAGATGCCCACACCCAGCAACCCCAGGCTGGCCACCGCCACACCCATGACCGCCCCGCCGAAGTAGGAGACGTTGAGGGCCTTGGCCATACCGAACTCATTGGCTGCCGCGGCCGTACGCGAGTTGGCCCGGGTGGCAGCGCTCATGCCGGAAAAGCCGGCAACGCCCGAGCAGATCGCGCCCGTGACAAAGGCTACTGCAGTCTGCCAGTTGATGCCATACCAGAGGAGCGCGAAAACCACGGCAATAAAAATCACCAGGATGGAGTATTCCCTTTTCAGGAATGCCATGGCGCCCTTGTTGATCTGGTCCTCGAGATCTATCATGACTTCGTTGCCGCTGGGAAAAGACTTGACGTAGGCGAACAGGAAAAATGCGAAGATCACCCCCGCTACGCCAAAAAACGGTGCATAGTTTACCCAGTTTTCCATACCTGTTACCTCCCATTAGTTTGTGCCAAAAGTAACGTATTAGTGGTTTAAAAAAAACTTGAACTGCAGGTTAGGGGACTTGCTTCGAGTTGAACTCGGTCATGGCCCTTTCCAGGCCATTAACCAAAATGGCAGTGACAGCCGCAGCAGCAGAGTCTACTATCTCGACTATCTGATCCCTCTGGTCCTCGTACCAAGGGCTCAGCACATAATCCTCTACCACCTCACCAAATCGCGGCCTGCCAATTCCCAGTTTAACTCTGGCATAACGGTCTTCCCCCAGTGCCTGGTGAATGGACTGCACCCCCCGGTGTCCGCCATCTCCGCCGCCGTGAACGATCTTTATTCTACCGAAATCCACGTCCAAATCATCGTGGATTACCAGCAAGTCTTTCACAGCAAGCTTAAAGTAAGCCATCAGGGCATGCACCCCCTGGCCACTCCGATTCATGAAAGCCTGCGGTTTGGCCAGGATCACCTTGTTACCGGCAATATCACCTCTGCCCCAGAGGCTGAAAAACCGTTTCCCCGTAACCGTAATGAAGTGGGCCCCAGCCAACCGATCCACAACCATGAATCCTACATTGTGGCGTGTGTGCTCGTAGGTCTTTCCTGGATTTCCAAGTCCCACCACGAGATGCACAAACTTGCTCCATGGCCGTGCAACCGGCCATTACCATGGGCTACTCTTTTTCCCCCTCTTCCTCGGTTTCGGCTACCTCTTCTGCTTCCACCTCCTCTCGTTCTTCCTCTTCTTCTGGAACCTCTGGTTCTATTTCTTCAACCTTCGTGGGTGGTACCACGGTGGCAATGGTAAGCTCCCCCTCCACCAAAACCTCTATGTCTTGGGGAATCTTCAGATCACTCACATGCAAAGAGTCGCCTATGTTAAGGTCGGTTACGTCCAGTTCAAAAGAATCGGGTATATTGTCCGGCAGACACGAGATCTCGAGTGTTCTGCTCACCTGCTGAAGAATGCCGCCCTCGTCGGACACACCCTTGGCCGTGCCTGTTAGGGTTATCGGCACCTCTACCTCTATCTTTTTGTCCATGGAGATTTCATAGAGATCCACGTGCAGAATAGTCTGTTTCACTGGATCCATCTGAATTTCTTTGAGCATCGCCCTGTGGCTTAAAGTAGACTCGCCAGTCTCTATTGCTAGATCAATTATAACGTTTTCACCTGCCCCAGTCTTAATTAGCTTCTCCAAATCCCGATACTTGAGACTCAGGTTTACAGGGTCGACCTCAGGACCATAAAAGACTGCTGGTATCAAGGCCTGGCGCCGTAGGGTACGGGCCGCACCTTTACCAGTTCCTTTTCGCGATTGCGCAGTGAGCGCTACGTGAGCCATTTATTTCCTCCATTTTTAGTCAAATTGTCAATTCGTTAGATAGTCAAATAGTTAGAGGTGAAGCCCAAAGTGACCGGATTCATAGGACCGTGCAGACAAACTAATGTAAGTATGACTATTTGACGAATCGACTAATTCTCGATTTGACGAAATCAAACAAAGAGCGAACTTACCGAATCATTCAGGTGAGCCCGCTTGATCGCCTCCCCAAGCAAGTTGGCCACCGTTAGTACCTTGATCTTTTTGCAACCCTTCGCTTCAGGCTTGATAGGGATACTGTCAGTGACAATCAAACTTTCGATATTCGATTTTTCAATGGACTCGACTGCTTTTCCTGACAGGACCGCGTGGGTGCAACAAGCGTTGATAGAAGCAGCCCCGTTTTCGGTCAGAGCTTTGGCCGCCTCGGTAAGGGTGCCTCCCGTGTCCACCATATCATCCACGATAATGGTCGGCTTGCCCTTGACATCACCAACCACCTGCATGGCCTTAACCTCCTGCTGCCCTTCGTCCCTTCGTTTGTCAATAATGGCCAGGCTGGCATTTAGCCTCTTGGCAAAGGCTCGGGCCCTTTCCACCCCGCCAGCATCGGGGGAGACAATAACCAGCTCGTTGTTGAAATGCTGTCTTAGGTATTCGAGCAGAACTGGCGCTGCAAAGAGGTTGTCCACTGGGATGTTGAAAAAACCTTGAATCTGATTGGCGTGCAAGTCCAAACAAATCAATCTGTGGCCACCCGCAACCGTGATCAGGTCAGCAACCAGTTTGGCGCTAATGGGCACCCGGGGCAGCACCTTGGTATCCTGGCGGGCGTAGCCATAGTAGGGTAATACCGGGGTAATTCGCCAGGCCGACGCCCGTTTCAGTGCGTCCATTATTACCAACAACTCCATTAGGTTGTGGTTCACCGGTGCGCAGGTGGACTGGATTACGAAAACGTCCCTGCCACGGACGTTCTCACCGATTTCAACCATTATTTCACCGTCGCTGAAGGTCTTAACTACAGACTTTCCCTGAGGGATCTGCAGGTGCTCGCAGATCTTGGCAGTCAGCTCAGGATTGGAATTGCCACCAAACAGTTTAAGACGGTCCAATATCATAAACAAAAACCAAATAATCTCGCATGGCGATAGCGCCAAGAGTCTGAGCGAAAAATACTTCTTCTCAACGCTATGCTCTTTGCGCTCTGCTCGCCAGCAATTTCGCAGTGTCCAAAGTGTGCGCGACAAAAGTTGTAATATCTTTTTTGCGCCGCAGCAAATAATGGGCCTCACGGGCCTCTTCCTCAGAGCGGAAAAGGCCAACCAAAGTAGGCCCGCTCCCAGTCATGGGGACTGCCTTGGCACCCGCCGCCAGCAGAGAATTCTTTAAGTCATGGAGCTGTGGATAGTGACCGAAAACCAGTGGTTCAAAATCATTGACCAACAGAGGAAGTATATCCTCTAGTGCAAGCCCTTGCCGATCTAGAAGTTTCTGGTGGGAAGCGGTCATCTCTCCCGCATAAGTGTCTCCAAGAATGTTGAATTTAGACCCATTTGCCCTGCTTGTCAATGTCAAATTCTCGTAAGCCCAACGGGTAGAAATCTGCAAATTAGGATATAGCAGCACTGTCCATAATGTCGGTACATTTTCCACTGGGTAGAGAATATCCCCTATCCCTTCAGCCACTGCCCACCGACCCAGAAGAAAGAATGGAACATCCGCACCCAGGTTAGCGGCGAGACGGTGCAGATCCGCATGGTCCATAGGGCTGCCCAGCAATTGGTTTACAGCAAGTAGGGTTGCAGCCGCGTCGCTACTGCCGCCTCCAAGCCCTGCACCCTCCGGAATATTTTTGCTCAGCTCAATTCGCACTCCCCCATCCCACCTACACTCATTCAGGGCGAGCTTAGCCGCCCGGTACACCAGGTTCTCTTCGTTTGTCGGCAGATCACTGTTGGGGCAGTGTAATTCAATTTCCCTCGGGTTCAATTCGACCCGCAACTCATCACAAAGGCTCACCGGGACCATGAGAGACACTAAACTGTGATACCCGTCCGGGCGTTTACCCAGAACTTGCAGGCCTAGATTTATTTTGGCTGGAGCCTCTGCAATGATCGAGACAGCGCTATTTGGCTTTTTGGACATAGCGCAGCCGTAAATCGTACAGGATGTGCTTAACCAGATTTTCTTCGTCCGGCGCGAGATTGCCCTGGGTTTTCTCTTGCAGCATTGCAATCAAGTCGATAGTCTGTTTAGCCATGGCCAGGTCTTCTTGTTGCTTGCCCGTGGCCGGATCAGGAATCTCGCCCAGGTGGAGGAGGGCCGAGGTGTTAAGTGAAAAAACAAAGGTAGAGAAATTTATCTCCGGGAAAGGCATTTCCTCAGTTACCTTCTCCTCCTCTTTTGCCCTGTCCTCAGCTTTCTCCTGGGTACTGGCTTCTGGTTCCTCAGCTTGTTCTTCGGGACCCGTCTCTTGCTTTGGTTCACCCTCTTCGGTAAAACGACGGCGGTCCTTTATAACAAAACCCTTGCCTTCAATTTCTTCATCAGCCATGTTTTCATACCCCTTTGGTTTCAATCTCGAAACTTCTGGCAGCTATTCTAATTCCCCTTCCCCATTGCCTGTCCATTGTCACCGACACGGCGAAGGGGTGACGCGGCGAGAGTATGTAATATTTCTTTCGCCGTCACTCGGTCTCACCCCGTGTCTCCGTATCTCCGTGTCTCCGCGTCTGTCTTTCTAGAGTTCCAGTCTCTGGACAAACATCACATTTCCCAACCCGAGCAACTCTTCTTGAACCTCGACGGGCACTGGTGTATCGGTTCGCATCATAATGATGTTTTGACCTTGTTCAATGACCTGACCCACATCCATGGTTGCAATGTTGATGCGGTGTTGCCCGAGACAGGTGCCTATTGCACCTATGGTCCCGGGGGTGTCTATATTGTAGATCAACAAAAGATGCCCCTCAAGGGGTGCCTCCAGGCGAAAATCATTGATCCGCACAATGCGGGGGTCCTGTTTGCCGAAGGTAGTCCCCGAGACTGTGTTTTCGCGCTCGGTTGTCTTCATCCTCACGGTGATGAGACTGGTGAAATCCTCCGCCTCGCTCCGTTTGGATTCACTTATTTTGATGTCCCGCTCCCTGGCGAGCACCGGGGCGTTGACAAAGTTCACCTCATCACCCACAACGGGTGTTAGCACCCCCTTGGTGAGTGACACCGTAAGGGGCACCGTGTCATATTTGGCCAGTTCACCGATATAATCAACGGCCACCTCCAAGATACCCCCTTTGGTGATCTGGCCCAGTAGGCTGCCCAATCTTTCCGCCAAGGTCAGGTAGGGGCGGAGCCTGACCAGCACCTCCCCATCTACTGACGGGACATTCACCGCGTTACGAACCGTACCTCTCTTGAGGTAATCAATGATCTGGCCGGCCACGGCCACGGCCACATTCTCCTGAGCCTCATCTGTCGAGGCCCCAAGGTGAGGCGTGGCTATAACATTGTCCAGGTCCAGCAAAGGGTTGTCCCCCGGGGGCTCTTTCTCGAATACATCCAGGGCAGCTCCCGCTACTATACCCTCCTTCAGCGCCTCGTAGAGATCATGCTCGTTGACGATACCACCTCGGGCGCAGTTCACCAGGAGAACGCCCCTCTTCATCTTGGCGAAACACTCACGGTTGATCAGGTTGCGCGTTTCCTGGGTAAAAGGGGTGTGAACCGTAATAAAGTCAGAGCGGGCCAGGAGTCCATCGAGGCTAACCGGTTCTACCCCCATTTTCTCTATGCTCTCTGCAGGTATGTAAGGATCGTAGGCAACAATGTTCATTTTCATGCCCCGGGCCCGGTCGGCAACTATTCTGCCAATGCGTCCGATACCGATTACACCCAAGGTTTTGTTGAACAACTCCTTGCCCCGAAACAACTTTTTTTCCCATTTGCGCGATCTCATTGAAGCCACAGCCTGAGGTATGTTGCGGCTGAGGGCCATGAGCATGGCCACGGCATGTTCGGCTGTGGTGATCACATTGCCGTCAGGGGTGTTCATCACTACGATCCCGCGCTTGCTGGCAGCCCCGATGTCCACATTGTCCAAACCTATGCCGGCCCGGCCGATTACTCTGAGCCGGTCAGCCGCCTCTATGACCTCTTCTGTAACCTTGGTGGAGCTGCGGATAACCAGGGCATGGTAATTCTTTATTATGCCCAATAATTCCTCGTGGGTGAGGCTGGTGTCCACCTCTACCTCGAAGCCCTCCGTTTTTTCCAGGACATCAATACCTTTCTCGTGGAGGGGGTCACTCACCAAGATCTTCATTTAATTTAGCGCTCCCGACCAAAGAAAAAACCTATCCTCTGCTGGGCTTGTCCCCAACAACATTTAAGAGCCTGTGCGATAACTTTATAATCTCCTCCCCCTTGACGGGGGAGGGTTAGGGTGGGGGTGAAAAAATAAAGTGTATTTTCAGCTATTTTATATTCCCCCCTCCCCTTTATCCCCTCCCGCCAGGGGAGGGGACAGGGCTTGTCCGGCAGGCTCTTTTTATATGAAAAGATGCAATTTAATCTTTTGACTAAGTACCATCATTCACAAGACTTGTCAATCAGGATGGGCGCTGCATGGGGGTCTTTTTTGTACACGGGGAATTGATTATTAAAGAGCTATTTCTCCAGGGTCCTCGGGTAACGAATGTAAGGGCTTGCGAGTAACTCTATCTCACTTTATGGGGAGACAGGCCTCCGGCCGTTTCCCTCCTTGTTGTCTTCTACTACACTTCTGATCTCTACCATTATGGTACCCAGCTTACGTTCGGCTGCTGCTTGCCATTTCTCTGGTACTTCCTGCGGACCATAGCCGGATTTGAGGTCAAACCTGAGAGTGAACTTGACGGGTTCACTCTTGTTTGCCTCGCAATCCAGGAGTGTAAGCTTCACTTCGACGTATTCCTGGAGCAGATTATAATCTCTCGGGGTTCTCAAAATGAGATACCCGGCAAAACCTTCCCGGTCGGCTCCTTTTATGTAAGTAAAATCAACTGGATAATAGCCAATTCCGGGCTGAGAAAGCTCGGCAATTATGGATTGCATGTCGCCATCCGGGTCCCGGGCTTTGAGAAAAACCCTCCAGGTAGCTCCGGGCCTCACTGACTCTGCAGCATAGGAATCCAAGATCATTGGAGGCGTGCCGCCATCTTGAGCGGTTTTCACCCCTTTGCAGGTTGTGCACCCGGCAACAAGGACCAACAACAAGATAACAAGCAAGTTCTTTTTCAACATGGTCCACTCTCCCGTTTCGTTACAGCCTAATTATAAGACCTAAAAAGATTGTTTCAAGCTCTATCACCTAGCTCTTTCGGGAGGGGGTAAAAGGATCGCCTGAGAGCGAGGGGCAGCCGAACTCCTCAACCGAAGCCCCTCCCTTACCTTATTCGGTTTCAGGTTTCGGGTGTCAGGTGTCAGGGAAAAAATATAGAAGCTGAAACCTGAACACTGAACTCTGAAACCTTACTCTTTGTGTACTTTGTGTACTTTGTGGTTCAACTCTATCCCCTCTATCCCCATGGCGTGAAGGGGAAAATGCAGATTTTCTCACCCTGATGAATACAATAGTCTACATCTCTCCCTGTGCAATGGCCCATGTTTCTTTCCTCAGCCTTTTCAAAAGCCAAGGTCTGAGAAGGATTAACGAATCTCTCAATCAAATCTGATTAGAAAAATGAATCGTCTTTCTAAATGGAGTCCGATGTCCTCATAATTCCCTCCCCCTCGACGGGGGAGGGTTAAGGTGGGGGTGCAAAACATTCATTGTTATCAATAATTTATTTATTTCCCCTCCCCTTTATCCCCTCCCGCCAGGGGAGGGGAAATATGTTGTGGGAAACCCTCGATAGTCCACCTTAACACTCTCCAGCCAGCAATCCTTTAATCAATCTTGGTATGATTATTGCTTGCGGATTGGTGCACTGAAAAAGCAAAAAATACACTGTTTCCAAGTATATATGTTTTTTTTTGCTTGACAATCCGGAGGGCAAAATAGTAAATCTGCCGGAAGTTTATCTTCACCCATATCAAGATCCACCCTCAAAAAAGAAAGGAGGTGGTGCGGGGAGAGGTATTGTTTGCTTTTATTTAGGGCCATAACATTTGGAGAATAAGAGTTCAAGACAAGGAGGTTAACAGCCTATGAAACGGTTACTATTTTGTCTTTTGGCGCTCATCTTCGTGTTCGCATTGGTTATGCCCACCTATGCGGCTGAGGTGAAGATCAGCGGCCTGTGGAATGCCAAGGCCTGGGCCAAAGACAACTACGATGGCGATGACGACTCAGATGATTCCTACCAGTACGTCACCCAGAGAATGCGCATGTACTTTAACATCATCGCAAGCGAAAATCTCAAGCTGGTCTACAAGAACGAGATCGACATGGAGTGGGGTGATACAGCCTTTGTAAACAGCAGGAACAGCGGTGGTGGTCTGGGCGGTGACTCGGTCAACCTGGAGACCAAGAACGTCTACCTGGAGTTCATGGTTCCGGACACCCCGGTGAAGGCCACCCTGGGTCTGCAGGGTGTGGCCCTGCACCGCGGCTGGTTCATCGATGATGACGTTTCCGCTGCCCGCTTCGACATGAACTTCGACCCTGTAACGGTCACCGCTTACTGGGCCGGCGCAGCAGGTCTGGAGGCCAACGATCCTAGACTCCAGCAACGACGTCTGGCACCTGGTGGCCAGCGGCGCCTACAAGGCCGAGAACATGGACGCCCGGCTCACCTTCGGTTACCAGAAGGGACCGAATGACTACTAACCATCAGCTGACGTACCCGAGAGCGACGACCTCTACCTGGTCATGGGTGAGTTCAACATGAGCTTCGACATGGTGTCCTTCTTCGTCATCCTCGGCAAGAACTTCGGCGAGGTAAAAAGCGATGGCGCTGGGGATCGGAACTACGACGGCTACATGGCCCATGCCGGGGTGGATTTTGCCCTGGATATGGCAACCCTCAGGGCCCAGTTCATCTATGCCAGCGGCGACAAGGAAGGTGATCTCGACGACGACTTCCAGGGAATGGCAGGCGAAACCTTCAGCTGGGCTGAGATGATCAGCGATGGTTGGTCCTATGATAGAAATGCCGATCTGTCACAGATCGGTGGCGACAACAGCCCCAGCAACATGTGGGCGGTGGGTCTCGGCGCCACTGTGAAGCCCACTGATACCACCACGATTATGCTCGATGTGTACTACATCGGCATGGTCGAGGATCGCACCGTCGCCGGCAGTGAGGAAGACGAGATCGGCATTGAAATCGATGCCAGGCTTGCCCAGAAAATCTACGACAACCTCACCCTCAGCCTTGCCGGTGCCTACATGCTTGCCGAAAACGGCTATGGCGTAGCGGGTACTACTGCTACAAACAGTGGCGATGATGCCTTTCAGGTTGGTATCGGCGTCGACTTCAGTTACTAAGGAAGTTTGATCCTTAGTAAGGACACTCACAACCCCGGGGGATAAACTCCCCGGGGTTTTTATTTGGTCCTTTCCCACACCTGAGACAGTGCATATTTTCAGAGATAATTGCAGCTAATTAAAACCATTGAATATCGAAGGCCCGCCCGCCTCGCCTGAGCGGCTCGCGATGGCGGGCAGGTAGAACAAGGAACCGCAGAATTATGAAGTGTTCACTTCGATCCGCCTGAGGCGGATTCGATATTCTGCGGTTTAAAGAGTTTCTTAAAAACCCACCCGGACTTATAACACGGCCTGTGCCAAGTGTATGGTAGGTCAGTTTCTTAAAGGGGGACCTGGGGGATTGAAGAGGGTATGAATTTCAAATGTGCAGTCTACAATCTAAGATCTTAAATTTCCTTTACTGATTCGACTCTATGATACCCGGGGCAGTGGTCTGGCCGCTCAGGGCCCGCGCCCCGTCGAGCTCGTACACATAGATCATACTTCTTGTTTGCTTAAATATTTCCTTCTCCAGAACTGCTGCCGCCACCATCTCATCCTGGCCGTCTCCGTCCATATCGGCGAGACGGTAACTCACCACCATGCCGCGGAGCGGCCTTGTCTTCCACTGGGGCAAAAGTTCACCTCCTGTCCAAAGCATGGATTGGACCTCACCGTCAGAAAAATTGCGTTGTCTGGAGAGAACCATGGAAGTCGTTGTTAGGTTGCGGTTGGCCAGGATCTCCAGCCGCTTATCGTTGTTAAGGTCCACCAAAAGAATCGGTGAGGGGATGTAATAGATCTCCACCTCATCATCTATGGTAGCCCCACCTCCTCCTGGAACCGCTGTTGTGCCACTGGTTGGTATTTTGCCCTCAAGGATGTTAGAAGTTGCGCCATAATATTCCCTGCTGTTCCACAGCCGAGTGCCGTCATCATCAACCAGATAAAGGAGCTTTTCTTCCGCGCCGATGAAAACCGTCTCATCCTTGCCGTCGCCGTCTACATCACCCTGGGCGAAGTTGAAAACATTTGTCCTCCTGGGCAGGCTTATACCCTCCAAGGGTTCGTAACCACCGCCGGCGAACTGGAGACGATAAACTCCGGCCATGAAAATATCCTCGGGATTCTTCTTCTGTCCCATTAAGATAGTATCTTTCCCCGGTACAGTGAGGCGGTTGAAGTACCACTCCACCTCCGAGGCCAGCTCCTTCAGTTGCTCCCCTCGCCACTCGAGCACATAGGAGGACAGTCTCTGGCCGCGGAGGTTACTGACATATATTTCATCCTTGCCGTCGTGATTGGCATCCAGCAGGCAGACCCACACCATGCGATCACGGGTGCTGCCCTCAAAGGAGCCTCGCTTGTTTAGCCTGCCCTGATCCCACTGGTAGACCAAGACCTCCTTGAAATTGGAGATCACCACGATTTCCGGGCGGCCGTCTCCATCAATATCGCCAACGTCCATGCCATTCACTGGAAATTTCAGCCTCTGGCTGCGAAACACATCCGAATCGCTTGTCGTTTTGGATTGAAGGCTGACAAAGCTGCCAGTGTCGTCAGATTTGGCCGGGCCGGGCGCTGGCCCGCTCATGATGCTTTCCGGGTGGGCCTTAGAAAAGCGAGGCTGAGCAGGTGCAGCCGCTACCGCTGCCGTACCCCGGCCGAAGATCTTGTTGTTTATCTCCTGGGCGAAATCATTGATCCGGGGAACGACTTCGCTCAACCCCTTGGTCTGGGCATAGACAGTTACCGGGGGATTATCTTCCTTTAGAGCAACCATTTTGGCGTCGATGCTCACGCTTTCACCGAACACGGTGAGACTACCGAAAAGTGCGTAGTCCACCCCCAAGTTCGAACCCACCTTTCGGGCGGCAGACTCATTTAAAGGTCCCTGGTGGCCGGCGAGGGCTTCCTTCACTACCTGCTTTTCAACAACCTCCACCTTGCCCTCCCAGGCCAAGCGGCTGGCGAGCATGTCCATGATTCCCTCTCTCAGGTAGTTGAGGTCTTGGGGAGCGTTCATCTGGAAGGGGAGTATGGCGACTTTCTTGACCGCCTCTGCAGCCGAACCAACGGCAGCAAATAAAATAGGAATGGCCGCCAAAAAAAAGATGGTTTTTCTGATATATTTCATTACTACTTTCGCCTCTGAGAGAATATACCCTTAATGACCGCCCAAGTCATCAAAAGTTCCACCGAAAAAATACCTATCTAGGCACTAGCAGGCTGCTGAAAAACTCGGTATCTTGAGTGCCAACACCAAGTCCGTCATTCCGGAAGTCGTGAAACGACTGTCCGGAATCCAGAAAAAAACAATACCTACTGGATACCGGATCTCGACTTCGTCTCGTCCGGTATGACTTTTTGGTCCGTTTCCAGACTTTTTAGCTGCCAGCTGGTCAAATGGCGTTTCGCGCCCTTTGTGCTTGGGCTATCTATCATGGATGGAGAGTTTTGGCAATAATGGCAAATAAGTCAAATTTTTCCCTTGGCCATTTTCTTTTTCTAGCTTACATTTACGGTAACTCAATTTCATTCCTTTCCATGGTCTGGAAAGGAATGGGTTTCAAACACAAAAGCATAAAATTTAGACTTTCTTCCCAATTTTGAATTCCGCAATCCCATAAGGAGGGAAAGTATGGCAGAACTCAAGGAGATGTACCGCACGGTCATGGATGATCATTTTCCCGAGACAATGACCATAGCCTTCGGTGAGCAGATCCTCACCTATCGCAAGCGCGCCTGGAAGATTCCCGATGAGAAAAGTGGCGAGCTTATTGAAAAGGGATTGCGTTATGGTGAGAATCCCGGGCAAGAGGCCGCCCTCTACGAGCTGGTGGATGGCAATCTCACCCTGGGGGAGTGTCGCTTTATCCAGCCCGGTTTGGGCCTGGTAAGCAGTATTACAGAAGCGGAAATGCTCCAGGCCGGTAAACACCCGGGCAAGACCAACCTGACTGATCTGGACAACGGCCTAAATGTCCTCAGATATCTGGATGCGCGACCGGCAGCAGTAATTCTGAAGCATAACAACCCCTGCGGCGCGGCCCAGGGCAGCAGCCTGGCTGAAGCATACGATCGTGCCAACATGGCTGACCGCATTGCCGCCTTTGGCGGCTGTGTGGTGTTCAACCAGCCGGTGGACAAGGCCACCGCCGAGCTGGTGGCAGAAAATTACCTGGAAGTTGTGGCGGCGCCTGAATACGAGGCAGGCACGGTTGAGATCCTCAAACGGCGCGCCAACCTCAGGATCGTTCAGGTCTCCCGTATGGACCGGCTCACCGATTACCGCAAGCAACGTTACCTGGAATTCAAGTCTCTGATGGACGGTGGAATCATTGTCCAACAGTCACCCCTCAACGCCATCCTTAGCATAAAAGACTTCAAACCGGCTGAAACCACCTACGAGGGAAAGACTTACAAGATCAAGCGGCCACCAACAGAGAAGGAACTCAATGATCTCCTCTTTGGCTGGAGCGTAGAGCAGGGTGTGACCTCAAATTCAGTAATTTATGTAAAAGATGAGTGCACCGTGGGCATTGGCACCGGAGAGCAGGACCGGGTTGGTGTCGCCGAGATTGCAGTATTCAAGGCCTACACTAAATATGCAGACCGGCTCTGCTTTGAGAAACACTCCATCCCCTACAAAGACCTGGAACTTGCCATAGACAAGGGTGAACGGGACCAGGCTCTCAAAGAAGAAATAGACGCTGCCACCCAGGAGGCCAAAGGTGGCCTTATTGGTTCCACCATGGTCTCGGATGCCTTCTTTCCCTTTCGGGATGGGGTAGACGTGGGACTCAAGGAGGGTGTCACCGCGGTGGTGCAGCCGGGAGGATCAATGAGAGACTTCGAGGTGATCGAGGCCTGCAACGAGGCAGGAGCCACTATGGTCTTCACCGGCCAGCGAGCGTTTAAACACTAGACGCAGAGACACGGCGACGCGGGGACACGGAGAAGCGGGGACACAGGGACATGATTGGCTTGCAGGTCAAATTATTGGAAAAAGGAGGGGACAAGATGGGGGCACCAAAACAGAACATTCGGAGCTATAGGGAGCTCAGAGTGTATCAGGCGGCCATGGACCTTGCTATGGAGATATTCCGGCTGAGCAAGAACTTCCCAAGAGAAGAAAGGTATTCTCTTGTGGATCAAATCCGGAAATCCTCGCGCTCGGTTTGTGCCAACCTCTCCGAAGCCTGGCGAAAAAGGCGCTACCAGGCAGCGTTTGTGAGCAAGTTGAGCGATTCAGAGACTGAGGCTGCAGAGACTCAGGTGTGGTTGGAGTTTTCACTCCGATGCGGTTACATCAATGAAGAAACCTTCAAGAGTCTAGATCAACGTTATGAACATATACTATCACAGCTTGTCACTATGATTATGGACTCACACAGTTGGATTATTCGCAGACCATAGGGTTGAGTATAGCAAGGACGAGGGATCCTATTGTTTATTCGCCGCGTCACCGTTTCCTCGCGTCCCCGTGTCGTCTCATCCCGTGTCTATTTGTCTCATGCACCCCAGCGTCGGAATAGGTCATGAGGAATGCGGAAGCAGTCCAGAACCTTGCCCACGGTGTGGTGGATGAGGTCTGTAATGGTCTTAGGCTTGTGATAAAAGGCCGGAACCGGCGGTAGAATAACCGCACCTTGAGAGGCAGCAGTGAGCATAAGTTCCAAGTGCCCTCGGTGAAGAGGCGTCTCCCGCACCACCAGAACCAGAGGCCGCCGCTCCTTGAGAGTGACGTCGGCAGCCCGGACCAGCAAGTTGGCGCCATAGGAAGTGGCTATACCAGAAAGGCTTTTGATGGAGCAAGGTATAACCACCATACCCCTGGTAATAAATGAACCACTGGAGATGGGCGCGGCGAGATCATGATCATCATAAATTCGGGAGGCTGTTTTTTCCACCTCCTCTAGTGAGTGGTCAGTTTCCAAGAGAAAATTATGACGAGCCTGTTCTGTGAGGACAACGTGGCTTTCATAGCCAAGGTCTTGCAGGGCCTTGAGCATCTCCAGCCCGTAGATTACCCCAGTCGCACCTGAGATGCCCACAACCATACGCTTTGGATGCATCATCCATGGTCCTTTCCTGTTTATGACTTTGCGGTTTGCAGCTCAAATGCGAAATTCGAAGCACGAAGCACGAAACAAATCCAAAATCCTAAGTCTCAAATGTTCAAAACGTAAATAGTCAAATAAGATTTGATCTGCCGTTTCGATCATTTGGATTTTGGAATTCGAATTTGTTTCGAGATTTCGATATTCGCAATTTCTGCGATTCGAACATGCTGTGTGGTTAACCTTAATCTAGGCCCTCTCAGCCTTCTGTCTGCTTACGCTTCTTGGCCGCTTCGATCAGCTCAACTAAAGAGACGATCTTTTCTTTGGGTGTCTTCCCAAAACAACGATCCCATTGTTCCTCCGTGAGCTTTGCCCGAAGCTGGGCCTCCACGTCAAAGTACGGCTGCCAGCAAACAATAGTTCGCGAACAGGGGATATCGCCACCCTCTTTTAAACAGTACACCAGGGATACCTCACCCCCAAGCCTGGGGCATCTGATTTCCAGCTGGTTACTGAGCCTGTTTTCCATCACTTTAGTCCTCATAAGGGCCAGATAGCCTTCCAAGGTCGGCCTCTCTGGAACAATGGAATGGTGGAATGATGGAATATTGGGGAAAGACGATAGCACGCATTATTCCACTCTTCCATTGCTCCAATATTCCAACTGCAGAGCGCAGCAAGCAGTTGGCTAGCCCGGATGTTCCATGAGTTGATGTCGCGAGACCATGGAGATGGTCGTGCCACCGGGTAACCGCAGGGTGTTGGTTCCGAGGCTACCTGAATGGTACGTCGCAGGATCCGACACCGAGAACGCCCGGAAGTACGTCCATATCCAGGGTCGCAGCAAGCGACTCATGAAACATCCGGGCTAAGGTTTGGGGAACTGTTCAATTGTTTGTAAGGCCCTGCGGATCTCCTCTTCTGGAAGTGCATAGTTTGTCAGCTGACCCGAGAGAAAGGCTTCGTATGCCGCCAGGTCAACCAATCCGTGACCGCTCCAGTTGAAGAGAATCACCTTCTCCTTGCCCTCTTCTTTGGCCCGTTCCGCTTCCTGGACAACCGCGGCAATTACATGGTTGGTCTCCGGTGCTGAAATGAATCCCTCTGTGCGGGCCCAGTTTACTCCCGCCGTAAAGGTCTCTAACTGGTTGAAAGCCCTGGGCTCGACAAGCCCCCCTTTGACCAGGTGGCTAACAACAGGAGCCATTCCATGATACCTGAGACCACCGGCATGGATGGGGGCAGGCACAAAATCATGGCCGAGGGTATGCATGGGCAACAGGGGTGTTGTCATGGCAGTATCCCCGAAATCATAGGCAAAGGGCCCACGGGTCATTGTCGGGCATGAGGTGGGCTCAGCAGCGACAATGGACAAATCTTTTCCGTGGATCTTATCCCGAACAAATGGCAGGGCGATCCCGGCAAAGTTGCTTCCCCCGCCGGCGCATCCCATGACCACGTCGGGATACACCCCGATCTTTTCCAACTGTTTCTCTGCCTCGAGCCCGATAATAGTTTGATGGAGAAGCACATGATTCAAAACGGACCCCAGTGAATAGCGAGCCTTCTCATCGGCAACAGCATCTTCAATGGCTTCGCTTATGGCGATGCCCAAACTGCCAGGGGAATCGGGGTTTTCAGCCAGTATCTTTCTACCTGCCGCGGTCAGGTCACTAGGGCTGGGAACGCAGTTGGCGCCCCAGGTCATCATCATCAGCCGGCGGTAAGGCTTTTGTTCATAGCTCACCCTCACCATGAATACCCGGCATTCGAGGCCGAACATTTGACACGCCATGCTGAGAGCGCTGCCCCACTGCCCTGCACCGGTCTCGGTGGAAAGACGCTCTATGCCAAAAGCCTTGTTGTAATAAGCCTGGGCAATGGCTGTGTTGGGCTTGTGGGACCCGGGCGGGCTAACCCCTTCGTTCTTGTAGTAAATCTGCACCGGTGCACCCAGCAGTTTCTCAAAATTTCGCGCCCGGTAAAGCGGTGTGGGGCGCCAGAGGAGATACTTCTCCAAAACCTCCTCGGGGATGTCTATCCACCTTTCGGTGCTGACCTCCTGCTCTATGAGGTTCATTGGGAAGACCGGCGCCAGGTCATCAGGGCCCACTGGTTGTCCGGTTCCCGGATGAAGCGGTGGGCTCATGGGCGTTGGCATATCAGCTAAGATATTGTACCACTGCCGGGGAATATCGCTCTCGTCCAAAAATACCTTTACCTGCTCCATAATTCCTCCTTAGTAATTGGTCACAAAAATTTAATTTAAACTACAGAAATCGCAGAGCAACGCAGCTTTAATTAAATTCGAAATCCTAAATCCGAAGCACGAAACAAATCCCAATGTCAAATTTTCCAATGTTCAAAATAAAATCGAATAAATCTATGAATTGAAAGTTTTGGTCATTTGGATTTGAAAAATTTGAATTTGTTTAGGATTTAGATATTAGGATTTCGGATTTGTTCTGGATCTATACTCTCCGCCTTCTCTGGGCTTAAAGTCCTCTTGGCTACTTTATGGCGAACTTATACTCTTCAAAGACTTAAAATAGTAGCCACGAAAATCACCATGCTGATCAAGCCGTTCATGGTAAAAAAACTGAGATTGACCTTCGAAAGATCCTCTTCTGAAACAATGAGATGCTGGGTTATCAGGAAGGCCAAGATGAGGACAAGTCCCAGATAGTATGCTGACCCCAGCCCGGCCATTATGCCCACGGTAACCAAAAGCACGAAGGTAATCAAGTGGCAAAATTCCGAGATCTTGAGTGCTCTGCCAATACCCCATCTTTGCGGGATGGATTTAAGCATGTAGTTGCAGTCAAACTCATAGTCCTGGCAGGCATAGACAATATCGAAGCCGCCGATCCAAAAAAGGACCGCCGCCCCGAGAAGGAAAGCAATGGGGTGGAAGCTGCCGGCAACGGCCAGCCATCCCCCTACAGGAGCGAGGCCGATGGCACCACCCAGAATTAGATGGCTCAGCCAGGTGAACCGCTTGCTAAAGGAATAAAACAAGGTCACTGCCAGGGCTACAGGTGAAAGAATAAAACAGAGACGATTCAGTTGATATGCTGCCAAAATGAACACCACAGAAGAAACCGCTACGAAGGCCCAAACTTCGGTTTTCTCCAATGCTCCTCGAGGTATTTCTCGCTTGCAAGTTCGCTGGTTAGCCGCATCTAAGTCGGCGTCAACCAGACGATTGAAGGCCATGGCAGCACTACGGATGCCCACCATGGCCACAAGGATCCAGAAAATCTGTCTACCGCTTGGCCAGCCTCTAGCAGCAAGAAAGGCTCCCATAAAGGCAAAGGGCAGGGCAAACACCGTGTGTTCAATTTTGATCATTCTTAATATGAGTAATAACTTTTTCACTATGATCCAATCCGGAGATGTCCGTGGTCCGTTGACTGCCTGTTCGCGGTACACGCCTGGCAGTAATCGGTAGTGCTAGTAGTAACCAAAAATTCCAATTAGCACTAAGAAATACGATATTCTGTCTTCAGTACGTTTCACCTTTCTGTTTTTCTCGCTGCTGAAACCTGAACCACGCCTCACTTCTGTACTCTCTGTGCATGCTGGCAAAAAATTGAGGGGTACCCGCCTGCTCAACTCGCCTGTTTCGTAAAGCATGTCGAAAAAAAGCCTAAGACCGGCCTGTTTATCACTATCGAGATCGTATTCTATGGTCTGCAGATATTGCAAGCACTCTTGTCTGGAAAACCAGGAACACTGGTCCACGGCCTTAGCGATCTCCTCCAGGTGATTGAGTCCGTAATCTCTCGCTTCCAGTAACGTTGCATGGGCCTGATGCACCTGTCCGTCTCTCTGAGCCAGGCTCCCGCAACGTAAGGCCCAGACTGCAAAGACAAATGGATGTCCTGTCCACTCATACCAGGCTGCGCCCAAATCCAACGCTAGAGTGACAACCGGACTCTTCTGTAGTCGCAAAGCATCATCGCCAATGGCCAAAACCGCTTTTGCACCGTCCGGCCAGGGTGAGCCATCCATATGATAATCCGTGAGCCGATAATGTGATGTTATCTCAAACCTTCGGGAGAACAGTAACTTTAGCAAGGCTATGGAGGTGTGTGATTTGGGGGTGAGCAGAATTTCTTGGTCACGCAGTTGCTCAAGCGGTACAGTGGAAAGAAGCAATACCGAACAGACACGGCTTTTGCAGCTTATGGAAAGATCCGGCAACAACAAATACTTATCGAAATTGCGTCCATACTCTATTGACGAGACTACTCCCAGATCGATTTGGTCGGAAGCCAACAAAGAATTAAGGCCAGCAGGAGTGTCAGCGATTATTTCGAAATCATGCTCTATGGCGCCGCTTTCCAGAGGATAAAAAACAGGCAGTGTATTGATAAAATTGACTTTGCCCACCCTAAGACTCTCAGCGAATTTTAGCTCACCCATTCTAAATCTCCTTGACACCCAGCTGCAACAATACCTTCGCTATCTATGGCTACGACTCGGATGGCCAACCAGCGTTTGCCCTTTTCCAAACTGCCATAGCGGGATGCCATCCCTAGATTGCAAGCGCCATTCAAAGTGGCCATGGTAAGCACAACATCAGGGCTAATCGAAC
This sequence comes from uncultured delta proteobacterium, assembly GCA_963712115.1. Lineage (GTDB taxonomy): Bacteria > Desulfobacterota > Syntrophobacteria > BM002 > BM002 > BM002. The sequence goes on along the minus strand of CAVQGX010000020.1, from coordinate 73,163 downwards.
ATTCCTCCATTAGGACAGCCATCTCCTCAAACAGGTTAAGGTCGGCGTTGCTTGCCAGACTGTCAGTGCCGATAGAACAGGAAATTTGCGCCTCCAAAAGCTGCTTTACCGGTGGCAGACCATGACCAATGAAGAGATTGCTTCGCGGACAGAGGCAGACTCCTGCCCCGGACCGCTGCAAGATTTGCACTTCCTCCCTGCTCAGCTGGACAGCATGGACACAAAGGGTGAGTGGATCTAGAAAGCCCAGCCGGTCCAGGTAAGTGACCGTGCCACAGCCAGGGACCTCCCACCTATCAGGTTCGTGCCCCCGTTCCTCCAAGAGATCCCGGAGAGGACCCTGGCCGGAATGGAGAAAATGGATCTCCTCCTCAGATTCTGCAGCATGTACTGAAATGATCTTGGCCCTTGCCGTACCCCACTCTTTTACTTGTCTGAGGAGTGTTGCCGAGGTCGTATAGGGTGCATGGGCCGCCAGACTGACGCTCTCTTGATTATCTGTCAGGACCTTGCGGGCGGCTGGAGGAAGTTGATCAATAGCTACTTCCAGGCTTTGGGTGTGAAGGCCAAAGACCTCCACAAATGTTTGAGTAATCACCCCTTCATTGGGCTGCCCTCTTGAAAAACTCCCTGAGGAATTGATGTCTCCCACGATCCCCGTGCCAAAAGTACGAATAGAATCCAGCGCCAGTACTCTTGCCTTTTCCAGATGCTCCTCATCGAACTTCTCCTTAGTCGCCAGAAGACTTCTGATCCACTCAGCCATACTTCCCTTTGGTTGAACCTGCCCGGCTAGAGCGCTCAGATCCAGATGGGCGTGACCGTTTACCAAGGCGGGAAGCAAGGCAGTCTCATCATGGTCCCGGGCCGGAGCCTCAGGCCATTGGCGGCGGAGGAGCGGAAAGGGTCCCACGTCCAGGATCGTGTCATCGGCAACAACCACTGCGCCATCTTCGATGGCCGGCTGGGTTATGGGAACGACCAGGCGGGCCCGGTGGAGAATAGGACGGGAATCACGCCGAGGCGGAGACACGGGGCCGCGGGGACGGGGAGAATAGAGGTTTATCTGTTTTCTGGCCATACTTCTTTATCGTTTCTCAGTATCTCACAGCCGCGAGGCTACTCCTGCTTGACAGCAGGCAGCTGTCAGCAGGATAAGGTTCAAAGTTCCATGTTCAAAGTTCAAAGTTTTTTTGACTAATCTCAGGCGCATTTTGATACTTGAAACTTTGAACTTGACGCTATGCTCTATGCTCTTCAATGAGCTCATAGCTCATGGTGCGCTGTCTTGGCTCGTAACCTCCATCCACAATGATCTCTCTTATTTGTTCAACTGACAGCCGGTGTCTTACTCCTGCAGCTGCCACTACATTTTCCTCGATCATGGTGCTGCCAAAGTCGTTGGCACCGAACTGCAAAGCTACCTGGGCCACCCCTGACCCCATGGTTACCCATGAGACCTGAAGGTTGCGAATGTTATCAAGCACCAAACGGCTCATGGCCAAGGTCCTCAAGTAATCCACAGCTGTGGCTGGTTTTGTCTTGAGTCCAGTATTATCCGGTTGAAAAGTCCAGGGAATAAAAGCGGTGAAACCGGTAGTTCGGTCTTGGAGTTCTCGAAGTTTCAGGAGATGCTCCAAACGCTGCTCAAGGGTCTCTATGTGTCCAAACATCATGGTCGCGGTGGTTCTCATGCCGAGGGTGTGAGCGGTTTCCATCACTGCCAACCACTCGCTGCTGCTGCATTTCTTTGGAGAAAGCTTGCTGCGGACCTCAGCCACCAGGATCTCTGCGCCCCCTCCCGGAATTGAATCGAGACCACTCTGCCGGAGCCTGCGCAAAACCTCTTCCACTTCCAAATTTTCTATGCGCGCCAGGTGGACTATCTCAGGTGGCGAAAAGGCATGAATATGAATGGAAAAGCGCTCTTTAATAAATCGCAGCATGTCCTCATAGAATCTCAAGCCCAAGTCCGGATGCATACCACCCTGCAACAGGATTTGGGTCCCGCCAAGGGATAGAGTTTCTTCGATTTTACTTGCCAGTTCCCCTTGACTGAGCACATAGCCGTCCTCTGCTCCAGGGGAACGATAAAAGGCACAGAAACGGCAGCCGGAGACGCAGATGTTGGTGTAATTGATATTGCGATCTATCACGTAAGTTACAATGGGCTCGGGATGCAGGGTCAGGCGACGGTGGTGGGCGAGGGTGGCCAGGGTATAAAAATCCGCTCTTTCCCAGAGGATGAGGGCCTCTTTTTTCGTCAGCCTTTCACCGTTCCAAGCTTTTTCGGCTATAGTATCCAACACTTCATCCATTCCAGAGCTCTAGAAGAACTATCCGGACCACCTAATCCGGCAAAGCCAGAATATTGAATGTCGAACCGCAGAACAAAAAACCGCAGAAATGTAGAATGATCACTTCGATATTCAAAATTCCTTGTTCGATATTCTGCGGTTCAAGATATCTTCTCCCCGTCTCTCCGCCATCACCGATTCATCCCATGCAGCAACGGCTCGGAAAAAAGTATCTCGCTGCACTGGCTCGTGTCCTGCAGCGCGGATCAAGGTCTCCAACTCCTCAGGTGTAAGCGCTTCAGCGCTAGAAGCCCCAGCCATGTGCCCGATGCGTTCCTCCATGACGGTGCCGTCCAGATCATCTGCCCCAAAATAGAGAGCGGTCTGGGCAATTTTTACCCCGAGCATGATCCAGTAAGCCTTGATATGGGCGAAGTTGTCCAGTAGAAGGCGAGATACTGCAATAGTTTTCAGGTCAGTATAGCCGGTTCTCTGCTGCAAGGCCGCAATTCCAGTGTTGGCTGACTGAAATGCCAGGGGGATGAAGGTTATAAAACCGCCAGTTTCGTCTTGAGCCTTTCTCAGAGCCAACAGGTGATCAACCCGCTCAGCCGCAGTCTCCAAATGGCCATACAAAAGAGTGGCATTGGAGCGCATTCCCAACTGATGAGCCTCTTTGGCCACCTCGAGCCAGCCGTTACTGCTCAGCTTTTCTGGGCAAAGAAGCTGCCGCACCCGATTACTGAACACCTCAGCCCCCCCACCGGGCAAGGCCTCAACTCCAGCTTCCTTGAGGGCCAGCAATACCTCGGAAATAGCCAACCCTTCATTTCCAGCCAGGTGGGCAACCTCCACAGTGGTGAAGGCTTTGACCGTGACCTCCGGCCTCATTTCTTTGATCGTCCTGACAAGGTCCAGATAGTAGGAGAAGGGAAGATCAGGATGGCATCCACCAACCACATGAATCTCTGTTATGGGCTCTTGCAAGCGCTCTCGCACTTTATGCGCCATCTGGTCCACTGTCAGAGCGTACCCTCCTTCCTCACCTAGACGCCTGCTAAAGGCGCAAAACCTGCAGCCATTGGTGCAGATGTTGCTGTAGTTGATATGCTGGTTATAGACCCAATAGGTTTTCTGACCGTGGAGTCTCTCCCGAACTAAATTAGCCAAAAACCCAATGGTAAGAAGGTCCTGAGACTTAAAGAGTCTCAGACCGTCTTCCCGTGAGAGTCTTTGCCCGGCAACGACTTTTTCATAGATATCTGCCAACTCGCTTCTTTTCGCCCATCGGTTGCGACGAAGTAGGTAAAAGCCTTTATCCTTGTTCTGATTGAAGCCATGGAAACTGTCCTTTCACCATGCGGAACGCATAGAGTCATCAAAGAGCACAAACGGCGTTTTATATAGTTCAGCGAATATTTTCTTTGTGTTCTTCGTGACCTTTGTGGTCTGGCATCTCCGGTACCTGCGTTTACGCTGAAGTGGCCATTCCCAACCGCACTATGTTGACGCAATCCTCCATTCTTCCTTGGATAACTTCTTCATTCGCCTGGAAAAGTCCCAAGCCTGAATCCATATAAGCAATGCAGTAGGCCTGAAGAAACCGATCCAGCACTGCGTCCAGAAAAAAGGCCGCTACTTCCGGATCGAGATCCTGTCGGAGCTCTCCCCTTTTTATCCCCTCCTCCACTATTGGTCTCAGGTAGTCCATTGAGAATAAGCGGATAGTTCTGAGCAGGTCTGCTCTAAAAGGAAAATCCTCCTGGAAGAGCATTTTGAGGTAGATTTGATAGATCCTGGGATACCGCTGGATGAAATAGATGCCGGCCCGCAATGACTTGGAAAGACGGATAAAGAAATCCTCTCCCTCTGTCTCGGCTTTAACCCCTTTGAGGCTTCGCCTCACCAGCGCCACAGCATATTCAAAAATGTGAAAATAGAGATTCTTCTTGCTACCAAAGTATTGGAAAATAGAGCCCTTAGCAATGCCGAGCCGTCCAACCATCCGGTTGATGCTAGCCTTGTCATAGCCCCAACGGGAGAACTCCTCAATGGCAGCATCCAAAACCCTTTCCTGCTTTTCAGAGGGGAGTTTGGCAAAGGTTGGCCGAGCGAATGTATTATGTTCCATTTTGTTTGAAATGTGTTTCTTGTTCTTAGATAGAAAAATGACCGGGTGGTCATCATAGGTGGGTTGGGCTATTGTGTCAAGAATTATTTACCCATGCCAGAGGAAGCTCCTTACCTAGTCAGAAATTCAAAAACGATTTGATCCTTCACAAGGCTCTTGTATATTAGTCATGAGACCGACCTGCATTTCAGAATTTCTGGCATGGATCTTGAACTGATCAGCGGTAGGGATGATCGAAAAAAACAGGTTTGGTGAAGGTGAAAGACGAACAACAGAACAATAGCTGGAACTCCGCGAAAGTTTATATAGTCTATGGATTGCCGCCAACCCTCCTGGTATTGGGAAACCTTTTTCTCTTCGGCCCGGCAACCATCTTTAGAGGGAACACTTCGGAGTTTTCCACCACCTTTGTCGAAATACTTCAGCTTTACAGCAAACCGTTTGTTCTGGCTTTCCTCGGCCTTACGTTGCTCAGTTTTATTCTGCCAAGGAAGCTCACAACAAAATACGTGGCGATACTTTTCGCTCTCGGATTATTGTTGTGGTTACAGGGTAATTTCTTAGTTTGGGACTATGGGGTGCTCGATGGAAACTTGATTAAATGGGAAGGCTATAAGTGGCAGGGTTGGGTTGATATAAGTCTTTGGTTACTGCTCTTAGTATTAATTACAAAATATAACCGGAAAATTTACCGAGGAGCCGTGTATATCTCTTTAATGCTTATATTTTTACAATCTACACTTTTCCTCTTTAGCTATTTTACAAAACCTTCAGCTTATGTACCTAAATCAAAACATATATCTTCTTCTTTGGAAAATCTTGTAAGCTATTCTTCATCTCTTAACATAATTCACATTATACTTGACGGTCTTCAAACAGATGTTTTTGAAGAAGTCGTTAGAGAAAACAAGATGGAAACCTCTCTGGATGGTTTTGTTCTATTCAAAGAAAATTTAACCGTTTCCAGCACCACGACGTTTTCCATCCCAGCTATATTCAGCGGTAAATCTTATCAAGATAATGTCTTACTAAGTTCTTATGTCCAGGAAGCATTAACAGAAAAATCCTTTCTCAAAAGCTTGTCCCAAGCAGCTAGAAAATAAATCTAGTTCCCAGCATAGAGTTACGTGCCAAGTATGCCACTAATTATTACAGAATCCGAATTGTATGTGGACCGTCCAATGATGTGTCCAGAATGAGCGAGGCCGCTTTTCCTTGATGGATTTATATATCTCGACATCTGCCTCATTTTTTAAAAAAATTTGTTTATAACTTTCAAAACTGGAGTATCTTCCCTATCTTTTCTCCGCAGACTGCAGTTGGCAACTTTCATCATAAATCTTTCTTTGTTGACTACATTGATCACATAAATTTAAATAGCTTACATAAATCTTATCATTTAATTCACTTAATGCCACCACATCCAGCTTACGTCACTAAGGATAATTGTGAATGTGCTGGTAAAATTTTGTCGGCTACTAGAAATCATTATAAAAATGAAACTAAATGTATTCTTAAGCTATTTATTCGTCTGCTGGACAAGCTCAAGACTCTTAATATTTATGACTCTTCTTTCGTCGTTCTTCAGGCCGATCACGGGGCTGGATTTCCCATTGCCACGGTGGATAAACCGGTGACTAATATCAATCCTAAGACGATAAATCCCCACCTTTTAGGCAGAGCAGTAGCTCTTCTCTGCATCAAACCACAAAATAGCAGGGGCCCTCTGCATCTCTGTTTGGCAAAAAGTAATGTTACCGACGTGGCAGCAACCAGACTGGAAGCGGCAGGGCTGGAGAATCACACCGACGGAATTTCAGCTCTTGCCCTTGATCCAACCGCAAATAGGGAAAGGTGTATGACCGGGTGTTCATGGTGGTTGGCAGTGCTTATGAGTTTTCAATCCTGGCATGAATGACCCCACTTTCCCGTAAGACATTTGACTGCCGAACTCTACAGTTGGGGTGGAAAAATTGAATTTGGCTTCATGGGTAATGCTCAACCTTATCAGACCCATGGTTGGAGTTTACCTGAAGACGGCTTTACCTGGACCGATGGCAAGAGTGCCTCATTGACCATACCAATTGCCGGAGTACCGTCAGCTGTGGTCCTGAAAGTTAACCTCATGGCTTTTTTAGCATCTGGGAAATTGCCGAAACAGCGGGTGCTGATTGAGGTCAATGGCGAAGAGGTTGGCCAGTGGGAGTTAAAATCTGGGACGTTTCAAGATTGGACTCTCTTGTTACCAGAGAATGTTTTCAGAGCGGCCAATTGCGGTAGACGATTGCTGTCGACCGCGCGCTTGCATCAATACCTTGTGATGATATTCCGTAAGCCGCTGGTTTTAGTGCTGATAAGTGAATTAGACGGTGGATTTGGAGCTATGGTGTCAGTTGACAGGGGCAACAATCTATGTAAAGTTTGCAGCGTTTTTCTCAGATAGACAGCGAAGAACGGTCTTTTCGCCTGGAGTGCACGATTTTTTGGCATTAAGGGATGCTGGTATTTATGACAAGCTCATCAAGGCGGGCCTCTTGTTTCCCCACCAAGAGACCGAGATTCCCGAAAGTGCTCCCGAAGGAACTGTCTATTGTCTGAACCACCCCCGAATACCAATGATCAGCTACCCTTGGGAATGGCCACTTTCCATGCTCAAAGATGCTGCTATCATTCACCTCCAGGCCATGGAATTATTAATACCTGAGGGTTTTTGGCTGCGCGATGCCAGCGCTTTTAATGTCCAATATGACGGCCGGCGACTCCGCCTAATAGACACCCTATCACTGGGACAGAGGCTGCCGGACAGTCCTTGGGTTGCCTATGGACAGTTCTGCTCCCACTTTCTTGCTCCCATCGCTTTAGCTGCCTACGTTGATATCCGCACTCTTTCACTTTGGCGACAATACTCAGATGGATACCCACTTGATCTGGCAACCAGTATGCTACCTTTTTGGCGGCGATATAAACCAGGGCTTTTCATGCATCTTACCCTCCATGCTCGCATGCAGACCCAGGCAGATCGCGCTAGAGACGGTGGCAAGCTCAAACCGCAGAAGAAGCCCAAGGTGGGTGACCGCAGCTTAATCGGGCTAGTCCGCTCTCTACGGCGCACTATCGATAAAATCAGGGGGAAGGGAAAATATGGAGTTTGGGAAAAATACACTGATATAAGGTCATATAGCAGCGACGACATTGTTGAAAAATCTGACTACGTCGAAAGGGTTGTCGCAGAACTAAATCCTCAGATGGTGTGGGATTTAGGTGCGAATACCGGCGAATTTTCCTTGCTCGCGGCCTCCAAAGGAGCCCTCGTGGTGAGCATTGACGGAGACCCGGTCTGTACGGAAATTCTTTATCGAAAAATATTCAAAGAGGGTGGAACCGGAACCATTCTGCCCTTGACCATGAACCTGGCCAATCCTTCGCCCGGTCTTGGTTGGGACAATCGGGAACGTTTGAGTTTGCGTGATCGGGGGCCTGCAGATCTAACTCTAGCTCTGGCCCTCTTGCATCATCTTGTTTTTTCTTCCTATGTGCCACTTCCCTTGATTGCCAAATGGTTTAGTAGTATATCAAAACACTTGCTTGTGGAGTTCGTTCCTCCCGGTGACCCAATGGTTAAAAAAATGCTCTTGCATAGAGGTGGGGATCATCTACCCTATAGTCTTGAATTATTTAAACATAGTTTTGGCAACTTTTTCGATTTCGTTGGCGAGAAAGTGCTGCCCAACGGTCGGAAAATATATCTTTGCAAGAGCAGGCGAAAATCTTAACTCGCCGAAACCATATTATACTCAGCTGCTCTTTCCATCATCTAAACCAAGTAAATCCAGAAAAGCCAGATGGGTCCAGGTACTATTATTTGTCTCCCCAAAGAGCAGGTTATCCTTTTAAGGCCGTGCCTCACGCCAATTACAGTAGTTATACCTGACCCCATGTTGAGCCTAAAGTGCAATCAGGAATGATTCAACAAAACAACGGTCCCGAATCTGTCAAAACAATGGAGAGATTTTTTGCTCTCATTGACTCGTCCACTCTTTTTGCCAGCGAGGACTATCTTTTTTTCAAGAGACTTCGCCAAGAAGTACGTTCTGCTATTTCCTACCTGCTCTTCTGGGGGCGCCCTTTTTTGGAAGTTTCTAGAGGGTTGAACTGGCCTTACGAGGGGTTGAGAAAAAGGTATGACATATTTCGGAGAATAGCCGAGGGAGAAGACAAAAGCCACCTACGACAGCAAGCCCTTCTTTTCCTCTCCTTTTTACCTTTTCCCAACCAATGGGCCTGGTTGTTCAAGGTTGAAAAACTTTACCCAGATGATGGGGAAGTCAAAGCTTTTTTGGCTGAAGAAAGGAAGAAGGGATCGGAGAGACTGCAAAAAAAGGGGCAAAAAAAATACAAGGTACGACACTTCTGCCAGGTTTTGAAGGCTCCTGGAGGAGAAAACGAGAAGGGAGTGCTTCGAATTTTTTCAATTCCTTACCTCTTCGATAGCCTTCAACATCTTCGTCAACTGAGCCGCAGATACATACTCATTGTGGAACCTCCCTGGGGGGTAGTATTTCGCCACACCTGGTTGCGGAAATTCTCTGTCTTGGAAGATCCTGCTGTCTTCGGGGTCAACTCTACCGAAGACAGTAGTTTTCTTAGCAGTCAATCCCATGTCGTGCCTTACGGTCTGGCTCACGGAGATTACATGTCCGAGAGTTTGGAAGTGAAACCGTCTAGGGTTAAGGAGTTCGACATAGTTTTCAATGCCACTTTCGACGAAATGGAGCGCAAAAGACATGGATTGATGTTAGAGTTGCTCAATCATCATCTGCTCGAAGACGTACGAGCGCTCTTTTTGGGAAGAGGGCAAAAAGCAAAGGTTGAACATTTTAGAAAACAGGTTAAGCGGGCAGGGCTCCAAGGTCGGGTAACCGTCATGGCAAATCTACTCAGGGAAAATGTGCCGACAAAGCTCAGTCGTTGTAAAATGGGGGTTCACTTATCGCTAAATGAAAACGGCTGCCGAAGCATTTATGAATACTTTCGCTCTGATTTGCCCTGCGTGGTCTCGTCTTCCATGGCCGGGACAAACCTGTCCATTTTCAATCCCCAGACAGGGATGGCGGTAACTGACCAAGAGCTACCCGAGGCTATTTCCTTTGCCCTGAATCATCTCGATCATTTTACGCCCCGTCGCTGGTTTTTGGAGAACTCAGGCAGCTCGAACTCCTCCCGTAGACTTAATCAATTCTTAAGACAGCTCTTCGAGAAATTGGGATACCAATGGCGAACCGACATTGTACCCCTAATAAGTAGCGGACCGGGGCGCTATGCCAACCCCGCAGATTACCAACTTTTCAGGGAGGAATTTGCTTGGATACATGATTGCTTGAGGAGTGCTGGCGAGTTGCCAATCAAGGTTGTGCTGGATTGATTTTTCGAATGGAAGAATTTTGAGCCATGAGAATTAACCCTAATGTTGCATACCTATAACGTTAAAAACCGCTGTGCTCGCTCGATAGCACGCCATCTGCGGCTGTACTCGCCTCGGACAGGACTTCACGTACGGTCAAGTACGCCTCGACCTGTCCGAGCCTGCGCGCAGCCACATCTGACGTACTCTTGCGCGTTTTTCCTCGACATAGGTATGCAACATTAGGGTTAACTTAAACGCAAGGCGAAAGGTGAAGGGGGTCCGATGATCATAGAACAAATTACCGTAGGCGACATGGAAGTATTCTGTTACTTGATTGCTTGTGAAGAAACACGAGAGGCAGCGGCAATTGATCCTGCCGGTGGTGAAGATGATATAGAAAGGATTATAGCCCTGGTGAGGGAAAAAAATCTTCACCTTGCATATATCATCAACACTCATGGCCATGCCGATCACACCTATGGAAACCAGTTGCTGGCTAGCCGCACCGGTGCCAAGACAGTGATGCATGAACTGGACGACGATCTTTTTACTACCGAGGAGGCCCGACTGTGGGCCCAGGCATTCGGACTCAACCCCGCGCCACCGGTAGATATCAGGATAACGGACGGGTATCGACTCCCTCTCGGCAACGTGACTCTGGAGTTTATTCACACACCGGGTCACACGCCAGGAGCTGTGTGCCTGCTGGCAGAAAAGAACCTTTTCACCGGTGATACTCTTTTTGTTGGAGCCGTGGGCCGCACCGATTTGCCGGGCGGCTCCATGGAAACTCTGCTCAAATCCATCGAAGAAAAACTGCTCCCCCTACCCGAAGAAACCGTAATCTGGCCAGGACACGATTACGGTGATCAACCCACCTCAACTCTGGGACGGGAGAAGGAGACGAATCCCTATATTACTGATTTTATCCTGGACAAATAGTGCCTGCTCTTTATTAAATACACTCTGACTCAAGTTTGATAAAAAGGCTTGCCTGCCTTGTACAATTGCATCCGCTTCTCTATGTCCTTCGCTAGTTCTACACGCTCCATGGCCAGTGCCAGTTCCACAGCTTTTTGAGCAGTTTGTAAGGCCTCATTGAACAGTCCTGCTTCTGCATAGGCCGCTGCTAGGGTGTCCAAAAAAACTGCATTTTTATAACCGGAAAGTGCGCAGGCTTTTTCTGCTAGCTGGACTGCTCTGGCTCCATCCCGAAAATTGGAGCTCCCGTGCGTCGCCAAGATCCAAGCCAGATTGTTGAGCACAATGGTTGAATCAGGGTCAAGCCTCAATGCCTCTTGATAATGCTCTATGGCCTGCTTGGCTTGCCCTTGTCTCGCCCAAACCGAGGCAAGTTGTAAATGTGTGAGCGAACTGTTCGGCTCAATCCTTAGTGCCTGGTAATAATGGTCAATGGCCTCCCCCAGTTTCCCTTGTTTCTCCAGAGCTACTGCCAGATTATTATGAGCCTGTGCATAGTTGGGCTTAAGCCGCAGGGCCTCCGAATAATGACCGATCGCCTCCTTGAACTTTCCCTGGCTGGCTAAGGCATTGCCCAGGTTATAATGAGCCTCTGCATCTTCTGGTTTGAGCCGCAGGGCTTGTGAATAATGATCGATGGCCTCATCAAACTTCCCTTGATCCGCTAGTATAACTCCAAGATTGTAATGAGCCTCAAAATTGTCAGGTTTGATCTGCAGGGCTTGTGAGTAATGGTCTATCGCTTCTTTGAATCTTGCTTTTCTAGCCAACACATTTGCCAAGTTGCTATGAGCCTCTGCATCTTCTGGTTTGAGCCGCAGGGCCTCCGAGTAATGACTAATGGCCTGCTCAAACATACCCTGGCTCGCCAAAGCATTTCCCAAGTTGTTGTGTGCCTCCGGATAGTCCGGTTTGAGTCGGACCGCTGTAAAGTAGTAGTCAATGGCTCTATCAACATACCCCTGTCTTGCCAGAGCAAGACCCAGGTTATTATAGGCCTCCGGGGAATGGGACTGATACCGCAGAGCAGCAGAGAAATGGGTGATGGCCTGCTCAACGTCTCCCCGTTGGAGCAGAGCAACTCCAAGGTTGTTGTGGCTGTTCACAAAGTCGGGTTTGATGCGGAGGGCGGCGGAATAATGACCGATTGCTTCCTCTATTTTACCCTGTTGGGCCAAAGTATTTCCTAGACTGTCGTGGGCGAGGTAGTTGTTGTCAGTGGTATAGAGTGCATGCTCAAAGAGGGTCATATTGTTTCTCCAATGTCGGAGTTGCATCCAGGTGCATACCATCAAGGCTGCAAGCAGCGAAACTGCTACCATTCTGAGCACAACCCTTCCATAGCGCCAGCCACTAGTGAGTTCGGGAATACCCCAGGCAATCATGATAAACAGGCCGATAAGGGGAACATAAGTGTAGCGGTCGGCCATGGCCTGCAAACCCACCTGTACCAAGCCTATGACCGGCACCAGGGTACCGAGGTACCACAGCCATCCCACAGCCAAATAGGGATGGCGTCGCCCTGCCCGAATGACCGCAACGGATATGCCAAGCAGGAGCAAGCCCGCTGCACCCGCCAGCCACATTGGCAAGCTGCTGCCCGGGTGGGGGTAGAAGACTGCCAGATGCTGAGGCCAGATCATCTTGCCCATGTAGCTGACATAGGAAACCAGCCCGTTGGCGATGCGAATGCTCAGCGGAAAAACCTCAACAGATTTTACCGCTCCACTGCTCTGTTGCACCAGGAAGGTCACGGCACTCGAGACTGCCGCAAAAGCAAAGAATGGAACTTTTTCCCAAAATAGTCGGAGAAGGAAAGCTCTTTGTGGGCTGGAGCTTAACCTTTTTTGGGCACCGGAGTTGATTGAATCTTTAGATTTTCTCATGGCCAAGCGGTCCAGAGGCCAGTAGTCTAGCAGAAGGAGTACACCGGGCAGAGTCACCAGCATGGGTTTGGTCATGAGGCCGAGGGTAAAGACAACAAGGGTCAACAGGTATCTCCCGAGCCTTGGATGCTCGACATAAAGAAGGTATGTCCACATGGTCAACATCCAGAAAAGTGTGCTCAGGACATCCTTGCGCTCCGCCACCCAGGCAACAGACTCTACATGGAGGGGATGGAGAGCAAAAAGGGCGGCAACAAGAGCGCTGCGGTAGAGGGCGGAGGTCATGCGGTTAAGCAGGAGAAAGAGCAACAAGGTGTTTGCAAGGTGAAGCATCAGGTTGGTGAGATGATGACCCCCGGGGTTTAGCCCAAAGAGCTGGCAGTCCAGCATGTGTGACAGCCAGGTTAGAGGGTGCCAGTTGCTGGCATAACCAGAGGTGAAAGCCCAGATCACACTTTCTCGGGTGAATCCTTTTTGCACCTGAGGATTTTCGGTGACATATATATCGTCATCATAGTTGAGGAAATCATGACTGCGCACCTGCCAGAATGCCCCAAGGGTGGCCACGATCAGCAACAACCCTATGAGAAGTTTACCACTCATGATCTTACTGGACTGCGGTTCTATGGTCTTGCTCCAGTGGTTGCTGGTTTATTGGTTTTTCCCGTTTTCTGCAAAGCAAGGTGCGAATTATCGCGAACCTTTACATAGTCCGGCTTGAGCTGTAAGATAGTCATACAGCTGCCCTTATCCGTCTAGATAAATGATTAAATGATTGCCTTGCTTATTTCTGCTCTCTAAATCTCTGTAGACAAGATTATAAATACTTGCTAAGAGCAATCTTGTCAAAACATGTTGGCGACCGTCAAGTTGACTGTCTCTTCTGGCTCTGAACTGTAATTGGTTATCTGATATGTGGACTTCATTTTGGGCACGTGACCATTGGGATCACTTGTCCAACGACGCGGAGAGCAGGGATTTCGCCGTGTCACCCTATCTCCGTGTCGCCGCGTCAGCTGTTAAGGATTAATTGAAAACCTCAGAAAGGGAAACCATATGCGAAAGTCAATCTATTATACCAAGCTTGCTTCCCCCTGGAGCCCTCTGTTTCTGGCGGGCACTGAAGAAAGTGTGTGCTCCTGTGAGTTTATTAACGGCAAAGACATTGCCAATTTGGTCTCACGCTTGCAGCAACTGAATCATCATGCTCTGATTAAAGAAGACCCGCAGCCTTTGGCCTCAGCCGTTGATTGTTTGAACCGTTACTTCGCTGGTGAACCGGAAAATTTAAACCACCCACTTGATCTCCAGGGTAGCCAGTTCCAAATGCAGGTCTGGTCAACACTGAGACGAATCCCTGCGGGAAGAGTTACAACTTACGGGGACATTGCCGCCCAGATTGGGCGACCACGGGGTGCCAGGGCTGTAGGCCAGGCTTGTGGTAGTAATCCCGTTGTTCTCTTCGTTCCCTGCCATCGGGTTGTAGCAGCCAACGGGGGACTCGGGGGGTTTGGCAGTGGCCTCAGCTTAAAAGAGGCCTTGCTTAGGCACGAAGGCGTGAGTATTTACTAATGCGTAAACAACTAGGCACTAGGCACCACAAAAAAGTATTCGGCAGAGAGTGATGGAATATTGGAACAGTGGAATATTGGAATGATGGAGAGAATAATAGAACTGCAGGGTATTCTTCTTGGTTACATTTCACCCAAAATTTCCGCAACCCATTGGTTATCCTTCTGAATTCTGTATTCTGTATTCTGACTCCTGGCTCCTTACTCTATGCTAGATGCCTTTTCACATCCCCAATCCGAAATACTCAATCGGCAATTACCAAAGTGCCTACTGCATAGTGCTTAGTGCCTAGTTTATTTTCCTTAGCCAAAGAAAGTGTCAACTTCGTGCTTTAACTCCCGCCCCATCAACGCGGCCAGCGCATTCTCCGTGGGTAAATCTTCATAAAGGATGCGATACATCTGTTCGCAGATGGGCATGTCAATCTCTTTTTGCTGGGCCAAGTGGTGAACTGAGCGAGTGGTTTTGACCCCTTCGGCTACCATCCTCATCTCGGCTAGTATCTCTGCCAATTTTTTGCCCTGTCCAAGTTTATATCCTACTGTGCGGTTTCGGCTCAAGTCACCGGTACAGGTAAGGACCAAGTCACCCACCCCTGCCAGTCCCAGAAAGGTAAGAGGGTCGGCCCCCATGCTCGTTCCCAACCGGCTCATTTCGGCCAGACCTCTGGTCATCAGCGCTGCCCGGGTATTGTAACCCAGGCCAAGGCCATCAACGATGCCGGCAGCCAAGGCTATAATGTTCTTGAGCGCACCTCCTAACTCCACCCCGATCACGTCTGTGCTGGTGTAAACTCGGAAGTAATCCGTAGAAAAGAGTTGTTGGATCTCCTCGGCTACTTCTTTGGAAGCAGAGGCAACCGTAACTGCAGTGGGAGCCTTCTTCACCACTTCACGGGCAAAGCTGGGGCCTGAGAGTACAGCGTACTCCCAATCGATGCTTCCGGGCATTATCTGGCGCCAAATTCCCGACATGGTTTGCAGAGATTCATTTTCAATGCCTTTGGTGGCGCTCACAACAACAACTGGCCCTTCTAGAAATTCCAGCATTCGCATGGCAACATGGCGGTACACGTGTGATGGGACTGCCATCAATATGATTCGCTTGCCAGCTAACACCGCTTCTAAATTGTTGTCTGGATGCAAAAGGGGGGAGAGCTGAACACCTGGCAGGTAGAGGGTATTTTCCTTGGTCTTCTGCATCTCTTCGCAGAGATCTTCCTCAAAAACCCAAAGGGAGACGGGAATGGACTTTTCGGCCAATAAGTTTGCCAGAGCAGTTCCCCAACTCCCGCCGCCCACCACAGCTACAGCCTCTGATAGTCCCTCCTTCCTATTTCCCTTGTCCATTATATCTCTCCACCACCTAATGAATAAGCAGCGGGCAACCACCAGGTCATTTGCTTCGCGTCATCTGGCTTCGCCGTCATTATGCTACGCTGCCACTAGGTTTAAACAATAATGATCACCGATTACAGAGAAGCTATTAGCCGGTGACCCAGTCCTCTTACGACATAATGACCCAATGACTATGAATGACAGCGGAGCGTAGTGACCCAGCGCAGCTGGTGTATGCTGCGAGCTGTAAGCTGCCTGCTGATCACTACTCCTCCTCTTCCTCAGTTTCCGCCAGGCTGGCCAGATCAACAACCCGTTCGCCGGGTTCAATGTCAATGAGGCGAACGCCCTGGGTGATTCTGCCAATTACAGAAATCTCGCTTACCATCATGCGAATGATACGACCGCGATCAGTGATGAGCATGATCTCATCATTTTCACCTACCTGACGAAAGCCTACAACCGGCCCGTTTCTTTCGGTAGTTCTCATGCTCAGAACACCTTTTCCTCCCCTCCGTCTCAGGGGGAATTCTCTGGTTGCAGTCCGCTTGCCGAAACCATTTTCACTCACCGTCAAGATGGTGGCCTCCTCGCTTATGACCTCCATCCCAACCAGGGAGCTGCCGTCCACAGTCATACCCTTAACCCCCCGGGCCACACGACCCATGGGCCGAATATCATCTTCCCGCACACGAAGGGATTTGCCTGCCCGAGTGCTAAAAAAAAGCTGTTGTCTCCCGTCGGTGATCCGAGCACAAATTAGCTCGTCATCTTCGTCAATTTTCAGGGCAATGATACCACCGGCTCGTGGCTTGCCATAGGCCATGAGATCGGTCTTCTTCACCACTCCCTTTCTGGTGGCCATTACCACGTACATGTTGGTCTCAAACTCCCGCACCGGGAGTATGGTTGCCACCCTTTCAGATTCCTGTAGTTGGAGTAAGTTGACGATTGCTTTGCCCCGCGCTAGCGGACTTGCCTCGGGTAACTGGTACACCTTCAACCAGTGAATAAGGCCTAGATTAGTAAAAAATAAAAGGGAATCGTGGGTGGAGGCCACAAAAAGTAGCTCGACAAAATCTTCCTGGCGCGGCCTCGTACCCGTTCGTCCCTTGCCACCCCTTCTCTGGCTCCGGTAAAGATGAACTGGACTTCTCTTGATGTAGCCGGCGTGGGATACGGTGACCACCATGTCCTCCTCGGTGATGTAATCTATTAGGTCCAGTTCCTGAACGTCTTGAACAATCTCGGTCCGTCGGCCGTCACCGTAGTCCTCTTTGAGCTGCAAGAGCTCTTGCCGCACCAGGGACATCAACAGGGTCTCATCTTCCAGTATCTTGCGCAGGCGAGCTACCTCTTCAAGAATATCACGGTACTCCTCCATTATTTTTTGCCGCTCGAGGCCAGTAAGTCTCTGCAACCGCATGTCCAAAATAGCCTGCGCTTGTTTTTCAGAAAGTCCGTATTGCTCCATCAATTGCGCCCTGGCCTCCTTGGGGTTAGGGGAGCTTTTAATCAGCTCGATGATGGCATCCAAGTTTTCCAGGGCTATTTTCAAGCCTTCCAGTATATGTCCACGTTCCTCGGCCCGCCGCAATTGAAATGCTGTCCGTCGCAGTACCACAGTGCGGCGATGTGCGAGAAAGTGTTCAAGTATCTCCTTAAGAGATAGCAGTTCCGGCCTGTTGTGCACTATGGCCAGCATGTTGATGCCAAAAGTGACCTCCATATTGGTAAGCTTGTATAGATTGTTCAGAATAACTTCAGCATGCTCATCCCGTTTGAGATCAATGGCAACCCGCATTCCCTCTCGGTCAGACTCATCGCGGATGTCCCTTATTCCTTCAAGCCGTTTTTGTTTGACCAGTTCGGCAATTCTCTCAAGCAGTCGTGCTTTATTTACCTGAAATGGGAGTTCAGTGATGACAATACGCTGTTGGTCCCCATTGACATCTTCTAATTCCACCCGCGCCCTAACCTTAATCAGACCCTTGCCGGTAGCGTAAGCCTCTCTGATACCTGCGCTACCGTAGATCAGACCGGCAGTGGGAAAATCTGGCCCGGGAATAATAGAGAGTAACCTTTGGAGGTCTGTCTGGGGATCATCAATCACGGCGATGAGCCCGTCGATTACCTCGGACAAATTGTGAGGCGGAATATTGCAGGCCATGCCTACCGCAATGCCAGACGACCCGTTGATCAGCAGATTGGGTACCAGCGTAGGGAGTACCGATGGCTCCTCAAGGGAGGAGTCGTAATTGGGCGTAAAGTCGGCTGTTTCTTTGTCTAGATCAGTGAGAAACTCATGGGCCAGCTTATTCTGACGTACTTCGGTGTATCGCATGGCTGCCGGTGGATCCCCGTCCACCGAGCCAAAATTGCCTTGACCATCAACCAAGGTGTAACGCATGGAGAAAGCCTGCGCCATGCGCACAAGAGCATCGTACACGGCGGCGTCACCGTGGGGATGATATTTACCTATGACGTCGCCCACGATGCGGGCTGATTTCTTGTAAGGTTTATTCCAATCGGTGCCCAGTTCGCGCATGGCATAGAGTATCCGTCGGTGCACGGGTTTGAGGCCATCGCGCACATCAGGAAGGGCCCGACCTATAATGACGCTCATGGCGTAGTCTAAATAGGAATGCTTTATTTCGTCTTCGATTCTGATGCTTTCACTACGCTCTTCTTGGTTCATGACTTTTTCCGACAAAATTGGGTTATATTACTTGTTATCCGTCCGTGGTGGCTGTTGCCAAAGGCATGCATGGGCGCATGGAGCATAGAGTAAGAGCGTCTCGTTCGTTCGCCCTTCCGCTATGCTCTTGCGCTGATGCGCTGAGCGTCTTTGACCACGGACTACTGACTACAAACATAAAAAAGCAGGATAAAGGGTTTTAGATCCGATTATTTTTCTGGATCACTGCCCCAGCATCCTGCAACCTAGTCATCTTATATGTCCAATTCTCTAACTTCCAAGGCGTTGTTTTGGATAAACTCCCTTCTTGGCTCCACCTTGTCTCCCATGAGAATAGTGAAAATTGTATCGGCCTCAACTGCATCGTCTATGGTAACTTGCAGCAGAGTTCGTTTTTCGGGGCTCATGGTAGTTTGCCATAGCTGTTCCGGGTTCATTTCCCCGAGCCCTTTGTAACGCTGGATGCTCAAGCCTTTCTTGCCTTGCTCACGCAGGTATTCGAGCAGACCTCTCTTGGAGTGAATGGTCACCTCCTTTTCCCCTTCCACCACTCGGTAGGGTGGCTCTTCCAGCTCGAGTAATTGTCGACGATTTTCCAGAGCTCTGCGGAAATCAACCATGTTGAATAGCTGCCGGCCTACGGTTATCCAGCCCCAACCATTTTCCTTGGCCCGCACTTGAATTTCAAAGGTGCGGTGTTCCTCGTTCTCCCGAAGATCTCCCACCTCGAAATCGGCTTTCTTGAACTCCTCCCGTAAGAGTACCATGCTGTCGCGGTCGGGGCGCAGTTCCTGTTCTAGTGATAGTCTCAGAAGGATCTTCATCAAATCTGGATCATAGCCCCGTTTCTTCAGAGAATTAAGCACATCGAAATAGCCAATCATTTTCTCCAAAAGTTTCTGCAAATCATCACCGCCAAACAACCTATTACTCTTTTCCACCAGCAACTCCCGGTCTTTGGTGGCACGCTCCAAGAGAAAGCGCTGATAGGTTGCCTCATCTCGAATGTAAGTCTCTTGCTTGCCATGAGCTACTCGCAGCAATGGTGGCTGGGCAATGTAGAGGTGTCCATTTATGATTAACTCTTCCATCTCTCGGTAGAAAAAGGTTAGTAGCAAGGTGCGAATGTGAGAGCCGTCCACATCAGCATCGGTCATGATGATGACGCGATGGTAGCGAAGTTTGGACACAGCAAAATCGTCTTTGCCTATCCCAGTGCCAAGGGCGGTGATAATTGTGATAATTTCTTGATTTTCTAGCATCTTGTCAAAACGAGCTTTTTCTACATTGAGTATCTTGCCGCGCAAGGGTAAGATTGCCTGGAATCTACGATCCCGCCCCTGTTTGGCCGACCCTCCGGCAGAATCACCCTCCACAATAAACAGCTCACTTCTGGCCGGATCTCTTTCCTGGCAGTCTGCCAATTTTCCCGGCAGCGAGTGCTCACCTAGAACGCTTTTACGTCGAGTAAGATCCCTTGCTCGACGGGCCGCCTCCCTAACCCTGGCAGCTTCAACCACCTTGGTGATAACGGCCCGGCCTACTTGCGGATTCTCCTCGAAAAAGATACTGAGATGCTCATAAAGCACGGTCTCTACCAAACCCTTTACTTCACTGTTTCCAAGTTTTGTTTTGGTTTGACCTTCAAACTGCGGTTTGGCTAATTTCACACTGACCACCGCAGCCAAACCCTCTCGGACGTCATCACCCTCGAGCTTCACTTTGAGGTGTTTGGGAATCGTATCGCTAGCCGCATATTGGTTTATTGTTCTGGTGAGACCCGCCTTAAATCCGCTGAGATGGCTGCCACCTTCCCTGGTGTTTATGTTGTTGGCGAAAGAGAATATTTTTTCACTGTAGGTGTCGTTATACTGGAGGGCAATCTCCGCCGAGACACCATCCCTCTCGGCGGCGAGATAGATCACCTCAGGGTGAATGGTGTTTTTGTTCTTGTTGATGTGTTGCACAAATGAGATGATTCCACCTTCATAGTAAAACTCCCGCCTGCGATTGAACCGCTCATCCTCTATGGTGATCCTTACTCCTTTGGTGAGAAAAGCAAGTTCACGTAATCTTTTCACCAGCAGTTCATAGCTGAAGTCTATATCTGTGAAGATGAGAGGATCTGGTCTGAAGATTACCCTTGTTCCCCTCCTGGTTGTGGTGCCGACAATTTCCAGATCCGTTTTGGTCTTGCCCTGCTCATAGCGTTGTTTATGTACCTTGCCATCTTTGCGAATCTCCACTTCGAGAAATTCACTCAAGGCGTTTACCACAGAAACGCCAACTCCATGCAGTCCCCCGGAGACTTTATAGGACTGGTTGTCGAACTTGCCGCCAGAGTGGAGTTTGGTCATCACCACTTCGACCGCGGGAATCCCTTCTTTTTCGTGTATGTCTATGGGTATCCCTCTGCCATTATCCTCAACCGTGATAGTGTTGTCAGTCAGGATTTGGACCTCTATCTCATCGCAGAAACCGGCAAGGGCCTCATCAATACTGTTATCCACCACTTCATAGACAAGATGGTGGAGGCCCTCAGTGGAAAGATTTCCAATGTACATGGCAGGCCGTTTGCGAACCGCAGACAAGCCCTCCAAAACCTTTATTTTGCTGGCGTCATACTCTTTACTGGGAATATCTGCTACTTCGGTTATGTCTTCCATAGATCTTGGTCTGCTTTCTTGGTTAATTGGTTAATTAAATCAACTTTTAATTGTACCCCTTTATTATTCATAAACCTAGGATTTTTTTATACATTATCCTAGTAAAGAGCTTTTTCTCTTTTATGGTACAAGCGGTTTTTATCCCGGTCAACCACCCGACCTGATTCCTAATTGTTTGTGAAACATCTTGGGGATTTAGCTGAAGCGGCACTGCTCCATCAAAGCGAGGTTGAGGTGATAGTGGCCAGAGCTAAATTCCTGGCTGTACTCACAACCGCATGGGCATAACTACTGAAAAGAATCCCTCGTCTTCTTCACCTGAGATTATGCAAGCGCTGGATTCGTCGATCATTTTAGCAGATATGACTTTGCTTTTCATTACTGCCAGGGTCTCCATGAAATAGCGGGGATTAAACGCTATGGTCATCTCCTCACCCTCGTAGGTCACAGGAATCTCTTCCCTGGCATCGCCGATCTCGGGGTTGTTTGAAATAATTTCCATATTTTCCGGTCGGATTTTACACCTTATACCCCTGTAGCGATCTGTAGAGATTATGGACATGCGCCTCAGCATTTCCATGAATCTCGATCGATCAACCTCCAATACCCGTTTGCAATCTTTAGGGATTACCGTGTTGTAATCGGGGAAATCACCATCGATGAGTCTCATGATCAGGGTGGATTCCCCTATTCTAAAAATGGCAGTATTTTCATGGAAAGCCACCTCAACTCGCTCGCCTTCTTCCAATAGCCGACTTAGTTCTTGCATACCTTTTCTGGGAATGATGATTCCTTTTTCGAATCCGAATTTAGCCACTTCTGGCAATGGTTTTTCAATAAGAGAAAGGCGGTGACCGTCGGTTGCAACCAATTTCAGGCCAACTGGATCCTCAGTCTCCAATTTTTCGAAATAAATCCCAGAAAGATTGTAGCGCGTCTCTTCAGTGGAGACGGCAAAGATTGTTTTGTCTATCATTTCTTTAAGTATTACCGCTTCCATTTCCACCCAAGCTATATCTTCTTCATATTGGGCGATCTGAGGAAAATCATCTGCTGGCAGTCCCACCAAGTTGTACTCCGTAGCACCACTGGAGATATTTACCCATTGGTTCTCTTTCTCAGTTATACGTACTTCCGGAAAGGGAAGCTCCTTGACGATCTCATAAAACTTCCGCGCCTGGATGGTTACTGCTCCTTCTTTGACGATGTCAGCTTGATGGCTTCCAGTGAAGCTGACTTCTAGATTCGTTGCGGTCAGGTGTAGCTGTTGATCCTTTGCTTCCAGAAGGACGTTGGAAAGGACAGGCATCGAACTGCGTCTTTCTGCAACACTTTGGGATTTTTGTAATCCTCTGAGAAGATCGTCTCTTTGAATGGTTAGTTCCATTATTCCTCCTTGGTAACAAACTTTGATTATTTATATTAAAGTAGTATTTCTAATTTTAATTATAAGGTCTGTAAATTTGTAAATAGTATGATTAAGAATTTGAATTTACAATAGATTTTTCCTTGTAAGAATCTAATAATCTTTTTTCAATTTCGACGATTCGCTCGGCAAAGGCACGATTTCTTCTCATCTCGCCTCGCACCTTTCGGCATGCATAGATCACCGTAGAATGATCCCTTCCTCCAAAAGAAGCACCAATTGAAGCATAGGTGGAGCCAGTAAGCTTTCTGCCGAGATACATGCCAACTTGCCGGGCGATCACCAGGGGCCGAGCTTTGGTTGCTCCTGGCAAAGCCTCTAATGATACGCCGTAGGCATGGCAAACTTCCTTTTGAATAGCATGAATGGATAACCTCTCCGGTCTCGGGGATACATCTCCGTGGATAGCCAGAGATCTATCTTTGAGGCTTGGGAGAGCGCCTTCTTTTTCAACAATCTCTTGCAACTTTTCTACAAAGTCTTTAATCTCGTGAAAATTGAGAGGACCTTGCTCTGAGAGATAACGTAAAATATCGTGGGAAATAGGTACCTTACTTTCACCTAAAAAAGACTCAATCACCTGATAGCAACCTTCTAAGTCGGGCTCTCTTATTCGCGCTATTAGGCCCCAGCCTAAGCGAGAGCGAAGGCCTAGGGTTAGATTTGGAATCTGGTGCGGCAAGCGAGTGGCGGCAAAAACCATCTGGGTGCCAGAGTCATAGCACCAGTTAAAAATCTCTCGCATCTGTCTCTGGAAGTTGCCTTCAGCGGGCAATTGGTGGATATCATCAACCAAAAGAATCTTGACGGTACCGAGGGTTTGCCAGAGTACATCATAAGGAATGGGGGGTAGAGCCGGACCGTAAACCAGGAGATTCCTGCAACTCATATAGGCTACTTCCCCATCGCTGTCGGCTTGCCAACCATTGCCGATAGCGTGGAGAAGATGGGTTTTGCCCAACCCAGGAGGGCCCTCAATGAATAAAGGATTGAATTTGGGGGCAAGGTCCCTACAGAGATCTCTGGCTGCAGCATAGGCAAAGCGGTTAAAGGGAGCAACTACATAGGTTTCGAAAGTCTGAGCGCCATCAAAGACTGTAACTAGTGGAACATTGCCAAGAGATGGATGAGCCCCTTGAGAGGATTTGCGCCGACCATCAGGCATTTGCAGGATGACCCTTATACTGCTATCCACCTTTCGGCAGCATGCTTGGATGGTTGAAAGGTAATGTTCTTGAATCCAGTAGTAATGGAATCGGCTGGGAGCCTGCAATACAAGGTGGCCGCTTTGAAGGGTAGTAACCTTCAGGACCTCAATCCACTGCAGAAACTGCTCAGAGCTTAGAGTTTCTTTCAGAACCCTGCGCACCTGGGGCCACAGGGAGTCCATGGGCAAACCTCTTTTCCCCACCAGTTTAGCTTGGTAATCCGGAAGCTGGTGGAAGGTGATAACTTTATAAACTCATTGATTTCTCTATAGGAATCTGGTGGCTACTATAGAGAAAAACACCTCAAAATTCAACGGATTTTTTGCGCTCTCTAGGCTCAGCTAGCCAGGTGAATTCATTTTTGGCTTGACAAAAAGTTTTACCTGACATAAATCTCTGATAAACAATGTGAAAAAATGTATTTTCTCATTAGGTAGCCCTGCTACCAATCCTCCAAAAGTGTTCTTTGGTTTTCGTTCGCACCATTTTGTTTGAGCTTATCAGACAAGAGCAAATGCCTTAAAACCTGTCCGTGCCGTGATTCTAGTTGGTCGCTAAACACAGGCAGATACTATAGGTGTGTAAAGGCAGAAGTTATTTGCGCCTCTAAACCTGGAGTTCTAACCCCAAAATCCCCAACCATAATTCTAGGTCGTAGAGAATTGTCTATTTGCGGTGCCTTACGCTCTAGACGGTCTATGTTTGCAGGTTCTTGGTAGGTTAAACCGTTATGGCACCGGAACAAGACACAGTTTTTTAATAATATTGGCAAAAGGAGGTGATGACGGCAGTAAACAGGTTATTACACCATGATGCCTGTAAGAGCATTTAAACTAACCAAGGAGGTAAGGAGGTTCCTATGGCTTACGATGCAGTAAAGATGCAAGATTGGCAGATCTCGGAAGAGTCTGAAAAGAACATGCCTACTCCCGATGAATGGCGGGAAAAGATGGGCCTGGAAAAGGACGAAATCCTGCCAATGGGAAGATTGTGCAAATTAGACTTCATGAAGATCATGGATCGGCTCAAGGACCAACCCGATGGCAAGTACATCGAGGTTACCGCCATTACCCCTACCCCGCTAGGTGAGGGTAAGAGCACCAGCACCATAGGCCTCATGGAAGGTCTGGGCAAGCGGAAGGTGAATGTGGGCGGCTGTATTAGGCAACCCTCTGGCGGCCCCACCATGAATATCAAGGGGAGCGCTGCTGGCGGCGGCAATGCCCTGATTATTCCCCTGACGGAGTTTTCCACCGGCCTCACCGGCGACATCAATGACATCATGAACGCCCACAACCTGGCCATGGTTGCGCTTACCGCCAGGATGCAGCACGAGCGCAACTACAATGACGAGCAGCTTGCTCGCTTGACGAAAATGAAGCGGCTTGACATCGATCCCACCCGGGTGGAGATGGGGTGGATTATGGATCTTTGCGCCCAGTCCCTGCGGAATATCATCATCGGCTTGGGTGGACGCATGGACGGCTTTATGATGCAGTCCAGGTTCGGCATTGCGGTAAGCTCCGAGCTTATGGCCATCCTCTCCATCGTGCGGGATCTCCCGGATCTGCGTGAAAAACTGAATAACATTACCGTTGCCTTTGACAAGCGGGGCAAGGTGGTGACCACCGGCGATCTGGAAGTGGGAAATGCCATGACCGCCTGGATGCGAAACACCATCAACCCCACCCTGTGCTCCACGGTGGAGTATCAGCCCCTGTTGGTTCATGCTGGCCCCTTCGCCAACATCGCCGTGGGCCAGAGCTCCATCATCGCCGACCGCATTGGACTCAAGATGTTTGACTACCACCTCACCGAGTCCGGCTTCGGTGCTGATATCGGCTTTGAGAAGTTCTGGAACGTCAAGTGCCGCTACAGCGGTTTGAAGCCCCACGTATCCGTGCTCACCACCACCATCCGCGCTCTGAAGATGCACGGCGGCGGACCCAAGGTGGTGGCCGGCTTGGCCCTTCCCGACGAGTACAGGAAAGAAGATCTAAAATTGCTGGAACAGGGTGTGGCCAACATGGTGCACCACATCAACACCATCAGAATGTCCGGCATCAACCCGGTGGTCTGCATTAACTGCTTCCACACCGACACCAAGGACGAAATCGCCCTGGTGCGCAAGTATGCTGAGGAAGCTGGAGCCCGCTGCGCAGTTTCTACCCACTGGGCCGATGGCGGCGACGGCGCTCTGGAGTATGCCGATGCGGTCATCGAGGCTTGCGAGGAGAAGGCCGATTTCAAGTTCCTCTACCCCCTGGAAATGAAGCTCCGTGAACGGGTCGAGACCATCGCCAAGAACGTCTACGGTGCCGATGGTGTGGCCTGGACTCCTGATGCCGAGGCCAAGGCCAAGATGCTCGAGTCCGATCCCAAGTACGATGACTACACCACCATGATGGTGAAGACCCATCTTTCCCTAACCCACGATCCGGCGGTGAAGGGTACGCCCAAGGGGTGGACTCTTCCCGTTCGCGACGTCTTGATCTTCTCGGGCGCCAAGTTCCTCTGCCCCTGCTGCGGTACCATCAGTCTGATGCCGGGAACCAGCTCCAACCCGGCCTTCCGCAAGGTGGATGTGGATGTTGACACCGGCAAGGTCACCGGACTGTTCTAGGGGAGTTTGCCTGAGAAGGCCGTCCCTCAGGGAAGATCGGTCCTGAAGGTAGACAAACACGGACAGGGAACTGGAAAACAGATCCAGTTCAAGGTTGTCTGAAGTTGGCAGGCAGGGCACCATCGCCCTGCCTCGCCTTTTTTTGAAGGAGGAGGTTATGGCTGCTAAACTGCTCAAAGGCGCTGAAGTCGCCAAAGAGATCCGCGAGCAACTCAAGAAAGAGGTAGACGAGCTAAAGGCGAAGCATGGGGTAACACCCGGTCTGGTCACCATTTTGGTGGGCGAAGACCCGGCTTCCGAGAGCTATGTCCGCGCCAAGCAGAAGACCGCCCACGAGCTCGGTTTTCATTCCATCCAGGATAATCAGCCTGCTGACCTGGGCGAGGAAGCCCTACTTGGTCTCATCGACAAGTACAACAAGGATCCAGAAATCCATGGCATCTTGGTGCAACTTCCCCTGCCCAAACACATTAACGATCAGAGAGTACTTCTGTCCATAGACCCGGACAAGGATGTGGACGGTTTCCACCCCACCAATGTGGGCAAACTCTTGATAGGTAACCCCTACTACAGTCCCTGCACTCCCTTCGGTATCCAGGAGTTGCTCGCTCGCTCCGGCGCCCCGGTTGAGGGGGCGGAGGTAGTGGTAGTTGGCCGTTCCAACATAGTGGGCAAGCCCATTGCCGCCATGCTTATGCAGAAGGGACCCGCTGCCAATGCCACCGTCACCGTTGTGCACACCCGCACCAAGGATGTGGCCTTCCATACCAAACGGGCCGATATCCTGATTGTTGCCGCCGGTGTGCCGGAATACATCAAGGGCAACATGATCAAGCCCGGGGCGGTAGTCATTGATGTGGGAGTCAACGAAGTGGGGCGGACCGCAGACGGCAAGCGCATACTAAAAGGTGATGTGGCTTTTGACGAGGCATCTGAAGTGGCCTCAGCAATCACCCCGGTGCCGGGCGGCGTTGGC
The DNA here is from genome assembly GCA_963712115.1 of uncultured delta proteobacterium. Lineage (GTDB taxonomy): Bacteria > Desulfobacterota > Syntrophobacteria > BM002 > BM002 > BM002. Next base: position 45,958 of record CAVQGX010000020.1, on the reverse strand, counting down.
CCCATGACCATCACCATGCTGATGAAAAATACGGTTCACGCTTGCAAGGTTCACAATAAGCTTATATAGCGCATAGAGCATAGCGTAGTGGTTGGAGTGCATTATTTGAGAGCTCTAAGTGCTGCGCTATGCGTGTAGTATTTTCTCTTCATACGGGGTAAGTGAAGAGACCTTGTCTTTGCGGGTGCGGCTTTACTTCCTGGGCGTCGGCCCTTTATGCGGGAGGCTAGCCGCGATTCAGTGTCAGCCAGTTTTACCGGCTTTCCCCTTGACAGGTAAGGGGGAATTATCTATTAAGTAGAGGGCCATTTCACTCCAAGAACGCAGGCCAGAAAAGCTCCAGTCTTTCCAAGAAAGATAAGAGTCATGCCCTCGTAAGGGAAGAAGCACTAAAGTCCCTTGCAGGGGCCATTCCGGCCGTTGTGTATCACTCATTTTATAGATCTTGCAGACATTCAACCAAATCATTTTTTGAGGAACCGACTTTTGACGATTCTGTAACAGACTTGTCATTTTAATTTACAAGTAACATAATATGTTCTTTTCTTCACGTGTGTTTTGAGTTATAATAGAGCGCCTTTCCAATTTATGCCCCTGAGTAGTTTGGATAACATCTTGATAATCATACCTAAGAACCCTCAGCCAAGAGTAAGATTTTACAGGAGTGTTGCAGATGTGCGCTGAAAAGGCCCGTTCAGGAAACGGTGTGGTAGGCTCGGTTATGGTAGCAGGCGGAGGCATCGCCGGAATCCAGGCGGCTTTGGACCTGGCAAATTCCGGTTTTTTTGTTTACCTGGTGGAAAAGTCCCCTGCCATCGGTGGCATTATGGCCCAGTTGGACAAGACCTTTCCCACCAATGATTGCTCCATGTGCATCATATCCCCCAAATTGGTGGAATGTGGGCAGCATCCAAATATCAACCTGCTCACCTGCGCCGAGCTAGAAAGCGTCAGCGGTGAACAAGGAAACTTACAGGTCAAAGTTCGGCAGAGACCCAGGTACATAAGTCTGGATAAGTGCACCGGTTGCGGTGATTGCACCGAGGTTTGTCCGGTGACTATGCCCAGCGAGTTCGACGAGTCCATTGGGCCCAGGAAGGCCACCTACAAACCCTACGCTCAGGCCATCCCAGGGGGATACATGATAGACAAGCGTGATCGCTCCCCCTGTACCAATGGTTGCCCCAATCATGTAAACGCTCACGCTTATGTGGCCCTCATTGCCCAGGGCAAATACCGGGAGGCCATGGAGGTCATCCTCAGGACCCTGCCCTTCCCTGGAACCATAGGTCGCATCTGCCCCCACCCTTGTGAGGCAGCCTGCAGGCGGGGTGAGGTGGATGAACCCATTTCCATTTGTGCCCTGAAGCGTTTTGTGGCTGATCAGGTGGACATTGAAGATATTCCTCTGCCTGAGATTGAAAGGCGGGATGAGAAGGTGGCCATCATTGGCTCGGGTCCTGCGGGGCTTACTGCTGCCCATTTTCTTGCCCTGGAGGGATATGAGTCAACTGTGTTCGAGGCTCAGTCAGTTGCCGGAGGCATGTTGCGCTTGGGTATTCCTGACTATCGCTTGCCCCCTGAGGTTTTGGACAAGGAGATTAGGGCCATAACCCGTCTGGGCGTGGAGATAAAGCTAAATACTGCCTTGGGTCGGGATGTGACCATAGATGGTCTTTTCAAAGAGGGCTACAAGGCAGTTTACCTCGCCATCGGTGCCCACAAGGACCTGCAACTTAACATTCCCGGCGAGGACGGAGAGGGCGTTCTTTCCAGTGTAGATTTTCTCCGCCGGGTCAATCTGGGTGAACTAACCAAGCTTGAAGGAAGGGCGGTGATCGTAGGCGGTGGCAATGTGGCCATTGATACGGCCCGCTCTGCTTTGCGTTTGGGGGCTGACAAGGTAACCATCCTGTATCGCCGTACTCGAGCTGAGATGCCGGCTTACGAATACGAGGTGGAGGATGCTTTGACTGAAGGCATAGACATCCAATATCTTACCGCGCCCCAGCAGATTCTCACCAAAGGCAACAAGGTGATCGGCGTTCAGTGCATCAAGATGGAACTGGGAGAGCCGGACTCTTCTGGCAGAAGACGGCCGGTGCCGGTTCCTGGCAGTGAATTTATTGTGGAAACCGAGTGGGTCCTGCCTGCCATCGGTCAGACACCGGAATCAGCCTTTTTGGCCGATACTTCGGGCTTGGAGATAAGCCGCTGGGGTACCATTGAAGCTGATGCTGTGACCTTTGCCACCAATGTGGAGGGAGTGTTTGCCGGCGGTGATGCCCATACCGGTCCCTGGGTGGCCATCGGGGCCGTGGCCCACGGTAGAGAAGCGGCCATATCGATTTCCCGCTATCTTCGGGGTGAAGATCTGGGAGCAGGTCGGGAGCCGGTTGAGTTCCCCCAGGAAAATTTTGTTCCCATTTCTGAAGACATGGAAAAAATCCCCAGGGCCAAACAGGCTCACATTAGCATGGCAGAGAGAACCGGCGGTTTTGCCGAGGTGGAGTTGGGATTCACTGAAGAGCAGGCCAAAACTGAAGCGGCAAAATGTCTCAACTGCATGGCCTGCTGCGAATGTTTCGCCTGTGTAGCTGCCTGTCAGGCCCAGGCGGTGGAGCACTGGATGGAGGAGCAGGAGATCAGCCTGGATGTGGGCTCGGTGATTCTTGCCCCAGGAGCCGAGACCTTCGATCCCTCGGTGATCGATACCTATCTTTACGGCAAACATCCAAATGTGGTTACCAGCATAGAATTCGAGCGCATCCTCAGCGCCTCTGGTCCTTTCCAGGGGCACATGATCCGGCCTTCTGATCACAAAGAGCCCCAGAAGATCGCCTGGCTCCAATGCGTGGGCTCCCGTAACGTGCAGCATTGCGACAACGGTTACTGCTCTGCAGTATGCTGTATGTATGCGATCAAGGAAGCAATTGTGGCCAACGAGCACTCAGCTGAGCCCCTGGATACGGCGATCTTCTTTATGGATATGCGTACTTACGGGAAGGATTTCGAGAAGTATTACAATCGGGCAAAAAATGATTACGGTGTCCGTTTCATCCGTTCCCGCATCCACTCCATTGACCCTGCCGATAATGACAATCTGGAGGTTCAATATGCTGATGAGAGCGGTCTAATTAAAGTCGAAGAATTCGATATGATCGTGCTTTCGGTGGGGTTGCAACCATCCAAGCACGCCATAGATTTGGCGGGAAGGCTAGATGTCGAGCTGAATCACTACAACTTTGCCGAGACTTCCAGTTTTGAGCCGGTGAAAACTTCCCGAGACGGCATTTATGTGTGTGGCTCCTTTAGAGATTGTAAGGATATCCCCATTTCGGTAATGGAGGCCAGCGCAGCCGCGGCCGCGGCTGCCACCCCCTTGCAGGAAGCTCGCAATAGTATGACAACAATTAAGGAGCTTCCCGCCGAACGTGCAGTAACAGGAGAGGATCCCCGTGTGGGGGTGTTTGTCTGCAACTGTGGGATAAACATTGGCGGAGTTGCCGATGTTCCTGCTGTGGCCGAATATGCCAAGACACTGCCCAATGTAGTCTATGTGGACCAGAACCTGTTCACCTGCTCCCAGGATACCCAGGAGCGGCTGAGAGAGGCGGTCCAAGAGAACAACCTCAACCGAGTGGTGGTGGCGGCTTGCTCACCTCGGACCCATGAGCCTCTCTTTCAAGAGACCATCCGTGAGGTTGGACTTAATCGCTACCTTTTTGAGATGGCAAACATTCGTGACCAGAATACCTGGGTGCATCAGCAAGATAAGCCAGCTGCCACGGAAAAGGCCAAAGATCTGGTGCGCATGGCAGTGGCCAGGGCGTCACTGCTCGATCCGCTGCAACCAGTTACCCTCGGCCTCCACAAGACAGCTCTGGTGGTGGGAGGCGGAGTTGCAGGCATGGTGGCCGCCGTCACCCTGGCAGACCAGGGATTCCCTGTGGATCTGGCGGAGGTGACCGACCAGTTGGGAGGTAATGCGCTGAAATTGCGAGAGACTTGGAAAAGGGAGGATGTCGGTCAATTCTTAAAGCAACTGGTCAATCGCGTGCAAGAACACGAAAAGATAACGGTTCATTTTAAGAGTAAAGTCAGCGGCCACGCCGGATTTGTGGGTAATTTTGAGACAATTCTGGAAAATACAGAAGACCCTGCCCAGAAGAGTACCGTTCAGCACGGCGTCACCGTGATAGCTACAGGTGGTAAACCTTTTCAGCCGACAGAGTACCTCTACGGGGAGGACGACCGGGTCTTCACCCATTTGGATTTCGATGGACTGTTGAAAGAAAATGGTGCCGTCATTAAGAAGGCCGACAAGGCGGTATTTGTCCAATGTGTAGGCTCGAGGGAGCCGGAGCGGCCTTACTGCAGCAAAGTCTGCTGCACCCACTCAATGGAGAGTGCATTAAGGCTCAAAGAGCTCAAGCCGGAGATGGATGTCTACATCCTCTATCGGGATGTTCGAACCTACGGATTCAGAGAGGATCTTTACAAGGAGGCTCGTGAAAAGGGAGTGTTCTTTATCCGCTACTCTCTCGAAAAGAAGCCACAGGTAAGCAATGGGGATGGGCAGCTGAAGGTTCAGGTCCACGATCCTATTTTGGATCGTGAGGTGATCATTCCCACTGATCTGCTCGTCCTGGCTGCCGCCATTCTGCCAAATGAGGCGAAAGAGGTGGCCGGCCACCTGAAACTCGGGCAAAACGCCGAAGGCTTCTTCCTGGAAGCCCACGCGAAACTGCGGCCGGTTGATCTGGGGAGCGACGGCCTGTTCCTTTGCGGCTTGGCCCATTATCCCAAACCGATTGATGAATCCATAGCCCAAGCCCAGGCAGCTGCAGCAAGGGCGGCCACTGTCCTGGCCAAAGATATAATTACCCTGGAGGCGGTAAAGGCGGTGGTGGAACCGGATCTGTGCGCTGTCTGTTTGACCTGCGTGCGCACCTGTCCCTACGGAGTTCCATATATCGGCGAGGAAGGAGCTGCGGTCATCGACCCGGCTGGGTGTCGTGGCTGCGGTGCTTGCGTGGCGGAATGCCCTGGCAAGGCTATCTCCTTGCAGCATTTCACCGACAGGCAGCTGATTGCCAAGTGCGACGCCTTGTTGTTGTGAATTTAGGCAAGCAATTAACCCTTTTATCAAGGGATTAGGCTTGGAAATGTAGAGACAATGGAATTAGTGGTTTGACAGCGATCGGGAGAACAAGATGAAAGACTTCGAGCCGCAGATCATAGCATTTTGTTGCATGTATTGAGCTTACTCGGCTGCGGACCTGGCAGGTTCCATGAGATTGAACTACCCGAGTAATGTAAAGATCATCAATGTGCCCTGCACTGGCAGGGTGGATATCCTCCACTTGCTCAAAGCCGTAGAGGATGGCGCCGATGGGGTTTATGTGGCTGGCTGCCTGGAGGGCGACTGTCACTACCTTACCGGCAATCTGAAGGCAAAAAAGCGGGTGGCTTATGTCAAGAAGGTGCTTGAAGGAATTGGCATGGAGCCAGAGCGGGTGGAGATGTACAATTTGAGCGCTGCCCAGGGTACTCGCTTTGCCGAGATCGCCCGGGAATTCACCCAACGTATTAAGGAGCTGGGCCCAAGCCCAGTAAGATCAGGAGCAAAGGCCGCTTGAGGATTTTACCATTTCCCTTTGGGCGGCCATTAAGGTTTTAGGCGTAATTCAGGCTGCCGGTTGGCAGGCTGTGCTGAGGGCCGGCAAGGAGGTACTAGCCAATGGTTGTGGCGGAACAAAAACCGATTGAAGAGATTCTGGCTATGGTGGCGGACTTTGACAAGGTTCTGCTCACCGGGTGTAAAGGATGTGTAACCGTTTGTTGTTCAGGAGGCCAGAAGGAAGTGGGCATTCTGGCCACCGCCTTGAAGATTGCCCGCAAGAAAGAGGGCCGCGAGATTGAGATAGACGAGATCACCTTGGAGCGCCAGTGCGACCCCGAGTACATTGACCAATTGGCAGAACCGCTGGCCAGCAACAAGTACGATGCGGTTCTGTCCATGGCCTGCAGTGTGGGACCGCAGTACATTGCCAAGCGCTACGAGGATGTTCTGGTATATCCCTGTCTCAACACCACCTTTATCGGCGGCGCCCTCGAGCACGGAGTGTGGGCCGAGTTTTGCCAGGCCTGCGGTTCATGCGGCATTCACAACTTCGGCAGTCTCTGCCCTATAGCCCGCTGTGCCAAGAGTCTAATGAACGGCCCCTGCGGCGGTTCTGCTAAGGGGAAATGTGAGATCAGTCCTGAGACGGACTGCGTCTGGCATCTCATTTATGAGCGCATGAGCCGTTTAGGACAGCTGGACAAAATGGGCAAAGTGGTGATGTTCAAAGACTGGACCTCAAGCCGCGATGGCGGACCTCGCAAGATGGTAAGGGAGGATCTAAAACAATGAAAGCAGGTAGCAAATTAGAAAAGGTCTTTGCCGCGGGTCACTTTGCGGTCACCGGTGAATTGGGGCCGCCCCGGGGTGCGGATGCGCACCACATTCACGAGAAGGCCAAATATCTCAAGGGTATGGTTGAATCAGTCAATGTCACCGACAATCAGACTGCGGTGGTGCGTATGGCGAGTATGGCCGTTTGTCGGCTGCTGCTGGATATGGGGATCGAGCCCAATTTGCAAATGGTCTGTAGGGACCGCAATCGGCTGGCCATTCAGGCAGATTTACTAGGCGCCTCAGCTCTGGGCATTAAAAACGTCCTTTGTCTCTCAGGTGACCATCAGAAGTTCGGCGATCACCCTCAGGCCAAGAACGTCTTTGACATCGACTCAATTCAGCTCATTGCGGTGCTGAAGAAAATGCGGGACGAGGGCAAGCTCATCAATGACCATGAGTGCGAAGGGATTCCCCAATACTTTATCGGTGCGGCCGTCAATCCCTTTGCCGATCCCTTTGAGTTCCGGGTAACCCGCCTCAAGAAGAAGATAGATGCGGGGGTGGACTTTGTCCAGACTCAGTGCATCTACAACATGGAAAAATTTCGCACCTACATGCAGCAGGCCTACGACCAGGGACTTACCGAGAAATGTTACGTAATGGCGGGAATTACCCCCCTGAAATCTGTGGGCATGGCCAGGTACATGCAGAAATTTGTCCCGGGCTTGGATGTGCCGGAAAGTTACATCGAGCGACTCAAAGGAGTGGATAAAAAGAAACAAGGTGATGAAGGCATTAAAATCGCCGTCGAGCAGATCGAGGAAATGAAGGAACTGAAAGGCATTGCCGGTGTGCACGTCATGGCCATCGAGTGGGAAGAGAGGGTAGAGGAGATCGTCTCCGCTGCCGGCTTGCTACCTCGACCGGAAGTGTCATAGAAAAACATAATCTAGACCCCTTTGAGCGGCAATCGATCTTACCAACTGGTATTGGATTTTTGATTGCAACCTTTTAATCGAACCTCAATTAGGATTCACCAGGCAGTAGCTCCGAAATCGAGAGGAGAAACCCATGAGCCTGTATGAATTGTTGCGGGGACCCTTGCTCTGGTTGGCTTTTGGGGTGTTTATCGGTGGTATGGTGGTGAGGGTTATCCTTTTCTTCACCGTGAGCACCAAGAAAGATAAGCCCATATACCGGTTTTTCAGTTGGAAATGGCTCTGGCTCTCTATCTTTCATTGGATTGTTCCTCTTAATGAGACGGCCAAGAAAAACCCTATCACCACTGCAGTCGGGTTTATATTTCACTTCTGCTTGCTGGTGACGCCTCTTTTCCTGCTGGCCCACGGGGTTCTCTGGTACGAGTCCTGGGAGATAAGCTGGTGGTCCCTCCCAGAGACGGCTGCCGATTACATGACCCTTATCACTATCGGCTGCGGTATCTTCCTGGCCTTGCGCCGCATTTTCCTGCCTTACGTACGGGTGGTAACCACAACGGCCGATTATGTGCTTTTAGGAGTGACCTTGGCCCCCTTCGTTACCGGTTATCTCGCCTACCACCAATATTTTGATTATAATACCGTGCTTATTTTGCACATGTTTTTTGGAGAGCTCATGTTGGTGGTTATTCCCTTCACCAAGTTGAGCCATTTTCTCATGTTTTTCTTCTCCAGGGCGGTGACTGGTATGGAATTCGGCAGGCGAAGCGCTCCTTCCTGGTAGCGGTGGGAATCTCCTGTCCACGACAATTTTTTTGAGGAGAGATTAATGGGAAACAAAGCAACAGCCTTTAACCCAGAAGTCTTTAAAAAGGGCGCAGAGGAAAAGAGCAATGCCCGACTCAAAATGTGGTTGGAAATCTGTGCCCATTGCGGCCTTTGCTCTGACGCCTGCCATTTCTATTTGTCCAACGATAAAAAACCCGAAATGATCCCTGCTTACAAGGCCAAGAAGGTGCTGGAAACCATTAAAAAGAAGAATAATCTCGACGAGGACAAACTCGATGATTTTTATGAGACCATATATGGTGAGTGTACCATGTGCCGTCGCTGCACCATGTTTTGTCCCTTCGGAATTGACGTGGCCAGCATCATAAGTATGGCGCGTAGTCTATCCGTGACTCAAGGTAAGGTGCCCGAGCACTTGCTAAAGGCGGTAGAGAGTCATCTTGCCTCTGGCAATCAGATGGCCGTAACCGAGGAGGAGTGGGTAGATACTCTACAGTGGATGGAGGAAGAACTGCAAGAGGAACTGCCTGGCGCCACCATTCCCATCGACAAGAAAGGAGCTGATTTCCTTTACGTGGTGAACGCCAGAGAACCCAAGTTTTACCCCATGGACATTTCCCAGGCCGCTATGGTTTTCTACCTTGCCGGTGCAGACTGGACCATGTCCCGTAAAGGGTGGGATGTGACCAATTTGGCTATGTTTATGGGTGACTTTGCTGCAGCTTCCAAGATTGCCCAGATGGTGCGGGACGCGGCAGAGGAGTTGGAGGTCAAGCGCGTGGTGGTTACCGAATGTGGCCATGCCCTGCGGTCGCTGAAATTTGAATCACCCGTCTGGTTGGGACGGGATCACAAATTCCAAGTAGTGCACAGTGTTTCCCTTTTTGCCGAATATTTGCGAGAAGGGCGGATTAAGCTGGACAAGAGTGTTTTTGCCAACGAGCGCTGTACCTACCAGGATCCCTGTAATGTCAGCCGTAACGGTGGCTGCGGTCAGGATGCCCGGGAAATCATCAAATATCTCTGCGAGGATTTTGTGGAAATGGAGCCCCACGGTGACTACAACTACTGTTGCGGCGGCGGTGGTGGTGCCATCCCCATGGCCGGAGCTTTCAGGGAGAGACGGTTGCGCTCCGGTAAAGTGAAAGCGGAGCAAATTAGGGCCACCGGCGCAAGCATCTGCATAACTCCATGCCACAACTGTTACGATCAGATAAGGGACTTGAACAAGGAGCATGAACTGGGAATCAAGGTGCTCTCTTTCAAAGAAATGTTTGAAGAGGCTCTGATTATTCCGGAAGAACTCAAGGCTAAGGAAGAGGACGAAGACGAGGAGTAAACCAAGGATAAGTAAGCAACAAAGGGGAGGTAACCACAGAGAGATATTTGAGATTTTGAGATTGGAGATTGACCCAAGTAGGGACTAGAAGATTTTGCAATCTGCAATCTACAATCAAGAATCTGAAATTGCATCGCTCAGTGATTTCTGTGGTTTAGTCTTTTTCCAGGTGATCATTGGCAAGAGTGTCACAACCAGGGAGACGAGCCATGAGACGGGGACATTTTCTGGTTTGCATGTTGATTCTGGGCATCGGAAGCCTCTTGTGGGCGGTCAATCTCGACGCCCAGCCAGAAGATATTTTATTGGATGACCAGTCGGTATTTACTGATCGTAGCCGGCCACCGGTGGCCTTTCCTCACATACAACATATCGATGCCGAAATCGAGTGCAGCGATTGTCACCACCGGTTCAAGGGTGGAGAAAACATTGTGGATGAGGCGGAGCTTGAAGAAGACGCTGAGGGCATAAAGTGTTCTTCATGCCACAAAAATGAGACCGGCTTCCAATTTAAGCCTGATTTGGACCCGACCAAACGTAATTTGCAGCAGGCATACCATCGAATGTGCACAGGTTGCCACCGACAGGTCTCTAAGGATAAAAAGCAGTCGGGCCCGGTAACCTGTGGCGAATGCCATCCGAAGAAAAAAGGGGTAGCAGCGTAAACCTCAATGATTGTAAAAGGTGATAAATATATCTGGTTAGGGGTGAAACTAATTTAAAATAGAATTAATCTACTCTCCCCTTGGGGGGCGATTAACTAAGATAGTCTACTCAGGATTACAAATGGCGAAAAAACAGGGATACACTATTGCCTTGGCAGGGAAAGGCGGAACCGGCAAGACCACCCTTGCCGGGCTGCTTATTCGCTTTCTTAAAGAGCACGACATGAGCCCGATTTTGGCAGTGGATGCTGATTCAAATTCCAATTTAAATGAGGTGCTTGGCCTCAAAGTGGAAGAGACACTTGGGGAGGCCAGGGAGATGATGAAAAAAGATGTCCCGGTGGGAATGACTAAGGATATGTGGATGGAGATGAAGGTTGAGCAGGCCCTGGTGGAGGCCAAAGGATTCGATCTCATAGTCATGGGTCGTCCCGAAGGGCCGGGGTGCTATTGTGCCGCCAATAACCTGCTCAGCACCTTCATCGAACGGTTGATGTACAACTACCCCTATCTGGTTGTTGACAATGAGGCCGGGATGGAGCATTTTAGCCGGCTTACTACTAAAGACATTGATTTGCTTCTGGTGGTGAGTGATACCAGTCGGCGAGGTATTCTTTCAGCCCGAAGGATTTATGACCTGGTGGACGAACTTAACATCAGAGTGGGACGGAAATACCTTTTGGTTAATCAATACAAGGACAAGCTGGAGAAATTGGTCGCCAAGGAGACGGAACTATTCGATCCCAACTCAATGAGCACCATTCCTGAAGATGATCTCATCTACCAGTTCGATCTGGAAGGGAAGCCCACCATGGAGCTGCCGCCGGAATCAGTGGCTCTCCAGGCGGCCAACGAAGTTTTCACCAGGCTTTTACTTGATAAGGCGGCCTGACTCTGCGTAGGCATAAAAATTGCGAAGAACAACCTAAGGGTGGGAATGGCGTAGAAAGATCATCCGCCATGAAGATTAAGGAGGATTTGATGGAGCGCAAAATCCAACGGGCGATTTTAAGTGTGACTGATAAATCCGGTCTGGTTGAATTCGCTCAAAAGCTCCAGGCATTAGGGGTGGAAATTCTGTCCACTGGTGGCACGGCTCGCATGCTCAGAGAGGGTGGAGTTACCGTGCAAGATGTATCTGATTTTACCGGGTTTCCCGAAATGCTTGATGGGCGGGTGAAGACCCTTCACCCTAAAGTTCATGCCGGCATCCTGGCACAGCGGCATAATCCAGAGCACATGAAAACCATGGCTGCCCACCATCTAAAGGTCATTGACATGGTGGTAGTAAATCTTTATGCATTTGAGAAGACCGTGGCCAGAGATGACTGCACCCTGGAGCAGGCAGTGGAGAATATCGACATAGGCGGTCCCACCATGCTGCGTGCTGCGGCCAAGAATTACCGGGATGTGGCCGTGGTGGTTGACCCGGGAGATTATGGTCCCATAATCGAAGAGATGACCGCTAAAGGAGGGCAGTTAAGCCTTGAGAGCCGATTTCGGCTGGCCAAGAAAGTCTATCGGTTAACCCATGAGTATGACGGCGCAATCACCCGCTATTTAGAGGGAATAGCCTCACCGCAATAAAATTAGAATAACTCTTCAAGGAGGGATCTAATGCAATCTGAACCGCTGGTTTTGGATAAAAGAGAAAAGCGGAGGCTGGCGGGAGAATATCCCGATCTTTGCCTCACATGCGGCACCTGTGCCGGTGGCTGCCCGGTTACAGGGGTGGACGGTATGGACATGCGGAAGGCAGTGCGCATGGCCCTGCTGGGTTTGGACCAGGAACTGATTGATTCTCGTTTTCCTTGGATTTGCACCCTGTGTGCCCGCTGCGAGCACGGCTGTCCCATGAACATCGACCTCAATAAGATGATGCGGTCCGCCCGGACGCATCGGGAAAGGGACAAGGTTCCGGGAGTCTTGCACAAAGGTGTGGTGCAGTGTTTGGCATCAGGTAACAACGTGGGCATCCCCAAAGAGGATTACCTTTTCCTGCTGGAAGATCTTGGAGTTGAGCTGGCCGAAGAGTTGCCCGGTTTCGAGGTGCCGGTGGACAAGAAAGGTGCCAGGATTATGGTGACCATCAACTCCAAGGAACCCTTTGCCGAGCCGGAGGATATGTTTTTCTGGTGGAAGATTTTCTACGCGGCCAAGGAATCCTGGACCACCACCTCGGAAAACTGGGAAGGGGTCAACTGGGGACTCTTCACCGGCGATGATGCTTCCATGAAAGAAGTCGTCCGGAGAATTGTGGAGAACTATAAGAAACTTGAATGTGAGTATCTCCTCTTACCGGAGTGAGGTCACGCCTACTTTGCGACCAGGCTTGGTCTGCAGAATTGGTTCGCTGATGAGGGCGTCAAATTCATGAGTGTACACGATCTGTTGAAAGAATATATCGAAACCGGACGCATAAAGATTGACAAGTCTAAACATCCAGAGCTAACCACATACCATGATCCCTGCAACTATGCGCGGAAGAGCGAACGCACTTTCGGTCATGGTTACTACGAAGAGCCCCGATGGATTGTGCAACAGTGCGTGGAAAACTACGTGGAAATGTACCCCAGCAAGGTTAATAACTTCTGCTGCGGTGCAGGTGGTGGTGCCTGGGCCATGCCCTATGCTGAGGAGCGCATTTATTATGGCCGGGTGAAGGCCAAACAAATAAGGGATACGGCAGCCGAAATGCTTATTGCCCCCTGTCACAACTGCCGCGACCAGATCATGAAGAGTCTGCGCAAAGAGTATGACATGATGGATGTGGAAGTTAAGTACCTATGGGAACTGGTGGCAGATTCTCTAGTGATCGAAGGAGTGGACGAGTAATTATTTAAGAAGATGTGTCTACAGTGAGCCCTTAGTCTTTCCAGGCTAGGGGCTTTTTTTTCAGCAAGCAGCCCCGCGACTTCGCTCGGGACAGGCGGGCAGCAGGCAGGGAGCAGCTATCGATGGATAATAACACTAGACAAAACTTTTTCTGCCCGCTGCCAGCTGTTCTTTTTAGCGGGTTTTTTCTTTAGACCTACTTGCCTTTCTGCTATACTCGCCAAAGGAAAGCAATTGGCCGTCTGTTCTTCACCTGGGAGGTTTTATGGAATTCAAGGCGTTTTTTGAAAGATGTAAAAACGAGCCCACAGTCAGTGATTTCGAGTCCTATCTTTCCTATTGCATTTTCGAAAAAAAGTCTGCCAAGAGCAAAGACGAGGTCACCAAAGAGATGTACAGCTTTATTCGCGATCAGGCCTTCGAACGTAGGGACGAAAAGGCGGTTCAGTTACTCTACGAGCTGTCTGACGCCGCTAGTTGGAAAGAAGGGGAGTGGGAGGGCGCTCTGCGCTAATCGCATAACGCAGTATTCTACCGCGGAGCGCGCAGAGAACGCTGAGAAGATTCAATAGGTTTCTGCTCTGCGCTCTCGGCGGTTATACAAGAACAAAAAACCCGGCGGGAACATCCGTTCCAGCCGGGTTTTGCTTTCTAGGACCAGCTTAGCCTAAGTTCGCAGAAACTCCTGGGTCAATTTATCCCAAGAGAGGTCTGGCATATTGCCGACAACGTCATCAATGGGGCCACCGTCTGCGTAGGTCATCCCCACTGCACTGACCATCTCCACTAATTTTTGATGTTCCCCTTGGATCCACTCGGTACTTTCCTGACCATAGAGAAGATTCTTCAGGTCTTTCTTCATCTCTGAGGGGTCAAGAACCATCAACCAGCCATCATTGTAAGGCTCCTCTTTGATCACATGAGGCTTTTTGGTTACCTGATAATTAACCGCGGCAACCACACCCGTGAGAGGAGAAAGCGCTTGAGCTTCCCTGCCACCCCTCTTAAAGGCAAGACCGACCTCGCTAAACTTGACCTCCTCACCGGTCAGCGGCAGATCTAAAGAATCCATGGCCCCAAAAACTTTCAAGGCGAAGTCGTCCAGTCCAATGCGGATGCGACCACCATGCTCAACCCGAGCCCAGGCATGTCCCATGTGGAAGAAATGTCCCACAGGGAGTCCATAGCCGTCCACCCGGGCGATGTTGCTTATGCGAGCTGGAATTTGCAACTGCCAGCTATCTTCCAGCATCTGGTCAAACTCACAGGTGGAGCACTCATACTCATATGGGCAGAGCCGGAAACTAGTCCTGCCGGTTAAAGTGTGCCGGCACTCACGCTGTAGCCCTGGCCGCCTTTTCATTTTCTCCTGCCAGGAAATAATGTTCGCTTTCTTGCCAGTGGGTTCCAGGCCCTGGAGTCGCACCGCCGCATTCTTATCGACGGTCTGTTTCATGGCCTTATCGAAAGGACACTCGTGACAGTTGTAGTAATAGTTACACAACTTGTAATCAATGACTCCGGCCTCCATCCAGATACACTTTTCCTCACCATTGGGCACGGACTTAAAAACTGACATCTTACTTTTCTCTGCCATGGCGAAACCTCCTTTGAAATATAGATATTAAAATTAATCAGTGCTTCCAGGTTTTGCCTTTATTATGAGCAAGGGCTGTGCCATTCTCGTTCTTTTGCCTAACTAGCTGTAAATACTTATTATTTTCTACAAGGCTCAGTGCCCGCAAATTACTAGAAGTGTGGTGAATATCTACATCAAATATGCTTTTCAATGTCAAACGAGTTGATATTACAAGAAAATTTCGATATGAGGGAAAATGACACATGCTGTTGATAAATACCACGCATAATTTAAGTGTGTCGTAGTCCTTAACCCGGATGTTTCATGAATCACCTGCTGCGACCACGGATATGGCCGTCCTTCCTGGCGTCCTCACGTGTCGGCCCCTGCGACGTACCGTTCAGGTACGCCTCGAGACCAACACCCTGCGGTTGCCAGGTGGCACGCCCATCTTCGTGGTCTCGCGACAGCAATTCATTAAACATCCGGGTAAAAAAGGAGCGCAGCGGTTATCTTTGCGTGATCACTAAATAAAAATTGTAAAAGGTAGCTAAAAGAGGAAGGATTACTTCAGGCTGGAAACCGTACTAGCCTACCCGAGGTGTGGTCAATATCACCATTTGTGATGGCGAGGAAATCCACACTGTGGAATAAGACTGCATGAGTGATTTTATCGGACGAGTCCGCATATTTCACTAATGGCAAAAAATCCGGGCTACACGGTGAGAAATATGTCTGTACCGAGGTGCCACAGCATGAGGTCCCGACATGCCGGGCAGAAGAAAGAGAATTTTCTGTCGGCGCACTCCAGCCCAACAGAGTATTGCATGACGCAGTCTGGGTCAGCACAGTGTTTCAGGCCGAAGGTATGGCCTAATTCGTGTATGGCCTCTTTTTCCAGGCGATTTAAGAGGGGAGGACAGCCCGCTCTCGATTGATTTTCAGGATTCCCAATGAGTCTATAACTGGAAATCACTGCACCCTTGCCTTTGAACTGGGCCTCTCCAAACACGTAAGCAAAGATGGGGTTGAACAAATCAACGTTGGTAACGCCCAGGATTTTTAGGCCGTCTGGTGCAGCCTCACTTATTAATTTTTGTAGGATCATATTGGAATTGTACTGCTGTCGGGCAACATCCAAGGCGTAATGGGGAACCCCGTGATTGGGGGTGATTTTGACTGGTAGCCCGAACTGTTCCTCTATGCTCTCCGCGATAGCTTCCAGATATTCCTCACTCATATCCCCCAAGGGTATGACATATATAAACCGGGGGTTGCTCTTCATAGTGGTCTACTGCTGTCTTTCTAGGCCAAACTTCTTGATTTTCTTGTGAAGGGTGGTGCGGTCGATCTTCAGAAGGCGAGCTGTCTTGGCGATGTTCCAGTCGTTACGACTGAGCATCTTTTCGATGTGGAGCCTTTCAATTTCCTGCAGAGTCCGGGGCTCCTCCGTGGGGACCATTTCCATATTGCAGAAAGGCAAATGGTTTACCTTCACTTCTGGGCCTTGATCAATTACTAATGCTCGTTCGATGGCGTTCTCGAGTTCACGCACATTACCAGGCCAGTGGTAATCCATCATGAAGTCCATAGCTTTGCGGTCCACGCGGTCGAAACTCTTGTTGAATTCCACATTGTATTTGTTGATGAAATGAGCTGCCAGTAAAGGAATATCCTCTTTGCGCTCCCTCAAGGGGGGGAGGTGGATGGTAACAACATTGAGTCGATAGTAGAGGTCGCTTCGGAAAATCCCCTCCTCTATGGCGGTCACTAAATCCCGGTTAGTAGCGGAAATGAGCCTAACATCTACCTCTATGGGAACAGTTCCTCCCAGCCGGCGGAAGCTTCTTTCCTGCAAAACTCGCAGAAGCTTGATCTGGGTTTTCATGCTAATATCGCCGACTTCGTCTAGAAAGATTGTGCCGCCATTGGCCAGTTCGAATCTCCCTTTCTTGGTGCGGTCGGCACCGGTGAAAGCACCTTTCTCATAGCCGAACAACTCGCTTTCCAACAGGGTCTCGGGGAGTGCGCCGCAGCTGGTAGCTACGAAGGGGCCATAGCGTTGGGGGCTGTTGCTATGGATGGCCCGGGCCACCAGTTCTTTACCAGTACCGGTCTCGCCAGTGATCAAGACCGTGGCGTTAGTATCTGTTACGGCCTTGATCATTTCGAAAACTTCCTGCATGGGTTCACTCCTGCCGATGATATCCTCGAACTCATATTGCTCGGTCAAACGCTTCCTAAGCAGGATGTTTTCCGTTATCAACTGTTGATGTTCCACGATCCTCTTTAGCATCAGGGTGAGTTGGTCCACATCGAGGGGTTTGACGATATAGTCGTAGGCACCCTCTTTCATAGCTTGGACTGCACCTGGGATGGAGGCATAAGCAGTCATCATGATGACCACGGTCTGGGGAGCAAATTCCTTTATCTGTTTGAGCACCTCCATACCGTCCATACCCGGCATCCTTAGGTCTAGTAGAACTATATCCCAGTTCTCCTCGCGAACTGCGGCGACGGCCTTAGGACCATCTTCCACTGCTCTGGCGTAATAATTTTCCTCTTCCAGCCAGTTACTTAGGGCAAGACAGACCATTGGTTCGTCGTCAACCACCAAAATCCGTGCGTCTTCCTTCATTGGTTCACCTGAAATCGCATGGCCCATAGCGTCATGAGCCAATAGGTTAGATATTTGTCTTTCTATCTGCTAAACGAATTTGTGCCTAGTGCTTAGTGCGAGAAAGGGTATCCAACCTGGATCCACGGATGCTTTTCTCGCCTTTCCCGCTTTTCTCGAATACTGAGACTGCCTACTACTCACTACTTGCTAACCTGACCGCTGCTGGTCGCAAAGACATACTCCCCCTCTTTACGTTCCTCGAGGGAGAGAGCCCGAGGCCCTGGAGGGAGATGGATGGTGACGTGAGTGCCCTGGCCCACCTCACTTTGGAAGTGAATCTCTCCCTGGTGCTGGCGGATAATGCCATAGGCCACAGAGAGTCCCAGACCTACGCCTTTGCCTTCGGCCTTGGTTGTATAGAATGGCTCGAAAATTCTCTCCACGTCCTCCTCTGGGATGCCCACCCCTGTATCACTGACCTTGATCTCAATTCTGTCTTTCTCCTGGTCAAATCTTGTAGCAACGGTCAGCTTGCCGCCCTCTGGCATTGCCTCAATAGCATTCCACAGGACATTAACGAATGCCTGCTGTAATCTTTTGAAATCACAAGACAAAAATGGCAGTTGTGGAGCATAGTCTGTTTGGATTTCGATTTCGTCCAATCCGGCACGATGACGCAGGATAGTTAGGGTTTTATCTAGAATTTCATGAACATCATTCTCCCGAATCTCGATTTCACTCTGCCGGGAGAAATCCAACAAGTTCCGAGATATGTTGGCGCACCTTTCTGTCTCACTGTTAAGATAGGACATATAGTCCCGTAATTCAGAAGCCCGCTGGGTGGGAAAGGGTTCCTGCTGAAGAATGTTATTTGCCAGTTTGCAGAAAGTGAGGACACTGGTTAGAGGGTTGTTCATCTCATGGGCGATTTCGGCTGCCAACCTGCCGATAGAGGCGAGTCTCTGCGAGCGCCAGAGGGCCTTTTCCCCCTTCTTCCTCTCGGTGATGTCTCTGAGAAAGCTGATGGTTGCCACCTTGCCCTCATGGGTTGATATAGCAAAGCTTCCATGTACTGTGATGGGCACGGAGTCTTTGCGGACCATCTTGATCTCATAGGCCTGGCCCAGGGTCTCTCCCCTTTGCCTGAGCCGGTAACGCTTAATCGACTCTTCAAAATTATCCGGATGGACCAAATCAGCCCATGCTTTGTCGATCAATTCATCATATTCATATCCGGTTATTCTTGAGGTAGCCTCATTTGCATAGCGAATTCGCGCCTCCACCCCGTCATGGTCCTGGAGGATGAATATCCCCAGCTCTGCTCTGTTGGCTGCATCCTCTATGGCGCGCTGTCTACCCGCAAATTCCTCAACTTCCAATTCCAGTTTTCTTGTCTCGGTAATGTCCTTGAGGTGGCCCAGTTTGCCTATGGAACCATCCTCGAGCTTTATTGGAATGCTTCTTACTTGAAAGATTTTCTCCGTTTTCGGCAGACGATATTCCTGGATAAAGCAGACATCGCTTCCTTCAAGCTTATTCATCACCGACCAGGGGCAGGGAGAGTCTCTCTCGAATAAAGCTTGGTAGCACACCTCTCCCTCATGGTCACCGACGAGATCCTTGAGAGTCTGATTCATGAAAACAATTCGGTAATCTTTTGAGATAATGTAAAGACCGTCTTTCAAGCTGTCCGTCCAGCCAAGGCCTCCTATTCCGGTCTCAAAGGTAAGCTGACCGTATTTCTCAAGGGTGACGTCGTTTATGACCCCGCGCACAGACAAAAAGTCCCCATTAGAATCGGTAGTTATAAAACCCCTTATCTTTATCCACCCCAGGTCGCCGGACTTCTTAACGATTCGGTATTCGGCAAGATAATACTTATCAGTTTTGAGAGCCTGCTTTACAGCATTTCGGGCTATTTGTTCGTCTCTGTGATAGACGATGTCCAGCCATTTGATTTTTCTATCCAGGAAATCTTCCAGTTTATATCCAGTGATATCCTCTATCTTTCTGTCGTATAAATCCAGGGACCAGTCCCGGTATCCTTTGAAATAGATGAGATCTCTGGTGTCGAAGTAGAACTCCTGGGGAGAGATCTTAATGTTGACCATCTTCTCCAGTTCTTCTACTCTGCGTTCGAGTTCTTCGTAGGTTGGCTTAGCCATGTAGATCCTATGTTTGCTCTCTCAGGCGACGAAATTAACCGAAGAGAGGTTCCTCTGCCTGGACCCGCATTACTCAAGAAATACCTACCGCGACCTCAGATAATGCAATTATATCCCAAATATTGTACCAGATAACTGCTGTATTATACCACACTGTTTTGCCAAGTATTAAATATAACCTCTGGAGCGGTCTCCAGGCGGGAAAGGTTGGATTGGAGCATGATAATTCGTCCGCGTGGGAAGATATTTTCAATTTGACTCGCCCTGGCCTTTTTGATACTTTCGTGCGGTAATCCCAAGGAAAATTCTCTTTATAGTTCGTCAGTTAGCAGGGAACAGGCTGTCGCGCTAAAGCAAATCTAGTTCGGTTTCGCTACAACTTAGTGAAACCACGAAGACCACGAAGACCACAAAGAAATGTAATTTCAGATTGTTGATTGTAGATTGGAGATTGCGAATTCTTCTAGGGCCTACTTGTATAAATCTACAATCTTAAATCTAAAATCTCAAATATCCTGTAGTGGGGGAGTGCATGAAAGTACTTGTCATCGGCAGTGGTGGACGCGATCATACTATCGCCTGGAAGTTTTCCCAAAGTCCTCGAGTGAAACAACTATATGTGGCTCACGGCAATGCCGGGATTTCGCAAACAGCGGAATGCGTTGATGCCCGGACCATAGAGGAGATGGTTGCATTTGCGGATCGGGAGAGAATCGATCTGACTTTTGTGGGACCGGAAAGCCCGCTCTCCGCCGGGATTGTAGATCTTTTTGAAGAGAAAGGATTGGCCATCGTCGGTCCCAGCAGAGCTGCAAGTCTGCTAGAATCTTCCAAGTGTTATGCCAAGGAAATCATGCGAGACCTCGGAATTCCGGTGGCGGATTTTGAAATCTTTGATGACCCCGACAAAGCCCGAGACTACGTACGCAGTGTCGGCTATCCAGTGGTGGTAAAAGCGGATGGTTTGGCCGCAGGCAAAGGCTCACTGGTCTGCGATGATGTCGCCCAGGCAGAGGATGCCGTACACCTGCTGATGGAAAAGCGCATATTCGGTGATTCAGGCAATAGAGTGGAAATCGAAAAACGGCTATACGGTCGAGAACTCTCCTTTTTCTGTTTCACTGACGGCAACTCGGTTTTACCCATGGTGGCAGCCCAAGACTACAAGAGAGCCCGGGATGACGACGAAGGGAAAAACACGGGAGGTATGGGAGCTTATTCTCCTCATCCCTGGCTCACCGACGAGATGACCCAAATCATTATGGATCGAGTGGTCCAGCCCCTCATTGCGGGTTTTAGGGAAAAAACAGGCATCGTTTACAAGGGGATTCTCTACGCAGGCCTGATGTTGATGGAAGAGCAAGATGGCATAACTCCCTATGTGTTGGAGATCAATATTCGTCAGGGAGATCCTGAGGCTCAGGTTATAATACCGCGAATGGAGAACGACCTAGTAGATGTATCTGAAGCCATCGTCCAGGGCCGACTGGATGAAATTACCCCCAGGTGGAATTCGGACTATCGGCTGTGCCTAATTGCTGTGAGCGGGCGAACAAAAGGCAAGAAGGGATGGTATAAGGGATATCCCGAACGCTACAAGATCGGTTTGCCCATTGAGGGACTTGATAAGATAGACCCCGACTGTCAGGTGTTCCATTCCGGCACGGGGTTTGGCGATGAGGGCCAATTTATCACTACCGGTGGCCGAGTACTGTGTATAGTAAGTCGGGGTAAAACCCTCAAGGACGCCAGGGAGAAGGCATACTCTGAGATGGAAAAGGTGCAGTTCGACGGCATCTACTATCGCAGCGACATAGGTAAGGAGTAGCCCAGATGCAGGCCAGCAAGCAATCCAATCAGTCATCTCAGGCGCCAGTGGTGGGTATTATCATGGGTAGTGATTCCGACCTGCCGGTAATGCAGGAGGCTTTTGAGGTTCTGACTAATTTTGGTATCCCTGCTGAAATAACGGTGGCATCGGCCCATCGCTCACCACAGAGGGTGTCCGAATACGCCAGATCAGCCAAGCGAAGGGGTCTTAAAGTGCTTATAGCAGGCGCTGGTGGGGCTGCTCACTTGGCTGGGGTCCTGGCGGCGGAAACTAGCCTGCCGGTAATTGGTGTCCCAATCGAATCTTCCCCCTTGACTGGATGGGATGCATTGCTCTCAACTGTTCAGATGCCGGCAGGTGTGCCGGTGGCCACCATGGCTGTGGGAAAAGCTGGAGCTAAAAACGCAGCAATTCTGGCAGCGCAAATACTGGCTGTGGCTAACAGCGAGTTGCAAGAGAGACTGGAGCACTACAAGGAAGAACTGGCCGAGAAGGTTGCCGAGAAAGCCGCAACCCTGCAGGAGAAGATGCCCACGCCCTAGCCTAAACAACTAAGAATTGAACCACAGAGGACGCGGAGAGCACAAAGGGATATTTGAGATTTTAGATTTAAGATTGTAGATTGAGACAATATGGCAGGTGAGGATTTGGCAATCTGCGATCTACAATCAACAATCTGAAATTGCGTCGCTCCGTGATCTCTGTGGTTCAATTTATAGTAGTTAATGATGCCACTTATACTAAAAGTGGACAAAGATACTACCCAGAGCGAAGCAGCCATAGGGCAAGCGGCTCGGCTCATTCGCAAAGGAACCGTGGTAGCTTTTCCCACTGAGACCTTCTACGGCTTGGCTGCCCTTGCTACAGACTACAAAGCTATTGCTAGGGTTTATCTGCTTAAAAAACGAGCGGTTCACAAATCCCTCAGCATTCTGGTTGCGGATTTAAACGAACTCGATAATTGGATAGAAAACCTTAGCCGCGAAGCACGTCATTTAGCGGCAACTTTCTGGCCCGGCCCCCTCACCCTGGTGTGCGCTGCAGGAAAAAAGCTGCCAACCAACCTCACCGCCGGTACCGGCAAGATAGCTGTGAGAATCTCCTCTCATCCCGTTGCCCAAGCCTTGGTCCAGGCGGTAGGCGGACCAATTACTGCAACTAGTGCCAATCGATCGGGATCCCCGAGCTGCCGAAGCTGTGAAGAAGTTTTATCCCAGCTGGGAGAGGACCTGGAAGCCATTCTTGATGCTGGCTTGACGCCCGGTGGTAAAGCCTCTACAATTGCCGACGTAACCACTTGGCCTCCCAAGATCTTGCGTGTTGGGGCAATTGCCCTGCAGGAGGTTCTCTCTTGCTGGGAGGCGAGTTTCTAAAGGGAATGGCTGGCTCAAACAGCCGGAGACTGTCTCAGCGAGGAAACAGAGAATGATTATAAACTGACGGGGCAAGAAGGAGAACAAAGAGCGCGCAGCGCTCTTTCCCAGCTGGCAGTTAGCAGCAGGCAGCTAGATTTCAATCTCCAAGTGTTTAAATGATCTCCACCCTAGTTAAGATGCGGATATTTTAATACCTTACAGTTTGACTCTTATAAATACCTGCCAGCTGCCCCTGCCTCCTGCCGGCTTCCCTGTCGACCTGTCGGTGCATCTGCACGTCCGTGGCTACTTAGAGGTATAGGCGGACTTTCGAATCTACCCCCGGCGAAATTTAGCCGAGATCGTAAGGGACGCGGGAGCCTCATGAGGAAGTCCTTTTTTAGAAAATTTTTTGATATGGTGCAGGGTAACCTGGTCTCCCGAATGTTTGGATTCGTAAGGGAGATGGTTATTGCTGGTTATTTTGGTGCCACTCGAGCCACTGACCTTTTTGCTATCGCTTTCACCATCCCCACCCTTTTTCGACGCATTCTAGGAGAAGACATGGTGGAAAAGGCTTTTTTGCCTCCTTTCCGCCAAATGATAGCTGCCGGGGAATACAGGCGGGCATGGATTCTGGCCTCTAGGGTATTTAACCTCATGATGCTGCTCCTTTTGGTCATCATGGGAATTTTCTATCTTCTCACCCCGAAATTGGTCAGACTAATCGGCGCCGGTCTCGCTGCCAGTGAGTTCCACCAAGCGGAGGTAATGACCTACTTTATTCTTCCTTTTATGGTGGCCATAGGGCTGGCATCTTATGTGGGTGGACTTCTGCTTTTCCTGGATGCCACTGTCACCTATGCCCTGGCGCCGATAATGCTCAGCGTCGGAGTGATTGTAGGAATCATTGCCCTCAAGCCATATCTCGGCATCTACAGCATGGCAGTGGGGTTTGTCCTGGGAGGGATTCTGCAGTTTTTCATCCAGATTCCGGTGTTGATTAGATCTTCGCGAAAAAGCGCGCTCGGCATGGGATATACTACAGATTCAAAAGAGTCCATGCCGGAACTAAGAGAAGTAGGGCGGCAGTCGGGCTGGATCTTCGGGCAGTCAGTGGCTAACAAGACAGTGGAGATTGTCGACCGAGTTCTTGCCTCTTTTCTCTTGCCGGGTAGCATTGCTGCCCTCTACTTTGCCCAAAGGCTAGTGCAATTGCCCAATTCCATCATAGGCTTGGCTGTGGGTAGGGCAGGTGTCACTGAACTTAATGACCAGGTACAGAGGGAGGACTGGCAAGGGTTCCGAAAGACAGTTATAAAAGGCCTCCGCTACAATATCATTTGCATGGTGCCCCTCACCGTATTTGTTCTGGCCTTGGTAGGGCCCATTACTTCAGTGGTTTTTCAGCGCGGCGCTTTTGACAGGTCATCAGTCAATTTGACTGCTTTGGCCTTTGCTTTCTATGCCTTGGGTCTCTTGGGCATGGGGTTTTGGAATCTCTACAGCAGAGTCTACCCGGCCTTAGCCAAGAATCAAATTCCCCTTTACACCTCGCTGGTAGCCGCCTTTTTGAATGTGGGGTTGAGTCTACTGTTAGTGCGCACCTCACTCAGGCATGGGGGGCTGGCCCTAGCCTCTTCCATAGCTTTTACTGTTAATGGGGCAGTACTCTTCGCTGCCTTCAATTTAGAATTGCGTCGTCGAGGTCAAGCAGCTATTGGCTGGCAAGATCTTGGTGACACCCTTATGTTTACAGCCATTGCCAGTGGGGCGGGTGGTTTGACTGCCTGGAAACTTTATCCTCGCCTGGTGGAAACGTCTTTTCTGGCAAGCCTGCCGCAGGCGATCTTTAATTGGGGCGAAGTTGCTGGACTCGTGCTTGCCGCTGCTGTTGGCATGTTTGTTTTTTTCCTGACCCTCGGATATTGGGGGCGATTTCAAAGCAGGGGGACTGGCTCCATCGAGCGGGTCATTTTAACTGGAGGAGGAACCGGTGGACACGTGAACCCTGCACTTGCCATAGCTGAAGCTATCAAGCAGAAGGACCAGAATGTCCGCTTTCTATATGTGGGGATGCGAGGAAAGGCCGAGTCAATAATCGTCACCCGCGCCGGCTATCCTATTCGTTATGTGTGGGCTTATGGCTTTCCCGGTTTTCGACCCAGTCTGGATTTAGTCCGTTTTGCCCTTCTTTTATTAGGAGGAATTTTGCAGTCATTTTATTATATTGCAACCTTTCGCCCAGATACGATAGTAGGCACAGGAGGGTATGTTAGCGCCCCGGTCATCTTCGCCAATACTTTGATGCGTTTGCTAGGCATGAGCAGGGCCCGGGTTTTCATTCATGAGCAGAATAGCGTTCCCGGAAAATTGAACCAGCTAATAGGACGTCGTGCCGACAAAGTTCTACTTACCTTTCCTGAAACTAAGAGTTTCTTTAATGAAAATGGCGTGGTGGTGGGCTATCCGGTGCGCCATTCGGTCACCAGCATGTTAAGCTCGGACAGAGGCAAGGCCATGCCATTTCAGATACCTGACGGGAGAAAGGTGGTTTTCGCTTTTGGTGGATCACAGGGTGCTCGGACCATTAATCGTGCCCTGGTGGACGCACTCGGTCATCTTTTGACCAGAAAAAGTGACATTTTTATCATCCACGGTGTAGGTTTAATCAAAACTCCCGAATACCATGCCTGGGAGGACACTGCTGAAAGGTTGCAGCGCAGGTACAGTGAGCATGAGCGGGAGCAAATCGAAACATTTTACTACGCTCAAGATTATTTCCATAATATTGGAGACATTTACGCGGTCAGTAACCTGATAGTTTGCCGCGGAGGTGCAGGCAGTCTTAACGAGATCTCAGCCGTGGGCAAATCGGCTCTCATTATTCCCAAAGCCAATTTGCCAGGTAATCATCAGGTTATGAATGCTCGGGCTATGAAAAGGGCGGGTGCTGCGGAGTTGATCTTCGAAGACACCGTTATGGAAGAGGGAATGTTGCTGGAGGAGGTTGAAGGCCAGAAGCTGGCAACAAAGATCATCTCTCTGCTAGATGCACCCCAGAGGTTGGAGGAGATGGGTAGGTGCTCCCGTGCTTTCATGAATCACGATGCGGTAAAGCAAATAGCTGCAGAGATTCAAGGTGGCCCAATATACAGAAGTTCAATTGATGAGGTTAAGGATTTGGAGCCGCTTTTGGGTGACAATGAGCTGTTGGTGAAGCTAAGGAGTTTCTGGCAAGCTGGTCCAAAGGAATATGACCCTGGAAAGGCTATTCCCGATGCTGACGACTTGGATTACTACCGGCATCGAGCTGCCTCCCTGTTGACCTCGCCCAGTTGGGCAGAGCGCAATCTGGGGGTTAAGCTAATAGGATTTCTCAAACATGAAGAGAAACTCTCTACACTGCTTCATCTCTTGGCGGATCGGACTCCGGCAAGTCGATTGCAGAGGCTTTTTGGTGGAGACTATCGTCAGGTGGGCTTCATCCGACGCAATATTCTAATCTCCCTGCAAATATTGAACAAGTGGGGCCCCGAGGTGGAAGCTAGAGTTTTTGAGGTCCTTGACGATAATTACTACGAAGTCCGGGCGCAGGCGGCAAGAATCATGGGTCATTTCGCTCAAGAGCTCCTGCAAAAGCAGGCTGTGACAGAAAAACTCCTGACACTTATCAAGGACCGATCATTTGAGGTTGTGAGAGAGGTAGTATTGGCCCTAGGAGCTGTTGGCGAAGATCGAGAGGTGGCAGAGGCATTGCTGGGTTTGAAGGAACACCACTACTGGCAGGTCCGCGAGGCGGCTCTGAGGGCTGTCACAATGTTGGCGAAAAGGGGTATAGTTCTAGATTTGGATTGGCTTCTCAATGAGATTTCGCGGTTTATTATTACAACCACAGATTTCCGCTCCTACTTCGACATTAAAGAGACCTACCGTAGACTCCACGCAATTTGCCGGGGGGAGGACGATCAGGAGCAGAGGTACTAAGCCGAGGTCGCACAATATCGAGTCCATTGCTAAAGACGCTTAGCGCATAGAGCATAGCGCAAAGCGGGTTATTATTAGATGGTGACAAGACGCTATGCGCTCTGCGCCTGGCGCTATGCGGCGAAGGCAGTGAGCCAAAACGGACCACTGACGTATGGTTACACATCCCAAGGGATTGCGAGACAGTGAGACATTTACTGTCCTACCAGATAATGGGGAAAAAAAATGATTTACCACCTTGGACAATGGTTTCATAGTCAGATTGAGACACTAGGTTTTCTTAGACTTTTGGGTTATCTGAGCTTTCGCTCGATTATGTCAGCATTGACCGCGGTGCTAATTGTTTTTCTCTTGAGTCCCCGCTTCATTCGCGCTATGCACCGACGCAACTTTCTCGATCGGGTAAGGGAAACGGGTATTCCGTCAGCATTTGACAAGGCTGGCACACCCACAATGGGTGGGGTGCTGTTGATTGTGGCCATGACAATCTCCATATTGCTATGGTCCAATCTTACCAATACCTTCTTACTCCTGAGTCTCGCTACCCTTCTCTGGTTCGGTGGTATCGGCTTCTGGGATGACTGGCTGAAGAGTTCACGTGGCAGCGGAGAAGAAGGTCTAGGAGAGGTAACTAAGCTTGTCTTGCAAGGATTATTTGGCTTGGCATTCATCTTGGTCTATCTGGGGCCTCTTTCTCCGGTGGAACCGGGGGTTGCCACCAAGCTGTATGTACCCTTCCTTAAGCGACCCCTCTTGGACCTGGGTCTATTCTATGGGCTCTTTATTTTTCTTTTCCTTTTACTGGTTGCCAATGCAGTGAATATCACTGACGGACTTGATGGTTTGGCCATTACCCCATCAATATTTGTGGCTGGAGTCTTAGGCGTCTTTGCCTACGTCATGGGCAATACCATCTATGCGGGCTATCTACAATATCCCTACCTGCGGGGAGCGGGAGAGTTGGCAGTTTTTGTTTCCGCCTTTATTGGCGCAGGCCTGGGGTTTCTCTGGTATAATGCATATCCAGCCCAGATATTTATGGGTGATACTGGTTCTCTTGCCATTGGGGGCACGGTGGCGGTTCTAAGCGTATTGCTCAAGCAAGAGTTGCTTTTTCCCCTCCTAGGCGGCCTTTTTTTAACTGAGGCGCTGACGTCACAAATTCAAGACAAGATCGGGGTGCGCTGGCTGGGAAGAAGAATCTTTTATCGAGCACCACTCCACCATAGCTTGCAGCACAGGGGTTTTGCCGAAACCAAGGTTGTAATTAGATTGTGGATTGTTGCTGGTATTCTTGCTTTGTTATCTTTGGCGACCCTTAAGATCCGCTAGCAAAGCGCAAAGCGCAGAGCGTTTGACAAGACAAAGAAAAACGCATACTAGTAAGCAACTTAGGGACCTTAATATAAACTGCATCGTGGTCTTAAATCATGGAAAGAGGTCTTCGGAGTTTGGATTTTTTCGCTATGCGCTATGCGCTATGCGCTATGCATCTTTTCGGAAGTTGATGAAGATAAGGGGCTCCGACCTTGTTCAAAAAGTTACGCATACCTATTTTTGCCAAATTTTCTTTCCTGGCAACACTGGCCATTTTTGCCATCGTGGCCACCATCAGCACTAGTATTCTCAAACGCCAAAGAATTCAGTTCACCAATCAGTTGATTAAGTTCGGTACCACCATGTCCAGCTATGCCGCGAGGAATAGCCCTGAAGATCTTTTGGAAGAAGCGGAGCTGCCCCTGTATCAGTTGGTCTCGGACATTGCCAAGAATGAAGAGGTGGTCTTTGCCCTTATTCTAAACAGCAACGGAATCATTCAGGCGCACAGTGACATCAATCAGGTGGGTAGTACCTATGTGCTACCGTCAGATAGCCAGCTGGTATTTGAAACAAATGGCTTGCAACTCCGGAGTTATCAGGAAAAAGAGGAAAACCGCCTTCTTTTTTCTACCCCTGTGTTGTATCAGGGGCTCAAGATAGGTGAAGTGCATCTCTGTTTGACCAAGAAATATATCGAAGCGAGTATTATCAAGGCCAAGTTGTTTATTCTGATGATGACCCTTGTCATCACCATAACTGGTATTGCCATGAGTATGGTGTTGAGCTTCTATTTTTCCCGCCCAATTCAAAGGCTAGTGGGAGCGGTTGAAGAGATAGGGAAGGGTAATTTTGCCTACCGGGTGAGCCTTTTCCGCAACGATGAACTGGGTGATCTGGGCAAGGCCATTAACCGAATGGCTGAGGACTTGCGCTTAAAAGAGAGAATTCAGACCTCATTCGGTCGCTATGTAACACCAGAGATCGTAGAACGCATTCTAGCTAGTCCAGACGATGAATGGATGAAGGGAATCCGTTTGGAGGCTACAATTGTATTTGTGGACATACGAGGTTTTACCACTATGGCGGAAAGAAGTGATCCCGATGCGGTTGTGGATCTACTTAATTCCTATTTTACCATGGTGACCGATATCATCATTCAGTATGGCGGCTATCTTGACAAGTTCGTAGGCGATGCGGTTATGGGGGTCTTTGGGGCTTTGATGCCTGATCCCAACCACGCACAGACGGCTGTGCAGGCAGCATTGGAGGTGCGTCACCATTTGCCCAAATTAAACCAGATGCTGCCAGCAACTGCCGATCATATTCAGGTCGGGGTTGGCATAAACACCGGGGAAGTGGTAGCGGGAAACCTCGGTTCCAGTAAACGCATGGAATATACAGTGATTGGAGACAACGTCAATGTGGCATCTCGTCTCACTGATCTGGCCGGGCCCGATGAGATCCTTATCAGCGAGCAGACCTATGTAAAGGTGGCTCATATTTCAGACTTTACTTTCCGGTCGCGGGGAGCGATGGAGGTCAAAGGCAGGAAGGAGCCAGTGAAAATATATGAGGTTTTCGACCGAAGAGCACACCTGGAGCAGAAGGCGGAAGAGCATTAAACAGGCAAGAGGAGCAGGTAGAATAGCTGCCTTGCTGCTTACCCTTCTCTGCCTTTGGTTGACCCCTGAGGGGGCAAGTGGTTTCCGTCCAGGGAGCGGAGAAGACAAAAGTTCTCTCATAAAAGAGAAGGGTGGTGCACTTTTCCAGGCAGAGACAGTGGCAGTTTATGTGGTCAAGAAAGGCGACCGCCTTACCGACCTTGCTCGCAGATTTTATGGAGATCCGGACAAGGTCTGGATGATCGTGGAGGCAAACGAACTGGTGGCCCTCGAGCCAGGCCAAGTGTTGGTAATCCCCTTGCGACCAGTAAATCCCGGTGGCCTTTTTGCAGATGGTTATCAGGTAGTTTCCGTCCTTACCTACCACCATTTCAGTGAACAATGCACCAACAGCCTTTGTATGCCAGTAGATGAGTTTGCCCGGCAGATGGCCTTTCTGAAAAAGGAAGGATATCGAGCCGTCAACATGAAAGAATTGTTGAAGTTCATTGACTATCAAGAGCCTCTGCCCCGCAAAGCTGTGGCCATAACCATAGACGACGGCTATCGGTCGGTGTACGACCTAGCATACCCCATACTAAAGAAACACAATTTCACCGCGACCCTGTTCATCTATACTGATTTTATTGACAACAGCCCGAATGCTTTGACCTGGGAGCAGTTAAGGGAGCTGGCGCAAGCAGGCTTTGAAGTAGAAGCTCACACCATCACTCATGCTGATCTCACTCTCAAGCGCAAAGGGGAGAGTCAGGCCAAGTATCTCCAGAGGATCGAGCGAGAATTACAGGTCCCTCGTGAGCTCATTCAAAAGCATTTAGGGCAAAATCCAGTCTGGTTGGCCTATCCTTACGGGCGCTGGAACAATCTGGTCGTCTCCATGGCACTTGAGGCCGGTTATCGGGGCGGAGTGACCGTGACCCGCGGGATAACCCCCTTCTTTGCCAACCCTTTCAAGGTGGGGAGGAATCAGGTAATGAATCCTATGACAGGACACTCATTTGAGCAGCTGGTGAAGTTTTTTCGTGGAGCAAACCTGCAATGAAATACAGGTTGGTCCAACTTCTATTTTGTCTGGCCATTCTGACGCTTAGCCTGGGCGGCTGTGCTGCTTTGAGAAAAAAGCCCGAAGCTAAGGAGCCGCCCGAGGTGCGGTTGGAAAGGGTTTTGCTGGAGCGAGCCCTGGAATACGAGCGCAAGGGCCAGCCACAAAAGGCCTTGCAGTTCTACGAAGCTTCTCTGGCGGTTATTGTTGCCAAGAAGGAAGGGCTTCAAGAGTCTCTCCGTAAGGATGCTGAAAAACACTACCAGAGGGGTCTCGATTACCATGAGCAGGGAAAATACGCCAATGCCCGGCATGAATTCCTCGTGGCTTTGCGGCTGAGGCCCGATTTTCCAGAGGTGGTGGAATTACTAAAGCCCGCCCCACCGCCACCCTTTGGTCGCTATGTGGTGCACGAGGTAAAGCAGGGTGAGTATCTCACGGCTATAGCTGAGAAGTATTATGGAGATCAGAGTAAATTCGAGATCATTGCTCGTGTAAACGACCTGGAAGATGCAACCAAGCTTTACACGGGCATGAAGTTAATAATCCCGGAGACCCAAGGGGTGCTTTTCAGCGATCTCGAGGAGAAGCAATCCTCAGAACCACCACTGCAAGAAGATACCACCTATGCGGTGGACCAAGAAGGTGGCGAAAAGTCTGGGGAAGATCCCTCGCTGGCTTCAGAGCAAGAGATGGATTATGACCCGGTGGCAATTTATCAAGAACAAGGAGTGACTTTGCTGGAGGAGGGACAGTATCTTGCAGCGCTCCATGAATTCCAGAAAGTCTTGAACACTGATCCCTCGAGGAAAAAAGTCCAAGAGTATATGGCCTGGGCCCATTACCGCCAGGGGGAGGTTTTTTTCAACCGGGCTGAATACCTAAAGGCCAGGGACCACTTTTATGAAGCCTTGAGTTATGACGACGAGTGGACTGCCTGCAAAGAGTATATCAGACGGGCGGAAGATGCTTATAAAGAGGTGCACTACCTCAAGGGAATTGAGCATTTTGAAGAGGAAAGGCTAAAAGAGGCCATCGAGCAGTGGCAGTTGGTGAGCAAAGTCGATCCGAACTACAAGCAGGTGCAAAGCTATCTTCTCAGGGCCCAGAAACTTTTTGAAAAGGTCCAGGAACTGAAGGAGGCACCGTAATGCGGCCTTGCCCGGATATTTCATGAATCGCCTGCTGCGACCACGGATATGGCCGTCCTTCCTGGCGTCCTCAGGTGTCGGCTCCTGCGACGTACCATTCAGGTACGCCTCGGAACCAACACCCTGCGGGTGCCAGGTGGCACGCCCATCTTCGCGGTCTCGCGACAGCAATTCATGAAATATCCGGGCAAGACCGCATTATTCCTTCTCCTAATCCTCCACCTGGGAGATTTCTTCCTTATACCGTTCAACAAAAGCGTAGGCACTGTGATTGTGGATGGATTCGAAGTTTTCCGAGTCCACGGAATACCAGGTTATATTGGGATCTTCTTCCAGCCTGGAGGCAATGTCTCGAACCACGTCTTCAACGAATTTGGGGTTATCGTGAGCTTTCTCTGTGACGTACTTTTCGTCTGGCCGTTTTAAAACAGAGTAGACATCGCACGATGCCTCAGCTTCCACAACCTGGATAAGTTCTTCAAGCCAGACAAATCGTTTGAAACGCACCGCCAGCCGCACCACCCCGCGTTGATTATGGGCGCCAAAATCGCTAATTTCTTTGGAACAGGGACAAACTGTGGTAATAGGGACGCTGATCTCGGCAACCAGGTCGTGTCCATCCTCCGCGCTCAGAGATCCCCTCAAGCGGCAGCCATACTCCATTAGCCCCGAGGCACTCGAAACAGGAGATTTCTTCTCAATAAAATAGGGGAAGGTAATTTCCAGATGAGCTGATTCCGCTTGCAGCCGGTTCTTCATAGTCTCTAGAATAGTGGCGAAGTTGCGGATGTGTATCTCCCCATGATACTCATTGAGTATTTCGATGAAACGACTCATGTGGGTTCCCTTGAACTCTTTGGGAAGATTCACATACATGTTGATATTGGCCACCGTCTGTTGACGACCGTGGGTGCGATCCAAGACGGTAATAGGATAGCGGATGTTTTTGACGCCCACTTTGTCGATGTTAATGTTGCGGTGATCCCTAGTGTTTTGGATATCGCTCAGTCTTTGCTCTCCCGACCTGGAGGGTAGCCAGAGTTGCTGCGGGATGTCTCTGCCTTTTAACATGGTTATCTCGCATTTCTAAGCTGAGGGTTTTGACAGTTCAACTTACATCACCAGCGGTTATTTTGGCGGCGATTTGCTCCAGAGCCGCCCTAGTTTCGTCGCTCACATCGGCGGCGAACTCTCCTTTGAGGTCAGCTTCAATTATTTTGCCATCATAAGGAATGAACCCGATGAATGGGAATCCTTGCAAGGCTTCCTGGAGAAACTCACGATCTCCGGAACCGCGGACCTTGTTGCCCACAAGATAGAGGGTTTTCAGACCAATATCTCCAGCGAGAGTTCTGATTCGCTGAGCCACGTCAATGGACCGGCGGCCTGGCTCCACCACAATAATGAGACGGTCAACAGCTTGAGCAGTGCCGCGACCCAAATGCTCCAAACCGGCGGCCATGTCCATTACCACAACCTCGTTCCGACCGAGGATCAGGTGGGCCACAAGGGTTTTTAGCAGGGCATTCTCAGGGCAGAGGCAGCCCGTTCCCCCTTGCTGAACTCCACCCATAATCATCAACCTGATATTACCATCTGAGATGGCGATCTTTTCAGGTAAATCATCAACTTTGGGATTTAGCTTGAAAAAACCTCCCATGCTTCCTGGCTTGGTTCCAGTACGTTCAGCAATAAGCTCCTTCATTTCTGTGATGGGTGGAAGTGAATCGGCACCGGGAAAGGCTAAGGCCGTCCCAAGATTGGTGGCTGGATCGGCATCAATGGCAAGTACCTTATGGCCTTGATCTCCAAACCATCTGCAGAGGAAAGCTGACAAAGTCGTCTTGCCCACACCACCTTTGCCACTTATAGCAATTTTCATACATGCTCCTATCCAAGTCAAAGCTACCACTCAGGGTAGGATAAACCACAGAGCAGTGTCTTCGCCACCAAATTCGAAATCCAAAAAATTCGGGAATTCAGGGATTCAGGAATTTTGGGATTATGGGACTGAGACATGGCAATCTCCAAGGCTTTCTTGATTGTGAATTCCCCAATACCCTAATTCCTCAATTTCTTTTCGTCCTTA
Organism: uncultured delta proteobacterium; assembly: GCA_963712115.1. Lineage (GTDB taxonomy): Bacteria > Desulfobacterota > Syntrophobacteria > BM002 > BM002 > BM002. The sequence goes on along the minus strand of CAVQGX010000020.1, from coordinate 12,228 downwards.
GGATTTCCGACTTATTCTCTAGCTGCTCTCTGTCGTTAGCAACTCCCGGGATTAGCCGCGACCCTGTCTCTGTTTGATCCTGATAAGTCGATAGACGATCATGCTGCTCAGCACTGCTATGTCCTCGGTGGGGAGGTAGCTGACTATGGACTCGTCAAAGAGGATGTTAGCTTGTGGGGGGAGTTCATCATCCCCACCCCAGATAACAAAGGTAACCGGAACACGGGGCAGTGGCTTTAGGGTGATAGAGGCATCGCCTAATTCATCCGGAACAGCCCCAAGTTGATAGCCGCAGTCAAGAAGTCCCTGAGGCTCACCACCGAAAGTCTGGGCCAATGGATCTAGAGCCCTTTTAATAAAAGCCGAGTAATAGAAAGGTCCTTCCGGCACTTGTCGGAAGGTTATGGGGTTTTGCTGCAAGGATTCTCCCCGGGCTGTGAGCAGATAGTGCAGAATAAGGATTTTTTCTGGTATGGGTACCGGCTCACCGTTGCCTTGAAGAGTCACATCAACTTCAGGCTCAAAAAGGATCAGATGATCTTGGTTTATAAAAGGTATGCTGATGGCCGGATTACCGTTTTTGTCCTCAATGCAGACAGCACCGCTCAGCGAACAAATACGGTGTAAGTTTACCGTTGCAAGCTCCTGGCAGGCCAGCCGAAAGGCTTCTCTATAGTCATCAATGCGAGCCAATAATAGATCCTTTTCCGCACAGTATGGACGGGGGCGAACAGTCCAAAAATATAACATAAGGTAAGGTTAAGGCAATTGAAAAACGTGGGGGTTAAGGTGGGGTGGAGTTAAGAACGGTAGTAGTTCTTGTTGATTGCAGCATACGCTCCACAAGACCCTGAATCCTGAAAGAACTCTGCTCAATGGCTTTCAGCTTGGCTCTATCTTCTGGGGCCACTGTGTTCTTGAGCAAAAGCAACTGGGCGTTCCCAAGTATTACAGCCAAGGCATTGTTAATCTCCACGGCTTGCTTGAGTTCCAGAGACTCTTCGAGTGGCAATGTAAACTGATCCATGGTCTCTTGTTGTGGCTGGTGTGAAAAGGGAAATCTTGGGTGCTAGGTATGTATACTGCGCCTAGATTTTAGTTAAGATAAATTACCCTCATATATTCTGTCAATCTCGGTTAGGAGGAAAAAGCAATCTCTTTACCTTCTGTTATCAACACACACTAACTTTTTGTAACTCTTAGCAATTTAATCCTTTATTTTCTAAGCTCCTAAGATCGCCAGGATTTTTTCGTTATTTGAAATAGAACAGATATCGTTAACATAGATGCCTTATCAACAATATAACCTTAAGAAAGAAATATGTTAAATCTGCGATTTTCTCCCAATTGCTGCAAAAATTGTAAACTACACCTTTCTTTCCCAGATTTTCCGCAGCTATCAACTAATTCTACCAACAATTTTTTAACTTCATCCTTTGAAGTTCCAGGAGTTTCCCCAAAAATATTCCTGTGACTTGGGCCACGGGGAAGCTACTCCACAACGATCATATTCGCGCCATCTATTGGCAGAGTCCCTGTTGAGTAAGCACCACATCTTCATGCAGGCCCCATCGAGGCTGAGATTCGTAAAGAAAGGTTGCTCAGATGCTCGTTGTTTGGCAGTTTCCCCTTTTGGCCTTTGCTGGTGTCTATTCTGAGTGACTGCGAAAGGTCTGTGCCACTTCCCCGGCTGTGGCTGGGGGAGCCCCTGGCCCGCCGAAGCATTGCGAAGGCGGGAACAGAGGGAGGGGGCGCCTTCCCCCGGCCCCAACTGGGCTAGAAGTGGCCAGACCGTGAGCCCTGGAACGACAGAAGAGACATCAGCAAGGCCGCTTTCATTTGCACACCAGAGGTAAACTGGCTCTTGAACAGAGGTTGCAAGAATGATCCACTCATTTTTGGGGAAACTCCTGTTAGAACTTCACCTTGACAACACCCTTCGGGGAGGTTAGTATTTTTTTCTTGTAATGTTCAAATTTTCACTATCCAGTAGATCCTGAGACACTCTTTTTGCCTTGAGGAATTCAGTTTCTGGCAACTTGAAATCCTTCCGTAACTAGATAAGATTATATTAGTTCGCTTCGCTCATCCGCCTCAGGCGGAGAATGTTGGAATCCTGGTCATTCGCCCTTGCTGCGCTGCGCCCTCCGGGCCGGAGGCTCAGAGCTTCGCCGCACCGCAGGCGGTATCTTCGACAAGCGGGTTGCCAGTTTCCATTATTTCAAAAACGAGTTATAAAGTAGCAGCTACGGCAAACCTTTTATGTTCAATTGTTTGTAGAAATTTCCAGACTTTTATAATAGGGGGTTAACATGGCGGTGAACACAACCACCTATGTCCGATCACCAAGTAGGACTTCAGCCTACCTTGACTGGTTGCAGATGCTAACAGGTGTGGCCTTAGTACTATTTATGTGGAGTCACATGATTTTGGTGGCAAGTGTAAACTTGGGTGCGGGTGTGATGAATGCTTTAGCCGCATTCCTAGAGGAGACCTACATGGCCCAGGTGGGTGGCCCCATGGTTGGTTGCATTTTTCTCCTCCACTTTATCCTGGCAGCCCGTAAGGTCCCCTTTCGGGCGGAGCAACAGAGTACCATCTGGAAGCTCAGCCGCCAGCTGCGCCATACTGACACCTACCTTTGGCTGGTCCAGGCCACAACCGCCATGATCATTCTCATCATGGGATCCATCCACATGTGGACGGTACTCACCGATCTACCTATAACAGCGGCAAAGAGTGCCGGGCGAATTCAGGGCGGTTTCTGGCTGGTGTTCTACTTAATTTTGTTACCTATGGTGGAGTTGCACGTGGGGATAGGTTTCTACCGGATCGCAGTGAAATGGGGTTTTGCTCGGCGAAAAGATAGAAAGAAATTCAAGAAATTTGAAAATTATTTGACCGCCATATTTATCGCCATTGGTCTTATCACTCTAATCCGATTCCTCTTATTAAAAGTATAAGGAGGGATGTCTTTGGAAACGATATTCACTGACGTCTTGTGTATAGGTGCCGGACTGGCAGGGGAGCGCGTTGCCATTGAAGCTGCCTCCGCCGGTTTTGACGCCATCTGTCTGAGCATTGTACCTTCCAGACGGTCTCACTCTTCAGCAGCCCAGGGAGGCATGCAAGCTGCCTTGGGACATTGCGCTATGGGAGATGGCGACTGCCCGGACGTCCACTTCCTGGACACGGTGAAAGGCTCTGATTGGGGTGCGGACCAGGAGGTTGTTCGGCTATTTGTTGATAGAGCGCCGGAGGCAGTCCGGGAGATGGCCTTCTGGGGGATTCCATGGAACCGGGTTGTCCCGGGGAGCTCCACCTATTTCAAGGGCGGCAAAGAATTTGAGAAGGTGGAAGCCAGCGAAAAAGAGGGTTTCATAACCGCAAGAGACTTTGGTGGCACAGCAAAGTGGCGAACTTGCTATACCTCGGACGGGACCGGGCACACTCTACTCTACACTATGGACAACAAGGTTGTTCAGTTAGGTGTCACTGTTCATGACCGGGTGGAAGCTATTGCCCTTATTCATGACGGAGAAACCTGCACCGGTGCAGTGGCTAGATGTTTGAAGACAGGAAAACTCAGGGTATATCTGGCCAAGGCGACAGTCATTGCCACAGGAGGCTACGGCCGGATCTACCGGGAGACCACCAACGCTGTTATCAATGACGGCGGCGGAGCCATTATCGCCCTCGACACCGAAGTGGTTCCCTTGGGCAACCCCGAGGCAATGCAGTTTCATCCCACCGGCATCGTACCCACAAACATTTTGGTTACTGAGGGCTGTCGAGGTGACGGCGGCACTCTACTGGATGTGAATGAAGAGCGGTTCATGCCTGAGTACGAACCTGAGAAGGCGGAACTGGCGTCCAGGGATGTGGTTTCTCGTTGGATGACCCAGCACATCCGTAGGGGCCTTGGGGTTAAAAGTGCTTACGGAGACCACCTCTGGCTTGATATCCGCCACCTAGGTGAGAAACACATAAAAACCAAGCTGAGGGAAGTTGAGGAGATCTGCAATAATTTCCTGGGAATCGATCCAATCACCCAGTTGATTCCGGTGCGGCCGGCCCAGCACTACACCATGGCAGGAGTACGGACCAACAAAGACGGAGCAGCCTATGGTTTAACGGGATTATTCTCGGCGGGTGAAGCAGCTTGTTGGGATATGCACGGTCTCAACCGGTTGGGTGGGAACTCTCTCGCCGAAACAGTTGTTGCCGGGAAGATTGTGGGTGAAAAGATTGTCGAGTTCCTCCAGGGCTACGAGGTGCAATACAACACCTCCGTTATAAGAAGCGAGGTGACCAAACAACAAGAGCGCATCGAGCGGCTGATCACGGGTAAAAACGGGACTGAAGATATATACAGTGTGCGCAACGCTATGCAGGATGAACTCATGGAGCGAGTTGGAATATTCAGAAATGGTGCCGACCTGCAAAAGGCAGTTGACAATCTCCTGGAGATCTATGGGCGAGCCAAAAAAGTGGGCCTTCGTTCAAACGGCGCTGGGGCCAACCCTGAACTTGGTCTTGCTCTGAAAATCCAGGGCATGGTGAAGCTAGCACTGTGTACGGCTTACGCGGCGCTCCAACGCACAGAGAGCCGGGGCTGCCACGCTCGGGAGGATTATGAGGCCAGGAATGACCGGGATTGGTGGAATCGGACCCTAGCGACCTGGAAAGAGGGAGCTGATCTCCCCACTCTTGACTATGAGCCTGCCACCGAATACGTTGAGCTTCCCCCAGGTGAGAGAGGATACGGGGTTTGCAAGATCATCAGCTGTGACGGCGAAGTAATAGGAGAGGATAAATCATAGGAGAAAGACATGGCAAGAAGGCTGAAGTTCAACATATTCCGCTACAATCCACAGGATCCTGATTCCAGCCCTCATACGGATACTTTCCACTTGGAAGAGACAGAGAGCATGAGTCTATTCATCGCCCTAAACCAGATTAGGGAGGAACAGGACCCGTCTTTACAGTTCGACTTCTGCTGTCGCGCCGGCATATGTGGGGCCTGTGCCATGATGATCAACGGCAGGCCCGGCCTTGCCTGTCACACCCTGACTAAAGAGTTGCCCGAAGAGATTACTCTGATGCCACTTCCCATCTTTAAATTGATCGGAGATCTGTCGGTGGATACTGGTACCTGGTTCCGGGCCATGAGTGAGAAAGTAGAATCTTGGGTCCATACAGATAAAACCTTCGATTCAACGGCTGATGAAGAAAGAATGGACAATGCGCTCGCCGATGAGATCTATGAACTGGAGCGTTGTATAGAGTGCGGCTGTTGTGTGGCCGCCTGCGGTACTGCCAATATGCGAGAGGATTTTGTTGGCGCGGTGGCAATGAACCGAATTGCTCGTTTTATGATGGATCCAAGAGACGAGCGCAGCGAAAGGGAGTACTTCGAGATCGTCGGCACTGATGAGGGAATTTTCGGCTGTATGGGGCTACTCGGATGTGAGGATGTGTGTCCCAAGCATCTCCCTTTGCAGGACCAACTCGGCATTCTGCGCCGCAAGATGGGCTGGAGCGCGGTTAAGGAGCTGTTTAGGTTCGGTAAATAACAGTAAAGTGGTGAGCCTAGAGTTGCTCAAGACTGAAGGCACGTTATTGCGAGACGGGCCCTTCGGCAGGCTCAGGGTAAACTCACGGGAGGACGAGCGATACGAGATAAGACATATTTCCTGTCTCGATTTTTTTTGACGCTATGCGATCAAAGTGCGTATTTCTTTATCCCTTCTTCGTAAAGATCATTCCCCTGCACGTCATTTACTACTATGACTGGAAATTCCTCCACCTCCAAACGCCGAATGGCCTCTGGCCCTAGTTCTTCGTAAGCCACGAGTTCCGCCTTTTTGATGGCCTGAGCCATGAGGGCACCGGCGCCGCCGATTGCGGCAAAGTAGAGGGCCTTGTACTTCACCATGGCATCCCTGACCTGCTGATTCCTGGCTCCCTTACCGATCATACCCTTTAGGCCAAGACGGATCAGTTCAGGCGCATATGCATCCATGCGATAGCTGGTGGTTGGGCCAGCCGCACCAACTGCCATGCCAGGCTTGGCTGGTGAAGGTCCGACGTAATAGATAATCTGCCCTTTTATATCAATGGGCAGAGGCTCGCCAGACTTAACCAAATCGGTAAGCCGCTTGTGTGCCGCATCTCTTCCTGTATAGATCGTGCCGCTGATCAATACTCGGTCACCAGCCTGCAACCCCTCCACATCCTCATCGTTCAGAGGTGGGGTCAATTTTATTGCCTCACTCATTTTTTCCCCTTTTAGCCTTGTGCCGCGTCGTATCTGTATTTTGGTATCTGTTTCCAGACTGCCTTATGCAAACTAAAGCTCTATCTCTTTATGTCGTGCGGCGTGGCATTGGATATTGACTGCAACGGGCAGACTAGCGATATGTGACTCCATCATTGCCACATGTACGGCCAGAGAAGTGATTCGGCCGCCGAGGCCCTGGGGCCCAATTCCTAATGCGTTTATCTCTTCGTATAATTCAGCCTCTAATGATGCGAGCTCAGTGTTCGGATTTTGACTTCCCAAGGGACGGAGCAAGGCCCTCTTGGCTAACAATGCAGCAGTCTCGAAAGTGCCGCCGATTCCTACACCCACAATAATGGGAGGACAGGGATTGGCACCAGACTCCTTGACCCTTTGCACTACAAAATCCTTAACGCCCTCCATACCCACAGCCGGAGTCAGCATGGTAACCTGGCTCATGTTTTCGCTGCCACCCCCTTTGGGGGCGACTATCAAGCGCACCCTTTCACCTGGAACTATGTCAAGGTGAATGACAGCAGGGGTATTGTCTCCGGTGTTTTTACGAGTAAAGGGATGACAGATGCTCTTGCGGAGATACCCTTCCTGATAGCCTTGGCGTACGCCCTCGTTGATGGCCTCCTTGAGGTCTCCCCCAACCAGGTGCACTTCCTGCCCGAGCTCCACAAAGACAACGGCAAAACCGGTATCCTGGCAGATGGGAATTTCTTCCTCTCGGGCAATGCGAGCGTTTTCCACCAGCTTTTCCAAAATGTCCTTGCCAGTAGGGGATACTTCCAGCTCGATTGCCTTATTAAAGGCCTCTAAAACGTCTTCTCCCAGGTGGGTATTTGCTTTAATGCAAAGATCTCGAATCGCTGTAGTGATCTGGCTAATGTTGATTTCTTTCATTGGAACTCCAACTTTCCGGGTAAGCAGTAAGCGGTAAACCGTGAGCAGTATGAATAAAAGGCCATAGACGGCTCACTGCTCACCGTGCCCTCCGTAGCTTTGAGCTAAATATCACAAGTCATGTTATAATAGAGACTCACCAGGGTCAATCTTTTTCCTGGGGGACCTTTGCTGCTGATAGCGGCTGGAAAACCGTTTGAAAAAGCATCTGGAATTGTGTATTCTCAAATCCCATTATTATTAGGCTAGCACATGGAGTTCTAATGACAGCGAAGCGCCAAAAGAAAGCGAAAAGCGGCAAAGCCACAAAGAAGAAGAAAACAACGCCAGCCAAAGCAGCGGTAAAAGAAAAAGAGCCCAAAGAAAAGTTTGAGGTAGAGTTTTATCGGGACTGGTGTAAAGGTTGCGGTATTTGTGCGGCTTTCTGCCCTGCCGGGGCTCTCTCGATTAATGAACTAGGAGAGCCGGAGGTTAGCAAACCGGAACTCTGCACAGGTTGCACATGGTGTGAAATTCGCTGCCCTGATTTCGCTGTCCAGGTCAAAGAGAAGAAAGAAGAAGATGTGTGCGAAGCCTAGTGTCCAGCAGGCACCAGGCAGCAGGAACATTTCGCGTTTCGCATTTCTCATCTGTAATTCAGAATTGCAGGTTGTAAGCGATAGCGGTGACACATCAAATGATAAGTGCGACATGAATGGTATAATGGTGGGCATCGTCCCCCGAAAAGAGCTTAACTAATGGCAAAAAAGGAAAAAAATAAACCTCGTCTCTTGCAGGGAAACGAGGCCATTGTCGAGGGAGCCTTGGCTGCTGGCTGCAGTTTTTTTGCCGGCTATCCCATAACCCCAGCCTCCGAGATTAGCGAGATACTTGCCTATCGTTTGCCCCAAGTTGGAGGTACTTTTATCCAGATGGAGGATGAGATTGCCAGTCTCGGAGCGGTGATTGGGGCGAGCTTGGCTGGGGCAAAATCCATGACTGCCACAAGCGGACCAGGATTTTCCCTCATGCAGGAGAATCTGGGTTTTGCCTGTGTGGCCGAGGTGCCTTGTGTGATTGTTAATGTCATGCGGGGTGGCCCCTCAACTGGTCTTCCCACCAATCCCTCCCAGGGAGACGTTATGCAATCCCGCTGGGGAACCCACGGGGACCATCCCATAATCGTCCTTGCCCCTTCTAGTGTGCACGACTCCTTTGAGATCACTGTAAAAGCTTTCAATTTCTCAGAGCGTTATCGTACGCCGGTCATTGTGCTATCCGATGAGGTGGTGGCTCACACTCGCGAGACAGTAATACTGCCGAAACCCGACGAATTAGAGGTTCTGGATCGAATAAGGCCGAGTATGCCGCCGGAGTGGTACATTCCTTATGAGGACACCAGCCGGGGGGTGCCCCCAATGGGAATTTTTGGCGATGGTTATCGATACCATGTGACTGGACTTATCCATGACATCCGTGGTTTCCCCACTGCCAGGGCTGATGAAATTGAGCCTTTCATGAAGAGGATTCACCGGAAGATAAGCCAGCATTTTCATGATATCCAGATTGTGAAGCACTTTCTAACAGAGGATGCCGAGATTGTTGTCATCGCTTACGGCTCCGTGGCCCGCTCTGCCAGGAGAGCAGTGCTGGATGCAAGGGAAAAGGGGATCAAGGCAGGGCTGCTCCAACTGATTACCCTATTTCCGTTCCCACGGCGCGATGTGGTGGGGACCATCCGTAACAGTAGGGTGGTTTTGGTTCCCGAGATGAACATGGGACAGATTTCCCGTGAGGTCAAACGGGTAAACGAGGGGATGAGCCGGGTGGCAACCTTGAATCGCATAGATGGAGGCATGATTACTCCTCAGCAGATCTATGAATGGCTAGTAAAGGAATAGAGAGAGATGGCAGAAATTACCAAGTTAGTGCATAAATACTTGCGTCATGATAAGAAATTCCCCCATGTCTGGTGCCCAGGTTGTGGCAACGGCATTGTTCTTGGAGCAATGATCCGGGCCATAGACCGTCTTAGCTACAGCAAAGACGAGATAGTCATGGTTTCAGGCATCGGTTGCTCCGGTCGGCTGCCGGTTTATGTAGATTTCAACACTCTGCACACCACCCACGGGCGGGCACTTACTTTCGCTACTGGGGTCAAGCTGGCAAAACCGGAGCTTAAAGTAATTGTAGTTATGGGTGATGGCGATGCCACTGCCATCGGCGGCAACCACTTTATCCATGCAGCGCGGCGTAACATCAACATCACCGCCATCATAATCAACAATAATATTTACGGCATGACTGGCGGTCAGTACTCCCCTACCACCCCCTACGGGATGAAGGCCACAACCGCGCCCTACCGAAATATTGAACACGCTTTTAACATTGCTGAGCTGGCGGTGACTGCCGGTGCTGTTTTTGTGGGCCGGGGTACCGTCTACCACGCCCGTTTACTGGACAAGCTTATTGAAAAGGCTCTGGTGAAGCGAGGCTTTGGCGTGGTGGAGATAATCACTCATTGTCACACCCAGTATGGCCGCAGAAATCGGATGGGAGATGCCGTGGCCATGATGAAGTGGCAAAAGGAGCATGCCGTCCGTATCGAGAGAGCGGGGGATCTGAGCGAAGAGGAGCTCAAAGATAAGTTCACTATTGGTGTGTTGGCGGACAGGGACCTTCCCATCTACACAGAGCAGTACGATCTAGTGCGACAACAGGCCCAGGAACAAATCAGCCGCTGACAGCTAAACCTTTTGAACCACAGAGCGCAAGGAGTCACAGAGCAGAATAGCTGCAGCTAAATTCTGAATCCTAAATCCGAAGCACTAAATGGTTCGACCAGCTCACCACCCTGAGCCAAGTCGAAGGGCAAATCCGAATTTCAAATTCTCCAATGTTCAAAACAAAATTGAATCGATCAATGAATTGGAAGTTTTGGTCATTGGAGAATTTGAAATTTGAATTTGTTTAGGATTTAGATACTAGGATTTAGGGTTTAGTCTATACTGTATTCTCTGTGGTTAAATATTGCCTCTGAGTTGGAGACTTAAATGGGAGAACGTTACGAGATCTGCCTGAGTGGTTCAGGGGGGCAGGGACTCATTCTGGCCGGGATTATCTTGGCTGAGGCTGCTGGAGTTCACGAAGGTAAACATGTTGCCCAGAGTCAGTCCTATGGACCTGAGGCTCGGGGTGGGGCCAGCAAGGCCGAGGTGGTGATCAGCAATGAAGAGATTGACTATCCCATGGCCACCAGGTTGGACCTTTTGCTGGCCATGAATCAAAAATCCTCGGATTCTTTTTACTTTGACTTGAAGCCAGAAGGAACCCTGGTAGTGGACTCTACTTTCGTGACCCAAACCCCGACCACCAAGGCCATTTGTATCCCCTTTACTGAAATTGCTCGTAAAGAACTGGGCAGGGAAATGGTAGCCAACATAATTGCTCTGGGTGCACTTGCAACCCTGACTAAGGTGGTATCATTTAAATCTTTGGAAGCTGCTGTGCTGGCGCGTGTTCCAAAGGGGACCGAGGAGTTAAACCGAAAGGCGCTACAACTGGGTAGCAAGGCAGCGAAGGCGATCTTGAAAGAGAGGGAACCTGAGGCTATACAAGGTCACGGGCCAAACCATGAAGATACTCCTTACGAATGATGATGGCATCTACTCAAAGGGAATAGAAGTCTTACACAAACACCTCAGCAAGGACCATGAGGTGGTAGTAGTTGCCCCTGAAACCGAGCAAAGCGCCGTGGGGCATGCCATTACTCTCACTGATCCCTTGTTGGTGAAGTCTGTAAACCGGAACGGGATTTTTTTCGGCTATGCAGTGAAAGGCACCCCCGCAGACTGCGTTAAGTTGGCTATTAATGAACTTGTGGAGCAACAGCCGGATCTGGTTGTCTCAGGGATAAATCTGGGAGCCAACGTGGGAATCAACGTGATCTACTCCGGCACTGTATCCGCTGCCACCGAGGGGGCAATTTTGGGAGTGCCGAGCATTGCCATTTCTATAAACACCTTCAAGGATCCGAACTTCGGGCCAGCAGCTCGCTTTGCCCGCTTGCTGGCAAACCAGGTGAACAAATACGGACTCCCTCCCCATACTTCTTTGAACGTAAATGTTCCGGCTATTCCTGAGAATGAAATAAAGGGTGTACGAGTAACCCGCCAGGGGGTCACCCGCTTTGTGGAAAGCTTTGAACGCAGAGTGGATCCTCGGGAAAATGTTTACTATTGGCAGTGCGGCAGCACTCCGCCTTTACAGGAAGATGACGACACCGATGCTTGCGCCCTGGGGAGGGACTATATTTCTATCACGCCCATCCACCATGATCTCACCAACTACGATTTTTTGAGATCTCTCAGCAGCTGGTCATTTACTGACACCCCAAAATAGGATTCCAGCTGCTCGACTAATTGCCATTTCAAAGGGTTGGGGGCGATAACCAGTTGCTATGAGTTAGAATAAGAGCATAGTATGGGAAGTCTAACAAATACACACGGCTTAGCCCTAACTTAGTAGGAGGATGAGGAATGAAAAGGGGACAGCTTACGGTAATAGTCGTTCTCGCCTTGTTTGCCGGTTTTATAGGGGGAATAGTTTCAAGCCAGTTTTTAGGGGATAGGACTGTGTTCGCTCGCGAGGAACCTGCAGCTAAAGAGGTTGTGGTTGCCCATGAGTTCCGCTTGGTGAGCGATGACGGCAGGACTTTGGCCATACTTGGTGGGCATCCGGGGGAAGAACCATTTCTCCCTATTGAACCCGCCCTGCGCTTTTTTGACAGACAAGGCGACCTGAGGATGCTCGTTGGTATGATTCCGGTCAATAAGCCATATGTTGGTTTCTTCGACAATAACGGCAAAACATCATGGGAAGCAAAATAGGAGGGCGAACTAAAAAGGGCCGCTAAGCAGTCGATCAGTGCCTTGACATGCAAGAATATGGGTGTTAGTGATAGCACTCTCATTATTCAAATGCGCCCGTAGCTCAGCCCGGATAGAGCGCCGGACTACGAATCCGTAGGTCGCAAGTTCGAATCTTGCCGGGCGCAC